>NZ_MWRZ01000029.1:0-1951 GCF_002211465.1 Zobellia sp. OII3 | reverse complement strand
GATTAGTGTAACGAATTTGAAACGGAAAAATAACTAGCCACAACAAAAGTAACCGTTGCACAACTCGTCATCGGGAATAAATTGATGGTTTTTGAATTATTAGAAATATTAAAACTCAATATGTCAGCTAGTTACATCTTATAAAAAATAACTTAACAAGTACGTATTGATGGTATTCATAGTTGCGCAACAAGCACACAACCTATAAACAATACGGGCTTCGGGCTTAATCGCTGGATTTGTATATTTTTATGAAGACCGCAAAATCTTTTGGATTTTGCTCTGGAAAGAAAAAAAATAAATCAAAACAAAAAGATTTCGCTATGTGCATGGCGGAAAGCAAACGCTAGTTTGCTCCCGTACTGTTCATAGCTCAACCGTTAGCGTTCATTATGAATCAGAGACCTTAACTAACATTGAATAAAAACCAATACTTGTGAATACAAATCAAATTAATGATTTAAAAGCGCGAATTTCAAATATTGAACAACTTGAAATAAACTCATTAGTTTCCGAAATATTTAAAGACCAGGATATTGAAAATATTTCAATTGGACAGTATAAAGTTCCAGAATTTGTTTCAACGTTAAAAAGGCTAATTAAACAATTCAAAATTGAATTTGAAGAGAATGGACATTTTCTTCCATTTCAATACAATTATCAAAATGAATTTGGGAGTGGCAATCTTAAAAGTGATTTTCAAAACCTTGCAAGTCAATTGGGAGGTAAAACCCACACCAATTTAAACAGTTCTGTTTCATTTATTAATCGATTGGTTTACTACCAAATTGCAAATGGATTTTGGGATAAATCGACTCGAAAATATCATAAAGCGAGTGAAATTAAAATAACTGAATTAAAGGACCAGTTAGATTTAATAAGTAAACAGCTTGGAAAGTATGGAGAGAACTACAAATTGATGGTTGATGAGCTTAATAAAAAGAAAGAAGAAATTCAAAATCTCATCAATCAGAAGAATAAAGAACTTCAACAGATAACTAATAATCTCCAGACATCAAATTCAAATTCAAACCAAATAACTCAACTTTTAACAAAAGCCACTTCAACAAACGAAAAAATCAATGGACTTTTAAATCAACAAACACAAAATTTAGATAATCAGAAAAAGAAAAGCGAAAATCAAGATTCATATTTCGAGAAACAAACTCAGACATTTAAAAAAATTGAAGTTACGCTAGAAAAGAAGATAGTTGAAGTTGAAACTCAAATTGCCGACTTCAACAAAAAATTGGAATTTGTTGAAAGTAAAAAGGAATATTTTGAAGAGCGAAATGATTATCTGGATGAATTAATAGGTCGTGAGGTAGGAGCTTCGTTATTTGAAACATTTAAACAAAGAAAAAAAGAACTTGAGAAACCTGTAGGTAAATGGTTATGGATTGTAATTGCGATGGCTGTTCTTACTTTTGGTGCAATATTAGTAATATTTACGAATGCATTTGGCATTCTAGGAGATGTCCCAAACGAGCTTTCAACAATTAGACTGATAACAAATTCAATAAAAACGTTACCATTCTTTTTTCTGCTTTTTTATGCCATTGCCCAATACAATAAAGAAAGAAATTTTCAAGAAGAATACGCTTTTAAATCTGCAGTTGCATTAACAATCAAAGCTTATTCTGACATAATTGAGAAAGAGGACTTAAAAGATGAATTAATTCTAAATTCCGTATCTGGTATTTACAAATCACCGACAATTTATAAGACTAAAAAAACTAAAGAGGACAACACAATTTATGAAACAGCCAAGGATTTATTAAGTACAGCATTAGAAGTAATGAAAAAGAAATAACAACGAAACGCTAATCGAGTGGATGGCTCCGCCATCAAATGACGGAGTGCACCCCTCACACCACCGTACGTACGGGTCTCGTATACGGCGGTTCGTAAATCATCAAACCAAGGCTCTTTTCACCCTTGGCACTATCTT
>NZ_MWRZ01000028.1:0-2446 GCF_002211465.1 Zobellia sp. OII3 | reverse complement strand
TATGTCAAAAGATTTCCATTTTCGTCCCATTCGGCAATGTCGTTCCTTTTGCTTTGGTCGACACATTTGGCGATCCATTCGGGATCGTATTCCACGCCGTGCTTCTTGAGCACCTCGTCGGGCACCCCGTCCCAAACGTTGGGCGAGTTCCCCTTGTAGCCCAGGTCGGCTATGCCCACCTTGGAGGTGTAATACCCGGTGACCACCAGGTTCCGCATAAGGGCGAAGAACTGTATCTCCAAGGGCTGTTCGTCCAGGGGGACGTCCATATCCTGATAACAGATGGTATCGAGGATCTGTTTCTGCTGTTCGAGGGTGGCCGTCTTGAACTCGGTCCCGAATTCGGTATTGCTCCGGTGGTCGAGCCACATCAGCCCTCCCAAAAGGGTGTTCTGCATATCGGGCATGTCCTTTCCGATAAACTCTATGAATTCGGGCACGTCGGCCTCCAAGGGCCCTCCAAAGGGTTCCTTGGGGGGAAGGATCACCGTGCTGAGCACGGCGATGGTCTCCATTTCGTGTTCGTTGAACAAGCGCTCGGCATTGAGCTTTTCGATACGCTCGAGTTCCTTGGGCGTACGCCCGAAATAATGGGGCTGCGCTGCTTCCTGAACGGCCACTTCCGTCTTCCCGTCCCCTTCGCCCTTACATCCGTGGAAGGCAAGTGCGGAAGCCCCCGCACCTAGGATCATGGTCTGTATACTCTTTCTTCTGTCCATCTTAGGCTATAGGTTTTGTTTTTTGATCTGTTCGATGATATAATCCGATGCCCTCCACGACAGGGCCAAAATGGTCCATGTACAGTTCTTGTCGGCCTGTGATACAAAGGGGCCCGCATCGACGATAAAGACATTGTCGACGTCGTGGAGTTGGTTGAACCTGTTGGTCACCGAGGTCCTGGGGTCGTCGCCCATACGCGTGGTGCCCACCTCGTGGATGATCTCGCCCGGGGCATGGAGGCCATAGTCCCTGTCCTTGCCGGGTTTGTTGAGATAGATGCCGCCCATGTTATGGGTGATCTCCTCGAAGGTATCCTGCATGTGCTTGGCCTGGCGCACTTCGATATCGGACCACTTATAGTTGAACTTCAGTACGGGGATACCGTAATCGTCGACCGTGGTGGGGTCGATCTCGCAATAGTTGTCCTTTACCGCTAGGCCCTCGCCCCTTCCGCCGAAGCCCACTACGGCGCCATAGTACCTTTTGACCTCGTCCCTGAGCTTGTCGCCGTAGCCGCCCGTGGGCAGGCCCATGAGCTTGTTGAAATTGTCCTGGTCGAAGCCGAAGCCGTAGTTGGGCTGGCCCATGCCCCCCCATACCTCGATGTGGTAGCCGCGGGGGAAGTCCAGTTTGTTGTTGTCGCCCCACCAGGGCGAGTAAACGTGCATGCCGCCGACCCCGTCCTCGTTATAGGACACGTCGCGGTCCATGAGGCCCGGGACGAACGCCGCGCCGCTACTGCCCGTCGAGTCGTGCAGGTACCTTCCCACCAGGTTGCTGCTGTTGCCCAGTCCGTTGGGGTGCTGCTTGCTCTTGCTGTTGAGAAGGATCCGCGCCGAGCTACAGGCGGAGGCCGCCAATACGACGATCTTTCCCCTTAGCTTGTATTCCTTCCTGTCCTCCTTGTCGATGTACGATACCCCGGTGGCCCTTCCCTCCTCATCGGTGGTGACCTCGCGTACCATGGCGTTGACGTACAGCTTTACCTGTCCGCCGTTCTTCTGTGCCGGGAAGATAAGGCAGCTCCCGGCCGAGAAATCGGCATATATGGAACAGGAGCGGTTGCACTGCCCGCAGTAAAAGCAGACCCCGCGTTCGTTGTTGATGCGCTTGGTAAGCATCGATAGCCGGCCGGGGATCACGGGAATGCCCGATTTCTTGGCGCCCTTTATATAAAAAAGCTCGTGGAGCCTAGGCTTTGGGGGAGGCAGGAAAAAACCGTCGGGATCGTTCTCCAGTCCCTCGTTGGTGCCGAAGACCCCGATCAGTTTGTCGACCTTGTCGTAGTACGGTTTTACGTCATCGTAACCGATGGGCCAGTCCTCGCCATGACCATCGCGGGTCTTGCCCTTGAAATCCTTCGGCCCGAAACGTAGCGATATACGGCCCCAGTGGTTGGTACGGCCACCGAGCATGCGCGAACGCCACCATTTGAAGGTCGTGCCCTCGGCATGGGTGTAGGGTTCGCCGTCAACGTGCCAATCGCCATAGGACATGTCGAACTCCCCGAAGGCACGGTCCGTGCCGGCGCCCCGCCTGGGGGAATCGTAGGGGTTCTTCAATTGGGTCATGGTCTTCGGATCGGCCGGGTCGAAAAAGGGGCCCGCCTCGACCACCGCGACCTTGAGGCCCGCATCGGCCAATTGCTTGGTGGCCATACCGCCACCCGCTCCCGAACCAACGATGATAACATCATAGAGTTCGGGCGATTCTTTAATCTGCATAG
>NZ_MWRZ01000027.1:0-5517 GCF_002211465.1 Zobellia sp. OII3 | reverse complement strand
TTTTTGTAATGCGTAACTAATTGATAAATTGGGTTTTAGTTGTCTCAAATAATTCAAAAACCATCAATTTATTCCCGATGACGAGTTGTGCAGCGTTTCTTTGTTACCCAACGTTTTTTCCGTCCGAGTTAGTTTTTCAATCCAAAGGTCAAATCCATCAACTCAACAGTTGCGTTTGAGTGATAAGTCCAATTGCGCAAACTTGTTAAAAGTCCATCAACACGACAGTTGCGTTTGAGTGAAGTCCTTTTACGTAAACTTCTTTAGCCCTTTAACCCTTTTCAATTTTGATTGTATATTATTGAGAACTCAAATCCTTCTATTATTGATAACTCTAATACTATTTCATTCATTTACTTTCAATAAATACTTTACCATATACCTGTAAATTACAACGGTAATTATTATTGCTAAAAATAATTGTACTACGTTTAAGATAATTTCATTCGGAGTTATTTTACTCAAAAGAAATGTAATAATCATAGCTGAAAATATTGCGGCGATTATGAAAGCAAGTATACCAAATAGGATTTTAAGTAAGGTTATTTTCATTGGTTGTTTTTTTGGTCAAAATGTTGGGTAACGTTCTGTGTATGGTGTCGTGGCTGACGTTAGGAAGCCATGCACTATACACCTTGTGTGTGCCCAGTATGGGCATCTTTTAACTACAGAAAAGTAGTTAATTAATCTAGAGGGTGCAAGTCCCTTATGCGCTGGAGTAACGTCTGGAAGCATTAGTAAGTCGCAAGGGTGGTAACTGCGAAGTTACATCTGAAGAAAGCGAGACTACAAAACTCGGTACTGACGAACAGGAACCGTATACAGAGGCATATTTACTTGGGTAAGCAAGCACATCATTGTAACGCTCTAAGAACATCAAAAGGGTAGATATGTAGATACGGCGGGGATCGAGCGAAAGAAGATGTTCTTACCCCGATAAAGATCGGGGCAGGCTCTGGGGAGGTCTCCAAAGTTACGTGTAGCTACATGGAGAAGTCAGCAGAGGTCATAGTACTTACGGGAAACGAGCTAAGGCAGCACCCTAGAGGTCTCACAAACAAGGAAGGACCGAACGTAATTCTCTTCAAAATTCGCATAGGAGCACATGTTGTAGCCTATGCCTAAATTAGAAGATAGTGCCAAGGGTGAAAAGAGCCTTGGTTTGATGATTTACGAACCGCCGTATACGAGACCCGTACGTACGGTGGTGTGAGGGGTGCACTCCGTCATTTGATGGCGGAGCCATCCACTCGATTGGCATTAGTACTTTTAAATTGTCTCTAATATTTCAAAACTATTTTTAATCAATTCCTTTTGAGAATCATCGTTATCTTTTAGAAGCGCTTTTTCTTCTGTTCCATTTCCAATGCAAATCATATGAGCATTATCTTTAAATATCTCATTCTTATATTCTTCAATTTTAGAATCAACATTTTTATCATCAGCTATTGATAAAATAGTTTGAGTATCTTTTGGGAAGTTTTCATTGATAAATCTCAATATTTTATTTTTATTCCCTTGTTCAATGTCTTCTTTAAATACGCTATCCAGTATAAATGGTAATCTATGAATATCACTAGTTTTGGTTAATAAATAATTGAAAGCAAAATGATAACTTAAAACTGCAAGATGTAGTTGTACACCTTGAAATGGAAAGGATGATATTTCATATAATTGATAAAACCTTTCTTCATCTAGTGAAGGTAAAACTAGACTTGCATTATTAGTAAAGTACTTATCCTTAAATATTTTGCTCTTTTTACTTCTTTCAATAAGTATTTCTTCGTCTGTTTTATACTCCTTTAATTTTTCTTTTTCGCTTTCTAAATCAATTGTTAATTGACCTATTTGTTTGGTTAAATTCTCAAATAGTTGAATGTTTGCTTTACTATCAAGATACCTTTCAAGTGTTAATCCATTTTCAGAGTATTTATTAAATGTTAGATATGAAGATTTTATGTCAGCACGATGAGATTCAATCTTTTTGTTTAAAGAATTTAATCTTGATTGTAACTTTTTGACTTTATCTTTTAAATCTCTTTGCAAACTAATTGTATCATTTTCTTCTTGAAAAAATGAATAAACATCTTCGATTTTTGAAGGTAAAATTTGAGAACAAGTAGGACAGTTATCTTTTCCTGGTTCCTGATTTTTATGGTTTCGTTTTACTTTAGAAACTACTGATAAACGTTGATTTAGGAAAGTCAATTTATTTGAATCTGAAACATAAGTGTTTTCTAAATCAAGTAATTTGTTTTTTTTCTCTGAAATGTTAGATATTAGTTCATTTGCCTTACCTTCAAGTGTTTGGTCAATTACGTTTGCAAGTTTTAAGTCTTGGTTATCTTTTTCGACATCGGTATAAAACCTAATCTGTTGCTGAAGTCTATTTATTTCTTTTTCAATTTTTCGTTTTTCACCCCTATCAATAATATTCTCTATACCTAAATAATAATCAAGAAAGTCCTCTTTGAAATTTTTGTAAAAATTGAGGTTACTAAAGGATTTACGCAAGTAAACCCAACCAACTTCTTGAGAGACATAATAGGGCAAGAAAATGGTTTCTATTGGTGCGTCTGATATTCCACTATTTGATTCTAATAATAAATTGAAATTGAATAAGTTATTAAAGTATTTTTTTAGTTTCACGTGTTCAGCAGAATTATCACTACTTATACCATTAAATCTTAAAACTTTTTCATTTTCATCTTTAATTAAGAGTGTTTCATCTTGTCTTATAAAAACGTAATTCTTTTCTTCTTGTTCTTTTTTAACTGTACAATCAAGTCTAACAAAAATCTGTTCAGCTAGAATTTCGGCCAGTTTAATTTTATTGTCATTTATCCCAAATGCAAAAAGAATTAGCTGAATTAGAGTACTTTTTCCTGCTGTATTTTTACCGTAGATAACGTTTAGCTTGTCTTTAAATTCGGTATGAAAGAATTTATTGTTCTCTTCGCTGTAAACAAGAATACTATTTATATCTAATGTTGTTTTCATAAAGTATTTTTAACTTCAATATATGCTGCCGCAATTGCAGCTTTAAGCTGTAATTCGGATAATGTTGTGGATTTTTCTTTGTTAAATTTGGAATGATAACTTGAAATACAAGCTCTATCTGTGAAGTGAGATTTAAATATAGTTTTATTATTTACTACAAAATCAAAAATTTTATTATGTTCACTTTCATTAATGTCTTTGAACTTATCAAAGCTATTTTCATAATGAAGTTCAAACATTGTTACATCAAATAGATTGATATTGAGTTCTTCACACAATTCATCTTTTTTTTCTCTCCAAAAATCGAATGCTTTTTTCTTATTTGTTAGAATATTGATTAATGAATCGATTTGGTTAGAGTCAATCCTTTTTTTATTATCGCTTAATTTCGCAACGTTACCTTGATTAAACTCTCTTTCAATTTCCACCAAAGCAAAGTAAAATGTGTGTAATGCAGCTTTATGGTCAGCTATATCATTTCCAAATACAGATACAAATTTCCCATTGAGTTGCTCTAATTGTGCTTTTGGTGTTCTGCCTAAATCAATAAATCTAAAATTAAGAGTATCGAAATTGGATATGTTTTCTGATGTAAAACTTACATCTTTAGAACCTTTTTCAATTTTATTCTTAATGTTTTGGTCTAAATCAGAATACTTATAATGTTCAGTAGCTTCATTTACAAGACAAGAGTATTGTTGTTTATTAACTTTGCATTTAAGTTCTATTGTATTATTGGTCGCAAAAAAGTTGTCCTGACTAAAATCTGATGTTTTTGGGTGTGGGTCATTCAATACTGATTGACTGGTTTCAGTGATTTTTTTAATAATTTCTAATAAACCACTATTTGTCCATTTTGAGGTTGACTTTTTAGCTTGATAAGTCTCAATTTTTGAAAGTTCAGTTTGATTATCAAGGTATCCAAAAATTACGTCCTCTAAATGTTCTAATATTATAAAATACTTTTGGTTTTGTAATTGATTGTATTTTTCGAGAAACAAGTAAATAGTACAGTTCTTTTGAAAATCCATACCAATATTAGTATGAACTCCAGCATTTACTTCCGAATTGTAATTATTTGTCATTTAGTTTTTCTCGTATTAATGCCAACGGTCACGGCTATGGCAAGTAGGGCAGGCAAGGAAACTTTTCGTTTCCGTCTGGTCTACGAGCCATAGCTTTTTTTTGTATTATTTTTCTTTTTTTAAATGCCAAATCCAAAAGATTTGGCGGACTTAGTAAACAAGTCCAAGCCTTTAAATTTAGCACTTTATGCCCTATTTGCTATAGGTATTGTGCCTGTTGCACAAGTTAACGAAAAAACCACATAGGCTAAAGGAGATCTTAACGTTGGGTCGTTAATTTTAGGTATGCAGGGAAAAAAGGAGTATCAAGAAAAACTGTTCGCCCATTTCCAGTTGAGCGAGCGAATCCCCAAGAACAATTTCTACAGGCGGTTGAAAGAGGTTTTGGAGCTACGCTTCCTTTACGGCCTTACCGAAGGCTATTACGGGAACAGCGGCCAAAAGAGCATAGACCCAGTGGTCTTCTTCAAGCTCTGCCTTGTGGGCTATCTGGAGAACATCATAAGCGACCGCAAGCTCATGGCCCATTGTTCCCTACGGTTGGACATCCTTTATTTCATAGGGTACGATATAGACGAGGAGCTCCCCTGGCACAGTACGATAAGCCGTACGCGCCAACTGTTCCCCGAAAGTGTCTTCGAGGAAGTCTTCACCAAGGTGTTGAGTATGTGCGTGGAGAAGGGCATGGTCAGCGGCCATACCCAGGCCATAGATTCCGCACCTGTGAAGGCCAACGCGAGCATGGACACCTTGGAGCTTAAGGTGCCCGAAGAGGAACTGGACGAACACCTGCGCAAGGTACGTGTCCTGAGTGCAATGGACAAAGGGGAACCCCATCGCAAGAGCAAGAACGACAGCTCCGACAAGGGCCAGCGCAGCGTTAGTGCCGGCAAGAACGAACTGGCGGCGATAAAGGGCAGGAACAAAAAATGGGCGAAGGACCAGGACCAACGCCCGGGCGCCAAGAACAAGGGGGCCAAGTATACGAGCAACAAAACGCACTACAGCCCCACGGACCCCGATGCACGCATCAGCGTAAAACCGGGCAAGGCCAGAAAACTGAACTACCTGAGCCAATTGAGCGTTGATACGGCCCACCACGTCATTACGGACATCAGGGCCTACCATGCGGACGGGAAGGACAACCAACAGTTGCCGGATATCGTCCAAAGACTTCGGGCAAGGTTGTGGAAGCAGGGCCTGGTCTGGGAGAACTGCGTAGCGGACACTGGTTACAGCAGTGGCGGGAACTATGCCTTTTTGGAGAAAACAGGGTTAAAGAGCTTCATTCCGCCCCATGACACCTACAAGGGCGGCCCCACGGGTTTTACGTATAATGAAATCGAAGATCATTATATCTGTCCACAGGGCAAGGTCATCCCGTTCAGAAAGGTATTCAAGGATCACCGTACGGGTACGAAAAAGAAAGCGT
>NZ_MWRZ01000026.1:0-5729 GCF_002211465.1 Zobellia sp. OII3 | reverse complement strand
GCCATGGTCAAAAAAAAAGGTCCCGACCAGTAAAACTGATCGGGACCTCGAAGTAAGGCGGCTTCCTACTCTCCCACCTATTGGCAGTACCATCGGCGCTAGCGGGCTTAACTTCCCTGTTCGGAATGGAAAGGGGTGGGCCCCGCCGCCATGGCCACCTAAATTTTAAATATTTTAATACCCCGACCTTGCTTTTGCGCTGTCACGGGTATGACATAAATAATGGGACAGGTAGAAGAAAGAAAACGTCGTTCCTTTTAAGTAAAAGGCAGAATGTTATAGAGAAAAGGTTGTCGCCCTTCCCTGCCGAAGCGGGGAAGGGACTTACGTTGCGCAAGCCGTACGGACAATTAGTACCACTCGGCTACCGACATTACTGCCGTTGCACCTATGGCCTATCAACGTGGTCATCTCCCACGGTCCTTTAAAGAAATCTCATCTTGCGGCGGGTTTCGCGCTTATATGCTTTCAGCGCTTATCCCATCCCGACATAGCTACCCGGCAATGCCCCTGGCGGGACAACCGGTGCACCAGCGGTCGGTCCGGCCCGGTCCTCTCGTACTAGGGCCAGGTCCGCTCGAATTTCTAACGCCCGCAGTAGATAGAGACCGAACTGTCTCACGACGTTCTGAACCCAGCTCGCGTGCCACTTTAATGGGCGAACAGCCCAACCCTTGGGACCTTCTCCAGCCCCAGGATGTGACGAGCCGACATCGAGGTGCCAAACCCCCCCGTCGATATGAGCTCTTGGGGGAGATCAGCCTGTTATCCCCGGCGTACCTTTTATCCTTTGAGCGATGGCCCTTCCATGCGGAACCACCGGATCACTATGCTCTTGTTTCCAACCTGTTCGACCTGTATGTCTCACAGTCAAGCGCCCTTGTGCCATTGCACTCTACGTACGATTGCCGACCGTACTGAGGGCACCTTTAGAAGCCTCCGTTACTCTTTTGGAGGCGACCACCCCAGTCAAACTACCCACCACGCACTGTTCCCTCTTGGAGGGTTAGGCCCCGGACAAGCAAAGGCTGGTATTTCAACGGCGACTCCAACACACCTGGCGGTGCGCCTTCAAAGTCTCCCAGCTATCCTACACATTGCTTGACCAAGGTCAATACGAAGCTATAGTAAAGGTGCACGGGGTCTTTTCGTCCCACTGCGGGTAACCGGCATCTTCACCGATACTACAATTTCACCGAGCTCATGGCCGAGACAGTGTCCAGATCGTTGCACCATTCGTGCAGGTCGGAACTTACCCGACAAGGAATTTCGCTACCTTAGGACCGTTATAGTTACGGCCGCCGTTTACTGGGGCTTCAGTTCAATGCTTCCTCCCGAAGGATTCACATCTCCCCTTAACCTTCCAGCACCGGGCAGGTGTCAGGCCCTATACTTCATCTCTCGATTTTGCAGAGCCCTGTGTTTTTGATAAACAGTCGCCTGGACCTCTTCACTGCGGCCCCGACTTGACGTCGGGGCGACCCTTCTCCCGAAGTTACGGGTCTATTTTGCCTAGTTCCTTAGCCATGAATCTCTCGAGCGCCTTAGAATACTCATCCCAACCACCTGTGTCGGTTTACGGTACGGGCCGCACATCTCGCTTTTCTTGGAAGTCGATACGCTGGATTATCACCTTGGCCGTAGCCTCGGTGTACTATCGCGGTGTTACCACTCGCTTCAACGTGCAATTCCGTCTGCACGCACCAACTTCTCGCCTCCGTCGCTTTTAATGATGTGCGGGTAGCAGAATATTAACTGCTTGTCCATCCACTTCCCCCTTCGGGTCCGCGTTAGGTCCCGACTGACCCCCAGCTGATTAGCATAGCTGGGGAAACCTTGGTCTTTCGGCGTGCGGGTTTCTCGCCCGCATTATCGTTACTTATGCCTACATTTTCGTTTGTAGCTCCTCCAGCATCCCTCGCAGGTACACCTTCAACGGCACTACAATGCTCCCCTACCCCTTGTATAAATACAAAGCCATAGCTTCGGTAATATGCTTATGCCCGATCATTATCCATGCGGAACCGCTCGACCAGTGAGCTGTTACGCACTCTTTAAATGAATGGCTGCTTCCAAGCCAACATCCTGGCTGTCAATGCAGTTCCACCGCGTTTTTTCAACTTAGCATATATTTTGGGACCTTAGCTGATGGTCTGGGTTCTTTCCCTCTCGGACATGGACCTTAGCACCCATGCCCTCACTGCGCAGAAACGTTTTATAGCATTCGGAGTTTGTCAGGAATTGGTAGGCGGTGAAGCCCCCGCATCCAATCAGTAGCTCTACCTCTATAAAACTATCTACACGCTGCACCTAAATGCATTTCGGGGAGTACGAGCTATTTCCGAGCTTGATTGGCCTTTCACCCCTACCCACAGGTCATCCCAAGACTTTTCAACGTCAACGGGTTCGGTCCTCCACTGTGTGTTACCACAGCTTCAACCTGCCCATGGGTAGATCGCACGGTTTCGCGTCTACTACTACTGACTGTGGCGCCCTGTTAAGACTCGCTTTCGCTGCGGCTCCGGCCCTGAAGGCCTTAACCTTGCCAGTAAAAGTAACTCGTAGGCTCATTATGCAAAAGGCACGCCGTCACCCCGAAGGGCTCCGACCGCTTGTAAGCGTATGGTTTCAGGATCTTTTTCACTCCGTTGTTCACGGTTCTTTTCACCTTTCCCTCACGGTACTGGTTCACTATCGGTCTCTCAGGAGTATTTAGTCTTGGCGGATGGTCCCGCCGGTTTCACACAGGGTTTCACGTGCCCCGCGCTACTCAGGATACCGCTATCTTGCAGGTCTTTACCTATACCGGGCTATCACCGTCTGCGGCCAAGCTTTCCAACTTGTTCTAGTTCATAACTGTTCGAATGTCGCGGTCCTACAACCCCGCACATGCCGGAACATGTACGGTTTGGACTAATCCGGTTTCGCTCGCCGCTACTCCCGGAATCACTTTTGTTTTCTCCTCCTCCGGCTACTTAGATGTTTCAGTTCACCGGGTTTGCCTCCTTGCGGATAACATGTCTTCAACATGCTGGGTTGCCCCATTCGGATACCTGCGGATCATATCGTATGTGCCGATCCCCGCAGCTTTTCGCAGCTTATCGCGTCCTTCATCGCCTCTGAGAGCCTAGGCATTCCCCATACGCCCTTATCTAGCTTGTCGCCAGACCTTTTGTTCTATTCGTATTCGTACTCTTTACTTAAAAAATTCGTGTTTTCTTTTTCTTCAGTACATATATCCCTAAAGATATACGTCCTGTCCCAATATGTCAATGAACTTGTGGCGAGTCGCCCTCGGACAATTAAAAATCGTCTTTAAGGCTCCTCATGTAATACCTCGCGATAATTCAATATCACTTCGCATTACCTGGTGGAGAATATCGGAGTCGAACCGATGACCTCCTGCGTGCAAGGCAGGCGCTCTAGCCAGCTGAGCTAATCCCCCATATACTAGTAGTTAGTACATAGTAGTTAGTAGTCAGTGCCTCCAACTACTACTCAACTTCTAGAATTTCCTTCAATATTTATTCTCAATGAACGTGCGCACCTATCTAAAGATGCTCCTTGTAGTCCCAGGCAGACTCGAACTGCCGACCTCTACATTATCAGTGTAGCGCTCTAACCAGCTGAGCTATGGGACTGTCCCTACCACTCTTAGTACTTCGTACCAAAAGAAGTATTCTATTATTATTAATGTGGAGACTTTCTTTTTTGACCTACAGTTTAGATTATATTTAGAACGAGGCGTCGGGACCTTTTTAAATTCCTCGGGCCGAAGCTCTAGAAAGGAGGTGTTCCAGCCGCACCTTCCGGTACGGCTACCTTGTTACGACTTAGCCCTAGTTACCGATCTTGCCCTAGGCCGCTCCTTGCGGTGACGGACTTCAGGCACTCCCGGCTTCCATGGCTTGACGGGCGGTGTGTACAAGGCCCGGGAACGTATTCACCGGATCATGGCTGATATCCGATTACTAGCGATTCCAGCTTCACGGGGTCGAGTTGCAGACCCCGATCCGAACTGTGACCGGTTTTGTGGATCCGCTCTGCGTTGCCGCATGGCTTCCCGCTGTACCGGCCATTGTAGCACGTGTGTGGCCCAGGACGTAAGGGCCGTGATGATTTGACGTCGTCCCCACCTTCCTCACGGTTTGCACCGGCAGTCCCGTTAGAGTCCCCGACATGACTCGCTGGCAACTAACGGTAGGGGTTGCGCTCGTTATAGGACTTAACCTGACACCTCACGGCACGAGCTGACGACAACCATGCAGCACCTTGCAAATTGCCCGAAGGAAAAGGTATCTCTACCCCTGTCAAAATGCATTTAAGCCCTGGTAAGGTTCCTCGCGTATCATCGAATTAAACCACATGCTCCACCGCTTGTGCGGGCCCCCGTCAATTCCTTTGAGTTTCATTCTTGCGAACGTACTCCCCAGGTGGGATACTTATCACTTTCGCTTGGCCGCCCAGGTCTCAAGGACCCGGACAGCTAGTATCCATCGTTTACGGCGTGGACTACCAGGGTATCTAATCCTGTTCGCTCCCCACGCTTTCGTCCATCAGCGTCAGTATATAGTTAGTCACCTGCCTTCGCAATCGGTGTTCTATGTAATATCTATGCATTTCACCGCTACACTACATATTCCGGCAACTTCACTATAACTCAAGACCGACAGTATCAAAGGCAATTTTACAGTTGAGCTGCAAACTTTCACCCCTGACTTATCGGCCCGCCTACGGACCCTTTAAACCCAATAATTCCGGATAACGCTCGGACCCTCCGTATTACCGCGGCTGCTGGCACGGAGTTAGCCGGTCCTTATTCTTACGGTACCGTCAGTGGGCTACACGTAGCCCTTTTTCTTCCCGTATAAAAGCAGTTTACTACCCATAGGGCATTCTTCCTGCACGCGGCATGGCTGGATCAGGCTCCCGCCCATTGTCCAATATTCCTCACTGCTGCCTCCCGTAGGAGTCTGGTCCGTGTCTCAGTACCAGTGTGGGGGATCCCCCTCTCAGGGCCCCTACCCATCGCGGTCTTGGTGAGCCGTTACCTCACCAACTAACTAATGGGACGCATACTCATCCCCTACCGTAACCTTTAACCATAAATACGATGCCGTAATATGGTACCATGTGGTATTAATCCAAATTTCTCTGGGCTATCCCACAGTAGGGGGCAGATTGTATACGCGTTGCGCACCCGTGCGCCGGTCGTCATCGGTAGCAAGCTACCATGTTACCCCTCGACTTGCATGTGTTAGGCCTGCCGCTAGCGTTCATCCTGAGCCAGGATCAAACTCTTCATCGTTGTTTCATTATATATTATAAGTCTATCAACCTAAGGTCTTCCCGGCCCCGACTCTCATCCTAAAATAAAAATCTTGTCTGTATGTTGTTTTTCGTAATTCTTAGCGGAACTGAAGGTTTCCCTTTTTGTCCCTATTACGCTGTCTCCACAATATGTCAAATGAACTTCTATATTCCTCCCCGGTCCCCCGGTGACGCCCGATAAACATTGTTACTGTTTGTCTAAGCGGCTGCAAATATACAACTGTTTTTTTAACCGGCAACTTTTTTTGAAAAAAAATCTGAATCTTTTTTTCGGCCGTAAAAAACAATATTTCAAAAGGAACGTTTACTCTTTGTTTACCCTCGCTTAACAAACATCTTCATACCTGTTTTGCGGGCTGCAAATGTAAGACCCTTTTTTAATTCTCAAAGAGTTTTTT
>NZ_MWRZ01000025.1:0-6786 GCF_002211465.1 Zobellia sp. OII3 | reverse complement strand
GATTAGTGTAACGAATTTGAAACGGAAAAATAACTAGCCACAACAAAAGTAACCGTTGCACAACTCGTCATCGGGAATAAATTGATGGTTTTTGAATTATTAGAAATATTAAAACTCAATATGTCAGTTAGTTACATCTTATAAAAAATAACTTAACAAGTACGTATTGATGGTATTCATAGTTGCGCAACAAGCACAAAACCTAAACGTAATGCGGACTTTAGGGCGAAACCGAAAGGTCTGTGTATATTTATGAAGCCGCTAAATCTTATGGATTTAGCTTTGCAAAAGAAAAAATAAATCAAAACAATAAGCTTTAGCTTCGTGCGTAGACGGAAACGAAAGGCTTCCTTACAACCGCACTACGCTTAGCTAAACCGTTATAGCCAATTAGAAAAAAATGGAAGACAAAGGAAAAATTGGTGAAGAATTTGTTAACGAATTAGCATATAATTCTTTTTTAAAATTTTGGTGTTATCCTGGTCCAAAGTATGAAAACGGGAACAAAAAAGAAATTTGTGATTTATTAATCCTATTTAATTCAGTAGTAATTATTATATCTGTTAAAAACTATGAATTTAAAGGAAATCATTTTAGATATTTTAATAATACCATAAAGAAAGCTGTTAATCAACTACATGGTGCTCAAAGAGTTTTATTCAGTAATAGTGAAGTAAAGATAAAACATCCCGATAAAGAGATCGAAATCTTTCCAAAAAATGAGATTAAAAAAATATTTCGGTTAGTAATCAATCTAGGTGATGGAGTTAAATTTTACCCATTTAATCAAAGTACTAAAAACAATGATTATGTAACCTTATTTGACAAAGATTCTTTTGAAAATATAATTAATGAATTAGACACGATTCCTGATTTTATTGATTACTTAGAAAAAAGAGAAAGTCTTTTTAAAAATAAACTTACTCTTATTTTACCGGCAGAAGAACATGATTTCCCTATAGAAACTCAAAAGGAATTCTTTCAATTTACAGAAAGCATTGATGCTGATTTTATTATGATTTCTGGTTCTGAAAAAGATTTATTGGCTCATTTTTTCAAAAACCAACGAAATTTCCCAGATGTTTTAAATGGTGATTCAAACGGTTATTACTTAATACTTGATGGAGATTGGAATGAATTCAAAGCTACTCAAAAGAAGAAAAACAAAGAAAATGCTGATAAAGTAAGCTATTTCATTGAAGGGTTTGTGAAAAATGAACTGCTAATAAATATTACCCCTTTCCGAGAAAAACTAGCAAAAGCACTTCTTTCATTTGACCGACTAACTAGACGGACAATTTCAAAAAACTATTTTGAATTTCATAATAGATACAAAGATGTGAAAGGATTGTTTTTTGGGAGAAGATTTGCAGACTTTGAAGGTGTTGGTGTTTTATTTACTTTTTACACCAAAGAAATGGATTTGGAAATGATAAACACTTTGAATAATCTAGCCGTAGAAAGCTCAAACTTATATACAAATTATAAAAGTAAATCAATGATTCTCATTTCAACAAATAGAGATCATCGATTCTTATTTTCCTATTTAGAAAAATTAGAAAAATATCCTAAAAAACTAGAAGATCAAATTAGAAAAGATGTAAAAACCTTGGGTTGGTTTACTAATCATGAAACAATTAATGACACCGAAATCGAATTCCCTGATTAAAGACTGGCTATAACAAAGATGGTAACCGTTGCACAACCCCATAATCATTAAAATAACGACGCACATAACCGCTTTTTAAGGCGGTTTTATCTTTTAGACCACTGGCCAACCTATATTTTTTGGGTAGCCTACAAGTGAACTTTCAAGTGCTTGGAGCAGTTTTTTGCGATGCGCGGCAAAACAAAGCTTCCCGCCCCGCTTTTTGAACGTTTTTCCGTGAATTTCAGGTACTTTTTCAGGTTGTAGGCAATCGCCGAGAGGTGCATGACCTTGTTGGCCTGTTCGAGCCCTATGGTGTTCACCTTCCTCAGCCCCATGAACTGTGTCAACGTTCCAAAAACGGGCTCTACCGTACTCTGTCGTTTGCCTTTCATATATCTGCCCTGTTGGCTGTTCACCCTTTTGATGTTCCGCTCGTACTCGGCCCGGTAATAGGTGACCGAAAATTGTTTTTCGTTCACCTTGCCCAGACATGTGGATTTCAACGGGCAGAGCTTGAAGAAGACCACCGGGTCTATGCTCTTTTGGCCGCTGTTCCCGTAATAGCCTTCGGTAAGACCGTAAAGGAAGCGTAGCTCCAAAACCTCTTTCAACCGCCTGTAGAAATTGTTCTCGGGGATTCGCTCGCTCAACTGGAAATGGGCGAACAGTTTTTCTTGGTACTCCTTTTTTCCCTGCATACCTAAAATTAACGACCCAACGTTAAGATCGCCTTGATCCTATGTGGTTTTTTCGTTAACTTGTGCAACAGGCACAAAGCCTAAACTGCATTAAAACGCAGTTTAGCCAAACCGTTAGCAAGAATTAGAATGAAATCGAATATATTCTTATTGATTGTATTATTCATGACTGAAATGAATGGACAAAATTCTGAAGACAGCAATTATTGGAAGTTAACGTACTCTTCTGATGAAAAGGAAATTGGAAAAACCTATCCACAAATACAAACATCAGAAGGTGGATGGTGGGATGTGTTAGACTCATTATCCGTTTATGGACAAATAACCTTTGGAAAATCTCCAACAATAACACCGCCATTTGGAACATTAATTTTGGAAAACATGGCAAAACGAACCGACTTTCTAAGTGCTGCACAATTTTCACATCATGGGTTTATAATGTCATTAAAAGCTAAAATGATTTTTGAAAAGTACAAATTAGGAAAGCATTGGTTCTTTCCTGTTGACGTAAAACATAAAAATGTTATTTACCAGTATTATGTATTTCATACTAACAATTCACAATTAAATCTATTTGATTTATCAAAGTCTGAATTTGAATTTAGACAAAGAGTTAATGGAGGGAGGACAGTAGATAAAGTTGTTATAAAATCTGAGAAATCACTTTTGGAAAAAATAGAGTCTTACCGAAATAGTGAAAAAGGAATTTGGACTTTTCAAGCTTCACTTCTACATTTCAAACCTAATTTAAATAACGTTTTCGATCTAATTGCTGATAGAAATATTAACATATTCTCCTACATATCTACTAACCTAAAAACTGAACTACTTCAAAATAACATTACCGGAATTAGTATAAATCAACAGTCTTTGATAAAGTAAATAACTTTTGCTAACAATGGTAAGCGTTGCACAACTCGACATTGATGTCCAAAACCCTATTTTTTGAAATTTAAAACATCATAACACACTGATTTTAAAAGGGTGTCTTCGAAAGGGGAAATAGATATAATGCCGTATTATCCTACCAATCCTCCCTTAAGTTTGTATGATAGGTACGCAGCAGCCGAAAAAGACGTAATGGGTTTAATATGGTTAGCGCAAATCGAAACTGAAACAATATGAAAACCTTAGTTACCCTAATTTTGTTGTTGGCCCTGACATGCTCCCCAAAGAAAATTACACATTATCAAGGTTATATCTACAACAACGAAGAGGAGCCAGTTAAAAATTTGAGTGTTGCGGGGCGAGACCATTCAGAAGTAGAATCCGTCACTAACGAAAATGGTTTTTTTAAAATAAGGAAGCCAGAAGGTTGGGTTGAAACGTTTTTGTATGTCAAAAGAAACGGAATAAAAATAGACTCCATTCAAGTATTAAGAAGCCATCCCGAATACGGGCCACGCCATTACTTTGTAAACGGAAGGGACGACACGCTATTCATAAAAGCAAAAAACTAATGTTTAAAAAAGCTTCTTTAAAATTGACTCGTAAGAAAGGTTGAGCCTGATATGGCTCACCAAATTAGAACTGAAATGAAAAATATACTTTTCAGCTTTTTTTTATTTACTCATCTACATGCAATTCTATTGAATACTACCATAGATACGTTTTGAATGACAAGAATGAGTCGCTTTCAAGTGTAGAAGTAAGAGAAGCTTACACTACCTTGGTCTTGAATTTAGATGTGAATTTTCTTTGTGTCATATTCAGTAAATTTAATAATTAAACTTACTGTCCTAAAATTTGGAGTATCTACAGTTTTCCAGGTAGCCCACAAGGCAGAGCTTGAAGAAGACCACCGGGTCTATGCTCTTTCTGTCCGCTGTTCCCGTAATGACCTTCGGTAAGACCGTAAAGGAAGCGTAGCTCCAAAACCTCCTTTAAACGTCTGTAGAAGTTGTTCTCGGGGATTCGCTCGCTTAACTGGAAATGGGCGAACAGTTTTTCTTGATACTCCTTTTTTCCCTGCATACCTAAAACTAACGACCCAACGTTAAGATCTCCTTTAGCCTATGTGGTTTTTTCGTTAACTTGTGTAAACTATGTCTCTTAACGAACAGCTGAAAAATTTAAGTTGGAATTTCAATATTATATACACGAGGACACTTTTACTACAAACAAACAAGGTTTGAAAACTGGTACTACTATATCTAAAGTACCTTCTGTCTATACCATTAAATATGTGGAAGATGGAGATGAGGGACCATTTAAAGACCTTCCAAGTTTAAGAAAAGAATCTAAAATTTTTCGAAAGCTCCTAACAACAAATCCAAAAAGAGCGCAACAAATTTGTCAAAAAAAGCACATAAATGTGATGAAAGATTTCGTTTTAACTGATGAAAATGTGAGTGTATCACCAGATTTTGTAGAATTAATTGAACATTGTACTAAAGGAAAAATTAGGAATGGAAGAATTACTGGAATTCATTTTTATGATAGAGAATTAGTAAAAATTAGAAAAGTTTTAAAGAAGAATAAAAAGGGTGTATTTGAAGCCAAAATAGAATACTATGACTCTGAAATGGATAGATGGACAAAAAAGGAAAAGCCCAGTACATTTTTTCCTCCAACATGGACTTTAAACAAGTTGTTCCATGAATGTCTATTCGCTGTAAATAACAAAAAGAAAAAATTCGGAGCTTTAAACGTTTATAAATCAAAAATGGAATCTGGAATCAACGTGGAAATTATTATCAAAGATGGACTTCTAAAATCAATTTATCCCCTGCTATAAAAAGCCTGTGCCTAACAAAAGTAACCGTTGCACAACTCGTCATCGGGAATAAATTGATGGTTTTTGAATTATTAGAAATATTAAAACTCAATATGTCAGCTAGTTACATCTTATAAAAAATAACTTAACAAGTACGTATTGATGGTATTCATAGTTGCGCAACAAGCACAACGGCTATAAGCAATTGGGGCGAAAGTAATAAAACGAAAGTATAAACATAAAATAAAGGTTTGTGCTTAACCGAAAAGTTAGGGCAAAAATCCCCAACTGCTCATAGCCAAACCGTTAGCAAACATTTAAAAAGCACATATTAGAATGAGAAGAATTTTATATTCATTATTAATAGTATTGTCAATAATCTCCTGTAAAACTGGAAAAACAAGTTTAAAAAAAACTTTAGATTTAAAAAAATCCATTATTGACGCTCAAACAGTAATGGGTGCTATTTATTCTTTAACATATTGTGGAAAAGAATCGGAGACCAAATTGGAATACAAAGACTTTGAACCAATTGAAAAAGCGATTAGATATTCCTTATTGGACCTTTCAAATTATGAAACTGAATTCAAAATGAATGTCATTCCAATGGAATTAAATCTTACCGATAAAAATAGACAAAGTGTCTCTTTGATTTGTGAAGAATTAGATTCCTTAGTACGAATCACCAAAAATTTAGTAAATAAAAATTCTGAACAAATTGCTCCAGAACAGATATGGATTGCTACTACTTTAACTTCAATGAATCCAGGCTCATATTACGACGGAATTAACAGACCCGACTCAACTATAACTTTAGAAAATCATCCTTTGAAAAAGGTTATAGAAATAATGAAACTTCAAGATATTAGTTTTTCAAGAGTTATGTATATAAGTGACAAAAGCCTTTTAAAGATGTCTGAATTAAGTCCAAATATAAAATTCATTGACCTCAGTGCTTCAGGACTGACTTCCGAAGTGTTGAACTCCTTGAATTTAGACAAACTAAAGGCTCTATCAAGCTTGAAATTATATCAAAATAATATTGATACTCTACCGAACAAATTGACACAAATCCCAAATTTGAAATATTTGGATTTAAATAAAAATAGGATAAGGAAAATGCCCGATAATTTAGGTTTGCTTAAGAAACTAAAATATTTAGACTTAAGAAACAATTATTTGGACGTAAGAGAAAAACTTCGGGTACGTAAAGCCTTGAAAGATACCAAAATACGATTCTAAAAACGTTTGCTAACACAAGTAACCGTTGCACAAGCCCAAAATGATTGAAAAAATGGCTTCCATAACCGCTTTTTAAGGCGGTTTTATCTTTTAGACCACTGGCCAACCTATATTTTTTGGGTAGCCTACAAGTGAACTTTCAAGTGCTTGGGACCAGTTTTTTGCGATGCGCGGCAAAACAAAGCTTCTCGCCCCGCTTTTTGAACGTTTTTCCGTGAATTTCAGGTACTTTTTCAGGTTGTAGGCAATCGCCGAGAGGTGCATCACCTTGTTGGCCTGTTCGAGCCCTATGGTGTTCACCTTCCTCAGCCCCATGAACTGTGTCAACGTTCCAAAAACGGGCTCTACCGTACTCTGTCGTTTGCCTTTCATATATCTGCCCTGTTGGCTGTTCACCCTTTTGATGTTCCGCTCGTACTCGGCCCGGTAATAGGTGACCGAAAATTGTTTTTCGTTCACCTTGCCCAGACATGTGGATT
>NZ_MWRZ01000024.1:0-6896 GCF_002211465.1 Zobellia sp. OII3 | reverse complement strand
ATCGACAGTTTCAGGTCACTGCTCAACAGGTTCGATACCTCCGTTGAGAGTTGGAAAGGGTTCAACTACCTATCATTCATCGTAATCGCCCTGAAAAAAATCAAACTAAAAAAGTTTAAATGAGTTCAATATTTAAATTAACATCTAATGGCTGAAAGAAAGAACAACGAACCGCTAACAATTAAAAACAGTATAAAACATTAGTTATCTCCAAGCTGAAAAACAAACTGAATTCAAAAAATGAATAGCAACAAAATCACCATTTTAGAATTTCCAACGAATTTGGGATTAAAGAAAACCGATTTTGAATCAGAACCTGGTGTGAACAAACTTCCAGTATGGCTGAAAAAACACGGTTTTCACGAACAGGTAAATGCAGAACGGATTTTGAGCGTTGAACCGCCCGAATACTCAATGGAATTTGACAAAGAATCGGGAGTAAGAAATACGGATAAAATTATCGATTATGCAATCGAACAATCCAATTTAGTATCCGAGCTATTAAAGGCGTTAAAATAACTGCGAATAAAAACAAGGAACGCCTAAAGCTGTTAAGCATTTCGAATGACAGTTTTTTTAAATTTGAAGTATGTGCTTCAAATCAAGTTCAGAGGTAAAATCGGCACCTCCTCCAAGGCAGAACTTTAGCAGGCTTTGTTAAATGAATTGCAAAAACTGTCAGAATATACTTAGAATTAAATAATGATAAGCGAAGACATTAAAAACATAATAAATGTTTGGATAAAAGATGTAGAACAATACAGCTTTGAGCAAATATGCGCTAAACCTTCACAAAATAGTTGGTCACTAGGGCAAGTTTGCATTCATCTAATAGAGTCAACGAATTATTTTCTTGAACAGATTACCATTTGCCTTTCTAATAATGAAAATGCAACGGAAGAAATGACAGAAAGTGCTAAAACTATGTTTTTCATTAATGAATTCCCTAATGATTTAATTGAAGGCCCTCCTTCTAATAATAACACCTGTCAACCAAATAGCAAAGAAGAAATTTTGAGTTCACTTACCAAAATAAAAGAGACAATTATGTATTGCGAAACCCAAATTTCAATTAGTAATTTCTATGGTAAAACAAAGCATCCAGGTTTAAATTATTTTAATGCTATTGAATGGTTACAGTTTATTGAAATGCATTTTCGCCACCATTTAAGACAGAGGGATAGGATAAGGTCTATTTTAAAACTAAACTGACCACATCCCATTTTGTAAAATATCAATTAAGAATTTATATAATATAAAGAATATGAAAAACCCATTAGAGTCAGAAACTTTTATTAATGCTCCAATTGAAATAGTATGGGACTTATGGACAAACCCAAAGCATATAGCTAAATGGAACAACATGTCGGACGAATGGCATACACCAATAACTGAAAATGACTTAAGGGTTGGTGGAAGGCTGTTTTTGAGAATGGAAATGAAGGATAGTAGTGATGGATTTGATTATACATGTATCTACGATGATGTAGTAGTAAATAAAAAAATTAGCCATACTACATCTGACAATAGAAAAACTGAAATATTATTTTTGGTAATAGAAGACGGTGTAAGGTTAACTGAAACATTTGAACCGGAAAGTAAAACACCCTTGGACATTCAAAAAGATTTTTGCCAATCAATCTTAGACAATTTCAAGGCGTACGTTGAAAAAACTATTTAGGCAGCAAAAAACATTGAACTGTTAAAGTAATTGAAAACTGGTTTTAGTGCCCTCTTTACTTTTTTTACTTGTTGCCCATTAATTGGATTTCATCGGCTACCACTTCGGTAACATAGCGTTGGTTGCCATCGTCCATAGTGTAGGTGCGTGTCTTTAACTTGCTCACGATGCCGATTTCTTTGCCTTTATGCACAAACTTTTCAATAATGTCGGCAACCTTGCCCCAAGCAACAACGGTATGCCAATTGGTATCGGTCTGTTTTTCACCATTTCCATTTTTGTAGTTTTCGTTGGTCTCCAATGACAAGCGGGCAACTTTCTTTCCATTTTCAAGGTTCGTAATGGTCGGTTCCTGCCCAACGTTTCCGATCAACTGTACATGATTTTTAATACTGCTCATAACTAAATATTTAAAAGATTAATAATTCCCTTTTCCATTCAATCGTGATTAAATTTTAAGGGGTGTTTGTTTGATTTCTTGCGTGCATGGCACCAATGGATAAAGTGGGTTTTGTCAAGACTTTCGGGGAACAAATCAGGAGTATTTGCGACGTAGCAAAACCCTTGGGTTTTCAAGGAAGTAGAAACCTTATTTTTCACTGAAACTTGCTATGGTCTTGACAAGTTCCATAAGAGTATTAGCAATTCTTTTAAAGCCGTTCGTGATTTGAGCGTACCGGCAGTTAAGCGAAATGAGCAATCGGGTTTAATCTAGAATTGGTTATACTGTGCCCGTTTTTCGACGCCCTGAAAAACGGTAAATGCTTTATCCATTATAAACCCCTTAAAATGTACAGGACGAGCTAGGTTTTTAGGGATTATCGAGAAAAGGCCCAAGTAGGCTTTGCCGATAATCCTGTTAAGAAAACCGAAGCTTTGGCTTTCCGATTAAAACCTGTTGGTATGAATAAAAGGAAAAGCCCACTCTTTCGAGCAGGCTTTCACATTTAATGAACTTTTAAGGTTAAAGCTCGAATTGTACAATCTCCTGTTCAATTTCCGCCTTGCGCTGTTCCAAAGTGGACTGTAAGTGCGTAGTGACCAACTTTATCAGATTGGAGTTGGTGGTCTTGAACTCCAAGTGTCTGGAATCCCTAATGTGGAACGAACTCGAACCATCTTGGTTGTAATTGAACTTGGTCAGCTCGTTCAAAGTTTCCGTTAACCGTTCACGTTGATTGGCCAGTCCTCGAAGTTTTTCAAACTTCTGGATACGGTCATCCAAGTTGATAACGGGCTTTTCTACCGTTACTTTCGTTACTTTCTTCTCCGGTACTACCGTTTTTCCGATAGCTTCTTCGGTCAGTTTTTTTTGAACTTCTTTTTTAACGGTTGCAGTCTGTCTTTTTGCTACTCCGTTCGACTTTGTTTTTGTTTCCATGAAAATGAAATTTTAGATTAAACAATATTTGAGGACAACACAAACGGAAGACAAAATTTTGGAGCGGAAAGGAAACGGAATAAATAGCAGAGGAAAAGAAGTGGCTTTATGCCGTCCCTTTTCCGAGAAATATTTTGCGACGTTTATTTTTCGGGAATATTGTATGAATACTATCTATTGCCATACTTTTTCCTGGGCACATTCTTTTAAATGGTTTAAAAATGTTCTAATACACAAACTATTGGTTTGTAAATGGAGAAATAAATAAACCGCCGTCAAAATGATTTGTAACAAATACTTGCTGGATATGTTACAAAACAGGACTGTTCAAATGATGTAAAGTATCGAGAGTAAAATAAAAATCACAAGATAAAATAGAGGGACATATTGACAAAGTCGGGCCATTATGTTGTGTGCTTCTAAAATGTACCAACATACATTTACTAATTTTACCACGGTTATATTTACTAATTTTAGTACATTTGGTTTTACTAATATTAACACGATTAAAAAAACTAATTTTAGCCCAAAAGCAAAGATTAAAAAAATAAATTCAACAAGATGGCAACCCCCAGAGAACGATTCGCAGAAGCCCTTACCTTTTTGAAAGGGTTACAGGACCAGGGTATAGTAGGAATCCATACCGATGATATCCCTAATGTAAAACACCGTCAATTGCTTGTCAAAAATGGTTTTTTACGGGAAGTCTCCAAAGGATGGTATATTGCCACGGACCCCAATGAGAAAGATGGTGAGACCACAGCGTGGTATAGTTCATATTGGGAATTTATAGCACGGTTTCTTAACCGAAAATATGGAGACGATTGGTCGCTTTCGGCAGACCAATCCTTGTTGCTCCATGCCGGGAACCGGTCGGTGCCGCAGCAATTGCTTATAAGATCGCCCAAGGGCAATAACAAACCCACCCCTTTACCCCATAACACCTCCCTGTTCAATTTGAAGACCGATATCCCTCCCTCGGAACAGACCGTCATAGAAGAAGGCATCCGCATGTATAATTTACAGGCCTCCCTGATTTATGCAGGGGCAAAAGTATATACAAGTAATGCCATTGATGCCCGTACCACGTTGTCGTTGATACGGGATGCTTCGGAATTACTGCCCATACTCTTGGAAAATGGACATACCACATTGGCCGGTCGATTGGCCGGGGCTTTTCGTAACATTCAACGTGACAGAATAGCCGACCAGATTATGGAAACCTTCAAACAGGCCGATTATGACATCCGGGAGGAAGACCCCTTTGATGCCAAATTGGAATTAAAATTGTCGGCAAGGGAACGTTCTCCCTATGCCAACCGCATACGCTTGATATGGCAACAGATGCGTGAAGCGGTAATGGCCAATTTCCCGAAAGCCCCTGGCATACAGACCGACCACGAATCCTATATGAAGGACGTGGACGATATATACATAACGGATGCCTACCATTCGCTGTCCATTGAACGCTATCGGGTGACCCCTGAGTTGATCCAAAAAGTGAGTTCTGGCGAATGGGACACCGAGGAAAACGAAGGGGACAGGAAACAACGGGATGCGATGGCCGCCCGGGGTTATTATCAGGCTTTCCAATCCGTAAAGCAGAGCATCAAAGCCATCTTGGAAGGTGCAAATTCAGGAACACAGGTCGATAAAGACCATGCCGCATGGTACAGGCAACTGTTCGACCCAAGTGTGGTGGCAGGCCTGTTGAGGGCTTCCGACCTTTCAGGCTATCGGAATAACCAGGTGTACATCGGTAATTCCAAGCATGTTCCCCTAAATGTGGATGCCATGCGCGATGCCATGCCCATCCTGTTTGAACTGTTGGAGGAAGAGCCCGAGGCTTCGATACGTGCCGTGCTGGGCCATTTTGTCTTTGTTTTTATCCACCCATATATGGATGGCAACGGTCGTATAGGCAGATTCCTGATGAACGTCATGCTGGCCTCCGGGGGCTATCCGTGGACCATAATCCCCGTAGAAAAGCGGGACGAATATATGCAGGCATTGGAAGAAGCCAGTGTAATGCAGGATATCGGGCCGTTTGCAAAATTCTTGGGAGATTTGGTCGGTGATAGAATGAAAGGTAAAAATGCAGTGGAACTGCCGAACAAAAAATAGCCACATGATATTATTTGAAATCATTTGGTTAAAGTTACCCTATAGAAAGCATAAAACGCTCCCGTCGATGTCCTAATTACAAAACACTGGAATGAAACTCCAAGAACAAATACAGCTCTTTAAACTCTTGTTCAAAGGACGAGACGATATATTTGCCTTGCGATGGGAAAAGGGTAATAAAAGTGGCTACATGCCTGCATATCATTACGACCCCTATATGTACCGCCTACACAAACAGAAAGGAGGAACATTCAGTAATTATAAAGACAAGACCTATTTAAAATTAGATGACCATCAATTATCAAAACACATAAAAGGCGAGCAATTTATTGGTGTTTATCCACTTTTAAAGGATAACACCTCTTGTTTTATCGTGGCCGATTTTGACAAGAAAGACTGGGAAGAACAATCCGTCAAAGCCATAGGTGTTTGTAAGGAAAATGGAATTCCTGCTTATTTGGAACGTTCGCGTTCCGGAAATGGCGGACATGTATGGGTGTTTTTTGAACAACCATACCCAGCTACAAAAAGCAGAAAGATTATATTGAAGCTTTTTGAGCAAGCGGGTATTTTTTCGGTATTTGATAAGAACACAAGCTTTGATAGGTTGTTTCCAAATCAGGATTATTTATCGGGAAAAGGGTTTGGAAACTTGATTGCCCTTCCACTTCAGGGAACAGCTTTTCAATATGGAAATTCCTGTTTTATCGATATCGAAACATTTTCACCTATCCAAAATCAATGGCAATTTTTAAAAGCCATCAAAAAAGTTTCGACCATTCATTTGGATAAGGTTTTACAAGCATTATCCAATCAAAAAGAAGAAGCAAGAGTTCTTTTCAAAAACAGCATTTCCAGTCCTGGAATATTGCATATTATCTTGAAGAGCAGTGTTATAATCAATCGAAATGGGGTAACCCCACCAATAGTCGATTTTCTAAAAGAACATTTGAATTTTTTCAATGCCGATTATGCGATTAAAAAAAATACCGGAAGAAGCACTTGGAAAACGGAGCGGTATTTCAAACTTATCGATGAAACCGAGAACACCATTGAAATTCCGAGAGGGTTTATAGGAAACTTGGTTCGGTTTTGTAAGCAACAACATCTTGATTATGAATTTATAGATGAAAGAAAACAGTTGAATAAAGTTGGGTTTTCATCTACAATTCAATTGCTAAAACATCAATTCGATCCAGTAGAAACAGCGACAAAAAAAGATTTCGGAATCATTGTAGCCCCTCCGGGTTCGGGAAAAACAATTATTGGGTTAAAAATTATCGAGCATAAGCAGCAACCTGCATTAATCCTTACCCATAGAAAACAGATTGCCGACCAATGGGCGGATAGAATTGAAACATTCTTCGGTATTCCCAAAAGGGAAATTGGCAAAATAGGCCAAGGAAAGATGAAAATTGGTAAGCAGATAACAGTGGCATTGATTCAAACTTTGGCAAAGAAACTATCCAATGAAAATGATATGGGAAAATTGGCATCTGCTTTTGGCACCATTATCATTGATGAATGCCATCATATTCCAGCTAAATCCTTTCGGGAGGTTGTCCATATACTTTCTCCTTATTGAACTCATTTAAACTTTTTTAGTTTGATTTTTTTCAGGGCGATTACGATGAATGATAGGTAGTTGAACCCTTTCCAACTCTCAACGGAGGTATCGAACCTGTTGAGCAGTGACCTGAAACTGTCGAT
>NZ_MWRZ01000023.1:0-7643 GCF_002211465.1 Zobellia sp. OII3 | reverse complement strand
AACCCCTTTTCGGTAAAGGTATATGTGGGACTATCTCCAATTCTATGGTATCTTTGTCAAGTACTTTGTACATGGGCTATGGTATTTGCGTGTGGTAACACAAATGTCCGTAGCCCTATCTTTCGATCCAAAAAAAGTTTAAATCACTTCAATAAGTAGCCTGCGATAAGAGTTGAAAGAACAATAATGAGAGATAACCACAGTTTTGATTTTGAGTCAATTGAGGTAATGCCGTTTTCTTCGGGTTTATTTTTCCAATTGTACCAACCATATAAGGTGACTGCGAAAAAATACACTTGTAAAAACATATCGGCATAGAGCTGTACTTGAAAGAACAAAATGAACAAAAACAGTTCGTTTACAATTCCAGTGCTCCAAGTAAGAATGTTGGCTCTTGTAGCCAAGTAGACGGAAATCAAACCAAATAGCGTGGCTATCAACTCAACATAGCTTATTGGGTAGTTCAATACCTCAAAAGCAATGTTTTCAATGTCGAATAAATTCATTAGAAATTGTATTGAATTGAAGTATAAAAATTGATCGGGGCCTGCACAAAATATTTTTTGCTTCCATCAAAATCAACATAACCTTGGTTGAAATATTTTGTATCGGTAATGTTGTTTAAAAATAGTGCGAATTGAAATTTATCGATATCATAGCTCGCCCTGCTATTCATAAGAAAGTAGCCATTTACCATTTCTTCATTGGCAAAATCAATAAATGAACTATGTTGATATTTTGCAGATAAGGCTAAGGTAAGATTGTTTTTATTAAACACGACTTCTTGATTAACGATCAGCGGTGGTGTTAGTATTGGGGTGAATTTTTCCGACTGTTCTTTTATCTGACTATAATTGAAGGAAGAATTATTTGTTAACGAAAAATAGTGGTTTACTTTATAGAAAAGAGCCAGTTCCAATCCTGTTCGTACACTTTGCTCAACATTACTGGTCAAGGATAATCCGTTAGGTCCAAATTTGCCGTCTAAGACAATTTCATTTTGGAAATCCATGTGGTAAAAATTGAAGTCCAGATTTAGTCTCTTTTTTTGATACCTAAAGCCCAATTCGTGATTTACCACATATTCTGGTTTAGTGTTGGATAAAATGGGATTACCTAAATTATCGGCCAACAGATCATCGTTACCACCAAACATATCGTTTCTTGTAGGCTCTCTTCCTGTCTTTCCAATGCTGTAATATAGGGTTGAATGTGGATTTAACGAAGTACTGAACCCTGCTTTTGGGTTGATAAAATCCCAATTCAACTTCTGGAAAGCAACGGAGCCTTCGTAATCAAAATTGACATAGCGATATTGAATGTCGGCAAAAAATGTTAGCCATTTGTAGCTGTAATTTGCTTTTGTAAAAGCACTTACTTCATTTTTAAAACCTTTATTTTGATAGAGTTGGCCTAATTCTTTCTCACTGCCGGTGTGTTTTCTATTGTATAGGTTTCCGTGAAAGCCGGTAGTCCAACTAAAATTCTTTTTTGATAAACTGTAATTGCTAAAAAGACCGATAAGATTTGATTGAAAAGCGTAATTGTACAATTCTTCGGTAGGCGGAAAGCCTAAAAAGTTATTTAGGTCAAAATCGTAGTTTCCTTTTAGGAAAGTATAGTATATACTTGATTGTAGAAAAGAAGACGGGCTGATCTGCCAAGAGTTTTGAATTTGGGCAAGACTTTGAAAGAACCTATCTTTTTCTTGATTTGAATTGGCATTTGTTCTTCTGTCAATATGTATCAAGGAATCTGATACACCAAGCCAAGCCATTTCATTCTTTTGTTGCCCTGCGAGTAAGTTTATTTTCCAGGTTGATTTATCAAAGAACAAGCCGCTACTTACAAAAACCGATTGGGAGTTGTTGGCTGAATGGTACTTGTAACCATCGGAATAAATTTGTGACGCTCTAAGGTATATTGCTTTTCTGTTTTTAATTCCGCTGTTGTATTCTCCAAACGCCCTGAAGCTATTAAACGAACCATAACCCAGGCCAAAAGTGGTTCGTGTTGAATCCCTAAGGTTTGGCGAAAAAAGTTGAATGCTTCCTCCGTAACTGGCCACACCGTTTTTTGTCAATCCAAGTCCCCTTTGGATTTGAATTTTGCTTACTGAATTTAGTAGATCGGGAAAATTTGAAAAATACCCTCCTTGGTCTTCGGGTTCATTAAGAGGTACACCATCAAGTGTCATATTTATTCTGGTTTGGTCAATACCCCTAAGTCGGAAATAGGAATAACCTTGCGAATTTCCTGCATCGGAATAATTAGTGATGGAAGGAGTTTCAGATAGTAAAAATGAAGGCTCTTGGCCCACTGATTTTGACTTTATTTCTTTTGAATGGATATTTTGAAAAGTAATTGGCGTCAACTTGTCGGCTTGGTAAGTTATAATTACTTCTTTAAGTTGTCTGATGGTATCGAGCTGTGTAGCGTCTTGTGCTATAAGTTGATTGCCGATTAGTAGCGTTAAGAGAACTAGGGTAAAATGTTTGTTCATATATTAAATTAGCCTTCTTTTTTTACCATTTCCACCAAGGTTTTTTTTGGGGTGGTTCAGTGGTAATACGGGTTTTTAGAAATTCTAGGTATTTCGGGGCGTCTTCAGAGAAAATTTCTTCTCCTTCAAGGGCATAGGCACGGGTCAACTCGTCGGCCGCACGGTCTAGGTTTCCGGTTTCAAATTGACATTGACCGAGTCGCATATGAATAAATGCATTGCCGATCGCTCCAGGACAATGCATGGCATAGGTAAGATTGTCTACACCTGCCTTAAAATCATTTCCGAGAAAATTGGCATCGCCGATGGCCGTTAAGATCCACGTTGCGCTATCCCAATCGGTTTTTGGTTCGGGAACCAAATCAAAGGCATTCCAATAATTCTCTAGGGCCGCGGCAAAATTGCCTTCTTCGGCCAAATGATCCCCTTTGGCGCATAGGTCCTCGATTTGCGAGTGAATTTTATCGTCTAATTCTGCCATTTTATATTCTTCGGTTAAAGTTAAATATCTGTTTTTGCCTCCTTCAACTATATATGGTCGGGTCTGGCCATTGTTTATGCTTGCGACGTTTTCCTTTAATATAAACTCCAATTATAGGTGCTCTATTGTTCCGTTCCGGTTTCTTTCCTTTCTTATTTTGGATATGGATTCCGGTTTTTCAAAGGTACAATAAGGAGTAGCTGTCGTGGCTTGAGCCTGTTACTTTATTCTTCGCTCGAATTTTATTTTTCTAACCCCGTGGTCGGTATTCCATTGTTTCACTTCCTTAAAATTGAATTTCTTGTACAAGGCAGTTGCGGGGCCATTCTCTAATCCGGTTTCAACAACAAAGAGTTGCGAATCGAAGGTATTGAAAACGAATTTGATCAATGCGCTGGCAATACCTTGTTTGAAAAAATCGGGAGCTACGACCAAGCTGCAAATATGCGTAAATTCATCATTGCTTTTGATCTCTACAACTCCGGCCAGTTCCTTTCCTTTTTTATACCCGAAAAATTCGGTTTCACTGTCTATATAATCTTCAAGGGGTCTTTTTAGGGGAGGAAAATCAATGGCGTTCAATAATTCAGCCTCTATTTTATATGAGGCTTGAAAAACTGAACGAATTTTTTGTGATACTTCTATGTTGTTGTTTTCTAGTCGTTCTATCATTTTATTTGAGTAGTTTACGGAAGTAAGGAACTTTACCATAGGGACTCGTATGAAAGAAGTAATGCCTTGTTTCACTTCGGTTCTCCGTTGCACTTACCGGCTTTTGCCCATATTAGAAGACCGTTCCCCTAGCAGGCCCTTATATTTATGAAAAGCCGTTAGAGGGAAACTCCGTTGTATTTTGCTTTTGCGATTCCAAATTACGGATAAAATGCGATAAGTTTTTGGTCGAAGGGAGGAGGGAAGGTTCTGTTCGGCCTTTGGTTTGGGACTCCAGTGAAACCGTCCGTGTTCTACTAGGATAGCTAGGTGGCTTGTGATACCCTTACCCTTGTCTGTCGTATCAGGGTTCTTTTTTCAAGATTTCAATGTGTCGTTTCAAGCGCTTCATTTCAAGGGCCAGGGTGCCATTGTAAACACCTCTGATGTAACCTTTGCCATCTACTAAGATAAAATTCTCGGTATGGATAAAGCCCTCTATGTCTTGGGTTTTGGTGAAATCGTCATCGGCAAAGTAACCGTTTCTGGCAATGTCATATATGGCGTCCTTGTCTCCCGTAAGCAAATGCCATTGCGGTAGGTGCACGTCGTGCTCTCGGGCATACTGGGCCAGTTTTTCCACAGTGTCATTCGTGGGCATTACGGAATGGGATAGGAACCTTATGTCAGGATCATCTTTGTACACTTCTTGTAAAAGTCCCATATTTTTGGTGAGCTTGGGACAGATGCCCGGACAGATCGTAAAAAAGAAATCGGCTACATAGATCTTTCCTTCAAGGCTTGCATTGGTAACGTTTTCCCCGTTTTGATTGGTAAAGGAAAAATCGGGAATCTTATGTGTTCCTTTGTTCCATTCCGGGGTGAAAAGGGCCGAGTTGAAATAGGGCAACTGGCTTACTTCGGTGTTTTCTACAAGGGCAGTTTTAGCTTTGTTTTTATGCGTATCGGCACAAGAAACAAAACCCAATACCACTAGGGCAAATAAAAGATTTCTACTGTAATTCATTTAAATCGGCATTTACGTTGTAACATTTGTTAGCTGTAGTGGTTTTTCCGATTTTTAATTAAATGCTTTTCTAAATTCTAAAGGGGTCAATTCAGTTTTTTTCTTAAACAACTTTCCAAATGATTGTGGGTGTTCGAAACCTAAACTGAAAGCAATTTCATTTACTGATAATTCAGTAGTTGATAATTTATCTTTCGCTAGCTCAATCACTTTTTCGTGTATAAATTCTTGAGTACTTTTTCCAGTTATAGTTTTGAGTAGTTTACTTAAATAATTTGGCGACAAGTTAATTGAATTTGAAAGGTTTTTAACTGTGGGTAGCCCTTTTGATAACATATTTTCATTTTTAAAATAATCGTTTAAAAGGGTGTCGAATCTTTCAAGAATGCTGTAGTTAAATTTATTCCTTGTTATAAATTGTCTTTGGTAAAATCGCTCGGAATAAATTAGTAATAACTCTATTTGAGAGATTATAACATCTTGACTGAATTTGTCAATGTTTGAGATATATTCATTGTTTATACTTTGAAAAATAATGGTAAGCATATCCTCTTCTTTTTCTGAAAGATGCAACGCCTCTTTTAAGTCGTAACCGAAAAAGTCGTACTGCTTTATTTTTTTTGCAAGATTGGTTCCCCATAAAAAATCGGGATGGAAAATTAGTAACCATCCCGAATGATTAAATTGTTGATTGACGGATTCAATTCGCATTATTTGGTTTGGTGCGATAAAAGCCAAAACTCCCTCGTCAAAGTCATATTCTTGCTGACCGTATTTCATTTTGCCATCAATCAAATGTTTTAGCGCAATGCAATAAAATCCGTGTGTTACATTTAAATTAAAATCTGGCGTATAGATAATATCATTGAAATTAATTACACTTACCAAAGGATGTTGTGGCTTTGCAAGTCCATTTCGTTTATGATATTCCGAGATAGTTTTTATATGAATAATATCTTTTGCCATAATTATTTAATATACATTTCAGCAAATTCTATTGCGAAATCTTCAAGTGTTACAGTGCCCATTTTAATAGGTTTATTATTTTCATAGTTTTCTGTCAATTTTCCATTTGCAAGACTTGCATACATTTCTGTAAATAGATTAGCGATGTTTGAAGGTATGCCATTTTGTTCCATTCCATTTTTTACTTCTTCATCAGATACAATTTTCCATTCTAAGTCAGTTTTTCCTATTCCTTTTCCTAGTACTGTAGCAATTTCTTGACCTGTATGTTCAGAACTTGCTATGTATCTAAACAATTTACTTTTGGTTGTTATAAGCTCTTCAGCAACTGCGTTCGCAATATCTTTTGACGATACCAAAGGGAACTTGGTCTGACCGTAGTTCGCTACAATTTGACCAGTATACTTTATCATATCTATATAATTACAAAGGTTGTAATAAAAATAGGTAGGTCTTAAAATTGTCAAATCTATGTTCGGTACTTGTTTTATAATTTCTTCCGCAAAATGTGAACCTAAAATAGGTCCTGTTCCAAAATTTAAATGCGCTCCGAAACTACTCAACTGAACAACACGTTGAATTTTATTTTTTTTAACGGCTTCCGCATAGTTTGCGTTTGTAAGTCGGTAGTATTCTCGAATATCAGATTTAGAATAATCAGGCGGATTCAATAAAAATACTGCATCAGTATTTTTAAAAGCGGACATTAAAAAATCTAAATCTTCTAAAGACCCAATTTTAGGTTTTGCTCCTAATTTCTCAATTTCATTCTTTCGGTCAGTTGAATGACTAATTACGGTTACCTCGTGACCATCATTAATTAGTTGTTTTGTGAGTGGTTTTCCAATATTACCTAAAGAACTTGTAAGCGTGATTTTCATTTTGTTATCTCTTTTTGTGAGTTACAAAGGTCAAAATGAAAAAGATTTAAAATGTAGTCAAATCATTCTTGATGTAATCCAAATCTATCTTTTTTGGTTAATTCTTTGTTTGTAAAATTTTTTTTACCATTACAGCTAACGTGTTTGTGTATGATTAGTGGCGTGTTTAAGCACCTAATTTAGTAAATAAAAACCGAATAGAAAATCCGCGAGGATTTTCGTAAGTAGGCGAGAACCAGCCATTAATTATACACGGTGTTGCCAATAGTTATTTTATTTTTCGTCCTTTAATTCCGCTTGCACATCCGTAAAAATATTCCACATATTCAACTTCAAATTCCTGTTTGTTAAAAATCCGATGAACATTTTTTGAATTTCCAAATTCTTCTGTATAAACTCCTAACATTCTATAAGTCTCGGGACTTCCAAGAAACAATTTTCCTAAAATCGGAATAATATTTTTCAAGTAAAACATATAAAATGGTTTTAGTAATTTACTATTTGGAACAGAAACATCAATTAGCGAAAATTTTCCGTTTGGTTTTAGAATTCGATTAATTTCGTTTGCTAATTTTCCAAGTTGTTCATCATTAAATGTCTTTAATCCAAAACCTGAAATGACAAAATCCGCTGTTTCGTTTGCTATTGAGTTTTCAAAGACGTTTTCTTTAAGAATTTCAATTTTTGATTTTTCGAACTTTCCTTTATTTTTCTCCGCACGATTTATCATTTCGGTTGAGAAGTCAAGTCCGATTAATTTTGAGTTGTTGTCCGACTTTTTTAAAATATGTTTCCAACATTCTCCCATTCCAGTCATTAAATCGACAACTATTTTTCCTTTTTCGATTTCAATTTCCTCAACACATTGTCTTCTCCATCTTTCACTAAATCCGAATGAGGTTATGTAGTTCATTTTTGAATACGAACTACTCATTTTGTCAAATAGCTTTTCAACAAATTTAGGCTCGTAGATTTCTTTCATTCGTGATGTTGGTCATAATTATTGGCAACTTGTTTATATGCGGAACATTCCGTCTTTTATCCTGCCAATCCGGTACAATATGCGGAGGTTACGGTTTAATTTATCACTATTATTTCATTTAAGCGATAAAACCGCTATTTTTTATATACGGT
>NZ_MWRZ01000022.1:0-10872 GCF_002211465.1 Zobellia sp. OII3 | reverse complement strand
ATCGACAGTTTCAGGTCACTGCTCAACAGGTTCGATACCTCCGTTGAGAGTTGGAAAGGGTTCAACTACCTATCATTCATCGTAATCGCCCTGAAAAAAATCAAACTAAAAAAGTTTAAATGAGTTCAAAATAAAATACACAATATTCAAGGAAACAAAGTAATCTTTGATTTTGACCTCGCCGAACTGTATGAAGCGGAAACCAGAGTACTTAAACAAGCCGTTAGACGTAACATCAAACGTTTTCCAGATGATTTTATGTTTCAGCTTTCAAAGGACGAATGGAAAGAGGTTATCACAAATTGTGATAACCTTCCAGAGAACATCAAATTCAGCCCTGCCACTCCATTTGCTTTTACTGAACAAGGTGTAGCAATGCTTTCCAGCGTACTCAATAGCGACAAGGCCATTGATGTGAATATATCCATTATGCGTGCTTTTGTCGCTTTACGACAACACCTTACAGACTATAGCAACCTTAAAGAACATATAGCCCAAATCGAAAAAGAAATGAACGTAAAGTTCAAGGATATTCATCAGGCAATGAATTATCTATTGCAAAAGGATAAGGTACAGACTGAACAGCAGAACAGGGAACGAATTGGTTACAAAACGGATAGGAAAGAATAAGTTTTATAAGTGAGTACTCAATTTATTCAAATATTCTATTATTAAACAGGACTTTCATTTTCTCGAAATCTTGTTTAGGATTTTTACAGATATATATCCGTTGATATAGTTCTTCCTCGGTATCGGCATATGGATTGTAAATTGATTTGACCAAAGTCACTTCTTCAAAATAGGGCTTAAAGAAATCTCCAACTTGATAACTCAATGCGATAACAGTATGAGGCATTTTACCTTTTGGTGTCCAACTGTAAAAACTTCCGTGATAGGAAAATGCTTTTGGAAGATTCAATGATTCTCCGAACAAGTTCACAGCTCCAGCTTGTGCATAATGTTTTCCCCAAATTAGAGAATTCTTTTTTTCAATATTAGGTAAACTGTTGTAAACGGATTTTAACGCTTGCAGTGTTGTTTTCCATTTGTCTTGTGTATAATATTCATCATATTTTACCCCAAATTTACCTCCCTTAATTTCTTTTTCATCGAGTGGATAGACTTTTTCGAGATAACGATTAAAGCTATAAATAGGCATTCCAAAAGGGATAAGTACAGCACCAAAAATCATTAGTACCGAAATAGGATAAATTATCCATTTTCTTTTAGGTGTTACTATTTCTTCCCAAAATAATGCTCCAAAGGGCAAGAGTGTTAATATAATCGGGAAGAAATAATAAGCCTTTCCGTTTTTAAACAAAAGTAGTAGAAAGGACATTCCAATTGTGATTGATATTATCCGAGTTTCAATTTGACTTTTTGATTTGAAAAGATAAAAAATTGCAGGAATTACCAATATCAAAGATACTATCGGATTAATTGCAATCAACAAACTTGTTAAATTCTCTAACCTGCTTATTTTATCCAATTGTGTTTGGTAAAGCCTGTCTGTCATTTGTAGTAACGGAAAATCGTTTGAAAACTGCCAAATAATATTTGGTGCAATACAAAGTAGAAAAACTATGATATTTAACCAAAATTTGTGTTTGATTAAAGCTGTTCTTGTTCTTTGAAAAAGTAATAATCCCGACAGTCCAAAAAGAAAAAATATACTGTCATATTTTGTTAAAAAGCCAAGAATGTAAAATAAGGTAAGATACCATAATGATTTGCCATCGAGATATTTTACAAATTTCACAAGTTGGTAAAACCCCAAAACCCAAAATAGCTGACTGAAAACCACCGGTTGAAAAAGTTGTTGTGAACGCCCAAAACCTGGTGCAATAATAATAGTAAACAGTACAAAAAATATTGCTTTGTTTTTTCCTCCCAATTCAATAGTAATTTTTGCCAAATAAATAATGATGAGTAAGGCTGCAATGTGAGGAAAAATATGATGGATAAAAACGGAATTGGAATGAAACAGATTCTGAATATATGCTATGACACCGATTAAAGGTGGAAATTCCATATAGCCAAAGGCAAGGTGTTTTCCTGCTTCAATATGTAACAACTCATCTCCCTGAAAACCCGAATGAGTGTCCGCTACTAAATGTAAAGTTAGTTTTGTAATACAAAATGATAAAACCAACAATTTGGTTTGTTTATTCATTAGGTTTCACTTCTTGCGTCAATTTTAAATTAAATAATATAAGGTATTAAGGCTTTTGTTCTTTTTTTGTATTCAAGATATTGATTTCCAAAATTCTCGGTCAGTAATTTTTCCTCTTTTGTAAGTTTGAACCAAAATGAGATAAAAACTATTAGAACTGCTATAATTCCTCGATAATCTCCAACTATTATCGTGTTTCCGATAAAAAGCAACAAGAATCCGGTATAAATTGGATGTCGTACAATTTTATATAATCCACTTTGTATCAGCTCGTGGTCTTCTTTGTTTTGCACGGACAAACTCCAATTATTACCTAATCTGTATCTTGACCAACAAGCCATAATTGCTCCAAATATGCAAATTGTAAGACCGATTGTACCAACAAAATTGGTGTGCTCGACAAAATTTTCCCTTATCAGCATATGCATAAACAATTCTGTTGGACCGAGCAATAATCCCGCAACAATTAAAGGAAGCCAATAAAATAGAAATCTTTTCAGAATAGGCTCTTGGCTCTTAACTTTTTTGGCAGTAAATCCTGAAACAAACCAATAGGTCAATACTATTAACCAAGTGATTTTTAATCCGATTTTTATGTAGTCACTCATATATTATTTTTAATTTCTGTTTTTTAATATGTGCTTTTTCATCACAAAAAAATAACATCATTATTGTTTTATGACCACAAAAATAAAGACAAAATCAATGTAGCGAGAGTTTAAGTGACCAACAACAAGCAAGAGTGATGAAATACAAATTAGTGATTATTTCGATGAGAATAAATGCGATTAAATTCTTCAATCGTCGAACGAGATACGGGAATATCGCTTTCAGAATAATTTTTTAAACGAAGCATATATCCTTGGGCATTGCCAGAAATGGATTCGATGGAATTCAGATTTACCAAATAAGAACGGTGCGATTTAAATACAAATGAAAAGGGATTGAGTTGTTGTTCCAGTTCTTTTAATGTCAAACGCTTTAGCGACTTTTCGAACCCGTTTGTGTTGCTACAAACAATTTCAGTATAGTTGCTTTCTACTTTTGCAAAAAGAAACTTGTCCATATTTAATTCAAATTGTTCTCCCGCAATAGGTGTGTCGATGTGTATAGAATTACTGATTGTTGCTGTTGATGGATTCGTTGGTAGCCTTTTCAAAAAACTCAAATGTCGATACAAGAGTCGCTCAAGGTTTAGTGGCAATATAACAGCAAGTACTAAACTGCCTACCAAAAATGTATTCCGAATTTCTTCCCAAAGATAACGCAACGACCAATTATCGGGATTGGTATAAATAAAATCACGAAGTAAAAAATCGACAAGACCGATAATGAGCAGTATGAGTGATAAGTGCAAAAATTCTTTTCCGAGCGTCCAACGGCTTGTGTTTTTTACTGTTTTGTTGAGCAAAAAAAGATAGCCCATCGCAATTGGAATCGGAATAAATGCGTGTAAAATAACAATCCAAAAACCATTAATTTTGTTTTCAAGCGGATTTATAGCGAAGGGTTCAAATAGATAAGAAAACAAAAAGCTTGCAATAGAAACACAACAGACGAGTAAAAATACTTTTCTTAAGTCCTCGTAATAAAAGGGATAGGGCTGTTTGGCATATGTGTTGATTTGCACTGAATGTTCTATTGAGGCTATAAATGTAGTTTTTTTAAAGGAATGCAATATTAAAATTATAGATATTAATGGCAACCTAATTATAGGTATGAACCCTAAAACCATTGACTTTACAAACCCAGAACTACCACATGGTCTTTCTGCTGAAATAATTGGAAAAGGTACAATTGCTACATTGGATAAACTAAATGCTAGTGGTTACCAAACCGACCTTTTTTTAATTGATACCGGGACAACAGATTTGAGTCATCTCGCTGGTCAATTAACAGAAAAAAAATATGATGGAGTGGTAGTTGGTAACGGAATTAGAGGTGTGAAAGTGAATTTTATAACTTTTGAGCAGGTAATAAATGTAGTTCATACTTATGCACCTAATGCTAAAATCATTTTTAACTCTTTACCAACTGACACCGAAGAATCTATCCAACGCTGGTTGTAAAAAGTAAATTTATCTCTTTACAAGCATTAAATTGCAAATATTTTATTATAGGCGCGACATAATAAAATTAGAAAAATAACGACCGCTAACAAAGAACTGAGGTAAAAAAAATCAACAATTGAAATTGTTGTAGGAATCGATTTCCATTATGTTTTGTTTAACAATTTGTACTTTTACAAGAAATTTATGTAATGGCACCAACCCTTTTTGACCGCGTTTACCAACACCCTCTTATCACCCTTTCGGATATACAAGAAATTGTTTCCTTACATAAGAAATTAATGGTGCCCAAAGGCGATTTTTTGCTTAAAAAAGGGAAAACAGCGGATGCCTATTATTTGGTAGAAAAGGGTTTGGTTCGCTTTTTTGTCCACGATTTTAACGGTAATGAAATCACTACACAGTTTATATGTGAAAATGAAATAGTGAATGAAGTGTCGTCATTGTTCCAACGCATTCCTTCGGTGCAGAATATTCAGGCCGTAACGGATACGGTAGTTTGGGAAATCGTTTTGAATGATTTTCAGCACTTATACCACACCTTGGAGTCCGTAAGGGAATGGGGACGGGAGTGGATGTCGGCGCAGCTCTTCCAAAGCCAACTTCGCTCCATAGAAATGATTACCCAGTCTGCCTCCTCTCGGTATTTGCAGTTAATGGAACAAAGACCACAGATTATTCACCAAGCACCGCTCAAGCAAATTGCCTCCTATTTGGGTATTGCCGATACTTCGTTGAGCCGTATCCGAAAGGAAATATTCAATGGGTAGCATTTCTTGACCTATGTAAAGTAGCTTTACATTTTCAGTTTCTATTTTTGGTATATACAAATACTAATAGGAATGAAAAATCTAAAAACCCTATTGTTTTCCATCCAAATCAAATCCACAAAAGAACATATATGGGATGTTCTATGGAATCCCAAAACCTATGAAGAATGGACGAGGGTGTTTATGGAGGGTAGCCACTATAAAGGTGAACTGAAACAGGGGAATACCATACAGTTTTTAGGAAAAGATGGTGGTGGTATGAGCTCTATTATTGAAAAAATGATAGAAAACGAGCAAATGGTTTTTTCACATCAAAAAGAAGTAAAAAATGGTGTGAAAATAGATTCGTCGTGGCAAGGTGCAAAGGAAATTTACTACCTGAAAAAAGAAAACGATACCACAACAGAATTGCAAGTAATAATGGATATAACACAGGATATGGAAGATTACTTCAATAAAACATTTCCCAAGGCATTGATCATTGTAAAACAAATTTCAGAACAGTAATGAATAATCTATAAAACAACAGTATGGACACAGCAACATCTAAAAAATTGGAGATAGTCATTCCGGCCTTTCGGATGCATTCACAAAGTTTTAATAACGCCTTGGACGGCATTACAGAAAAAGCCGCCTTAAAACGTATTGATAATAATACCAACCACGTTGTGTGGATGGTTGGCAACTTGGTAAATTGTAGGTATTGGGTTGGCAATTTGTTGGGAATTGAGAATAAGGACCCATACGAGGATTTGCTTAAAGAAGGCAGGGCTTTGGACGAAAGTTTTGACTATCCCACATTGGAGGACAGTCCCAAACCTTTAAAAGAATCAATAAAGCAATTCACAAATTATTAGTTTATAGCATAATGATATGCTACGTTTTCAAAAAAAAACCGAATTATTTTCAACAACCAACTTCAATTCAAAAAATATGGCAGCAACAAAAACAAACAAAATCATCTTTTGGACAACGACCATTATTATTTTTATAATGGAAGGAATTATACCAGCATTTACATCGCAGACAGAACTTGCAAAAGAAGGAATTAGGCATTTGGGCTATCCCGAATATTTTGGCAATGCTTTGGTGGTCTTCAAAGTGCTTGGAGCATTGACATTAATTATTCCACAAGTACCAAAACGTATTAAAGAATGGGCTTATGCAGGGTTTGCATTTGACTTTATCTTTGCAAGTATCAGTCATTTTGCAATAGACGGAATGGATTTTCAGTCCTTCTTTCCGCTTATATTTTTAGGGATTTTAATAGCATCCTATTATTCTTTTCACAAATTAAATACAGCTAAATAATGTCATTTCAAGCATATCTTGATAATATTCAAGAAAAAACAGGAAAAACACCATCCAACTTTAAAGAGCTTGCCGAAAAAAAGGGTTCACCCAAAACGGAAAAATAAAAGACGGAGTAAAGGCAACCCAAATTACGGATTGGTTAAAACAAGATTTTGAATTGGGACACGGACATTCAATGCCAATTTATGCGCTATTGAAAGGAAAAAACCCTGATTAAGTAAAAACATAATAAAGTCGGTTCTCATTTGGAATAACTAAAACAAACTTCAACCGACCAACTTATAAACAGATATTTTAGTAAATCAATAAGAAGGTAAAATATGAGCAAAATACTTTTCGATAGCGGAATATCACTTGATGGTTTTTTCGCAGGAGATAACAGAAGCCCTGAAAATCCTATGGGAGGTGTTTCAGGACAAATTCATTCTTGGATGTTTAATCAAAGAGCTTTCTGGGAATACTTGGGCGTGGAAGGTGGAAATGAAGATGGACTTGATGGAAAACATATTAGAGAGACAATTGAACGAACAGGTGCATTTATAATGGGTAAACGTATGTTTGAGGAAGGCGAAGTCAGTTGGCCAAATGACCTCTATAAAGCTGATGTATATGTTTTAACACACGAAAAGCGAGAACCTTGGGTGCAAGAAGGAACTACAACTTTTTACTTCATAAATGACGGTATAGAAACAGCTTTGGATAAAGCAAGAAAATCAGCAAAAGGTAAGGACATAAGAATACAAGGTGGTGCAAACACTATTCAACAATTTTTAAATGCAGGACTTGTAGACGAGTTTTTCCTTCACATTGCACCCATTTTTTTAGGAAGCGGTATCCGACTCTTTGATGGCATTGACAAAGACAAATATGAGGTACGAATCGAAGAAGTAATACCTTCAGACTTGACCACTCATTTAAGGTATAAATTGATGAAGAAAGAGAAATAATGAACCGATTATAAACAATTAAATACCTCATTAAAATGACAAAATTTGAAAACACAGTAAAAGAATTCAATTCTCTTGTTCAACAGTTTAAATTCATTCAAGCGGTTGACAAATTTTACGACCAAAACATTATTTCAACAGATAATAATAATGAACCAACCAAAGGATTAGAAAATTTTAGAAAAGCGGTTGAGAATTTCACTGCCAATTCAGAAATTGAAAAACTTGAATTAATTTCTACAATTGTAGACAAAGATTTATCCGTTGCTCATTGGCACTATATTTTTACCAACAAAAATTTTGGCAGACTTGATTACAAACAAATATCTGTGCAGAGGTGGAAGGATGGTAAAATTGTTCAAGAAAATCATTTTTATAATTTATTTTAAAGAACAACAAAACAGCAAATACTGAATAGCTAAAAAGCATAAAATATGTCAGTCAAAAATCAAAAATATTCAGAAGCCCAAATGCTTATTAGAAAACCTGTTTCAGAAGTTTTCAATGCATTCATTGACCCAGAAAAGACAAAACACTTTTGGTTCACAAAAGGAAGCGGAAAATTAGAAGTTGGCAAAGCAATAACTTGGGAATGGGAAATGTATAATTTCTCGACCAAGGTTGTACCCAAAGAAATTTTGACTGATAAAAAAATATCTATCGAATGGTTTACTACTGAACTACCAACAACTGTTGACTTTGACTTTAAAACGCTATCAGACGGTTTTACTTTTGTATCTATTAAACACTATGGATTTAACCAAACAGGAGACGAATTACTAGAAGCAATTAAGGATTCAACAGGTGGTTTTACAATTGTTCTAGCAGGATTAAAAGCATATTTGGAACATAATATAAACTTGAATCTGATTTTAGACAAATTTCAAAAGAACTAATGCAACACGGTAATTAAATGAAAACTAAAGAAAAAATAAAACAATCAATTACCGACTTCGTAAAAGGTGGTGATAACAGCGACACGATATTGTTAGACAGGGTTTTGCATAAAGACTTTCGCGTAATAAGTAACAAGTTTATGGGAACACCTGGAGTTACAATAATCGACAAACAAAAATATTTATCAAATATCAGAGATGGTGTTTTTGGTGGATTACCAAGAAAAATGACAATAGAAAGTATTGATGTTAGTGATACTATTGCAACAGTTAAACTTCGCTTAGAAAGTTCTGAAAATTATTTTGTTTCCTATAATTCGTTAGTCTTTGACATTGATAATGAATGGAAACTGATAAATAATCTTGCGTTTGTGGAAGCGAAGAAATGACGATACTAATAAAATAACCGAATTGCTAAAATTATTCCAAAAGCAGAATTACAAACAAATAACAATTAAAAAATAAAATTATGGCACTTATCAATCCTTATTTAAACTTCAATGGAAATACCGAAGAAGCATTTACATTTTACAAATCAGTATTTGGCGGAGAATTCGCTATGATTGTTCGTTTCAAAGATATGCCTCATCACGAGTCACCATTATCTGAAACAGACGCAAACAAATTAATGCATATTGCTTTGCCTATTGGCAAAGGCAATGTGTTAATGGCAACCGATTTTTTGGAAAGTATGGGGCAGAAAATGATAGAAGGCAATAGATATTCAGTTTCTATTAGTGCAGAAAGCAAGGCAGAAGCCGATAAGTTATTCAATGGTCTTTCGGCAGGCGGAAAAATTGAAATGCCAATTGCTGACAGTCCTTGGGGTTCTTACTTTGGGCTTTTCAAAGACAAATTTGGAATTCAATGGATGGTAGATTTTGACCCAAAATATAATGGACAAATTTAATCTATGGAAAACAACGAACCGCTAACAGCAGTCATTGTAAACCGATAACCATAAACAACAATGGAAACAAAAAAGAATTTAAAGACTTGCAAAAATGGACATCAGTTCTTTAAAAGTTCTGACTGTCCAACCTGCCCAATTTGTGAAGAAGAAAGAAAACCAAGGGACAGTTTCCTATCGCTTATCGGAGCACCAGCCAGACGAGCATTAGAAAGAGAAGGAATTACAACTTTAGAAATATTATCCACATATAGTGAAAAGGAAATTTTGACTTTACACGGAATGGGGAAAAGCACTATTCCTAAACTTAATGACTTACTATCAAAAGCAGGGATTTTATTCAAAAAAGAATAATGAACGAAATTGAGCATTACATATCACAGTTTGAGCCTGAAATTCAATCAAGACTTGAAATTCTGCGACAATTATTTTTTGAAGTTTTACCAGAAACAGAGGAAAGTATCCGTTATAAAATGCCAGCATTTAAAGTAGGGAAACATCATCTATACTTTGCCGCATACAAAAAGCATATTGGTTTTTATCCAGTTTATGGACTGACAGAAATTGAAGAAGAAGTCTCAGAATTTAGGGCTAAAAAAACAAAAGACAGTCTACATTTTATGCTTGACAAACCATTGCCAATAGAATTGATAAAAAAAATCATAACGCTGAAATCAAAACTTTGACATGAATGACAAGACAATTAATAAACCTAAATACTGAGGTAACTGCCTTATTAGAAAAGCTAAACCACCCGTTTAGAAATGAAATTGAGTTGTTGCGAATTTATATTTTGCAAGCAAATAACCGCTTGGAAGAAAACATAAAATGGAACGGGCCGAATTATAGTATTGATAATGAAGACCGAATTACGATGAGAGTTCAACCACCAACAAAACAAATTCAGTTAATCTTTCATATAGGTGCAAAGAAGCAGGAACAACCAAATGATAAATTAATTGCAAATAAGAGTCAAATGTTAGTCTGGAAAAAGAACGACAGAGCCATCGTAACTTTCAAAAGTTTACATCACATCGAAAGAGGGAAAACTGAATTGACAACAATAGTAAATGAATGGATAAAACCAGCGAAATAAGACAAGGGCTTTAACAATCAACTTTAATCACACTTAAAATAATTTTAATGGGAGAAAGAAATTTCACACCGTTTCCAGTTTTGAAAACAGAAAATCTAACATTGAGACAACTTGTTAGTAGTGATGCTAAAGAAATATTTGCTCTGCGTTCAGATAGCAACGTTAACAAATATCTTGGCAGAAAACCAAGTCAATCAATTGATGATGCAAAGATTTTCATTCGGACAATTAATGAAAATATCAAAAAAAACAATTCAATTTATTGGGCAATTACATTTAATGATAGTGACAAACTAATAGGAACGATTTGTTTATTTGACTTTTCAGAAGACAATTTAAAAGCAGAAATTGGATATGAGTTATTACCCGACTTTCAGGGAAAAGGAATAATGCAGGAAGCAACTTCAAAAATAATTGAATTTGGAATTCAACTTTTGGGACTAAATTCAATAGAAGCTTATACGCATTCTGAAAACCAAAGTTCAACTAAACTTTTGGAGAAATTTAATTTCAAAAAACATAGCGTTGATAGCAATAATTTAATAATGAAGTGATTTAAACTTTTTTTGGATCGAAAGATAGGGCTACGGACATTTGTGTTACCACACGCAAATACCATAGCCCATGTACAAAGTACTTGACAAAGATACCATAGAATTGGAGATAGTCCCACATATACCTTTACCGAAAAGGGGTT
>NZ_MWRZ01000021.1:0-12933 GCF_002211465.1 Zobellia sp. OII3 | reverse complement strand
AAGCTTTGTTTTGCCGCGCATCGCAAAAAACTGGTCCCAAGCACTTGAAAGTTCACTTGTAGGCTACCCAAAAAATATAGGTTGGCCAGTGGTCTAAAAGATAAAACCGCCTTAAAAAGCGGTTATGTGAGTCGTTATTTTAATGATTATGGGGTTGTGCAACGGTTACTATTGTTGGCAACAGTTTTTCCGCGTATTAACCGATATGATTCGATTTATTATATAACTTCACACTATAAGATTTCAATACTACTAATCGTTATTCCCACAAAACAATCGTCCTGACAACCATCTTCTACAAAGCCACAGGTAGAGATTAATCCATTGTTTTCAGCTTCGAAGTATGTTTTTGAGTTCTCTCGTTGTATTAACCATTCTTTTTCCGCTTTTTCATATACTTCATTTAATGTCAACGCTTCTGCACCCGCAAATACATGAGTTCCTATTTCAGTATCATTTTCGGTCCATTCCAAGTTTTCCTCTGGAATATTTTCCGATAATCCTTCGGTACTTGTATATCTAAAATGCCTTTCAATTAATTTTCCATCTGATACGGTTAAGGTGGTTTCCCATGCAGAGCCATTGAAAGACCCACCTACAGCTTTGTATTTATAGGAATTGTTCGCTGATTCTTTAAAATCTAACCAAACGTTACGGCTAATTTCAAATTCGTTTTTATGTTCTAAATCATCTTTTTCGCATGAAAATGAGAAGTTCATTATAATTAACAATACTAAAAAATAGAATTTACCTTTCATTTTTTATCTATTAAAGTTCATTATAGTATAGATGAAATTTCCCACTTTGGTTGCTTTAAAATTGTTGCCAACTTGTTTATATGCGGAACATTCCGTCTTTTATCCTGCCAATCCGGTACAATATGCGGAGGTTACGGTTTAATTTATCACTATTATTTCATTTAAGCGATAAAACCGCTATTTTTTATATACGGTGTACTTGTTGCGCAACCATGAATTCCATCAATACGTACTTGTTAGGTTTTTTTTTTTTTTTTTAAATATAACTAACTGATATAATGTGTTTTAATTATTTTAGATAATTCAAAAACTATCAATTCATTCCTGATGACGAGTTGTGTAAGGGTTACCCGTGTTATTAGCAAATGTTTTTTATTTCGTCCACAATTCCATAACCGATTAAACTAAACAAGGCAACAATGTAAAAAATAAAAGATAATGTATAAGCGAGTCTATAAAATGTTGCGGGTAAGATTTTTTCGATTTCTAATTTGTCTTTACCGTCCAGTCGTGAGAATAAATATTTCGTCCGATTCTTCATTGTCCGATTTAAAACGTTCACTTCGGCTAATAAGAAGATTAATGAGAAAAGGATACCAAGTCCAAGTGAAGATATGGTGATTACAAAAAACAAAGATTTCAAAGAAGATGTTGTGTCGTCGGATTTAAATGATATTAAAATTCCCATTAGTCCAACTGAAATTGTTATAATAGTTCTGAACCAAGCATATGTTTTTTCATTACGCTCTTCTGCTATTCCTCCAATTTCATTAATCCGTTTGTAGGCTTCGTGTTCAGTAATCATAAATATTTGCGAACAACGGAATATAGTTAATGGTGCTATCCTTTTTATAGCACCCGCAAATCTATATCCCTCTTTTTAACCCCTCTAATGTACCACCTTTACGCACATCGGCCTTACGGATTTACGTAAGGCTTTTAAGAAAGTTTTTAACAGGGGCTCCGTAGGGGGCGGTGAACAGTATATTGGTCGGTCTTTGCCCTAAAAACCTTTTGTCCTTCCCTGTGGCTGCTTCAAAGACCAAACCGCCTTAAAAAGCGGTTGTAGGGGGCATTGTTTTCATAATTATGGGCTTGTGCAAGGCTTACTTTTGTTGGCCACAGGCTTTTCAGCCTAGTGCATCCACAATAAATACCAATCCAAAAATCCAGCCGACATAAAGAGAAGTATATCCAAGCGCATATAATGCAGATATTCCCAAATCTCCTTTTGTGTCTGCGGATTTATTAAAAACGAATTTTAAAGCACGAAAGAATACCCAGTATAGCATCGCCAAGATTATGAAAATCGAAAGCCATAATACAGCTTCGAATAGCACTAAAAGTACTGCTAGAATTATTGTTATTCCAATCCATAAAAGTATTGATAGTAATAGTCCGCCGATTCCATCTCCGACAGATATATCAGGAGTAGGTGGCATATTTCCAGAATTAAATATTGGGGTCTTAGCCTTATAATTTTCAATTTTAGGAAAGTTATCTAAAAGACCAACGCCTTGATAAAGTCCATATGCCATAAACAAAAAAAGAGTGGTAGAAATTATTCCCAATGACAGATAAAAATTCTCAGTCAAAGTCCGATGATAATTTTCTCCTGTCAGATAAACCGTTAAAATAGTAACTCCAATTACGATTAGAGATACTTTAAAAACAGATTTTCCTTTTAAATATGTTTGTTTCGCTTTCAATATTATTTTTCAGCTTATGACGAACAATAGAATACAGGTGTTGATGCTATGCTGCTTATATAGACTAAGGTAGTAAATCTCATATACCTTGATCTAAAAAAAAGTGGACTTCAGTGGTTTTAGGGCTTCCATCGAAGTACCTAATGCTTCTGTCAGGGCAAAAAAAAAGCCCGTAAAGAGGCTTTTTTGGATCGTTCTGTGGCGGGCTACTGGCTTTTGCGCCGGTCGTCCCGAGTTGCTAGGTGTTCGTTTGAACCTTGTTCAAGGAATACACTGTTCGCCCGTATTTCGGGTGTATGCACGATACGGCTGTGTTCAGGCTCTGTATTTTCCCTTGCTTATCGTTCGTTAAGACATATACGTAAACATTGTCGGTCGAATGTTGTCTAATAAGAAGTTCTCCTTCTTCGATTTCCCCACTATTGAAACCGTCAACCAGACAGCATCCGCTAACAGATTGGCTTTCATACCTGATGTTACTAATATCGTCAAGTAGACCTTTTTCGTTGAGACTGGCTTCTATGGCTTCTAATTCCTGTTCGCCTTGTTCGTTCAGTATACACGCAAATACGCCATATTCACCAAATCCTTCGGAAGTTCCTTCGCTAGTGGGCGCATAGTATTTCAATAGTTTTTGGGGAACAACTTTGTGTTGACTGGAAGCGATATACCGTTTGTAAGAAGGGTCAATCAGTCCCAAAAGTCCTTTTCCGGCTCCTGTTACTTGCTTGAAAAACTTTTTGGCCAACATTTTTTTTGCGGTTTCTTGATGAATCATATGATCTGTTTTTAAAGTTTGGTGATGTTATATGTGTTTATAGGATGCAGACGCTTATAGTTCTTTTTTGAAACTGTGTTGAAGGTCCCAAATCTCGTGCATCGGAATAGGTTTTCGGCTTAAATCGTTTATGCTATCGTATTCGGTCCACAAAAAGGGAAAGAAGCCCATTCCCTTATCGGTTTCCAAGCTTTCGATTTCCTCCCTCCAATTCTTCCACCTTAAGCCTTTATAAAATTGCTCTAAATCTCCCCTTAGTGTCCACCATATAAAGTCGGAATAGCCCATGTCCATAGCTTCCCATTCAAGGCAATCAGGTGCGAAATAATACATTTGGCCAAGGTCTTGCCCGAATTCCCCTCCGTTAATGGCAAAGAAGCCTCCGATAACGTCATCGGCGACAAGGAAAAATGGGGCTTGTTCTCCGAATTCGGTTATGGATTTGCCTATGTTCCAATCCGATATGGTTCTGCTCGTTTTTCCATCCCCTGAACCGAGAATTCGGATCCATCCACCGTCAATTACTATACCGCCCGTTTCATAAATAATCGCTCCCAATGGGGAACGCGTTGTAACTTGACTATGGTATAAAGCCAATTTGGCATTTTCTTCATCCTTCGGTAGGATCACGACTTTATTGGTGGCATCTTTGATCCACTCAGAAACCAATTCCCAACCTGGTTCGTCTTTATTTAGTAATTCGGCTAATGGTTTCATTTTTTGGTTTTAGTGCTGATATCCCAAGGGTTTTTGTTATTGCTTAAAGCTTTTGTTGGCATGGCTTATTTTTTCCAAACAGAATTTATTGATCTCTCTCGCATAATCGATTTCCGCCATTTTTACAGATTTATTTCCCTTTTTCTTCCCTTTTTTTGTAGTAAGCTTTTCTTTTAGGGTCAATATCAGGTTCCCTTTGCTATTCGTATAGAAAATATTGGTTTCGCTCAAAAAATCGGACCAGTGGTGGGCAGAGTATTCCTTCCAACTATTGCATCTTAATAACCTGCGTGGGGTTCCTAGAAAATACCCGCCTTCTTTAGAAAAACCATACATTCCGAGCAAAACGAATACGAGTCCGGGTAACATAAAAATGGCCCCAAAAGTAAAAAAGCCATATAAGGGAGACAGGTCGTCTGGACTAACGGTCAAATTGTTGTGTCCGATATTTAGGTTTGTCGGTTGGCCCAATACTAATTCATATACCATTGAAGTGAATATACCCCCAACTACTACGATCCAAAATAAGCCTCCACGTATAACCCTCCATAGATCTCTTGTTGTTTTTTCCTTATCGGCTTTTACAAAAAAGCAAATACTTTCCCCATCCAATTGGGATTGCAGTTCTGAAGGGATGGGACGATTTTCTATCATTTCTTTAATTCATGCCGATAATTCGATACGTAACGATGCTCTCCCTAGTATAGGCGTAGCTTTTGGAAAAATAGGATAGTTTACGATTTGATTTATTAGGGTTTATTTTGCGTTTTCTACCTTGCTTACAACACTTGTACAAGTGAATTATTGTACGGAGGTCTCAATATTTGGGTGGAAACGGGGGCTTTTCAGCAAAGCTGTTCCTATACGCCGTTTTAGTTGAAATTACTTGCGGCCCATTTCATATAGGGGAGGGACTCGGTCATTATGTAGGCGTCAAATTCCTTCATGAACACTTTTGAATGGCTGTCTCCGTATTTCTTGGCAATAAGCCCCGCGTATTCCTCCCTAATTTCAAGTCGGGTGGCATCGATAAGGTCATTGTCTATATCTTGGGACTCGGCTTTACGCAACAAAAGGGCCGTAAATTTTTTTCCAAGCTTTTTTGCCGTTTGGGAAATTTCGGGAACAGCTTGAGATTCAAACATGGTGATGCGTTGAAAAGGAATACAGTTGTCCATTAAATGCACGATTGTTTTTTCTCCGATCACTTGGGCAGCTTGCATCTGGGAAATCAACGAATCTTTTTCATAAGCTAAAATCTGGTCGATAAATGCTGGACGATGGTTTTTGTACTCGGCCTTTAGGGAGGTAATCAAGCTATCGTGCAGCGTATCAGGGTCTTCTGAAAAATTTAGGCTAGATAGGGTCTCACAGACCGAATTCGCTATACTTCGGTCTACGGTTTGAGACATTAGACTTATGGGGAAGAACATAACCAGGATAATCCATCTCATTTTTATTCGTTTTATGGCCTTACAACGGTTTTGTGTATGAATAGTTGCATGGCGGAGCCATTAATTTAAAAAGGGGAGGCAGGGAAGTCCCCGATGAAATGCACAACTGACAATTGAAGCACTTTAAAGCCTTCATGTCGTAAACACCCTCCCTATACCCGTATTGATCCTGATGTTTCCGTTCCGGGAAGTACTTGGTACAAACAACCTTTTTGCTAAGGTTTTACCAGTAGGTACTTATAGGTGCTTAAAAGGTTTTTTGATTCTCCTACTGCATTGATTTTTGTAAAATACTGCTTCAAAATTGCTCCGTAGACAAGAAAAACAAGGCAAATTCCCTTATTTAAACATTGCCGATTTCTTACTTTAGCCTATTCAAAGAACATTGCGTTTTGCTTACATGATTTTAAAGAACAAAAGCCTTTGGCGCTTAGGATTTGCCATTTCACTCTTGCTAGGGTTTACGGCCTGTAAGAAACAAGATACCATTCGCCCCAGTATAGAGAAAAGGCTATCGGTGTTAGACAGTACAAGGCTGACACAACCTGAAAAATCGCTTTCCGAGCTAGATAGCCTATTACAAAACAGCAAGGACCTGAACGACAAGGAACAGGCCCTATTGTTATTCAATAAGGGAGAGGCCCTATACTTGAACGATAAATACTTGGAAGCCTTTAATACACAACAACAAAGTCATAAATTATTTGTTGAATTAAAGGATAGGTACAACGAGGCCCGTTCCCTGATAACCCTAAGTGGGGCCGCCCTTCATATGGGAGATATAGAAACCTCGCAAAAATATGCCTTGCAAGCCTTGGAAATGGGGCAGTCAATCAAAGACAAGCGCATAGAGGGAAAAGCATACAACCAATTGTTCAAACTTCATTTTAGGTTAAAGGATTACCACGAGGCCTTATCCTATATACAATTGACCGACAGTCTATATTCCACAGAAGCGGACACCACATCGATAATTTCAATAAAAAACAATAAGGCGAGTGTTTATTTGAAATTAAAGGACTACAACAAAGCCCTGGCCAGTTACTCTGAAGCCATGGCCTTGAGCCAAAGGAAAAGAGATCCCAAAACCTTGGTCAGTGTGCTCAATAACATAGGCTATACTTATATGCAGGCGGAGGAATACGAGAGTGCCGAGAAGTTTTTAAGGGGAGCCGTTACCTTGAACAAAAACATAAAGGCGATAAATGCCGCTCCCTATAAAGGTTTGGGCAACCTATTTTTATTAAAGGCCCAAAACGACTCTGCAGAGGCCAACTTCAACAGGGCACTGGCTATTTACAGCTCTAAGAAGGATATGAAGGAGGAAATAGATGTAAGGGATAAGCTCATTGCCATATCCATTATGTCGGGAGATTATACCAAAGCGCTGAACCACCAAGCCGTTAGGGATAGTTTACAGCTCAACGTAAACAACCTGGAAAAGGACCGGCTTTTAAATTTTGCCAACGTCAATTATGAAGTCAAACGAAAAGAGACCGAAATCCAACACCAGAAGGAAATTAACCGAAGAAACACCTGGCTTTTGATCAGTACGGTCATCCTCTTTATATTCTTGCTTATCATTGCGGCCTTTTCTATCTATAACACCAAATTGCGGGCTGCGAATAGGGCTTCCAAATTAGAACAGCGTTTACTGCGCGTACAAATGAACCCGCATTTTATTTTCAACACCCTTGCCGCCATTCAAAATATAATCTTGGATGGAAACCCCATAAAATCATCGAACCACATTGCCAAATTTTCGAAGTTGATCCGTCAAAATTTCGATTATGTACGAAAGGAATGGATTACGTTGGACAAGGAAATTGAGATGGTTACCAATTATATAGAAACCCAACAATTACGTTTTAACAATGTCTTTACATATTCAATAGAACTTGATGGTTTCGACGATACCTCTAGCATAAAGCTGCCCCCAATGCTGTTACAGCCCTTTATTGAAAACGCCATCGAGTACGGTTTAAAAGGAAAAAAGGAAGGCGGGGAGCTTCTGCTCAAAATAGAGAAAAACGGAAAAGAGCTGTCCTTTGTAATATCCGATAACGGCGTGGGAAGGTCGGCAAAGGCGAAAGACGAAAAAATAACGGAAGAGCTGCACGCAACAAGTGTATTTTTAGAGCGTTTAAAAATGAGGAAAAAGGGAGAGGAAAAAACCTTCGTTATCGAAGACCTATTCGATACGGACAACAACCCTGCAGGAACAAAAGTGTTTTTTAAATTGAAAATCAATGATTAAGGCCATTATAGTTGAGGATGAATTTAATGCCCTGAACACACTCGACAAACTTATTCGATATACCCAAAAAGACATTGAGGTCGTGGCCAAAATAGACAATGTTCAAGAAGCCATAGCCTTTTTGAAAAAGCGGACGCCAGACCTGGTTTTTCTCGATATAGAGCTTATTGACGGGAATGCCTTTCAAATTTTGGAAGCCTTGGACAGTATCGCCTTCAAAATTATCTTTATAACCGCCTACGACGAATTCGCCATAAAGGCGATCAAGTTCGATACCATAGATTATATATTGAAGCCTATAGATTCCGATGAACTATCCGCCTGTTTAGATCGGTTCAGGGTGGCCTATGAAAAAGACCGGGTGTATAAAAATGCCTTGGACAAGGTTGCTAAAATCAACGAAAGGGAAGTTCAGAAAACCTTGTTGATCAAAACTGCCGACGCCCAATATTTTCTTCAGATCAAAGATATTGTACGCTGCCAGTCCGATGGTGCTTACACCGTCTTTCATACCGTAGACAAAAAAATCATGAGTGCCCGTAACTTAAAGTATTACGAGAATATTTTAAGCGAACATACCTTTGTTAGGGTACATCAATCCCATTTGGTAAATATCAAGTATATAAAAACGATCAGTGGCAATAATTCCGTTTGGCTCACGAACGACGAGGAAATACCGGTGGCCACACGAAAAAAATCGTATTTAAAACAGGTTTTGGATAGCCTATAGGCGCAAATACAAAACGGAAAATAGCAAATGTAAAACGGTTTTAAAATCTCCATTTTCGCACCCTAGTTTTGAGGCAAATAAACAAATAACCCTTAAAACAAAAGATCATGGGATTAAAGGAAAACCGATTTACAAAAACATTTCAAGAAGAACAATTTCCCGAATTAAAGGCGCAGATCATGGCCGCAGCAGGTTTTGACGTAGCCTTGAATATTGAGTGGGAAACCTTATTCGAAAATCGCTTTTTACATCTTTATAACGATTCCTACCCCAAAATATACTTCATACCCCTTATTGAAGCTTTCAAAGCCATCACGGCAGACGAGATGGGGAAGGAAGCCCTTGCCGAAAGTTTAAAGGAAATACGTATTACCAACACCAAGGATCATCACAACCCTAAAAATGCCTATTCGTTTGTCGATGGGGTCTTAACGGTCGACCACAGCCCGATAATCAACGCTGACCAGGTAGAAAATAGAATAGAAGTGTTGACCGATCTATTGGAAAGCAATCTTTAACCCTTTCCTGTTAGAGTATCCTAATGTATTGACTAATCATTCACAACACTTCTTATTATGACAAATACACCCTACTACAACGCCTTTGTGGCGCAAACGCCCGAGCAGGTTTTGCAAAGCGCTTATAAAAATGAAACCCCTGTTTTAATAAGTGTTTCCCTTTCCAACGGTAGCTACATAGAGGGCATTGTGCTGGACATTAAGGAAGAGAATTATCAAAAATCGGTCTGCATGCTATCGTCCGAAGAACAGGTATGGTTTTTCAATGTGCAGCACTTGGTGTCCATCACGGTAAGACAGCCTAAGAAAATGGCCGTGGCCCTGTCTAAAGGAGCTATCAGCAGGCCGATGGATCCAGCAAACCAAACGCTTACCATATTACAACTGAAACGTTGGTTGCAGGCCGAAAAGTTACAGTTGGGAAATCAGATCAAGGAATTCAATATAGACCTGCTTCCTTTGGATGCAGCAAACAACCGGTTAAATATTAAAGACGTTTTCAGCGCCCTACAAAAGGCCGTGTCGCAAATCACCAAGGACGACCTGGGTCAAGACGCTTGGCAGGCCATCGATACCATTGTTTTGCAACAGGCAGATGCATTGAATATCGCTATTCAAGGGACGACACTGACCATTTCATTGGGGATCGACAGGGCCTTGCCCAAAGAACTATCCAAAATTTTAGAAGAGAAATTATTACAACAACTATAAAAAACAGAGATATGGGACTTAAGGAAAAAAGAATCATCAAAGCTTTTCAAACCGAACATTATCCTGCCTTGGAAGCGGAAATAAACGAGGTGGCAGGTTACGCAGTGCCTATGGATATCAAGTGGGACACCTTAATGGAAAACCGCTTTTCGCACATCTACCACCACACCTTCCCCAAAATATATTTTCAGCCCTTGATCGAAGCGTTCAAAGCCATTTGTGTCGATGAAATGGGGACCGAGCTTTTACGGGCGGGATTAAAAAATGTCGTCATCGTAAATGAAAACAACGAGCATAGCTTAGGGAAGGCCATTACCTTCGAAGACGGCGTGCTGAAAATTAACCACAGTCCGGTTATCAATGCCGATAATATCGAAGACAAGGCGAACCGTATTATCGAGTTGTTGGAGAACAAATTGGAGGAATTTGCCGAAACCACTACGGATAAGGCTCCTGCAGCGGAAGAACCGGCACCCCAGGCCCCTGTTGCGGCAACTCCTACAACTCAGGCAACTGCACCCGAAGCCCCCGTTACGGCAACCCCTGCTGCCGAAGCCCTTGCAAGTGCCGAGGCAACCGAAGCATCGCAAAACCAACAGGAACAAGCAAGCCCACTTCCCCAAGTTTCCATGGCGGAACTGTACGACCGATCTTTCGCATTGGCCTGTGAAAAGCAGGAGATTTTTGCCAGGATCGTAGAAGGCTTGGACTGGAGCTGCGACATGCTTGAAGGTAAACTGACCTATGGTGATGACAAGGTTTTTGACATTCAGGTTATCGGAACCTATTCAGAGAACGAAAAAAGCTGGTTATGGGCCTGGGCCAACAACCAAAGCGGTATTCCCGAGACCTTCCTTCAAACATCCTTGGCAATGAGGAACTTGGGAACAAGCCATCAATTACAGGACCTGACATCCCCGAAACTGCAAACGGCAACCGATCCCGGCGCGTATTATTCCGTTATAGCCTTGGGTGTTTTTGGAGACACTTGTTATGTGCCCTTAACCTTTAAAGGATTAAAAGTGTACGTCACCGTACGATCCAAGGAAGTGGACGGCATGGCAAGAAATGAACCAGCATTGATTTGTTCCCATTTCACCAACCTGACGGCAAGCTACCAGTTTCCCCATAAGTACTGCCTACAGTATTACCTGATGGCGAAAGGGTATCAAGTAGAAAATTGCGGCAATAACATTTTGGCCAAAAAGGGTAAGGATCAGATTTTAGGAATTTTTGACCTAAAAGGAAAACTAATGAAAATTTCAAATTCGAAAACAGCGGTTCAAGCTTAAAAACAAAAATTATGTCATATACATCAACCACATTGGCCGATTTACAAAAAGAACATGAAGATGCCCTTAATGCGGCCCAAGAAGAGATGATGGCCAATTTAAACGCGGCACAGGCATCGGGCGATTTTCAAAAAATACAGGAAGTAAGTGTTTCTTTTCAAAATACGGCCACAAAATTGGCCGATGATTATACCAAACGTATCGAAGAGATCAACGCCTTAAACGAAAAGGTGGAAGCGGAAAAAGTACCGGATATTTATAGCGACAAAAGGGCCAATATAGACTTGAACCATTTGGTCTATGATGGCGATAGGGATTATGTCGTCGAGTTTCAGAAAAACGAACTCATACAAGACATTTTGGAAAGGATCAGTGCCACCAATGGTAGGTTCAAATCAAGAAAACACTTATTGAAATCGAGCTTAAGGTTGACCAAGACCTTGGCCCCAATGCTCCATGAGATCGGGGAGCATTGCAAACAAGTGCTAAAACTGAAAGCCGAAATTGAATTTTTCGTCTACCAAAGCGATATATTCAATGCCTCTTGCTACCCTCCTGACGATAACCGATTGTATATTATTTTGTCTTCAGGACTTTTAGAGCGTTTTTCAAAGGAAGAATTGACCTTTGTGGTCGGTCACGAAATCGGCCATGTACTCTTTGAACATTTTGATTATCCTGTGCGCCAAATTTTAGATGTTGGCGAGAATGATCTAGCACCGATACATGCCATGAAATTGTACGCCTGGCATAGAAATGCCGAAATAAGCGCGGATAGGGTCGGATTGCTTTGCTGCCAAGATTTTGAAACCGCCGGTCGTACCTTCTTTAAGCTATCCTCAGGGGTGACTACCGATTCATTGGACTTTCAACTAAACGCTTATATAGAGCAATTTGTAGATTTGGAAGAAGCCTTGAACGATGCCAACCACGACCCTTCGGACTGGTACAGCAGCCACCCTTTCAGCCCTCTGCGGATCAAGGCCTTGGAACTTTTTAATAAGAGTGAAACCTATGCTTCCTTTAACGACAAGGTTAGGGGAGAGACCAGCAAAGAGGGCATGGAGCTTGAAATTAAACGTATTATGTCGTTAATGGAGCCCGAGAGCTTAGAGGAAAATAATGAGTGTTCAGAGAAAATTCAGCGTTTTATGTTCTTAGGGGGCTATTTAATATCGAATGCCGATGGTGTTGTCGACGACTCCGAGATCCAGGCATTGAGTAGTATTGTACTGCCTAACGTCTTTGCCAATTGTATGATGACGATCAAAGGGCTTACCCAAGACGAGATGATTGAGGAAGTACAACAGCTATCGAACGATTTGGACCTGGTACTCTCGGTGATGCAAAAGTTGAACATTCTTAGGGACCTATCCATTATATCGTACGCCGACGGACAGATAGACGACAGCGAAGTACATGTGCTATACAATCTGGCAAGGCTCTTACGTATCAATACCGATTTTATAGACCGTGTAATTAGCGATGCCCAAGGCGTCTAAGCCTTATACGTTTCTTACGGGCGATTATACAAAGGGACGCACGATAGTGCGTCCTTTTTTTGTTTTTTATAGGAGCTTTGTTGGGCCCTTATTGCACCAGTTGGCCTTTTAGGTACTGCTCTTGCTTTGTTACCTCACCTTTTTCGTTTTAGGCTAGCGGTTGGGCTCAGGCTAGGTGTAGTGGGAAAGTATGCCCCGTGCTGGGCTGATATGCACATGGCAACATCTTTGTTTTGCTTTTTTCTATACTAAGATCAAATCTTAAGGTCCAGTGGTTTTATAAAAATACGTAAATCTTTGGATTAAACTGAAAGCCCGTATTGTTTATAGGTTGTGTGCCTGTTGCACAAGTTAACGAAAAAAACACATAGGCTAAAGGCGATCTTAACGTTGGGTCGTTAATTTTAGGTATGCAGGGAAAAAAGGAGTATCAAGAAAAACTGTTCGCCCATTTCCAGTTGAGCGAGCGAATCCCCAAGAACAATTTCTACAGGCGGTTGAAAGAGG
>NZ_MWRZ01000020.1:0-18740 GCF_002211465.1 Zobellia sp. OII3 | reverse complement strand
TTTCCAATTATAATATTTCTCAGGTAGTCCATTCCAAAGTTTTATACTTCTTCTCCTTATTTCTGTAAAATTTAAAATTATGAGCTCAGATTGGGTCATTTGCTATTTTTTTCGAAAAGTAACGCTAGTAGGCCGATGTGTGCTTATTGCAGGTCTAAGGTATAAAAAGTAGCAATATTTCGGGGGTACACTATTTTTAGTGGAGCAAGCCGGAACGAGCGTGACGCTTGCGCTAGCGGGGGGGGAGTTGTTATTTTAATGATTATGGGGTTGTGCAAGGGTTACCGTCTTTGTTGGCGGTAGGGCGTTTTATTCAATTAAAAGACTGTCTAAATGCAATAGGTGAAATATTAGTTTTGTTCTTAAATAATTTACTAAATGAAGCAGGGTATTCAAAACCCAATTCATAAGCAATTTCACTAACACTTAGTTCTGTAGTTGACAATTTTTCTTTGGCTTTTTCAATTAACTTATTCTGAATGTGTTGTTGTGTACTTTGTCCGCTAATTATTTTTAATACGCTACTTAGGTAATTAGGCGACAAATTTAAATCATTTGAAATTTGAGCAACAGAAGGAACTCCATTAATAAGTGTCTCGCTATTGTTAAAATAGTTATTTAATGTTTGTTCAAGTCTTATGAGAATTTGATGATTGCTAATTTTTCTTGTAATAAATTGCCTCTCATTGTTGTAATCAGTAGCGACACGCAGGAGTAAGCACGAAAGATTGAGTTTCTATATTTTTACCCGACTGAAGTCCGCCCACAAACCCTTTATTTTTATCTTCCAGAATTGAAGGTTCAATAAAATGTTTGAAGAATGTTCATTTGCAAATTATCTTTATAATTTTAGGTTTAAGATTTAACTTTTATTACTTAAAGTAACTGTGTTTTTAACAATTCAAACGTAAGTTCCATCCCATCTCTAAAAATTGTAATAGACAAGGGGTCTGTTTCATCATCAAAATCATTGCTTAAAATATTACAATATTGCTCTTCTGTAATATTCGCATAATTTGTATCGTTAATACTCAATATTTTGTCTCCATTCTTTAACGATTTTGAGGCACTTGATGTCTCTACAACTGCATTTACATAAACGCTTTCTTGTTCATACAGCGTTTTAAAACCATACGTTCTATAAGAGTCATTACCTGCTTTGGTGATTTCTATCATTTTTATTTTTTTACTGTTCCAGTTTAAGATTACTCGATAGTTTTTAAAGAACGCTAAGCCTAAATTATTACTAGCACCCGTTAGTACTCTAGTATGTATATTATTAACAGTATGATTCCCTATTTTTAATTCATCAATCATTGTATGGTAAAATGGCTTTTCTTCCGTACGTCCAAATCCACCAAAAGATTTTTGACTTCCTGATACATATTCTTTTATTAGATTAGCCTCTAATTGCTCTTCAAAATATTTTGTTCTCAATAGATTAGTTCCTGAATTTCCAAAATCCACCGTATTATTTAGTGTTTTTTCTCCATTGATTTGTAATGTAAGAGCTGGTATTCCCGCTGTTCCGATGTACATTCTGGATTCTATGGTCTCCGTTGGAATGTCTAATTTATTTTCGTCATTCGTTATTGTAATTAACTGATTTTTAAAATCAAAATCCCAAACTGCTTTTCGCATTAAATTAGAGCCGATGAATCCATAAATTTTTGTACAGGCAATTTCTGTAATTTTGTTAAGGTCAACTATTGATGCAATAGTATTTTGAAAATCAATATCTCCTATTTTAATACTACCAATCCTTGTATATTCGGTTGTATTTTCTGTGGCATTAACATCAGACATTTCTTCTGTGCCTAAAACTTTACTATTGAGTTCTTCTGCTAATTCTTTGGTTAACAAGTTTGAATGACCTGTGTCTAAAATAAAATTATAAGCTTTATTTTCTATTTCTACTTCTAAAACAATCCAACCATTAACGTATTTAAACGGAATGGTAGTTTTAAAATCTTCTTGAACAACATTTCCTTGTTTTAATATTTTGTCAATATTTGAACCTGCACAGCTTGACAATAATAATATTATTGAGATAAGTGGATAAAACAATTTTTTTAATTTCATAATTAGTGCTTATTTGGACATTGGTTTTTAGTAATGAGCAAACATTAGTTATTTACTTCTAACTACATAGACGTTAATTCTATTGAAATGGTTGCCTGATTTTTTTTGAGCCATTTATGCTAACGGTTTAGCTATGAGCCGTACGGGGCACGCCATCTGCGACAGCAGTGGGCGAGTTGGCGCGTTGGCCGCTTTCCGCCACGCACATAGCGAGATCCTTTGGTTTTGTTTTTTCTTTTTTTGTGTCAAAGCGAAATCCCATCTCGATAGCTATCGGGATTGCGGACATAATAAAAATACGCAATCCTTTCGATTAAGCGCGAAGCCCGTGTGGTTTATAGGTTTGGTTACCAACTGTTTTTCTCCGTCCGAGTGTCCGTTTCCCAACTCCGAACGAGTAAAAAGTCCATCAAGACAATAGTGGTTTTATAACTCTTATAAGGTAAATAATACGGACTGTAGTTCCTTGGACTCTATAGATATAATTTCTATTGGATTGCTTTTGAAGTATTGTATTTTGTCTTTTATTTCAACACTTTCTAAAACCAAACATTTTATTATATCATTTGCCTTAGATTCATTAAAATCATTATCATTTACAATATAAAATGTTTCAGGTTTTTTTTTCAGGCTTACAATTTTTTCTTTATCTGTGTCAATTAGAGTAGGAGAGAAATCCAGAGGTTTTTTCATATTACTTTTATTAATATTGTTGATTGCTCCAAAAATAACCTCCATTTTCATCAAATAGTTCCTCCATTTGATTTATTTGCTTTTTTATTGATAAGGTATCTTTGATTTGTGAAATGCCAAGCCATGCGAGACCAATCGCAATTGCATGAAAAAATATTATGCCAAACCAATTATTGATTTCTAGCATGTGAGCCATAGGGGTTTGTCCATTCTCTTCAACTGTTAAATACTGCCAATATAATATACCCAATCCTAATCCAATCATAAACAGACCGTAGATTGGTTTTACTAGACCTCTCCCCAACCAAAAAGTAAATCGCTTAAGGGGTGTCATGTCACGATACAATTTCATCTTTGTTTTATTGAGAGAATTACAATGAACACATTTAATAACAGATGGTCCACAAGAACTGTCCCCACCATATTCCATAAAAGCCCATGTCTTTTTACAATGTCCACATTTGCTAGTTTGATAGGTTCCCATTTGTACTTAATAAATTTTAGTTTGTTGTATTTTCAAAATAGTTGGTAACGTACGTATATGTGTACAATTACACATATACCTCTTTATTTGGGTATAAATGTAATCGTTTAGCTTGCCCAAATACATGCCAATATAAAAGATCGTACACTTGTATTCTTACAGAAAAGCGTAATCTCAAAAAAAAATAGGGTTAAAATCTAAAAAGCAAAAGTAGTTGATATGTCTAGTAGTTATAAGCTTGTTAGTGAGTGAGTTGTCACGAGCGTGACGCTTGCGCTAGCGGGGGTGATGGGGGTACTCCGTCATTTGATGGCGGAGCCATCCATTCGATTGGCTGTAGTGTTTTTTCAATCCCATATGTTTGGTCTATCAATTTTCATTGCTCTTAAATACGACAAAAAATGTCCTGCGTGAACTGATTCGTGATATCCGATCCGTAATAAATATTTTCCAAGTATTTTCTTTTCTCCGTTCCCTGGATGAATGATTTCGGTTTCGTTTAATTCCGTATCCGAAAATTGCCGTACACTTTCTATAAATGTTTTTCTATAAGGTTCGGCAAATTCAAGTTCATCAGTAACGCTAATGAATGGTCGGTTTTCCCAAGGTGTTTTATAATTTGTCATATCACCTTGGTTAATAATAAGATTCCATCCATAATCAGCCTCCAAAACGTGTCTTATCATTTCTGACGCACTCATTGCTTTTTCGTCAGGTTTCCAATTATAATATTTCTCAGGTAGTCCATTCCAAAGTTTTATACTTCTTCTCCTTATTTCTGTAAAATTTAAAATTATGAGCTCAGATTGGGTCATTTGCTATTTTTTTCGAAAAGTAACGCTAATAGGCCGATGTGTGCTTATTGCAGGTCTAAGGTATAAAAAGTAGCAATAGTTCGGGGGTACACTATTTTTAGTGGAGCAAGCTGGAACGAGCGTGACGCTTGCGCTGGTGGGGGAGGGCGGTACTCCGTTCGTAACTAGGGGCGGACCCTGTGCGGTCGTACTTTATTTTTGTCTGTCTGTCAGCGTTGGCAAAGACATACTCTTTTGCAATTTTTGGCTTGTGTGTCGGCTGGTGCGAATTGCAAATGTGTATGGCTTTAGCGTTGGCATTATTCGATTATTATTTTTCTAAATGTTATTGATATTCTTCTATCACGTTTTATTGCTTCTCCATTAAACTTATCCGTTTTACGTGGGGAAATTCCGTGATACCAATTGTATCTGCTTTCTTCTTCCATAACCAATAGAGTTCTTGGTTCAACGAATATTTCTGTTTTATTTTTTGAATGTGGTTCTTTTTCAAAGTTCATAATACAGCTTGAACCAAGTGACAATGAAATAATGGTGTCTCCAAAACAAGGCTCACAATCAATATGTGGAGCTATTCCTTGTCCACTTTCATATTCATTTATAATAGCTTGGTCAGGAATGAAATTAATGAAGCCTTTATCATAGATACTTTTAGCGACATCACTTAGCCAATTTGGTAGTTTTCCGAGATAAAATGAATTATCGATTTTTCTTGCTTTGTAATCGTATTTAAAACCATAATGCTGAACTCTTCTTGTTAGGTCATTGAGCCACTGAGAATTATCAATGTGTTCCATCAAAGATTTTTCTGTTTTGTGGTCTATGAAATCAGGGTACAGTCTTAACCCATTGACTTCTTTAGCTTTTTCAAGGGAAAGCTCTCGTTTCGTTGGTTTGCTATGTCCAAATAAATCTGTCTGCATTAGTTACTTATAATTTCATAGGTGAACGTTTCTGATTTGTCATACCAACTTTGAGCAGAATTTTTATAAGAAACAGATTCGGATTTACGAACAATAGTATTATTCAGGTTCTTTAAGTGTCCTTTAAATTTTGAGAAGTTATGATGCCTATGAACTGGATTTTGATAAATAAGAATATACTTGTTCAATGGATATCGCTGAACAAGTGAATTGATGTCATTCACTAAATCAATTATTTGGTCAGAATCCAAGTTTGCGAACAAATAAGAGAAGTTAAGAACTACAGTGTTAGAGGCTCTAAACCAATCGTCCAATAAATTATCATTAATCTGCTTAATGGAATTAGCGAATTCAAAAGTTGTGTTTGAATTGAAAACTACACTGTTTGAAAATTCTCTCGCTTTATCAAGCATAGCGTTGGATATGTCTATCCCAATATAGTTCATTACGAAGTCTGGATTGATATTCTTACAAACTTGATTAAAAGCTAACCCTGATGTTAAAGGGCCACAACCAAAATCAAAAAATGTTGCTCTTCCTGAAGTTTGTTTCAATTCAATTTCAAATAGTTCTTTATAGCTATCAAAAATCGAATAACCTGAAAAATAGTGCTTACGCATATTATAGAAACAATACAGATTGACCTTGTCTGCAACGCTAAATTCTTGAGCGAATAAATTTGTTTGAAAATTCACATCAAAATTAGCTCTGCCATACTCGATGACATTATTTCTTATGAAATCATTAGATGCACCTAAAAGTACTTCCCACCAATTTTGACCTGTTTCCTGAATCTTATTTGTAGTACGCTTATCATTTTTTAAAATATCAATAATTAAGCTTTCAAACGTTGACGCAAACTCATCATCAGGAGCGTATGTTTTACCTTCTATTGATTCAACAGAATCAAAGTATGTGAATTTTATATTGTCTTTTAATACATCAGAAATCGAATCCCAAACATAGCCGCCTTTTGACTTGATAAATTCGATTAGTTTGAAATAAACAAGGTTATTCGATAGGAAGGAATCATTCCCAATCAAAATTAATTGTTCCTTAGCTCTTGTCAGAGCAACATTGAGTTTTCTGTCTACTGTGCCTTCATCATTTAGATTAACAATTCCATTTAGTTGATATGGGTTATTTATAGCAAATGAGAAAATGATAATATCCCTTTGGCTTCCTTGGTAACGCTCAACAGTGTCAACTGTAATATCTTCAAAATTTGGTATTTGAGCTTCTTCTAACTTCTGCTTTATTCTCGCAATTTGATTTCGGAATGGAGCAATTATTCCGATTGTTTTTTTGTTATCAAATCCTTTGTTGTTGTACGAATAGAGCTTTTTTAATTCTTCAACAATCTTCACGACTAAATCAGCTTCCAAGTCATTTGATTTACCAAAATGGTTTTTTTCGTCAATTTTGCTAGGGAAATAGATAACGCGTTTTCTAGAAAGCAAGTCGGTTAAATTACCTTTAGTCGGACTTTTCAGCTCTAGAGGTTTCACTTGTCGGCTTAACTCATTTTTTGCACTTTCGTTTAGATTTGGTATATCAAAAGCTTGCTTTAGTTCTGAATTATAGAAGCTATGATTTGGGAATAATGCTATTTCTTGATGCATTCTTCCCTGATAGGTCAGCTTGTCGTATGCAAATTCTAAACTGTTTATTTCGCAATAATTGTAGAGTCTTTCAAATAATGAGTTTTTCCTGTTTTCTAATCCAATTGTTTCTAAAATCTTATTATTGGTTTTTGAACTCTCTGGGTCTTGTAATACAATTGCTGGTAATTGTTTATGGTCGCCAATTAAAATAAACTTTGAACACTTTGGAAGAATGCCCACAATCTGGGGTTCTAAAATTTGAGAGGCTTCATCTACAATAACAACGTCAAATTTCTTTAACTTAAATATATCTGTTTTGCTAGATATTGAAGCTACTGTCGAAATAAAAATGCGGTGTTTAGATAGAACAGTATTGATACTGTCCCTAGAAAATTTTTCTCCATTTTGTTCTAGTCTTTTTGCTTCACTTTCGATAATGTTATTCAAAAGGTTATGCTTATGTTCATCTGAACAAGAGAGTTCGCTTCCAATTCTAACAAAGTTTCTGTCTGAACGTCCGTAGTTTACATTACCATCATTCATATCATCAAAGTTTATGATGGCATTATTTACAGTTTCGCAAAGCTCGTCAACCGCTCTGTTGGTGTATGCAAGCAAGAGGATATTACAAGACTCTTTTTTGTATAATTCTCTTACAAGTTCTTTTACAATGATGGAAGTCTTACCTGTTCCTGGAGGGCCGTTTAAAAGAAAATAGTCTTTGTTTGAAAGTGCCTTATTGATGATTCTATTTTGTTCATCTGACAATTTTTCTTGATGATAACCGTGATTATTTCCATTCTGTGGCTTTTCAGTTGTGAGAATTAAATCTTGCTTGGCTTTTGATGAATTAAGGAAAGCATAAATATTTCTATACATTGCTGTGAAAGAAGAATCCATAAAATCACGTTCCAAAGCCCACTTATCATATTGTTCAAAAAACTTTGTGTTACGCTGTTTGTAGCGAAAGCTTGCGACTACCTTATCCTTAGTTATTGACTTGATTGAACACTTGAATATTTGATTTGATGTAACATTGTCATTTTCTGAAACTCTCGGATATAGAACACAGATGTCTCCATTTCGGAAGTTTACAAACTCATTGTATCCTGATGGGCGAGTGAAAATAATTTCTTTTTCGTCTCTGTCAACATAGTTGGAATCTATTTTAAGGTCATACAGTATTTCAAATTTATCTGTTTTCTCTGAAAATGAGTTTATCCAAAGATTCGCTAACCCGTTATTTGACTCATATTGTCCATTACCCAATTTCGCTAAATATTGTTCTTTGGCTATGAAGCTTACAAGTGAAAAAAAGTAGATTTTTTCTAACTCATTGGCAGATTTTATTGGATTAATAAATTCATCTATCTGTGGTTCTAAAATTGCCCTAAAGTTTGGATGGACATTAGGAGAGTTAATTATGGTATCGGGAGTGATTTTTTGTAGTAATTCTTTCGTTCTGGATAAATCGTCAGACGCGAAAGTGTATTCATTTACAATGATTTTGTTTCTAAGGTTAAAAATTGATTGTACCCTTTTTAATGTTGGTCTATCAAACCTTAAATTATTCTCCGCAACTTTTGAATAGAGAATATATCCTTCTGTTTTTTCAGCGATTTCTCCAAATCCAAGGTGGTTAATTACTCCAATAAGTTGATAATATAAGAAAAGCTGAGACTTGTGATTTGGTTTAATGCTTTCTCCGTCATCTGGAAATGGTACACCACCTGACTTTAATTCAATAATTTTTGACTTACCAATTTTGTTGAGTTCTAGAATATCCAAACGTCCCTGAATACCATATAAGTCGCAAAGAAAAGCTGGTTCTAGCGATGCTGTTTCTATTGAAATGCCATAGTTTTCGATATCGTTTGTTACAACTCGCTTTATTCTGTCAAAATGAAGTTGAGCATCTTGCCAATACTTGATGAATTTATCTTTTTCAATTAAATCTAGGCAAGCGGTGTATTCAAATGGATATGATTTAAAATCCTTATCGAATGTCTCCTTAAAGGTTATTTTGTTACTATCTGCTTCTCCAAAAAGCTCGTCTACAACTAAATTAGCAAAGTTTCCTAAACGTATGTATTTCGTGTTTGGAATCTCTTCAAATTTAGACTTGATGTAATTTAATTCGGTATATCCATAATCTTGAAAACATTCTGCAATCGAAGATATATCTACTAAGTAATCGGGTTCAAGAATTATAAATTTCGGGTGGTAGATTTCCGATTCATCAATTTCAATATTTACCAAATAGAGTTGAGCACCAATCCAAAAATCATTTACTGATTTAAACGTAGCATTGACATCATCTTCGTTTATCCTTACTCGTACATAATCTTCACCTTCATTGTTTTCTGTTTCACAAATCAAAAATTCACTTTGAATCTCGATTATTTCAACTCTTATTTTATCAAGCCGTGATAATGTAGTTTCACTTTTTTCTTTCCGATATTCAGTAGTAGGATAAAGTGATTGAATTTCTTCAGGAACTGCAAATCCACAAGTTTTAGAAATGAATTCACTTAAATACTTAAAGTGTGTTTGATACTCTTCGTTTGAAGGACGGATATTCTCGTGTAGTACCTTATTTGCTACTATCCTAAATGAGTGAATTTGTCTTGAGGTTTTGAATTTGTCGCAAATAAAGGACAGTCTAGAAAACAGGTTTGAAAATTGAAGAGTTTCTGAACTTGTCAACTCTTTAGTTATTTTTTCAAGTAGGGTTCGGAGTTGAACATATTTCAGATGAATTGGAATATTCTCGTCTGAGTGAACTTCAAGTAGTTCTTCGAAATAATCTATTGCTTTAGTTTTTGTTTGCATATTTTCTTTTAGCGTTGGCAAAAAACAGCTCTTTTGGTTTTTTCAGCGTTGGCTTTGCGTGTCGGCAAAAACCAAATGTGCTGTTTGTGCGGTTGGCTTTTCTTGTATGCCGCACAACGTACGTATATATGTACAATTACACATATACCTCTTTATTTGGGTATAAATGTAATCGTTTAGCTTGCCCAAATACATGCCAATATAAAAAATCTTACACTTGTATTCTTACAGAAAAGCGTAATCTCAAAAAAAACAGGGTTAAAATCTAAAGAGCAAAAGTAGTTGATATATCTAGTGGTTATAAACTTGTTAGTGGAGCGAGTTGGCACGAGCGTGACGCTTGCGCTGGCGGGGGGCTTACTATTGTTGTAATCAGTAGCGACACGTTGGAGTAAGCACGAAAGATTGCTTTTCCTTATTTTCCGTCCGAGTAAAGTCTATCTGCGCAATATATGCGTTTGGGTAAAGTCCACTTGTTAAAAGTTGCTTCCTATGTATTAGTTGAAGGTTCATTTATAATTTTACACCAGTCCAACTTCCGCTATCATCTTCAGCATTGCTTGTCCAAAGCCCAGAAGCGTAGTTGTCCATAAAACTTCCGTTAAATTCACTACCTATTTCAGATGTTCCAATAGTTGCATTTAAAACACCATTTTCGGAAATATTCCCCATTATTTGATATGAGTTTGAGGATTGTATAGAGGTAAATGTTCCAATTACAGATTTATTTATGTCAATTCTTATAGACCAATTACCGCTATCCGTATTCCCAGCATATTGTCCGCTCCACATTCCTTCGTAAACAAATATTTCATTTTCATCATTTGAACATGAGTTCAATAGAAAAACACTTAAAATTAGAAATACGAGACTTTTTGCTTTCATAGATTATCTTTAATTTAATGTTTCTAATTGCGCTCTTATTTCTTTTTTGAGCTATTGATTACAACGTAAGCCTAAAGTTCTTGAGTTAATTTTACAAGTTTTTCTAAAATCAATTATCGAAAAAGGTAGAATATTATTAGGCAAATTATAAAAACTTAAAAAATCACTACGAGGGTTGCAATTGAATCCCATTAGATAAAAGACAATATTCTTTTAAGTTTTTCTCCTATTCTCTGTTTGATTTTCACTTAATTATTTTCATCCGTACTTCATCAATCTACGGTGCTTTTCATTTATTGAGGAAAGCTTTTCAATTATTTCGGAAGTCTCCTTTTCTAGAATGCTCACATTATTAAGTTGAATAGCAGTGCCTGCCATACATACCATTAGCATTCCTTTGCTTCCTCCAATTTCAGAATAATCTATATCGGTTGCGATAACAGCATTGCCACCTAAGTCTAATGCTTGTAGTCTTAATTGGTTAAAACACATGTTTTCTCCAGCTTTCAACTTTTGATTATACCTGCCAGATTGGGCGCCAAAAAAATCAGTGAAAGATGAGGTGAATTCAGAAATAACTCCGGTGCCAGTTGTAGATTGACCTGTAACCATACCTAAAACTTTATAATCCCAATTAAGTGGTGAATGAGTGGAAATCACAGGAACTGCTCCAATATTGTCTTTAAAATACTTGGTTAATTTATTTCTTTCCGCTGTCATTGTTTTAACGTGCTGGTCGTAAAGTCCATTCCCACACTTTGTACAATATCCATCAGATTTTGTGTCATTATATTCGTTTATAATTTTTATTTGTACGTCATTTAATAATTTGGTGTTTGAAAACAAACCATTATTTAATTCCGTTTTACAGTTTGGGCAATTGGTGATTTTTGACATCGTTTGCTGATTGGTTTTGATTGTTAGCGGCTCTGTATATGAAAAGAAACACTAAAAAAAGGCAATAAGTTTCGGATAATAAACAAGCCGAATCATTTACTAATTATTTTAAATTTGTCAATAAGCTGATTTTTAAACTTTGGCGACTTTCCAAACAAGCTATAACTTGTACATTAAGTCAGGTGCTTTTGTTACCTTATTTTAAACCTCCAGATCTGATAGTTTCCTTTCTTAGAACCTCTATCAGAACTAAAATAAATGTAATTGTCAGTTGACCAATAAGGTGAAAAATCATTTGATTCGTTTGTGGTATGTTGTTTTAGATTCTCACCATTTGTATTTATAGAATATATGTCAGAGTCTTTTTTGTTATTTTTTGTTAAATGAAAAACAATCTTATCTCCATTTGGACTCCAATTCGGATGTGTAGCATATCCAATTTGATTGTCTGTTAATTGTTTAGGAGAATCACCATCTATTGACATCGTCCATATTGTTCCTGTTTCTTCTGTCTTTCTTTTATTTAAATCATATTTAACAAAAACAATTTCTTTTCCGTCTGGTGAGATTACTGGAAAACTACCCTCTCCAAGCATTTTCAATTCTCCTGTTTCAATATTTTTCAACCAAATTTGATTTTTTGTTACTGATAAACCAGAATACTGCGCTGCTCGTGCCGTGTTTTTTGTTACTTTAATGTACACTTTAGGAGGAGCTCCTTTTTCAAATATTACAAGTTTACCATCCTTTGACCATGATGGATTGTATTCATTTTCGTCTGTATATGTAATCTGAGTTATTGCTTTTCCCTCAAATGCATCAACGTAGTATATATCAAAATTTGTTTTGTCGAAATACTGGAAAACAATTTTATTGTTTGCACTACAAAAATTAGGAGCTAAATTAAAATTGTCTCCGCTTGTCTTTTGGATTATTGCTTTTGATAGTACGTTATCTTTTAAGTAAATGTTATATGCTCCATCATTTTCACGAGCTGCAAAAACCAAATTACCATTTTTATCACCACCATGAGGATTGATAGATGGTTTGTCACTATCAGTGATTTTTGAAAGAGCATCAAAACTTTCGCCTTCCGATGTCATTAAGTATGTCGAAGTTGCACAACTCGACATTATTAAGCTGAAAAAAACAGCATAACTTAATTTTGTAATAATTTCATTCCTCATTTTAATTTGTTTTGGTATATGGTTGAGTATAATTAATGGCTATTAGGCACACATCCTAACAGCCATCGTATTTAGGGTTAAAAAATTACTTTGTTTGTGTTCACTAGCATTTTAGAAATATTTTTCCCATTCCTGATTTTGTGAAAATACGGTTGGTTAAACGGTATGCTACAAATATCTCCGTTTTGAATGTTACCGCCTTACGTAAAAGCGTAATCTCAAAAAAAAATAGGGTTAAAATCTAAAAAGCAAAAGTAGTTGATATGTCTAGTAGTTATAAACTTGTTAGTGAGCGAGTTGGCACAAGCGTGACGCTTGCGCTGGCGGAGGGGAGTTGTTATTTTAATGATTGTGGGGTTGTGCAACGGTTACTTTTGTTAGCAAATGTGGCGATACGTTCGAGTAAGCACGAACGATTACGTTTCCGTATTTATTTCCATCTCAGTAAAATCCATTGCGTAAATTAGTCAATAGGTCTTTTTACATAGGTATTTCAGAAGCGTAAAGTCTATCAGAATAAAGTTGCCATATAAAATTCAACTATTATTTTTCCTTGATGATAGTTCTATTTTAATTTTTTTAATATAACTATTTAAAGCACTAACACTTGCAAAACAAGCGAATGCAACCCCTAGCAAATTTATGTCCAACGTATTGGACCCTTTCGTTATCATACCATAAATAATAACCACCATTAAAACAAGTGATACTCCTATGATGGCTCCTGAAATTCCTTTCCACTTTTTGATTTCTGATTCTAATTCAGATTCGGTTTTGTTCTTTAATTCTTCGTCTTTCATAACGTTAGGATTTTTTTTGAGCCATTTATGCTAACGGTTTAGCTATGAGCCGTACGGGGCACGCCATCTGCGACAGCAGTGGGCGAGTTGGCCGCTTTCCGCCACGCACATAGCGAGATCCTTTGGTTTTGTTTTTTCTTTTTTTGTGTCAAAGCGAAATCCCATCTCGATAGCTATCGGGATTGCGGACATAATAAAAATACGCAATCCTTTCGATTAAGCGCGAAGCCCGTATTTTTTTATAGGTTTTGTGGTTGTTGCTCAACTCAAAATTAAAAATAAACACGTCTACCCTGATACGTGATGCAAATAATACCCTTTTAAAATCAGTGTGTTATGATGTTTTAAATTTCAAAAAATAGGGTTTTGGACATCAACGTCGAGTTGTGCAATGCTTACTATTGTTGTAAGTAGTTTTTGTTAGATAGCCTAACTCAACTAATTCGCTTTTGTCATTAATTTCTTTTAAATATCCATTTTGAAGATACAAGATACAATCCGCTAAATTGATTACATTTTCATAATCGTGGTCCGTAATAATATATCCTTTATTCAACTTCATTTTCTTAATGTATTCTATGATATAATCCCGAACAATAGGGCTTACTCCTTTAAAAGGTTCATCAAGTAAGATGTATTCGGAATTAGAATGAATGATTAGTAATATTTCCATTATTCTTTTTTCTCCGCCAGATAAGTCTTGATTTTGTTTGTTTAACAATGGAATTATATGTTCGTTCTTAACTAGAATATCCGAATTATCTTTTGAAAGAAATAGCTTTATTAATGTACTTATTTTTATATTATTTGGTAAGAAATTGTCTTGTGGCAAATAGTTGATTAGATTTCTACCATCCGAAATATTTCTTATTATTTTTTTGCCTATTCGTACAAATTTCGATTCAGCCTTTTCAGTCCCAAATACTATTTTTAAAAGAGTAGATTTTCCAGAACCATTTCTGCCAATTAAACCCGTTATCTTGCCTTTTTCGCAAGAAAGAAATACATCACTTAGGATTACTTTATTATTGTATTTTTTGGTTAAACTGTCTATATGTAGTCTACTCATATTACAGATAATATCAACAGATTAATCAAAGCAATTACAAAGGTAGAAGCCCATAGCTCAAGATTACCTAATCCTAAATTATAGTAATAGTAATATTCGTTTTTATGCTTTATTTCATAAACGTAATATTGAATTATTGGAGCAATTATAATAAAACAGAATCCAATAGTAGAAAATTTGCCGCCAAGTAATATTCCAATCACGATTGAAATCATATACGAGATAAAAAATATTTTTTTTTGGAATAATAATATGTTTTTTAATATTCTCAAAGGTATATTTTTAAATTACTTACAACGGCTCGGCTAAGCGTAGTGCAGAGGCAAGGAAACTTTTCGTTTCCGTCTTAGCACGAAGCTAAAGCTTATTGTTTAGTTCTGTTTTTTCTTGTTTAAAGCTAAATTTTGAATATTTCGCCAACGCGTAATTTTCAATTTGGCGGACTTTATAAATATACAGTACCTTTCGATTTAGGATAGAAGTCCGCATTTCGTTCAGGTTTTGTCGGCAGTAGTTGTTATTTCAGTCTGAATGTAATAGGAATTGTTTTATAGACTACTACACTTTGTCCATTTTTTTTATAAGGTTCTAATTGTTTTAAAGAATTCATAATTGCAAAACATTCGGTATCTAATAGAATGTCAGCTCCTTCCGTAATGCTTAGATTATCGACTTTTCCATTCTCGTCTATCGTGAATTGAACAGTAACCCTTCCTTCGGTTCCGTTTTCTACGGCTATCTCAGGATATCTAAAATGCTTTATGATATGTTGCTGAATTTTTTCGTTATTCGGATCAGATTGAGTAGCTGTTCCCAATTCCCAGTATCTAATTGCGTTTTCAGGAATAAATTCGCCATATTTTAGAGTGAAATTATAGTCTCTAGTCGATTCAATATTCCCTTTTTTGTCATATCGTGTCCATAAGCCATAGGGTTGTTTACCCAAGTAGGATTTAGACCAAATTTTCTGACCTTTTTTCGTTTTTGAGAAAGTATGATTTGTAACGCTGTCATTAATTTTTTTTATTTCCAGCATATATGGTCCACTTTCAACTTCTGTTTTACCATACTTATCTTTAAAATATTTGATTTCAGAATCTACCTGGCTAATAGCTAGATTTGAGAATAACAGGAGTAGGATTAAAATTTTTGTCATAAATGTTTATTTAAATTACATCTAGCGGCAGTCTGTCTCAAAACCACCTTTGATTTTGAATAAATTTAAGCAATTTGTGGTACAATGGATATCGGCCCGAAAGAAGGTTAGATTTTCATAAATAGGGATATAGGGTCCAAGAGCACATATTTCGGTCTCACAAGGAAGAAAAGGAACATTTTAAGGATGTTAGTTCGGTGTTTTTCCCTGGTTTCGGGCTTGCATCCTAATTTGATACGTCTTTTTAAATGCTAGGCCAGGGCAATCTGGAGAACATCGTCAGCGACCCTAAGCTTATGGCGCATTGTTCCCCGCGGTTGTTCATCCTTTACTTTATCGGTTACGATTTAGACGAGGAGCTCCCCTGGTACAGTACTTAGGTGTAAAACAGGGACAGGCATATGCTTGGAGTAGAACAAGAATGGGAGGATGGGCAGTAGCCCAAAGCCCTATACTTAGAACTACGATTACTGAAAAACGTCTAAGAAAAAGAGGTTATGAAAGTATGTTGGCGTACTACCTAAATATAAAGTTCTGATATAACGAAGCGCCGTATACAGCCTGTCCCGAACTTGTTTCGGGAAGACCCGTATGGCAGGTGGTGTGAGAGGCGCACTCTCCCTTTAATTAGGAGAGCCGTCTACTCGATTATGGGCTTTTTATCATTAAATAGTTTATCATTATTTCAAACTCAAAGATGATATCATTTAGTAGGATGAGTTCTCCATCTTTAACTTCTCTATAATTGTGGACAAGGATGTTTCTTATGTCGTAAAGTAAATCTCCAACATCTGTTCTTTCATCAACTCCATATTGATTTAAAAATTCGCGACAATCTCTTTTTAGACCTATAAGCATACTTTTTTCAAAGGTTCCATCATTTGGTTTTATTTCCCTTAGAACTTTGCGTATATTCTCGCGCTCGTTCCTTACTTTGTTAATAGATTCGATGAAATTGTTCTTTGTAACCAAGGCATTACTATAATCTTCAAGTATTTTTTCAAATTCAGAGTTGAATAAGTCAGTTAAATGATTTTCGATTATTTGGTAAATTAAATGGAATCGTATTAAGTGATGATCAAGTGATTTAAGATAATTAGTATAAAGTTTTTTTGAATAATCTGTTTTGTACACAGGATTAGTACCTTTTCGGATATTTATCTTTTTTTTGCCTCTATACCAATTTACAATGATATCATTTGGGCATTTATATCTTAGATTATGTTCATTCTTAAGAAAATAACCATGATTGGCTAGTGATGGTAAATAATCATAAATATCAAATGATGAGCCCAAAGCTTCGAGTGATACAGCGAATATTATTAAATCATCCTCAAATAAATCACTTAGCATAAATCTCTGTTTTTTTTCATTTATTTCCTTTTCAAGAAAAAATGAACTTGATAGAAGTTTTTGATAAGCCAAGTATCTGAATTGATTGAAGAATTCTTTTTCAGCGTAATCATTATCATTGCTTTCTAAAGTAGATAGAGGGAATACCCATCCTATACCTTTATCCAAATCAATTTCATTTGCCAAGAATATGTCATTTTCAGCATTTAGAGATATATTTTCTAAAATGAATACTTCGTATTGGTCAAGTGCTAATTCTTTTTCTTCCTTATTCGGTATGTATGCCACAGAGAATGAATCAGATATATCCTCATTTCCAATTATAAATGTTGAAGTATCAGAGTCAAATGAAAGCTGATCAAGTATTTTTCCATTGTAAAAAATCGACATAAAACTATTGTGTTTTACTTTGATACGTCAAATATGCTTCATCAATAGCCTTGCTAAAGTTCAGATATGCTTCACTCTTTTTATTGAAAAGCTCTCTAAACAAAAAGTGAAAAAACATTCGTTGGTCATTACCTATTTTTTTTGCAACGGTTCTGATTTTATCCAGCTTTAAAATCAAATTGTTAAAAGTGTCTTCTGGGTTGTCAACAGTAATTTCATTCAATAGATTGTTAATGTCCTTAATCTCTTTAATCCTTTCAAAATCCACAAGTTTGCCAATGGCAGAACCTAACCCTGTCATTACTTGAGATTTAGTAAATATTTTTTGAGCATTTTTACCAAAAGGTTGGCCAGATAAGCTCAATCCTTCGCCACATTTCCATTTATTAGATTTTGTGATTAATTCTGAGACTAAATTGTCGTAGGTAAAAAGAAATTCCTTAAATAAATCGGTTTCTTGGTTTTCCTTTGATAATTTTTCTAGGGTTTTTATATTTTCTAGAATATCATTTCTATCTATAGTAAGGAAGTCTCGATCTATGTACGAATTAAAGCCTTCAATAACATCCTTAAATTTATATTCACCTTTTTTTTGTGGAGTCTTGTCATCAGCTTCCAACAAAAGCTTAATTCCACCTAAATCATCCTCTAAATAATCAGAATATAATATTTCTATTTGATGCCTTAAAGACATTGGTGTTTGCCCAGAATTCAATGTTAGCATGCGATACAAGATTCCTAGCTTGTCGATTCCAACATAAACTTCTACACGGATTGGAAATTTTGAGATTTGTTCTAGTGTAGTTTCATCCTTCGAACTTCTTAAACTATTAAATAAATCTCTGATTGTATATGTCCTCTGTAGTCCATCTAGGATAATTAGATTACGTTGATGTTCTTTAATAAGTGATTCAAGTTTTTCCGGATGTTCCTCTATTAATTTGGAATCAAAAATCCCTTTTGTGTTTTTTGATAATGCTAATACAATTGGTGGTATTATACATCCTGTTTTTAAATCTTCCTTTAATAAGCTATAAACTGTGGAAGAGGATTTCACTCTTCTTCTTTGAAATGCATTGCTTTTAAGAATGTTTTCAGCAATTGATAAATACTCTTCCATGTATATCTCAAAGAGTAAATTAAAAGCCTTTACTTTCTTGTCGTATTGTCTATGTAATAATTTCATTTCGATGCATTTTTTAGGGTTGCTGGTAACGGTTTAGCTATGAACAGTACGGGAGCAAACTAGCTTTTGCTTTCCGCCACGCACATAGCGAAATCTTTTGGTTTTGTTTTTTCTTTTTTTGTCTCAAAGCAAAATCCCAAAGATTTTGCGGACTTCATAAAAATACGCAAACCTTTCAATTAAGCCCGAAGCCCGTATTGTTTATAGGTTTTGTGCCTGTTGCACAAGTTAACGAAAAAAACACATAGGCTAAAGGCGATCTTAACGTTGGGTCGTTAATTTTAGGTATGCAGGGAAAAAAGGAGTATCAAGAAAAACTGTTCGCCCATTTCCAGTTGAGCGAGCGAATCCCCAAGAACAATTTCTACAGGCGGTTGAAAGAGG
>NZ_MWRZ01000001.1:0-1756401 GCF_002211465.1 Zobellia sp. OII3 | reverse complement strand
CTATAAAAGTTTTCTTAAGTTAGTTGGCAAAATTAAAAAATAAAAAAAAAAAAAAAAAAAAAAACAAACTAACAAAGAAGATGCTCACCAACAAACCTACCACCCTCCTACTCCTTTTATCCTATACGTTTCTAGCTTGCGGGCCCAGTTTCGGTCAAGATAAAAACCAAAAAGTCGACCGTCCTAATATCATATATATCCTTGCCGATGATTTGGGCTATGGCGATGTTAAAAGCTTTAATCCGAAAGGCAAAATCGCGACACCAAACCTCGACACCATGGCCGCCAATGGCATCAAGTTCACTGACGCACATACCTCATCCGCAGTGTGCTCCCCAACCCGATACGGCATTTTAACAGGGCGCTATAATTGGCGTAGCTCCCTAAAAAGTTTCGTTTTAAGCGGCTATTCAAAATCTTTGATCAAACAAGAGCGCACGACCGTGGCCGAAATGCTAAAAATCCAAGGCTATACCACCGCTTATATCGGAAAATGGCATCTTGGTTGGGATTGGGCGATCGAGGACGAAAATGCCAACTTAGAGCATGACAAACTGAATGTAAACCCAAAGGTTGATTTTTCCGTCCCTGTAAAAAATGGGCCTTCTACCCACGGCTTTGATTATTCGTTCGGATTCTGTGGTTCTTTGGATATGGCCCCATACGTCTATATCGAAAACGATAGGCCCACCATGGTGCCGACGAAAACCACTGTATCCGTAGACGACAAGGGGATTTGGAGAAAAGGACTTACTTCAGACGATTTTGTACATGCCACGGTACTACAAGATCTAACGGACAAAGCCGTAGGTTATATAGAGAAGAACGCAAAAGACAGCTCGCCTTTCTTTTTATACTTCCCCTTACCTGCCCCACACACCCCAATTCTACCGACCACTGAATTTTTAGGTAAAAGCAATACCAATATGTACGGAGATTTTGTAATGCAAGTAGATGATGTGGTACGCCAAATACGGGAAACCCTAAAAAGTCAAGGCATTTCAGAAAACACGCTATTGGTATTTACCAGTGATAACGGGTGTTCGCCAAAAGCCGACTTTAAAGAGCTTGAAAAGGTTGACCATGACCCCAGTTATGTTTTTAGGGGAACCAAAGCGGATATTTTTGAAGGCGGACACCGCGTACCCTTTATCGTAGAATGGCCAAGCAAAGGGTTGAAGAACGCAAGTTCCGACAAGCTTATCTGCACGACGGACTTCTTTGCGACCTGCGCAGAGCTAACCGGCTACGAAATTCCGGATACGGAAGCGGAAGATAGCTACAGCATGCTTTCTTTGATCAAAGGCACTAAGGATAAAGACATTCGTGAATATATAGTCCACCACTCCATCAATGGGTCTTTTGCCATTCGACAAGGTGACTGGAAACTGAGTGTTTGCCCAGGCTCTGGTGGTTGGAGCTATCCTAGACCGCAGGATATAGAAAAAGAGAAGCTTGATTTACCCGATATGCAGTTATACAATTTAAAAGACGATATCGGTGAAACCAAAAACCGGATCGAGGACAATCCTAAAAAAGCCAAAGAGCTAAAAAAAGCCCTTAAAAAAATAATATTGGACGGGCGGAGTACCCCTGGCGTAAAGCAGAAGAACGATGGCATGGAGGGCTGGAAGCAAATTGAAGGAATCGTAACCAAGTAACGCTTTAAGTCCTATCTATGAAAAACAAAAAATGGCTTATAATTGGTTGGATCTTCTTCGTTGCAAGCCTATCAAAGGCATGTAAAGTGCCTTCCCATACTTATATCCTAAAATCCCCGGACCAATCGATTGAACTCACACTTGCCCATACCGATGGTATTTTAAGTTATTCTATCTTCCAAAATGGACAACAAACACTTGAAAATTCAGCGTTGTCCATTTTTCCGAATACAAAAGTAAAAGTAACGGACACCAAGATTACTTCCTTCTCTAATACCTGGAGTCCGGTTTGGGGGCAGTTCAGTAAAATTCAAGACACGTATAACGAGCTAGAGGTGTCCCTAGATTATGAAGGTGTTCCGGCTACCCTATATATTCGTGCCTATGATGGCGGCAGTGCCTTCCGTTTTATGACCGATGAATTCCCTATAGCTAAAAAACCTGCCTTTTACATGGAATATGGACTCTCCGCTTCCGACAAAATCTATATGCCGGCCGGGGAAAGTATGCCGATTGGCCCTATTGTTTTGAGTGATTTGGAGCGAATGGATTCTATTCCTTACCGCTGGAAAGTACCTTTGGTAATAGAGACCGATCAAAGCAAATACATATCGCTTCTCGAATCAGATTTGGTAAGCGCTCCCGGTTTTTCCGTAATCGATTTTGAATACGATAAGAAAAAAGGGAAACTCATTTCCAATAACGAATTTACTTCCGAAGGAAGCAAACTGACAACCCCTTGGCGCTTGGTTCTCATAGAAGAAAACATAGGTGACTTGCTCACCAACACCATTCCACAAAATGTAGCCGCACCACTGGCGCTCGAAGATACTTCATGGATCAAGCCCGGAAAAACGGTATGGGATTGGCGTGTGCACGGATATACCGCAGCAGATGGATTTACTTACGGAATAGACACGGAAAGCTACTTACGGTTTATCGATTTTGCCGCAGAGAACGGTATTGAATATTTCATAATCGATGATGCTTGGTATACCGATGTTTCCAAAGGACAAATTGAAATGTCAGACAAACTCGATTTGCAAAAGGTAATGGACTATGCAAAAGAGAAAGGAGTGTCCGTATTGTTGTATTATGACAGACGCCAAGGAGATTACGGAGATGCCGCACTTTTCCCGTATTATCAAGAATTGGGCGCCAAAGGAATTAAATACGGCTTTATGGGAAGCAATGTTTCCTTTACAAGGGAGGCCATTAAAAAAAGTGCAGAAAGTGAACTTTTAATCGACTTTCACGATAGTCCGGTACCGTTTACCGGGGTTACCCGAACCTATCCGAATGCCATTACAAGGGAATATTGCCACGCCCAACAAGACTCTAGACGGGCCTTCACCCCACAAGCCTTTATTCGCATGGCATTGATAAACGCCTTGCAAGGCCCCTTGGATATGAACAATGGTGTATTTGATATCACCGGAGTCAATACTGGGGAAAGGGAAAAAGGCCCGAAAGCCAAAAATCTATATACCACGGTCACTGCGGAAGCAGCCAGAACCTTGATTATTTTTAGCGGGCTTGTGTGCATTCCAGATGCCCCGGAAGCCTACACCGAAAAAAGCGACCTGTTTGAATTTATTAAGGAAATGCCCATAGGACAATGGGACGAGACCAAAATACTCCACGCCAAAATGGATGCTTACATCTCTACGGCAAGACGACATAACGCGTCTTGGTTTATCGGTTCTGTTTATAATGAACCAGGAGGCGAGTTACCTATTGTCTTGGATTTTCTGGAAGCTGGAAAGGCGTATGATATTACCTATTATGAAGATACCGATGCGACTCACTTTAAGACCAAGCCGGAAGCCTATCAGGTACGAAGGGGAAGCGTAAAAAAAGGAGATGTTATCAATGCAAAAATAGCGCCCGGCGGTGGGCATTGTATGTGGATCAGACCAAGTAAGAAGTAAAAAATGACAATGAGAACAAGTACCATAAATAGTATTTTAGCTTGCCTTGGCATAGCGTGTTTAGTTTCCTGTGGAAACCAAAAACAAAGCCTTGTACCAAATAAAAAACCGAATATCCTTTTTATTGTGGTCGACGATTTGGGCTATACCGATTTGAGCGTTATGGGAAGCCCCTTTTACGAAACCCCCAATATTGATAGTCTGGCAAGGTCGGGTACTATTTTCACCAATGGGTATGCCACCTGCGCCGTTTGTAGTCCATCCCGGGCGAGTTTGTTGAACGGACAGTTTACGGCAAGACACGGGCTCACCCAATACGAAGGGGCCAAATCAGGACAGGCTTGGAAAGAGCTCAACCGACATACCAAATTGCTGCCTCCGGAATACAAACATCACTTAGACCGAGAAGATGTTATTCTGCCCGAAGTTTTAAAGGATAATGGATACACCACTTTTTTCGCGGGAAAATGGCACTTAGGAAGCAAAGCGGACCACTCCTTGCCCACAGACCATGGGTTTGACATCAACCAAGGCGGATATGAGAAAGGCGGCCCCTATAGCGGAGGTTATTTCTCCCCTTTCAACAATCCGCAAATGACGGACTATCCCGAGGAAAAAGGGATGTCGCTTTCTATGAAGCTCGCAAAGGAAACCTCAACGTTTATTAGGGAACAAAAAGACTCAACATTTCTAGCCTATCTCTCATTTTACGCCGTTCACTCCCCTATACAGACCACACAGGCCAAATGGAAAAAGTACAGGGACAAGGCCGAACGTATGGGCATTGCCGAAACAGGTTTTGAAATGGAACGGGTATTACCGGCCAGAAAATACCAAGACAATCCCGTATATGCAGGTTTGATAGAGCAAGTAGATGAGGCCGTTGGCAGTGTTCTACAAACTTTAAGGGACCTCGACCTCGACAAAAACACCATAGTGGTCTTTACTTCCGATAATGGAGGAGTTACCTCGGGGGATAATTTTTCTACCAATCAACTCGATCTTCGCGGGGGTAAAGGCTATCAATGGGAAGGCGGATTGCGCGTGCCCTATTTTATCTATGTACCGTGGATGTCACAAAAAGGAACCCACAACCAGGTACCCGTTTCCGGTGCCGACCTATTCCCCACCCTTCTAGATTTAGCCGATATTCCCCTTCAGCCCGAACACCACGCAGATGGGGTAAGCCTTGAGCCACTGCTAAAAGGAGGGCGCATTGCCGAAAGACCTTTGTATTGGCACTATCCGCATTACGGCAATCAAGGAGGGGAGCCCGTTTCCATCATGCGAAAGGGAAGCTGGAAAATCATTCATTATTGGGAAGACGGCCACACGGAACTTTATGATTTAGATACGGATTTGGGAGAAACCAAGGACCGCTCGACTGAAAAGGAAATCCTGACACTTGAAATGAAAGAAGAGCTCTTGGCCTGGCTGGAAGCTATGCAAACCGAATATGCCGAAGAAGACGCTTCATGGAACGAAACCGCATGGAAACAAAAGCTGGAAAACAATAGAAATATTTTGATGCCTCGATTGGAAAAACAACGCGAAAAGATGTTATCTCCAGATTGGCAGCCCAATACAAATTGGTGGGGAAGCCAACTATAATAAAAACTCAACATAATAAACATGAACACAACTATCACCCACCCGTACCTCATACCCCTACTCCTTATCATGGCCATGACCGCCTGTAAATCGGAGAAAAAAGAAACCCAAGTCCCCAAAGCCGTAGATACCCTAACCTTTACCCCTTACGAGGATGATTTAAGCTTTATGAAAACCTATACCCCGATAATAGAACTATCGGATCCATCGGGCAAGTCCAAAGTCGCCCTAGCCCCTAATCTACAAGGTCGAGTAATGACCAGTAGTTCATCAGGACCAGACGGACGAAGTTATGGATGGATCAATAGGGAACTTTTTGAATCACAAGACACCCTAGAGCACATCAATGCCTTTGGTGGAGAAGAACGTTTTTGGCTAGGCCCCGAAGGCGGGCAATATTCACTGTTTTTTAAGGAAGGGAATGAGTTCAACTTAGAAAACTGGCAAACTCCAAGGCTTATAGACTTAGAACCTTTCGATATAAAGAGCAGTGCCCCGAACAAGGTGGTATTTACCAAAAACGCCGCGTTGACCAATTACTCAGGATTTCAATTCGACTTGGGCATTGAACGTGAAATAACACTTTTATCCCCAGAAGAAATACAGAAAGAACTTGGTATAGGTACATTGGGGGAAACTAGGGCCGTGGCCTATAAAACCACAAATACCGTAACCAACACCGGAAAAGAGGACTGGAAAAAAGATTCCGGACTGGTATCGATATGGCTCTTGGGCATGTTCAACCCTTCTCCTAAAACAACCATTGTCATACCCTATATCTCGGGTAATGAAGACCGATTGGGCGCAGTCGTAAACGATACCTACTTTGGCAAAGTCCCACCAGAACGATTGGTTGTTCGAGAAAATGTTCTCTATTTTAGCGGTGACGGACAGTATCGGAGCAAGATAGGCCTACCTCCCCTTCGCGCAAAAAACATAGCGGGCTCTTATGATACGGAACACAAAATACTGACCATTTTAAAGTACAACAAACCCGAGGGCATAAGCGATTACGTAAATTCGATGTGGGAAATACAGGAAGAACCCTACTCGGGAGATGTAATCAATTCCTATAATGACGGCGCCCCTGCTCCCGGCAAAAAGCCCCTCGGCCCTTTTTACGAACTGGAAACCTCCTCCCCTGCCTTGGCACTAAAGGCCGGTGAGAGCGGAACGCATATCCAACACACCTTTCATATTGAAGGGAATGAAAATAGCTTGGCGCCCATAATAAAGCAAGTATTCGGAGTAACCATAGATGACATCAAAAAGGCCTTTAACTAAACCTATGGCAAGAAATCAAAAATCAAATCGCGCAAAGTGGCCAAAAAAAAGTACGCTTTATCCTATCAGTCTTTTTATGATAGCCCTATTCGCTTTATCAAGCTGTAAGCAAACCAGTGAAAAAGCGATCAAAAAACAAGAAACCGATGACCCCCTTAAATCGGTCCGGTTTACCTACCAAGAGGTCAAGGGCATTGGGCATGACTCCCTTTTTAACAGACGAGACAATAGCGATATCATTCAAGTGGATGGCACGTATTATGTTTGGTACACAAAAATGGAGAGCCCCCAAACCGCAGGCTATTGGGGTTCTATCTGGTATGCGACCTCCGTAGACGAGGGACTTACTTGGAAGGAAGAGGGCATGGCACTGGGGCTAGGCCGTGAAGGGAAATTTGACAGTCAATCGGTTTTTACCCCCAACATCTTAACTTATGAAGGGCGGTATTACCTGTATTATACAGGAGTGAAGCCTACACCCGGAAATAAGGACCATATATTCGAAAACAATTCGATAAATGATATAACCGCCATCGGACTTGCAGTAGCCGATCATCCGAAAGGGCCTTTTAAGAGGGTGGAAAACAATCCCATACTTGAAATCTCCCAAACACCGGAAGCCTTTGACAGCTATAGGATCGATGATGCCAGTTTATTGGTAAGGGACGATAAAATAGGGCTCTATTACAAAGGGCGCTCCATTATCCATGGTAAGCAAGGACCTTCAAAAACACAAATGGGCGTAGCTTACGCGCAACGACCGGAAGGTCCCTACGTAAAACATAAGGCTCCCTTACTCGACAAAAGCCACGAGGTTCTAATTTGGAAAAAAGATAAAGGCGTTGCCGCTTTGGCCTCGATCAGTTCCTCCATCAGTTATGCCGAAGACGGCATTCATTTTATAACACTTCACGATAGCCTGACCGATATCCCACAAGCCCCAGGTCTATACCGACCTGATCTTGAAAGCAGCGAACACAAAGCAGAATTTCCGGTTTGGGGCATAGCCATGAAAGGAAGAAAGGGCCTAACCTATTTGACGCGATATGAAATGAAGTAAAAACAACAAACTATAATCATTCGGTGACGGGGCAGGGAAATAACCTCGTTCAAACACACCGAACCGGCCTTCGTTCTTTTTCCTCTTTTACCCCAAAAAATACTTCCTTCAATGGGGTGTTTTCAATCACCCGTAGTCAACCTCTCCTCAAACCAACATGACTTAGTCGATTTTAAAGGCGCAAAATCATGTAAGATTGTTTCCTACAAAACAAAAGCCCCTAAAAGTTTTATATTTTTTCAAAACTACCGTATTTATTAAAACTTCAAGATTAGCATTGTCATGTGTTTTCCTGTAAAACAACTACATACATATTGAAATAACCTACATTTTAAGTAAGATAAAAGTCTATTTAGACTACAATAACAAAATCTTAACATTTCATATTTGTAATAGCTATTCATTATGATATGTTACAAGCTAAATACATTTTATGAGGTTATTATATATCAAAAGAAAAACAAGAACAGAAAAACACTACAGTGAAAAAATGGGGGCCCTGACCACAAGGGTAACTTCTATCAAACGCTACTTTTTGGGGCTGCCCATCAGCACCCTGCAGAAATACCGTAAAACCTATTACGGAAAAATAAAGAACTACGACGACTGTCAACTCTTTATCTAAATACAACCACAAGACTTTACTTAGAAATTCACAAGAACTCCTTAAAACAAATTCATGAAAGTACTAGTAATCGGAGCCGGAAATATGGGATTGACCTATGCTGAAGGCATGTCTAAATCTAAATTGCTCAAAAAAAAGAACATCATGGTGCTAGACAGTTCCGAAGAGAAACTGAAAGAGCTAAATGAAATGGCGCATTTCGATGCCTTTAAAAAGTTGGAAGAATGTGTGCCCCAAGCAGACATCATCTTTATTGCGGTAAAGCCCTACCACGCCAACGCCTTGTTCGAGACCATTAAACCTTTGGTCCATTCCGACCAAATCTTGATTTCCATTATGGCCGGCGTTACCATTGATGCCATAAAAACACATACCGGCCTGAACAAGATCGTTCGCGCCATGCCCAACTTACCGGCCAAAGTCGGCAAGGGACTCACCTCTTACACCTCTTCAAAGGAGGTGTCAAGAATAGAGCTTTTGACCGTGGAAAGCCTACTCGACACCACAGGAAAGTCCATTAGGGTACGCGACGAGAACTTTATAGACGCCTCTACGGGCATATCGGGCAGTGGCCCGGCCTATGTCTTCTATTTTATGCAAAGCATGATGGAGGCCGCCCTACAAATGGGCTTTTCGAAAGAAGTATCGAGTGTTTTGGTGAGCGAGACCTTTACTGGCGCCGTTGAGCTCTTCAACCAGAACAACCTTAGCCCTAATTCTTGGATGGACCGTGTGGCCAGTAAGGGAGGTACCACACAGGCGGCCCTAGACTCGATGGACGACAACAATGTCAGCGAACTGATCAAGGAAGCGGCTTTTGCAGCTTTTGAGCGCGCAGTGGAATTAGGCAAAGAGGAGAACTATGCATAAGGAACTCATCGTTATAAAGGTCGGCACCAACGTAATGACCAATAAAGACAATCGTATCGTACGCCCCGTACTCCGCCGGTTGGTAGAACAGATTGCCGAGCTCTATGAGCGTGGCATCATCACCATTTTGGTCTCTTCAGGTTCGGTAATCGCGGGCAAGGAAGTATTGGGCAATTCAAGTATTGAAAACGATACCCAGAGAAGACAGGTATATTCGGCCATCGGCCAACCCCGAATGATGCGCCTTTACTATAATATTTTTCATGATTACGGTATGAAATGTGCCCAAGTACTGCCCACCAAACGCGATTTTAGTCCAGGCGTACACCGCCAGAACATGATCAAGTGTTGTGAAGGCCTGTTAGCCGAAGGGGTCATTCCCATAGCCAATGAAGACGATGCGGTATCCGTTACCATGTCTATGTTTTCAGATAACGACGAGTTGGCCAGTTTGATCGCACAATTGATGAATGCGGATAAGTTGATCATCCTCACCGATATTGACGGACTTTACACTGGCCATCCGAATGCCGAAGACAGTGACCTTATTCCACATGTAGGACCGGAAGACAATTTTGAAGCCTATATCAAAGACAGTAACAAGGCTGCCGGTGAAGGCAGGGGCGGTATGGGCTCAAAACTAGACTATGCCCAGCAGGCCGCCGCCAACAGCATACCCACCTATATCGCCAACGGAAAAAAAGACCGTACGATAATCGATATTATAGACGGAAAAAACGTGGGGACCCGAGTGGCCCTCGAAAAACAGGAAGTATAAATGAAACTGATTACAACGGATATAAAGAACAAGGTACTGGATTCCATGGTCCGCATTTTGGACAAAAACCGAACGGAACTACTGGAAGCCAACAAGAGAGACCTGGAACTTTTCAATAAAAACGACCAAGCCCTCTATGAGCGGCTGATCGTAGACGACAAGAAAATAGAAGAAATGATCGCGGCGGTACAAAAGGTACGTTCGCAAGAGGATCCCGTAGGAAGGGATATTTCTGAGGAAGAATTACCGAACGGCTTAAAAGTGACCAACAAAACAGCGCCTTTTGGCACTATAATGATCATTTACGAATCACGGCCCGACGTTACGATCGAAGCGGCCGTACTAGCCTTCAAAGCGAACAACAAAATTCTTTTAAAGGGTGGTAAGGAAGCGCTTCACAGCAATACCGTACTTGTCGATTTTTGGCATCGTGCCCTGAAGGAAAACAACCTTTCGACCGATTACATTCAACTATTGAACCTCAACCGCGAAGAAACCCGGGCCTTCTTGAAAAATCCAAACCAAAAGCTCGACCTGATCGTCCCAAGGGGAGGTGAACGGTTGATCGCTTTTGTAAAGGAACACGCCAGCTGTGCCGTATTGGTAAGTGGAAGGGGCAATAATTTTTTGTATGTCGATGAGCAGGCCGACTGGGAAATGAGCCTACAGGTCATATTAAATGCTAAAACCGCCAAGATATCGGCGTGTAATGCCTTGGACAAAATCCTTATCCACACCAATATTGAAGATTTTTCGCGAAAAATGATGGACTTGGCACACGTACTAAAAGAAAACGGGGTAAGCCTTTTGGTCGATGAAGGCGCGCAAAAAGTATTGAAGGACGAAGCTTTAATCCCCGAAACATCGGTTTGGAAAGAAGAGTTTTTAGCCCTGAAATGTTGCATCGGCACCGTAGAAAAAACCGAGGATGCCATTGAAACCATCAATGAACACTCCGGAGGACATTCAGCGACCATCATGACACAGAACAAGGAAACCGCCCTACGGTTTATGGAGCAGGTAGATTGTGCAGCCGTCTACCAAAATGCCTCTACCCGTTTTACCGATGGCGGAAAAATGGGAGTTGGCGCAGAATTGGCCATTAGCACCGATAAATTGCACCATCGCGGCCCATTGGGGCTCAAGCAGTTGGTAACCAATAAATACTATGTCTTTGGCGAAGGACAAATAAGGGAATAAAAAAGGGAGCGATCAAATCGCTCCCTTTTCTTTTTTTACTTCATGCTTAGCGGTGGTCAACGATCAGTTTACGATCAAACACCTCTCCGTCGCTTATGGCAATTCGGAGGAAATACACTCCGTTCGTCAAGCCGGAAACGTTCAATTCATATTCGTCCTCACCCGTTTTCAGAGCTTCCCCCAGGTGTACGCTGATCAATCGGCCCGAGGCTTCATGAATGCGTACCTGTACAATCTCGACCTCCGGGTTATCTAACCTTATTTTGGTTTGCACTACCGCGGGATTAGGAAACAGATGTACTGCATTAGGTACCTTTTCGCTATAAAACTGGGTATCGGCTATTGCTTCTACTTCTAGGTTTCCTGCGATAATTTGTTCTTCGAACGTTTTTCCACTACCTCCACAATTCGAGGCCGTACCCCCAAGACCGGAAGGTAGGTCGCCGGTTTTGGTCAAGAACAATTTATCGAGCCCCAGACCATCTTCCCTGTGGCCAATTTCAATTTTATTGATACCCTCTATAAGCTCAAAACTTCGGGGTTTGCTCAATTGTTCATTAAGGTGTACCCTGTGCCATACGAATTCATTACTGGCGGGAATACTGTTCCATCGCACCCAAGCCCCGTTGTTCACACGGATCCAGAAACTATCGTTGACACCTGACGGCGTCCTTACGAGTCCGAAAATAGCATAGGTACCTTCGCTTACCGAAACATTGTAGGTCAATACCGCAGCCCCTATACTTCCAGAAGAAGAGTTAAAGCCTGTGGGTGGCACCACATATTTGCCACCTGACCGGGAGGAATCCTCGACTACGGTCCATCCCGAACCAAGCACACCACACTCCGCCTCTATCCAAACTTCTTCTTGGGCATCGTTATTGACCGTAACAGCGACCTCGTCAAAAGCGGTCCGGCCTTCATCATCCGTAACCGTAAGTCGCAGTACATATACCCCTTCGACCAAGAAAACGGCCTGTAACTCCAGTGTATTGCTATTGGTCATAATGGCCGTATCCGGTCCTGAAACCTGAGACCATTGGTAACTTACGGCCCCACCGTCAGGATCATGGCCGCTTCCCACCAAGCTGGTTTCATTAGCTGACAAATCGATTTCAATATCATCACCGGCATGGACTACAGGATCGAACTGAAGTACGGAGCCGCTTCCTATGATCTCAATGGCCGACAGTTTGGGTTCGTTTCTACCATCGCTGCCTTCCGCATCGAAGACCAAGTTCAACCGACCATCCTCGATAGTCGCATTAAAGCTTTTTATCACTATGGTCTCCGAACCTGATTCTGCAATAATATCAAAATCGTCGAGTATTTTAGTGCCTTCCATTTCTACATCAAAGACGCGTCTGCCTACTGCTCCCGAAGCCCCTCCTTGGGCGCCCCAAAAGATTTCGGCAAAATGAAGCACCACTTGATAGCTTCCGTTCGGAACGGGAATATCATAGGCAAAGACCGGTGGCAAGGCACTGCGTTCCGTTTTATACAACTGGGGTACATTGGCACTCGCATTGGTATACGCCTTGCCTCCCACAAAGTATTGGTCGGCCGCAAACACCTGACCGTTATGGGTCATTTCAGGTCCACCGGCATTGATCCGTAAGGCAAAGTCGTTGACAACGGGCTCATCTACCTGAACGGTGACCGTATGTGTATCGGTCTTCCCTTGGGCATCGGCAACGGTCAGACTGACCTCATATACACCAGGATCAACAAAGGTATGAACGGGATTCATTTGTGTAGAACTACCGCCATCTTTAAAGTCCCATGTATAGGAGACCACTTCCACATCATCGATCGAACCGCTACCGTTAAAGTTCACTTCTAGCGGTGCCACACCATTTAAAGGCGTTGCACTGGCAAAAGCGACCGGCGCTTCGTTAACGGCACCTACACTAACAATCTCAATGGCCGATAGCTTGGGCTCGTTTTGCCCATCCGGTGCATTGGCATCAAAACCAAGGTTTAGCACGCCGTCGACAAGGGTTAGGTCAAACGTTCGGGTCACCACGGTCTGTGGTCCCACTTCATCGAAGATATCGTAATCGTCCAAAATGGTATTTCCTTCCATGACCACGTCGAACACACGTTTTCCTACAGCACCCGTTCTTCCACCTGTAGCGCCCCAAAAGATCTCTGCAAAATGCAAGGTCACCTGATATTCACCGTTTGCCAACGGAATGTCATAGCCAAAATTAGGAGGCAATGCACTGCGTTCGGTCTTGTACAATTCAGGTACTTCGGCACTGGTATTCGTATAAGATTTACCTCCTACAAAATCACGGTCCGCCACGTAGACCTCTCCGTTATGGGTCAATTGTGGGCCTCCCGCATTGATTCGCAAGGCAAAATCACCCACGACTACCGGCTCTTCGACCACCACGGTCAGGGTTTCCAGATCGGTAAGTCCTTCTGAATCCGTCACCGTTAAGCTTACGGTATAGGTTCCTTCAGTGTTATAAACATAGACCGGATCGGCCAGCGATGAAGTATCACCGTTTCCGAACGACCATGCGAAATTTAGGTTTTCCGCACCATCGTCATCAGTTGAATTGCTTCCTGTAAAACTCACCTCCAAAGGAGCCTCCCCATTTAAGGGCGTAGCCGTAGCCACGGCCTCGGGTGCCTCATTCGCTGCTTCAACGACGATAGTCACCACATCCACACCAACTTCACCTTCCTCATCGGCAACGGTAAGGGTAACGTCAAAACTCCCTGCATTGGTAAATGTATGTTCAACAAGGGCTCCTGAACCATTTGCCGTTCCATCCCCAAAGTTCCAAGTATAGCTTACAATATTTTTATCATCACTAGAACCATTGCCATCAAAACTCACGACCAAAGGAGCCGTTCCTGTAGAAACATTTACCCCTATGGATGCGTATGGTGCCTGGTTCTGTTGTGTTTCTTCCTGAACACTTACATTCTCGAACACTGCCGTCGTAAGTTCATCATCGTTATGGGAAGTGGTAGCCAGGCCTACAAAGATAGTTTCGTCCATAGGTAAGACCTTCGATCCGACGAGGGTCCAATTTCCATTTGTTTCAGAAACATATCCGGTAAAGGTATTACCCGAACGCACTAATCGCACATAGTGGGGGAAGCCTCCCGGAACCGATTGTGGCGTTGTAAAGTTAGCACTACCCATTGCAGCACCCTTGACCGGACGATCTTGGAAGCTATGCCCTACCCCACCTAAGTTGTTGGGGTTAGGCGAAATGACCATTTGGGCAAGAACCGAATTGGCATCCAGATCATTTCTCATCATGACCCCTGCTTTGGCCCAGACACTGGTTGCTTCCAAACTCATTACTTGTGCAACGATTTCACCGTCACCGGTCAACTCTCTGTATACGTAATGGAACTCATCGGCACTGCTCCAAATATCGGTACCTGAAGCAGTGACCTCATATCGACCGTTCTCAAAACAGGTTTCTCCCGCTATTTGAACCGAGCCTATATCGCTATTGGCCCAAGTATCAGGCAATGCACAAGGAAGAACCGCGTCATCTTTACTTAATATCTCAATACCCGATAGTTTGGGTTGATCGATACCATTGGTGCCCCCTGCATCAAAATGCATATTTAAAACACCGTCTTGTACCACAACCTCGAACGTTCTCACCACTGGGGTTTCCGGACCTGACACAAGGTTAATATCGAAATCATCAAGTACGGTGTTTCCTTCCAAAGAAACATCAAAGACACGTTTCCCTACGCCTCCGGAGCCTCCACTTGTAGCGCCCCAATAAATTTCAGCAAAGTGCAGGGTCACCTCATAGGTGCCATTTTCCAAGGGAAGGTTATAGTCAAATACAGGTGGGGTAGCACTACGCTCCGTCTGGTACAACTCAGGCACCAATGCATTGGCATTTTCAAATACCTTACCGCCAACGAAGCCTTGATCCTGTACAAAGGTTTCCCCTTGGTAAACAAGCTCTGGGCCACCTACGTTAATCCTCAAGGCAAAGTCAGATACCACAGCCTCTTTGGCCTCTACCTGCACGGTAATCGCATCTACCAAATCACCCTCATCGGTAACCGTCAAGGAAACATCGTAAACACCTGCCAAGGCATAAGAATGGTTTACGATAGCCGTAGTAGCCGTATTTCCATCCCCAAAATCCCAAAGATAGCTGAGCGATCCTTCGGGATCGTTCGATGCACTACCGTCAAAATTAAACGATAGGGAGTTTGCCCCGTTCAATGGCGTGACTGCGGCAATAGCGGTCGGCCCTGTATTAGGCGGTGCCGAAACCGTAATCGTCGTCGATGCCGTTCCTATTAAATTCCCATCATCTATAACGGTAAGGACGACTGTGTAAACACCAACCGAGGTAAAGGTATGGCTCGTATCAGGATCGGTGCTATTTGCCGTTCCATCTCCAAAATTCCACTCGTATCGTAAGGTAGCCGGATTTTCATCGGTCGACCCACTCCCCACAAAATCAACATACAAGGCAGCTTCCCCTTCCTGTACACTACTTTGAAGCATGGCTACTGGAGCTTGATTCTGAGGGGTAACGGTTATGGAAACCGTTGCCGTAGCCGAAAGTCCCGTTTCATCTTCAATCGTGTACTCAAAACTATCGGAACCGACATAACCTGCGTCGGGCGTATACAAAACAGAGAGCCCATCGCCTTGAAGCACAGCTTCCCCATTTTGAGGTGTATCTACGGTAACAATCGTAATGGCCTGACCATTAGGTTCCGTATCGTTCGCCAACAATCCCTCCAAAAGAATGGCCGTATCTTGAGTCGTTTCTATATCATCACCCACGGCAAGCGGAGCTTCGTTTATAGCGACCGTCAAGGTTGTGGTAGCCGTAAGACCATTGAGGTCTACCGCCTTCAACACTACCGGCACACTACCCGTAGCATCTATAGGGGCTGTACCCGAAACCGTAGCGGCCTGGGCATTATAGGTCAACCAAGATGGAAGGCTTCCCCCGTTTACCGTAGCTGTTACGGTCAACTCATTACCCACATATCCTTTGTCAAAATACGAGGCGACATCTATGCTGAACTCCTCCCCTACATTGGCCAAATACTCTTGGTCGGGCTGCGCCGTCGGTACGGCCTGAGGACGGATGTTTATGAAATAGAACGTATTATCGTTCCAATCACAATTTGCCGATCCCGCACCGCAACCGTTCTGAACAAAATCTTGTAATACGATATATTCGTTCGGAACTATATTGCCATTGTGGTCGATTACCTTGTAAACCCTAGCCCCCAACAAGTCAGGTCTATTCCCTGAAATATTGTTTCCTCCGGTCGTTAGGTAATTGGCAACCGCAATTCTAAAAGGCTCGGAAATCGAATTACTAGTATCAAAACTAATTACTCCCGAACCATTCTTAGGCAATAAGGTCTGGTAGTTGCTTCCCGTATGGGAAAAACTGATTCCACCAACGGTTTCCGTACCACCGACCTCAACAAATCGGGCTCCGTTTGAACCCGTACCGTGTAAGGCCGATAATTGAATACCGATAACCGGTTGATTTGGATCTGCCTGAACAAAGGCATCGCTCAAAATCAAATCTCCTTCATAGCCTGCCTCAATATTTGCCTCAATTGGAAAATTGGAGCTTGGTCTGTAGGCAAGGTTATTGGGCGGGGTAATACTTCCCTCATCGTTAACAATACTCAACATGCTAGATTGGAAACCAAAGGCATCGAAGACTTCCTGTGCATTGATTTCATCCCCTCCTTCAGGCTGGGGCGCGTAACCTCCGTGAAGCACGGCGGTACTGCTCAACGCATTGTCCGCACTCGAAACAATTTCAATATCTTCTACAAAAATACCATTGTTGCCACTTCCCGTAGTCGCTATAAAGGTAATGTCTACATCGGCATAACTTCCTGACGGAATCGTAATAGGCAATTGGGCCGTGTTCCCGTTCGCATCGAGTAATTCAAACGTATAGTCGTTGGCATCGGATATATTGACTTCGGTCACGACTAAATCACCCGTACCCGTATTATTCAAGCGCATGACATTTGTATCATGAAATTGAGCGGAGCCGGGACTACCCAAGCGATAAAAGGTATAATAATCATCTGCCGGAAAACCTCTATCGGTACCTGGTACCTTGGTCATATTTTCTATGGCCAACAAAGCACCCGTTGGGGTTTCTATAGTAAAGTTGTACGTCTTGGCAAAACTATTGCCATTGTTATCCTCGGCCGTAACGACAAGGGTATGGTCTCCTTCGTCGGCTATATCGAAGGCGTCGGTATAGCTTTCAACCGGCGCTCCATCAAGCACATATTCTATAAAGGCTATGCCTCCACTTCCGCTTTCATCGGTAGCCTCTAGAGCGATATTTACCGCTCCCCTAAACACATCGGTAGCTCTTTCATTTCCATTGAATGTCGCCAAAATAGTTGGTGGCAACAAGGAGCTATCAACAGGGGCCAATCGAATATAACTCACCTTGGCGTTATCTCCGGCAGGAGCCAAAGACAATCGCAGCAGACCATCGGTCACCTCTACCCGTTCGGTATTTTGAAAACTTTCATAACTCTCGGGAACGATACTTTCTTGATCATAATCGACCACAACAACCCCATTTACATCTAAGACATGGTTGCTGTCCGCATAATCGGGATCACCGGCAACACCAATATTCACTGAGTAGATACCATTAGGTACCTCTACTATCCAATCGCGGAGCGGATAGGTATTGGCCGACCTATGCCCTACAATGGAAAAGGTCTTTACCAAGGCATCGTCGTTCGTACCCGTATTTCTATTCCTTGCATTGGCCGCGGCATCGGCCGGGGTAAGCGTACCTGGTATTACCCATCCATAGTTAAGGTCTCCGAGAACGGTATTTTGTACGCCATAAGGTGCACCGACATCATCGATATACCCCTCTGGGGATACCTCCAATTCATCCGGATCTTGAAAATTGAACTGATAGGTATAGACCAACTCGTTGGTAATTTCCAAGGCAATACTCACAACGTCACCTTCATAGTTTGCCGCCGAAGCGCTGATCGTAGCCTCATAAGACCCGATGGGCAAACCTGCAACATCGACACCCACTTCAAATGCCGTACCCATTTCAAAGGTATCGGGAAGAACAACCCATTCCTCGGTGCTTTCCAAATTTATTTCTGATGAGGTAATCCCTCCGTTTCCGTTTAATGTCAACGATTGTAAAGGCACGTTCTCTTGGTTGATCGAAGTAAAGAAACTCATATCCTCCTTATCAAAATCCAAGGCCAATACGCCACTTTCGAAAGGAATTACATTATCGATGATAAACATATAATCTTGATAATCGCCATTGGAGGCATCCTCAAAAGCTATGAGGTAGCTATTTTCAACAGCATTTCCTTCCCTATCATTTACGGGATATATCCTAACCCTATGGGCCACTCCACCGGTGTTAATTGCATCTTCGGTATAATTGAACCTACCAAAGGATTGCGATTCCACGTAGAATCCGAATACCGCGCCTTGGGGATCAAAAGTGTCGGTACCTGAGGAAATGGGCGGAAATAGGGTCTGTGCATTTGCTATATCATCTGCCAGCACCCCTACTTCATGGGTGACCACGGTTCCATCGTTGGTATACCAACCGAAAGGCAATTCTTCCCTTGGGGAATAGCGTCCAACGGGAGTAACCTTAACGGGTTGCTCGGATGCCTTCACCCATCTTTCCACTTCTACCTCATCACCTACAGGAGAAGGATCCGTGGAGCTGGACAAGGACGTCCATCCTACCGAAATACCGATTCCCAAAGCATCGACAACATCTTGCAAGGCAGGTTCCTGACCTCCTTCAAAACCAGATTTTTTCAAGGCATGCAACCCTATTTCAAGGCTGGGGGTATCTGTATCATCACTTTCTAAAGTAAGTACAGCATCTTGATAACCTAAGTCCGCTCCGTCTAAACTGGGTGTATAGGTCAAAGTATATATTTGACTTTCCCCTGGGTTTAGCGTTACGCCGCCCGAAGGTTGAACAGCACTGAATTGACTTGCGAAAGTACCTGTTAGGCTTGCACTCGCAATATTTAGCACGGCATTACCGTCATTGCTTACCTCTACCGTTTTTGTATCGGTGTTGCTTCCTTCGTTGTTCGTTGTCGCTTCAAAAATGAGCTCATCGGGAGTAGCCACTATGGATGGCCCCATGCTTGCCGGCGTAGCCGCCCTTAGCAGGGTCAACCGAGCAGTTCCGTTATTGTCGCGGTCGTATTCCGAAATATAGATATTCCCTGTTGTGGGGTCTTCCACCACATCCAATGGATCATCAAAACCACTAAGTCCTGGAATACTACTATAGGCTTCGGCAATATCGCCGCTTGATTTGGGGTCCAATACCAATAAGTCGTCCTGTCCGCTAAAACGGACTACCATAAGAAGGCCCTGTAATTTTCCTTCAAAGGCATCACTCTTATATTCTATGGCTCCGTTGGGCGATTTGTTCTTTCCAAAATCAAATGCAGGTTCACGATAATTTGGATCTGGCGCCAAATCATCGGGGTATTTGCCCACATCGGTATAGGAGGCCTCCACCTGACCGGGCAATCCACTATATGAAATACCACCGTGATTCAAGATAAACTCGCCCCTGTAAGGGTTGGGGTGGCCATGATACGACCCTCCCTTGGTCTTGAACAACCAGTCTTTTTGTGTTTCCCCGCCTAGTAATTTAGGAGCATTGGGTATTGTGGTCAAGCCATCGATACGCCTTGCCAACGGATAATCAGAAGTTGAAGGCGAATTGGGCGAACTATTATTGTTACCGGCGGTTCCGTTGGTAGGCACATATAACCAACCATTGGAATGCCATACCAAATCATAGGCATTTCGAATACCCGATGCGAATATGGTCAAGGGGGAATTGGTCGCATACGGATTGTAGGTAGCATCACTCATTTGCAGACTACCGTTTGGAGCGGCATTGATCACCGAAATATCATCGGTAGTATACACGCTCAAGGGTAGGCTATTGGGCAATTTGTCCAATTCCAACTTTAAGATAGCCGCGGCCAAAAGGCGTTCGGGCCTATTGCCCCAATTGCCATCGGGACTACCACCTGCCGAGTTACTACCTTGGCTGATATATAAATCGCCTTGGTCATCAAAGGCTATACTGTTGGTCAAGTGATCGTTTACCGACCTAGGCAAATGGATAACAAGATCTTCTACCGTAGACAAATCCGATCCAGTCAAACGCGAGAGTTTGCCATCCCACTCCGGTCCACCCGAAATAGAGGCCTTACTATGGGTTACATAGGCTACAAGATTATCGGCAGTAGATGCTGGATCGAATGCCAAACCAATGATCAATCGGTCATCGTTGCCCCTAGCGCCGGTTTCAGGATGGGCCGAGCCTTGTAAGGGTGGACTTAAAATCTCTAAATTGCTCAAAGTGCCATCAATAGCCATATCCCACCTATAAATTTGGCCATCTGAATTAAAGTTGCCAATGGTACTGGCATATAGCTTACCATCGGGTCCGATCACCAAACTCGAAAAACGTTGGTTATCTACACCGGGGCCTAAATTGGCCACACCCGAAACCTTGGTAAATTCAACTCCTGTCAAATCTCGAATAGGTATGGTTCCATCATCGAGTTCGCCCGTTTCAAATGTAGATTCAAAAGCACGGAAGGGTATTCTATCATTTAAATCGCCCCTTCGGTTTGCCTCTATGTCACTCGTAAGAACAAAGCGATAGGTCGTAAATTCCTTTAAATCTTGAATCGGGGTCAAGGTAATGGCGTCTCCCCCTCCCGTATCATTGGAATTGGAAGGCACTATAACATCTCCGCCTGCGGTAACCTCAAATAGATTAATATTGCCCGCAAGGGTGTTATTATCTATTTCATAATCATCAGGAACGATAACCTCAACGTTAATCTGAAAATCTTCGATTCTCACATCGTTGGCATTATCGGCGGGATTAACATTGGCGAAATACGGTTGGACAACGCCACTGCCTTGGGTAATTTCCAAAGAGTTCAATTTTGTATTGAAACCACCGGAAGCATCTATGGTAAGCCTACCATCGGTAACCGTGACGTTGGCCACTCCCGAAGAGAACCTGGTAGAAGCGCCCTCGACCCCAGTAGGCGAATACCTATTTATGGCATTGACACCTTCAATGTTTATGGTATGCAAAGGTTCCGTACCCGCCTGACCATCAACATTAGGATCACCTACGCCTACGGCCACCGTGTAATTTCCATTGGGTACCTCCATTTCCCAAATTCCCTCTTGCCCCTCAGGTTTTACGTTTTGATACTGCATATGCACTAGGGTATTCCGTAAAATGTCGATTCCCGCAACCGCTCTATTGCGAACCCTTTCGGAGAGGTCCAAGCCCGTTGTTCCGTCAGTAGCCAACCAACCGTAGCTATATCCATTACCGCGATCGGCATACGCCAAACCGGAATCTACCAGATATCCTGAAGGTGGTACGTCTTCGGGAAGCGAAAAATTGATCTTAACCGGCTCAAAGGCCACCACATCATCGGAAACTATCCTAAAATGTTCGAAAGTATGATTTACATTGGCAGTGGTTTCCCTTCGTTTTGTATTGAAGATACCCGCGAAAGACAAGTTATCATAAGAAGAATTTCCGGCAACAAAACCCAAGGGTAGTGGCAAAGAACCCACTTCAACCTCAGCTCCACCGTTCAAGGAGTAGTATCCAACAAATAGACTGTTCTCAACATCCACGAATAACCGCAGACCTACGTTACTCGAATGTAAGTCCGTAATATCATCGGCTTTAATGGATTGTGAAGTCGACGAAAGACCATCTAATTCAGACAGTAATTCTACCCTATTGCCATTAGAAGCCACCAACTTTACATAGTTATCCTCATCGAGACCGAACCACACCCCGGCCTGCTCCGAATTATTCGAGCCATCGCTATACGGGTTCACCAAGGAGGTTTCTATACTAAAACTTCCGTAGCTATCGGCATCGACGGCTACCCCCAAGGTATTGATCTGTGAATTTACATCTGTGCTCGTTCCGGCACCTGGACCATTACGCAGATAGGCGATACCATTTGCGGCATTTAGAACCAGATTGCCATTGGACAAGCTTATCCTACCGGGTTCGTACCCCGGAACATTGGGATTGAAAGCAGTGCCATCTACCGCCAGTCTTGCCGAGGGATTATCGACCATGGTAAAGCCTGTATTGGCCAATCCGCCTTCGGTCCCGTCAAAATTCAAAGAAAAGGGCAAGCTTACCTCAAGCTCGTCACATTCTAAAATACTAATAGGGGAGCAAGCTAGGCTAGGTGCATCGTCAAAAGGTTTGATATTTCTGACAATGACGACAATATCTTGGTAGTCAAATCCGGAAATATGTTCCTCCGTAGCGATAATATAGGCATTCTCTTCCCCAGGAAGCTCATATACCCGCACATGATGCGGAATGGCATCGGCGAATGTATTGAGGGCATCTTCGCTAAACAAATGTCGGTCGCCAAAGAATGGCCATCGACTATAGAAACCAAAACTCACCGCGCCTGGGTCAAATTCGGTTGCCCCCACGATTGGTGGGTTAAGTGTCTGTCCGTTACTAGCGGGACTATTGGAAACCGTAAACAATTCCGAAGTAGTATTGACATCACCACTGACATACCATCCAAAGGCCACTACCGGAGTGGTATTGGTAGGTCCGTACACACTCAACAACTCTACGGTAACCGGGGCGTCAACGGCCCTTTCAAATTTTTGAACGGCTACCTCATCACCTAAAATATCATTATAACCGCTGCCATTCGGTAAATTAATGAGGTTGGTCGTAGGATCGGTATCCCCCACGTTTACGGCGCCATCGCCTAACTGGGTATCCAATATCCATTGCAATGAAGGCTCATTATTTCCTCCCAGTCCCGTTTTACCCAGACCGTTCAATGGCACGACTACGGGTTCGGCATTGCTGCCCGTCAAGGTCAATTCCGCCGATTTAGGTCCGTTCGATGTCGGTGTAAACAGCACCTGGAACGAGGCCGAGTTCTGAGCGTTTATCGAGGTCGGCAAACCGACAATCGAAAACTGATCTTGGTCCGCCCCTGAAATTTGGGCCTGGACATCCACCAAACTGGCATTCCCCAAATTGGAAAGCAAAATCTCGCTCGTGAATGATCCCGAATTGGAAATAGCATCACCTGTTACCTTTTCCGTATCCAATACGATAAGTGGTGTAGGCGAAGCCTGATTACTAGGTTTCAGCAATACGATTTGGCTTCTTCCATAGTCCGATACATATATATTTCCGTTAGAGGTATCCTCCACTAAATCTAGGGGGTCTTGAAAACCTGTAAACCCTGGTATTCCCTCCTTAAAGGTCGATATATCCCCTCCTGATCCGTCGGGCACCAAGGCGATGATATCACTTCCCCCACTGTACCGAACCACCAATAAGGCCCCTTTTAAGTTTCCGTTTTCGGCATTACTCCGATATTCGATAACCCCGTTGGGCGATTTATTGAATTCAAAATCAAAGGCTGCTCCTCTATAGTTTTCGTCTGGCTGCACATTGTCATAAGCAGATTTGCTAACATCGGCATCGCCTCGGTTTAAGACAAACTCACCTCGGAACGGATTCGGATGTCCGTAATACCCCATAGTGGTATTAGGGTTAATCCTAAACAACCAATCCCGCTGTACATTGTTTCCGTTTGAAAAGGGAACAACAGGATACAAGGGGTTGCTATGATCGTAAAACGAACCATCGGGCCGTCGTGTGCCATCAATAGATGCCGGAGCATTACTACCGCCTGCGGTCCCGTTCGCCGGTACGTACAATTGTCCATTGGAATGCCATACCAAATCGTAGGCATTACGAATACCTGTAGCGAACAATTTTAAAGGTGCATTTACGTAATACGGATTGTATAAGCCATCCAAGGTCGGGGAATTGACATCCACGTTGTTTATCGCCATGGCATCCCTCGTGGTCCTTACGTTCAATGGTAAAGTACCCGGTAAAAGGGAAAGATCCAACCTCAGCGTTGCAGCCGTCAATAAACTTTCTTCCCTATTGCCCCAAGAGTTATCGGGTTTCCCTGCGGCACTATTACTCCCTTGGTTAAAATAGATTACATTGGGTTCTCCGGGTCTAAACGTGAGACTATTGGTTAAGTGATCTTTGGTAGACCGAGGTAAATCGGTCACCAGCAATTGTTCGTTTTCTAGGTTGGCCCCAGTGAGTCTAGATATTTTTCCATCCCAGTCCGGAGCGCTATTCAAGCCTCCCGAATCGTGCGAAACGTAGGCGATCAAGTTAGACGAGGTAGCCGCAGGATCAAAAACAAGCCCCACGGAAGTACGGCTTCCTCCATAAGCGGTTTTCCAAGCCGTAAGTACTTCCTCATCGGTCAGGGTTCCGTCCGTATCTATGTTCCATCGGTGAATATCCCCTGAGATTTCCAATCCGTACAACTTGTCATCAGGTCCTATGGTAAGGGTCGAATATTTTCCATTTGAACCCACGACGCCCGCATTGGTAAATGAAACGTTGTCCAAATCGGTAACCGGTCCGGTATTTCCATCACCTGTAGTAAATGAAGAAGTAAAGAATTCGAAAGGTTCCCCTACCAAATCCAACACCCCATCAATTTCAAAAACATAAACGGTATTGGCCTCCAATGGGAGGTTCGGTACCAAATTAATGGCATCGCCACCACCGGTTCCATTAACACTGGCCCCAATAGGGGTAGTACTCCCTTGTTTAAACAAACGTACCGTAGCGTTGGTGATGGTCGTATTGTCAACCCCCGCATTACCATTGGTATCGGAGTTTGGAAGAAAGAGGTTATTCGCGGAAACACTAGTGCTCACCGATACCCCCGTAGCTCCCTCAGGTGGGGTTATCTCGACTACCTTTGGGGTCTGTATACCCACGGAAGTGGCCACTATCTGCACACTATTGATTTTTGTATTCTTACCGGATCCACCTAAGGGATCAAGGGTGAGTCTATTATCGCTAACATTTACTATGGCACTTTCCGATGTAAACCTGGAACTTGCACCGGCCGTACCCGTAGGCACATAGTCGTTCACCAAGGTCACCCCTTCGGCATTTATCCTATGGGCGGGAGTATTGGATGCAGGAGTATCGACATCGGGGTCACCTACGAAAACCGTTACCAAATAATCACCGTTCGGCACTTCAATTTCCCATTTGGCATCGGCCAGGTAACCATTGGATGCATTGGAGGAAACATCCCCATATTGCATATGTATCAGGGTATTGTTCAAGTCGCTTACCCCTGAGACGGCCCTGTTTCTTCCATTTTTGGATAAATCGGCGGGCTGTGATGTATTTGCATCCAACCATCCATAAGAAAAACCGTTGCCCCTATCGGCATAGGCATCACCCCCATCTTTTTCATAACCTGCCGGAGCGTCCGTAACCTGATCTGAAAAATTGATGTTTACCGCAAAATCATTGACCGCTTCGGTAATTTCCAAATTGATCGTCATTTCCGCATTGGCATAGCCCAGATCAGGTTGATCGCTTGCAAAAACGGTAGTACCGTAAGAGCCTACGGGAATATCCGAGCGAACCTCAAATTCTATTTCGCCCAATACCGGATCCGTTGGCAAAATCAACCACGAAGCCGCATCGGGATCATCGGAAAGCACAAAGGTGGGATTACCCGAGCTGGCAGAAACGGTAACACTCTGCGTAGCGATATCGGAGCCCTGTTCCCCGCTAAAATTCAACTCGTTGATATCGAAGGAAAGGACTAAGGGCTCTGGCTCCCCTTCTACGGCAAAATCCTTGAACAGGGCCGTAATGCTTTGGTCTACATCCGCTCTTCTGTGCGTGGTGAATATTCCGGCAAAGTTCAATAGCTGTGCCGGATTTTCGGTATCGTAGGTACTTCCTGAAAAATAACTGGCCGGTACGGATAAACTGTTCGTTCCGCCTTGGGAGACCAAGACTTCGGTTCCCCCATCAAGTGAATAATATCCCGAAACCGTATTATTTACGGGATCAAATTCCATACGCAGATTAATATCTCCCGTATTTGAGGCCAAATTACCCGTATTCAATTCAAAGTAGGCCGTTTGGGAGGAAGTCCCATCCATGTTCTCTAAATGTAGCTGGACTTTCCTAGTCGTGTTCCCCGTTTTTGCGACCGCTAATTTTACGATATGATCCTCATCAAGCCCATACCAAATACCCGCCTGTTGCGAATTATTTCCCGCACTCACGGAAAAATCGGGATTTTCGAGAGTAGCCGATACGCTGAATACGGTTGACGGTAGGGGCAAACCAAGGCCCAAGGCATTCATTTGTGAATTGGTCTCCGTACTATTCGGTGTGCCCTGAGCGGGCAACTGACTGTAAAAAATACCTTTAGTACTTGTTATTGAGAGTCCGGAAGCATCCCGTCCCAAAAGACCGGGAGCGTATCCGGTAATATTTTCATCGGCAAGGCCGTCATCAGAAGCCAACCTGGCACTCGGTTCCAACACCATGGTAAAGCCCGAGTCGGACAACTTGCCATTGGCTGTGGTAAAGTCGAGCGCTAAGGGCAGTGATGCTTCCAATTGATCACAAGGCAACGAACTCAAGGGGCTACAGGGCGAGACCTCAACCACGTCGTCAACATTGACCGTGATTTGGGCAGAAACGGTATTCGTTCCATCACCGACCTCGACCGTAAGTACATATTGTGCTACGGTCTCGGCATCTAAGGGAATTAAGGTAGTTAGTTCCCCATTGTTGGGATCTAGGGCAAAGGTTCCAGCATCGTTACCTGCGGTAATCGCGTAGGTCAAGGGATCCGAATCCGAATCGGAAGCCACTAGGGTAGCAATGGAAGTCCCCACAGGAGCATCTTCCGCAATAGCAAAGACTTGATCTTCCATAAGGGGAGCTGAATTCAATTCCTCGGTCACTACTACGGAATAATCCGAAGCGAGACGTATCCCTCCAATTTTAGCATCGTTGGTACCCACCGAACTGATGAACAAGCGATCGATCTTGGGGGTTCCCTCTACTGTATGGCTTCCTGCCGCGGTCCATACCGTCTGGGCCAAATCGAGCTTGGGTTCAATGGTCCAAGAATAGGTAATGGTACCGGCCCCATCCCATTCGCCTTTTACCACGAACTGGAAGGTCTTATCAGATTCTACCGGTAAATTTCCGTTATCGGACCCGGGGCCTGCCAAGCCAATTCGGGCTATAAGGCCACTACTGCCATCACTGGCCACCTGTTCCCTTACCCATTGATCTCCAGGCACATCATCAGCGATGAGAATAGCCGTACGGACCCTGTTGCTTACGCTCCCCACCTTAAAATAGGTGCTAAAATAAAACGGCTGGTCGGCCTCCAAGGTTATCGGGGCTTCCGTTAAGGGTATCAAGTCGTGCGTATGGGCTCCATTGGAAAAATCAAGGGACTGGGTGGTGTTTGGGGTAATTCCTTCCCCTAAAACCGGTATGGCCACGTCAACGGGCTTCTCCTTGAGCCATTGCGTAGGTGCCACCTCATGTAAGTTACCCAGGGCATAGGTATCAAAATCATCTAAAAAGGAAAATGATGAAGGCGCAACCGACGTAACCGTCAAGTCTATATCCAATACGGCCGGAACAAAACCCTTTGCCGTAGCAATAACCTGTGCATTTCGGACATCCCCTACTAAGAGGGAAGTTCCGTCAATAGTAAATTCATATGATCCGATATCATTTTTTACAGGAAGGGTAAGCCAACCGTTACTAGCGGTTTCGTCAATATTATCATTGATGGCCAAACCAATATCAACGGCACCCGCACCGGCCAACTCGGCGACAAAGCTTGTGCTTTCACCCGCTTCTATGGTTTGGTCGGCAATAGCCGGAGTAAAGGCCAATATTCCGTTTACGGGGCTTGCGGTAGTTTCCACCACATCGATATGCGTGATTTTGGAGTTAAATCCACCTGTTCCGTCAATTGTCAACAGTCCATCGGATACCTGTACCACCATAGTGGAAGTACGTACTTCCTGCTCAGCGGGAACAAAAGCGGAAATAATGGAGTAGCCTTCAACGGTAGCACTATGTCGACTATCGGTATTCCCCACGGCCTTATCCCCAAGTCCTATGGTTACCTCATAGACCCCATTGGGAATTTCCATTTCCCAGAACAGTTCGTTCTTTCGGGCCTGGGCGTTGCCCCAACCTGAAATATTGTCCCCTTGAAAATGGACCAAGGTCCCTTCCAATTTTTCCTGAAGTGGAGCCGCATTATAATTCGATATATTCCCTAATCGCATACGACCGACCCCTGTAGCGTTGCCCGCAACTTCCTCCGAAGCATCAAAAGGATTTCCTGAGGAAGCCAGTTTCCAACCATAGCTGTAGCTATTCCCATTCTGGGTCACGGCAGCATTTCCAAAAGCTTTTCCGTAGTCGGCCAGATATCCGGCTGGAGGAATGGTCACGCTAGGGTTATCTTGAAAATTGATATGTGCCTCAAAGGGAAGTTCTTCCTTAACCACTATAACCGACCAATCTTGGGTCGTAGCGCCATCTTCCGCCGTAACGGTATAGGTAACCGGACCATTACTGAAATCAACGGGCACTCCGGATGCCGGAGTACTATTGGCCCCTGAAGAAAGTGTAATCTGCGGAGCCAAGGCCGTTAGGTCAGAAGTATTATCCACTTCTATGTTTATGGTATGTGCTTCGGTATCTATTAGCGCAGCCCCTGTTTCGTCTAGGAGTACAAAAGTTGAAATGTCCGTTTCCATATTGGCCAAGATGATTTCATCAACAGAAAAATCCTTATACGAAACCACCATGTTTCCAGAGGTCGCCCTTCTGGTGGAGGTCATGATTCCGGCATAGGTCAAAGCCGCGCTTGCACCATCGTTGTCATGGTCGACCCCGGCAAAAAATGAAGTCGGTGCCGTCATAAATTCGTCCACCCCCGTTACCTGAAGCATTTCACCCCCGTCTAAACTGTAATAGCCCCTTACCGAGTTATCGGAAGGGTCGACCACGAGTTTGAACCCTATGGAAGATACCGTACTGGCCGCAAAGGCCGAAGTATTGAATTCCGACAGGATCAAATTAGCTGAATTTACAGGATCGGTCTGCTCTAGGAGCATCTGTATTTTTTGCTCGGTAGCAGAGCTTTTTACGACTACCAATTTTACAAAATTGTCTTCATTTAGCCCCAACCATATACCCGCTTGTTGTGATTTATTACCTGCCGTAGCGGTAAAATCGGGTTGATCTATGGTAGCGGAGACCTCTATTACATTACTTCCTATGGGGAATCCGGTGCCAAGGGCGTTCATCTGGGAATTGGTAAGCGTACTATTGGGAGTCCCCGAGAGTTGGCTATAATTTATCCCATTGGTCGCCGTAAGGTTTAAGCTTCCGCCACTAATCGAAATATGGTCAGATAAGAGTCCGGGCACGTTCGGATCGGCACCAAGATCATCAGCCGCCAATCGGGAAGATGGTGGATCTACCATGGTAAATCCGGAATTAAGAACCCCTGCATCCGAACCGTCAAAACTTAGGCTCAAGGGCAATTCAGATGCTATTTCTGCACAGTTTAAGGTACTAATAGGCGAACACTGGGTCTGCCCAAAAGTAAATGTGGTCAACAAAACCAATACGGTCAGGAGAGTAATTTTTTTCATACGCTAATGTGTAAAGTTGATTTGGAATTCAGATTTTGAAGACGAAGCGGGTAAGCTTCGTTGGTATGGGGGAGAAAAATAAATGGGGGAGAAAAATGAGCACGAGTACTCGACCGGTAGATATAACGGATAAAATTGATGGGGGAAGATAATAGGGTAATCGGTAACGTTCCGAAATGACGAAAAACGTCACTCCAGACACTTGGTTTGGTCTGCTTCATTTTTAATAGGTCGGTTTGGTCAAACAACTACTAAAATCCAAGCAATGTGGGAAAAATAAAAAGTAAGAATTCGTGGGGTTAATTGTTTTAAACCTAAGCGATTTATTTGGATTACCGCGATAACACAAATTTAAAATAGCTGATATACAGTCTTTTGTCGACGAAATGCATAGTGGTCGTTTTAACGTATAAAATCAATGATGTCTTTTCTTACGTCTTATTTTCATTTTTCTTATTTTAGTATGATATAATTACCTCTAGTCATAATGGAAAAAAATGCTCGAGGGCCTATTTCTTCTATTTTAAACCTTAAAACGAAGCAAATTGCAAGTCAATATCATTATTGTATTGTCAAAAATCAGCCAATGAAACAGAAAAAATTGCACCACTTGTCGAAAAAAGCTGTGTGTTTCGCAATTATTGACGTTACTATCTGTATCTCGATTTACTGTATTCATTCGGCAAGCCTATTTTTTCAAACCGGGCCTCGCCCATAATTATAGCAATATGTCCATAAACTTCACCCCAACATCGAACAGGCCTGAAAAGAAAACATATGAACAGCATACGGAACACCTATTGGAAAAGCTATACCAATTAAAACATAGATTTCAATCTTCTTATTACGCCCATTCAGACGGCAAAAAATATGAGAAAGCCCGAAATTTCAATATACGCTTAAGCAATATTCTGTTCAAGGTGAACCAATTGTTGGGTACTTTTGAGACGGCACAGCAAAAAAACTACAATCTTATCGACAACGAGATCCAAAAACTTGAAAGAGAACTAAAGGAGCTAATCTGCTAAAGGCCGAAGTGGATTTCTTTTGACTATATTTATGGTCTACATAGAACTATATGAGAAAAAACTACTACAAAATATGTGGAGCGCTTGTTGCATCCCTTTTTCTACTTATATTTTTATGTAATCTCATCATAAGTTCGTCGGCTGAAGGAAAAACTTTTAACAGCCTTGAGGCCCTTCCTAAGAATAGGGTGGGTATCGTACTCGGAACTTCAAAAAAACTAATTGGAGGGCTTCCCAACCCGTATTACACCTTCCGAATAGAAGCAACCCTTGAGCTTTATCAGGCCCAAAAAATAGATTTTGTCTTGGTCAGTGGCGACAATGGCACACGTTACTACAACGAACCGAATACCATAAAGAAGGATTTGATATCCAAGGGCATCCCTGCGGAAAAAATATTCTTAGACTTCGCCGGTTTTAGGACCCTGGATTCAATGGTCCGTGCCAAAGAGGTTTTTGGATTAAACGATGTAACGGTTATATCCCAAGAATTCCATAATCAACGAGCCATCTACCTGGCCGAAAAGAAAGGTCTAAAGGCTATTGGCTACAATGCAAAAAGTATTAGTGGCAGACAGGGCCTAAAGGTTCGTTTACGCGAATATTTAGCGAGGGTTAAAGTCTTTATCGATTTACTGTTCAACACACAGCCCAAATTCTTTGGCGAGCGCGTTGACATCAAATAACCCCTACCATCGTACCCTAATTTTTCCCAGGAACATATTCGACCATTTGCAAAGCATCGTCATTTTTCGCAAACACCATATATTTACGACCTGAAGCATTGTTTTTTATGAACGCTGCGGTTTTCACATCACCCTTAACGAACAAGCCACTCTCATATGGAAAAAGCGACTTAAAGCCTCCTTTACCATTCCCCAAAAGCAAATTTCCATAACTTCCATCATTTCGGGGTGTTTCAACTTCAGATTGGTACAAATTTCCCGACAGCAGCGCATCGGCATGACCGTCACTATTAAAATCGTCAATGAGGATACTATTGACCGAGGAGAATTGCGTCAACGCATCGAGCTGGTGCACTTTGAATTTAAAGTTGCCTAAATTTTCGATATAGGAACTGGCAAAGGTAGTAGCCCCGTAATGCAATGAATTTTTCAATTCTTCCTTACCGTACACCGTTGACAGGTCGGCTGTCCCAAAATCATCATAACTAGGGAATTTCTTTTTTATAAAAGGCATCTGATCTGATGAACATTGCCTACCCCTTAACGGATAGACCTTTCCTTCTTCATGGTAACCCAATACGATATCTAGTGTGCCGTTCCCATCAAAATCGCTTGTAAACACTTCAAACGGTGCTTCTACAGAGGCTTTGTATTTATAGTTTTCACCTAGATTGCCCACTATAAAATCCATATCCCCATCTTGATCAAAATCTGCCGTAGCCACACTAAACCACCAACCCACCTGATCATCCAAACCGGCCTTAGTGGTGCTATCTATAAATTTACCCTTGTCATTTTCGATAATCTTTACGGGCATCCACTCCCCTACGACAATCAGGTCAAGATCATTATCACTATCGACATCTACCCATTGCGCTTCCGAAACCAAACCGAATTCCGCCATAAAAGGCGCCACATCTTGGGTGACGTCAACAAATTCAATTTTACCTGCTTTGCTTTCGTTTCTAAGCAAATAACTCTTTGCCGGAAAAGGATACTTACCCGGCACCAATTTTCCCCCAACAAAAAGATCTATATCGCCATCATTATCAAAATCGCCAGCTTTGACCGATGCCCCGCTTGTCACTATTTTCGGAATGGCCTTCGCTCCTTTTGCAAACTTACCCTTTCCTAAATTTTCATAAAACCGATCTTGATAGTAGTCATCGTTTTCCTTTGCTTCATTGCCCCCCGAGACCACGTACAAATCAAGGTCGCCATCGCCGTCGGCATCGAAAAATTCCGCTGCCAAGTCTTCATGCATTTTATCTTCTTTCCATGGATGGCCCGACGGCTCAAAATCACCGTTCGATTGCTGCAGCCATAATTCGGAGCTTTCGTTTTTCGCCCCTCCTATATAAAAATCATCCAAACCGTCATTATTTACGTCACCCACGGCTAAAGCCGGACCGTTCTGGGAGAACTTATGGGGTAGCAATATTTCACGTTGAAAGTCGTCAAAATCGTTCTCCTTGTGCTCGAAAGTATTTTTTAAATCGTGTGATACATCCTTAAAGAGAAATGCGTTGTCGCTAGATACATCGTTCGAAAGGCCGCTCTGGGCATCATCGTATTTCAAAACCAACTCTTGGTTCGTTGGCACATCTTTAAGCGACTGACGTTTTCCATCGGGCCAGGTTATCGATACCTTGTCTATTACGTTCTTTTGCCCCGTACCGTAATGCAGTCTATTGCTTACCGACGATTGAAACCCTCTTGACACATAAAGTTCCTTAGACTGCACAACATCATCATACTGCAACGAGATTCGTGCCCCAATACCATTTATATTGCCTTTTTCACCCCTTAACTTGACGGACAAGTAATTATTATCAGGCGCCAATTCGCGACTGTTATTCCGATAAACCGTCACGGGATCATTTATATTGTTTCCGACAATATCCAAGTCACCATCGTTGTCTAGATCAGCGTAAACGGCACCATTTGTTGCGGTAGGTACATTCAATTTCCAGGATCCGTTCATTTCGGAAAATGTAAAATCGCGATTGTTCAAATAAAGTAAGTTTACTTCCTTCTTTTCTGGCATTACCGCTAGAAGGTCTCTATAGTACGATGCAATCAGGGAATCTTTATTGCCATATTTTTTTATATCGTCATATAGTTTTGCTACCCGTTGCCTTTTGTAAATAACAAAATCGTTATTTCGAAATGAGCGCAGTACCCCATTGGAAACAAATACATCTTGCCATCCGTCATTGTTCATATCAAAAAACAAGGGAGCCCAGCTCCAATTGGTCTTTGAAAGCCCGGCGAATTGCGCCACATCGGAAAAAGCCGGTACCGTGCTATTTTCCAACATATTACCATTATTCAATTGTAGTGTATTGAACATATATTGATAATGGAGCCCCTTGCCAACGAGGTCGTGAAATCGTTTGGGATTCATACCGCTCATATTGGTCTTTAAATCATAGTTGTTATTCGAAACCATGTCGACCGATATAAAATCGAAATAACCATCATTATTGATATCGGCGATATCGTTACCCATCGAAAAATTGGAAATATGATTGGTAGCCTGCTGAACCACCTCTTTAAAGGTCCCATCCTTTTGGTTGATATACAGGTGGTCTTTCTCGGAATAGTCCATACCAATGACCATATCGGGCCATTGATCATTATTCAAGTCCCCAATGGCAATACCGAGACCATACCCAATACCGTTGTCGACAATCCCCACCTTTTCCGAAACATCGACATATTTACCTTCGTTGTTCTGAAATAACCTATTGCTACTATATTCCGATTTTTGGCCGAGGAGTTTGTCGATATTCGATTCGGTTTCTGCAGGATCGATACCGTGGTTTAAAAGAAACATATCAAGATCCCCATCTTTGTCATAATCAAAAAAAGCAGCTTGGGTAGAATAATGGGCAAGATCAAGACCATACCGGCTTGCCTCTTCTACAAATTCAGGGACACCTTTATCATTTACCCCTTGATTGATGTAAAGTTCATTTTTTCGATGTTCGGGATTGGGATAATTTCCCGATTTCGAAATATAAATATCGAGTAGTCCGTCTGAATTGATATCGACCATGGTTACCCCCGTAGGAAAGCCCGTCTTTCCTTTTAATCCAGCTTCGAGCGTCTTCTCCTCGAACACCAAACCTCCCTTATTGAGAAAAAGCTTATTGCTATATAAGTTGGATATAAAATACAGGTCTTGTAAGCCATCATTATTTAAATCCCCTACCGAAACTCCGCCCCCGTTGTATAGATACTCGTACAACACCCCATTTATGGTAGGACTCTCGTTGATAATATTTACAAAGTTCAACTGTGTTTCACTTGGTGACAGTATCGTAAACAGGGGTTGGGAGACTTCCTTAGATCCTTGTTTACCTAAAGACGATTCCTTTTTTTCAGCGCATTGTAAGAACAACATACAAATGACTACAATGGTATAATAACGGCGACTCTTCATCTCTGCTGATTTTGGCATTCCATTTCTCCCTGCTATTCGGTCAGACCCTATTATAAGTAAAAGAAAATAATAAGTCCTTAAAAACCAAATGATTTTCCAAAGGAAGGGATATCCTCAGGAAAACCATTTGATCATTTTACTGTATTAAAAAAACGTATTGGGACCAGATATTCTACTCCCCCGTACCGTTTGCTAATAATTCTCATTTTGAATCAGCACCCCATTACTCAAATCGATTTCGCGCTGAGGGATAGGGAAGTAATAATGCTTTGGTCTGACGAAGGTTCGAGGAGGATCAAACTGCCCTCTATCTTCGGCATAAATAGCTGCGATATCGACAATATTGGCCTTATCCCAGCGCATCAAATCTTGATGGCGTTGATTTTCGCCAACGAGTTCAACCCGTCTTTCATGGATAAGTTCTGGCATATCGGCATTTTCAATCGGAGCAAGTCCGGCCCTTCTTCGTACTTCATTAATCTCAAAATCACCAGAACCGGCACCATTTAAACGAATCTTGGCCTCAGCAACCAAAAGATATACATCGGCAACCCGTAATACGGGTACATTCTGATCACCATTTAAATTACCATCGGCCTTGTAGTTGGCATATTTGGTCAAGCTATACCCCGTTTGTGTCAAATCGGAGGTAAATTCTACAACTCCTCCTTCACCTCGGTCGACCATGTCCCCGGGGCTTAAAATTGAATTGGCCAATCGTACATCACCTTCTTCAAATTCATTCACAACATTTTCGACCGGGTCATGAAAATCCCAACCACCCCATGGTCTGGGCGCATCGAACATCTTGGGCACATCGGCCCAATTTTCCTCTCCTTGTACGGAAAATAACATTTCGGGGTTATTCTCGGTCTCAGGCACAAAGTTATCCCTAAAGTTAGTAGCCAATGGATATGGCCCACCAATTACTTCTTCTCCTGCATCAATGGATTTTTGAAACTCCTCTTCGTAAAGATATAGTTTTGCCAAAAGTCCGTTTGCCGATCCCTTATTGACCCTTCCTAAATTTTCGGCATCGTGGGTTTCGGGCAATAGACTGGCCGCCATGACCAAATCAGCTTCTACTTGGGCACGTATGTCGGCCAAAGATGATTTGGGGATATTAAAATTGCCTTCAATAGTGTTGGCCTCCAAAATTAAGGGCACCTCACCATACAGTACGGAAAAACGCCAGTAGGCGAAAGCACGTAAAAAATGAGCTTCACCCAATATTCTGTCTTTAAGGGCCGCATCGATATCTTCAATACCGGGAACATTGATCAAGACCGAATTGGCTCTGGATACAATCTCGTATTTGGCACCCCAACCGCTTCGAAAGCCATCATTACTGGGATCGAACGTAAAGTTCTCCATCGCTTCTTCATAACCGTGGTCACCAGCCCTAAAAATATCATCGGAACAATTGTCGAATACGTTTTCACTGTGACCGTACAAATCTTCCCAACGCAAAGGTTCGTACATGGCCGTGGAGGCCGCATTGGCATCTGCGCCATTTCGCCAAAACTCAGCCGATGTCGATTCCCCGTAAGGAATTGTATCCAACACTTCTTCATTACAACTTATTATGATTCCGGCTATAAGCAGACAGGGAAAAACCTTTTTTATTATCATATTATTTTTCATGGTTCTTTTTTCTTAAATTAAAAACTAAGGTTTACCCCTACCAAAAAGGTTCTAGACTGAGGGAACTGGGCAAAATCAACATTCTGCTGTAGGTTACCATCGGTTAGCCCCAATTCTGGATCCAAACCTGAATAGCCTGTTATTGTGAATAGGTTTTGAGCGGTGACATATAAGCGTAAACGGCTCAAACTAATTTTTTCGATATAGTCACCGGGCAAGGAATAGCCGATTGTCAGGTTTTTTAAACGAAAATAATCGCCAGATTCTATGAACAAATCCGAAGTTCTATGGTTAAGGTTCGTACGAAGCGTAGACACTCTTGGAATTGAGTTACTCGTACCCGGCCCGGTCCATCTGCCTTGAATATCGGAATATACGTTAAAAGGATAGGAAGCATCAAGACCTTGCATTCTGTCCGCATTGTAAATATCTACTCCCGCCGCACCTAAGAAAAAGGCGGTAATATCAAAGCCTTTATAGGCGATGTTGGTATTGATACCATAAGTAACATCTGGGTGTGGACTTCCTATTATCGTTCGGTCTACATCGTCGATTACCCCATCTTCATTAATATCGACAAATCTCACATCACCGGGCACCGCTCCCTCTTGCAGGGCATGGGCATCGACCTCATCTTGTGTTTGAAAAAGGCCATCTGCCTTCCACCCATAGAATGTTGCTATAGGCTCCCCTTCAAAGGTCCGTGTCAGTTCTTGGTTAGGTCGGCCATAAAAATCAGAGGCCAAGAAATTGCCATCTACCAACTTAATGACCTTATTCTTGACAAAGGCCGCGTTGGCCCCTATGCCATAGCTGAAATCCCCTTTGGAATCTTGCCAGTTCAATTCAATCTCGAGTCCCTTGTTCTCAACTTTTCCAACGTTCTGGAACGGAGAGGAAATCGATCCCTGACTACCAATGGCAGGAGGCTGCAACAACATATCTTCCGTATTCTTTATAAAATAGTTGAAATTAGCTGTCAGCCTATTATCCATCATACCCACATTCAAGCCAAAATTACTCATCACCACCGTCTCCCATGTTACATCTGGGTTGGCATAACTAGCTTGGGACACACCTTCTACCTGATTGCTTCCATCAAGGCCAAAAGAATATTTTCGACCTGCACTTAGTCTCGCCAAATATTGCAACCTTGAGATATTTTGGTTCCCCAATTCACCCCAACCTCCGGTCAACTTAAGGTCACTAATGAATGGAACGTTAAAAAATGATTCTTCAGAAAGTCTCCATCCTAAAGAAAAAGCAGGGAAGGTTCCCCTTTGATTGCCATCCGCAAAGCGAGATGATTCATCTGACCTTAAGGTAGCGGTAACTAAATACTTATCCTTATAGGAATAATTCAACCTTCCGAAAATTGATTTCAAACCATCATGTGACCGGAATTCATCTGCCGTATCAGCATCTCCATTTTTTAATAGTTTCTGGCTATCGGAAGATTCTACGTTAAACGTTCTTGCACTGAATCCCTGTGAATCGAAAGATTGTTCGGTATAGCCGGCAACTCCCCCAACCACATGGTCTCCAAAGACTTTGTTATAAGAAAGAAAATATTCCATTAGAAAAGAATAAGTTTCGCTATACCCTCGGTACCTACTGCTAGTTCCTCTCTGTCTAATTTGATCCAAAATCTGCGCACTATACTCTCTTTGATCGTTCAACTCGGCATCCACGCCCAAATTGGCCTTAAACTTCAAAGCCGGGGTCAGTGTGATTTCAGCGGCCACATTTGATAAAATTCGAGTGGTCCTGTTTTTTGCGTCGTCGATATCGACCGTATATATTGGGTTGTTGATGTCGCCGAACTCACTACTTACTTGAGATGAGCTATATGTTCCATCTGAATTACGTACAGGAAGGCCTGGATGAAAGCGAATAGCACTCCAAATCAGCCCTGATTGCGCCGAAGTGGTATCAAAGTTATTGCTGGCACGGGTGGAAAGCGAAAGGTTTTGCTCGATCTTCAACCAACTATTAATCCTATGGTCAGAGTTTATTTGTAAGCTAAGACGATTGGCCTGAGCCTTTTCGATAACCCCTTGCTCATCATAATATCCCAAACCAAACAAGAAAGACGATTTCTCACTTGATCCCGTAATGGTCAAATCTACGTTCTGGGTTGTACCGGTTCTGAACAGCTCATCTTGCCAATTCGTTCTTTGGGTAAGATATTCGGAATCTTCCCAAATCTCATTAACGGGTAGACCATCGTTAACGTAACGTTCCCTTTTTATCGCAGCTAACCCAGGCGCATCGAGTACGTCAATAGTCTTGACAACATTAGAAAAGCCAACATACGAATCTAACGTCATTTGGGTCTTCTCGCCTTTTCTGCCTTTTTTCGTTGTTATAATTACAACTCCATTGGCAGCACGAGTACCATAAATTGCCGAAGCCGAAGCATCTTTCAAAACTTCGATAGACTCGATATTATTTTGGTTTACCCCGGCAATACTGCTTGTAGGCACACCGTCTATAACGTATAAGGGGTCTGAATTATTAACCGTTCCCGTACCACGGATTCTTATTGAAGCTCCAGCTCCTGGTGCTCCACCGTTGTTGACCACTTGAACACCGGCCAGTCGTCCTTGGAGTACTTTATCTACACTCGATACCGGTAAATTTTTAAAATTATCACCACTTACGGAAGATATAGCCCCGGTAACATCCTTTTTCGCCGTAGTACCATAGCCCACAACAAAAACCTCCTCTAATTGAGAGGCATCAGGTTCCAATGAAACATTAATCGTCGACTGAACTCCTACTTGTATTTCTTTTGTGGCATACCCTAAATAAGATATAAGCAAGAAATCACCCTCACCGGTAACCTCTATTGAATAATTGCCATCAAAATCGGTGGTAACCCCAACAGTCGTGCCTTTAATGAGTACGGTAGCTCCAGGCAAAGGTTCTCCGACCTCATCGGTAACCTGCCCCGTAACAGTAGTCGATTGAAACAAGTCATTTGAGTATGCAAGTTCATACTCAAAATTAGAATTTACAGGATTAGCATTTACGTTGGCAACAAATGCTAAAGCAAGGATACAGGTCAATAGGTTGCCTTCCGATAGACCGAACTTTCGTGTAAAGGAAACCGAATGCCCTCCATAGTGTTTTTTTTTCATAATAAGTAGTAGTTAGGAATTAGTTGAATATATCATTTGGCACCAATTCCCAAACCTACTTAGTACTCAGTGGCAACTTTCACCTTAGTAGAATTGAAATAAGACTCCATACAATAGACGTTAAATATACACTTAATGTCGATGCGCCTTTCCAAATCTGCCTTTATTTCATAAAAAAATATTAATTTTTTGCCGGTATATTTACGTTTTAAAGTAAAACCCTACATAGTCGATATTAAAATCTTCGTTTTTTAAAACAATGGAGATTTAAGAACATAAAATTTTAGCCGACACCTCTAGATTAAACTATTAATTTAGGCGGCTCATACAAAGAAATGCTATCCAAACTGAAAATCCTTCTAAAAAACCTCGGACCCGGACTACTGTTCGCCAGTATGGCGATAGGTACGTCACACCTAGTTCTGTCTACCAAGGCCGGTGCCCAATACGGCTGGGTCATGGTCATACCCATTTTGCTCGCCAATGTTTTCAAATATCCTTTTTTTGAATTCGGCGTACGCTATACCAACGTTACCGGAAAAACCTTGACCGAAGGCTACCTCAACCGTGGAAAAACCTATTTGTGGTTTTATGGTTTCATTACCTTGGTATCGACCTTTACCATTTTAGCGGCACTTTATACGGTGACGGCCGGGCTATTCATTAACCTTTTAAAGATATCGCATGTTTCCATAGACATGATCGCCTTGGCCCTATTCTGCTTTATCAGCATACTGTTGATCGTTGGCAAATACCGGTTTATGGAAGTTTCGCTAAAATTTATCGTTTCACTCCTCTTTATTGCCCTGCTGGCAACGACGGCAGTGGTGATTTTTAAGGGCAGTGTAGAACGGATACCCGATTTCACGCCGCCGCCCCTCTTCGACAATGTGGGCATTCTTTTTCTGATCAGCCTAATGGGATGGATGCCGACTACGGTTGAAGCTTCAAGCTGGGTCAGCCTATGGAGTGTAGAGAAATGGAAGACCCAAGCAAAGCCTTCACTTTCCGAATCATTACAGGAATTTAGGGTTGGCTATTATACGACCTGCCTGCTAGCCCTATTCTTTCTGACTATCGGATGTATGACGCTTTACGGCACTCAAACCGAACTCAGCGGTAACGCCGTTACCTTTGCCGATCAAATCGTACAGCTGTTTACCGCACATATAGGCCCATGGGCCTATATCTTGATTTCGGTAGCGGCCTTTGCTACCATGTTCAGTACGTGTATGACCGCCCATGATGCCATCGCCAGGGTCAGTATCGACATACTTGAACTCGGGCTCCCACGCTTAAAGCTGTCGGGAAACAAGCGTATTTTTGCCGTAGGAGTAATCGTTTTGGCACTTGTAAACTATATTGTGGTCAGTTCCTTTAGTGCCAATATGGGACAATTGGTTTCCCTAGCCACATTTGTATCTTTTGTGGTAGCGCCCATTGTGGGCTACATGAACCTAAAAAACGTTATGAGCGATGAAATACCACAGGCCCATCGGCCTAAAAAAGGGCTGAGGATTCTCACCTATGCCGGTATCTTGTTCTTATCGCTCTTCTCCGTTTATTACTTCTACATCGTAGTCTTTTAATCAAAAGAGAAGGAGCAAGCCCCTTTTTTCTACTGGCTTAACTCGTCATAGTTTTCTATAACAAAAAGCGTTCTCAAGTTTTGTTTATGAAGAAAATCGAGACAATACACTCCGTTGGTACAATTGTTCAAGATTTTCTCTTCCCCGTATCCTACCGCTTTGGTAATATTGCTCGGTGAAACACCCTTGTTCAACAAATACTTCTTTATATTCTCCGATCGCTTTTGAGAGAGCCGCTTATTGGTGCTATTACTTCCCCGGCTATCGGTATGTGTTTCGATGGCAATCTTTAGACGCGGAAACCTTTTGACGGCATCTACCACCTTATCAAGCTCGGGCGTCATCTCCAAGGTAATATCGGTCCTTCCCGAAGCAAAGTAAAAGTTGTTGGTGTGCAATACTTTCTTCCCTTCCTTCTCCCTAACAATATCATCAAAGGAAAGTAACTCTATTTGCAATGGCCGCTTCTGTATTTCGGCCAGTTCTTTTGGATTGTAGCTTTCCTTAAAGGTAGAGTAGCCGTTTTTAACGACTTCCAAGGAAACCATGTCCGTATAGGGTATTTCCACCTTATAATCCCCATTCTTGCCCGATACGGTTCTACTTAAAACCTCTCCTTGAACATCAAGTACTCGGACCTCAACGCCAGCTATAGGTTCATCATAGGGAGGCTTTACTATTTTACCCCTAAAAATCAAGGTTTTAGGACCCGGTTTTTCGGCAATTTTAAAGCCGTAGATATCGTCGTTGCCTTTTCCGCCCGGCCTATTGGAAGAAAAATACCCCATAAGCTCGTGTCCCTCGCCCGGCCTAATAATAAAGCCGAACTCATCGTATTTTGAATTTATACCCTGCCCTAAGTTTACAGGTATACTAAAATCATCACCGCTCCCTATATTACTGCGGTAAACATCCATACCTCCGTAACCGTAGAAAACATCGGAAGAAAAGAAAAGGCTATTATCAAACACAAAGGGTGCTATTTCGTTACCGGGCGTATTGATTCGCGGTCCTAAATTGATAGGCTCAGACATAACTTGGCCGTTGTTGGTCACCACATAGTAAAGATCTGTGCCCCCATAACTATCTTCAAAATTAGCGGCAAAGTACAGACGCTCGTTTTTATCATCGTAAAATGGATAGTAGAAGGAAGTACTCAAATCGCGCAATAAAAAACGGAAAAGCCCACCCTCATAGGCCATCCCTATGGACAAAGCATTCTTTCCCTTTTCATCGAAGGTCAAGTTCTTACCGTCGGCATTTGAAAGCACGTAATACGTACCACCTGCGGCTTCGGAATAAAAGGGTGTAGATTTATGGAACGGCGAATCGGGAACGCCTTTATACAGGCTTACATTATCGAGGTTCCCCCCCTTTTCAATATCGGCTTCGTAGATATCGAGGTAGGACTCGCCCGAAGGACCGTAAACCCGTTTCGATTTGCTCTTTCTTCCACTACTGAACAACAGTTTATCGTTGTAAAAGGCTGGTGAAAAATCTGAAAACGCACTATTGGTATTCAGGTTAAACACGAAGAAACCTGCAGCCTCGGTTTCCTTTTTTTCACGTAGGAGGTAATTGAACTCCGCGTTTTCTACCAACTCGCTCGCAAGCTCATTGCTTTTTGATTTCAAAAAGGCCCTTATTCTTTCTTGTTCCGAGATTTTACCGAAACTCTGCAACATCTTATTAAAACGATGGGCAGACATAATGGTATCGTTCTTATGGATATCAAGGTATATTTTTGAAGCCTTGTTGTACTCACCGGTTTTAAAATACGAGTCGGCCAGGTTCAACAATTGATGGTTGGTAATGAACTTACCCGATTGCATTTGTTTCTTATACTCCTTAATTGCCTCTTCGTAGGCGTAACTATAGAAGTATCCATCGCCCTTAGATGTCAGCTCTTGACCAAGGGAAGACCCTATGGCCAAACTAAATAATAATATGAAGATTCTGAATTTCATAGTCTAATATTAGAAAAATCTAGGCGTATCGATTTGTTTTGGTTTTCCTTTCAAGCTCTTTCCGCTTCCGCCGGAGCCGTCTCCCCTACCCAAATAAAATTTGAGGATCACTTCATGCGAACCGCTACTGAACTCTCCAAGTGGATTGGTATTGTAGTCATACGAATAGCCGATAAAACTACCATTGGTTATCTGAAAACCTACGAGTCCGCTCACGGCGCTCCCCAATCGGTACGAGGCTCCCATGGTAAACCTATCGTTGAACAAAAAGTTGGCGCTAAGGTTTGTATTCACAGGCGCCCCATTGATATAGTTGATCAAGAAAGCCGGTTTAAACTTTAGGGTTTCCGAAAAATCGAAGACATAGCCCCCAATAAAGTTGAACTGCAGCTTGTCTTCTATAATCGTGGCCACCTCATCGTTATAGATGCCATCGGTCAAAAAGTTCGGTATCGACGCCCCTAAGTACCAGATATCGTCTTCGTATAAAAAGAACCCGGCACCAATGGTCGGATAAAACTTAGAAATGGTCTCACGCCCCAAAATAGGTTCGCCCGGATTTTCAAACGTACCTTTTGAAAAGTCAACGTTCAAAAAAGAGCCACCGGCATCCATACCAAAGGAAAGCTTCGTATTGTCAGAAACATTAAATTGGTACGAATAGGCCAATTCAACGTAGGTTTGGGTAGACGGCCCTAACTGGTCGCTTATAATATTAAAACCGAGCCCGTTCTTTTCGTTGGCAAAGGGTATATTGGTACCCAAACGAATGGTGCGCGGCGAACCTTCGATATCAAGCCATTGGGCCCGATAGGTCGCAGCAATTTCCGGATTCTGTACCGACCCCACATAGGCAGGGTTGAAACTACCGATGTTATACATATACTGCGTATACTGAGGTTCTTTTTGAGCAAAGCTGTTTGCCGATATAAACAATACACCTATAGTAAAGCAGATGTAACCGTGAAAGGATTTTAGTATTCTATTCTGCATTATCCGTATTATCTTATAAGCTGGATCCAGCCTTTTTTAGTGGTGGTGGTTTCAAAACCTTCTACTTCTTCCTCTAAGGTTAAATTTAAAACATAAAAGTAAGTACCGTCAGGCGCTTCCTTACCCTTCCATGTTCCGTCCCAAATAACCTCATCGGTCATTTGATCACCTTCGAAAACCACTTTACCGTACCTGTTAAATATTTTTATGGAATAAACAATTGGTATTTCACGTTCATCACCGTCCTCATCTACATATTTTGTGTTAATTTTTAATTCCTCATTCTCTCCATTTCCATTCGGAGAAAACATATTGTAGATTATTCCAAAGTCAACCTGTGACCTTTCCCAAACATTGACTGTGGCCGTAGCCCTGTTGTTATCGTAATTTCCTTCACTTTCGGCTGGAGAAGATCTTGTTATTTCCGCGGTGTTCTCAAAAGTACCGGCGATAGGAAGCGCCATCCTAATTTCAAGAACGGCAACCTCGTTCCTAATCAGTTCGGGTATACTCCAAATTCCCGTTTCAGGTATGTACTCGCCTTTATCTGCCGTACTACTGATATACACCAAACCACTATCGACATCAGAGGAAAGGGTATCTCGGACTATTATTCTCGAAACCGCATCTTCATTGGATTCGTTCGTCACCCTTATAGTAAAGATTACTTCTTGTCCGACCAATGGGTTTACCCTACTCAAGTTTCGGTAAGGCCGTTGAACACCCAAGGTGTCATCTTCTTTTACGATCCTAGCAAATTTTTCCAATACCAAATCGATGCCTTCGGGCAAATCAATATTCAATGTCACCTCAGCAGTATCGTTTTCAGGGTTGTCGTCTACCGGAAAGGACTGTAGTAATTCGGCACGGTTGGTATAAGGCCCGCCGTCAAGTACTTCTGCCGTTAGGGTCATAGTGACCGTCCCCCCTTCGGATATCTCTGGAATGGTCCACTCACCCGTAGTCAATACATAACTACCGTCGGAGGTGTTATGACCTTTATAGTCGAATCCTTCTTCCAACATCTCCCCTATGATAACGTTCCGAACAATTCTATTGGATAGATTATTTACCGTAATGGTAAAAATAACCTCATCGCCTGCAATGGCCTCGGCCTTATCAACCGTTTTCATCACTTCAAGATCAATGGGTGTCGGGTCACAGTTTCCGTTGTTGATGTCGGGATCACAAGCATCTAAGGGATTCGTTCCATCAGCTTCTTCTTGTCCATCGGTAATTCCATCACCATCGGTATCACATAATCCGTTAGAATTATCAGGCACACATGGATTATCGTTACCGGGATCCAATTGATCCACAACCCCGTCCAAATCAGAATCCAACACATTGGAATCCAAGGCATCGATTATACCGTCGCCATCCTCATCCAAGGGATTGGCAGGATCATCACCTACTTCGTCCCCATCGTTTATTCCATCATCATCGGTATCGGGATTGTCGGGATCGGTTCCTAGGCTGGCTTCCACTCCTCCTAACAATCCATCACCATCATCGTCGGTATCACAACTGCTGACGGCGATAGAAACTTGGGCCGTTTCGTTTTCACAAGGTGCCTGGGCCCCTGTTGTTGTATAGGTAAACACATAGGTACCGCTAGGCACTCCTTGAAAATCTACCACATTATCCGCATTTGGACTCACATTGACAGGGCCGTCGAACCATGCCCAAGTACCGGCACTGGCGATAACCGAAAACGTATTGTCTAAATCAAAGGTGGTAGTACCATATCTTTCGTCGTTACAAGAAGATGCATCCTCTGGGCTACCTGCGGTAACAGCCGGATTAATCGTAGCTATCACCTCGGTTCTTTCCGAGATACAACTATTGGCTTCAGCCTCGACAAAGTAAGAAGCGGTACGCGTCAAATTATTGATAGTGAAACTCGCCCCTGTGTGTAAGGGCGAACCACCCGTGGCACTTGCATACCAATTAATGGTAGCATCATCCGTTGCGGCAGCGGTAAGAACAACCTGGCCCGGCCCACATCTACTGTCCCCTTCGGTATCCGTAATTTCCGGTGTTGGGTTTACCACCAACGATATGGTCTGTACTGGCCCATCACATTCCAGTGCCGTGTCATAGTAAAACGCATAATACGTTCCAGGCAAGGGATTGGTTATCCTATTGGGCGGAACAGGAGTACCTACTGGATTCCCGGCATTCGTTGCCCATCGTAAAACGGTACCTGCTGGGGCACTACCTTGAATATAGTCGGTCAACGAAGTAGTAATCTCATCACAAAAATCAGTAGGAATGCTCCCATTTACAGCGGGAGCTATCTTGGCCGCACATTTATTACAATCTTCAACGGTAATAATTACCTGTGTAGAATCGTTTTCACAAGGAGCTATGGCTCCGGTCGTAGTATAGGTATACACATAAGTACCGGCCGTTTTACCACTAAACTCGACACGGTCATTGGCCCCTACCGGCTGAACCGTCTCAGGCCCTGAAGAATAACTCCAAGTACCCGGAGCTTCTCCCGTAATCAAAGTACCAAGGTTTACGGCGGTATCCCCAAAATCACCATCCGTGTTATTACACAGCGTAGTTGCCGTAGTAGTACCTGGAGATGGCGGGGTGTTAATAGTTATGCTAACCGGATCACTACTGGCGGTATAACATGAATTGTCGTTCGCCCAATATACGGCGTAATAGGTACCCGACGCGGTAACCGTGGCGTTAGCCAACAAGTTAGCGACTGCCGTTGGGTTGGCCGTTGTACTCCACCTCAACGAACTACCCGCAGGGGCACTTGCGGCACCGCCAACGACAAAAGTATTTAAATTGACACTTGTGCTGGGCGGATTACAAAAAGTCGTCGGCCTTGCTCCATTGATGGCAGGCGGGGTATCCCCGGCCACACAGTCATTATCAAGAATAGTAACCGTTCTTCCCGCAACACCAGGCTGGTTGACTGAAAACAGGGTAGTATTACTAGGGGTACCCAATTGAAGGATTGCGGTTTCGTTGGGTTCGGGATCCGTATCGTCAATTACATCGATAAACAGGTTGACCTGGTTTACCCCGGCCGGAAAAGAAAGTTGGCCTTGGGTAAGATTGGTCACCGTTCGAACCACATAATCGACATTTCGGGTGGCGGTACTTGCAGCAGTAAAGGAATAGGGCACCGTAATGGGCGTTCCCGTTCCGTTGGCCTTATCCAATTTCACTACATATTGCCCCAGATTGGCTGCACCTGGTGCTTCTACTTCGGCGGCATTGGCATCCAGTCTTTCCAAGGTAAAGGTCCCTTGGTCGTCATCGGCGATGTTGATTGTAACTGACTTTTTATTGGAATCAATGCTACCGGCTCCTAATACCGAAACAAGGGTCACCACAATAGTTTCTGTACCCTCGACCAAGCCGTCGTCATTGATATTTACATCAATGGTCAGCGACCCTTCATTGGCGGCATTTAAACTCACGGTCTTTGTCAGGCTTTGGTAATCATCTCCTTCCGAAGCAGTACCCGCTACCGAAAAGGTAACCACACTGGGAATCGCCGGGTTAGAACTCCTTGATATGGTAAAGCTCGCTCCGTTGGGAGTCCCATCGGTCTCGGCCGCTTGGTTATCCGACGAAGTAATGGAAATGTCCTGAGCCATCAACGATTGGCCGGAACTAAGTAGAACCAACAATAAAAATGCTTTGCCAATGGTTCTCAGGTCATTGACAGAACGAAGTATTTTCTTTTTCAATTTCATAACTGTCCTTTGAATACAAATTCAATACACAGCAAATAAAGTAGGTCGTGGCTAAATGGGCGTCAATATTACTAAAAAAAATCGTCCTCAACCTTAAATTAGGGGTTAAATCAAGGTTTTACGGACAAACTACATAATATACGGAATAAAGATCAACTCGGGATATCTGCCGATCGACTTTCTGTTCCCGGAACAATTTTTCTTACCAGTCCTTGAAGCACTTTGCCGGGGCCGACCTCGATAAACAGGGAAGCTCCGTCCTTCACCATTTGTTCCACACTTTGCGTCCATTTTACGGGAGCGGTCAATTGCGAAATCAAGTTCTTCTGAATTTCCGCGGAATCGCTCACAGCAACGGTAGTCACATTCTGATAAACCGGACATTTCGGACTAGCAAAAGTCGTATTCTCTATGGCCGCCGCCAGTTCTTCCCGGGCAGGCTCCATCAAGGGAGAGTGAAAAGCGCCACCTACGGGAAGTACCAAAGCCCTTCTAGCTCCCGCTTCCTTCATTTTCACGCACGCTTTTTCAATGGCTTCCACCTCACCTGAAATCACCAATTGCCCAGGGCAGTTATAGTTCGCCGCAACGACAATACCCGGTGTCTCCTCACATATTTTCTCTACAAGGGCATCCTCCAAACCTAAAACCGCTGCCATAGTACTGGGCTGAAGCTCACAGGCTTTTTGCATGGCCAAGGCACGTTGTGATACCAATTTTAAACCATCTTCAAAACTCAAGGTTCCGTTGGCCACCAAAGCGGAAAACTCGCCTAAAGAATGACCGGCCACCATATCCGGCTTAAAACTGTCGCCCATTACCTTACTTAAAATAACCGAATGTAAAAAAATAGCCGGTTGCGTAACCTTGGTCCGCTTCAAGTCTTCAGGCGTACCTTCGAACATTATATCCGTTATCGGAAAACCAAGGATATCATTGGCCTGTTCAAAGAGTTCTTGGGCCAAGGGATAGTTCTCGTAGAGGTCTAACCCCATACCTACAAATTGCGCTCCTTGTCCGGGAAATATATATGCATTCATTATTTTTATTTTTTAGTGGGTGCAAAAATAGCAAATAAAGTTCAAGTGCCAACCTCGGCCTTAAGGCGTCCTATTCTTTGAACCAAGCCGAGTAGGTGACGTAATTGTTTGCTATACGATCGATCTCGCCCGAACTGAGTTCCGGACTTATATCTTTTATCTTTTTTGCCGGTGTACCGGCAAAGACGCTTCCGGCCGGCACATGGGTGCCCTTGGTCAGCACTGCTCCCGCAGCTATAATGCTATTGCTCTCTACCACACAATCATCCATAATGATGCTTCCCATCCCTACCAGCACATTATCCTTTAGGGTACACCCATGAACAATGGCGTTATGCCCTATGGAAACATTATTACCGATAGTGGTGGGCGATTTTTGATAGGTACAGTGCACTATGGCCCCATCTTGTACATTGACCTTATTTCCCATTTTTATATAGTGCACATCGCCCCGAAGTACGGCATTGAACCAAACACTACATTGGTCGCCCATACTTACCTCTCCCACAATGGTGGCATTTTCAGCAATGAAACAATCGTCTCCGAATTGTGGGGTCTTTCCGTTAATCGTTTTTATCATCTTGGTGTTTTATTCTTGTTCTTTCTTTAAAAATACGCCAAAAGCTCTTTCTTTTTCGAAGCTGAGACCAATAGTTCCTTTCCGTTCGAAACTACTACACTACCGCCTTTTCCCTTTCTGTACTTGACCACCTCATCAACGTTTACCAAATACGATTTATGGATACGGGCAAAGGAAAAATCGGTCAGGGCCTCTTCAAAATACTTTAAAGTCTTGCTTACCAAAATCTTTTTGTTCTCTAAATAGATCTCGGTATAATTATCATCGGCCTTGCAATAAAGAATATCGGCCACGTTCAATACCTGAAACCCATCTTGCTGTGGCAGGGTTATCTTTCCTTGTACCGATTTCAACTTCGGTTGTAAGACCTTATCTTCGAGCTCGTTCTCCTTTTGTTTGATTTCCTGAACATATTCCACGGCCTTTACGAGCTCGTCGATATTTATGGGTTTCATAAGGTAATAGGCCGCATGGCTGTTCAGGGCATCCATGGCATATTGGTTATAGGCCGTTACAAAAACGGTTTCAAAGGAACGGTCGGGCAATTGATCAAGAAGGTCAAAGGCATTTCCGAAAGGCATTTCCACATCTAAAAAAACAAGGTCAAGATCGTTTTTGGAAATAAGGTCAAGTCCTTCTTGGATTGACGCCGCCTCTCCCAAGAGCTTGACGTTTGCACAATATTTTCCGAGATAGTTACGCAAAATCTCCCGGCTATTGGCTTCGTCTTCAACAAGTATGGCATTTAAAGTCATAGTAGTTATTTTTTTAGGAAGGCCCCGATCAATCTTTACGGAGCACAAATACCACTTTCGTGCCCGAACCATCGGTCGTGAGGTCGGAAATAGTGACATCAACCTTGTTTTTGTACATATCGTTAAGAATGGCTATTCGCTTTTTGATATTGCCCATCCCTTTCGATTTTTGTTTTTTCTGGTTCTCCGTCTTCAATTGTCCCGATTTCTTTCTACCGATACCGTCATCGGTTATCACGATCTCTATGGATGTCGAACCCTTTGGTCTTACATCGATTGTCAAGCGCCCCTTATCTTCCTTATAACGGAGTCCATGCCAAATGGCATTTTCAATATAGGGCTGCAATAGCATGGGCGGAATTTCAAATGCCGATACATCGACCTTCTTATCTACATTCAATTGATAATCGAACTTATCGGGAAATCGGGAATGCTCCAATTTCACATACAGCTCCAACTGTTCCAATTCTTTGGCCAGCGGGATAAAGTCCTCTTCGGAATTCTCAAGCACCGAACGCATCAATGTAGAAAACTCACTAAGGAAGCGGTTGGCACTGCGTTCATCGCTCTTGGCGATATAATTATTGACCGAATTGAGCGCATTAAAGATAAAGTGGGGATTCATCTGTGACCGCAAAGACTTTAAGGCCAAGAGATTATTTGCCAATTTCTGCTGTTGATTGCTCCTATAGAAGAAAAAGGCGGCCAGCCCCAATAGGATCATTCCGAAAATAAGGGAATAGATGATCCACCTTTGGCGCTTATTGCTTTCCTGAATCAATTGCTGTTCGGTCAAGGCCAGGTCGTACTTGCTTTGCGAAAGTTCGCGTTCTTGCTCCAATCCCGAAATACGGTTTTGACGCATTGAGATTTCCCTATTGAAACGCGCCGCCCTGGCGATTTCCTGTTCTTTACGCACATATAGGGTATCTACCAAGGACACATAACTTCTATAGGTTTCAAAGGCCTTGGGATAGTCGCCCTTATACTCAAAAACCTCCGACAATTTTCTTGTGGCGTCTTTTTGAACCACAAGGTCGTTTTCAGAATCGGCGGTCTCAATACTTTCCTTTAGGTAGGGAATGGCCTCGTCATACTTATCTTGGGCAATGTAGGCATTGGCAATTTTATAATTAATGCGTTGCGGGGTGATAGAATCCAATTCGTCCCTTGCTTCGCGTTTGGCCGTTTTCCCCTTGGGAAGCGTTTTTAGTTCGCTAAGACTTTTTTTCCGCAATTCAATTTCGGCACCATATAGGTTCTTCTGATTGTAAAAATCAGCTACCTTTTCCTTTTCCTGTACGGCCCGTTTCGGCTCCAAGTCTTCGGTAAGTTGCAGCGAGCTATTGTAATACGCACCGGCCTCGACCAATTTATCATCTTGCGCATAGGTATCGGCGATCTTTGAATTCAGGTCGGCCAATTTGGGTGTTATTTGGTTTTTTTTGGCCACTATGAGTCCTTCTTCAAAAAAAGCAAGGGCCTTCTCCACTTGATCTAAGCCGCGATAGGCATCGCCTAGGCTTTCGTTCAAACGCACTTTTTGATAGGGCACCAACCCTTCTATTTTTAACAGGGGAAGGAGTACCGTTTCCGCTTCCGAAAACTGCTTGTTCTGAATATATGCTTCCGCTAAAAGCAGGGTCGTTCGTGTAGATTTATAGGCTTCTAAGGCATCTATGTAATTCGTAATGGCCAAATCGTACTGGTTGTGGTATTGGTAAACCTCCCCTAAGGCGACCAAAGACTCGGAAAGCGATTTCTTATCGGCCTGCTTGCCCAGAACGGCAATGGAATTGGTGATATAATCGATACTCCTTTCTATATCGCTTTGCCTATAGACATTGGCCGAATCGAGATAGGCTTGGTGCAGATTGCTTTGGGGCTTGGCCATTTTACCGCGCCGCAGCTCCTTCTGCCCCCATACACTTATGGTGGAGCATCCTATAAAAAGAAAAAGCAATATGTGGCGAATTGAACCCATTTGATTATTTGTACAACGTAAACTTAATCGAATTATGCGTCACTAAAAAACGTACCTCTTCCCTAATTCCCCTAAAAACTACCTTCCGTAAAGGCTTCACGCATCCAAAAGAAGCGTTCCCTCTTTGAAAACGCCACTTCCCTCAAAGCCGGTTTTACACGAAATAAGTTGCTTCTACTTTTACCCCATCAACAACAAATAATACGAATAAATCACCCCCTCTAAATAGGGCCTTAAAAAAAATAATTATGAAACACACAAAACAGATTCTTGGATTAGCCCTTATGTCATTCGCCCTTACAACCATGTACGGTTGCGAACCAAAGGCCAAAAAAACGACAGTAGCACCGGTAATGGCCCAAGCCCTTAATGTTCCAGAAAAGGACAAGCCCAAAAACAACACGGTCAAAATTGCCCTATTGTTGGATACCAGTAATAGTATGGACGGACTTATCAACCAGGCCAAATCACAGCTTTGGGATATAGTAAACAAGTTCACCCACGCCAAATGCGGCAACGAGCAACGGCCTGAATTACAAATTGCGCTCTATCAATATGGAAACGACAACCTATCTTCCAATGAAGGATACATTCAACAAGTATTGAACTTTAGCGGGGACCTGGATGAAATTTCGGAAAAACTGTTTTCATTGACGACCAACGGAGGCGAGGAATTTTGCGGGGAAGTCATACACACCTCATTAAAGCAACTAGACTGGGGCAATAACCCCGATAACCTGAAAATGATTTTTATTGCCGGTAACGAACCCTTTAACCAAGGCAAGCTCAACTACAAAGACGCAGTGACCAACGCCAAGGAAAAAGACATCGTGGTCAACACCATCTTTTGCGGTAACTACGAACAAGGCATCAATACCGAATGGAAGAACGGCGCTACCTTAACGGGAGGGGAATACATAGCCATAGACCACAACAGAAAGGTGGTCCATATCGACACGCCTTACGACGATGTTATCATTCAACTGAATTCAAAACTGAACCAGACCTACATTTCGTATGGAGCCATGGGAAGTGCCAAAATGGAGAAACAACGCGTACAAGACGACAACGCCTACGAACTCGAGGAAGCCGTTGCGGTTAAACGTGCCGTCAGCAAAAGCTCTCGATTGTACAACAACAAGCAATGGGACCTGGTAGATGCCTCCAAAGACGAAAGCTTTAATATTTCCGAAATCAAAAAGGAAGAACTCCCCAAAGAATTAAAGGAAAAATCAGAGACCGAAATAAAGGCTTATATCGAAGAAAAAAAATCAGATCGCGCCAAGATTCAAGCCGAGATCCAAGAGCTGAACGCCAAACGCGAGAAGTTCATTGCCGAACAACAGCAAGAAGGCGAAAAAGGAGAACTTGAAAATGCCATGTTGGAAGCCATCAAAAAGCAAGCAGCCAAGAAAGACTACAAGTGGGAAGAATAATTAGCTTCCATAACCAAACAAAAAGCATCCCGAAATTTCGGGATGCTTTTTTATGTTTTCTATTTGGATTACACCACTCTACTGTGCCGCAGGGCAATAACAATCATACTTGCGCTCCTTTTGACCAAAATCGTAACCTAATGTTATTTGGTGAAAACCTCCGCTATCAAAACGGATATCCCCTGTTTGGTAAGAGTAATTGTACGACACCATAAAATTACCGATGTTGGCCCCTACGATAGGTGTAAACAACTGTAAACGCTGTTCCCCAAAACTATCCGAAGTAGCAAACTGGGCACCATCAAAACTTCTACGGTACGAGAGTCCGCCCCAAATACGTCCAAAATCGACATCCTTGTAGACCTTGGCGTTTAAATCTATGGTTTTCTCTTCGGTGAATTCACTTAACTGAAACAGTACCGAAGGCTCGAATTGCCATTCCTGCTTCCCGAAAACATATCCTACCGAAAACAAATACCGGCGTAAATTATCGATAACAGGTATATTATCATTTGCCTTTCCATAACGATAAAGGTTACGCTTGCTCCCCAACAGATTGGTCACTGCCACATGGGCATAAAATTCCATCAAGTTGTATGAAAAGCCCAAATCAATATTAAAATAGCCCTCGCTCAGTTTTATACCGGCAATGGCATCATCGGGCCCAACCGAAACAAATTCGGACTCATCGAGACTACTTTGCAGGTAGGTCGGACTCAGGCCAAATGAAAGCTGGTTCAAATTTCGACCGTCACCACCGAGTTTTAGGTGATGGGCATATGTAGCCTTAAAACCGGTTTGCGAATGATATCCATTGGCATCATTAAAAAAGATAGCCCCCACCCCGCTGTTACTTTCTCCAATTCTAAAATTGGCATTGATGGTCTGCAGATTGGGAGCGTCTTCAACACTAAACCACTGCATTCTTGCGGTGGCCCTAATCTTTCCCCCATCACTGATACCCGCCATAGACGGATAAACAAGGTAATAGTTATCGGAGAGGTAATCAAAGTATACGGGTATGCCCTCTTGAGCGTTCGATGGGATTGCAAAAACGAGGGACGCCAGCAAGAGCAGGAAACGGTGTTTCATCGGTTTAATATAGAGGATGATTATTTTATCGACTAAATATAACATATAACGGACGAAACGCAACATTATTATATCCCCGTTTCAATACACACCGTTCAAAAATTAGGTTGTATTTTTACAAAAATTTTGACACCATGAAGGAGTATACGATTACGGTTGTTAAGACCAACAACCCTGCGATTCTTAAATTTGAGACAAATCATTTTTTGACCAAGAGCAAGAATTACGAGTTCAAAAACATAGATGAGGCCAAAAATTCACCTTTGGCCCAACAACTCTTTTACCTTCCGTTTATCAAAACGGTATATATCTCTGGAAACTTTATCGGGCTTGAACGCTACGACATCGTTACTTGGGACGACGTAAAGGACGAAGTGGCCCAACAACTGGTAGATTACCTAAATGCAGGAGAACCTATCGTAAACGAGGTCGAGGAAACTGTCAAAAAAGTGGCCATTACGGTATATGCCGAAGTCACTCCCAACCCATCGGTGATGAAATTCGTGGCCAACAAACCAATTGTTCCCACCGCCTTTGAATTCAAAAACATAGATGAGGCCAAAAATTCAGAATTGGCCAAGCAGCTATTTACCTTTCCGTTCGTAAAGGAGGTTTTCTTTGACCTGAACTATGTATCCGTAAGTAAGTATGACGTTGCGGAATGGGAAGACGTAACCATGCAATTGCGCGAACACATACGGGAATACCTGGCCAATGGCAACGAAGCCGTTTCCGAGGATGCCATAGCGGCAACAAAGGAAGCAAGCGATACCACTTCGGCTCCAACCCAAGCAACGCCGGAACTAGACGATACCTCCCAGCAAATCGTAGATATTCTAGAAGAGTATGTAAAACCTGCCGTAGCCAGTGACGGTGGTAATATTCTCTTTCAGTCATACGAAGAGGAAAGCAAAACTGTAAACGTAATTTTACAAGGCGCCTGTAGCGGTTGCCCTTCTTCAACCTTCACCCTAAAAAATGGCATCGAGACCATGCTTAAAAATATGATGGGGGACAAAGTGAACGAAGTGGTCGCCCTAAACGGCTAATGAACTAATTTTTATAGGTTTAGAATCAACAAACCTGTCCGATATTTTCGTAATTTAAAGCGAACTATAAAAAATAATGTATTATGGCAGTTTTAAAAGTTATAGAAGTATTGGCGAACTCTGACAAAGGTTGGGAAGACGCGGCGAAGCAAGCCGTTGAGCAGGCCTCTAAATCAGTAAAGAACATCAAGTCGGTTTACATCAACGAGCAAAGCGCTACGGTAAAAGATGGCAAACTGGACAATTACCGTGTAAACGTCAAGATCACTTTCGAGGTCAAGTAAGCACGAAACATTTTTTTAAAAAGGCGCTGCACTTCATGTAGCGCTTTTTTTTGATGCCCACCGCAAACCCTGATCATAAAAAGTACCGCCCCTCTATTTTGGGCACATACGAACAAAGTATTACCGCATTCGATTTACAGATCCTCCATTAACAATAGTTTAATGATTTGTTTTTGACCGAAACCCCTGTATTTAGTAAGTTGCGCCCTTAAAATAAAGCATATAAATGGAAGAATTCGCAAACTATCAAGAACACATAGACAAGGCCATAGAATGGGCTTGGAAAGTACTACCCGATGTGATCATGGCCACCATTATTTTGGTCTTCGGCCTATGGATCATTCGCTTTATAAATAAAATGGTCCGTAAGTTTTTTGAGAAGAAGGACTACGACCTGGCTTTGGAGAGCTTTTTACAGAGTTTTATAAACATCGCCCTCAAGGTACTGCTCTTTGTTCTGGTAGTGACCCAGCTTGGCGTTAAATCATCGTCATTGATCGCCATTATCGGTGCGGCCGGTCTGGCCATAGGACTTGCCCTCCAAGGGTCGCTTTCCAACTTTGCAGGGGGCGTACTCATTTTGCTCTTCAGGCCTTTTAAAATAGGGGATTTTATTTCCGCCCAAGGCGTAGACGGTACGGTCAAGGAAATTACCATCTTCTACACCAAATTGACCACCTTCGGCAACCAATTGGCCATTATACCCAATGGCGAGCTATCAAACAACAATGTCGTTAACTATAGCGCCATGCCTACACGAAGGGACAATATTAAAGTAGGGATAGGCTACAGCTCAAATATCAAGACCGCCAAAGAAATCATGCTCGACATCTGCGCAAAAAACGAGAACGTTCTAAAAGACCCAATGCCCGAAGTATATGTAGATGGATTGGGAGACAGTTCGGTAGACCTGACCTTGCGCTATTGGGCCGAGAACCCGGTGTTTTGGGCTGCACATTTCTTTATTATCGAAGAAATCAAAAGACGATTTGACGAAGCGGGAATAGAAATACCTTTTCCACAGCGCGACGTACACGTCAAGGGACAAGCGATAGAGGCTTAACCCCCTATTTCTTTTTCTGTTGTAGGATAAAATCCTTTAGATAATACGGTTCAAAGTAAGCGACATCTTCAAAATCGCTTGCTTTGAACTTTTTATATGATAATTGGGCCATTTCCTTTGCCGATGGCACTATGGTGGTATCGAATGTAAGCTTAGGGTGAGATAATAGCGTTTTACACTTTTCCGCACCGCTGCCCACCAAAACGGCTTTTCCTTTTTGTAAAAAATCTGAAAATGAATTCTCGTCTATAATCTCGGCTTCGGTAGGTCTCACTTGATTTTTATCCTTATCGAAAACGGCCGAATAAACTTCCATACGCCGGGCATCTAGCACGGGAATGATATAATCGATATCGTTTGACGTTACCTGTGTAGCCATACTCGTCAGGGTAGCGATCGAAATCAAGGGCACCTCTAAGGCAAAACACAGCCCCTTGGCCGCCGAAACCCCGATACGCAAGCCCGTATAAGACCCCGGGCCTTTACTCACGGCGATGGCATCAAGCTCCGACACATCTACATTGACCTCCTTTAAAACATCTTGAACAAAGACATGCAATTGTTCGGAATGTGAATAATTGGGCGTATCATGCTCTTTAATGGCCAATATACGTCCGTCTTTGGCCACACTGACCGAACAATTGGTAGTGGCGGTCTCTAAGTTTAAGATTATGCTCATAAGGGTACAAAGATAGGTGAGACGGTTGAAATTAGCACATAAAAAAAACCTGTTCGACACGAGGCCGAACAGGTTTTCAATTTCTATGTACAAATCTCTATTTAAGCTCTAGGGGCAGTCCGAAATAGAACTCCAGCACCTTAAGTCTAAAGATATAATCATATTTCGTACGGATCAATTCCGCTTCGGCATTGTCTACCCTTGATTGGGCCTGGCTAAAATCGAAGGCATTCATAAGACCTACCTCGTAGCGTTCCTTTGAATATTCATAGGCCAACCTTCTGGCTTCCAAGGTTTTTTGGGCAGCTTCATAAGCTTTCGAAAAACTTTTCACATCTACATAGGCCTGATTGATATTGGTCTCAAGATCCAACTTTTCTTGCTCGAGCTGCAGCTTGGCCTTTTCGACATTGATCTGTGAGCGCTTGATGTTGTTTCTGACCCCAAAGCCATTGAATATGGGAATATCCAATCTCAAACCATAAGAAATACCATCATTGATCCACAATTGGTTGACAAAGCTTTCAGCCGGAACAAAGACTCCTGTAGTATTAAATCCGCCTTGATCCGAATACCGGGTATTATAGTTAAAAAAGGCTCCCAAGGTAGGATAAATAGCCCCTTTGGCAATATCGAGATCCTTCTTCGCCAAATCGATATTCGACTTCGAAAACTTAATATCGTTTCTAAAGGTCAAGGCCTCGGCAAAAATCTCTTTGGGCGATTTTGTAAGAACTTCGGACGGAGGCACTTCAAAATCGGCATCCAATACATCAAAGTTCTCGTAATCGGTTATTTGAAGCAGTTGCGCCAGGTTGATACGCGAAATCAACACTTGGTTCTGTGTATTGACAATCTGTTGTTCAAGATTGGCGGCGGTAGCTTCGACCTCCAAAAGATCACCCTTGGGAAGCACGCCCGCTTCCACCAATTCCTTGGTTCGCTTTAGATCCTGTTCGGTAACGGCAAATTGGGCCTCGAACACTTTAAGCGACTCTTTGTTCGACAATATCTGCAAATAGGCATTGGCCACGTTCAAACGAATGTCATCCTTTAAATCGTCTAAACGATATTGATTGGACAAGGCATTCAGCTTGGCACGGTTGAGCCTATGGAAATTGCGCAATCCGTCAAAAAGCGTCAAAGAAGAAGTCAGGCCTCCATTGGCGGACAGAATTGTTGAAGTTACCGGTTCATTGGTCGTAGGGTCGAACGATAGTCCCGTACTACCCGTCATACTTGACGATGCGTTTAAATCGGGCAATAGGGCCCCAAGCGCATCCGACCTATCTATTTGTGCGTTTTTCAAATCGAGCTCGTACTGTTCTACGGTAAGGTTATGCTCTACGGCATACGCCACGCATTCCTCTAACGTCCATTTTTTATGCTGGGCGGAAATAGCACCGATCGAGCACAAAAACAGTACGATTGTTAATTTAAGATTCATGTTTTGATTTTTTGATTATGATTGATGATTGTTACTCTTCACTCTTTCCCTCTTCCCCTTCTTCGTCTTCCCCTTTTTTGATAGGTTCGGTTTTGTTCCACACCTTTACCTTGTCGGATTCCGTCAAGCCGGAAACGATCTCAACGTTTACCCCATCGGAAATCCCTATCTCTATATCCCTTCTTTCAAACTTCTGGTCACCCGTTTCTATCTCGACATAGGGTTTATCGGTTTTTTTATCAAACTGCAACAAGGCCTCGGGAATCACCAAAACATCATCTTTTTTCTCCAATACCAATGAGGCATTCGCACTATACCCTGCCCTGATAAATACGCCTTCCTTAACCTCTACATCACCTTCGATCTTAAACTGTACCGCACCCGTTTCCTCGATTCCCTTTGGTGCTATAAAACGAAGTTTTGCATCGAGTTCAGTTCCTTCAACCGCCCCTAGACTGATTTTCAAGGGTGTTCCGACCTCTAACTTGGCCACTTCCCCTTCGTCGACCTTTCCTTCAAATATCATCTTGCTCAAATCGGCAATGGTCGCAATGGTGGTACCATCGTTAAAGTTGTTACTTTCAATGACTTGATCGCCTTCTTCTACCGGTATTTCCAAAATAGTGCCCTCTACCGTGGCACGTATATTGGTATTAGCGCTAGTAGAGCCCCCGGCTGACCCCTGTCGGATGATCTGATAATCGGCCCTTGCATTTTGAAGTTCTTGTTGGGCCTGGTCGTACTGAAGCTGCAAGCTGTTGAAATCTTGACTCGATATCACCCCCTTATCGAACAAGGCCTTGTTTCTATTGTATTCGATCGTCACATTGTTAAGGGCCAACTCGGCATTTCGGACCCTGCCCCTAGATTGGTTGAGGGCTTGCTCGTTCGGCACGACCTTAATGGTCGCTATCAAATCACCCGACTTCACCTTTTGGCCCTCCTCCAAAAATATTTTCTGGATGATACCTGAAATCTGTGGTTTGATCTCTACCTCATCTTCGGGTACCACCTTGCCCGTGGCCACCGTTTTCTTTTCAATATTCGATATAAAAGGCGTTTGGGTCTCGTAGGTAACCGCATCCTTGCTATTCGATTTTATAAAAAAGGCCGCAGCCCATAAAGCGCCTAGTACCAAAATACCAATTAAGATATATTTTACGATCTTGTTCATTTCTTAGGAGTATTTGTTATCTATTGGTTTTGTTGTTATGCATTTTGTTACACAATTGTGCGTTATTCTTCCCGTAGGGCATCAATCGGCTTGATACTCACCGCCCTTTGAGCCGGTATGAGTCCGATTAAAGTCCCCAACACCACCATAATGACCAAGGCGCCTATGACGTAGGGTATGGGCACGGTAGGATTGGTATAAGGAAAATCGATATCCTGTGTCATACTATTGATTCCCGCCAAAGCCAGCGCCCCTAGAATGATACCCATGATACCCGCAATTACGGTCAAAAAGACCGATTCAAGAATAATCTGGTTGCGCACCTCGGCCGGTGTAGCCCCCAAGGCCCTTCGTACGCCCAATTCCTTCGTCCTTTCCTTTACCGAGATCAGCAGAATATTACCAATGCCGATAACCCCGGCCAAAATGGTGGCAATACCAACGATCAATGAAAGAAAGGTTATGCCATCGGCAAAGCCTACAATTTTATTGAACTGCTCCCCTAGGTTAAACGAACCGAAGGCCCGATCATCATCGGGGTGTACATGATGAATATTCTTTAATAGGCTTTTAATATTTTCCTCGACCTTTACCACATCGGCATCATCATAGGCCGCAATGGAAAACCACCCAACGTTATCACCAGTATTGTATAGTTTTTTGAAGGTAGTAAAGGGAATAAAAATATCTCCGTCACCCCCAAATCCACCACTAGCTTCGTACTTATGGACCCCAACCACCTGAAAATAGACATTGTCGATTTTAAAGTAGCCCCCAATCGGGTTTTCGTCCGCGTCAAAAAGTTCCTTTTGTGTACGCTCGCCGATTACGGCCACTTTTCGCGCTTGCTCGATGTCTTCGTCATTGATAAACCGACCTCCGTCGTAAATTTTCTTGGGTGCTATTTTAGTAAAGGCAGGATAGTCTCCGAAGAGGGAATAGCTTCCCGTTTTGTTCTTACGGCCAATATTTGCGGGAGGGGCACCAAAGAAGCCCCGTACATTACGTGGGGCAATATATTGCACTTCGGGAATACGGTTCTCGATCATTACCGCATCATCAATTTTCAACTGCATCTGTCTGCCCGTCTTGTAGCCTTCGTTCGGCATACTTGTGCTTTGCGCCCAAACGAACATACTGTTTCTTGCAATGGTCTCGAACATACTCTCAAAACCATTATCCATGCCCTTGGCCGCACCGGAAAGGGCGATATAAATAAAGATGCCCCAGAGAACCCCCACCACGGTGATAACGGTCCGCATCTTGTTCTTGCTGATGGAACCGAAAATTTCTTGCCAAGTATTTCTATCGAATATAAATCGCATATTATTCGTCTCTTAGGGCTACAATGGGTTTGATACGGGCCGCACGCCGAGCGGGTACATAACCGGCAATAGCTCCGAAAATTATTAGAACAATGGTAGCCGAAAGGGCAATACTCGTGTCTATATAGGGATTGGTAATAAAAAAATCCTTCAGTTTCTCTCCCAAGGAGCTTAAAATGGCAATTCCTATGAGCATGCCCACAAAACCCGAAACCGTAGTAATAAATACCGATTCCAACAAAATCGTTCCGATTACGGCCTTAGGTGTAGCCCCGAGGGCTTTTCGTATACCCAATTCCTTCGTGCGTTCCTTGACCACAAAAACCATAATATTACTGATACCGATAATGCCGGCGATAATGGTTCCGAAGGCCACAAAGCCCACTATAATCTGCAACACCCGCGCAAACTGTTGGTTTTGCTTCAACTGATCGGCTATATTTCTAATGAAGATGCCGTTCTGGTCTTTTGGATTGATGAATTTTTTGGAACGGAGAAACTTATCAAGGCTCTTATCTAGGGCCATGGCTCCGGCATAGCCGATTTCAGGCTTAAACCCTACAACGATCTGGTTGATCTTGTCGGTATTCTTTTCAATCAATTGACGCGTGGTGTACGGTATATAGACAATACGCTCCTCATTATCACCCCCATCATCTTGAAAAACCCCGATTACCTTAAAAGAGCTTCCTCCCACATCGATATACTTGCCTATGGAATTTTTGTTACCAAAAAGATCCTGTTCCACCAGACGGCCGATAACCGCATACTTGGTCTTGTTCTTTATATCGAGTTCGTTCAGGTAACGGCCCTTCATCATGATGGTCATCTCACTAAACTGGTGTGCCGGACCCACGGCCTGTGTTCTGTAGCTATTCGATTCGTTCATATAGCTAACGGTATCTTGACGGGTTATTCTTGGACTAATATACTCTACGAACAAGGGGAAATTCTTCTGTATGTCCTCGATATCACTATTGTCGAATTCAATAGTCCGATTCGATTTATACCCTTTGTAAGGCATGGTCGTCCTTCCTGGAAATACAAAAAGAACATTGGTAGCGTCATCCCCGAAAAAATCGTCAAAGGTATTGATGAGTCCGTTTCCAAAACCAAAGAGCACCACAAAGATAAGAATACCCAGAGCCACGGTAAACCCCGACAAAAACGTACGGAGTTTGTTTTTCTGAATCGTCTCGAAAATTTCTTTCCAGTTGTCCCTACTTAACATATTGAGCGGCCCTAACCTGTTCTACTTTTTTGTCTTCGACAATTACGCCATCCTTTAAATGTACGATACGTTTGCACATATGGGCAATGTCTTCCTCGTGAGTTACAACAAGGATCGTATTTCCCTTGTCATTTATATTTTGAATAAGGTCCATTACCTCATAAGACGTTTTACTATCCAAAGCACCCGTAGGTTCATCGGCCAAGAGCACCTTAGGCTCGGCAGCCATGGCACGGGCAATGGCGACACGTTGTTTTTGTCCGCCCGAAAGTTCATTGGGCAAGTGGGTGGCCCATTCTTTTAAGCCTACCTGCTCTAAATACTTCAACGCCTTTTCTTCCCGTTCTTTTCGGGGTACTTTTTGGTAATATAGGGGCAAGGCCACATTTTCCATGGCCGTTTTGTAGTTGATCAAATTAAAAGACTGAAAGACAAAACCTAAGAATTTATTCCGATACTTGGCCGCCTTGGTCTCGTTCAGGTTCTTGATAGGAACGCCATCTAAAGTATACGAACCGGAATCGGCCTCGTCCAACATTCCCAAAATGTTCAAAAGGGTAGATTTTCCCGAACCAGAAGAACCCATTATAGCTACAAGCTCACCTTCAGCAATACTAAAATTCAATCCTTTTAAAACATGTAAGGAGTTGCTTCCCATTTTATAGGATTTGTGAAGGTCTTTAATTTCTATCATGATGGTTTTGTTAATTGTATTCGGAATTCTCAAAACAATATGGAAATAAGACAACTAAGTTGCCCAATTGTTACAAGAAGTACTCCAAATTTTCTGTTAAAAAAATATACTAGCCTTTCTCCTCTTCCTTTTCTATGGCATTCCAGACCTTAATCTTGTCCGACTCCGTAATGCCCGATTTCACCTCTACGAAGATACCATCACTAATGCCCAGTTCAATATTACGTCGCTCAAAGTTCTGGTCTCCGTTGGCAATCTCAACGAAAGGAGCTTTGGTCTTATCATCGAACTGCACCAAGGCCTCCTTAATGGCAAGCACACTGTCGGCCCTACCCAAAATGACCGATGCGTTGGCACTAAGGCCCGCCCGGATAAAAACAGAATCTTGTTTCTTCAAGGTACCCTTGATTTCAAATTGAATGGCCCCGTTCTCTTCTTTGCCCTTAGGGGCGATATAATCCAGAACCGCGTCAAAGGTCTTTCCTTCCAATGCGCCCACGGTAATTTCAAGGGGCAGGTTTTCCTTTATTTTTCCTACTTCACTTTCATCGACCTTTCCTTCAAAAATCATTTTGTCGACATCGGCGATAGCGGCAATGGTCGTTCCTTCATTAAAATTATTGCTCTCTATGACCTGATTTCCGACTTCCACGGGAACCTCTAGCACCATACCACTTACGGTAGCCCTTATTTGGGTATTAGCGGCGTTGCCATACCCCTTTGCCGTTCCCGTCTTTACAATATCGTAGCGTTTATTGGCTGCGGCATACGCTTGTTTGGCCTGGCTATAAACTACCTCGGCCCGTTCCAAATCGACCTTAGAGATGACGCCTTTGGCAAAAAGCCCCTTTTGGCGTTCAAGGTTTCGGAGCTGGTCATCTAAGTTTATTTTAGCCTCGTCGATATTGTTTCTGGCATCATTAAGGGCACTTAGGTTGGGCACTACCTTTATTCTACAGAGCAGATCGCCCGACTTCACATAATCGCCCCCCTCTACAAACACCTCTTCGATTACCCCTGAAATATTAGGTTTGATCAACACTTCCTCTAAGGGTAATATACTACCGGTGGCCACCGTTTTCTTTACGATAGTCTTCTTAACGGCCTTTTCGGTTTCGTAGACCACTGGGTCTTCGGCATTCTTTTGATAGAGGTAATACATAGATCCGCCAAAGGCTATCACTATGAGCAAAAGAACGATTCTAGTTACTGATTTTTTCATTTTTTACGATTGATTGATGTTACTCTATTTGTTCTTATTAAAACTTCCTATTTAGGTTTACTATCATTCCGTTCGGAGGGCATCTATCGGCCTCACTTTAATGGCACTCTGGGCAGGAATGAATCCCGCAAGGAGTCCCGAAACAATAAGAATGAACAAGGCACTTATCACCACCCCCAAACTTACACTGGGGTTCAAGAACATATCTACCGGACCATTCATATCCAACAATGTGTTTACCCCATAGATAAAGAGGGCTCCCAATGTGATACCCGCCATACCTGAGATAATGGTCAAGAAAATAGACTCCATTAAAATCTGTAATTTAATAGACCAAGGATCCTCGCCCAAGGCCCTGCGAATACCAATTTCCTTGGTACGCTCCTTTACCACTATGAGCATAATGTTACTCACCCCGATAACTCCTGAGAGCAAGACCAAGATTCCGACGAAATAGGCAATAAAGCGCAAGGCCCCAAAAAGGCTCTGTACCCTTTGGAACTGTTCGTAAAGATCAAAATGCCCCACGGCCCTTTGGTCATCGGGGTGTACTTTGTGATTCTGCTTGACCACGGCCATAATTTTATCCTTTATACTGGTTATAGAGGTACCATCGTTGGCGGTTATGGCCATCCACCCTACATCATTGCCCCGATTAAAGGCTTGGGAAAAGGTGGTGAACGGCACATATATTTCTTTCTGTGCCTCTTCACCATCGCCGTCGTTGCTTTTTTTCTTGTAGGTACCGACTACCATAAAATTGACGCCTTGAATTTTAATAAAGCTCCCCAGCACCTCTTCATCCTTATCGTAAAGTCCGGCCCGCACCCCTTCGCCAATAATGGCAATTTTTCGTTTCTCCTTAATATCATTATAATTCAGAAAACGCCCCGAAGTCATGGTCATGGGGTCTTGCTTACTGATTTCAGGATAGTCGCCATACACATTATAGGCCCCGGTCTTTATACCGCGTACCACATTGTTGGCCCCGTTAAAACCTCCAAGTTGATTTCTTGGGGAAATAAACCTTAAGTTGGGCACCTTGTCCCTAATGGCCTGCACGTCTTCAACCTTAAAAAGAAAACTTCTGTTCTTAGGAAGCCCCTTATAAGGCTTGGTCGTGCTTCTCGACCACATAAACATGGTATTGGTGGCAATATCACCAAAGTCTTGCATAATACCATTTTCAAGTCCCTTACCTGCAGAAAGCAACAATATCAAAATGAATATGCCCCAAAAAACACCAAAGGCCGTCAATACGGTTCTGAACCAATTACTGGTCAATACTTCCAAAATTTCTTTCCAACGGTCTTTATTGAACATGATTACAAAATCAAAAGATTAATGAGCTTGATATTATTCGTCTCTCAATGCGTCTATGGTATGAATATTTGCGGCCCGCCATGCCGGAAAAAATCCCGCTACGGCTCCGGCCAACACCAATACAAATACCGTAGAAATGGCCACGGTAAAATTCACCGATGGGTTCACGATATAATCCACTTCGATATGCGGGCCTAGAAATTCTAAAAGACCCATACTGAATATGAGTCCCGCAAAGCCCGATATGGCCGTAATAAAAATAGACTCATGTAAGATCATTCCAACAATGGACCAAGGTTTGGCCCCCAGTGCTTTTCGTATACCGATTTCCTTGGTGCGCTCCCGCACCACGATCAACATAATATTGCTCACGCCCACGACCCCGGCAATAATGGTACAGATGCCTACGAACCAGAAAAACAAGGCTATGTTGTCGGTAAGGCTATAGTATCTTTTAGCCTCTTCCATCGCGCTCCATACAAAAATGGCATTGGTATCATCGGGTGCAACGGTATGCGCTTCCTGCAAATAGGTCCGCAACTTGTTCTTAAACTTGATGGAATGCGCCACCACCTCTTCAAAATTATCGGCCGGAGGCAAGGTATAAGCCAGGTTGTTCAGTCGGTCGCCCCCATTAAAAACTTGCTGGGCCGTTGTCATCGGTATATAGATGCGTTCTTCTTCCCGGTCTTCCGTTTCATTAAAAACCCCAACGATTTTAAAGGGCAGCCCCGAAATTTTGACAAACTCACCTACCGGACTATCGACATCGGAAAAAACGTCGTCGGCAATTTTCTTACCGATGACAGCAACTTTGGCCATGCCCCGTTCGTCTTGATAATTGAGAAACCTGCCCGCCGACATGTTTTCGTTCTCGATCATCTGAAATTGCCACGACACGCCTTGCACCTGATACACCAAGGCCTCATTTCCGTAGGTAACGGAAACGTTGCGAACAAAAATTCTGGGGGATTTAAATTGAATATCGTCTTCGAGTAGCCTAGCCGAAAACTCGTAATTGGCATTGGTCAACTGGATATTTCTTCCAGGATTCAAGCCTTTGTATTTCTTTGTGGTGGTACCGGGCCAAACCCAGACACTGGTTGCCGCATCTTGCTCAAACTCGTGGGCTATACCATTACGGAAACCTTGACCAAACCCCAATAGAATGACCAATATGAAAATACCGGAAGCTACGGATAAGCCTGTGAGAAAGGTCCGTAACTTGTTCTTACGAATAGTATCGAAGATTTCTTGCCACCTCTCGATGTCGAACATGTAGTTGATTTTGATTGATTGATTGATGAATACGATTTATAATCGTACAACTACAAGACAAGAATTGAGGGGCTTTGTTACAGCTTAATTCAAAAAAAAATGTTAAACTTCCTCAGTAGACCTGTTTTTCATCTTTCTATACACAAAGTAGAAAAGTCCCGCAACAAGAATATACGGTAAGGCCATAAGATAGACTATACCGTTGTTTATACCTTCCGCAGCCTTCATATCACCACTACTTTCAAGGGCGGCCCTACACATGGCACATTGGGCTTCAAGCGTATCGGGCAGCATGAGGCCGATTATTATCACGAATACAAACAAAGTCTTTTTCATTCTACTTTCTTCAAAAGTTAAATGCACCTATTCCCCAATCAAGCCGGATAATAAGGTGAAATCATTAGGTAAACCACTACACCGGTAATCGCTACATAAAGCCATATAGGAAAAGTAAGCTTCGCCCATTTTCTATGCTTTTCAAACTTTTTCAAATAGGCAAAAGCATAGGTTTTAAGCACTAAGGGTATGATAGCTATCGAAAGAACGATATGGGTTATCAATATAAAAAAATACAGGTATCGCACCGCTCCTTCCCCTCCATACGAGGTAGATTCAGACGTCATGTGATAGGCTATGTACATCAACAAAAACAACACGGAAAGACCAATACAAGAAGTCATAATGTTTTGATGCAGTTCCCGCTTACCATTTTTTATGGCCCAAACCGCAATCAACAACAAAACCGCGGTAAGTCCGTTTATCGAGGCGTATATAGGAGGAAGAAACCCAAGACGTTCCACATTGGGGATTTTAACCCCGAACAATATGGCCACCACAACGGGCACTACCACCGAAACCACGGTAATCAGCTTATTGAACTTTTTTTCCTGTAGTACTGTCTGTTCCATCTATTCCGCCAATAAACGTTTAATATCTTCTTTTAGGGCTGAAATCTGTTCTTTCTCCCCATGTTCGTTCACTCCCTTTTTCTCGGTTATAGCTCCCCTGTAATATATAATAGGATTACCGAACTCGTCGGTTCTTGAACGCAGGTAACCTTCCTTATCGACCAATGCAAACAGTCCAGAATGCTCAAAGCCACCTGGGGCATCGGGCATTTCTGCCGCAAAGATGTTGAACCCGTTATTGGCCAGGTCATACACCTGCTCTTTGTCTCCCGTCATCAAGTGCCAATCTTTATCATGTATGCCGTACTTTTTGGCATAGGCCTTTAGCACCTGTGGGGTGTCGTAATCGGGGGTAATCGAAAATGAGGCTATACCAAAGTTTTCGCTTGCCTTAAACTCCTCTTGCAAGACCACAAGGTTCTCGGTCATCACAGGACATATGGAAGGGCAGCTTGTAAAGAAAAACTCGACAACGAATACCTTTCCCTTGAAATCGGCATTAGACACCCTTACACTGTCTTGATTGATAAAATCAAAGGCGGGAACCTGTTTCTTCTTATCGTTCAAAGTAATATAGGCCAAGGGCGCCTCCTTAGGCTTCACGTTCATACGATCGTTCTCCACAATGGTTCCTTTTGAAATTCGGTCAACGATCTTAGGAACGAAGATGATTCCAAACACAAGTATTACCAAAGACACCCAAACGTACGTATACTTTTTCATGTTCACTTAGAGATCAACAACCATTATTACTTTGCCCTATCGGCATTATTCTTTTTAAGTGCAAGGCGGTATTCTGCCAATATAATTTTAATATCGTCTTCCATCTTATTGTTCAACTCGGCTACCGAAGTTGAATCAAAGCCATATTTTGTACCATCGTCTTCGTCATTCTCCCTACCACGAAGGTTCAAATCCTTATCTATGATAAAAACGTAAGGGGTACCCAGATTTTCATCGAGGCTTATATCGGTCTTCAGTGATGCGAAAAAATCGGTAATTTGGGCATCATCGGCAAAGACAAAGTTCCATTTTTTCATATCTACCAAATGCCCCAATTCGCCCTCAAGGGCAGCCACCATATCTTCAGTCCCCTTTGGAACGAGCATGACGAACTGAAAATCATTGAACTCGTAAAAGCGCTTATAGATCTTTTGGTTGAGGTTAAAGGCATTCCCGGCCTTGCTATCGAGGTTTTTCCCTAAAAAGCCCACTACGGTAATCTTATCTTTAAACGACACCTTGGCCGTTCCTATATGGGCCACATCGTCAACGCCATTGGTCAATATGGGAAGCTTTCCGAAGTTATTAACGCCAGAGGCAAAGAAGAGGTATGCCACGATAGGCAGTATGAACAATACGGTCAAGACTACAAACTTTTTCACCTGCATATACGAAGAACTTCAGACAATGAAATTAATACTTACAAAAATAAAAAAGACGGTCGTGAAACCGTCTTAGTATGCTGTTAATTTATAAAACTATTCACTTAAAAATTCCACTGAATGAATCCATTCTTATACACGTTATAAACGTAGTCGGCTTCAAAAAGAAGAATAAAGACCAAATAGGCCACAAGGAAAATCGGAGTCCATACAATAGCCCTTCTCAAAGAGCTCTTTTCATCTCTCAAGTGCATGAAATCCCATGCAATGTAGTAAGCCTTCACCAAGGTTAGAATAATGAATACCCAGTTGAGCAATTTCATCCCCAAAAAGTGTGAATGGGTCAAAACCCTTGGTTTAGCAATACCCAAGGCTACCTCTATAGCGGTAACGATAGACAAAAAGATAAGTACGCCCCATATTTTTTGGGTATTGGACTTAAATTTTAGAAGCCCCCTGAAAATCTCTAGTTTGTGTGCGTGTGCCATTTTATAATCTCAATTTCGTTAGATACCGTTTACAACGGAAAAGCTATTGTTCTTGTTATACCAGATAGAAAAAGGTGAATACGAATACCCATACCAAATCCACAAAGTGCCAGTACAGTCCTACTTTTTCTACCATCTCGTAGTGCCCTCTGCGCTCATAAGTACCCAAGACCACATTAAAGAATATAATTACGTTGATTACCACCCCTGAGAAAACGTGGAATCCGTGAAAGCCCGTAATAAAGAAAAAGAAATCGGCGAACAATCGGCTTCCGTACTCGTTACGAATTAGGTTAGCCCCTTCTACGACGTATTTACTATCTTTTATCTTTTTTAAGGATTCCTCCCTGGTAAGTAGTGTTTTATGACCTTCGTTCTCACCTTCCTGAACGATGGCCTCGGTACGAATAAGGATGTTCGGATGTGCCTTAAAACCTTCGACCACCTCATTTAAGGAATAGCTAGGCAAATAGCCCTCATCGAAAAACCAAACTCCGTTCTTACGTTCATGTTCGGTACGTTCGGTAGGAATGGTCTTTGCAAAATCCCTAATTGCAGCACGCTCACCGGTTTCGGCATTCACGAATTGTAGAATTCTACCACCATTGGTTTCTACCGCGCCATAATCACCTTTGATAAAAGTACCCCATTCCCAAGCTTGAGAGCCTACGAATATAGCACCACCGATTATGGTCAAGAACATATACCATATCACGGCGTTCTTCTTCATTTTGTGTCCGGCATCTACGGCCAATACCATAGTTACGGAAGACATAATCAAAACGAAGGTCATAAACGCCACATAAATCATGGGGTAGTTCCCGTGGAAGAAAGGAACGTGGGTAAATACCTCATCGGCAATAGGCCACGTTTCTATAAATTTAAACCTTGAAAAGCCGTAAGCGGCCAAAAATCCTGAAAATGTCAAAGCATCGGAAACGATAAAGAACCACATCATCATTTTCCCATATGATGCTCCTAAGGGACGATTTCCGCCTCCCCACACGTTTTCTTCCGCCGTACCAGTTGTTATCGTTGAATCCATATTATTTGTAGTATGGTTAGATTTTGCACAAATTTATAGTTTTCTTATGTATCGTGAAAGTCGAATACTAATGAAAACCCACTTTATTTTAATTTATTATTCCACGAAATACATAAATGCCAGTAAATAAACCCATAAGAGGTCTAAAAAATGCCAAAAAGTAGCTCCTAAATCTACCCCTAAGTATTCTTGAGGGGAGTATTTTCCTTTAATTTGATTGTACAGCACCACCAATAATGAGATAATGCCCGCCGCAACATGCACAATATGCACCATGGCGATCAAAAAGACGTATGATAATTTTATGTTGCTTGTCGGACCGGTAAAATAATATCCGGTAGCGATCATTTCCGAAAAACCTTTGAACTGAAACACGACAAAAGCGATACCCAGCCCCAGAGTGACCAACAACCAGTTCGTACCCATTTTCGACTGCCCCAGCTTTATGGCTTTTTTGGCCATTATATAGGTAAAGCTACTGGAGACAATGATCGCCGTACTCATAAAGAATGAATTTGGCAACAGCAGGTCACTGATCCAGTCTTCACGCGAACTACTTACGATATAGGCACTGGTCCACCCAGCAAATCCCATGAGCAGGCTAACAATACCGAACCAAAGCATCATCTTCTTGGCCCTATCGTTCTTTTCCTTCCCCGTTCCTCTTGTTAAATCCATCTTATTAAATAAACTTATCTATTACGTAAACTACCTGCATTAGGGTTATGTAGCTAACACTGGCCAACATCAATTTGCGGGCGGTAAGGTTATCCCTTCGCTCATAGAGCAAAAAGGCAAATACCAACATAACCATACCCATTAGAAATATAATTACCGCGGCCGGTATGGAAAGCTCCAATCTACCCGTAAAACCAAAAGCGGGCACAACTGAAATGACCAACATCCAAATGGTATACATTATAATCTGCAATGCAGTTCCCTTATCCTTTTTCCCGGTAGGAAGCATTTTAAACCCTCCTCTTTTATAGTCATCATCAAGCATCCAACCCAAGGCCCAGAAATGCGGAAACTGCCAAAAAAACTGTATCATGAACAAGGTTCCCGGCTCAATTCCGAATTCGTTCGTGGCAGCTACCCACCCCAACATAAAGGGAATGGCCCCAGGAAAAGCCCCAACAAAAACGGCCAAGGGCGTCTTGGTCTTCAAAGGCGTATAGCAACTTGTATAAAGAAATATGGAAATAGCGCCGAACATGGCAGTCTTAGGGTTCAATACATAAAGTGAAACCACCCCGAGAACGGTAAGCAAAATGGCGATGAACAAGGCCTTGTTAACAGACATCCTCCCCGAAGGTATGGGCCGGTTTTGGGTTCTTTTCATCAAGGCATCCAGATCTTTTTCAATAATCTGGTTGTACGCATTGGACGCACCCACCATACAATATCCACCGAAAGCCAATAACAACAACGAGACACCTTCTATTTGTTCGGCCCCGAGTAAGTAACCCGCCAAAGAAGAAAAAACCACGCTTATAGCAAGCCTAGCTTTCGTAATCTCTTTAAAATCGGCAATTGCCAGTGCCAAGGTAGGAGCCGTTGCCGTATTCACCGCAGTCTTCATTCATCTTTTTTCGAACGGCAAAGATAGCCTTCACCCTCTATTTTTGCAACCAATTGTACATCTTTATCTTATGTACGGCCACGATATTGAAACCACCCTGCCGCGCGCAAAGGTAAAACACAAAAAAACCCGCCTACAATTAGGCGGGTTTTTAAGTAAACATTGAATATATTTTATTGCAACTTAAAGGTAATAGGAATACTAAATGGAACCCTTACAGCCCTACCACGTTGCTTACCTGGTGTCATTTTAGGAAGCTTGCTGATAATACGTGCAGCTTCTTTCTCTAGGTTTTTGTCCGGACCACGCATTCTAACGTTACCGATGCTACCATCTTTTTGAATGGTAAACATTACACTCACCCTACCTTGAACACCCATTTCCTGAGCGATTTCCGGGTATCTAAAGTTTTTACTGATATGCTTTTGCATCATTTTCTGGAAACAAGCCCTTTTATCGGACTCGCCTTCACAACCTGGAAAAATAGGCACATCTTCAATAACCGCAAAAGGCACATCTACATCTTCTACCTCTTCCTCAACGATTACATCCTCTACTTCGATAATCTCTTCTTCTTGACTGGTTTCAGTAGACTCGATTACAGTTTCTTCAACTTCTTCCTCATCTTCTACAACCTCAATTATTTCTGGAGCCGCTGGCGGTGGTGGTGGCGGAGGGGTCTTAATCTGCTCCGTCATAGGAACTTCTTCGTCCAATTCATCGTCAACATTCATTGAAATATCGTAGTCATTGGTTTTATCGTACGTTTTCCATTCTAACGCACCGTAGACCAATGCCATTGTAAGTGCCAGACCAATAACAAAATAGAGCCCGCTATTACGGCCTATATCTGCTTTCGGATTCTTTTTCGGTTCCATATATTTGAATTTTAATGTTTGCTAATTTAATTAAATATTCCTTTAACAAGCAACTAATTTTTCCATTTTAACCACCTTTCCCCTGAAAAAAGGGATTTTGCAATGAATGCCCCGGCAATTGCACCCACACTATTGGCCAATGCATCTAGAATATCGCCATGACGATCAGTTGTTAAACTGTACTGTAACACCTCAATAATTATACCATAAACAATAGCCACCATTGCAGCGTACCAAACCGATTTTTTAAGTGGCGTATCGGCCTTGGTCCGTTCCCGAATAAAGAAAACCCCCAAAAAGGCGGCCCCAAAATAAAAGCAAAAGTGAACGACCTTATCGAAATTGGGTATATCGATGTCAACGCCATCGCTATCCGAAAAAGAAACAAGGCTGGAAACGGTCACAAACACCATCCAGCCCAGTAATGCAATTGTATACTTATAGTTCTTAAGCACCTATAAGAGCCTTGTAATCGTCGGCAGACAAAAGTCCGTCTACCTCAGAAGCATCGCTAAATTTTATTTTCACCATCCAGCCACTTCCATAGGGGTCTGAATTTACGTTTTCCGGAGCATCTTCCAAAGCTTCATTGAACTCGACAATCTCTCCGCTCAAAGGTTGAAATAGATCCGAAACCGTTTTAACGGCCTCTACCGTACCGAACACCTCTTCCTTATCCAAGGTCTCATCAACGGTCTCCACTTCAACATAAACGATATCGCCAAGCTCGCTCTGGGCGAAATCGGTAATACCTACCGTTGCTATATCACCATCGATTTTGACCCATTCGTGATCTTTTGTGTACTTTAATTCTGCAGGTATGTTCATGTTCTTATTTTTATGGAAGCAAATGTAAAGTTTTCTGAAGTAGTTTTCAAAAAAACGAGATGAAGTTGACAAGTAATTTTAGAAGGCTTCGCCAATACCTTTCAAGCGGTGCCGAAAATCCAATCAAAATAGAAGCTCACCTTCTTTAGTTACCGAAATTATACCTTAAGGTAAAGCCGGTATTTATAGTGGTCTGTGGAAAAGCGGTAGAAACGGCAAACTGTGAGAACGAATGATCATAGAAGAACAAGGCGTTCAAGTTTTTACTCAGTGCATAATCCGCAGTAAACTTGATCGATAGCAAGTTTTGACCCGAGGTGATCTGGTTATTGTCAATATCCAAGTTTCTTATAATAGTAATGTTGTCCCTCAAGGTAACATCCGCCTTTAAGTTCAAGTCTCCTTTTAAACGGGTCTTGTTCCCTCCTATGTTGGTCACGAACTTCACATCCTTAAAACGATAACCTAGTCCGACGGTATATTCCTTACCGTTCATTTCGGTCATTAAATTATTATCGAAACTAAGCGCCAAGGTTCTGCTGGTTCTCATTTCGGCCAAGATACTGACCGAGTTTTTCATTTCGAAATCAACACGCACCAAGGGGTTGAACTCATCGTTCAAGACCACGTTGTTCAAAATAAGGTCAGACATTCTATCCCCTGTCTCCGGATCTAGGGCAGGCAAGCCATCATTTTCCAACTGGACTTTCTCGAGGTTGGTCTGAAAGGAATTGATACTATATGCCGCGCGATAGCCATGACTAAGTGAAAATCTTTGGAATTTCTTCTTGAACCACTTATTTCGCATAAGTCCCGTATACTTTAAGTTCCAGTTAGGAATAGGAATCTGACGGAAAGCATCTAGGTTCACCCTTTCGGCATCTTGCCCGGTATAGGCTGCAAAGAAGGCCGGAAGCAATACGTCTTGTTGTGTTTTTCCGTATTTTTCGGGAAAGCCGGTATCGGGATCTATTACCAAATTTTCTCCCCGATCGGCCACCAAGCGGTTAGCGATGGTAATACGGTTTTGCTTGAACTGTTCAAAAGTCTTTGAATCGAACTCATCGCTTTTATTGAAAATCGTACCGATCATAACCGTAGAGATACTGAAATTACCGTAATCGTTCCCTAAAAGGTTATTGTACTCGAATTCACCGTTCGCATTTTTCGTAACACTAAAGTTCTCTTGATAGCTATTCGAAAACTGTCTATCGGCAGATAAGTCTATGGTCAGGTCTTTAATAGGCTGTGCGGTGGCCGTAATGTTCAATTGTCGGTTTACATTCTGAACGAACTGCTCATTAAACTCACCAAAATCGGTCAACCATCCTTTTCTTGCGGCATCAAACCGTACATCGGCCTGACTACCGAACACAAAACCGAAAGACGGTCTCAACGACCCTACAAAGCCGACCGACTGGGTATAGCCAGGCAGCACCTTACCCCTACTTTCGTTATAGTTTACGTTCAAGCGTTTCACCATGGTGAGTACGTCTACTGCCGTATTGAACAGTCCACTACTTTTCTTTTTGGTCTTCTCGCCATCCGAAACCGGGTTGCCCGCCTTATCTTTTCGTACCGGAGCCTTACTGGCACTAGACTTCCCACTGCGCTTTTTAAGTCCTATCATATCGTAGAACTTTTGCATGGTCAAATTGGCCGTAATATTATGGGTACTGGCATTCTGCACCGTATTGATATCCCTTCCCGTTACTACCTTCAATGCATCACCGCCACGTTGCCAATCAAAGTTACTGGTATAGCTGTATTGTGAATTTATAAAATCAAGCAATGGAATCTTACTGAAGGGAAGATCATAATTGAGTTCCAACTGCTGGGCATGCCGATTCGGCTCACCTAAATCCCAGAAGCCATCCCAAAGCCCCAAGGTTTCATCTACAGCAGAGTTAGGATCGGAAGGGTCTTCAAAATAATTACGTACAATATGGTTGTTACTCGCGGTCATGTTCAAGCGCAACGACTTGGTAAGACTGTAGTTGACCGCATATTGCCAATTGAACTGATAGTTTCTTTGTTGCAATGTCGGCAAATCTAATTTATCTACCCCTTCTTCAACGACATCCCTAAAACGCTGTTGGTTGAACTGTCGGTCTATATTGGAATTTACAGATACGCTTGTAGGCAGCAGACTAAGGTTCAATTCCTTTAACCACCTCCAATATCGACTGGTAAACAACGAATCGTTCTTCATAAAAGGAGCTACCTCCACAGGTTTGAAGCTATGGTTGTACACAAAGCCGGCGGCAACGTTCTTATCTTCCAAGGCCGCTATTTCAAAATCCCTGTGATTGGTTTCGTTATAGGAATAATTAAAAGTAAAGTTCTCGATATCGTAAAAATTGGCCTCGGCCTCTTCCCCCCTATCTTTACGCACCCCAATAAAGTTGATGCTTGTTCTCTTTGTATAATCTTCCGCCTGCTCTTCGATCGCATCCGGATCGTCGCCAACGGCAATTCTATCCTCGAGTTTTAAATCGTCGTAAACCGGATCAAACTCAGGGGTTATCATCTCTTCCGACACCCCATAGTTAAACGGTATTTGAATGCCCCATTTTTTAGGAAGCAATTGACCTATATTTACGTTTGTTACCAAATCATAGGAAATGGCATCTTCACGGGCACGCTCGTTCGGCATTTGATCAATGGCGCCAAAACCGGAGGTACTTGTACTTCCCGTTGCGGAGATATTCGCAAAATCGGCAAAATTGGCATCAACGGCGGCCAAAGCGGCCCATCCTCCCTCGTTATCCAATCCGGCCAAACGAAGCTCATTGAACCATACTTCACCACGGGCCGGAAAATCGCTTACGTTTTTCACCCCCACCATCATACTACGGATGCTTCCCAAAGAAGGGTTACCCTGAATACCGATACGCAATTGACCCGGTGTTCTTGGAGCAAATTCATTTACGGAAACCACTTCCCCATTGACCACCTCAAAATATCTAATCTCACTCAAATCCGTTCCGGAAATCCAAACCGACTTCACCTTGTTCAAGTCCGCCAATAGAATTTCCATTTGGTTGTTATCGGGCCAAACCGCAGATTCAGAGCTAGACCCAAAAGGTGTAAACTCCAAGGGAATTTCCAACTGATAGAAGTTTTCCGAGAAATCGGTTCCTATCCTAAGAAAACCGACCAAAGGTTCTTCCACATTATAGGTATCCGTTTCCAAGATCTTTTCGGCATGAATGAACATTTTCAGCTTCTCGTACTGACGTATATCTATATCAAGGTTCTTGAACACCCCTCGCGAATCTCTAGGCTCAAGGTTTTCGACCACAAAAGAAAGCGATTGCTCGTTTTGCTGAATGATCGTATTATTATTGTTCAGTTGCTCACGACGTACTCCCGGAGGCAAAACATAGGGAATAGGACTCCTATTCTCATTTTCCTGAATGTTAACCGCATTTACATCTAAGGTAGTAGCATCATCCGTTGCATCGGGATCGTCCTTATCGAGCGACTTCACATAGGTACGCCAATCACCACGTACCAAATCAAGGGTAGCAAAACGCAAAAGCACATCGCTAGAAAAACCGGTCATATACATACGCAATGAGCTGATCGACCTAAAATCGTTGATTCCGCCAACGGCCGCCGTAAAGTCACTTAAGGGAATTTTATATTGGATCCACCTTGTACGCACCGTACTTCCGTTCGGAATCCTGTTGCCTGAAAGCACCAATGAATCGCGAATATCGGTAACGTATTTATCGTTAATGGTCGTATTCGGTTTGATCGGAATACGGTATTCGTAATAGCTGTTCACCGTGTTCATGGTCAGGTCACGGTCCATATCCTCAACATCGGGTAAAGTGGTCGACCCTCTATTATCGTTGGTTACCTGTACCGGTGAGTTGCCCTGTGGGTTATTAAAGTTCAAATAGCGATTCAGTATACTTCCGTCGCGCTGCAAGAAGTATTCGTAATTATCCAAGGCGGGATCCTCAGGGTTTTCGTTGCCGTAAATAGCCGCTTCGGCCGCATCGTCTAAACCGTCAAAACCAACATCTTGTTGAGCACGGCTCTCTTCATTCACATCAAATGCATAGACCAAGGCTTGGGTTGCCGGAACAGGACCCCAAATAGGATTTTCAGGTTTTACACTACCCTCACCATTTATCGGCAATCCATTTTCATACTGCTTTAACCCATCGGCCAAAATATCTTCGGAAATAGTACCAAGGTTAAACACCAACTCACCTTCGCTTGTGGCCGTACCGTCAAGATAGGGATCCATAACCCAAAACTGAACAAACTCCACATTGGCCTGCTCAAAGTTCGTGCTGCTCAACGAGCGCATTATACCACCCCATTTATCGTTGGGCGATTCGGTCTGAAAATTCGGATTGGCATTATAAGGCCCCTTCATCTCAGGATAGTAAGCCAAGTCAAGTGTAGTCTGCTGACGCGTCTGCCCTTGTGCCTGTTCTATTTTAGGAAATACCTCATCGATATATATTCTTCGCGTGGCATTGGTGGAAATATCATTGTCACTTATACTCGATGGTCTTTGGTTGGTATAGAATATGGGGTCTATGGTATACCACGCCATTTTTGCCCTATTGAAGCCGGTTTCAAGACCTTTCTGGGTAGGCGAATCTAAAAATTCAAGCGGCGTACTGGCAAGGGTCCACCCTAAGGAGGAACGAATATCGATCAATGCCTGAGCCCCCTCGAAATCGTCTAAATAGGTCGTGGTTTCGCCTTCAAAATCGGCATTTTTAGGCGAATTCGGTTTTAACCAAGCCACTTCACCCCGAACCGAAAGGTTCGATGGCACATCGGTATCTATATTGGGAAGTTTATTGACCAGTCGGGTCAAGAAGGGGACTTCAGTGGAAAAGTTTCCATTGATTCCAAATACGGTATTGTTCACCGGCTCAACCCCAAAATTGGATTTTTGTGTCAGGGGGCGTTCGTTCAGGTTCAACAAAGTCGCGCCCAAAACAAAGTTCTTATTAAACTGATGCTCTACGTTTACCCCGGTAAACCGACGTGTTTGCTGCCCGAATACGGCATTGTTCTCTACGGAAATATTGATAGGGGTATTGGAAGCTTCCAGACTAGGATCAAGAATCTGTACCGTACCCGCTTGATAATTCACGGTGTAATCGATACCTTCTTGCAATTGCCTTCCTCCAGCGGTAACCCGAACGGAACCTCTTGGCACATTAAAGGCACCAATGGGTATACCATTGCTTCCTTCCGACTTATACTTTCCTTTTAGAATAAATTTATCCTTTTCAGGATTCTGTAAGGCCGCCGATTTCGTCAGCTCGTACATATCCCTAAAAACATATTTTTTCTGGTTCTCGTTATAGGAGTTTTCAGCATTGTAATCCCCCCCGCCTAAACGGTTGAACAAGTATTCCCCGAAAGGCTCGACCTTTGTAAAAATTATTTGTCCGTTCTCCGTATCTACCGTTATACCCGGTACAAAATCGAAAAAACCGTCACCTCCGGGTTGTATATCGTTATAGACATTAAGCCTGTCGAAATTAAATATCTCTAGCAGTATACGTTCTTGCAAAGGTTTCCCCCCATCCGTTTGGTTCGGAAAATCCTCTACTGGCGTAATATAGTTTCGTGGCGTGGGGTTCGAATAAAGAATATTCATCTTAAAATCTTCTTGGCTCAACCTAAAGGCGCCCGTAGCGTAGATGTTCTTCATCATCAAATCCCAAATAGGATCCGAAACATTGGTGATATTACTTTTCAGTAGTTTTAAAACCAGTGTATTGTTATTGATTACAGGATTATCGACGGCCCCTGAAACCGTAGTGGCATCTAGCCCACCGTTGGCGAACTCACCCACTTGATACACTTGGCCGTTGTAGGTATATTGAAAAGCCACGGCCAAAACCTCGTCATTGCTCAAACGTTGGTTCAAGGAAATGTACCCCAGTTGGGCATTAAATTGAAAGTCCCTTCCCTGCTCCAGTTTCCGTGCATTTTCCAGGTAAGCGTAATCAAAACCCTGGTTCGGCTGGTATCCGGCTATATTGAAGCCTTGTTCTATGGTAGACACATCGCGAATACTTTGGGTAAGCGCTCCACCCTTGCCTATAAGGCTGGGGTCGTAATTATTGGCGTTGTTACGCGGCAACTGGTTCGGTTGACCCGATGTATTGGATTTAAAGAATTGCGCTGGGGCATTTTGTGAAATTCGGGTTTTGGCCTCTCCGGCCACCAAGGGATCATACTCCCCCAAATCTTGTATACCGACAACATTACGGACATTCAAGGTTTGTTGGCTTCTATTGGTCACCCAAACCTCTAAACGCGTAATCTGGACTTGGCTCTTGATATACGGGTAATTGGCCAAGGCCGCATCGTAGTTATCCCTAAAATACTGGGCTAAAAAGAAATGTTTGTCTTCGTCGTACTGTAGGGCCGAAACCGAGAAATCGTTAACGGTACCACCACCTTGGGCCACTACGGTATTGTTTTGTGAACGTTGTTCGGAAAATACCGCGGTCACCATGGTCTTACCGAACTGCAGTTGTGTCTTAACCCCAAAAAGGCTTTGTGCCCCGGTGATCAACGAACTATTCAACGGCATATTTACGTTACCTACCTCAATAGACCTGATGATGTCATCTTCGGTGGGCGTATAGTCTAATTTTACAATGTTCTGAAAATCGAAAGTAGCCTCGGTATCGTAGTTTGCCGTTACCTGTAATCGCTCCCCTATTTTACCCAGCATACTCAAACTGATACGCTGATCAAAATCAAAGGATAGATTGGTACGGTTTCGAGGGGATAAGGAAGGGTTGTCGTTCTTCTGCCAGATGACCCCAAGGTCCATCGCGACGGAACCCTGTGGAATAACCTCTATGGTATTGCCTCCAAAAACGGATTGAAAGAAATTATTATTGACATAAAAGTTGGGCAGTAAGTTTTTTCGAGCTTCTTCACTACCTTCCTTTTTACCTGCAAAGGCATCTGATTTTTCCTTAAAATAATCTTTGATACCCTCTTGGCGCACCAGCTCGTAATACTGATCAGGAGTTAAGATCACAGGGTATCCAATATCAAAATCACCTACCTTTTCAGAATAGATGTACATATTCAAATTGGGATCGTACTCGTATTTACTAACAATACTTTCAGGGTTTTCCATTTTGAGTTTACCCAAAGAAAAACCCGTCTTTACGGAATCCACCTGCTGTTCTTCCTTATCTTCATTTTCGGTTTCCTGGGCATAGGTTATTCCCGTTGAAACAATCAAAAATGAAAATAGGAGAGTAAGCTTAAATGTTGATTTAAGAAATAGTTTGGCCCCTGTTTTCAAACTTGTTATAAATTTTTAAGCGCAAGTTTAATAATATTCTCTACGCTGAGCGAGGGGTCTTGGGCAAGTACTTTATCAACTACCTTTTCGGCGGATCTTCTTACAAAGCCAAGAACCTCTAAAGCAGATAACGCTTCTTCTTTATTTGTATTGTTCGCAGCAGCGGAAACTTCACCTATATCGTACACTTTTAGAATCTTATCGCGTAGATCGAGAATTACGCGTTGGGCCGTTTTGGCCCCGATACCTTTTATCGATTGAATCGTGGCCACGTCACCATTGGCAATGGCATCCCTAATTTGGGCGGGCTCCAACGACGATAACATGGTCCGTGCGGTACTTGATCCAATACCGGAAACCGAAAGCAAAAGCCGGAAAATTTCGCGTTCCGATCTTTCGGCAAACCCGAACAAGGTGTGAGAATCTTCTTTCACCTGTAGATGGGTGAACAAACTTATACTCTCAGAGTCGCCCACCTTGGCAAAGGTATTGAGCGAAATATTGACAAAATAACCCACCCCTGCACATTCAATTACGACATAGGTCGGGTTCTTCTCTACAAGTTTTCCTCTAAGATGCGTGATCATGTTCGGGTGGTTTTGGGGTTATTTTGTCCGGCCATTACAGCCGGACTATAGTTGTTATTTGGCCTGAGCCTTGGCCTTTCTTCTTTTTTCTCGTTCTTGGGCATCTATAACGGCAACCGCGGTCATATTCACCATTTCATCTACACTTGCCCCCAATTGAAGAATATGTACCGACCTTCTCAGCCCGACCATGATTGGACCAATACTATCTGCCTGGTTTAATTCCTTCAATAATTTATACGTTATGTTCGCCGCTTCTAGATTTGGAAAAATCAAAGTATTGACTTTTTTGCCCGCTAGTTTAGAAAACGGAAACTGACTTTGAAGCAACTCTTTGTTCAAGGCGAAATCGGTTTGGATCTCACCATCTACCACAAGCTCAGGATTACTTTCATGTAAAATACGAACGGCCTCCCTAACCTTTTTGGCATGGGGATGGCTCGATGAACCAAAGTTGGCGTAAGACAAGAGAGCCAACACAGGCTCAAAACCGAAGGTAGACGCTACGTTGGCCGCGTTTTGGGCTATTTCGGCAATCTCTTCGGCATTTGGATCAATATTGATAGAAGTATCGGCCAAAAACAACGGCCCCCTATCGGTAATCATAATATTGACCGTAGACACCTTCTTCACGTTCGATGCCCGACCAATAACTTCAAAAATTGGTTTCACCACTGTCGGATACGCCCTTGAGTAGCCGGAAATCATTCCATCCGCGTCACCTTCGAGTACCATCATAGCCCCGAAATAGTTGCGTTCCCGCATTCTTATTTTAGCACTGTAAAGAGTCGTACCGCTGCGCTTTCTACTTTCCCAGAATTTGGTAGCGTAACGTATGTGCTTTTCGTCAAATTCTTTGGACGTAGGATCAACGATTTCTATATCGGCATCAAAATCCAATTCTTTTTTCAGCTCTAGAATGATCTCTTTTCTTCCCAAGAGAATAGGCTCTGCAATACCCTCTTCGTGAACGATCTGAGCCGCCTTAAGCACGTCAAGATGGTCGGCTTCGGCAAAGACGATACGCTTTTTATTCATTTTAGCCCGGTTGTGCAACAAACGCACCACCTTATTGTCATTCCCCGATCGTTGTAAAAGCTCCTCTCGGTAACGGTCCCAATCTTCAATAGGGTTTTTAGCCACACCACTATCCATCGCCGCTTTGGCCACGGCCGGTGGAATCTCCGAAATCAGACGTTGATCAAAAGGTTTAGGTATTATATATTCTTTACCAAAAGTCAACCTGGTTTCCCCATAGGCAATGTTCACCTGCTCAGGTACCGGTTGTTTGGTCAATTCGGCCAAGGCCTTAACGGCAGCCATTTTCATTTCTTCGTTAATGGTCGTGGCACGCACATCCAAGGCTCCCCTAAAAATAAAAGGAAAACCGAGTACGTTGTTGACTTGGTTCGGATGGTCCGAACGTCCCGTAGCCATAATAATATCTTTACGCGTCTTAACGGCCAGGTCATAATCTACCTCTGGATCGGGGTTCGCCATGGCAAAGACGATAGGGTTTTCGGCCATTGATTCCAACATCTCGGCAGTAACGATATTCGCAATGGAAAGACCGACGAACACGTCGGCATCGACCATAGCTTCGGCAAGCGTATTTATTTTCCTATCGGTCGCGAATTCTTTTTTAGAGGCAGACAGGTTCTCGGCATCTTTTCTAATGACCCCCTTACTGTCTAGCATAACAATATTTTCGGCCTTGGCCCCAAAAGCCTTGTACAGTTTGGTACAGGATACTGCCGCAGCTCCGGCCCCACTGATAACGATACGTGCGTCCTCTATTTTCTTTTCCGATAATTCGAGGGCGTTCAACAATGCGGCGGCAGAAATGATGGCCGTACCGTGTTGATCATCGTGCATTACCGGAATATCGAGTTCTTCTTTAAGCCTTCGCTCTATTTCAAAAGCTTCAGGAGCCTTGATGTCTTCCAAATTGATTCCACCAAAAGTAGGGGCGATCATTTTAACGGTCTGCACAAACTCGTCTACATCTTCCGTATCAACTTCTATATCTATACCATCGATATCGGCAAAAATCTTGAACAACAAACCCTTCCCTTCCATAACGGGCTTTGACGCTTCGGGCCCAATGTTACCCAGCCCCAAAACGGCCGTACCGTTCGAGATAATGGCTACAAGATTCCCCTTTGAGGTATATTTATAGGCGTTATCCTTGTCCTTTGCAATTTCAAGACAAGGTTCTGCCACACCCGGTGAGTAGGCCAAAGCCAAATCACGTTGGGTGCTATAAGGTTTTGTAGGAACGATTTTTATTTTACCAGGCTGTGGTTTCGCGTGATAGATCAACGCTTCCCTTCTCTGTTTTTGATTGCCCATAGGATTATTCTGTTTTAAGGAGACAAATTTAAGGGTATTCTTCGGATATGTGTAGCCCGTTAAGCGTATAAATTTCTACGATTTAGCCATATTAAAGAGGGAAAACATCTCAACTAGCCCATTTTTTCTTCCTTTTCGCCCTTTACGTTCAAGCGCAGCGAAAACACAGCTGCAAGTACAAAAAACACGCCAGCGAACAAAATGGCATTAACCGCATTGCCCCCTAAAAGACTTTTAAAAATAGGTCCGAAAGTAAGGGTCTCTATCCCCATGGGAATAACGATCATCATATTCAAAATGCCCATATAAACCCCGCGCCTATCTTGCGGTACGATTTTAGACACCATGGTATAAGGTATACCCATCATAGCCGCCCAGCCTATACCAAAAAACACCATGGGCAATAAGACGTATATAGGGTCGGAGATATACGGAATAGCAAACAGTGCCAAACCGGTACCTAACAAACTGGCCGCATAAACCTTTTTGCTTCCGATTTTAAGGACCAAGGGTACCAAAGCTAAAGCCACGACCATGGTAGATATATTGTAGGTAGTACTCATTTTTGCCGATTGGGCGGCGGCCTCGGAAAGATCAAACCCCATGGTATGCATAAACAAAGGGGTTATAAACTGCCAATACACAAAAAGTGCATACCACTGAAAAAGATAAACTACGGAAAGCTTCCACATAAAGGGAGGCATTTCTTTGATTGCCTTGGATATTTCCACGAAAGGCATATTGAAACGCTGAACGAAGGACAGTGCATTATGCTCCTTTATTTCCCTCATTTCTTTTTCCGTTGGCGGAATCTCCGGCGTTTTCAATACGGACCAAAGAATAGTGGCTACCGATAAAAAGGCCCCTATAAAAAAGGAATAGTACAACCATTTCGGAATAGACCCTGCCACATCGGCAACATCGCCGCCCCCAAACCAATCTTGAAACAAGAAAATGGAAGCATTGGCCAAAACAATACCCGCTCCCACGAACAGACTTTGCATTTGATACCCGAGACTCAACTGCTTTTCGGGGAGTTTATCGCCTACAAAGGCACGATAGGGTTCCATGGCCATATTGTTCCCCACATCTAAAATCCAAAGTAGGCCAACGGCGAACCATAAGGCGGGACTGAGCGGAAATGCGAATAAACACAGACTGCCAATAATGGCCCCGATCAAGAAAAAAGGTTTTCTACGACCAAAACGGGGAGACCAAGTCTTATCCGATATCGCCCCGATAATAGGCTGAATGACCAGACCCGTAACCGGACCCGCTATATTCAAAATGGGCAACATATCTTCAGACGCCCCCAAGAACAAAAAAACAGGATTGATAGCGGTTTGCTGTAGGCCAAAACTGAACTGAATGCCCAAAAAGCCAACGTTCATATTAAAAATCTGCCAAAAACTTAAGCTTGGTTTTTTTATCAAGTGCATTACAAGGAGGTTTGGTACAAAAACTACCTAACAAGATAACACAATATATCTTCGGCCCGAAAGAACTTTAGTGGAATTTTCAAAAGTTGGCCAACTCTAAGGTTTGAGGACCGCCCCCTCTATTACTTCAAAAATTTGATATTTCGTTGTAAACCAGAAAATTTAGTCCGCTTGACCGCCGATTTTTGAAACACCTTTCGAAATACATCTTCGGTAATCTCTTCCCAATCTTTTTTTGTCATGGACAATAGCTCGGGATGGGGGTCGAACAGCGGTTCTTGGTGGGGTTTGGAAAAACGGTTCCATGGACACACATCTTGGCACACATCACAACCGAAGGCCCAATCGTCAAACTGACCCTTAACCTCGGTCGGAATCTCATTTTTAAGCTCAATAGTGAAGTATGAAATGCATTTACTGCCATCGACCACATAGGGCTCAACAATAGCTTCCGTTGGGCATGCATCGATACAGGCAGTACAGGTTCCGCAGTGATCCGTGACCCGGTGGTCATATTCCAAATCGACATCGACGATAAGTTCGGCTATAAAATAAAACGAACCTACACGTTGGGTGAGTAGATTGCTGTGCTTACCGATCCACCCCAAACCACTTTTAGCGGCCCATGCCTTATCGAGTACCGGTGCGGAATCTACAAAGGCCCTGCCCCCGACTTCACCAATATGCTCCGACATAAAATTCTGCAGTTCGCGCAACTTCGATTTAATGACGTGGTGGTAATCTTGCCCGTAGGCGTACTTCGATATTTTGTACGTATCTTCTTTTTGCGTTTCCTTGGGATAGTAATTGAGCAATAAGGAAATAACGGACTTGGCGCCATCTACCAGCAAACGCGGATCCAACCGCTTATCAAAATGGTTGGCCATGTACGACATTTCACCGTGCATATTATTGTTGAGCCAGCTTTCAAGTCTCGGGGCCTCTTCCTCTAAAAAATCGGCTTTGGAAATACCACATGACAAAAAACCGAGGCGTTTGGCTTCGGTTTTTATAAGTTCTGAATATTTCGCTTTGGAGTCCATATTAAAACAACCCGGGCTGTATTCCTCCTTTAAGCTTTCCCAAGTGTTTATAGGCCAAATCGGTAACTTCACGCCCACGTGGGGTACGCATGATAAAGCCTTGTTGTATCAAAAAAGGTTCGTATACCTCCTCAATGGTTTCGGCACTTTCCGAAACTGCAGTGGCCAAGGTTGTAATTCCCACCGGACCACCTTTGAACTTATCAATGATGGTGGAAAGAATTTTATTGTCCATTTCATCCAATCCGTGGGCATCGACATTCAATGCCTTTAGACTGAACTTAGAAATCTCCATATCTATCGTCCCGTTCCCTTTGATCTGGGCAAAATCGCGTACACGACGGAGCAAGGCATTGCAGATTCTGGGCGTCCCCCTACTTCTGCCCGCAATCTCTATGGCGGCCTCTTGACTAATAGGCACCTTCAATATTTCGGCACTACGCTCTACAATGGTAGAGAGCAGCTCGGTTGAATAGTACTGTAAGCGGCTCTGGATGCCGAATCGGGCGCGCATAGGCGAAGTCAATAGTCCCGAGCGGGTAGTAGCCCCTATCAAGGTGAAGGGATTTAGATTTATTTGAACCGATCGGGCGTTGGGGCCCGTTTCGATCATAATATCTATTTTATAATCTTCCATGGCCGAGTAGAGGTACTCCTCGACAATAGGGCTCAACCGATGGATCTCATCGATAAAAAGCACATCGCGCTCTTCGAGATTCGTAAGCAGGCCGGCCAGGTCACCAGGTTTGTCGAGTACTGGCCCAGAGGTGATCTTTATCCCCACCCCCAACTCATTCGCCAGAATATGTGCCAAAGTCGTTTTTCCAAGTCCCGGAGGACCGTGAAACAAGGTATGGTCTAATGCCTCACCCCTTTGATTGGCTGCCTCTACAAAAACCTTTAAATTTTCCAAGACCTGTTCTTGCCCCGTAAAATCGTCGAAACTTATGGGGCGCAAGGCTCTTTCTATATCAAATTCCTCTGGGGTAAAATTCTCCCCTACGGGGTCTAGGTACTCGTTCATATCAAAACAAAGATAATGGAAAAAGAAACAAGCCCACTATACTTTACAAGGGGAATACATCGTTTTCCAAATGGTCGGATTCCATCTTACCGTGAAAATAATTTTCGTAATTTCATTCTATGCAAGACTCCACTTACTCCTCAGAAATACTTCAGTACATTCCCTTTTTCTATGTCATCTGGTCCGACGACCTACTTACGACGTCTGAAATCGACGTAGTACAAAATGCTATAGATGCAGATAACTCCCTATCGGAAAGGAGTCGTGCGCAGTTGCTTACATGGCTCAACACCAATAATCCCCCAGCCAATTCGGAACTAAAAAAATGGAAACGGACCATTTCGAATTCCTCCGTAAAATTGACCGAAAACGAAACCTATCCCCTGACCTCCTTTAGTCAAAAAATAGTATGTCATTACAAGAAAGAGTGCCCGTTTAACGACCAACTGAAACACATTGAAATACAATTGGGCATTCAACCCAACCATTACAACCACCTCTTTGACGTGGAGGTAGCTCACAAATCTACTTCGGATTTCTACAGTGCCGATGCCATCGATACGATCTTAAAGGGAAAGCACGCCCCGGTAGTCGATAGCTTTAGAAAGACATTGGCCGACCCCATTTTTAAATGGGAAGTACATCGTAACAAGGAGGAATTCAGGGAAACCGTCTTGAAGCAAGTGAAGTTTTTGGCGGATAAGGGTTATGGGGCCATGGCATACCCAGAGGCCTACGGAGGCACCGATGACATGGAAGGTTATGCCTATATGTTCGAAAACATGATGTTCGCCGACGGTAGCCTATCTATCAAATTCGGTGTTCAATTCGGACTATTCGGCGGGAGCATACAAAAACTAGGCACTAAAAAACATCACGACCAATACCTTACAAAGACAGGAAAGACCGAACTCTTAGGATGCTTTGCCATGACGGAAACGGGGCACGGCTCCAATGTGCGTGGAATAAAAACCACCGCAACCTATAACAAAGCGACCGACGAGATTGTAATCCATACCCCTGGCAAAAACGACAACAAAGAATATATTGGCAATGCCCTGCACTCTAAAATGGCCACGGTATTCGCCCAACTCATAGTTAACGGAAAAAACGAAGGCGTTCACGCCATTCTGGTTCCACTTAGGAATAAGGAGCACGAACTTCTGCCTGGGGTAACCGTAGAGGATAATGGATACAAACTAGGACTCAACGGGGTGGACAACGGTAAAATATGGTTTGACCAAGTTGCCGTTCCCAGGGAGAACCTACTCAACAGATATGGAGACATCAAGGAAGACGGCTCTTATTATTCCGAAATCAAAAATCCGAACAAACGCTTCTTTACCATGCTCGGCACCTTGGTAGGGGGAAGAATTTGCGTCGCCCGAGCAGGACTCGGAGGGGCGAAATTTGCCCTGGCCGTAGCCATCAAACACGCCCTAAAAAGAAGACAGTTCAATGACAGCGTTAAAATACAGGAAGACCTATTAATGGATTACCCCTCCCACCAATTACGACTAACGCCGTTAGTAGCAAGCGCCTATGTATATCACGTAACCCTTGATAAGATGATGCAGCTCTATTGCGACCCTTCAGAACCGGACAAAAGAAAGGTAGAGACCCAGGTCGCAGGCTTAAAATCGATCATCACCTGGTACGCCAACGACAGCATTCAAGAATGTCGCGAAGCCTGTGGCGGAAAAGGCTATCTTCTTGAAAACCGAATCGCCGACCTGAAAGGCGACGTGGATATCTTCACCACTTTTGAAGGCGACAATACCGTTCTTCTTTTATTGGCGGCAAAAGGGGTGTTGTCCGATTTCAAATCGGAATTCAATAGCGCAGGATTTTCGGCCGTACTAAAAATATTGGGCATGCAGATCAACGACAAGCTAACGACGATTAACCCGATATACTCCAACAAGGTAGACAAAGACCACTTGTACAATCCAAAGTTTCACAAACACGCCTTGGAGTATCGCACAAGACGGCTGACCTACACCCTGGCCATGCGCATCCGTGACTACATAAAACAAGGGGTACCTTCCTATCAAGCCTTCCTAAAAGTGCAGACCCACCTTTTGGCATTGGGCAAGGCCTACAGCAATGAATTGGCCTATAACACCTTCATTGATTTTATCCAAGACATCGAGGACGACAAAAACCGTACACTCTTTCAGAAACTAGGCACGCTCCACGCACTTCATACCATCAGGCAGGATGCGGAATGGTACTTGGAACAAGGTTATATCGGCGGAACGAAATCAAAGGCCATACGGCAGCGCGTAGAGCGGCTATGCACCGAGCTAAGACCCCATATAGGCGTTTTGGTCGACGGCTTCGGCATACCCGAGCACTGCATGACGGCACCCATTACCCAGTAGAAAAGTATTCTTAGGAATTGTTTACTTTTCCTTATGCAATTCAGAAGTGTCGAGGAAATCGATAATTTCGACTTTTCCTTCACCGAACAGGTAGGTCTTGGCATTGCCACTTGAAGACAGTTGAATATTTTGGGTGGGCCGCACTTCGGCGGTAGCCGATTCCTCTACGGTCAAATATATGGATTCAGCTTCCAGCTTCTCCCCCTTTAACTTAGAGTTCTCAAGAAGATTGGCATATAACTCAATGGCCGTTCCTTCAAGAATAGCGGTAGCGTTCTTATACATCTTGATATTGTTCAGATGGGTATTTGCATAAATCTCAACATCGACCCTATCCTTTAGCACTAGGTTCATTTCCCTTCCCGCAATATTAAAATCTCCCGAACTATTCCCTTCCATATTGATATTGAGGATTTCGGCATCGGCGTTTAAGTTGAGCCTTGCGGATTCATGCAAATCTACGTAGAGGTCCTTTGAGTTGATGGCCCCGTCCATATCTATCTTTCCATCATACATGGTAATCCCCTCAAGGTAGATGTAGTCGACCGTGATTTCAAGTTTCTTCTTTCTTGTAATATTGTAAAACGAACTGATCTGCAAAACACTATCGATTACCCTAAACCTCAAAACATCGATTAGGTTGTCATCGGCTACAATAGACACCCCTTCTTCCGTTGCATCATGGAGCTTGATTTCAAGTCCGTCACGCAACTCTATCGCATGAAAGGGGGGTAGGCCTTGATAGACCTCAATAACACTTTTGTTTCCCTTTATTTTAGGCTTACGTTGGGAGAAACCTTGACAAACGAAAAGAACAACAAATAGAAAAACCAGATTCTTCATCCTAAAACATCGTTAACACAGGTCGTTAAAAAGAAATTGGATTTTGAAACGCCCGCAGATTTCAATTATCAAAAGTAGTGTAAATGTTAAATATAAGGGTCAAAAAAAATGCCTAACTATAAAAGTTAGGCATTGTACATTTGAGTTAGTCCAGCATTTAGTGCTGAAGTTCTTCTTCATCTTCTTGAAGCGGTACGGTCTGTGGGATAAAATCCTGTCCCGGAATAATGTACTCGCCGTTCGCGTCGACCTTACTATAATCATAGGCCCAACGGTGAACTTCAGGAATGGCACCTGGCCAGTTCCCATGAATGTGTTTCTGTGGAGCAGTCCATTCCAAGGAAGTCGCCTTCCAAGGGTTTATAGGACCAACCTTACCGTAGAATATACTTCTTACAAAGTTGAATACAAATACAAGCTGTGCCGCTGCCGTGATGATGGCGAACACGGTCATCAATACTTGAATATCGGTCAATTCATCGAACATCGGGAAAGCGGTGTTCTCATAATAACGTCTAGGTACACCTGCCATTCCGACAAAATGCATCGGAAAGAAAACACCATAAGAACCAACTGCGGTAATCCAAAAATGAACATAACCTAGGTTCTTATTCATCATCTTACCTTCGAACATTATCGGGAACCAGTGGTAAATACCGGCAAACATCCCGTATAGTGCAGATATACCCATTACCAAGTGGAAGTGGGCAATTACAAAATAAGTATCATGAACATTGATATCAAGAGTACTATCACCTAAGATGATACCTGTTAGACCCCCAGTAATAAAGGTAGAAACCATACCGATTGAAAACAGCATCGCCGGATTCAACTGCAAGTTACCTTTCCAAAGAGTGGTTATCCAGTTAAACGCTTTTACCGCAGAAGGAATAGCGATCAACAAGGTAGTAAAGGTAAATACCGATCCCAAGAACGGGTTCATACCAGAGATAAACATATGGTGACCCCAAACAATGGTCGACAAGAATGCGATTGCCAAAATAGAAGCGATCATCGCTCGATAACCAAAAATCGGCTTTCTTGCATTTACCGCCATCACTTCAGATACGATACCCATTGCCGGTAAGATCACAATGTAAACTTCAGGGTGACCTAAGAACCAGAAAAGGTGTTCATATAATACAGGAGAACCACCTTGGTAATGCAAAACTTCACCTTGTATAAATATATCGGACAAGAAAAAGGATGTTCCAAAACTTCTATCCATTATCAACAGCAATGCTGCAGACAATAATACCGGGAAAGATATAATACCAATAATAGCAGTTACAAAAAATGCCCAAATAGTCAATGGCAATCTAGTCATAGACATTCCCTTGGTACGAAGGTTAATTACGGTCACTACATAATTCAAAGACCCAATAAGAGAAGAAGCAATGAATATTGCCATTGCGACCAACCAAAGTGTCATACCCATACCAGAACCAGGCTGCGCCATTGGCAAAGCACTTAAAGGCGGATAGATTGTCCATCCCGCTGCCGCAGGACCTGCTTCTAAAAATAAAGAAGATAACATTATAATACACGAAACAAAGAACATCCAGAACGATAACATGTTCATAAAACCAGATGCCATATCACGCGCGCCAATCTGCAATGGAATAAGTAAATTACTAAAGGTACCACTCAACCCCTGTGTAAGTACGAAAAATACCATTAAGGTACCGTGGATGGTCACCAAAGCAAGGTATACATCGGCATCCATAACACCTTCTGGTGCCCACTTACCCAATAAAGCTTCGAAAACCGAAAAGGATTCACCTGGCCAAGCCAATTGCATCCGGAACAAAAGAGACATTGCAATACCTATTGCCCCCATAACGAATACACCAAGAATCAAATATTGTTTAGAGATCATTTTATGATCCTGACTAAATATATATTTGGTTACAAAGGTTTGTTTGTGGTGATGCTCATGATCGTCATGTGCATGATCATCAACCTGTGCATTTGCAGTAACAGACATATTTGTTATTCTTTAATTATAAAATTTTCCTTTTCTAACTAGCAAGTACGCCTTCCGTATAAAGACTTAGTGACTTGCCGTAGCCGTTTCTAGTTTACCAAAATCCTCAGTCGAACCCGCATCGGCCTGCCCCATGTTTTGACCGAAAGTTTTCTGTTCGGCAATCCAAGCGTCATACTCTTCTTGGGTCTCGACGATAATTTTCATTTGCATGTTGTAATGCGACTTTCCACAAATCTTGTTACAAAGCAAGACATAATCGAATTCCCAAGGATCAGAATTATCTTCACCCCTAGCGGCTCTCTCAGCCCTGATTTCGTTGGTTCGTTTTACCTTCGCGGCAACATCGGGATTCTGACGCATTTCCTCAGTTGTGTAAATCGGTGTAAAAGAGAACTCGGTAATCATACCGGGTACACAGTTCATTTGCGCCCTAAAGTGAGGCATGTAAGCAGAATGCAACACATCTTGTGAACGCATTTTGAAATTCACCTTTCTCCCCACGGGCAAGTGCAATTCCTTTACGATGATATCATCGGCCGCATAGGTGTCAGATTCATCCAACCCAAGAACATTGGCCTTGTTGATGTCGATCATTCTAACGTTGGCCTTCCCCAAGACATTATCATCACCGGCGTATCTGGCCGTCCAGCTAAACTGCTGTGCATATAGTTCTACAACAATAGGATCATCCTCGTCATTGATATCCATAATATTGGTCCACGTGTACAATCCCCAAAGGATAAGACCTGCCAATACAATTACGGGAATAATCGTCCAAATAAACTCCAAACGGTCGTTATCGGCAAAGAAAAGTGCCTTTCTTCCTTTAACACCCCTGTATTTGTATCCGAAATAATGAAGTAAAGCCTGAGTCAAGGTCTGTACGATGAAAATGATCACCATAGACACCAACATTAGGGAGTCGTAATCGCCACCGTGCTCGGATGCAGCTTCCGGTAGTAAGTATTTACCATAATTCCAAAAGCTGAAAATGGTTATACCATAGATAAAGATAAGAAACGCAAACAGTAGATATCCGTTCGTCTTGTTATCTGAATCGTTAGCTATTTGAGAATTTTCGGCCTTGAGCTGGGACAGTTCGAAAATCTTCGTCATCTGCCAAATCGCTATTGCCACAAGGGCCAAAACCACTAAAGTCAATAATGTAGTCATCGTACGTTCTACTATTATACGTTAAAATTACTAATAATGAAAATGCCTGCTTTCTTCTATAAACGGATTTCGTTTCGGTTGTAAAGGCGCACTGCTCAAGGCACGGAAAACCCAGAAAATAAAGGCTCCAGCAAAGAATAGTATCGACCCTATCTCAGGAATACCGATAAACCATTGATCACCCACCGTAGATGGCATTATCATATTAAAGATATCCATATAGTGCCCTGCTAGAATAACGATACCCGTAAGAACCACAAACCAATTCAAACGTTTGTAATCACTATTCATCAAGAGCAATACTGGGAATAAAAAGTTCATAGCGACCATTCCGAAAAACGGTAATCTATAATCGGCAATTCGAGTTACGTAATACGTAACTTCCTCAGGAATATTAGAATACCAGATCAACATAAACTGAGAGAACCAAAGATAGGTCCAGAAAATACTGATACCGAACATAAACTTGGCCAAATCATGAATATGGCTATCATTAACATCTGGTAAGTATCCTTTCGATTTCAAGTATATGGTTATCATAGCGATTACCGTAATACCCGACACGAACATACTTGCAAACACATACCATCCAAAAAGTGTACTGAACCAGTGTGGGTCAACACTCATGATCCAATCCCAAGACATAATAGACTCGGAAACCAAATAGAATACCAAGAAAGCGGCAGACCATCTAAAGTTCAATTTAAAATTGGAATTATCATCCGATTCATCTTGTCTAAGTGAAAGCTTTCTAGAGTATTCCCTATAGAATATCCATCCGCCTAAGAATATAGCGGCACGAATCAAGAAGAAAGTAGGGTTCAAATACCCAGATTTTCCTTGTAAAAGGTGATCATGCGCCACCACTTCGGGATCCATCCAAACAAATAGGTGATTCATGTGCAATACGGAAAGTACCAATATTACAAATACTATTATACCACCCGGCACCAAATAGGCCGTAATTCCTTCCATCACACGAAATAGCAATGGCGACCAACCCGCTTGGGCCGCTCGTTGAATGGCATAAAAGGCCAATACTCCCAATGCGATCATAAAGAAAAAGAATGCCGCAACGTAAAGCGCCGCCCATGGCTTGTTCCTTAATTGGTGAAAAACATGCTCGTCATGCGAGGCATCGTGCGCTTCTGCCGCTTCACCATGCGCATCGGCAGCAACCGCGGCATGTGCGTCCGTAGCACCATGAGCATCACCGTGTGCGTCACCATGGCCGGCAACAATAGCTTTTGCTTCTTCAACGGTACTCGGTGCCGAAATGAATCCGATTGCAATACCAAGTATTCCAAGCACCATTAAAACAAAGGAACCGATCTTTAATTTGTTTGAAAACGTATACATATCCCTTTTCTAAGTATTATTTCGTTAAGTCTTGTTTCAATTTCATCACGTACTCCGAAACCTGCCACATCTCTTTGGTATCCAATTGAGATGCATAAGACCCCATTGAGTTCAAACCGTACTGAATTGTATGGTAAGCCGTACCTATAGTAATGTTACGTGCCTCATCGGCGTAACTCGGTACCCCTAAAATCTTTTCTCTTTTTACCAATGTACCCTGACCGTCGCCCTTGTCACCATGACAAATCGCACAATAAATGGTATACAACTCGGCACCAACCGCCAAATCAGATTCAATGTTCAACGAATCTAAGGGGCTCTTTTGTACCCTGGCCAACTCTTTACCTTCCGGTGTGTTTTCGTAACCATAAGGAATCCATCCCCGCGAAATCGTATTTGCAGGAGGCACCATGGCCTCTTGCCCATTTGGCAGAAAATCGACTTCCCCATAGGCTTCATAGCCCACTGGTTCGTACATATTAGGCATATACTGATAGTTGGGACTGTTTTTATCGGCACAAGCCGTAACGCACAGTAGCAACCCGAAAACAATTCCTATTTTGCTAAAACTGTTCATATTTAATGACTGTTTTTTTCCACTATATTTATTTCGACTGCCCCTGTATCCAACAACAGATCTCTCAATTCTTTTTCGTTATCGTGTATATCGATCTCCATTAAAAAATGGTCATCGGTAGTACGCGGATCAGGATTCTCAGCATCTTTAAAAGGCCACAACCGGCTTCTTAGGTAAAACGTGATAACCATTAAGTGAGCTGCAAAGAATACGGTAAGCTCGAACATAATCGGTACAAAAGCCGGCATATTCTCTAGATAGCTAAAACTAGGCTTACCTCCAATATCTTGGGGCCAATCTTCGATCATAATGTAATTCATCATCAAAGTTGCCACTGTCAAACCAACACAACCGTAAAGAAACGATGTAATGGCTATACGCGTAGGGGCAAGCCCCATAGCCTTGTCTAAACCGTGAACCGGAAATGGGCAATATACCTCTTCAATGTGATGCTTGGCTGCTTTTACCTTCTTAACGGCAAGCATTAGCACATCATCATCGTCATAATATGCGTGTATCGCTTTAGATGCCATAATTACTGTTTCTTGTTATTTAATAGTTTTGCCTGTCCGGCCCAATCGTCTCGTTGTGCCCTACCTGGGAAAGATTCGGTAATTGAATCCAACAAATCGTATTCCTTAGCCGTCATTCTTGCCACCTGGGCAAAAGTGAAGATACCGATTTCATTAAGGGTAGCTTCCATTTGAGGTCCAACACCCTTAATTTGCTTAAGGTCGTCAGCCGTTTCCTTGGTCGCATCGAAAGTACCGATAGTACTCAAAAGCTCGGATACGCTCTCACTAGCATCTTTTTGAGGAACAACCTCTCCCATCAACACATCATCCGTAATAACAGCTTCCTTTATTTTTGAGGCATCCATCTTTTTTATCTGATACAATGGCTTACCTGCATCCCTAAGATCTTTGTAACGTTGGCCTGAGGATTTCAAAATAGATTTTACTTCTGCCTGTGCAATCACAGGGAACGTTCTAGCATAAAGCAGGAACAACACGAAGAAGAACCCTATCGTACCCACGAAGATACCGATATCGACAAAGGTAGGAGAGAACATCGTCCAAGATGACGGAAGGTAATCCCTATGCAAAGATGTAACGATGATCACAAAACGTTCGAACCACATACCTATGTTCACGACAATAGATATAAAGAAAGAGAACATGATACTGGTACGTAATTTTTTGAACCACATGAACTGTGGGGAGAACACGTTACAAGTCATCATTGACCAGTAGGCCCACCAGTAAGGCCCCGTAGCCCTGTTCAAGAAGGCATATTGCTCGTACTCCACACCTGAATACCAAGCCATAAAGAGCTCTGTAATATAAGCACAACCTACGATAGAACCTGTAATCATGATTACGATGTTCATCAATTCAATATGCTGAACGGTTATATAAGCTTCTAGATGACACACTTTACGCATAATGATCAAAAGCGTGTTCACCATGGCAAATCCGGAGAAGATAGCCCCTGCCACAAAATATGGAGGGAAAATCGTTGTATGCCATCCAGGAATTACCGAAGTAGCAAAGTCAAAAGATACGATGGTGTGTACGGAAAGTACAAGTGGCGTTGCCAAACCGGCCAATACCAAAGACACCTCTTCGAAACGTTGCCAGTCTTTTGCACGACCACTCCATCCGAAACTCAATAGACTGTATATTTTCTTTTGAAAAGGAAGTACCGCCCTATCACGTATCATGGCGAAATCGGGAAGCAAACCTGTCCACCAGAAAACCAAGGATACGGAAAGGTAAGTAGAGATCGCGAACACATCCCAAAGCAAGGGAGAGTTAAAGTTCACCCAAAGCGAACCGAATTGGTTCGGAATAGGCAATACCCAGTACGCCAACCAAGGACGTCCCATATGTATGATCGGGAAAAGTCCCGCTTGTACCACCGAGAAGATGGTCATAGCCTCCGCAGAGCGGTTAATGGCCATTCTCCACTTTTGACGGAACAATAAAAGTACCGCGGATATCAACGTACCGGCGTGACCGATACCTACCCACCATACAAAGTTTGTAATATCCCAAGCCCAGTTAACGGTCTTGTTCAATCCCCAAGTTCCAATACCTGTTGATACGGTATAAATGATACAACCTACACCCCATAGGAATGCTACCAAGGCAATGGAAAACACAATCCACCAATGCTTATTGGCCCTTCCTTCTACGGGGGCAGAGATGTCCACACTAACATCGTGGTAACCTTTATCCCCGACAACTAAGGGCTTTCGAATAGGTGCTTCGTAATGCGACGCCATAAAATTCTGTTATAGTTGTTTACTTAAATACGATTATGCTTCGTTCGTGTTTCTGACCTTAACATGGTAGAACACATTTGGTTTTGTTCCTACATGCTCCAATAAATGGTACATGCGGTCGCTCTCGGCCAATTTGGCAACTTTACTTTCCTTATCGTTGACATCACCGAAAACGATAGCCCCAGTACTACAGGCAGACGAACAGGCCGTTTGAAACTCGCCATCTTTTACAAGGCGACCATCTCTCTTGGCATCTAAAATGGTTTTTTGTGTTTTTTGGATACACATCGAACATTTTTCGATAACCCCTCTTGAACGAACGTTTACATCTGGGTTTAATACCATTTTACCCAAATCGTTGTTCATGTGGTAATCGAACTCATCATTGTTGTTATACAAGAACCAGTTGAACCTTCTTACTTTATACGGACAGTTGTTAGCACAGTATCTCGTACCTACACAACGGTTATACGCCATGTGATTCTGACCTTGACGGCTATGCGATGTTGCAGCAACCGGACATACCGTTTCACACGGCGCATGGTTACAGTGCTGACACATTACAGGCTGAAAGGCCACTTGTGGGTTGGCCGCTGGATGCTCCAACTCACCAAAACCACCTAAAGAACCATTATCTCCGGAAAGACCGTCGAAATTATCCTTTTTGGTATTGTCATCCTCAAAGGTATCCTCCGAAGAATAATATCTATCGATACGCAACCAGTGCATATCCCTACTTTTTCGCACTTCTTCCTTACCTACTACAGGAACATTGTTCTCCGCATGACAAGCAATAACACAGGCACCACAACCGGTACACGCATTAAGGTCAATGGACATGTTGAAATGATGACCGATAGAACGATCAAAACTATCCCACAAATCGACAGAAGTAGCAGGAACCTCTTTATGGTCTAAGGACACCATCGGTTGAACATTCCACTCCGAATGATCTTTGGTGTTGAATATCTCCAAGGTAGTTTCTTTAATGATATCACCCCTACCCATCAAGGTTTTATGCAACTGAATACAAGCGAACTCGTGTGTACCTGAAGCTTTTTCTATAGTAGCCGACTGAACGCTCTTAAAATCTTGATATAATGGATAAGCGTTTACCCCGGTCTGCATTTCAGACTTCATACCGACCTTTCTTCCATAACCAAAGGAAAGTCCGATTGAACCCACTGCCTGACCAGGCTGTATTATTACAGGAACATTGCTTACCGTAACACCGTTGACCGTAATATTGGCATAGCTACCATCAAGGCCACCGTTGGCCACATGATAGTTTTCGAAGCCCAATCGTTCGGCATCATCCTTGGAAACCGTTACGTAATTATCCCAGGAAACCCTTGTTATAGGATCAGGGAACTCTTGCAACCATGGGTTGTTAGCCTGATGACCGGCACCCATTCCTGTTTTTGAATAAAGCTCCAATTCCATACCCCCGCCACTTGTAGCATTGACCAAACTATTAATGGCCGCGGCAATAGAAACACCGGAAGCAACAACTTCCTCGGCCTCACTCGCATTGACAGTTTCCTTATCTTCTTCCGAAGCGGCCTCATCCTGTGGATCAGCATCGTTTCCAGCTGTAAAGACAGCAGCAGCACCCGAATACACACCATCATGAAGCGCCTTATTCCAATCGTTCCCGGCCAATATGGAATTTGACCAAGTCTCCTTAATATAATCGTAATAACTTTTATCACTACCCAACCAGTTCAACAAGGCCGTTTGAAACTGCCTTGTATCGAACAACTCTTGAATAGTAGGCTGCATTAAACTATAATACCCTTTTTTCACCTGAACATCACCCCACGACTCAAGGAAGTGATTCGCAGCAGCAGTGTACTGCATCACCTCGGTAGTTTCGTTCCAATTGGTAGAAAAAGCAACTGAAAGCCCTACTTTCTCAACACCTTCCTTAAAATCGGCGGCGTTGGGCAAGGTATACATTGGGTTGACCCCATCGGTTATCAAAGCACCCACCTTACCGGCCTTCATGTCGGCAATCAACTTTTGAACCGATTTCACGTTACCCTGTCTTACATAACGGGGCGACTTCGCATCAAAAGCCTTACTTCCCAACATTTCGTTGATGGCCAATACAACGGTCTGTGCATTTATATCATCAAGCCCCGTAACCACTACGGCACCATTTTTATTCTTAGCTATCTGCGCGGCAACATCTTTTATCGCCTTCAACACCCCTTCCGAAAGCTCACCACCAACACTGCTACCGTTCAATTCGGCGTACAACTTGGCCAAGGCGATTTTTTGCTGCATTGGAGTCAAGGGAACACGCTTATCGGCATTAGCCCCACTCAAAGTCATGTTCGCCTCAAACTGTACGTGACGCGACATTTTGCCCTTCTTAGGAATTCTACCCTTGGCATAACCCGAATCATAACCGCCTCCTTGCCAATCCCCTAAGAAATCCGCTCCGAAGGAAACAATAAGATCCGCTTTTTCAAAATCGTAATCGGCCAACGCACGCTCACCATATCTTGCTTCAAAAGCACTGGCTGCGGCATCTTCGGCTATAGCATCGTAAACCACATGGTTCACATTACCGAACTCGGCCTTCATATCAGCTATCAATCTATCGGTAGACGGACTGGCATATGTCTGGGTCAACAAAGCGATTTGTTGCCCTGAACCTTTAAGACTACCCAACTTGGCTTTTACCGCCGCATCAAGCACCGACCATTCCACAGGCTCACCGTTGGCCATTGGACCTTGCAAACGCGTACTATCATACAACGAAAGCACAGAAGCCTGAACCCTGGCATTGGCAGAACCCGCAACCTTGGCATCTTTATTATTCTCAACCTTTATAGGTCGACCTTCCCGAGTCTTTACAAGGATACTTGCAAAATCAAAACCATCCGCTATGGTAGTAGCATAGTAGTTCGCAACACCAGGAATAATATTCTCCGGTTGAACCACATAAGGAATGGATTTATGAACAGGACCCTCACAAGCCGCCAATGCGGCCGCTGCCGTACTAAAACCGACGTATTTAAGGAAATCCCTTCTATTGGTAGATGTAGCGGACAAACCTTCTTTATCACCCAAAAAATCATCTACGGGAATTTGCTCAACAAATTCGTTCTGTCTTAGCGTCTCAACAATGGAATCGTTCGGATTTAACTCCGCTTCGTTTTTCCAGTATTTTTTGTTTGATGCCATACGTTTTTATGTAATTAGCTACTTTCTAGTTCGATTAATAGTGACACTTTCCACATTCCAGACCACCCATTTGAGCAGCGGTCAACTTATCCACCCCATACTTCTTGGAAAGTTCGGCATGAATTTTTTCATAGTAAGCATTCCCTTCTACCTTGATATCGGTCTCACGGTGACAGTTCACACACCAACCCATGGTCAATGGCGAATACTGATACATAACCTCCATCTCCTCAACCGGTCCGTGACATTGCTGACACTCAATACCCGCAACACTCACGTGTTGAGAATGGTTAAAGTAAGCAAAATCAGGTAAGTTGTGGATACGCACCCATTTTACAGGCTGGCTTTCCCCGGTATACTTTTGATTTTCTTCATCCCAACCAACGGCAGCATAAAGCTTCTTGATTTCTTTATTATAGTCGATACCGTACTCCCTCTTACCTTCTTCCAAGGTTTCATCGGCCACTTGATAGATCGACTTATGACAGTTCATACAAACATTCAAGGATGGAATTCCGGAAGTTTTGGAAACCCTAGCCGAAGAATGACAGTACTTACACTCTATTTTATTGTCACCGGCATGGATACGGTGCGAGTAATGAATAGGCTGAACCGGGGCATAACCCTGATCAACACCTACCTGCATCATCCACCCATAGGCAAAATACGCACTTCCCAATAACAAGAAGACAACGGTCACCAAAACCAAAAATTGGTTTTTAGCAAAGGCCTTCCAAAGCGGAAGTCTTTTTGCCGACTCTTCTTGACTCAAATCTACACCATTTGCCTCAGCGATTCTTCTTAGCGTTTTGTTCACCAAGAACAACATCACCACCAACAAGGCAAAAACCAGGACCAAGGCGCCAAGCACCAACTCATTTGAAACCCCATCACCGGAAGAACCACTACCCGAACCGGAAGCTTCCCCTGCAGCAGTGGCAGCAGGAGCGGCCGTTTTCGGCGGAGCGGCAGTATAGGCCAAAATATTATCGATATCCTCATTCGACAAAGTCGGAAAAGGAGTCATTGCAGCCTGGTTGTACTCACTGTACACCTTATTGGCATACGCATCCCCGGAAGCAATCAAGCCCGGACTGTTTTTAATCCAATTGTAAAGCCATTCACGATCCAGACCTTCATCATCCGACAACCTTGACTCAACATTAGCCAAAGCCGGACCGGTCATTTTTCGAGTTAATGAGTGACATGCGGCACAATTCTGATTGAACAGTGCTTTACCTTTCGCCGGATCCCCAGAGGAATCTCCCGAATCCGCAACCTCGGCAGAAGCCCCCTCAGCGGAACCTCCATCTTGAGCGAATATAGAAACGGAAAATAGCAGGAATACAATTAGAGATACACCTAAAACCTTAGAAATCGAATGGCGGTACGGAACCTTTTTCATATGAATCTTATTTCTATCGAGATCTTGGCACGATAATTTCAGTTGCAAGGAACGACACCTTGTTTTTATCAGTGCTAAAATTGATGGCAAAAATACGTAATACACTTTATTCTTTAAATGTTAGCGGATTGATAATTTCTAATTTATAATAGTTCTAAATAAATCGGAAGGGCTTTCTATGCCTCATAATAATTTACTTTTGCATAAAATATTAAAACCCAATTATTTCACGACAATGAAAACATTTTTCACCCTTAGTCTCACCATAGCGTCATTAGCCATTGGCCACGCACAACAGGGCCAAGTTCATATAGAACAAGACCAAAAAATCACCGATCTCATAGAAATCTACAAGACTTCAAACGAAAGTTCGGACTATTACCGCATTCAAGTCGGCTTTGGTTCTTATAGCAAAGCCCAAAACATTCAAGCGAAAGTAGAACAAGATTTCCCCGACCTTCCTTCTAAAATCGATTTTGACTCCCCTACCTACCGCGTAAGGGTCGGAAGGTTCGCCAACAAATTGGACGCCGAGCGGAAATTTCGCGAGGTACGGCAGAAATATCCCGATGCCATGTTGTTAAAACCAAAAAAATCGACCCGTTAGGTCGATTTTTTTATTCTTATTATTACTTCACAGGTCACAAGGACCTATTTCAAATCACTTATTTCGTCTTAAGCTTCTTCTTAACAGCTACTTCTTGGAAGGCCTCTACGATATCCCCTTCCTTGATATCGTTGTAATTCTTCACCTGAAGACCACAGTCATATCCTTTGGAAACTTCCTTGACATCGTCTTTGAAACGTTTCAACGAAGACAGCTCCCCGGTAAAGACCACCACACCATCACGTATCAAACGTATACCGGCGTTACGAAGAATCTTACCATTGGTAACCATACAACCTGCAATGGTACCGACTTTAGAGATTTTAAAGGTCTCTCGTATCTCGGCCGTACCGGTAATCTCTTCCTTGATCTCTGGAGACAACATACCTTCCATCGCATCCTTAAGGTCATTGATCGCATCATATATAATAGAGTACATTCTGATATCGATCTCTTCTTTTTCAGCAACATCCCTTGCATTACCCATCGGCCTTACATTAAACCCGATAATAATTGCATCGGATGCAGAAGCCAACAACACATCGGATTCGGTAATGGCACCTACACCTTTATGAATGATGTTCACTTGAATTTCTTCAGTAGACAATTTCTGGAAAGAGTCGGTCAATGCTTCAACAGAACCATCCACATCACCTTTAAGAATGATGTTCAACTCCTTAAAGTCGCCCAATGCGATACGTCTTCCGATTTCATCAAGGGTAATATGCCTTTGTGTCCTGACCGATTGCTCACGCTGTAATTGCGAACGCTTGGTGGCAATTTGTTTTGCCTCCCTTTCATCTTCAAGCACATTGAACTTATCACCGGCCTGTGGCGCACCATCAAGACCCAATATGGATATCGGTGTTGCAGGACCTGCAGTTTTCACGATGTTTCCCCGCTCATCTTGCATAGCCTTGACCTTACCACTATTTGTTCCGGCAAGCACATAGTCACCTATTTTAAGCGTACCACCCTGCACCAAGATCGTAGATACATATCCACGGCCCTTATCCAAGAAGGCTTCTACAACAGTACCATGAGCCATCTTGTTCGGATTGGCCTTAAGCTCTAACAGTTCAGCTTCAAGCAGGACTTTTTCCAAAAGTTCTTTTACGCCCTCACCTGTTTTTGCCGATATGTCATGTGATTGTATTTTACCCCCCCAGTCTTCGACCAAAAGGTTCATTTGAGCCAATCCTTCTTTTATTTTATCAGGGTTAGCCGTAGGCCTATCGATTTTATTTATCGCAAAAACAATAGGAACACCTGCCGCCTGGGCATGGCTTATCGCTTCTTTGGTCTGGGGCATAATATCATCGTCCGCCGCAATAACGATTACCGCTATATCGGTAACCTGCGCACCCCTGGCCCGCATCGCCGTAAAGGCTTCGTGACCCGGAGTATCAAGGAAGGTAATTTTTTGTCCGTCTTCCAACGTAACACCATAAGCACCGATATGCTGGGTAATCCCACCACTTTCGCCTGCAATTACATTGGCTTCCCTAACGTAATCCAACAACGAGGTTTTACCGTGATCCACGTGACCCATAACGGTTACGATGGGCGCTCTTGGCTCAAGATCTTCAGGCGCATCGGCCTCAACTTCTATGGATTCCTCTAATTCGGCAGTTACAAACTCGACCTCATAACCGAACTCGTCGGCTACGATAGACAAGGTTTCCGCATCTAGACGTTGGTTCATGGTCACCATGATACCTAAAGACATACATGCCGATATAATTTCAGTGGTAGACACCTCCATCATGGTAGCGACCTCACCAACGGTTACAAACTCGGTAACCTTCAACACCTTACTTTCCAGTTCTTGTTGTTCAAGATCCTTCTCGGTCTGTTGACGGTGTTGATCTCTTTTATCCCTTCTATATTTGGCACCTTTGCCCTTCTTCGATTTACCCTGTAACTTCTCTAGGGTCTCCCGAATCTGTTTTTGTACATCTTCTTCGGTAGGCTCTACTTTTGGAGCTCCATAACGTGGGTTACCACCGCCACCGCCTTTTCTGGCAGCTGGGCCCGTACCTCTTTGTCTAGGCGCATTTCCGGTATTACCGCCCGAATTATTGCTTACAATACGTTTTCTTCTCTTCTTACGGTCATTGCCCGCATCGGAGCCAGTCTTGGGCTCTTCTTTTTTCTTCTTGGGCTTATTGAACTGCGAAAGGTCAATTTTGGCCGTAATCTTAGGACCGGTAAGTTTCTTGTACTTCGTAGCCAGTATACCGTCATCCTTAGGGACTTCAGCTTCTGTCTTCGCAGCAGCTTCCTCTTTTTCCGCTTTTTCCGGTTTGGCCTCAACCTTAGGCTCTTCCTTAGGAGTTTCTTCCTTCCCTAGCTTCTCCGGTTTCTTCTCCTCTACTTTCTCGACCACCTTTTCAACAGGCTTCTCCTCTACCTTTTTAGGTTCCTTTGGAACCTCTACCTGTGGTTTCACTTCTTCGACCACAGCTTTCTCCTCAACCTTCGGCTCTTCCTTCTTAGCAACTGGAGCTGGAGTTGGAGTCGGTGCCGGCGTTTCCTTGGCTTTCTTCCCACCATCCAAATCGATTTTGCCAATCGTTTTGGGGCCTTGAAGTTCCACCTTGCCAACCAAAGTCTTTTCTGCGGCAGCTGCACGTTTTTCACGGGCCAAACGTCGTTCCTCTTGCTCTTGCTCTAATTGCAATCGCAGGGCCTCCTTTTCTTTACGCTTTTCTTCACCGACTTCCTTAGAGGCAACTTTCTTGCTCTTATCGGTCTGAAATTCTTGTTGAAGCACTTCATAGACCTCGTCAGAAATCTTCGTTGTCGGCCGTGCATCTATTTCATGCCCTTTCGAGGCAAGAAAATCCACAGCCCTATCCAAAGAAATATTAAACTCTTTGAGGACTTTGTTAAGCCTTATTTTTGCAATGTCTGCCATAAATACTTTCTCCTAATTCTCTTTAATCCTTGCTAATATACAGAACCTTGGCCAGGTTTCACAAACCAATACAGAAGCAGAATTTTCCGCTAAAGTATTAAAAACCCTTGACTAGTTCATAGCTATTCTTCCAATTCTTCCCGAAGAATGCGCACAACTTCCAAAATTGTTTCCTCTTCGAGGTCGGTACGCTTAACAAGATCATCAACATCTTGCTCCAATATACTACGAGCTGTATCCAATCCTATTTTCTTAAATTCTTCTATAATCCATGCATCGATTTCATCGGTAAACTCGGTCAATTCCACATCTTCCTCGACCCCTTCCCTGAATACATCTATCTCATAACCAGTTAACTGACCCGCGAGACGAATATTGTGTCCTCCCCTACCAATGGCCTTTGAAACCTCTTCGGGTCTTAAGTACACCTGGGCGGTCATCTTCTCGTCGTTCAACTTTACCGAAGACACCCTTGCCGGGCTCAACGCCCTGGTTACCATCAACTGAGGGTTAGCCGTCCAGTTGATTACATCGATATTTTCGTTACCCAATTCACGAACTATGCCATGAATTCTCGAACCCTTCATACCCACACAGGCACCTACAGGGTCGATACGGTCATCATACGAGTCAACGGCAACCTTTGCCTTTTCCCCAGGAATACGAACCGCTTTTTTAATGGTGATAAGTCCGTCGTACACCTCTGGAATCTCCTGAAAAAACAATTGTTCCAAGAATTTAGGGGAGCTCCTAGACATTATGATGGTAGGCTTGCTTCCTTTCAACTCCACACTTTCGATCACACCTCGCACATTATCTCCCTTTCTGAAAAAGTCGGAAGGTATCTGCCTATCTTTTGGCAAAATAATCTCATTTCCCTCATCATCCAACAAAATAATGGCCTTGTGACGAATATGGTGGACCTCGGCGGTGTAAATTTCACCTTCCAAATCCTTAAACTGCTTGTAAATAGTAGTATTATCATGCTCGTGTATCTTAGATATCAAGTTTTGGCGCAGTGCCAAAATAGCCCTTCTACCCAAGTCGATCAACTTTACCTCTTCGGAAACATCTTCCCCGACCTCAAAATCGGGCTCGATCTTACGCGCTTCGGAAAGCGATATCTCTTCGTTAGGCTCTTCAACCTCTCCATCTTCGACTACTACACGATTTCTCCATATTTCCAAATCGCCTTTATCTGGATTGATAATGATATCGAAATTGTCATCAGAGCCAAATTTCTTCTTGAGGGCACTTCGAAATACATCTTCCAAAATGGCCATCAACGTTACCCTATCTATGAATTTATCGTCTTTAAATTCCGAAAAAGACTCAATCAGTGCAATATTTTCCATTACGCTACTATTACCATTAAAATTTTAAAATGACTTTTGCTTCCTTGATGTCAGAAAAATTGATTTCCTCTTTTTTCTGAACTGTAACTTTCCCTTTTCCAATGGGTTTGGGTTCCCGTGCCTTCCATTCCAGCACAATACCTTCATCGGTAGTTCCGGTTAAATTTCCTTCAAAGGTCTCCGCCTCGGTTCTCACCATGAGCTTTCGACCTATATTCTTAGTATACTGCCGAGGCATCACTATCGGCGATGCTGCACCGGCCGAAGCGACCTCCAATGAAAAATCGTATTCATCGCGATCTAAATTATGTTCTATTGCACGACTAATTTTCATACAGTCTTGCACCGTTACACCTTCATCGCCATCTAAAACCACTTTTATATGGTTATCGGCAGACATCGAAAAATCGATTAAAAATAACGTGTCATCCGCTGCCAGCGCATCGTCTAAAAGTGCCTTGACCTTGTCCTTCAACATAACATTTAGAAATAAAAAAGAGGACCAAATTGTCCCCTCATGAATACTTTTATATCCTTTCAGTGATGCAAATATACGATTTTTTTATTTCCGACAATATAGCTTTCACTTAAAGAGTTTTATATCATAGTTATTCATATAAAATTAACAATTTTACAATAGATTCAAAACACCCAACCCAATCAACAGCCCATGGAAATCTTATCTTCTTACAATATGATCATCGGAGCCTCGGCCATTGTGATCATATCATTCTGGTTTAACGGCATCTCGAAAAAGACCAACATCCCCTCCGTTCTCATGCTGATCGTCTTAGGCGTTCTCTTACAATTCGGCCTAAAACACCTTATGGGCGCCGAGATCAATTTTGAAAAGAACCTACGCGGCACCCTTGAAATTATCGGAACCGTCGGCCTGATCATGATCGTGCTCGAAGCCGCGCTAGAACTCGAACTCAAAAAAGAAAAACTGATACCCATTCTAAAATCTATGGCCATTGCCCTGGTCGGCCTGGTCGCCTCGGCATGGGTAGCAGCCCTTGTACTCCATCAATTCATCGACGGCATGAGCATGCAATCGGCCTGGCTCTATGCCACCCCACTATCGATATTATCGAGCGCCATAATCATACCCAGCGTGAGCGGACTACGCGAAGACAAAAAGGAATTCCATATTTACGAAAGCACCTTTTCCGATATTATGGGAATCATGATGTTCTATTTCCTGATCGGAACCCTAGACCCCGAGACCGACACGGGCGCCCTGGCCTTCGGCGGAAATATCGTTCTCACCATTGTCATCGCCATTGTTGCCAGCTACGCCCTAGTACTTATTTTTCAAAAAATAAAAAGCCAGGCCAAGCAATTTTTATTGATTGCGGTACTCTTACTGCTTTACGCCATCGGAAAGAAAATGCACCTGTCTTCCTTGATCATTATTTTAGTGTTCGGATTGGTCATCGCCAACGTCAAGCTCTTTTTTCCGGGTAAGACCGCTATTTTTCTCGAAAAGGAAAAGATGCAGCAGATTTACCATGAGCTACATATCATCACCCTCGAGACCGCCTTTGTCGTTCGTACCTTTTTCTTTGTCATCTTTGGTATAACCATCGTTCTTTCTTCACTTTTTAGCATTAACGTTGCCCTAGTCAGCATATTGATCATCGCCTCTATCTACGTCATTCGATATGGCATGCTAAGGCTTTTTATCGGCAAGGACATTTTCCCCCAGGTTTTTATCGCCCCACGGGGATTGATTACCATTTTACTCTTCTACGCCATTCCCAAAAAAGCAGAAGTGGCGGGTTTTGAATCGGGCATCCTACTCTTTGTCATCATAGCCACCAGCCTGATCATGACCTGGGCCATGATTCGCGACAAGAAGAAAATGGGCACCATGCTAGACGAAATAGACGAAGAGATGCTGGCCCGCAACGCGGCCGAAGACGAACTCAACGAACTTCAAAACGAATCCCTTGAAACGGAAACTCCCGAAGAACACACCTTTGAAACCCCTTACGACAAGAAAGACCCGCCCGATTACGGGAACGAAACGGCTTAACACAAAAAACCCGATACTTTGCAGTATCGGGTTTTTTAATTTTTGTTGGCCTACTAGGACTCGAACCTAGAACGACTGGACCAAAACCAGCTGTGTTGCCAATTACACCATAGGCCATTACCGTAATTGTCACTGAAACAAGTTCAGCATTTGAGCGTGCAAATTTAAAACAAAGTTTGGTTTGCACAAACATTTTCTGCTACAATAATTTAAAATCTACACAACTTACAGATTTTCAACACCATAAAATCTACAATTTGACACATTTTTATAAACACAAGACTTGCCCGCAAAGCCTTGACGACATAGAAATTCGTATTCCTCCTACAAATTGCCTGTTAAAGGTTTATCAAAAATGGCCTTGCATATGTATATTAATTAGTAAATTCGCCACATTGGTTAAACCACGTAGTACATGTTTTCAAAGAACTTCGAAAAATGGGACAATCTTCTTGGATGGTCCGTCTTTTTTATAGCCCTTATCACTTATGCCATTACCGTTGAACCCACGAACAGCTTTTGGGATGCCGGTGAATACATAGCCACTTCGGCCAAACTGCAGGTCGGTCACCCCCCAGGGGCACCACTGTTACAAATGATCGGCGCATTTTTCGCCATGTTCGCCATCGAACCTGACCAGGTGGCCCGTATGGTAAATTATGTTTCGGGCGTATCGAGTGCCTTTACCATTCTTTTTATGTTTTGGACGATTACCAATCTCACCCAAAAACTTATAAAAGGAAAGGACGATGTCATTACCAACAGTAAGGCCATTGCCATTTTTGGCAGCGGTATCGTTGGCTCACTGGCTTTCACCTATTCCGATAGTTTCTGGTTCAATGCCGTTGAGACCGAAGTATACTCCACCGCGAGTTTACTCATGGCCCTCTTGTTATGGCTCGGACTGAAATGGACCGACGACCTTCAAAACCCTAGGGGCAATAAGTGGCTCGTTCTTATTTCATTCGTTGTCGGACTGACGTTCGGGGTACAGTTCATGGGCTTTTTGGCCATACCTTCCATAGGACTCCTCTACTACTTCAAGACCTACGAAAAGACGACCGTAAAGAACTTTTTAGTGGCGAATCTTGCCGTGATTGCGGTATTAATGTTGGTGTACAAGTTTTCCCTGACCTACGTTTTAAAACTTTTTGGCTGGAGCGAAGTCTTTTTTATCAACACTATCGGCCTTCCCTTTAATTCGGGTACCATAATCATGGGGCTTATTTTTATTGCCGCATTCTACTTCGGATTGAGATATACCCGACAAAACAACTACAAAACGGCAAACACCATCGTGCTTTGCCTAATGTTTCTCTTTTTAGGATTCTCATCATGGATGATGCTTCCTATCCGTGCGAACGCCAGGGTGGTCATCAACGAGAACAACCCTGAAGACGCCCGTGCCTTATTGGCTTACTACAACAGGGAGCAATATCCCGGGGTAGACAGCCCTTTTTTCGGAACCTACTACTCCAATACCTTTGGCGAGGGCGGTGAAGACAAAGACGAAGCCCCCAAATATGAAAAAGACGAAAAACTGGGCAAGTACGTTATCGTAAACCACTACAAAGGTGCGGTACCGGGCGACGACCCCAAACACATTGGCTTCCTGCCCCGTATGTGGAGCGGCCAACATGCCGAAAATTACATGCGCTACTTCGGTCCTTTAGATTTTAAATTGAAACAATCCAACGAAGAACTGAGACAAGCAGCCACCCAAGTAAAGGAAGGTTTTGCCAAAGGCGAAATAGACGCCGAGCAATACATTAGCTTCCTAAGAAGGTTTGGCGACTACCTTGAAGTCCAACCCCCATCGATCTGGCAGAACATCGTTTACATGGTAGAGTTTCAGTTTGGATATATGTACTGGAGGTATTTTATGTGGAACTTCGCCGGTAAAAACAACGATGTACAAGGGCGCTACAACGGTAATGGCGAATGGCTTAGCGGCATCGACCTCGTTGACAGCGCGCGCTTGGGAAGCCAAAACAACCTGCCCGACGAAGTAAAAAACAATAAAGCTAGAAACACTTATTTTTTATTGCCCCTTATACTGGGTATTGTAGGCATTCTATTCCAGATCAGCAAGAACCCTAAACAATTTTGGGTCTTACTCGTTTTCTTTTTATTCACGGGTCTGGCCATTCAGTTTTATACCAACCCCTACATTTTCCAACCCCGTGAACGCGACTATTCGCTTGTAGGCTCATTTTATATTTTCGGCATATGGATAGGCTTGGGGGTTTACGGTCTTTTTGACGAAATGAAAAAATACCTGGCCCCAAAAATACTGGCCCCGGCCATAACCATAGTCTGTCTTTTGGCCGTTCCGACGGTAATGGCCGTTCAAAACTGGAACGACCATGACCGATCTAATCGGTACACCGCAAATTCATCGGCCAAGGCCTATTTAGACTCTTGCCAAAAAGATGCGGGCGCCATACTCTTTACCATTGGCGATAATGACACCTTCCCCCTCTGGTACGCCCAAGAAATCGAAGGCTATCGCACCGATGTACGTATTGTATGTACCAGCCTTTTTGAAACCGACTGGTATATTGACCAAATGAAAAGGAAGGCCTATGAGAGCGAGGCCATACCCTCACAGATTTCCCACGACAAGTACCGATGGGGATCGCGTGATGTTCTATACTACCAAACGGTAGACCCACTTTTCAACAAAAAGATATCGGAAAGCCGATGGTCTATTCAAGATTTTATCAAATGGGTCGATAGCGACAACCCGCAAACCAAGCTAAAATATATCTTAGAAAGGCAAGAGAACATAGATTTAGGCGCCTATTCGGAAAGCAGCCAGAACATTGTTTACTACCCCACGAACAAGCTTCGCATACCGGTAAACAAGAAAAACGTTTTGGAGACCGGCTTGGTCAAAGAAAAGGACTCGGCACTTATCGTTGACTATATCGATATCGAATTGCCAAAGAGCGCCATTACCAAAAAGAGTATGATGATGCTTGACATCATTGCCAACAACGACTGGAAGCGCCCGATTTACTTTTCAGGAGGAAGTTTTGACGATGCCGAATTTATTTGGATGAAAGACTACTTACAGCTTGACGGCATGGCCTATAAGTTGGTTCCCATAGAAACAAAACGAAAGAATTCTTTTGAAATGGGAAGGATAGATTCTGACCTAATGTACGAAGTGGTGACCAACTGGGACTGGGGCAACTCAGGAAGCCCTGACATCTATCACGATCCACAGACCCGTATCCAAGGGCTATCGTACCGAAGTAATCTGGCGAGACTACTCGAACAATTGCTGAAAGAAGAGAAAATTGAAAAGGCGAAGAACATTATCGACATTACCATGAAAAACCTCCCTGTAGAGTATTTCGGGTACTACACCTTTGTCGAACCTTTCGTTGATGGCTATTACAAAGTTGGCGAAACCAACAAAGCCAGGGAACTTTTCGGAAAATTAAAATACATCTACCAAGACCGCTTGGATTACTATGCTGGCATACCTTTGGATGAGCAGTATAAAAAGATAGATGAAATTATAGGCGACATGGAAGGTTACCGCAGAAACATCGACATCTTGATCGGTAACAACGACCGTGAAATGGCAGAAAAGGAAACTTTGATTTTCAATGAATACATTGAAAAGTTCGAACATTTCTACAAAAACAGCCTATTGGAGGAAGACGAGCTAGAACCAGGACAAAACCCCGACTTGGAAGACAGCACCCCTATTTCCGACACAACCGCCAAGGATGCCGTAAACGTGTTAGAAACCATAAAAGACACAGTGCTGATACCCGAAACCAATTAATGCGTTTTATATCACTAAAAAAGCCGGTGCGAACAATGTTCACACCGGCTTTTTCTATTTCTGCCATCGACAGAATTACCTTAGAATTGCCTAAGCTGAATTTCAGTAAAACAATTCACTATATATAACTTCTAAACGTATTCCTTTAGAATACCGATAAGCGTATTGGCATCTTGTTCACCGCTCTGCCGCCATACCATTTCGCCCTTTTTGTAAATCATCAAGGTAGGAAGACCTTTAACACGAAGTGCCTGGGCAAGCTCCTTGTTCTTGTCCACATCGATCTTTATGACCTTTCCCTTGTCACCCAAAGCAGCCGCAACATCGCGCAGAACGGCGTGCATGGTATTCGATTGCTCGTTCCAATCCGCATAAAAATCCAAAAGAACAGGGATTTTCAAATCTATAAGTTCACCAAACTTTGACATACGTAGTTATTGGGTTAGGATCCAAAAGTAAGAAAAAATGTTAAATAGCCACCTATAGCCCAAATTTTATAGACTTTACGCGGCGTTAAAATCGTGTTAAGCCCTCTTTTTAAGTGTAATTACGGTTATTTCCGGCCATATACCAACCCTTCCCGGATAGCCTAAAAAGCCAAAACCCCGGTTTACATTAATGTATTGGCCCAGCTCATTATAGATGCCCGCCCAGTATTTGTAACGCCATTTTACCGGGCTCCACTTGACCCAACCGGGAATTTCAATCCCGAACTGCATACCATGGGTATGACCACTCAAAGTAAGGTGATAATGGTAGTCATCATGAAGGACCACATCTTCCCAATGCGAAGGATCATGGCTCATCAAGATTTTAAAGTCCTCTTGATTCACATGGGCCACGGCCTTTCTAAGGTCACCGGCCTTTTTAAATCCGCCACGCCCCCAGTTCTCGACTCCGACCAAGGCAATTTTGTCATCGCCTTTCTGCAAATATCGATTTTCGTTGAGCAATAGATCAAAGCCCATATCGCGCTGTAGCGCCTTTAGATCTTCTAAATTTTTATGCTTGGCCTCTTCGGTTTCCCAATCTACATAATCTCCGTAATCGTGATTTCCCAAAACCGAAAACTTACCATCGGCAGCCTCAAGGGTCGAAAACAAATCCGCCCAAGGAAGCATTTCCTCGGCCTTGTTATTGACCATGTCCCCCGTAAACAAAATCACATCGCTCTTTTGCTTATTGATAAGGTCTATGGCATATTCTATTTTTTCCCTATTGTCAAAACTACCACTATGCACATCGGATATTTGGGTAATCTGATACCCATCGAAGGCTTCCGGCAAATCGTCGAACTCTAAATTATACTTCAATACCTTAAAGTTATACTTGCCTTTGTACATTCCGTAAAGCAGGGCCCCAAACGGAATCGCCGCCAGCCCAAGCCCTATCATACTCAAAAACTTCCGGCGTTCCGGCAAGGTAAATTCTTTTGACCGACCCGAAAACTTGAAGTAGACACTAGAGAAAAACCGAAAGATATCCTCTGAAAAAAGAAATAGAATGGTGACCAATTGAAAAGACAACACGGTGAGCAAAAAGCCAAAAGCGTAACTTTTTGACCGACTCAACACCCTACCTTCTTCTTCTCCCAAGGTAAATTGATAAACAAAATTACCCAGCACCAGTACGGCGACCGTTATAAACAGATAGTATACCCAAGGGTATCGGGTTACGGTTTTCAGTGCCTGCAAAGTATAGAGGCCCATTACAATATAAACGACAATAAATATAATCCAACGTAGCATAGCCGCAAAGATATTTCAATCTAACGCCAAGATCGCCCCATTTAGTTTTTATTTAACCCTATTTACAACATCTTCTATAGTATTAAGGTCGGTAAGGGCTATTTCCGTATCGCTTAAAAAGGAGGCCGAGTTCATAGAAACCCTATTGGATTCGGGCAAGGTCCTAAAAAATTTGGTTCCCGACAAATGCACGGCCTTAAAGCCCTCGGCCATAAAGGTTTCAACATTGGTCGGCTTCACCCCTCCACCGGGCATAAGAACACAGTTCGATTCGTCTTTTAGGAGTTCTTTCAGCAAGGCCATTCCCTCAACGGCCGATGGCCGCTGCCCCGAAGTCAACACATAGTCCACTCCCAAAGATTGAAGTTGTCCGAAGGCTTCCCGAGGATCCCGAACCCAATCGAAGGCCCGATGAAAGGTAAACTTCAAGCTTCCGGAAGCCTCTATCAGTTTCTTGGTCCGATCTATATCCAAAGAAAAATCCGTCTTTAAAACCCCTGAAACAATTCCATCAAAACCCAGTTCCACACAAAGGGCAATATCCTCTTTCATGATTTCCAGCTCATTGGAAGTATAAGTAAAATCACCGCTACGGGGGCGCACCAAGACATGAACGGGTATTGAAATCATTTCGCGAACCGATTTTAAGAGACCATAGGAAGGGGTAATCCCCCCGACGGCAAGTTCGGAACAAAGTTCGATTCTATCCGCCCCCGCCCTTTGGGCGTTTAGCGCAGATTGCAATGAATTGGCACAGACTTCTACTAGCATTTTACTTATATTTAATGCCCAAACGTTTTTTAAAACTACGCCTAAAATAGAAATCCTTAGACCATGCAAAGAAGAAACTTCCTAAAAAAATCTACCGCGGCTACCGCGGGACTGATTTCAGGTCCGATATTGGCTTCCCCACAAAATATCACCGGCCCGACCACCGAAAAATATCATAAGCCGGTAAAACCTATCGTTATATGCACCTGGAATTTTCTCAATGCATCCTCAAAAGCATGGGAAGTATTAAAAGAGGGCGGCTCTTCTTTAGATGCCGTTACCCAAGGCGTAATGGTAGAAGAAAACGACACGAGCAACCAGACCGTTGGGGTGGGCGGCAGACCGGACCGCGACGGAAACGTAAGCCTTGACGCCTGTATTATGGACAAGGACGGCAATTGCGGTGCCGTACTGGCCCTACAGAACATCGCCAACCCGATCTTAGTAGCCCGCAAGGTCATGGAAGAAACACCCCATGTGATGCTCGCGGGAAAAGGCGCCGAACAATTCGCTTATGAAATGGGGTTCAAAAAAACCAATCTCCTTACCGAGAAATCAAAACAAGAATGGCTGGAATGGAAGAAGACCTCACAATACAAACCTATTATAAACATTGAAAACCACGATACCATCGGCATGCTGGCCATTGACAAGAAGGGGGATATTTCAGGAGCCTGTACCACCAGCGGCATGGGATACAAAATGGCGGGACGCGTAGGCGATTCCCCGATTATAGGGGCCGGACTTTTTGTCGACAACGAAATTGGGGGCGCCACGGCAACCGGAATGGGCGAAGAAGTCGTACGTACCGTAGGCAGCTTTCTCATTGTTGAATTGATGCGCCAGGGGAAATCGCCCCAAGAAGCCTGTGAAGAAGGGGTGAAACGCATTATGGCCAAAAATAAAGGTAGGGACGATTTTCAAATCGGATTTATCGCTATCAATAAAAAGGGCGAAACAGGCAGTTACTGTATTCACCCGGGCTTTACCTTTCGGTCGTATTCGGAGGAAGGACATGTTAATAATCCTTCGGAAAGCTATATCAAATCGTAAAACACTAAAAAGAAATCAAAAACTTGATTAGCTTTGAAACCTTTTGAAAAACTATAAAATGCCAGAACAAAAACGACTCTTCCTTTTAGACGCCTACGCACTAATCTTTCGCGGCTATTATGCCCTTATAAAAAACCCAAGAATCAATTCCAAAGGCATGGACACCTCTGCCATCATGGGATTCATGAATTCGCTTTTTGACGTAATCAAGCGTGAAAAACCCGATCACTTGGCCGTTTGCTTCGATAAGGGAGGGAGTGCCGAACGCACCGAATTATTTCCTGAATACAAGGCCAACCGCGACGAAACGCCCGATGCCATAAAAATAGCCATTCCCTATATACAGAACATTCTCAAGGCCATGCATATTCCTTCCGTAGTCCTAGAAGGATGGGAAGCCGATGACATCATAGGTACCTTGGCAAAACAGGCCGAAAAAGAAGACTATAAAGTATTCATGGTTACCCCCGACAAAGATTTTGGCCAATTGGTCTCCGAAAACATATTCATGTACCGCCCTGCCCGAATGGGTAACGGAATCGAAATATGGGGCATTCCAGAAATACAGAAACGTTTCGGCGTTGAACGCCCCGAACAAGTCATCGACTATCTCGGTATGATGGGCGATGCCAGTGACAACATTCCCGGCTTGCCTGGTGTAGGCGATAAAACCGCCAAGAAATTTATTGAACAGTTCGGGTCTATGGAAGAGCTATTGGCCAACACCGATAAATTAAAAGGGAAAATGAAAGAGCGGGTCGAAGCCAATAAAGAACTAGGCCTACTCTCTAAAAAACTAGCGACCATCTGCACCGATTGCGACGTAACCTTCAACGCGGAAGACTACGAACTTTCGGTACCCGACAGCGAGAAGGTACAGGAAATCTTTGAAGAACTGGAATTCAGAAGACTCAAAGACCAATTTATAAAAATATTTTCGGGCGAAGCGGAAACACCGACCCAAGTTAGTAGTACCGATACCGGCAAAAAACAATCCTCGTCGGCCGGAAGCGGTCAGTTTTCACTCTTCGGTGGCGATGGGGCCTCACCGGCAACCATAAAAGACAGCTCGAGCCGCAAGACCATAAAAGACGTAGCCCACGTCTACCAAAGCGTAGCACCGGGCATGGCCATGAAGCTCTTTATGCAGAACCTGATGAAACAGCCCTCGGTATGCTTTGACACCGAAACCACATCCTTGAATCCACTTGAGGCCCAACTTGTAGGTATTGCATTTTCTTGGGAGGCCACCAAAGGATACTACATTCCTTTTCCGGAAAACAAAGAGGAAGCCCAAGGACTCATCGAAATACTTCGACCTTTCTTTGAATCGGAAACCATTGAAAAAATAGGCCAGAACCTAAAATACGACATCAAGGTTCTCGACAAATACCATATTAAGGTACGGGGTACTTTTTTCGACACCATGTTGGCCCACTACCTTATCAACCCCGATATGCGCCATAATATGGACGTGCTTTCGGAAACCTATTTGAACTACACCCCTATTTCAATCACCGAGCTTATAGGTAAAAAAGGAAAGAACCAATTAAATATGCGCGATGTGCCGTTAGAAAAACAAACGGAGTACGCGGTAGAAGATGCCGACATCACCTTTCAATTGGCAGAACACTTCAGACCCGAACTGGCCGAGGCAAAAACAGATGTACTTTTTAAAGACATCGAGATCCCCTTATTACGTGTTTTGGCCGATATGGAACTGGAAGGCATCAAGCTTGACGAAAAGTTTCTGAACTCCCTTTCCGAAGACCTGAACAACGATATCAAGACCCTTGAGCAAAAAATCTACCAAGATGCAGGCGAAGAGTTCAACATAGGATCGCCCAAACAACTCGGGGAAATACTGTTCAGCAAAATGAAGCTGGTCGACAAACCCAAAAAGACCAAAACGGGACAGTTCTCTACCTCGGAAGACGTATTATCGTACCTGGCCAAAGACCATGAGATCATAAGGAATGTATTGGAGTATCGTGGATTGGCCAAGCTAAAAAGCACCTATGTCGACGCCTTGCCCGAACAGGTGGAGCCTTCCACCGGAAGAATCCATACCGACTATATGCAAACCGTAGCCGCAACCGGCCGCTTAAGCAGCAATAACCCGAATTTACAGAACATCCCCATTCGTACCGAAAGGGGCCGTCAAGTACGTAAAGCTTTTGTGCCCCGCAATGAAAACTATATTTTATTGGCGGCGGATTACTCTCAAATCGAATTGCGCATCATTGCCGCCCTAAGTGAAGAGACCACTATGATCGAAGCCTTTAAAAACGGCGAAGACATTCACGCCTCTACCGCTTCCAAAGTTTTTAACGTACCCATTGAAGAAGTTACCCGTGAACAAAGAAGCAACGCCAAGACCGTAAACTTCGGAATCATTTATGGGGTTTCGGCCTTCGGACTTAGCAACCAAACCGACCTATCGCGTTCGGAAGCCAAAGAACTGATCGACACCTATTACAAAACCTACCCCAAGCTTCGCAACTACATGAGCGAACAGATCGATTTCGCCCGTGAAAACGGTTACGTACAAACCGTCTTGGGCCGTCGCCGCTATCTAAAGGACATCAACGGAAGCAATCAAGTGGTTCGCGGAGCCGCAGAGCGAAACGCCGTCAACGCCCCTATCCAGGGCAGTGCCGCCGACATCATAAAAATAGCGATGATCAACATCCACAGAAAGCTGACCGAAGGCAACTACAAATCTAAAATGCTGTTACAAGTACATGATGAATTGGTATTCGACATCTTTAAACCCGAATTGGACGAATTGAAATCGCTTATCAAATCGGAGATGGAAAACGCCTATACCCTATCAGTACCTTTAGATGTAGAAGTCGGAATCGGACAAGATTGGTTGGAAGCACATTGACATACAAAACCCTCCTTTTCACAACATTTTTTGGATTAAAGCCTTTTTCATAATTACTTTTACACTCCCGTTCCAAACGGAACAGGGTCTAGCAACGTTCATATGAAAACCTTCGTATCACTTATCTGCCTTCTTTTTTTTATCTGCACCGCCCAAGCACAGGACAGCGCGGAAAACAATGGGCGCCAGAATACCAGCATTACTTCAACAAAAAAAGTAAAGGTCTTCCCAAACCCCGCCAGTAATGTCGTAAACATACTAGGCCTAGAAAATACGGACAAGGCACATATATCCATAATGGACATCTATGGCAACACGGTTCTGATATACGAATGGGAAATCAGGCGCAATGCCATTAATATCCCCATTCCCTCTTTAGATTCCGGTGTATACACGGTCACCGTGAATTCCAAAGAACAAAAGGTATGTGTCAAATTCTACAAGCAGTAGCAACTGCACCACCCTAAAACAAACCAAATTTTACAATAATACGCTTTCCCGACCCCCTCTTTTAAATAGGCTTTATAAACCTAGCAGCCCATTCCGAATTGCAAAAAGGAAGACAAAAAGTTTCCCGTTAAAGTTTGCCATCGGAAAAACAACAGATCGCCCCATGGTCTCATCACGAGTTACCTCCCTCCTCACTTTCCCTTTAAAGTCGAAGCATTAATTTTATTTAAATTTGGCCCAAGAAATTGAAAAAGAGTATTTTTAACTAAAAATAATCGTAAATCACCACTTGTTTTTCAATAGAATTAGTGTACATTTGCAGCCCGTTTGACGGGATTGAAGTGTTTAATTAAAAAGTAACCGTAGTGGATACATTGAGTTATAAGACCGTTTCTGCCAATAAGGCGACTGTTAACAAACAGTGGTTGTTAGTTGATGCAGAAGGAGAGACTTTAGGCCGATTGGCTTCTAAAGTTGCCAAAATGCTTAGAGGAAAACATAAGCCAAATTTCACGCCCCACGTTGATTGTGGCGATAACGTTATTGTTATCAATGCAGAAAAAATCGACATGACCGGTAACAAATGGGAAGACAAAACCTATTTGCGTTACACAGGTTACCCTGGTGGTCAGCGTGCGACTAGCGCAAAAGAACTTTTGGCCAAGAAACCTGGGCATATCGTTGAAAAAGCGGTTAAAGGCATGCTTCCTAAGAACAGATTGGGTGCAGACCTTTTCAGAAACCTTAAGGTTTTTGTAGGTCCTGAGCACAACCATGAAGCTCAAAAACCACAGGTTATCAACTTAAAAGAATTCAAGTAATGGAAATCATTCATAAAATCGGCAGAAGAAAGACAGCGGTTGCCCGTGTATATGTTTCAGAAGGAAAAGGAAACATTACCGTTAACCAGAGAGATCTTAACGATTATTTTCCAACAGCCACTCTTCAGTACAAAGTAAAGCAACCTTTTGCCCTTACTGAAAACGAAGATGCTTACGATGTAAATGTAAACGTTTACGGTGGCGGTATTACCGGTCAAGCCGAAGCTATCCGTTTAGCTCTTTCGAGAGCTATCTGTGAAGTAGATGCTGAAAACAGATTGGTTCTTAAGCCAGAAGGCTTATTGACCCGTGACCCGAGAATGGTTGAGCGTAAGAAATTCGGACAGAAGAAAGCTCGTAAGAAATTCCAGTTCTCTAAACGTTAAGAGTACAATTTTATTGATACCCACCAATCGGTGGGTATCACCTTTATATTTTTTTCTTTAATCAAAGTTCATTGAAAGTTCGCATCGAGCGAATAAATTAAAAACTATTTTCCATTTAGGGAATAGTTATTCGGGAGACCCAAGAACATCTCATGTTCAAAGGCACCGTTAGTTTAGCATCTAAATGCTTGAGGCTTGTCGATTATATCGGTATACCACTTGGGCATTGCCTATTCAAAAGAACGTAAACTAAATTCAAATGGCGAAAGTCGAAGTAAAACAATTATTGGAAGCTGGTGTGCATTTTGGCCACCTTACACGAAAGTGGAACCCTAACATGGCGCCCTACATCTACATGGAGCGTAACGGTATCCACGTTATCAACCTTTACAAAACTGTTGCAAAATTAGATGAGGCCAATGAGGCCCTCAAGAAGATTGCAGCATCTGGACGAAAAATTCTTTTCGTAGCCACAAAAAAACAAGCAAAGGACATCGTTGCCGAAAAAGTAGCGAACGTAAACATGCCCTACATCACAGAAAGATGGCCCGGTGGTATGTTGACCAATTTCGTTACCATCCGTAAGGCGGTAAAGAAAATGGCATCTATCGACCGTATGAAAAAAGACGGTACGTTTATGACCTTATCTAAAAAAGAACGTCTTCAAGTAGACCGTCTTCGTGCCAAGTTAGAAAAGAACTTAGGTTCTATTTCCGACATGACCCGTCTACCTGGCGCCTTGTTTATCATCGATACTATGCGTGAGCACATTGCGGTAAAGGAAGCCCAAAAATTGAACATCCCTATTTTTGCAATGGTCGATACCAACTCCGACCCAAGAGATGTCGATTATTTGATTCCATCTAACGATGATGCCTCAAAATCTATCGATATTATCATGACGCAAGTAACCAATGCTATCGCAGAAGGCTTGGCCGAACGTAAATCCGAAAAACAAGCAGACAAAGAGGGCGCTGAAGAAACCCAAAAAGAGCAGCCTAAAAAAGCTGCCGCAGAAGCTCCTAAAGCTGAAGCTCCAGTAGCTGAAGCCCCAGCTGCCGCTACGGAAGCCCCAGCAGAGGCCGTTGACCTTACCAAAATAGAAGGTGTTGGTCCAAAAGCCGCAGAAGCTTTGGTAAACGCCGGCTTTGATTCTTACGCTAAATTAGCCGAAGGTGACCCTGAAAAAATCAAGGAAATCTTGAACGAGGCCAGCTCTAGAATGGCCCATTTAGATCCTACCTCATGGCCAAAGCAAGCCAAAATGGCTGCCGATGGCAAATGGGACGAGCTAAAAGAATGGCAAGACAGCGTTAAAGGAGGGGTAGAATAGATTTCTTTCCTTACTTATACAGTAAACGAAATAATAACATAACATTTGCTTTAAGATAGAGTCGTAAAATGGCTCTATCTTGGGGGCAAATTGAAAAATAGAACACAAAATGGCAAAAATTACAGCCGCAGAAGTAAACAAATTAAGAAAAGCTACTGGCGCAGGAATGATGGACTGCAAAAATGCTTTGGTTGAAGCTGAAGGAGATTTTGACAAAGCAATTGAAGTTCTTCGTAAAAAAGGACAGAAAGTAGCCGCAAAAAGATCTGACAGAGAGTCCTCTGAAGGTGCTGCAGTTTCTAAATTGAATGCTGACCAAACCGTTGGCGTTGCAATCGTATTAGGTTGTGAAACCGACTTTGTTGGAAAAAACGAAAACTTCTTAGCATTAGCAAACCAAATTGCCGATATAGCTTTGAACTGTGATTCTAAAGAAGCTCTTTTAGAAGCTGATTTTGGAGGAATGACCGTTGCTGAAAAATTAATTGAGCAAACTGGGGTTATCGGTGAGAAATTAGAAATCACCGCTTTCGAAAAACTAGAGGCCCCATATGTTGGAACTTACGTTCACATTAACAAAATTGCCGCTTTAGTCGGTCTTTCGTCTCGAGTAGATTCTGCCGAAGTGCTTGCAAAAGACCTTTCTATGCAAATAGCTTCAATGGGAGCAACAACTTTGTCTTACAAAGATTTTGACCCTGCATTCGTTGCCGCCGAAACAGAAGCTAGAATCGCCGTTATCGAAAAGGACAATGAAGAACTTGATCGTTTAGGAAAGACGCTTAAAAACGTTCCTAAATACATTTCAATGGCCCAATTAACTGACGAAGTTTTAGCCCAGGCCGAAGAAGATGCGAAAGCACAATTGAAAGCTGAAGGCAAGCCAGAACAAATTTGGGACAAAATTCTTCCCGGTAAAATGGAAAGATTCATTTCTGACAACACAACTTTGGACCAAGAACAATGTTTATTGGACCAAAACTTCATCAAAGATGAGAAAATCAACGTTGCAAAATACGTTGCTTCTTACGGCGATGTATCCGTTACCGGATTCAAACGTGCTACAGTAGGATAACCCTATATTCAACACATACAAGAAAAACCGCATTAACTTCATCGTTAGTGCGGTTTTCTTTTTAACATATACTACTTAGGTATTTCAAATAAAAACCGTGACACTTTTCAGCATCACGGTTTTTTTATAGGTTAAATTCACCCGCCTAACCTTTCAACCAGGCTTGACGCAATTCCAAAACTTCATCAGATACATTTTCAACGGGAACTATGGTTTCCACATTTACGGTAGGCGCACCAACCTTTCCTTCCAACAATACCTCTTTGCCGTCACGATCAACCACCATACTGATTTCGGTATCGGGAGACCAACCAAAACTCTTTCCTATAATGGGCCGAATCGACTCCAAGGTTACCGCAGTTCCGTTAATTTCCTTGATTATATCACCTCCTTCGGCGCCCAGCCCCTTAAAGAAGCTATTCAATTGAATGCCCTTTCGAATAAAAACAACATTCTCATTGCCTTGTTCCACATCTATAAAGGGGTTATCACCATCTAGAAAATAACCGGTTTCCTGCTCAATTAAATCAGTCGACAACCCTACCATACCCAAATAAGAGTTGTAATCAATAGGCGTATCGCCAATAACGTAGGTATCAAAGAAAGTCCGTATTTCAGGATAGGTCATGGCAACGATTTCATCAATCAGCTTATCATCTTCAAAAGGCGTGTCGTTCCCGTACTTTTTAGAAAGCTCCTTCATCAACCAAAGCACCCCTTTTTCCCCATTGCTCAATTGACGCAACTGAATATCGAGAACCATATTTATCAAGGTGCCTTTTTCATAGACATTGGCATAGTTCTTTTTATAGGGGTCCACCAAAATGTTCTTACTCATCTCGGTAAAAGACATGGCATCATCGTATGACTTAGCGTTATTGATCTTATCCATCATCCGTTGATAAAACTCCCCTTCATCGATGAGTCCTTGCTGAATTTGAAAAAGATTGGCAAAGTATTCGGTCGTCCCTTCATACATCCACAAGTGTTGTGACATTTTTGGATCGTTAAAATCGAAATACTGCACCTCTTCCGAATGTACGTTCAAAGGAGTAACTATATGAAAAAACTCGTGCGAAACCACATCGACCATAGCCTGCTCCAAACGTTCTTTCGGCATGGCTTCGGGCAACACGACCACCGTTGAAGTATGATGTTCGAGGGCACCAAAACCGGATGCATCATCAGCTTCCATAGTAGACAAATACAACAGTATGTTGTAAATTTTGGTTCCATCTACATCACCCAAGAACGTCTTTTGGGCACCCATCATTTTTTCCATGCGGTCCTTTAAACTTAAGGCCGAATAGATTCCCGATGGCGAATACACGCTCAAGGTTACAGTTATACCATTAATCTCAAAGGTTTCGGTATTGGGCTTTGCGTAAAGAATAGGGTTATCGATAACATCAAAATACCTACTAGCCGAAAAGACATCAACATTTGCAACCGGAGCTTCCAGTACTTTGGGCGTTAATGAGGTCGTAGGCTTTAAAGCTTCCGGCCTGACGATGGACAATTCATAAGGCACTTCTTTCAGTCCCCCGAAATACCCGACAAAACCATGAAGGTTGAGCATAAAGGTCTTTCCCGCATTGATATTTGTTCCTGAAGGGGAAAAAACCTTGTCCTTCACTTCGCCTTCCGTATCATAGGTATCATTCACCCAATAAGTCACCTTATCAAGGTTTTTTCCATTGGAAACCTTCCACGTATTATCGTCCAATTTAGAAAAAGTCAATTCCTTCCCTTCATAATCCAAGGCCTTAAACCCTTCAATATATTGACCGTAATTATCTGTACTATACGTACCGGGCACCGTTTTAGGTATATAAAACAAAACTTCATCCGTAGTAAAAGCACCAGCATCGACCGTTACGGCAACTTTATCGTCAACCACGTTTTTTAGGTCTAATTTGGCCAAGACCGGGGCCTTGTCTGCCGTCAACACCGTTTTGGTCGCTCCGCAGGCCGCCAAAAGTACGGCAAATGCGAGTAATCCTATTTTTCTCATTGTATCTATTTAATCGCTTTATTGTAAGTAATCCCTCTAATTTTTAAAGGGTTACAAGATTATAAAATTTAACAGAATACGGCATCATTATTAGGAAATAATTAAGGTTCGCTTAATCTGCACCTTCAAAAACAAACCCTAAGATTTTTTGATTATTTTTGCCCCAACGAAATACTAGCCATGCAATACAAAAGAATACTCTTAAAACTCAGCGGTGAAGCCCTAATGGGCGAAAAGCAATACGGAATAGACTCAAAACGTCTAGCGGAATACGCCGAGGAAATTAAAGAGGTAGCCGAAAAAGGCATAGAAGTAGCCATCGTAATCGGCGGAGGAAACATTTTTAGGGGCCTAACAGGTGCCGCAACCGGTATGGACCGCGTACAGGGCGACCATATGGGCATGTTGGCTACCGTAATCAACAGCTTGGCCCTACAGAGCGCCCTTGAGACCATAGGCGTACAGACTAGGGTACAATCGGCCATTCAGATCAACGAGGTTGCCGAACCCTTTATCAGAAGACGGGCCATGCGACATCTTGAAAAGGGACGTGTCGTCATTTTTGGTGGAGGAACGGGAAACCCCTACTTTACTACCGATTCGGCGGCGGTGCTTCGGGCCATTGAAATCGAGGCCGATGTCATTTTAAAGGGCACGCGCGTAGACGGCATCTACACCTCCGACCCCGAAAAAGACAAAAACGCCACAAAATTCGATTCTATCTCTTTTGCAGACGTTCTTCTAAAAGGCCTAAAAGTTATGGACACCACCGCTTTTACCCTGAGCCAAGAGAACGAACTGCCGATCGTTGTTTTCGATATGAACAAAAAAGGGAACTTAAAAAAACTGGTTGAAGGTGAAAACATCGGTACGGTCGTAAATCTTTAAAACAGGTCTACTATATATTTGCACCGTTATATTATATTTGAATTATGAACGAAGAGATACAGTTTATACTTGATTCCGCAAAGGAGAACATGGATGCCGCTATGAGGCATTTGGAGAAAGAATTTGTAAAAATACGTGCAGGAAAGGCAAGCCCCGCCATGCTTTCTTCCGTGATGGTCGAATATTACGGCTCGCAGACCCCCCTATCACAAGTAGCCAACATCAATACGCCCGACGGCCGAACCCTATCGGTACAGCCATGGGAAAAGAACATGCTCCACGAGATAGAAAAAGCCATCATGAACTCGAACTTGGGCTTTAACCCTATGAACAATGGTGATTTTGTGATCATCAACGTTCCACCGCTGACCGAAGAGCGTCGTATTCAGCTAACCAAACAAGCCAAAGCCGAGGCCGAAGACGCCAAAGTCGGTATACGTAGCGCCCGTCAAGATGCCAATAAGGAAATTCGGGATTTAGACGTTTCCGAGGATTTACAAAAAAACGCAGAAGTAGACGTTCAGGCCCTTACCGACAAATTCATTAAAAAAGTAGATGCCTTTTTGACCGTAAAAGAAGCGGAAATCATGAAGGTCTAATTCAGCATCTTTTTATAAAAAACAGAAAAAGCAGCCCTAGGGTTGCTTTTTTCATTTACAGATACGTTAATAAAATATTACATTTTAGGTACACTCCCGATCATTCTATACCTTTGCGCTCGGTAAAATTGAACGATGGCAGCGAAACTTAAACAAGGTTTTTGGGAAAAGACAGCGAGTATAATTCTCCGTAATCGCATTTTAATACTTATTCTAATCATTGCTTTCACCGTCTTTTTGGGCATGCATTGGAAGAATATGCGCTTTAGCAATACCCAGGCCAACCTATTGCCCGACCACCACCCGGTCAACCTTGAATACCGTGCATTTCTAAAAAAATTCGGTGAAGAAGGCAATGCCGTAGTCTTCGCCATTCGCGATTCCTCTCTTTTTACTCCCGACAAAATCAATAGATGGAATAAATTCAGCAAGCAACTTGCCGCTTTTCCCGAGGTTGATTTTGTGCTTTCACTCGACAATCTGCAAGAACTCAAAAAGGACAACAAAAACCAAAAGTTCATACTCGAACCCCTTATTCGTTCGCAAGTAAAGTCAAAACAGGAAATAGACAGTATAAAGAACCATCTTTTCAACGACCTTCCTTTTTATGACAATTTGCTTTTCAACAAAGAAAGTGGAACGGTAAGAACCGTTGTCAACCTAGATAAGGATATCATCAACACTACGGTCCGTAAAGATTTCATTTTAGAGGACCTGACCCATTTGGTGGAAAAATTCGAAGAGGAAACCGGCCTCGACGTACGCGTATCGGGCATGCCCTACATACGCACCATGAACTCGCAGAACATCATAGATGAAATCGGCAAGTTCATTCTGGCGGCCCTTGGGGTCACTTCCTTGATCTTCTTTTTCTTCTTTAGAAGTTTTAGGGCCACCCTAATTTCAATGTGCGTGGTTATCATTGGTGTTATGTGGGCCTTTGGTATTTTAGGCCTCTTACAGTACGAAATAACCGTGCTTACCGCCTTGATCCCGCCTTTGATCATCGTTATCGGTATACCCAACTGTATTTTCTTGATCAACAAGTACCAACAAGAAGTAAAGAAACACGGCAACCAGGCCCTTTCGCTTCAAAGGGTGATTTCCAAAATCGGAAATGCCACCTTGATGACGAATATGACTACGGCTTCCGGTTTTGCCACTTTTATTATTACCGACAGTAAACTGCTCAAGGAATTCGGAATCGTAGCTTCGATCAATATCATTGGTATATTTATACTTTCCTTATTGATCATCCCTATCATCTATAGCTTTTTATCCCTTCCCAAGACAAGACACCTTAAGCATCTCAACAAGAAATGGATCGATGCTTTTGTCAACTGGATGGAACGCATTGTAAGAAACCATAGGATCTCGGTCTATATCGTATCCATTGTTCTTTTAGTAACCAGTATCATCGGCATCTATCAGATCCAGATTTCAGGAAGCCCTATCGAAGACATGCCCAAAAATGCGCAATTCTTTAAGGACATTCGCTTCTTCGAGCAAGAGTTCGACGGTATTATGCCCGTAGAAATCGTCATCGATACCAAAAAACCCAAGGGGGTTTTAAAGCCGGCCAACCTCAAACGAATGGACCAATTAGGCGATGTGATCATGGAGATTCCCGAGCTATCGCAGCCCATCTCGGTCGTTAACCTGGTAAAATATTCCAAGCAAGCCTTTTACAACGGTATCCCAAAGTACTACCAATTGCCCACTTCGCAAGAGAACAACTTTATAATGAAAGTGGCGCAAAACTCGGGAGGCAATGGCAACCTGCTCAAGAACTTCGTCGACAGTACCGGTCAAACGGCGCGTATCACCACCTTCATGCAAGACGTGAAGACCGATCGCATGGAGCAAATTGAAGAAAGGTTGAACGAGAACATCAACAAGTTCTTTCCACCTGACCGCTATAACGTTTACATGACCGGTAGCGCCCTTTTGTTTTTAAAGGGCACCAAGTATCTCGTAAAGAACTTAGTACTCTCATTGGCCTTCGCCATATTCTTGATAGCCCTCTTTATGGCCTATCTCTTCCGTTCGTTCCGAATGATCGTCATTTCATTGATCCCGAACCTTTTGCCCCTGGTAATTACCGCAGGAGTCATGGGCTTTGTAGGTGTCCCCATAAAACCGTCTACCATACTGGTGTTCAGTATTGCTTTTGGAATATCGGTTGACGACACCATTCACTTCTTGGCCAAATACCGTCAAGAACTGATAGCGAACAAATGGCATATTCGAAAATCGGTCTATGCCGCCTTGCGCGAAACAGGGGTTAGCATGTTCTATACCTCCATTGTACTTTTCTTCGGGTTCTCGGTATTCATCATTTCAAACTTTGGAGGTACCGTAGCCCTTGGGGCCCTAGTTTCGGCCACCTTGATGTTCGCCATGCTGGCCAACCTGATCTTGTTACCTTCGCTTTTGTTGTCTTTAGAGCGAAATATTGCGAGTAAAAAAATCTTAAAAAAGCCACAAATCAATATTCTACCGCAAGGTGAAGACGAGAACCCTAAAAAATGAGGTTGATTTAACCCTTCATTAGCACGGATTCTTTTGTCCAAAAACTTATCTTTGACCTTCAATTTTCAAGTGACTCAAATGAAATCGTACAGCGTAAAAGAACTGCTTTCGGAAAATTTTTTATTACAAGAGGTAACCGTCAACGGATGGGTTAAAACCTTCAGAAGTAATCGTTTCATAGCCTTAAACGACGGATCCACCATCAACAATATTCAGTGTGTTGTCGATTTTGAATCATTTGACGAGAGTCTTCTAAAGCAAATCAACACGGGTGCCGCCCTTAAAATATCGGGGACCCTTGTAGAAAGCCAAGGCAGGGGACAAAGCGTAGAGATCCAAGTAAAGGACCTAAAGGTCCACGGCGGCGCCGACCCGGAGACCTACCCTATCCAACCTAAAAAACACTCTTTGGAGTTTTTGCGTGAAAAGGCGCATCTACGTATACGCACCAACACGTTCGCTGCGGTAATGCGCGTACGGTCGGCCTTATCTTTTGCCATTCATCAATATTTTCAGCAAAACGGCTTCTATTACTTTCACGCACCGATCATAACCGGATCCGATGCCGAAGGCGCCGGTGAGATGTTCAAGGTGAGTACATTAGACGATAAAAATCCGCCCCTAGACGAGGATGGAAACGTAAACTATAAAGAAGATTTCTTCGGAAAGGAAACCAACTTAACGGTTTCCGGCCAATTGGAAGCCGAAACTTACGCCATGGCCTTGGGCAAGGTCTATACCTTCGGCCCCACATTCCGTGCTGAAAACAGCAACACCTCAAGGCACCTGGCCGAATTTTGGATGATAGAGCCCGAAATGGCCTTCTTTGACCTAGACGCCAACATGGATCTAGCCGAAGACTTCATAAAAAGCGTTATCAAATACGTTCTCGACAATTGTCAAGACGACCTTCAGTTTCTTGAAAAACGTCTTTTAGACGAAGAGAAAACCAAACCACAGGCCGAACGCAGTGAGATGGCCCTAATCGAAAAGCTTAAGTTCGTTGCCGAGAACAATTTTATGCGGGTATCGTATACAGAGGCCATCGATATCTTGCGAAACAGCAAACCGAACAAAAAGAAAAAATTCCAATACCCCATTAATGAATGGGGAGCGGACCTACAGAGCGAACACGAGCGCTTTTTAGTGGAAAAGCATTTTAAATGCCCCGTAATCTTATTCGATTATCCGGCAAAGATCAAAGCTTTCTACATGCGCCTTAACGAAGACGGAAAAACGGTTCGTGCCATGGACATCCTATTCCCAGGTATAGGTGAAATCGTAGGTGGGTCTCAGCGTGAAGAACGCCTTGACGTCCTCAAAGAAAAGATGGCGGCATTGGGTATTGACGAAGAAGAACTATGGTGGTACCTAGACTTGAGAAAATTCGGTAGTGCGGTGCATAGTGGTTTCGGCCTAGGATTTGAACGCTTAGTGCTGTTCGCTACAGGCATGGGCAATATTAGGGATGTAATTCCTTTTCCAAGAACACCGCAGAATGCAGAATTTTAGCAGGAATTCGCTAACTTAGAAGGCAGGCAAAACGAATTTTAGACCCCAATGCTAAAACAACACTTACAATTCAAATTATCACAAAAGCTATCTCCCCAGCAGATACAGCTTATGAAGTTGATTCAATTGCCCACACAGGCCTTTGAGCAACGTCTTAAACAAGAATTGGAAGAAAACCCCGCATTGGAAGGAGGCAAAGAGGAATCGGACTCCATAGACGACGAATTTGCCGACACTTACGAAAACGATGAGACCGATAGTGAGATCATATCCACCGAAGACATCAACATCGACGATTACCTAAGTGACGACGAAATACCCGACTACAGAACAAAGGCCAACAATTATAGCGCCGATGACGAAGAAAAGAACGTTCCCTACGCGGCGGGCACTTCGTTCAACCAGTATTTGTTGAGCCAAATGAACACCGTATATCTTAGCGATGACGAGTGGAGCATTGCCGAATTTCTTGTCGGTAGCGTAGACGAAAGCGGCTATATCAGAAGACCGCTCTCAGACATAACCGATGACCTTGCGTTTACCCAAAACATATACACCGACGAAGAAACGGTAGAACGGGTATTGAAAATCGTTCAGAAACTCGACCCTCCCGGGGTTGCGGCACGCTCATTGGAGGAATGCCTAATCATTCAACTCAAGAGAAAAGAAAGCTCGCCAAGCATAGAACTAGCGATTACCATTCTCGAAAAGTCATTCGAACAGTTTACCAAAAAGCACTACAAAAAGCTTATTCAGAAATACAATATTTCAGAAGAACAGCTCAGGGAAGCCATTAGTGAAATCGAAAAGCTAAACCCAAAGCCCGGTGGCTCGTATTCAGGCAACAACCGCATGGTAGAGCACGTTGTTCCCGATTTTTCCATTCGGATCGTAGACGGCGAACTAGAGCTTAGCCTAAACGGAAGAAACGCCCCGGAACTTCACGTATCGAGGGAGTACAGCAACATGCTAAAGGGATATAAAGACGCCAAGAAGAAGTCTAAATCACAGAAAGACACCGTTATGTTCATCAAGCAAAAGCTCGATGCCGCAAAATGGTTTATAGATGCCATTCGACAACGTCAACAGACCCTGTTCATCACCATGAACGCTATAATGCAGTACCAGTCGGAATACTTTCTTACGGGAGACGAACGCAACCTGAGACCCATGATCCTAAAGGACATTGCCGACGAAATAGAAATGGATGTCTCTACCGTGTCGCGTGTAGCCAACAGCAAGTACGTTGACACCCCTTACGGCACCAAACTCATCAAGGAATTCTTTTCCGAATCAATGAAAAACGACCAAGGGGAAGATGTATCTACCAAGGAAATAAAGAAAATCCTTGAAACGGTCATTGGGGAAGAATCGAAGAAAAAGCCCCTTACCGACGATAAATTGGCAGCACTGCTTAAAGAAAAAGGGTATCCGATTGCCCGTCGAACCGTTGCCAAGTACAGGGAGCAGTTAGACATTCCGGTAGCCAGGCTGCGCAAACAGATTTAATGAAGGTTCTCTTAAAAGCCATATCCTACGTTTTCCACCCTTTATTCATACCGGTGGCAGGTACGGCAGCCTATTTTCTCATAACACCGAAATACACTCCCCTGAGCGTTCAGGGCGCCTTCTTTTTTCCCATTTTCGTACTTACCGTAATCATTCCCATAATCACGTATTTTATATTGAGAAACCTCGGTTTGGCCAGTAGTGTTTTTATGAGCGACCTGAAAGAACGCAAATACCCCATGTACGTTCACATCATACTGTTGCTCTTTGTCATTTATAAAATCATCCCCCACTCCAATATCGTTGAACTCTATTTCTACTTTGTAGGTCTTGTCATAGCCGCACTGACCGCATTGACCCTTTTGTTTTTCAAAACAAAGATAAGCATGCATCTTATGGGCATGGGTAGCTTGGTCATGTTCTTGACTAGCCTAAGCATTCACTTTGAGGTAAATATCACATTGGCAATAAGTATCGCCACACTACTCACCGGTGTAGTCGCCACCTCTAGATTATACCTAAACGCGCACACCCCGATAGAACTTGTTCTAGGTTTTTTTATCGGGTTTCTGTCCCAACTATTAACGATACGTTTTTGGTTATAGGATATAGAAGATGAGTCCTATTCTAAGCGGCTTTGAATTCAAGCTTTCGTCACCCAAAACCACTCCATCGTTAAAGAGACTGTTCAATGCGTAATACGCATGCAGATTGAAGGTGTTATACCCAAAATTTAAGGTAACACCATAATGAAAATCCCTGATATCATTATTGTAAAAGGAGACTTTAGGAGTATCGTTCGGTACGAGTTTAGACCTACCACCGAACACATAACCGAATTTCACTCCCGCATATAAACGCCAGAACTTATACTCCGAAGGTGTAGAGTTACGCCATCTGACCTCAAACGGCACCTCCAACATGTGGGTCTCTACCTTATTTCGCTTAAAATCATCGTCTATCACACTATAGACAACACCATCGGCCGTCTCGCTTGCCAAAAGGTTAGTATAATACGAATAAACGCCGTATCCAAAGCCAATTCCAAGCGCGGTAGTTCTACTATGGTTAAGGGGGATATCCTTTATAAAACCCGCTTGTAAGCCGTAAGACAGGTTACGCTGGCTTACACTCTCAGGCTGGGCCACAAGAAAGTTATAGGTAATACCAATATAAAACTGATCCTCTAGATATCGCTCATCGGAAACGACAGAATCATTGACCGCTTGCGCCATTACGTTCGCACAGCACAAAAACATCAGCACATAAAAACAAGGCTTCATCATGGGTCAAAAATAAGCAAATAAAAAACGCTTCGGAAAAGAATCCGAAGCGTTCATATATTCTAACTATAGTTTGAAAAAATACTATTGCAAATTGTTGAAGGCGTCACCGTCATAAGTCGTATAATTGACCTTAAGGGCGTTAACCTTTCTCAATTCTTGCTTAATATCGGAAATGAGTCCCATATTAGCATTCTTATCCACTTTCAAAGCAGTAGTCAATACATTCTGCAATTCTTGAGGCTTCTTAGCTCTTTCCTGCAAAATATAGTCGCCTACTTCGTTAGGCGATGAGAACTTATCGTTCAATTGAATTCTTGCCTCTTCACCGAACTGAGCCTTATACTGAGAAGTTGGTTCCCCAACGTAAATGTATATAACCCTATCTTTCTTTTCCAGTTTCTTGGTCTCACTGGCGTTTGGCAGAGTATTCTCTACTTTCAAGGTATTGTCTTTCATCACCGTTACGGTCATGAAGAAAAATAAAAGCATAAATACAATATCAGGTAACGATGCAGTGTTTACAGCTGGTAAACCGGCGTCTTTTTTCTTTGCAAACTTTGACATATATTTTGTTTTAAGCTCTTATTAATTACTTGAATCAGTCTCCGCCTCGGACAACTTCTGTGGAAACAATTCCTGAATCCGCTTCACCTTCTCTTTAAGATCCTCTTTTCTACTAGATTCGGTTTCTGGATTAAGGTACTCTGCTTCCATATCGGTAAAGTCCCTTTTATAAAGACGTTGTGCCTCACGGTTACGCAAATCATTGTAAGCCCCTACCAATTCGTTTTGAACCGTTATATAGGTACCGTACTTTGTTTCACGGTCGTTTTTAAGAGAGATAATCGCCTTAGTAGGGTTATCCGATGAATCGGATAATCTTTTGCCTTTACAGTAGCTACAGTAGTCAGGAGAACCTGATGGCGCGCCACCGTTATCAAGAAAAGCGATCGCTTTTTCTCTCAAACTTTTGATATCGGTAAGCTCGTCTTCAACTAACAGTTGACCGTTACGGTTAATGTTCACCGTAAAGATATTCTTCTCCTTAATGATTGGCGGTGCTTCGGTAGGCGGCTCTATAGGTGGCAACATACGATCCAAACCTGCATCTGTTTCAATGGTCGTGGTGACCAAGAAAAATATAAGCAGTAAGAATGCTATGTCTGCCATGGAACCGGCGTTTACCTCTGGTGGTGCTCCTCTTCTTGGCATAGTTTTATCTTTTAATTATTTTATCATCTTTCTCACACCGCCCCAAAGCATAGCTCCTACGGCTACAAGGGTCAATATGAAAAACACATTTATACCAGCTCCGATCTGCTTGATTTCAGACTCATTGGTAGATACACCCCTATCAGCCATTTCCCGAATATTGACATCAGTACCACTGGCCATTACATAGCCGATACCGATCACCAAAAGAAAACCTACGACTACGAAAAGGGATTTCTTTAAGCTAGCAGGATTCGAAAATAGATTCTTAAGGGCGAACACAACGCTGGACACTATGGCTATTCCCAATAGCAACCATGTAATCACGAACATCGCGTTAAGCGCTCCGTTATTGATCGCTTCGGAAGCAGGCATTTCAGACTCTGGAAGCATGAACCACAAGGCAGCGCCTATCAAGCCCACAACGACCAATATAATCTTTATTATTTTGTGCATAATTTAAGGTATTAAGTTGTGCGACTTATTTTTTGTGATCCACCAACATATCTATCAAAACGATAGAAGAATCTTCCATATCATTAACAATGCTATCGATTTTAGCAATGATGTAGTTATAGAAAATCTGAAGGATAATAGCAGTAATAAGACCAAATACAGTTGTCAATAACGCTACCTGGATATCACCTGCAATAAGGGATGCACTCAAGTTACCAACAGCACTAATTTTCTGGAAGGCCTGAATCATACCGATTACCGTACCCATGAAACCAAGCATAGGCGCAACAGCGATAAACAAAGACAACCAAGAAACGTTTTTCTCCAATTGACCCATTTGAACACCACCGTAAGCAACAACAGCTTTCTCAGCAGATTCGATACTCTCTCCAGCTCTATCCAAACCTTGGTAATAAATAGAAGCAACAGGACCTTTTGTGTTTCTACAAACTTCTTTTGCAGCCTCAACACCTCCGGATGCCAAAGCATCTTCAACTTGTTGTCTAAGTTTAGCGGTGTTTGTAGTTGCCATATTCAAATAGATGATTCTTTCGATGGCCACGGCCAAACCAAGAATCAAACACAAAAGAACAATACCCATGAAGCCGGCACCACCTTGTATAAACATTTCTTTCAACACTTGGGTAAAACCTGCTTCAGCTTCGGCAGGGGCATCTTGTAGCATTGTTGCTGCAGTAGCCATTGCATTAACAGTATTTGTACTCATTACAAACAACCCGCCCACGGCTAGGATAGAGGATAATTTTTTCATTTGTTCAAACTTAAATTAGTTATTTAATAGGGTTAAAGATAAAAAAAAATCACAATAAAAAAAGTAAAACTTCGTTGCATCGGGGAAGTAGGGCCAAATACAGCACAAGACATCCTAATAGGCCTTTCGCACTATTATAGCGACTTGATAGGACCAAGCGCAGACTTCCATTTTACATACAGAAACTAAACTTACAAAATTTCCAGTCTAAACTATTCTATTATACACTGAAAATTCCTTTTTTGTTCTCGCAGAGAGGAAGGGATTCGAACCCTCGATACACTTTTGGTGTATACACACTTTCCAGGCGTGCGCCTTCGACCACTCGGCCACCTCTCTAAATTTACCCCGCCCATCCATTTCAAAACAAAAACAGACCAGACAAGATCACCCTTTTTAAGGGGTGCCCAAATAACAAAAAAAATATTAGTTGAAGAAATTAAAATTGCTAATTTTCTTCGATTTCACCGCGCAGGGAGGTCTCGAATATCGATTTGAACAGTTTCGGGGAAACATTACTACCCAATAGATACATCAGCTTGGCCACGGCCGCCTCGGTCGTAATGTCTTTACCATTAATCACTTGCAGCTCCTCCAACTGCTTACTCGTTTCATAGCGCCCCATTGAAACACTGCCCCCAGAACACTGGGTAACATTTACAATATGAATATTTTTTTCTTTCGCCTCCCTTAGAATATCGATTACCCAAGGTTCCGTTGGGGCATTTCCGGCACCATAAGTCTCCAAAACCAATGCTTTCAGACCCGGAATACGCACTACACTTTGCAATACAAGCGGCCCAATACCGGGAAACAACTTCAAAATCGCCACATTTTGATCCATTTCCTTGTGTACCGTAAACTTTTTTCGACCCTTATTTCGCAAAAGATATTCTTCACTCACCTTCAAAAACACCCCAGATTCGATCAATTCAGGGTAATTTAACGAGGCAAACGCCTGAAAATGCTCGGCATTTATTTTAGTGGTTCGGTTGCCCCGGTACAGCTTATATTCAAAATAAAGTCCCACTTCCTGAACCACAGGTTTGTTTTTCTTTCGCAAGGCCGCAATCTGAATAGAGGTTATCAGGTTTTCCTTGGCATCCGTCCTTAAGTCGCCAATAGGCAATTGAGAGCCCGTAAAAATCACGGGCTTGCCTAAATTTTCAAGCATAAAACTTAAGGCCGAAGCCGTATAACTCATGGTATCGCTACCGTGCAACACTACAAAACCATCGTGCGAATCATAATTTTCCTCGATCAAGGTAGCGATCTGCACCCAGTGCGAGGGATTCATATTCGAAGAATCGATCGGCTCCTTAAAAGAAACCGAATCGACATGACAATCAAGTTGCTTGATTTCCGGTATACTCTCCAGTAATTTATCAAAATTGAACGCCTTTAACGCTCCGGAGGCATAGTCCTTTACCATACCAATGGTTCCCCCGGTATATATTAATAGGATACTACTTTTTTTCATCGTCTCATAATTTTTCGATTCAAGCCCTATCTCAGACCCCGAAAACACGCTTCGAATTTTCCGTGGTAAGCTCGGCCACCGTCTCGACAGGAAGCCCATATAAGTCCGCAAGCTTCTCGACCACCTGCATCAAATAGGCACTTTCATTTCTTTTCCCTCGATAGGGAACCGGTGCCAAATAGGGCGAATCGGTCTCCAATACGATATTTTTCAATGGAATCTCGGCCAAAAAGGTATCGATCTTTCCATTCTTAAAAGTCACGACCCCACCGATCCCGAGCATCATATTATAACTAATGGCTTTTTGCGCCTGTTCCAAATTTCCGGTAAAACAGTGAAAAACACCATAGAGTCCGTCACCCTTTTCGCTTTCAAGCACTTCAAAAACCTCATCAAAGGCATCCCGACAATGGATAACTATAGGAAGTTTATATTTTTTTGCCAACTGTATCTGCGTACGAAAGGCCTCTTGCTGTTCCTTGATAAAAGTTTTATCCCAATACAGGTCAATCCCTATTTCACCGACGGCATAAAACTTTCGCTGGGCCAACATTTCCTCAACATGCCGCAATTCCTCCTTATAGCTTTCCTTTACGTGTGTAGGATGGAGGCCCATCATCAAAAAAACACTCTGAGGATATGACTTTTCAAGCTCAAGCATGGCTTGGGTATACGTAGAATCGATGGCCGGTATAAAAAACCGTTTAACACCAAGCGCCATGGCCTTTTCAATAACAGCCTCCCTATCTTCATCGAAGGCTTCACTGTACAAATGTGTATGGGTATCCGTTAGTATCATGCTGCAAAAATAGCCTTATCTTTGACAAAAAGAATACATGTCTTCCCTGAAAAGATTTCTTCGGAAAAAAAACTACACCCCGATCACCCTAAAACTTACAAATACCGACCACTTTGAAATATCGGCCAAAATAAATGGCATTTCAGGAAGGTTCATCCTCGACACCGGCGCATCGAACACCTGCATCGGCATAGACAAGATAAGCCGATTCGGACTAGCATCCGAGGCTTCGGAGGTAAAAGCGGCCGGGGCCGGGGCCACCAACATGGAAACCCTTATCTCTTCAAAAAACAAAATTGAAATAGGCCAATGGAAAAAGAAAAACCTAAAAATCGTACTCTTTGACCTCGTACATGTCAACGAAGCGCTAAGCGCACAAAACGCATTGCCCGTAGACGGCATTATCGGCGCCGATGTCTTAAAACAAGGCAAAGCCATTATCGACTACGAAAAATACTGTGTCTATTTAAGGAAATAGCCGGGCCCACCCCAGCCGGACATATCAAAACTTCGCATAAAAAAAGCCCCGAAAATGCATATCATCTTCGGGGCCATATTATATAAAGAGCTGTATTCCTACATCTCCAAAGCTTTCTTCACGTTACCGTCCATCAACAATTCTTCAGGACTCTCCAAAGCTTCCTTGATCGCTACCAAAAATCCTACGGACTCCTTACCATCAATGATACGGTGATCATAAGACAAGGCGACGTACATTATCGGAGCAATGGCAATACCTCCATCCCTTACGATAGGTCTTTCCACAATATTGTGCATTCCTAAAATAGCACTTTGTGGCGGGTTGATTATCGGAGTCGACAACATTGAACCAAAAACACCACCATTGGTAATCGTAAACGTACCACCGGTCATTTCATCAACCGTAATCTCTCCTTCTCGAGCACGGATGGCCAATCTTTTCACTTCCGCCTCAATCCCCCTGAATGTAAGGTTCTCCGCATTCCTGATAACAGGAACCATCAATCCCTTAGGTCCAGAGACCGCAATACTGATATCACAGAAATCGTAAGTAATCATTTCCTTTCCGTCTATCATAGAATTCACGGCAGGATACATTTGTAACGCACGAACCACCGCTTTGGTAAAGAAGGACATAAAGCCCAAACCTACGCCGTGCTTACTTTTAAAGTCTTCCTTATATTGTTTTCTAAGTTCGAAAATAGGCGACATATCAACCTCGTTAAAGGTGGTAAGCATAGCCGTTTCGTTCTTGGCGGACACCAAACGTTCGGCGACCTTTCTACGTAACATAGATAATTTTGAACGGCTCTCACCCCTATTTCCTCCTGTTGGGCTACCCATTGAAGGCACGGCCTTGACCGCATCATCCTTGGTTATACGACCATCTTTTCCACTACCTTTTATTGCGGAAGCGTCTATACCTTTTTCACTTAATATCTTTTTAGCTGCGGGCGAAGCCACTCCGGAAGCATAGGTTTCCTTGGCCTGAGCCGGCTGTGGAGCTTTAGCCTCCTCTTGCTTAGGCTGCTCTTTTTTCGGTTCACTTGTTTCTTTACCCGCACCTTCAGGCTTGGCCGCATCGGTATCGATCAAACAAACCACTTCACCAACGGCAACAGCATCGCCAACTTCAGCCTTAAGGGTAATTACCCCGCTCGCTTCGGCCGGAAGCTCTAAAGTAGCCTTATCGGAATCTACTTCGGCAATGGCCTGGTCTTTTTCAACGTAATCGCCATCTTCTACCAACCATTCCGCTATTTCAACTTCGGTGATAGATTCGCCCGGAGATGGGACTTTCATTTCTAATATCATGCTATTCTTATTTGCTATGTTATCTAAACTATTTGAACAACCTTTTTCTTAACCCTTGCTTGGCTTGGGCATTGGTTTTGACATATTATTCTTGCTCTTATCGAACACATAATCTATCACTTGTTGATGTCTCATTTTGGAACGAACGGCACTACCCGCGGCCGGCGAAGCATAGAATCTTCTAGAAGCCACCCTGAATTTATCAGAATCGCTAAAATGCATCATCATGTGACTCCAGGCCCCCATGTTTCTAGGCTCTTCTTGGGCCCAGACCAAATCATCGGCCTTCGTATATTTCGCTATCACCTCTTTCATTTTCTCCGATGGCAAGGGGAACAACTGTTCCACACGAACCAAGGCCACATCATCCCTTCCTTGCTCTTCCTTGGCCGCAAGCAAGTCATAATAAAACTTACCGGTACAGAACACCAAGGTCTTTACCTTATCTACGTTGGCCGTAGCATCATCGATCACTTCCTGAAAATAACCCGAAGCCAATTCATCTACCGTAGACACGGCCTTTGGGTGACGCAACAGACTTTTGGGCGTAAAGACAATCAAAGGTTTTCTAAAATTGACCTTCATTTGCCTTCTTAAGATATGGAACATTTGGGCCGGGGTAGAAACATCGGCTATATACATGTTATCACGGGCACAAAGCTGTAAATATCGCTCCATACGGGCGGAAGAATGCTCCGCTCCCTGCCCCTCATACCCATGGGGAAGCAACATCACCAATCCGTTCTGCAACTTCCACTTGTCTTCGGCCGCCGAAATGTATTGGTCGATCATGATTTGGGCACCGTTGCTAAAATCACCAAACTGTGCCTCCCAAATGGTCAACGTATTCGGGCTCGCCATGGCATATCCGTAATCAAAACCAACTACACCGTATTCCGACAATAAGGAGTTGTAGATTTGGAATTTAGCTTGCTTCTCACCGATATGGTTCAACAGCATTACTTCCTCCTCACTCTCTTCAACCTTCATTACGGCATGTCTGTGCGAAAAGGTACCTCGCTCCACATCTTGACCTGACATACGAACCGCATAGCCTTCTTGCAACAAGGTACCATAGGCCAACAATTCGCCCATTGCCCAGTCTAACCTATCGGTTTCGAAGAACATTTTTTTACGGTCGCGCACCAATTTTTCAACCTTTCGCAAGAACTTCTTATCGGAAGGAAGCTCAGTGAGCACCTTTGCAATTTTGGTCAGTTCCTTTTTATCGAAAGTCGTATCGACGCGCTCCATCATCTCCCACTCCCGAACATTGGCAAAGCCTTTCCATTCATCGGCCATAAACGGGGTAATCTCCGTTTTATCCTCTTTACGCGAATCTTCAAGTTCCTCTTCCAAGGAAGCTTTGTACTCTTCTTCAAGACCTTTGACAAAATCGGCCTCAATAACCCCTTCCTTAAGCAATCTTTCCGCATAAATATCACGCGGGTTTTGATGCTTGGCAATGGCCTTGTATAATTTGGGTTGGGTAAAACGAGGCTCATCACCTTCGTTATGCCCATATTTTCTATATCCTAATAAATCGATAAATACATCCCTATTGAAACGCATACGGTATTCCAAAGCGAATAAAGACGCATGTACCACAGCTTCGGCATCATCGGAATTGACGTGCAACACAGGACACAGGGTCACCTTACCCACGTCAGTACAATAGGTAGAACTACGTGCATCAAGGTAATTGGTCGTAAAACCGATTTGGTTATTGACCACGATATGTATGGTACCATTGGTTTTATAACCATCAAGATTGGCCATTTGCACTACTTCGTACACCAAGCCTTGACCCGCAATAGCCGCATCACCGTGGACTACAATAGGAAGTACTTTTGAAAAATCGTCAGGGAAATGGGCATCTTGCTTGGCCCGAGTTATACCCTCGACGACCGCACCCACGGTTTCCAAATGCGATGGATTGGGCGCAATATTCATTTTTATTCGATTACCGTTATCGGTCTTGCGTTCCGACGTCCACCCTAAATGATATTTTACATCACCGTCAAAGATTTCCTGCTCGTAATCCTTGCCATCAAATTCGCTAAAAATATCCTTGGCGGCCTTTCCGAAAATATTGGTAAGCACGTTAAGTCGACCTCTGTGGGCCATACCCATAACAAACTGCTCTACACCCAATTCGGCGGCCCGCTCCACCACGGCATCAAGGGCCGGTATTAACGATTCGTTCCCTTCCAATGAAAAGCGTTTTTGTCCAACGTACTTGGTATGCAAAAAGCTTTCGAAAGAGACCGCTTGGTTTAATTTCTTTAAGATGCGACGCTTGTGCTCCGCATTGAATTTCGGATGGTTATCGTTAACATTGAGCCAGTTCTGGATCCATTCGACGCGCTCAGGTTTTCGAATATACATATATTCAACCCCTATGGCATCACAATAAATACGCTTCAGGTGCTCAATAATCTCCCTCAAGCTGTTCGCACCGATGCCAATGATTTCACCTGCGCTGAAGACCGTATCCAAATCGGCCTGTGAGAGTCCGAAATTCTCGAGATCAAGGCTCGGCTCATATTGTCTTCGCTCGCGAACCGGGTTCGTTTTGGTAAACAAATGCCCCCTGCTTCGATAACCGTCTATCAGGCGGATCACTTGAAACTCCTTTTGCAAGGACTCCGGCATTTGTTGCGCCACACCGTTCTCTCCCGCTTTCGCGGTCATTAGACTTTCCACATCCAACTCATCAAGAGCTGTTTCGGTTCCAAAATCAAAACCTTGAAAGAAGGCGCGCCAACTTGGCTCTACGCTATCGGGGTTCTTGAGGTATTTATCGTATAAATCCGCAAAAAAAGAGGTGTGCGCGGTATTTAGAAAGGAATATTTGTCCATAGAAGATTCTCTGTCATGCAAATAAATGGGTACAAAAATACAATATTTCCTATTTCTGGAACGTATCTTAGTATGCAATATTGAAAAATTAAAGATAATGATTAAAAAACTTTTTAAGACCCCAAAAAATACTTTTTTAGGTCTATTTCTTATAGTTTTCGCAATAAGTGGTTCCGCACAAAACACGAATACACCTACGAATTTCTGGAACAATGTTCGATTTGGTGGAGGATTGGGTCTGGGATTTACGAACGGAGGCTTTAATGCATCGGTATCACCGAGTGCCATTTATCAGTTCAACGAGCAATTTGCCAGCGGGGTCAGCCTGACGTTCAACTACGCCAAATTCGACGCCAATCACCGATATGCTTACGGCGGAAGCATTTTATCACTCTACAACCCCATTCCCTTTTTACAGATTTCGGCAGAGCTGGAACAACTTCGCATCAATCAGAACATTTCCTATAACGGACTCCCTACGATCAGCGAAAACTATTGGTCGCCAGGCCTGTTTCTAGGACTGGGCTATACGGACCGAAACTTTACGATAGGCATACGCTACGATGTGCTTTACGACGACAACAAAAGTATTTATGCGAGTGCCTGGCTACCCTTTGTACGGGTGTATTTCTAGGAGTATTTAGCTTTGAGCCATACCTTTTGGAGTTCCCTTTTCAACACTAAAAAAGAAACTTGGTCGGCCACCTCTACCGCATCGGTAACTTTAATTTCCTTAAAGGCCTTTTCGGGCACATCAATGATGTACAAAAGATTCAGATACTCCGAAAAGCGCTCCATAATCAGGTAATACACCTTCTCACGCAACACTGTCACCAAATCGTTCGGGGAAATCCCTTGAAACAAATCTACATGAACATTGGCCAGACTAAAATCCTTTTCCAATTGGGCCACCAACTTGTCGTATAACTGTTGGGCCTCTGCATTTTGAAGGAGGTCGTTACTATCGTCAAAATTTAAAACCATGAATTATCTACGTTCCCAATTTGGGTTTTGGTTCGACCTCGACTCCTAAAAAAAATACAAAATCCCGCCTAAACCTTATATCAGGCCCTTATTTTTTGTTCCCACTCCCAAGCGGACTTCATAGCCTCATCCAAGGTATACTCGGCCTTCCAACCTAAAACCTCATTGGCCTTTTTCGTATCCGCGTAGGCAGAGACCACATCACCGGGACGTCGGTCGACAATTTTATAGTTCAATTTTTTTCCGGATACACGTTCAAAACTATGAATGACCTCTAGCACCGAGCTTCCTTTTCCGGTACCCAGATTAAAGACCTCGTAGTTCTCTTCGTTCTTCCCCTCCAATAGTCGCTGTAATGCTTGAACGTGGGCCTTGGCCAAATCTACCACATAGATATAGTCACGAATACAAGTGCCGTCTTCCGTAGGATAATCGTCGCCAAAAACCGATAACTGCTCCCTAAGGCCTACCCCTGTCTGGGTAATGAAGGGCACTAAGTTTTGGGGCACCCCTATCGGCAATTCCCCGATATGACCGCTCGGGTGCGCCCCCATAGGGTTAAAATACCGCAAAGCGATAGCGTTCAACCCCTGGGTAACCGCACAGGTATCACGAATAATCTCTTCGCCCATCTGCTTGGTATTGCCGTATGGCGATTCTGCAGGCTTAACAGGAGCGGTTTCACTGATCGGCATCTTGTCGGCCTGACCGTAAACGGTGCACGACGAACTAAAAATAAAGTTCGACGTATTCTTTTTTGAAAGTTCTTTCAACAGATACACCAAGGTGCCGATATTGTTCTCATAGTACAACAACGGTTTCTCCACACTCTCGCCCACCGCCTTGGAAGCGGCAAAATGAATAACCCCTTCTATATCTTGGTACTTCTTAAAAAAAGCTTCTACTTTCGATTTTTCCTTTAGGTCAATTTTTTCGAACAAGGGCATTTTTCCCGTAATGGAGGCAATTCCCTCCAACACCTTTTCCGACGAATTTGAACAATCATCGATTATAACCACCTCAAAACCCTTGTCCTGAAGTTCTACAACAGTGTGAGACCCAATAAAACCAAGACCTCCGGTCACTAATATCTTCATATCTTTTAGCTTTTCCACATTCTTAGTACCGCAAGAATGCAATTGTATTATTTATAGTTATTGGTTGGGCGGGACGCCCAATGAAGGGCACGAAAATACGACCTTGCCTATCCGTTCACAAACTCCAATACCGTTTTTGTAATAAAATTTATTTGCTCATCATCTAACTCGGTATGCATCGGCAACGAAATGACCTCTTTTACCAACTGATTGGTTACCGAAAAATCGGCTTCGTCATAACGCTCATCCACATAGGCTTTTTGTAGGTGTAACGGAATAGGGTAATACACGCCACAAGGAATATCGTTCTCCGCCAAATGCTTCACAAGTCCGTCGCGTTTGCCATTGGTGATCCGTAAGGTATACTGGTGGAAGACGTGACAACTGCAATCATCACATATTTCCTTTTCACACTTGACCGTTTGGGGCGTTACTATATTCGGCTGCCCCTTAAAGGCCTGGTTATAACTTCGGGCCGCGGCCCTCCTTCGATCGCAATACCCATCCAATTTTGGCAATTTCGCCCTTAAGACAGCTGCCTGAATGGAATCTAATCTCGAATTAACGCCTACTACATCGTGATGGTACCTTTCGTACATGCCGTGATTTACGATACCCCTTAGGGTATGCGCAAGTTTATCATCATTGGTAAAAATGGCACCGCCATCACCATAGGCCCCTAGATTCTTTGAAGGAAAAAAGGAGGTAGCCCCTACATGGCCAATCGTACCGGCCTTTTGTTTTCTACCGTCGTCAAAAGTATAATCGGCCCCTATAGCCTGTGCGTTATCCTCTATAACAAAAAGGTTATGTTTCTCGGCCAATTGCATAATGGCACCCATATTGGCGCATTGCCCGAATAGATGTACCGGCACTATAGCCTTCGTTTTTGGGGTAATTGCCTTTTCTACGGCCTCTATATTGATATTGAACGAATCCATATCGACATCGACCAAGACCGGGGTCAATTGCAAAAGTGCGATGACCTCTACCGTTGCCGCAAATGTAAAATCTGCCGTAATTACCTCGTCGCCCGGTTTCAGACCTAGGCCCATCATCGCTATTTGTAAGGCATCGGTACCGTTGGCACAAGGGATAACGTGTTTTACCCCAAGGTAGTCCTCCAACTCTTTTTGAAAGGACCGTACTTCCGGACCGTTTATAAAAGCGGAAGTTTCCATAATGGTGGCAATGGCCGAATTAACTTGTTCCTTTATCCCCTCGTATTGGCCGCCCAAGTCGACCATTTGAATTTTTCTCATCGTGATGAATTAAATAGATCACAGCAAAAATACGAAACCAAGCAGTACTATTTTCTGTAAAGAAGCGTAATTTAGCCCAAAATATCGATCAGTGCGCGGCATCTATAATGTGATTGTTCAGATTTCTTGGTATATCTTGAAAGTCTTGTCCCTTTTCAGTTCAAAGCTCAAGCTGTTCGTTGACGGCCGAAAGCAATCTTTTGAGGTGCTCGGCAATGCCATTTCGAAGGAAGACAACACCCTCTGGGTTCATGCCGCCTCCTTGGGCGAGTACGAACAAGGGCTTCCTATTATCGAAAGACTCAAAACCGAATATCCATCGCACAAAATCGTACTTACGTTTTTCTCTCCCTCGGGATACGAGGTAAAAAAGAACACAACAGCGGCCGATGTCGTAGCCTACCTTCCCATGGATACGGCAAAAAATGCCGCACGTTTTATAAAAATGGTACATCCTGACCTGGCCATTTTTATCAAGTACGAGGTTTGGCCCAATTATATGCGTGCCTTGGACACCAAAAAGGTTCCATCAATATTGATTTCCGCCCTATTCAAAAAGAACCAAGCCTATTTTAAGGCCTACGGTGGATTCATGAGAAATACGCTCAAAAAATTCTCGTATTATTTTGTTCAGGACGAAAATTCAAAAACACTACTAGAATCCATCGGGATCACTAATGTAACCATTAGCGGGGATACCCGTCTAGACCGCGTTTCTGAAATATTAGACCGAGATAACAGCTTAGACTTTATGGCGGCCTTCAAAAGCGATAAGCTTTGTTTTGTAGCCGGAAGCACATGGCCCGAAGACGAAGCCATATTGATCGACCACATCAACAACGCCCCAAAAAACCTCAAATACGTTTTGGCGCCCCATACCATTAAAAAGGACAAGATCTTAGGACTGGCCGGAGCGTTCACAAAAAAGACCACGCTCTACTCCAACATCGCCAACAACCACTTACGTGATTACGATGTATTGATCATTGACCACATCGGATTGTTGACCAAAATATACAGTTACGCCGACATCGCATATGTCGGGGGCGGTTTTTCCACCGGATTGCACAACACCTTGGAACCTGCCGTTTTCGGCATTCCCGTCATCATCGGCCCAAACTATGAAGGGTTCAAGGAAGCCGAAGACTTGGTAAGGCAAAAAGGCATCTACCCCATAAAAGACCAATGGACCTTCGGCGAATTGCTAAAAAAGCTTCTCGACAATACTGACCTACGCAAACAAACGGGACAGATAAACGCCTCTTATATCTCGAAGAACAAAGGAGCCAGCGTAGAGATTATGGACCATATCCGCAAATTATTATAAAAAAGAGCTTTCTAAATCGACCCTACCGATGCTATAGCCCTTCAACTAAAAAACGGCAACCACCAACAATTGAACAACACCCCACCCAACAGCCCTGTTCTTCGTCGATTTTTTTAACACTTCAACCGATGAATATACTAAAATACAGCCATTTAAATCAAATATTTCGCAAGAAACGGGCTTTATATATATAAATTTCTTAATTTTAAGAAAACCTATTACAAATGGAACGAGAACTAACAACCGGGGTAAAATTGCTCAATGGATTTCTCCGCATCATGATTGCCTGCTTGGTGTTTATCCTTTTAGCCATACCTGTGGCCTTTATTTTAGATTTGATAGGAATTCTATAGTATTAAAGAATCTTTCATCATAAAACATAAAAAAGCCCCTTGATAGGGGCCTTTTGTCTTTTGTGAACCTTAGAGCGTGGGTTCCCAGCCTTCTTCATATTCGCGTTTCCACCAATCTTTCATGACTTTCTCATTGTTGAGGACCTTTCCGGTAGCCGGATCGATTTTTAAGGTTTCCCCAGCGTCTTGGGCCATATTGCCCAAATGACAAAGCATAGTCGATACGCTAGCATCCTTTATATCGGAATGCAAGGATTTATCTTGACGAATCGCCTCGAAGAAGTTACCGATATGGTTGGCATCAAGATCACCGGCACCTTGGGTATTTACCGTAGTACTTTGTTTGCCCGCTTCCTTTTCCTCTTTAATAAGCTCTCCGTTCAAATCGAACAATTTATACCCACCACGGCTAAGGGTTATAATACCTTTACTTCCGTAGATAGTAGCTCCCCTACCCGGTTGGTTCGGCACGATCTTACCACGGCTATGTCCCGTCCAGGTTATGAACTTATCCCCAGAATACTTATAGGTGACCTGTTGGTTGTCTACAAATTCCCAATCATCGTCGTAAGCGTATTTCCCCCCAAAGGAAGTTACGCTATCAGGAAGGTCTACCCCAAGTGCCCATCGACAGATGTCAATTTCATGTGTACCATTATTATGTACCTCACCAGTACCCCATGTCTTGAACCAATGCCAGTTGTAGGGATGGATATTATCCCTGTAATTTTCCCTAGGCGCAGGCCCCTGCCATAAGTCCCAATCCAATGTTTTGGGCACAGCGATCTGGTTGCCCTTTCCGATAGAGCCCCTATTGTTCGAATAATAGGCCTCTCCTTTGAACACCTCTCCGATAATACCTTCGCGGATTTCCTTTACGGCCAATATAGACGTTTGGGCAGAACGCTGCTGGTTGCCCATCTGTACTTTTTTCCCATATTTCTTTTGAGCGGCGACCAACAATTGGTTCTCATAGGGGTTGTGGCTACACGGTTTTTCGACATACACATGTTTACCCGCCTGCAAGGCCATAATAGCCATGGGTGCATGCCAATGTTCCGGAGTCGCGATAAAAACCGCATCGACCTTTTTTTTGTTTAAGACCTTTCTAAAATCTTTTTCGACCTTTGGCACATAGCCAATATTTTCCTTACACCATATATTATGCTCCTCTAAAATAACATCGTCAACATCACAACTATAGAGCACCTTGGCATTGGAATCCTTATTGATGGCCATAAAATGTGCCTTGGCCCTACTACGCACCCCTATGACCGCACAATTGATACGATCGTTGGCACCCAAAATTCTTGAATAACTTTCCGCCGACATGGCATTTATGCTTCCCCCAAAGGCCAAGCCTGCTGCACCCACAGATGCTTTTTTAATAAAATTTCTTCTGTCTGAACTCATTTCTATATATTATAATGTTGATAATATTCCTTTTACATAGCCTATAGACTCCATCATACCGGGCAATGGATCATTCCCTTCGGCCTCATATTCAAGCGCCAAGGTTCCTTGATACCCTAATTTTAAAACCGTCTTTAAAAATGCAGGAAAATCGATAACCCCACGACCAATAATACAGGTTTGCCCATCATGTTCGGAGGCCGTTACATCCTTTAAATGGATATCAAAGACCCGATCGAAAAACTGGGTAAGGTCTTGGGAGGGATCACGCTTTATGCGTTGGGTATGTCCGATATCTATACAAAGCCCCATACGTTTGTCCCTATCCTTAATTTTAACATAGGCACTTTCGGCGCTTGGATACACTTTATCGCCCGGGCCGTGATTATGGATGGCAAGTTTAATATTGTAAGACTTCACCTTTTCTTCTACGTAATCCAATAAATCATGGCTCGGCACCCCGACAATCATATCCAACTCGGCCGTTTTAGCATATTCGAAGGCTTGATCCACTTCCGCCTTGGTCTTCATATAAACGACCCCGGCCCCGTATAAAACAACGCCTTTCTTTTTACACTGGGCCACGGCTTCCTTTATCGTGTGCGCACCCGAATCTAGCGGAAGATGCATACTCTTAAAGGTGATTCGATTCAAACCGCACCGCAAAGTCATATCCAAAGCCTTTTCCCTTGTAAATTCCCTGAGGGTATATGAAGCCACCCCTAATTTGAGCTCGGCCATCATATTTTCCATAGTTTCTTCCGCCATGGCCGCACGGGACATTTCAGGAAAGGACAAGGCTCCAATACCCAAAACCCCGGCCGAAGTACGTTTTAAAAAATTTCTTCTGTTCGCTTTCATTTCTCTATATTATCAAATGTCTTTTCCTTTACTTTTTAAACTAACCAGGACCATCTCTTTACGGTCGCGACATCTATTCCCTTGATTATCATAGACCGGCTTTAATTCGTTTCAATACATAAAACAAAAAAGTGCCTCTTGGACTTAAACCCTTATACCCGTATTGACCTCATTGAAATTTAAGGGCGCATGCCCTTAAAAAACACCAGTAAATAAAAAGCAACCAAGGCCTTCGGTTCCAATCTATATTTTTGACTCGATTCTATTTTTTCAATGACCGAAACCTAAAATTGCGATAACCGTATAAATCTAACAAAATATATACTGTTTTTACGCCTATTCCTGAAAATAAGTGTAACCTTAACACAGAAAAGAGTCAGATACTGATACCATTAACATCTAAACCCCCTTCGAATACGTATTTTAAATGACCTCCAATATTGCAAAATGAATTATATCGATTTAAACCGCCTCATACCGGAATTAGCGGAAACAGGCACATGGATAGGCAGGTGCATGGTACCGGCACAAAAAGCGTACAATGGTATAGCTGGGCCCCACGTGGTGATGGCCCGCAAAGGAAAAATCTACGACCTATCGGCCCACTTCAACTCCACAAGTGAGCTATTCAACTGTAAGAACCCGGTTTCCCGCTTAAAAGCCTTAAACGATTTACCGGAACTAGGCAGCCTGAAAGATGCCTTGAAAAACGCCCTATACTTCAATCAGAATCCACTACTCCCCTACATCATAGCGCCAAACGATATACAAGCCGTAAAAGCCTTTGGTGTAACTTTTATCAAAAGCTTGCTCGAGAGGGTCATTGAAGAAAAAGCAAAAGGCGATGCCCTAGTAGCGAACGACATACGTCAAACCATTTACGATACCTTAGGCAACGACTTGAGCAAGGTTACCCCCGGTTCACCGGAAACCGAAAAGCTCAAGGAGGAATTACAGAAAAAAGGCCTATGGTCGCAATACCTCGAAGTGGGCATTGGCAAGGATGCCGAGGTTTTCACCAAGGCCCAACCCTTGTCTGCCGTTGGTTTCGGAGCGGAGATAGGCGTTCTAAAGAGTTCCAAATGGAACAATCCGGAACCTGAAATCGTGCTCGCCGTATCCTCCTCGGGAAAAATCGTCGGGGCCACACTTGGCAACGACGTAAACCTTCGCGATTACGAAGGTCGCAGCGCCCTATTGCTCGGTGAGGCGAAAGACCAAAACGGATCTTGTGCCATTGGCCCCTTGTTTCGCTTGTTCGATGAGACTTTTTCCCTAGATGACGTAAAGGATTGCGATGTAATGTTTTCTATGAAGGGGAAGGACAATTTCGCCACTTCCGGAAGCAATAAGATGAAAGAGATTAGCCGTAGTCCTGAAAATTTAGTGGCCCAGGTCATAGGAAAAAACCATCAATACCCAGACGGGCTCGTGCTTTTCTTAGGTACTATGTTCGCCCCTACGGAAGACCGCAATGGAAAAGGTTTGGGTTTCACCCACAAAAAGGGAGATCAAGTCAACATCTCTTCTTCGCATTTGGGCACACTCATCAATTGGGTGAACACTTGTGACCAAATACCAAAGTGGGAATTCGGCATTGGTGCTTTTACGAACTATATTGTAAAACGGAATTTAAAATAGTACCAGGTCGACCAACCGTATAATTTTCACCCGAAAAAGCTTGACATCCACAACAATACGATCGTGGCATGTTCCCTTATAAAGTGAAGGGCCTTAGACATTTGATTTTCAACCGTTTTCACGGAAATACCCAAATCTAAGGCTATTTCTTTGTACTTCTTTTGCTCTATTTTGTTCTGCACGAACACTTCCTTACACCGTGGCGGCAACTTAGAAATGACAACGTTTAAATTTTCGATTTTCACATCGACCTTCTCGCGCTCAAAAGCAGTGTCGGATATAACTTCCCATTTGACCTTATCCAAGGCATCAAAATCTATTTTCTGCACACGTAGCTGCTGCAAAAACTGATGATAACAACATTTGAACAAATAGTTCTTGACCGATCCCGAAATGTATAGTTTGGCCCTTTTCTCCCAAAGATTAACGAAAGTATCTTGAACAATATCTTCTGCCAAGTGTCGGTTGTTACACATTTTAAAAATGTAATTACACAACCATTCATAGTATTCCAAAAACAAATACCGATATGCTTCGGCATTGCCGTTCCGCATTTTTTTTACCAGTTTTCGCTCATTCATTTTCAATGGTATTCATTCAAATTTAAATAAAAATCACACATCCATAGGGGTTTTTTATCAATTATGCATCTTTAAGTTAAAAGGTGTAAATATTCATGAATTACCACAAATTAATTTCTAAATGGCTAAAAGGAAGCATCTCTACCGATGAGCGCCAACACTTACAAGCTTGGGTTCATAAGAGTGATGCCAACATGGACCTGTTTAAAAAGTGTATTCGAGAGTGGCAGCATCAACAAAGTCCGAATTTTGACCCACAAACCGGCTTTGCCGGTTTCAAGGCAAAAATTTCCGCTAAAAAACGAAAAAGAAAACGCCTAGTTTCCGCCATACCTTATGCCCTTGCATTGCTTATCCTTGTAGTTTTAGGAATACAAATAACAGGTACACAATCGAACAAAACCGAACCAACACCTTCGCAAATATCAACAAGAGACACCCCAAAAGAAAAGATAACCCTCACCTTGGCCGACGGAAGTACGCAAATCCTTAGCGGCCACGGCAACGAAATATTGACCGACGCCCAAGGAAATATAATAGCCGATAAGGACACCGACGTATTAAGCTTCAATGCCTCTCAAGATCAAGACCAAAATTCCAATGCGTACAACGAAATCTACATTCCACATGGCCAAACATTTAAACTGCGGTTGTCCGATGGCACCAAAGTGTGGCTGAACGCCGGCACAAAATTAAAGTTCCCATCCAACCTCAACAGCGAAGCCCTGACCGCAAGAACCGTCTTTCTAGATGGTGAAGCTTATTTTGATGTGACCAAGAACGAGAAAAAACCATTTTTGGTCGTCACCCAAAATGTAGCCGTAAAAGTGTTGGGCACACAATTCAACCTTTCTTCTTACGATACTGATGAAAATATAGCCACTACACTAATCGAGGGCAAGGTCAGTATGTTTGAGTCTGACAGTCCTGATAACGAAATAGAACTGAGCCCTAGTTTTCAGGCGAAATACAAAAAAAACGAAAGCAGCTTTAGTAAGGTGAAAGTCGACACCGAACAGTTTACCGCATGGATGCATAACAAACTGATAATCGACAACCTTAAATTTTCGGAAATCTTGACCAAGCTTGAAAGGCTTCATCAGGTAAAATTCCTGAACAAGGCGGAACATTTGAACAACGAGGTGTTTAAGGGGGAATTCGAGAACGAAACCATAGAGGCCGTACTTAACACCATTTCGCTAAGCACACCTTTTAATTACACTAGAAACCAAAACCTTATAACAATAGAGAGCAAAAGCTAACAGGCTTTAAAAACAACTATTACTAACAATCAAATACTTTATGATCATGAAAAAAGACCTTGAACACAGCGCCTTGGCCACAAGGCGGCTTAAACAGATTAACCTAAAAATAATGTTGAACCTGCTTTCCGTCTTTTTTATCGCCTTTCAAGCGAGTGCCCGTACGGGCTCGTCCACGACGATAGAGCTCGACTACGAAAATGTACCGCTCAAACGTATCTTAAAAGACATAAAGGCACAAACAAATTACAGCTTCTTTTACAACGTAAAGGAAATAGACGACACCAAGAAAATTTCGTTTCGCGCCAATAACGAGGCCATAGACCAAGTACTGAAAAAACTGGCCCAAAAAGCCGCTTTCAACTTTGAAATAAACGGAAAACAGATTGTTTTGACCAAAATATCACAGCGTACCGACACTCTACAAGAAAGAGAGGTTAAGGGTAGCGTAAAAGACGAAGAAGGCAATCCGCTCTCGGGCGCCAGTGTCGTCATCAAAGGCACCACCACAGGCGCCCAAACCGATTTTGACGGGAACTTTACCCTGACCCTAGCCGATGAATCGGCCATTATAATCGTTTCGTATATAGGATTTGAAACAAAGGAAATCAGCGTTGGCAACCAAAGTTCACTAGATGTAATTCTAAAGGAAGCTGCCGCACAATTAGACAACGTAGTCATTGTGGGCTCAAGAAACCCCAATAGAACTTCTACGGAAACCGCAACGGCAGTGGATGTCATTCCCATGGCAGACGTGGTTTCAAAAACCGGTAAAATAGAAGTTAACCAATTGCTACAGTATGCCGCGCCATCGTTCAATGCCAACAAGCAATCAGGTTCCGATGGGGCCGACCATATTGACCCCGCTTCCTTACGCGGACTTGGCCCAGACCAGACCTTGGTCTTGATCAACGGAAAAAGAAGGCACCAATCTTCATTGATCAATGTATTCGGTACACGCGGTAGAGGCAACACAGGCACCGACCTTAATGCCATTCCCGCTTCGGCCATCAAAAGAATCGAAATATTAAGGGACGGAGCCTCGGCACAATACGGTTCCGATGCCATTGCCGGCGTAATTAATATCGTATTAAAAGACCGAACCGACGAACTTTCGGGCTCCATCAGTTACGGCGCTTACAACACCAATGCCCAAGGCGATTTTCCCGATGGAACACCTAATACCGACGGCAACCGCCTAGACACGGAAAGAGATGGAAACGCAATTGGCGAAGACCAGAGCTTTGACGGGGGCTCCATCAAATTCGCCGCCAACTACGGGGTCAAGATAGGTGAAGAAGGTTATGCCAACTTTACTACCGAATACATCGCCAAAAACAAAATACTAAGACCTGGTTTTGATTTTAGGAGAGGATTTGGAGAAGCTGCCATAGATGGATTTAATTTCTTTGGAAACGTAAATATTCCTGTTTCGGAAAACACCGAATTTTACGCTTTTGGTGGTCGAAACTATAGAGACACCGATGCCTTTGCCTTTACCCGTAACAACCCTACGGAACGAAACGTGGTCAGTATTTACCCTAATGGCTTTACCCCACGTATCACATCTAATATTATTGACAACTCCGTGTCGGCCGGAATACGTACAGAGATGGAAAACGGCTGGAACGTAGATATAAGCAACACTTTTGGAAAAAACTTGTTCCATTACTTCATTAAAGGTTCGTTGAACGCCTCCCTTGAAGAAACATCACCTGTCGATTTCGACGCAGGCGGACATAGCCTTAGCCAAAACGTTACGAATTTGGACATCTCTAAATTCTACGAAGATATCATGGAAGGCATGAACCTAGCCTTTGGTGCGGAGTACAAGACTGAAAATTTTGAAATTTTTGCCGGCGAGGCATCGTCATACGGCACTTTTGATATAGACAGGGCCCTGATTACCAATCCCGCTACGCAAACCATCCCTACGGACCCAATAACAGGTGAACAAAGACCTGGAGGCTCACAAGGATTCCCTGGCTATAGCCCGGCCAATGAAATAGACCGAAGCAGAAGTAACGTTTCCTTGTACGGGGATTTGGAACTTGATATAACCGAAAAGTTCTTGGTCAGCGGTGCTGCCCGTTTTGAATATTTTAGTGATTTCGGAAGCACTACCAATGGTAAGTTAGCCGCTAGGTACAAAGCGACCGAGAACATCAACATAAGGGGTTCCGTAAGTTCTGGGTTCAGGGCCCCATCATTGGCACAGATTTATTACAACCTTAAATACACCGACTTTGTCAGTGGGCAAGCGTCCGAATCCCTGTTATCACCCAACAACAGTCCGGTAACGGCTTCTTTTGGCATAGGCCCCTTAAAGGAAGAAAAAGCATTTAACGCCGCACTTGGCTTTACGGCCAAAGCGGGTAACTTTACCGCAACGGTAGATGGTTACTACATTGATATTAAAGACCGTATTGTTCTAACCGGAGCTTTTCCCGCACCACAGATACCTAACGTTAACTCCGCCCAGTTCTTCGTAAATGGAGTGGATACAAAAACAACCGGTTTAGATGTTATTCTGTCCTACAAGAACACCCTTTCCGAAGACAGTTCGTTTGGAGCAACCTTCTTGGCTAACTTCAACAACATGAAAATCGAAAACATACACAACGGCAGCCTTGACGAGAGCACGTATTTTGGTCCAAGGGACAAGGCTTTTTTGCTAGCCTCTGCACCTGACAGCAAATTAAACCTAAACCTTACTTACGATAAAAGTTGGTTTGACACCTCCTTAAGCTTCACTCATTTCAGTGAAATAGAATTGATCGATTATGGATTAGTACCGGATTATTATGGAGCTAAAACAGTTACCGACCTTAATTTTGGTTTCCAGCTTTCAGAGAGCTTAAAATTAAACGTTGGCAGCAACAACCTTTTCAATGTTTACCCTGACCAACAAGATGCAGATTCAGATTCAGGCGGATATTGGGATGCCGTTCAAATGGGTTTTGCCGGGGCTTTCTATTATGCCAGACTTGGTTTTACCTTCTAAGGCAAGTTCTTATTTATTCGTTTTAGCCATATAGCAAAGGCTACTCAACAAAAAGTTGGGTAGCCTTTTTTTTCTACCGTTGTTTTATATTTTAAACGGCCAGTCCGCACTTACACTTTCAAAATAATTTTTACCGGTAAAAGGCGGAAATCAAAAAAAATCACTCTACAATCTTGACATCTACCGAGGTCCTGCCCTGCCAACCCGTAACATCGGTAACCGAGTAGGCACAATGGTAATCTCCGGTATCCACATCTTGGGGTATGGTCAATTCAATAGTGATCTCATAGGAGGTTTTACCCGGTTCAAGGGTATAGTTTTCCATAAAAATCAAGGGATTGTCAGGAGTTTTCTTTGCACTAAGCTCGCATTTACTACCTTGATCGTCGTGGGTATGATGGTCAAAATTATGGTGTAAATCTAAACTGTAGGCAGAAAGCCCGACGTTGTCACTAACGTTTGCCTTAAAAATATAGGTCTCTCCCCGCTTAAGCTCGGTGCATGATTGTGGAAACCCTCCGGCCAAACTAATAGATGGCTTTTCGTCGTCTACATCGGTGTCATCCCCGTTTGAGCACGAAGCCAAAAACAAGAGGCACAGGGTAGACAGAAAAACATATTTTATTGATTTCATAAAATGATTTTTGAATTAAAAATTGGCCACCAAGGGATAACCGCTTGATGGCCTTAAGTACTAGGGGGCGACTACATCAATATGCGCTTCGTAATCAAAAGTGTTTCCCTCTTCATCGGTAATGGTAAACTTAATATGGTATTCGCCTACGGGAGCGCTTACCGGCACGTCGATATGCTCATGGAATTCCGCTTCGGTGGCTTCGTGGTATTTTTCACCGTAATTGAATTCACCGTCCCACTCTACTTCCCCTTCGCCTACGGTGAGTCCGTGGGCATGCACATCGACCATAAGTTCGTGAATCCCGTGAATTGCACTTATCTGAAATTCAACATGGAAATCTTCCCCTCGCACTACGGACTCATCCATGGAAAAATCGCTTACTGCGATCACATCCAAAATTTGCAAATGGGCTTCCGTCTCGGTACTGTTCCCCATTTCGTCGGTAACGGTTAAGACTATATGGTATTCACCGGCAGGAATATCTGAAGGAACATCAATATGCTCATGAAAAGTTGGGTTTTTAACGAGATACGTGGCATCGGTATAGCTTTGTTCAAAATGCCACTCCACTTCGCCCTCTGCAGGCGTCACATCATCGGAATGAATATCGACCGAGATACTCTTCACCACAGCCTCGGCCGTTATAGCGGCCTCCAAATGTATATCGGAGCCCTTATACGCTACGCGGTCGGTCGAGTGTTCGCTTCCTGCGCCGTATTCAAAATCGGAAATTACGGGAGCTGTCACACTAGGATTTTCATCGTCACTGCTACAAGCGCTAAAAAATAGGATCAAGGATGCGAAAAAGATTGATAATTTAAAATTTGCTTTCATTTTACTTTTGTTTTGGGTGTTATACTTCATTTGATTAATTATTAAAAAGGAATTGTTATTGATAGCGATATATTTCTACCGGCCTCCGGCACATCTATAAGCCTGTAAAAGCTGGTATGGTCGTAGTATTCGGTATGGAATACATTGTTGAGTTTTACCCGTAATCGGGTAGGCCTCTCGAAGCCGGGCAAGTTCAACTTGGCCGTGGCGGAAAGGTTCAAAACCTGGTAGCCATCGGTGCGTTCTTCGGGAGGGACAATTTTATTTTGTTCGGCCGTAACCCGCAGATCCGCATTGAGGGAGGGCTCGGTCAGAAAGCCCAAATCGTTAAACCGATAATTGATAGAGAACAAGACGGACAGCGGTGGGGAAAAAGGAAGGGTAAAATTTTTCTTCGGTCCACTGGTCTGCCTCGAATAGACGTACTCCAGCGAAGCATCGGCACTTAAGGAAGCATTAAGGTCTACCCCTGCACTAAGTTCTCCCCCATAGCGGACCACCTTACTTTGCACATATTCATAAACCTGTAGCGACTCGTTGTAACCGGAAGTAGGATTGAGATAAATAAAATTTCCGAAAAAATTCAAGAAGGGACTTACACCTATGCGATACCTGCTTCCCTTATGTTCAATATCCGCATCGATTTGGTAGGATCGCTCGGGGTCGAGGTCTATATTCCCCCTTTCATAGCGGTACATGTGATAATTGACACCATCTGAAGCCAGTTCGTTCGGCAAGGGCATTCTAAAACTCTTGCCCAGGTTCAACTTGTAGATAGTCTTGTTGCTATGATAGCTCAGGCCCACCGAACCATTGACACTGTTAAAGTCTAGGCTCCTTTCCTGTGACCGTTGCATGTATACATAAGACGTGGTACCGTCGGCATTATTGACCGTAGACGGAAACCAATCGCGATACCCTTGGGTGGACATATGCCCCCAATCGTAGCGTATCCCTCCCTGTAAATGAAAATTCGCGTTAAGCTTATAATGGTCAAATACATATGCCCCAACATTGTAGCGCTCGTACTCGGGTATCAAAAACCCCCAGCCGCCAATATTGTTATTTTGCATCTCACCGTTGAGTCCGAACACGAAACTATGTGCTTCATTGGGCTTATAAGTGGTTTTTGCGTTCAAGGAAAGGGTATTTTTGCTAAATATCCGCTCCCTACTATCGGCAGGCTTGGGCATATAACCATGGGGCACCGGCTCGGAGTGCTCTTCCCTTTGGTTGTTCTGAAAGCCGAAATCGAGCTGTACGATATGCTTATCCTTAAAAAAAGTGGTGTTGTTAACCACCTTGAAATGGTTCACTTGGTGAAAGGGCAAATCGACATCGCGGCTCGACCCGTCGTAATCGATGGCGGAAGTTCTCACCTCAAGGCCATGGGCATTGGCGAAGAATCCATTCTTGGCAAAAACATTGCTAAAAAAGGTTTCCGACTTAATGCCATCCCCCAGATAGCCCAGGCTGAAACTTACATTGGCCTCTTGCCCCGCCGTATTCCTCAAGTGATTGTCATGCAGGTCAAAAATATAGCTCTCATACCGAATTTTATCGGTTGGCACCTTGTAATCCCCGTAGTCCCTCAAGGTGAGTCTCCCGCGGTAAAACCAAGTCTCTTTTCGCCCTTGAACTCCCGTTGAGACCCCCAAGAGGGCGTTATTGGTTTCACCCAGCAGGTTCACTTCGCCTTCAAAAGTGTGGGGTATTGGCACACTAGGCGGCTCGATATCCACCACTCCCGAAATAGCATCAGATCCATACAGAAGGGAGGCCGGCCCCTTTATGATCTGAACGTTCTCTATACCGTACTGGTCGATTTCAAGTCCGTGATCATTACCCCACTGTTGGGCCTCGTGTTTTACCCCGTTCTGAACCACGCTTACGCGATTAAAACCGAGCCCCCTGATAACGGGTTTTGATTGTCCAGAACCGATGGAAATAGTGCTTACCCCGGGGATTTTCTTAAGGGTCTGCATAAGGCTGTTCTCCCTGTTCCCCTCCAAAAACGCCTTTGAAACCGCCACGGAAATCGTCGCCAACTCCTGTGCCTTACGCCCATCCGTTGTTGCGGAAAGCTCTATCCCCTCCAAGTTCGTCACGGCTTCCTGAAGCCTTATTACCCAGGGTTTATGGTTGCTATCTACCTCGATTTCAAGGTGCTGTAGCCCATAAGCAATATGGCTTACCGTAAAGGTGTATTTTCCTTTGGGGACATCGGAAATTTTAAACTCGCCGTTGTCGTTGGAAATGGCAAAAAAGGGTTTACTGAGGATGTTTACATCCTTGATCGGTTTTAAGGTATGCCCGTCCAACACCACACCTTCGACATCAAAAGTGCTTTGTGCATGGGCTACCAAGCATAGGCTAAAACACAGCCACATGCCCAATAATCTGTACATCATACTGATTGCTAAAAAACTAGAAAAATTAAGAGAACAAGAACGCGGAAACGCGTCCTTTTACAACTGTACACAACTAGTGTTCAAACAGATACACTCAAAAAAAACGAAGCATACCGACCACGGATTACCGTAGCAAACCACATATAAACTGACTCAGGACGGAGCAAAAACCTACTCAAAACCCATCACCTACGTGGTGTTAGAACTATAGAAATGTACAGGAAAGATTATAGCCTAAACGGAGGAGGCCTAGAAAAGAGTTGATCGGAATCTATTGTACCGCTAACCACAAAGGTATATTCGGCATCGGATTCTTGAAGGGAAATTTCCTCAAAATTGTTTACCGTGAAATCAGGAACATCCGGAGCAATAGCCGGAACTAGATTATGTGCGGTAGTCAGATCACAAACCGTACAATGAACGGCATGGTCTTTATCTTCAGAATGAGACAACACGTGCAGACCTGCCATTTTCACAGAAAGGAAAAGAACAAGTAAGAAATACGAGCTGATATGTTTTAAACGACCCTGAAGCATTTGCGGCAAACTTACTAAAATATTGCCAAGCCCATGTTAATTTCGTCTTAAGGAAATCGTTAAATACAGAAAATGGGTTAATAATTCTAACTGATCTAAGCAAAGCTTCCCTCCTGCCTTCATCTTTTTACAAGCCCGGTATCCCAATAAAAAAGCCATTTAGAGTTATGACGGCTTATATCCCAATACTCCATTGTACCATTGACGGCTGTAAAATCCACCCTTATAAATTGATGTTTTTAACGGCCAAAATCTCAATTTGGGGCTCAAAATGTTGTTTTTTTTCGGTTTTCATTAACCAGGTTTCAGTTCGTTAAAGCTATTTTATACTATTCACCAGTACCTGTTCTGAAAGGATAGGCAGGCAAATCGGCCCCGTTGACTAAATTGACATCCGGTTTCCCCGAAAAGGCATAGCGGATATAAATTGGAGCTTCAATTTCCTTTGATTTTAAAACTACGGTCCGTCCTTTGATTTTTGCTGTGGCCGGCTTCAAAAGCTAAACGATGGTCGATAGCGAGTTTATCTTTAGGATGGATTATCTACTCTATAGTATTGATTACACTCACCTTTGGAAAATCCAATGCCTTGAGCTGCGATTCCCCCATCCAAGTCCAAGATCGGGCGGTTGGGTCTACAGCTTTGCTCCATTAAAAATTAACATATGGTCTGCGCACCACTCGTTATCAGCGCGGAATATCGGTTCAGCTACTGCGAATGGCTCCTTATTATCTTTAGGTACGGATGGCGGATCATCACCGCCACCCGAACATAATCCAATAAAAATTGCCGTTACGAACAAACGTACAAGCACTTTTATTGCCTTTTTACTTTTTTATGATTTTTGCATTCACCACTTTATCGAGCATAATTTTTGCAAAATAAACACCCGATGGCCGATTTCTTAAATCAACCGTAACCTTGCCCGAGGTTATCGTATAGACTTTTGAGGAAACTAATTGGGACTGAAGGTTCAATAGGTCAATTTGAACCGTGTCCTTATGTGTAGGCAAATGAATCTCAACCAAACCATCCGTAGGGTTCGGGGCAATGGACACATCGTCGTAGGGGCCTACGATTTTTTCAAGCACCCCTTCGCAATCCTTATTGGACCGGACCTGAACTAGGTCGCCATCCTCAACATTTACGGTAAAGGATTTTGAATTGGTTTGATATACTTGATTGTTATTAACCTGCACCCGAAATGGCGGTGTTCCCTTCTCGATATCCAAAGTCATTTTTTTGGATGCAACGGAAGATTTACCCGATATGACGGCAGCCTCTTTTACCTCTAGATGATAACAGGCCTTATCCTCTTGGTTTTTGGTTTCAACACACAATTCATACTTACCCGGTGACACGTTGTCTATGGTCAGGTCTTTTGTAAAATCAAACTTTTCCCCATTAAAGGTTGCCGTGTAGTTTTGTTCTAAATCAGCAACAATATTTACCTCTCCGTTATCTTTATCGTGGCAGGTTTCTTCGGTAGTGGAAACTTCAAACCGGTTGTCATCTGCCGTTCTTTTCCTCACCTCCAACAAATACACGGTTTCCGGTTCCATAACAAAACTAGCATCTAACTTCTCTCCCGTCAACAAATCAACGACGACCAAATCTTCAGAAGTATTCTTCAGTTGTAGTTCTATATTGGCGCTTTCTTTTCCGATGTTTATAATATTGATAATATCTTCTCCCTGTGGACTTCTATAGCCTCTAGAAACACAGCCTTTTAAACCTAAGCCATTGGTTTCCTTTAAAGTTACATTCGGGAACCTTCCTTTTGCCTTGGCAATTCCCAAAGCACTGGAAACCACATCCGATGCCGATGCACTAGAAATTATTTTTCCTCCCTTTCCCGTGTTCAACCCTAGGCCATGACTTCTTCCATATTCATCTTTTTTAAGGCTTTCGGCATCTACAATAATGGTACCTCCCTGGTCTAGGTAAGCCTGTAGTGCTTCCAATTCCCCCTTCGTTACATATTCCGTCTTGTTTACAACAATAACATCCCACAGTGCATTGTTTTGCCCAGTGATTATCCTTTCTGTCGCAAAACCTATGGGCAGGCCTTCAAAATAGAGTGATTCATAGATTTCGAAGAGCTCATCCATATGCTTCTTTTTGTTAATGGCCGATGTTTCCGAGTAAAAAATTCTAATGGGCTGCCTTAAATTCTGCAATGCATCAAGATGTTCCGAATATGAATTTATATCCATCATGGTAGATGTAATCTCATGTATTACCTGCGGTTGGTTAATTGGAGAACCTGCCAATTCTTTTTCAGAATCGTGGCCCAGTCGCAACGACCCATCTTCAAGTCTAGGCCAAAACCAAGTTTGAGCTGAATTCATACCTTGTAGAACAGCCAGCCAATAAACCGACCTTACATATTTTCGGTCTAAAAATAAATCTGTAAAGGCAGGAGCCTGCAAAAAGTGAACTTCGGAATTGTAATTGACCTTATTGGGAGAAACCGACCTAAAAAAATCATAGGACATACTGAGGTCCCTCCAGAAAAAATGGTACCGGTCTTCCCAATCTTGTGGCGCCCCCCACCGAAGTGAGTTTTTTGCCCCGGCATCGTTACCGATATGGTCCGTTATGCTGGTCAACATCTCAAAGTCCAATCCATGATGTCTATCATTTCCCGCCCATTGGGAGGGAATCAGTTTAATATGGGTCTTGGCATCAGGGTCGTATTTTTTCACCTCATCATGCAAAAAAGAAAACCAGTTGTTCACGCGGCTCTGATTGAACTTCATAAGATCGTACCATACGGGCCCACCTCTCTCGGTTTCGGGCATCGGAACGGTTACGGACACCTCATCAAAACTCGAATAATTCTTGCCCCATACTGTGTTCAAATTAGAAATATCGCCGTGTTTGTTTTTTAACCAATCCCTAAGACTATCCTTGGCGTGGTTAGAGAGCTGAACCGTCTCCCAAGTACCCGACAGGTTCCAATGGGGTTCGTTGCTCAACATATAGCCCTGCTCAACATATTTCTTTCCTTTTAGATTGGGAATGGTCCCCTTGAACAATTTTCGCATAACTTCCTTGGCTCCAGGGCTACTAATATCATACTTTGTAAAAAGACCTCCACCTATACGTATATCAGGATATTTTGTTTCCAACCAACTAGGAATACGGGTATGCCCTATAAACAATACCCCAAAATTACCTGAGGGTCTACCGCTTATATCGCCCAAGACCCATGGCGAAATATCTCCTGCTTCATTTTCCACCATGTTTGCATCCATATAAAAACTTCCGTAATTTCCAAAATAAGTAGTTATATCATATGGGCCGGCCTTATCTTTTTGCCAGGTATAATCCGCTAAAAAAATCGGTTTCCCATCAAGTACCTGTTTGTTGTTTTCATAGGATATTCGGGTCCAATCGATACTAGGTATCGGTTTTCGGGTTATCTCTCCGTCGATCAACCGGTTTAAAGTGGCCATAGCGTTATCGAGAACGGTGATTACCTCGCTACGTTCAAAGGAAGGTAAGTGTTCAGCAAGATTTTTAGCCGTAGTTCCATGAAACGTATGTAACCCATCGAACATCTTCTCATAGGCTGTTTTATTTTTCTCGTCCCAGTTGGCATAGAACAAGAATATTTCGGCAAGCCGTACGGCCATTTTCTCTTTTGTAGGGTCTATCCCCAATTCTTCCGCCTCTAAAATACGCTTGTTCAAGGCTTCTATTTTAGTTTCGGCTTCTTCTTCGGTACCCGAAAAATCCTCGATATTTATTTGGGGGGTTCTTGTTCTTTGGGCCACAGAGGTAAAGCCCACAAGACATGCAATAACAAGGTGGGCAAAATGGATTAAAATTCTATTTTTCATAGGTTCTATTATAGGTTATAGTATAACTTCCATAGCCTATCCGCCAACAAAAAGTCAGAGGCGAAAAGACTTAGAAGTCCTTCTAATATTAAGTTTTAAGATATGATTGTAAGGGGCAATCCTTATAATTGTTTTAGGGGCGATCTTTCTTAGTATCTTACATAGTTTATGATTTTAGGTTGAAAAAGTATAGTTTAATTTCCCCTTGGCGCAATTCACGCCAAAGGGAAAAAACTCAACTAACTCAATGCGTTAATAATTATGTTTACGGACGGGCTTCCAGCGGGGTTAACCGTATATCGTCTATATAAAAGGTCTGGGATCCGGAAACACCCGGATTGTCAAACTTTCTTACGCCCAAATTTAATCTTTCCATAGCTCCGGTCAACTGAATATCTGCCGAATATTTTATCCATTGTCCATCAGGACCCTCACTAAAATCAATTACACTTACGACCCAATCGGGGTTAGTGTTGAGCGCCAAGGCCCCGATAGTGGAACCCGATTCCCTAAAGACCTCAATGGAAAGCCTGTAGGTTCCCGCATTGGGCACAAGCGCCGCGGTCTCAGCCGCCGGTAGACCCCACAACCAAGAAACATCGGGTGCGGCCGAAAAATCATCGGCATGATACCTTACCACACGTACTCCATCAGCTGCAGTAATTTCTTGAGTTCCCCAGAAATACCATGGATTGTTATGTTGTGTCCAAAAGCCTGCGGTATTACCGCCATCTCCCCTATCGTCTTCAATTTCGAAGCTATATCTTTCATCGGCTTCAAGGACACTATCCCCTAGGTGCGGGATTACTTTTTTATCATTGAATATTTCCAATGTTCTTTTATCAGTGGATTGGATATCACCCCCGACATATGACACCAAAATCTCATCAGAATTATAAATAGGTTCTGCCAAGGTCAATTCAAGAATCGACCCATCGGTCTCATTTACCCCGATTGATTGTACCGCAATATCTTTATCAAATCCGGCGGCCGCATTTACAACGTTCACGGTGAAATTTCCATTCTCCCCTACCAAGGAAGCTTGATCAATTACACCTGCAACCTGAAATGATAATTTTTCCGTTTCATCTTCGGTGATTTCACTCAAAATCTCAAAGGGTTGAGAGGAAGAAACCACCCTAACCTTTAAAGGAATCGCCCTAAAATTTGAGGTTTGGGGTAAAGGGTCTATTCGAGAAGACCTTATATTACCCACATTCGTGGTGGTCCCAAAATTCAAAAAAGCAACCTCGACAATAGAATCGTTCGATGTTTCAGGCGTTCCGGTTATATTCCAGGTTCTAAAGTTGGGCCGTCCTACAAGGGATAAGTCTACGAAGGTCAAGGTTTTGTTTACTTCAACATCAACAACGGGCCATGTACTCGGATCATCACTTGTTTTATCATCTGCCCCAATATTTAAAATTTCCTCACCATCTTTAAGAACTTTAAAAGCAGGTTTTACATCTTTTGCAAAGACATCCACCTCAAAACACTTTTCAAATACCCACTCATCACCATCTTGAACTGCCGAAATAGGTCCGTCCTCCGTCTGTATCGTAACCTGTTCGCCAAATGTATTTTTTAGGCAAACTGTATTGAGCCCCTCTTTCACGAACATTACGTGAACCGTTTTATCGGTGCTGGTCAAACCTAGTTCTTCGTCAATAAAAGTAGGCAATGAATCACCGGCCGTAAAACCTGGTCTCAAAAAGAAGCTACCCTCTTCAATGACCCATTCATGGGTGATGGCACCTTGTGACGCATCTAAAAAGGATATAAAGTCTTTTTCCGCAGATACGTTAAACGGGGAACCTGGAAACACACTAGTGTACCACGCCATATCGGACAAGGCATCAGGAGCTTCATATTCATCGTCATTCTGGCAGCTCGACAGCAGTGCCAAAAAACATAACATTACTAATTTTATAGTTTTCATAAATGGGCTTTAACGGTTAGTCAATACTTGAATTGCTGGTTACTTCACTCAGAGGAATAGGCAAATAATCGTGTAATTCGGGATTATAATTCTCGGCTGTCAAATCGTATTCAAAATCGACCAACAATTCAAATTCGGCCGGTTCAGGCCCCATAATCACAGATGCGTCGTTCCACCCTTTGGTACCGTCCAATCTTGTAAAATTATAAGGCACGGCATAATAGACTTCACTTGCCAATCTATCAAAATTCGATTTTATAATGCCCCACCTTCTTAGGTCGGCCCATCGAATGGAATGCCCCTCATTTGACAATTCCAGGGGTTTTTCCACGTACATTAAATGATCCATTAAGGTTTGTGCGGTGTACATAAGGCCGTCATAGGTATGACCGCCATCTTTAACAGGACCTAATAGCTGTAGCCCCCATCTTTTTCTAATTGTGTTTATATCGTTCAAGGCCTCGGAAAGATTACCCATTTGAATATGGCACTCAGCACGCATGAGGTACACTTCCGCCAATCTATTAACAATGACGTTCTTTCCTGAATTCCATGAACCTTTCGGGTTATCATCTTCACTTTTTAGATGATCGTGGTTACTGTATTTTTTAGAATGTCCGAAACCCCAGCCCCTTGCTCCTTTTTTCATGTTTTCGCTAACATTATCGTCTAAATAATACAGGGTTTGCTCATCTTCGACCAAGGTTACCATTTGTGAAGCCCTTAAAGGAACATTGCGTAATTTTCGTCCCTCTATCGCATCGACATAATAATTTCTTTCGTCCAATGGATCCATAGGTTCCGTCTTGTATCGGTATTGGATCCAAGCCGGCATAGACGTGGTAACACCCGAAAAGAGAAAACCATACCTGTTTGTTTGACTCAACTCATCCCATTGGTTCAGCTCTGGCCTATGAATAACATTATAGGGAATCTCGAAAATAGATTCCGAATTAAACTCTCCTTCAATTGTAAAGAGGACTTCCGGATCTACGAGTCTATATCCATACTCGGGATTGTCAATGACATCGTTAAATAAATCAAGTGCCTTTGTATACTCTTCTTCATAGAGAAAACTTGTTCCTAATATAGTAGCGGCCGTTCCTGCGGTTACCCGGCCTTGGTCAGCACTAAGGTTTTCATACTTAGCCGGTAGATTTTTGTATGCATATTCTAAATCGGCCCTAAAAAAGTCTAAGACTTCGCCAGAGGGCGAAACCCCTTTATTGAAATCTTCTTGGGTTACGGGAACCTTGTCCCTTAAAATCACATTCCCTTCATTAAAGGAAGTATGCAAATAGAAATGGAACAAACCTCTAAAGAAACGGGCTTGGGCCATTTGCAATGTCCATTCGTCTTCATTGACCGTTCCCTTTAAACTTTCAAGACCGCTAATTGTCTGGTTCGCCCTAGATATCCCTTGGTACAGTCCCTCCCATTTCTTTTGTATGGAATTATCACTATTGGTATATGTTTTATAATAATAGGTTCTCCCCTGTCCGTCACCTGGTGTTGGCCTCCCAAATCCAGGCCACCCCATATCAGAACGCCATGATTCTTCCACCAAGCAAAGTATATAATGATCGAATAATGTAGCGTACGTGGCGGTTAGCGTACTATTTGTATCGTCTAAATTTTTCCAGAAGCTATCGGTGGAAATTCTATTTGGGTCAGTTTGATTTAAAATATCGTCATCGCACGAACCAAGTGACAATGCCAGAAATAAAATTGAAAAAAAGTATTTTTTAGTAATTCGTATCATAACAATTGCACATTAAAAATTAAATTCCAGTCCAAATAAATATTGGGTTGATATTGGGTAGTTCCCCTTATCCAACCCTCTTGCACTAATCCCGCCTCCTATTTCGGGGTTGTAGCCCTCATACCCAGTGAAAGTCAATAAATTTTGGGCAGTTGTGTAAACCCTTAATTTGCTTACGCCTATTTTTTGTACGATTTTTTTTGGTAGACTATACCCCAAAGTCAAGTTCTTAAGCCTTAAATAATCTCCATCTTCCAGCCATAGATCGTTATACCCCCTAAAGTTGGGATGTGATTTTATATCTCCCCTAAAAGCTGGGATAGGGGTCGACGTATTGGAGTCGGACCAAGCGTAGATCAGGTCTTTATGTCTTCCATAGCCATAGGCCGTAGCTTTAGAACCATTCATGATTTCATGCCCCAAGGCGGCATACCATTGCATGGAAAAATCAAAGCCTTTATAGTCTAAATTAAAGTTATATCCGATTTCATACTCCGGCAAACCACTGCCACTATATACCCTATCTGCATCCGATATAGTTCCATCTTCGTTCGAATCAATATATATAAGGTCTCCCAATTTTGCCGCTGGATCGATTTTTTGGTATTCTTCCAATTTTTCGGGAGTATCGGCAATACCGTTGGTTCTTCGTAAGAAAAAAGCGCCGGCCTCATACCCCTCCGCCAATACGGTAACCTGAGATTCCGGTCTTGCCCCGCTAACCAAACCATAATCGTTGGTAAACAAGAAACCATTGTCGCCATTTATTTGGGTAATCTTGTTTTCATTAGTGGTGAATGTCCCGTTCATATTAAAATTCAAGTGTCCAATTTTACCTCGATACGCCAGGGCCAGTTCCAGTCCTTTATTGGTCATATTACCCACATTCAGCACAATCTGTGAATTACCACCTCCTCCAGCCGAACCGGGCAAGACAACAGGGAACAACATATCTTCGTTTTCGATATCATATATATCGGCAGAGAGTGTGACCTTGTTTTTAAAGAGCCCTATATCCGCTCCAAAATTGGTTTCTTTTTTCGTTTCCCATTTTACTAGGGCATTGGCAAATTCCGATTGGGCCGAACCGATATTCAATATACCATCGCCCGTACCAAATGGAAAGTCTATTCCGTTTGCAATGGCTGCAGAAAAAGCATAATCCCCAAACCTATTGTTCCCTAAAGACCCTTTATTGGCCCTAAGTTTAAAATTATTGACAACGCCTTTTAAGGGTTTCCAAAAGCCCTCATCCGATACATTCCATGAGGCGGCTATTGAAGGAAAAAGCCCCCAGCGCTTACTCTCTCCGAATTTTGAAGAACCATCTCTACGAACACTGGAGCTAATAAAGTACCTCCCTTTGTAGTTGTACTGTAATCTTCCTAAAATTCCCAGAATGGTGGAAGTATAGTAATTTCCCGATTGTGCGTCAGGGTTTATGGTAGCATTGTCCAAAACCCGAATATCATTGTTCAATACACCGTATTTTTTGGCACTAAAATCCTTACCACCATATTCTTCCCGCGTGTACCCGCCCGTCATGGTCAGGTGATGACCGTCGGCCAGTTCCTTCTTAAAGGTCAGCACCGTCTCCCACACATTGGAGGACCTTTGGAATGCACTACTTTGCGCAAAACTATTGGCGGGATTGGTCAAAAGCTCCCCTTCCTTTGTAAACACCGGTGTATAGCCCAAAAACTTATCTCGATACCCGTTAGTTTCGTTAATTCCGATCCTAGACCAAATATTAAGTCCTTCTACAATTTGATAGTTAATATTAAATGACGCGAAGGTTCTTATGACCCTTTCTTCATCCGTACTGTTCAGACTATTCAAAACCCATCCCAACCTATTGGATTCCGTAGACCTGATTTCCACCAAGGGTTCATCTTGATCCAATGCTTCCAGACCTTGTTGCGTAGGAAGGTATCTAATGACCTGGTTGATGATACCCCCTGGTTCCCTAGACTGATCTTCCCTACTCAACCCCACACTGGCATTGATTCCCCATTTACCATGGTTATAGGTGGTATTTACCCTAGTGTTAAATCTCTTAAAATCTGAATTTATAAGTATTCCTTCCATATCATACAAGCTAGTTGACACATTATACTTTATATCGTTGGCGCCGCCCGATACGTTGACCGCATAATTCTTAAATGGAGTATTATCCCTAATTATGATATCCCTTACGTCCGTATTGTTTTGAAATCCCATAGGGCTTCTGGCCAAGGTCAATACGGTGACATCATCGGTACTACCGGTTTCGTTTCTAGCAGTAACCAAATCGAAATAGGTTTGTTCTTCGGTATTCATCAAATCAATTCCGGAAGCAATTTTTTGGAAACCATAGGATGCATTCAACCTTACAGACAAGGCCCCCTGTTTGCCTTGCTTCGTTGTGATCAAAATTACACCGGCCGCGCCCCTGGTTCCGTAAATAGCCGCAGATGAAGCATCTTTCAAGATATCTATGGATTCAATATCACCGGGAGCTATTCTTGGGTCTCCCTCTTGTGGAATTCCATCAACCACGTACAAGGGGGTATTTGATCCTGAAATACTGGTTATTCCCCTTATCAATATTTCAGATGCGGCCCCGGGTTGCCCAGAGCTTACCACATTGACCCCTGAAACCTGCCCTTGTAACGCCGTACCCAAATCTTGGGTAACTATATTCTCTATATCTTCAGATTTTACACTTGCCACGGCCCCTGTCAATTCTTTTTTCTTAACACTACCATAGCCGATTACCACAACCTCATCAAGGTTTTCAACATCGGTTTCCATTTTCACATTTACAACCGGACTCGAAACGGTAATGGTGCGTGCCTCCATTCCTATATAGCTAAACTCCAAAACATCGCCTGTTTTAGCCTTTATCGAATAGTTCCCGTCAAAGTCGGTCGATACCCCTACGGCGCTTCCTTTTTTTACGACCGACACACCTGGGATCGGCACCCCCTCATCGGCATCTATAACCGTTCCCGTAACCGTATTGGGCTCTTGGGCATGCACGACCATGCCGGTACACAAAAACAGTAAAAAGAGCACTAGAGTACCATCTCCCCGCCACTTTTTAAAGCTTGTTCTTTGTTTTAATTTCATAGGTTTAAAATTAGTTAGTTAGTTGCCGACCATCGATAACAAGTCTTACAGTATCGACGACCGGCCAAAGGTTAAATACTCGGTTTTCTATTAAAGCCATACCTCGCTCAAGGTAACCGCCGCTTACTTTTCGTTCACTTATACAATCCCATAAATTCTATTTATCGCAAATCGCTTTCAACCGCTACTTCAAGTTGGGCATCACAGGAACGTGTACTCCGGATAAGTTCAAAATTCCCTGATGTTTTTATTTCAATTCCCGGTATCCGATAGTGCAGTCTTAAAAAGCATTGGAATTGATAAAAAAGAATCCTCAAAACACATCAAACCAACAGTAACCATTGGTTTATCAATAACAAAGCCCAGCTGTCGGCAGCAGCCTGTTCGCACACCAATTGCAAATGAATCTATAAGGTCAACAAAGTGGGTTGTGACGGTAGAAACCCCTTACAACTTCACCCTTTTTCATTGCTAGAGACACACAACTGACAAGCAAACACAACTATTTTTTAGAGCACTTAACTTTCTAAAAAACATTTTGACATTTTCCATAATCAATGCTTGGTTATCAAATATTTAAATATAAAGGAAGAACAAAATGTTGCACCGTAAATTAAAAATGCTCACCAGTAAATCAATGCAATAACAAATTGAATTACAGTTCTATAAGCCGAATAAACATGTAGTTCAACAACCAGCTCAAAAAATTCGCTGACACCATTTCGTGGTTCTCTTGTTGAAGAGGAAATTAATTTTATTCCATAATATATCTATATTCGGCTATGGTTATGGTTTGTCGCAAATTGTTGTTCTCCACTTGAATGTCATCGAAAATGACCGAGCTTTTTGGAAAAACAAAAGTAGAATTACATATGGAGAGCCGATCCGCTCCCCTCTGAACAAATTAAACACAGTGACATATGAAGTTATTGATGAATTATATATTTCTTCATTTAGTATTGTTCCTGAACAATGCTCCCGTCATGGCCCAAAACCCAATTCCCTCGACACAGTTTACCACCAGTAACGGATTGGCCCATAATGGCATAACATCCGTATTGGAAGATTCAAACGGATATCTTTGGATAGGCACTTACGAAGGCTTAAGTCTTTATGACGGTTATGAATTCAAGACCATTAAAAACACAAATAGTCAGAAGCCTTTGAGCAATAACCGGGTAAGAACATTATTTGAGGATAAAAACAAAAACATTTGGATCGGTACCGATGAAGGTCTTAGCATCTACAATACTTCAAAAGAAGAATTTAAGGAAATCACAATGGAAGGCCTTTCTAAAAAAAATGGCGACAGCCCTGTAATACGGAGCTTCTCGGCAAGTAGCGGTTTTGTTCTTTGTGCCACCGAAAATTATGGTATTTTATTGTTCAAGGACGATTATAGTTTTGTGGGGACCTATCCGCTGCCCGTTCAAAAATTAAAATCATCGATAATTTACAATGTAGCTAAGCTTGACCCTTTCAACTATTTATATACCACTTCTGTAGGTTTCTTCATATTCAACTTAAACACCAGAACTTTCAAAAGAATCTTACGTAAACATATTTACGCATGCACCGCTATAGAAAAAATTGATAAAAACACCTTGCTAGTAACACTTAATGAAGGTGGTATAGCCCTTGTCGAATTTGAGCAAAACAATGACTCCTTTCGCTTTAAACTCATCAAGAAAGCCTTCGTTAAAAAAATTTTCAACAGTTGTATGGTCGACAATACCAATCAAGTTTGGCTAGGACTACTCTATAATGGGTTTATGCGGATAAACAATGCATCAGACCTTAAGGCCAGCGCCCCATACGAGACTTCTTACTTTGAGTTTGAAACAGGAAATATAAAAAGCAGTTGCTTTTATCAATCATCATTAGGGGATTGTTGGTTCGGCACTTTCAACAAGGGACTATACCAATTCAAATCAGACACCTCCCCTTTTAAAAAGACCGATACAACTATAGGCGCCCCCCTTGGTTTTGGACATAACAACATTACTAGTATATCCGCAATAGACCCGAAAAGAATCTACCTTAGTTCAGAACTGGAAGGGATTCACTTGTTCAACACCGAAACCCAAAAATTTGAACACACAAATTTCAATTTCACCAAAGAAGAAAGACAAAACTCGGGAACCGTCTTTAACGATTCGCGAAAGAACATATGGTTAAAGATCAAAGACATCGGTTTGTGCAGAATACCCACGGGCCGTAAAAACTACCAAGTCGTAAAAACCGATAAAAAAACCTTACCCACTTACATCCATATCAATTCCTATATCGAAGACAAACAAGGAAACATATGGCTAGCAGGTATGACCGGGGTATATAAAATAACCTTGAACAAGGCCAACGAAGTTATCAATATCGAGGAACTGAACGAAAACGCCCTGTTTAAGGACAGCAAAATAGGACACGTGCGATGCATATACGCAGACCCATTGGATACCAACATCTGGATCGGAACACATAAAAAAGGATTGTTCAGGATAAACTCCGAAGATTCCTTGAAAAATGCCCAGATACAACAATACAAAAACGATGTTTCCAATAGTTTTTCCCTACCCGTAAACTTTGTGAGTTCGATAATACGTCTACCTAACAACGAACTATGGATCGGGACCGAAGGTGGGGGGATATGCAAAATGACAGAAAGTGAAACGGGAACAAAATTCATATCTTTTACCGAAGAGCATGGCCTATCCAATAATGTAGTAAAAAGCATATTACACGATAAAGACCAGAATCTTTGGATTGCGACGAACATTGGCCTGAATAAGCTTGATACCAAAAAAAACACCATTAGAAAGTTCCATTCATCCGACGGGCTGCCTTTTGAGGATTTCTGGTATTCCAGCGCCTATTTAAAAAATGGCTACATGGCTTTCTCAGGCCTAAACGGCATTTGTTATTTTAAACCCGAAGAAATACCGAACTGCGAACCCTTGCCCAAATTTGACTTTGGAAACTTTAAACTGCTCAACACAACCATCAAGGCGGGTGATTCGATAAACGGAAGGGTACTTTTGGATAAACGGCTGTCCGAAACCGAAAACCTCGTATTAAAACACAATGAAAACGTTTTTTCCTTGGAGCTCACAAGCCTCCACTTTGCCAACCCAACAAACCATAGTATAAAATATAGGCTGTCTCCATTGAACAAAGAGTGGATCAGGGTCCCATCACATCAAAAAACTATTTCCTATAGTGGGTTGCCCCCAGGGGAGTATCAATTACAGGCCATGGTTTCCAATTCTCTAAACGAATGGACCAAACCCAAACAAATCAATATATCTATCATTCCTCCATTTTGGAAAACAAATCTAGCCTATGCCACCTATATTCTGCTTATTCTGATAGTTGGTTTCATCGTAAACCGGACCTTAATGAAGATTCAGGATTTAAACCATAAGGTAGAGATCGAACAACTTAAAATCAACAATGTAAAAGACGCCAACGAAGCCAAATTGCGTTTCTTTTCGAATATTTCACATGAGATAAAAACCCCCTTAACTTTAATAGCCGGGCCAACCAACGCACTAATAGAAAGGTTTAACGGAAACCCGGAACTTACCGATAAACTGAACCTAATAAAACGCCAACTAAAAAAAATCTATGAACTTATAGAACAAGTACAAGATTTCAAACGGGCCGATGACAATCTTTTAAAAATGACTTATTCCCGCTTTGATTTTAAGGACTTTCTGGAGGAGGTTATAGCAGACTTCAGGTTTATGGCCATGAACGACAAAAAAAGCATAGAGGTGATAGGCGGTAAAGAATCACTTATTGTAGTCGCTGATCGTGACAAACTAGAGAAAATTTTAAACAACCTACTCAACAATGCATTCAAATACACTAAAACCAATGACAAGATTACGGTCGAATTTACCGATCAAGACAAAGACCTTATCGTATCGGTTACGGACACGGGCATTGGTATTGACAGTGTAGATTTAGATCATATTTTTGAAAGGTTTTACCAATCGCATAAAAAGCAAAACAGTCACTTAAGTGGATCTGGTATAGGCCTGGCCTTTTCTAAACGACTCGTAGAAATGCACTACGGATACATTAAAGCGGAAAGCAAATTGGGCGAAGGCACTAAAATCACGATGAAACTACCTATTGTAAAAAGTCAATCCACCAAAGATAAACTCTCGTTAAAAGAAATAAAACTCCCTGAAGAAAAAGAAATTGCCTTCCACCGTGACCAGGCAAACGAAAATGCTCCCGTTCAAGTAAAAGTAAGCGGAAAGTTCTCCGAGTCCTTAATTTTTTACGTGGAAGACAATCTAGAAATGAGAACCTATGTAACTGAATTGCTATCGCAATATTTTAGGGTAAAGAGTTTTAGAAACGGAAAAGAGTGTTTAGAGGCCCTGAAAGAGCAGTGGCCCGATATTATAATCAGCGACATACAGATGCCGGAAATGAACGGTCTAGACCTTTGCGTGAACATTAAATCCAATTTGCAGACCAGTCACATTCCGGTAATTCTTTTAACTGCGTTGACCAATATAAAAGACCATATACGTGGTATTAAAGATGGAGCCGATGCCTACATAAAAAAACCTTTTGACCCACAAAGGCTGATTACCACAACCGAAGCCCTATTGACCAACCGTAAGCGCTTAAGCGAAAGGTACCAAATAGGCATTCCATTGACCAAAGACAACAAAAACAGTAGAAACGACAATGCCTTTCTTGATAAACTGTATAGTTTAATCGAAGAAAATGTAGACAATCAAAACCTAGATTTAAACAGTCTGGCCAAAAAGCTCTATCTGAACCGCACCCATTTTTATCAAAAAGTAAAGGTTTTAACCGACCAGACCCCCTATGAACTATTAAAGAATTATCGCCTTAAAAAGGCGGCCAACCTATTGATTCACGAAAAGCTCTCCGTTCAGGAAACCTGTGAACTAACAGGATTTAAGAGCACTTCCCATTTCAATAAACTCTTTAAGGAAAAATATGGCGTCACACCTGGAAAATATTCAAAGCAAGCGATTTAATGAACCCCTCGATGACACTTAGCTATCTCCAAAACATAAGCTCTTACTTCATTGCGCCCTTTATTTTTGGGGTTTCGGATTGCAAAAAACAAAAATTCAGATAAGTACCAGAACGTCCCCTGCATAATTAAACGTTTCCTTTTCCTCCTCCCCCTATGTCTTATATCCCAAAACCTGATATCCGCCTTGGATCGTAACAGGTCTTTCCGTTGAATATTAATAATTCACATTGGGTCTACCGATGACGCCCTTTAAATTTGACCCCTATTTCCGTAAACGGGAGGTCGGCTTTTCTATAACATTCCTAGGCCGGTGCAATATGTTCCCCCTTTCCTGATCCATATCATAGTATTTTGAACGGTACATGAATAATTTTAATCTATAAAAAAGTCATTATGCTAAAAATAGTCTTACCCACCGATTTTTCAGCTAACGCCCAAAATGCAATAGATTATGCCCTTTTTCTTTTTGAAAACGAAGAGTGCACCTTCTATCTGCTTCACGCCTATCACGACGTCCCATCGGCCCCTGGAACAAGGTTGGATGCAATTAAGAACCTAGAACGCTTGACTCAACATACGGAAAGGAAAAACAACAATACCAAGCACCGTTTCCAAACCATATTCGAGACCGATTCCGTTTTGAATCTTATCAACCGAACGGCAATAGATAATGCGGTAGATTATATTTTTATGGGAAGCAAGGGATACTCTACATTGCACGAGGTCTTCTTAGGAAGCAATACGGTAGATGTCCTCAAATACCTCGCCCATCCATGTGCCGTCATTGCCGTACCCGAAGATTACGATTATGACCTTCCGGATACAATCACCCTTGCAAGTGATTACAAACATACTTTTACCCCCTCTGAAGTAGCCCCACTTATCGCCATTTCAAAACTTTGGAATACAACGGTTTCCATCGCACATATTCATACCGAAAAGGAACTGAGTGACGAGCAGAAAGCCAATAAAAGTGTTCTAAAACACATTTTAAATGAGGTCGATACTAATTTTATAGAATTGGAAATGAAAAATTCGGTCGCCTCAACCCTACTTTTTCTGGAAAAAGAAAACCCCAATATCGGTATGGTCTCCCTTTTAAATACAAAACACGGCTTCTTTCAAAAGCTACTACGGGAGCCTATACTGCGCAACACATGCTTTCAAACCCGGGTACCGCTGTTGGTTTTGCCCCAAATTGCCCCATAAAGGTTTTTAGAACTATGATGACAGCCTGATCAAAAATAAGGTTCCAGAAAATACGAGATGGCCGTGAATGGTATAAAATTTTGGCTACCATTGAGTTTATTAGCGATTACGAAGAGTTCTCCCCATTACAATTTACTGTAATACTACCTTAAAACCGTACCAGTGGCTTGGTTAAAAACGAAAGTTTAAATTCAACCAAGATCATGAAAGGAAAACGCATAAAATTCAGTCCCCGGTTCAAGGCAAATGTTTCCATTGAGGCCATTAAGATACGTTGCACGCCGGCCGAACCGAGAGGTTCAATGTCAGCGGTGTTATGATATCGAGATGGAAGAAAGAGTTTTTGGAGAACAGTTCCAAGGCATTTGGGGATAGTGCCCAAGAAAGGGGAAAAGAAACCGACAACGAGAAACCCTATGCCAGATTGGCCAGTTGAAAGTCGGGAACGACTATTAAAAAAAAGCTTCAAGAGAACAGGTCTGTTATGGAAAGGAAGCAATTAATAAGGAAAACGCCGAAAGGGATGAGTGCTGGCAGCCAATGTTCCATTTTACAGGTAAACCGTTCAAGCCTTTATTATCGACCGGGGTGTCTCCCAAAACCCTGAAGATTACGAGACTGATAGACAGGTACGCGACCACCTTCCTTGCCGAAGGGCTGCTCTCCTTGCTGAACATGTTGGTAGGAAAAGAATATGTGGTCAACCATAAATGGGTAAGACGTTTGCTCGGAAGTATGGGGCACAAGACACTGTTCCCAAAAAAGTACCTGAGCCAATCGGGTCTTGCCGAATATAAACAACCTAGTTATATTGGTCTAATTAATGGCCAGTATTAAAATGTCAAGGGCATACAAACATATGCCTATTGTCTTTGTTTGATCCCTTCTTTGGTCAATGGTGCTGTCTAAACCTCTGTTTGTCGATTCGGAGAACCCAACCTAATTTCAGCTTAGTAAATTGGCTCAATGGGCGCTGCCAAAAGCCTAGACAAAATCTGAACAACTCATTTTTTTTGTGCATTGTGATAATGTCGGGTCCATGTTCCTCAAACGCGCCGAATCCCTCTTTTTTACATGTCTTCACATAGTTTGGGCCTATCTCGATCATTTAAAATGGGGAACAGCTTAGTGAACGCATGTTTCAGATGAGACCAAATGGTTTTATGGCCCTGGTTTTGGGTAGAAAACTACTGATGTTTTTTTTGATCAACCTCCGATCGTTAAATTGATGTCTAGTTTTTATCAAGTTTACATTTGATCAATCCTTTTATCAAATACATATTTTTGGCTACAATAATTCATTTATTCGCAATTATCAACCATAACTATTCTTGTTTTATCAGTTATTGATAATTTTTCTAAACCACTTAACGTAGCATTATGAAAAGAAAAAAACGTAAACTAAATTATTTAGTCGTGATTTTGCTGTTATTTAATTTCCTGGGGCATGGCAATTTACTGGCTCAGGAAACTGTTACCGGAAATGTAAAGGACGACGCAGGGGTTCCCATTCCAGGGGTTACCGTTATGGTACACGGTACGACCAGGGGTGCCGCCACCGATTTTGACGGAAATTTTGAAATCGAGGCAAGTGAAGGAGAGGTACTCGACTTCTCTTATATCGGTTTTAAGAAGGTATCAAAGACCATTACTTCTACTTCAACGCCCATATCGATTGTGATGCAAGAGGACACCCAACAATTGGACGAGGTGGTCATAGTAGGTTATGGTACACAACGAAAAAAGGAAGTGACCGGAGCGGTCGTCGGACTAAAATCCGATATTATCGAAAAGGCGCCGGTTTCCGACCTTGGGGAATCCATTCAAGGGCAGATAGCAGGTGTTAACGTCCAAGCGAGCGATGGTAGGCCCGGTGCTTCCGCAAACATTCAAATCAGGGGGCTAGGTTCACTATTGGGATCCAACACGCCTTTGTATGTTGTTGACGGCATCCCCTTTGAGGGCACCCCGAATATTGCCCCGGAACAGATCCAATCCATAGACGTTCTAAAAGACGGTGCTTCTGCGGCCGTTTATGGAACAAGGGCTTCCAACGGGGTTATCTTGATTACTACAAAAAGAGGGAAAGAGGGAAAGGTAGAAGTAGACTTTAGCACCTATACCGGTATCCAAAATATAACCTCCGGTATCCCTTTGATGAATACTACACAACAAATGTATCACGAAGAAATAATGTTGGAGGCCCTAGGAAGCGACCCGCTAATTTTCTTCTTCAATCCTGATGCGCTAAAATACGACAGTGACTATGTCAGCGCCGTACAGAACGACAATGCCCTTCTTAAGAATTACGTGGTAGGGGTCAATGGAGGAACGAAAGACCTTTCCATGAATTTCAGTGCCAACTACTACGATCAAGATGGTGTAATGATCAACTCTGGTTTTAACCGTTTGAGCACAAGGTTGAACACACAATTCACCAAAGGAAAGTTCAAGCTTTTCGGAAGCTTGGGCCTAACCTACGAAAACACTACCCAAGAACCTTGGGGACTGTATGAATATGCCGTTTGGCAACAACCATGGCAACCTCCTTTGAACGGCCTGACGCAAACAGGGGAAAACGAAGTAGTACTTCCTGTAAGAAACGCCATCGCCTATAGCTATTTGTCAAGTACATTGAAGAATAGCGATAAAAGAAAGGTAAAGAGCAACAATATTGCCATAAACATGGAATATGAGATTCTAGATGGCCTGACCTACAAACTCAACTTGGGCAGAAACAATTGGGACTACCAAAGAAAATTTCTTCAACCCCAATATTTGGTAACCAATCTCGATGGTTCCTTTAACGCTACGGCATCGAGGGAAGATGCCATACTATCTGAAGATTTTGTTTGGAACGAGCGAAATACAATGGAGAACATATTGAACTTTAATACCGATTTCGGAAAACATAACTTCAATGCTACCGGGGTTCTCTCTTATGAGAAATTCAAATCGAAAGAAGTAGGTGTTGGGGTGATAGGACTTTTAAGTAATGAGACCCCTTCCTTGGGTGCCGGACAAAATGGAATAACCCCGACCAGTTACGATTATACCAATACCTTAAGTGGTCTAATGGGAAGATTACAATATAACTATGACGGTAAATACCTATTCTCGGCGAGTATACGAAGGGATGGCTCCTCCAATTTTTCCAAAGAAAACAAGTACGGTGTTTTTCCGGGAGTTTCTATAGGATGGAATATTTCTGACGAAAACTTTTTAAAGAACAGCGACAAAATAAGCAACCTTAAACTAAGGGGTAGCTGGGCCGAAGTCGGAAATCAAAGTATTGCCGCATATTCTACCGCTACCCAAATAGAAACAGGGGTAAATTATCTGTTTGACGATGCCGAAAGCCTAACACCAGGTTATGTTCAAAGAAGAATTTCAAATAGCGACCTGAAATGGGAAACCAAGATTTCAAAAAATATTGGATTGGACCTTTCGATGTTCAATAACCGGTTTACCTTCACTGCAGACGTTTATGAAAACGAAAGAAAAGAGATGCTTCTTCCTTTATCGACACCTCCTTCCGCAGGAACAAGTCAGCCAAGGGACGTAGGCACGTACAACCCCATTTTCGTAAATGCAGGGGATATGACCAACAGGGGCATTGAACTTGCGGCATCGTACAAAGGGGGGCTGGACCACGAGCTTGTTTGGGACGTTTCGGCAACCTTTACGACAAACAAAAATGAAATCACCAACCTTAACGGAATCGAAAGGGGATACGGGGGCGCCCGACCATCCGTCACATTAGGGACGGGGGTAGACTACACCACCTTCAACGCCGTGGGCTACGAGGCCGGTGCCTTTTTCTTGGTAGAGACCGATGGTGTGATCAAGACCCAAGAGGAACTGGATGCCTATAAAACCATTTATTCCGGGGCCAAACAGGGCGATATGCGCTATGTAGACCAGAACGGTGACAATGTAATTGACGATAACGATAGGGTTTATAAAGGATCCGGCCAACCCGAATTCGAGATAGGCCTCAACTTTAACCTTGCCTATAAAGGTTTTGACCTCTTCGTTCAAAATTACTTTTCGGGAGGAGCCGAGATCTTTAACGGTTCAAGATATCTGGCCTATACAAAAGGAAGGCATCTGGAGCAATATAACATGTGGTCTCCACAAAATCCGAATTCGGATATACCGACATTCAGACAAGATTCGTACGGCAATAACGTACGGGCAAGATCAGATTATTGGCTGGAGGACGGAACTTATTTTCGGGTAAGGAATATCACTTTAGGGTATACCATTCCTTCTGAAACTACCTCATCCATCGGATTGAACAAGTTAAGATTGTACCTGTCCGCCATGAACCCTATTACCATAACCGACTATACAGGTTTTGACCCCGAAATTGGAGGTAACGGACTAAGCACCAGAGGCGTAGACATAGGCAACTATCCGGTAGCTAGGAGATTCCTACTCGGTTTACAGGTTAAATTCTAATAAAAAATTGAAACAAGATGAAAACGAAATCATTTAAACTTATTGGGTTGACCCTTCTTTCCATGGCTACCTTGCTTATAGGCTGTAGTGAAGACGAATGGTTGAACGAGGTTAATCCGAACACGATTACAACGGATATTTTCTGGGAAACACCGACACAGTTCAATTCGGCATTGACCACGGTCTATGGAGCAACACAATTTCAGGCTATCAGTGGTGGGGGTTTGCAATTTGAGATGATGTTGGGCGATGAAGCGGGCACCGAATCTTGGTACGGCCCCTTTGCTTTCAGAAATTTAACCTATAATGATGGGGCCAGTCAAATAGAAGACAAGTGGTCGCAACTTTACATCGGTATATTCAGGGCCAATCAGGTCATCAATAATATAGCGAATGCAGATGGCAGTCTGTTTTCCGAAGGGGAAAAAGAAGTAATCGAGGCACAAGCCAGGTTCTTAAGGGCCTTCTTTTACTTTGAAGTGGCACACACTTTCGGAGGTGGAATTATAAGGACGGAAGCGATCGAGGGTGTTGACAACCTACCTGGAAAATTTTCTTCAATAGAGGAAATAACGAACTCCATCATAATTCCTGATCTTGAATTTGCAAAAGCGCATTTGCCCCGCACTTGGGACGCCGCTAACAAGGCTAGGGTAACCTGGGGCACTGCCACTTCTTTATTGGGCAAGGTCTATTTATATGGTAAGGAGTGGTCTACCGCCGCCGGTCTGTTCAAAAGTGTTATCGATTCTGATATTTATGAGCTTACCGACAATGTAAATGACAACTTCAGACATGATACCGAGTTTAATTCAGAGTCTATTTTCGAAGTAGCCTACAGTGCCGATTTAAACCCCGGTGCAGGTGGGGATGCCGTTGACGACAACAGTTTTGAATCGGGTGCCGAAGCAAGTTCATTGGCCCGGGCCACGGGACAATTGAACTACGGTGCGTATAACACGGTATTGCCTACCTATTACATGCACGAATTGTTTCTTAGCGACGAGATAGACCCTAGCAATCCGGTCAACTACGGTTTTATACAATCTCAAAGAATGTATGGGTCTATTGTTCCAAGTAATGCCGACGGTCTTTATTACGGCGATGAACCTGGGGCAAAAGGATGGGCCTATGGCCAAAGTAGTTATGTAAAAAAACATTCCAATTGGTATCATTTGACCAACGAGGACGGTTTGAGCCGATCAGGAATCAACTTTAGGCATATCCGTTATGCAGATGTGCTTTTAATGTACGCAGAGGCTCTATTGAATTCCGGAGGTTCTGTTGACCAAGCCATCGATTATATCGATATGGTCAGGGCAAGGGCAGGAGTTATTACCCTGAAACAATACCTTGCCGACAATGGCAATACCTTTCCCCAGCTACATATTAGCAAACAGGTACATGGTACCCAGCCCTATGTCGCCCCAACAGCGGAAAACGTTCTCACCCACCTACAACGTGTAGAAAGACCTTTGGAATTATGTTATGAAGGCCATCGATACAAAGATTTGGTACGATGGGGCATTGTTCAAGAGGTCTATGATGAGTTAAGGGCCGATGAAGAGTGGAGAATAAACAACTTTGAAACTATTGAAGAACAAGCGCCATTGTTCATTGTACAACATACAAGACCAGATTTTCTGTTCAGCTCACAGAACTATAATCCAGCCGAATTTGACTATTTCCCCATTCCGGCCGCGGAGCTTCAAACAAACGATGGTTTATAAACAAAAAAATAAAAATTATGAAACTAGGATATAAATTCAAATTGCCGACACTACTGGGCTTAGGCCTAATGATACTAGGGCTGTCCTGTGATGATGACCCTGCAGACGATGTCGCTTTACCAGAAACCAGCCATAGGGTGGTAATGACCTCCGAAATGGATTTTGACAATAAAGTGAACCTGAACGAAGACATCACTTTTGGGGATGTTTCCACAGGTGTGGAGAACAGGACCTGGACCTTTCCCGAAGGTGTTGTCGACATTGCCGGTTCCGACAATGACGCCACCTCTTCCGAAGCCACCGTTAGGGTCTATTTCAAAAAAATAGGTGACCATGAGGTAAAACTTCAACAAACGTTTCAGAGCGATGCCTATGTAGGTACCACCAAAATGGGCAAAGAACTGGACACTACTTTTATTGTTAGGGTTTTAGGAGCGGTAAAAGTTTCCATTTCCGCCAATATCGTAAACAGCGATGGAACTTTAGGAGATGCCCTTACCATAGGCGACAACGCTAAAAATGAAGTTATGGCCGGTTCTACGGTCAGGTACACAGTTGCTACCGAGGGAGAACCTGAAAATTATATTTGGACCGTGAACGGGGGCGACCCGGAATCTTCGGAAGTATTCGAGGATGAATTGGATGTAAAGTACAAAAAGTTGGGATCTTATGATTTTAGCTTTGCCGCGAACAGGGAAAGACCGGAAGGAGGAACCGAGGTCACCTATAAAAATCTAATCACCATCATTCCTTCCACAGAACCCGTAACCTTGGATGCCGTTAACGAAAAAGACGGGAATATAGCCTTGAACTTTAGTCGTGAAATGGAAGAGTCGACACTTAACCCAGAGGACTTTAGCGTAAGCGTCGTAAACGGTGGTGCCGATGTGCCCGTAACCATAGAAAGTGTTACCGTCGATCCTGATGAAGGTAATTTGGTAATCATTAAGTTGGCGGGCAATCAGATTTATAATGATGATACGGTTACCGTTTCCTATACCGCAGGAAGTATGGCTACTACGGATGCATACCCCGCAGAGAGTTTTACAGACCAACAGGTAGTATTCAAGGGAGAGAACATCTTTGAAGGAAGCGCTTTTGATTATAGCTTCGAAAATTACACTGCCGCAAATTGGCCATACCAATGGTGGGGAGCTCCTTATGATGGCTACACCTTTGAAATTTCAACGGCCCAAGCCTATGACGGTGCCAAAAGTGCTTATGTAGAAATGCAGCCAAACGGGGGAATGATCATCGCCAATGTAGATTCCGACAATGCAGCCATACCCTTTAGCTTCGAAACTGGACAATGGTACGAAATAGGTATATGGGTATATGTAGAATCTGTCAACCCTCCCGACACAGGTGATATGTTCAATGCGGATGTGCGGTTTTTCTGGTTCCCCGATGTTGATTGGGGGGTAGGGCCAAATCCTGACCTTACAGCCATTCCTGTGGGTGAATGGGTCTATAGTTCACAGCTGGTACAGTTCTCTTCAGAGGCTCCACAAACCTTTTCGATCAGAGGATATAACGCAAGCAACACCACGGCTACCAGATTCTATATGGATAACATAAGTATATCCAAAGCAAGCTTGAGACCATAGAGAAATTGTTGAGTTAGTTTAATTGGAAAAAGGGTGTTTATTTAGTTAGACACCCTTTTTTATTATTAAACGTTTTACTCGCATGTACACCTCTAAACCCTCTTAAAGATTAATTGTCAATATAAATGAGAAAGTGTTCGAACTTTCCAAGCGATCGGGAAACGTATATGAGGCCTACAAAGTGAGGGATATAGATAAACATTGGAGCACTTTAGTCATTGAAACTCTTCACAGATGAAAGCTAGCGGGGCCCGAAAGACTAACTTTTGCGTATTTACATCCTCATTTTAATTTTACCGGTTGTGTTCTTCATAGCCCTAAACTTTTAAAAACGACAACTCCCCAATAAAATAAAAGGTTTCTGTATTCGTACAGACGGAGAGATTCCCCGAGGCCATGCTCGGGACGGGCTTCTCGCCTCTCCTTATTCTTTCACACCCCGAAACATCACCCACAAAAAAAGCCCCTCAGTTTCCTGAAAGGCTTCCCGAGGCCATGCTCGGGACAGGATTCCCGTTGTACAGGCGGAGCAGGCTTCTCGCCTCTCCTTATTCTTTCACACCCCGAAACATCACCCACAAAAAAAGCCTCTCAGTTTCCTGAAAGGCTTCCCGTTGTACAGGCGGAGAGACTCGAACTCTCACACCTTGCGGCACTAGATCCTAAGTCTAGCGTGTCTACCAATTCCACCACGCCTGCATTTCCAATATCAAATTGGGATGCAAATATAATGCAAAATTTTAATTCTCTAAATTTTCCTTCATATAAAAACGTTCTTTTTCGTATTTTTAAATTACACTCTAAATTTGCTCCATGCAAAACGTACAAGATTACATTCAAAAAAATAAGCAAAGGTTCTTAGATGAACTCATACAACTACTACGCATACCTTCGGTCAGCGCCGACTCCGCCTTCTCCCAAGATGTTATCGACACCTCTGAAGCGGTAAAGACCGCGCTAGAAAATGCAGGTTGCGATACCGTAGAAATTTGTGAAACGGATGGCTACCCCATCGTCTACGGAGAAAAGACGATAGACCCAAACCTTCCCACGGTTTTAGTGTACGGCCATTACGACGTACAACCCCCCGACCCGGTGGAGCTATGGAACTCCCCTCCCTTTGAACCGGTCATCAAAGAAACCGAAATCCATCCCGAAGGGGCCATATTCGCCCGTGGTGCTTGCGATGACAAAGGACAAATGTACATGCACGTAAAGGCTTTGGAATTTATGGTCAAGACCGGCCAATTGCCCTGTAACGTAAAATTCATGATCGAAGGCGAAGAAGAGGTAGGCAGTAACAACTTGGGGGTTTTTGTAGCCAATAACCGTGAAAAACTGGCCAACGATATCATCCTGATTTCCGATACCGGAATGATTGCCAACGACGTACCGTCCATCACTACGGGACTACGGGGCCTTAGCTATGTAGAAGTAGAGGTAACCGGCCCCAATCGGGACTTACATTCAGGACTCTATGGTGGTGCCGTGGCAAATCCGATCAATGCACTTACCAAAATGATCGCCTCCCTCCATGACGAGAACAACCATATTACCATTCCCGGATTTTACGACAAGGTAGAAGAACTCTCCCAAGAAGAACGGGCAGAAATGGCCAAGGCCCCGTTTAGCCTTGAAGCCTATCAAAACGCACTCGACATTGCATCCGTTGACGGAGAAAAAGGCTATAGCACCAATGAACGTAACAGCATACGGCCTACATTGGACGTAAACGGAATTTGGGGCGGCTACACCGGCGAAGGTGCAAAAACGGTAATAGCCAGTAAGGCCTACGCCAAGATATCCATGCGTTTGGTACCCCACCAAGATTGGCAAGAAATTACCCAATTGTTCAAGACCCACTTTGAAAGTATCGCCCCCAAAGGCGTTACCGTAAAAGTAACCCCCCATCACGGCGGACAAGGCTATGTAACCCCAATTGACACTATAGCCTATCAAGCGGCATCAAAGGCCTACGAAACTACCTTCGGCAAAAAACCGATTCCACAACGTAGCGGGGGCAGCATTCCCATTGTGGCCCTATTCGAAAAAGAATTGAACAGCAAGACCATTCTTATGGGCTTCGGGCTCGATAGCGACGCTATACACTCGCCCAACGAACATTTCGGGGTTTGGAACTATCTAAAGGGTATTGAGACCATACCCTATTTCTACCATCACTTTACGGAAATGAACCGGTAAAGGAAAAAAGGGAATCGATCCTAGACCGATTCCCTTTTTTTTATGTCTTCTTTACGTATTTCGTAATGATCACTATCTGTTGGCCATCGACCTTGCCTTCAATATATTCGGCATTCTCGCGGTCCAATGAAATTCGGCGCACCGCCGTACCTTGCTTGGCTACCATACTCGAGCCTTTTACCTTCAAGTCTTTTACAAGTACCACGTTGTCACCGTTTTCCAAGATAACACCGTTGACATCGCGGTGAATGATTTTCTCGCTTTCCGCAAGACCTTCACCCGTGGCTTTCGCCCACTCCAAGGCTTCGTCTTCCATATACATCATATCGAGCAGGTCTTTGGGCCAGCCCTCTTCCTTCAAACGCGAAAGCATACGCCAAGCCACCACCTTTACGGCATCGTGCTCGCTCCACATGCTATCATTTAAACAACGCCAGTGGTTGGCATCGGTAGTATCGGGATTTTCAATTTGTCCCGTACAGGTCGCACAGGCCAAAATACTGCCATCGATTCCTCCTGTAGAAACCGGAGGCACCTCATACACATTCAGTTCGTCAGTGGCCCCACATAGTTCGCAGGCATTGCCACTCCTCTTTTTCAATTCTTCAAGTACACTCATAATTGTTAAATATTCGCCAAATTTAACGGTTTCAACCTTAACAAGACGTACACGACCTACACTTTTATAACAGAAATTTTAACAAGGGCGTTCCCCGTAACAAAACGGGGCCGGGCTATACGTTTCAAGTACGCTTCGCCAAAAGGCGAATGCGGGCTTTCCACTCCTATCCCTAACGCAGACGAACACCAAATAAGCCCCAATCTCCCAAAAAAATGGGCGGCCCTAATTGCTCTACATTTGTAGAATTTAAATTTTTATTCTATGTTTGTAGAACAAAAAGAAGATGCAGCATGAAATTATCAAAAGCCGAAGAAGAACTAATGAACCTCTTATGGAAGCAAAAAAAAGCCTTCATGAAAGACCTTTTGGAAGCCTACCCAGAACCCAAACCGGCAACAACGACCATTGCCACCCTTCTAAAGCGCATGACGGACAAAGGCTTTGTAGCCTATAAAAGTTTAGGACGCTCTCGCGAATACTATCCGCTGGTCAAGAAAAAGGAGTATTTCTCGAAGCACGTAAACGGACTCATCAAGAATTTTTTCAACGACAGCCCTGGTCAGTTCGCTTCTTTTTTTACCCAAGAAACCGACCTGAGCAAAGAAGAATTGGAAGATCTACGAAAGCTGATAGACAACGAAATCAAAAAGCGATAGCCATGGAAGTGTTCCTTCTAAAATCATCTGCCTGCTTGGCCATTTTTATGGCCTTTTACAAGCTGCTATTAGAAACCCAGCCAATGCACGGCTTTAAACGCCTATACCTTGCAGCGGCCCTCTTGCTATCGTTCACCATTCCCTCTATTACCTTTGTCGAATATGTTGAGGCCGCACCGCTCACGGTGGAGACACCTAAGCTCCAAGCCCACCTTTTCCCGGCAACCCAAACGGCCACCTCCTTTGACGTCGCCCATATACTCTGGGCCCTCTACATTTTAGGGGTGTTGGTTTTTTCTATCCGATTTTTAAAAAATTTGGGCCGAATCCTTATCAATATTCAGAACAACCCAAAACTGAGAATGCAAACCTTCATCAATGTGTTGCTGCAAGATGCCACGACTCCGCATACCTTTTTCAATTATATTTTCTTGAACAAACAAAAATTTGAAGCCCAAGAAATTCCTGAAGAGGTATTACTTCACGAAGCGACACATGCGAAACAAAAACACAGTCTCGATATTCTTTTCGTAGAGGTATTGCAAATCATCCTTTGGTTCAATCCGCTTATATACATCATAAAAAACTGGATCAAACTAAACCATGAATTTCTGGCCGACCGCGCCGTTCTAAACCAAGGAACCCCTACCCCCACATATCAAAATATACTTTTAGCGTTTGCCTCATCAACAAACCTTAAAGATAATCAGTCGAGTTTGGCTAACGCCATCAATTATTCATCAATCAAAAAACGTTTTACAGTCATGAAAAAAACAAGCTCTAGAAAATCGGTGGTCTTAAGAAGTGTCGCCGTGGTGCCCTTAATTACCATGCTTCTATTTGGTTTTAGTGAACAGATAACATTGCCGAAAGAAACATCAGCTGTACAGGCCTATCAAAGCGAAGCCAAAAAACAAGAAGTAAAACGCTATAATGCACTGGCCAAAAAATACAATGCCATCCCTAAAGAGACAAGAAATATAGCTTTAGAAGATTTAAAGACCCTAGAACTTATCTATGGTAAAATGTCAAAAAAACAGCGGAACGAAGCACAACCCTTTCCTGAATGCCAAAACAGCCAAACCCATAACAATGGCGCATGCGCTGAAGAAATAGCCGAATACAATGCATTGGCCAAAAAATACAATAAAATGCTGACCAAGGGGAAAAACATACGTATCCTAAAAACGGATGTGGACCGTATGGCCTATCTATATGCCGAAATGACAACAAAACAACGTGCCAGTGCACAGCCCTTTCCCGAGTTGCCGGAACCACCTAGCCCTCCGGCCCCACCAGAGGAGACCTTCATTATGCCCGTAAACAAAACCGAAGTTGCCGCTTTTGAAAAACGTATAGAGGAGATTATTGAAAATCAAGAAATCTATGATGAAGTCAGTATGATAGAACACCTAAACCTCCACACCGGTAATATCACCCCCAACCTTGTTCCCCATATATTTATACAGGCTCCCCCTAATCCGCCCGAACCACCGTCCCCTTTAGAACATGTTCGGACACTGGCGGACAAAAATGCGGTATTCTTCCTAGACGAAAAGGAAATCAGCTATACAAAAGCGATTCAATTGCTTGAGGAAAACAAAAGCATCAATATCGATTTGCGCTACGGTACGGACGGTCGTCCCAAGGTCAAGCTATCGCTAAACCCAATAGAAATTAACCCCTAAACTCAACCAGACCAAGTCTTAAAGCCTTCTAAACAGAAGGCTTTTTTTGTAACAAAAAACGTAACTTACCTACTATTCATCATCAATCGACCCATTTATGGGAATCATCAAAAAAAATCGAACATCATGGTACAACAATTTTTTATCCTCTGCTCGGGGGCCGACACCTCCATTCTAAAAACCTGTTCCAATGGCGAACAGAACAAATACGCCGGTATTGGCGCCACCGTATTCTTTACGGCCCTTATGGCCTTTATTGCCAGCAGTTATGCCCTATACACCGTTTTTGACAACGTATACACCTCCGTTTTCTTTGGTTTGATATGGGGACTCCTTATTTTCAATCTGGATCGTTTTATTGTATCGACCATCAAAAAGCGGAACAGTTTCGGCAATGAACTTTTACAGGCCACACCACGTATTGCACTGGCCGTTATCATAGCCGTGGTCATCTCAAAGCCCTTGGAAATAAAAATTTTCGAAAAGGAAATCAATCAAGTCTTATTGGAGCAAAAGAACGAAATGACCCTGGCCAACAAAAATCAACTCGCCCTGCAGTATACCCCGGCCATTGAAAAACTGAATGCCGATATCACCCAATTAAAAAACGAAATCACCCGTAAAACCGCAGAAACCGATGCCCTATACGACACCTATATCAGTGAGGCCGAAGGTACCGCCGGCACCTTAAAACTAGGCAAAGGCCCGGTTTACGAAGAAAAACGCCAAAAACACGATGCAGCCTTAGCCGAACTTCAGCAATTAAAAGAGAACAACAAGCAGAAAATCATCGCCATCGAAAATCAGATTGAAACTTTAAATGCGGAGTATTCCGATGTGGTCAAAAACTCACAACCCGTAATAGAGGGTTTTGACGGACTCATGGCCCGTATCAATGCCCTGAACGAGCTGCCTTGGCGGCCTTCCTTCTTTATCTTCCTATTGTTTTTGGCCATTGAAACCTCACCCATTATTGCCAAATTATTGGCCCCCAAAGGTCCATACGACATTAAACTGGAAGAAGAGGAACACATGGTCCACACTTGGGCACAACAAAAAATACAGCAGCGCAATGAAATATTGGCTACCGATATTACCCTAAATGAAAAAATATACAGTGAAATAAAACGCGAAGAAGCCGTATACGCCTACAAAAAGAAGAAAGCGGAAGAGCTATTCATACTTCAGGCGGATGCCTTTAAAGACCTACAGGCAAAACAACTTTGACCCAATTTTATTTACACAAATTCTAAGAAGACGTTTATTTTTTTCAACACTTCCTTAAAGTCTCCATCAAAGATTGTATCCCCTGAGTGCAGCCTTTCTTTATGTTCTTCGGCAAAGAGAAAGGTTTTCTCCATACCCAGAATACTGATCTTGTATTTCAGCTTGTGGACAATCTCGGCAGCGGCCCTAGGCTCGCCTAGCTTAATATGGTACAAATATTTGCCCAGGTCCCATGAAAATTCGGATTTCAATTAGGAAATAAATTTTTGTTCAAAATCTAAATCCCTCGCTCCTATGAGGTTTTCCACATAGTTTAAACTTGGTCTCTCTAACTTATAGCCCTCAAAATGCTCCATAAAATCTACCACGTTTTAGCACAACCATCTTTCTCTCATTGTATTTAAAGGTAAGGATTATACTATCGCAATTTTTTTGTTTGTTGTGAAACCTTAAAAAAATTAAGTTATCGTTTAAAAAAAAGATGTTAACCCAAAAACCTAACATCATTACTGCTATTACGACAGAACCCCCTTTTTATTGTTCAGAAACTACTTTTTAACTCACCTTTATGGTTTCGGTGAAATGAAGCGGGTAGCGCCCCTTACTAATTCCCCCAAATTCGCTGCCATAGCGCGCCCAGCAAACGCTTGGCATCTTTTCTGTATTTGGGTGTTTCATAGATACTTAGTCCGTTATCGCTCGGTCTTAGCGCATAAGTAAAGGCAAACCGACTTTCTTTGGGACCTAGACTAATCAGTCCGAATCGGAGATCGTTAAAATAGAGTCCGTCTTCTTTTTTATTAATGGTGTACCACCCTTCGGTCACCTTAATGAGGCGTTCTATCTTTTCGTCGGAGCTCAAGTCCCCCAAAAGTTGATGGTTCTTAGGATAGGACCTAAAAACGATTTCCTTGGTATCGAAAAAAGAATACTCGCCTATTAAATACACATCACCGGCATCTACATTGGCCGACCATAAGATGGTGTTGAACGGAGTAGGACGGGTATCCAACTTCTCGTAGGCGATGCCCTGTGCCTCCAAACTATAGGAAAACTGCCGATAAGCGACCCATTTCAAGATCAAGGTCGTTACCAAATAGGCCGTACTGACCGTTAGCCCCAACCGGTTATATCTTTTTCTTTTGGGCGATGTTTTTTTCTGGCGCATGGCCATAACCAGAAACATGATAAAGGGAAGGGTATACAAGGGGTCGATAACAAATATATTCTGAAAGGCCAATCGCGTCTTAAAGGGCCAAAACAATTGCGTGCCCCAGGTAGTAAACGCATCGAGAACAGGGTGCGTAAACAAGCCCCAGAACATTAACCAGCTCCAATCTTTGAAGCTTGCCCCGCCCTTGCGTTCTATTTTTGAAATAAGCCAACCGAAAATGGGTGCAAAAAGTATGGCAAAAAATATAGAGTGACTGAAGCCGCGGTGTATTTCGGTAGCGGTAACGGTATCAAAAAGGAAACGCGCCATCACATCCAAATCAGGAATGGTACCCGCAATGGCCCCATAGAGCATGGCCTTATTACCAACTTTCTTGCCTAAAACCGCTTCTCCAACGGCAGCACCTAAAACTATTTGTGTCAACGAATCCATGTACTGGCATCTTTAATAAAATTCCTATTCTACGATCTGCATCTTCTTTAATAAAAAGGAGGCGTTCATGTTCTGGCAGATCCCGTCTTTGAACTTATAGTCAAAGTGAAGCTCATCGTCAATGATTTCCGCATCGAAATAATGATTCTCTACCTGTGGCAGCTCATGGGCCACTTCACAAAGGCTTAAATCATGGGTAGCGATTATTCCCGTTGACTTCGAAGCCACCAATCGTTCTACGAACTTACGGCTTCCTTCGGCCTTGTCGGTACTATTGGTTCCTTTTAGAATTTCATCCAAGACAATAAAATAGCGGTCGTTTTGAATTTCGTCAACAATAAATTTCAAGCGTTTCAACTCCGAAAAGAAATACGACTCGTCATCGGTCAACGAATCGGTGGTACGCATACTCGTAATCAATTTTATAGGCGAGTACTCGACCTTTTGGGCACAAAGCGGCAGCCCTACATTGGCCATTACGATTTGCAATGAGACGGTACGCAAAAAGGTACTCTTGCCCGCCATATTGGCACCGGTAACGATAAAGAACTGTTCGCGGTCTATCTTAAAATCGTTCAATACACTTTTCTCCGGGTCCAACAAAGGATGTCCGGCCCCTTCCGACCGAAAGACCACGCCCCCATCATTAATGGTCGGGTAATGGTAGTCCGGATGGTTAAAGGCAAAATTCCCCAGACTGTTATATGCATCGAAATAGGCTATGGCATCAAACCATTTTTCCACAAAATTACCGTGGGCGGCAATCCATTTCTCTATTTCATAACAGTGGGTCAACGTACGCAACATAAAGCCATTGGCCAAAAAGAGGTAGATTACGTTGTTGTTTTTGTCGAGACTATTGAGCTGTTTCGAAAATTGGGCAATGATCAAGGAGGTCTTTTCCCGTTCATGAAGTACATTGCCTTTCAACTCCTTTAAATAATCGGAAGTAAACTCGGTATTTTCAATCAAGGTCAGCAACTTGTTGTATTGCTGAAAAGTGCTCTGCACTTTTGAAGCATCGGAACCGAGTTTCGTAATTTTCTTGGTATATACCCCTGTGATACCCATACCTACCACTAGCCACAAGATCAAGGCCGACTCAGGAGCCAAATCGGCAAAATACAGTCCGAACAACAACGCCGACCCCCCTGAAAAGACCATGGGCAGGTAACGCATGATTTTCGGTACGAAAGCGGTATAGTCGGCCAGCCATTTGACTATAGAATCGGTCTTTCCCTCTATTCTGGTAAGCGAAGCTATGGCCGAAAAATTCTGTCGCCATTCGGGCATTTGGGCCAATTCCTTAATCGCTTCCTGCTTCTGTTCAATCCCTTCTATTTCATTGGCCTTGAACAAGGCCGCAAAAGTCTCCGCCCCCTGCTTTAGGGCGGTTCGGTTGGCATACTGGAAAAAAGAGCCCCTTCCGAACAGATCAATATCTTGACTGAAATAATGCAAGGGGTCCTTGAACTCTTCTCCTTGTGGCAAATCGTGAAATCGGCGATCCAATACATCGAGTTCCGTTTGGTTGATGCGCAACAAGGCCATCAGCCTATCGCGCTGATATTGGAGTCCCGCATGTCGGGTCACAAGAAAAAGGAAAAGCACGATCGTTACCAAAATCACGCCCATAACCCATTTGGAATCGCCAAAAAACCAATAGATTGCAAAACCTGCCGCTCCAAATATGGCCAGGCGCAACATACTTGAAGCAAAGAGTTGCTTTTTTATTTTCGCCAGTTCTTTGGAGTATTTTTCAATTTCGCCACGATAAAAAGAATTCAATTGCTGCATAGTATCCTACAAGGATTTATATATGATTATTGGGGTAATGTTTTTTTTAAAGGGCATCGTACCCCGCCTTAAGCTTTTTGGTGAATTTGGAAATGACCAATGCATACGAATGGTCTACAAGTTCGGTTATAAGTTGGGGAGGAAGGCTTTCCAACAGAAGCGTATTCCAATGCACCTTGCTCATATGATAGCCCGGTATAATACGACCGTCATATGCTTCTCGCAGGGCAATGGCACGCTCGGGATCACATTTCAGGTTTACCTGAGACGGTATCCGCTCCAATGCACACAGGGCGAACATCTTCCCCATAACCTTGAACACCAAGGTTTTTTCATCAAAAGGAAATGACTCGGTAACGCCTTTTTTGGCTATGCAATAGTCGCGAAACTGTTCTATGTTCATTTTACCCCATTCTTATCCGAAGATCTTACCACCAACGATTTTATCTCCGGCCAATGATACCTGACTTTCATGATGGGCCTATCTCCTATATCGCATCCTTCCACGGTTTCCATTTCCTCGCCTCCACAGGCCTTATAAAAACCATGTGCCGCTTCATTCTGCCGCAACACCCACAGGAAGAGTCCTTGTTTCAGACATTGATCAGAGCAGATTCCGGCCACGCGAGACATCAATTGCCTACCCACGCCCTTGCCCTGTACTTCCCTAGAGACGTGCAGATTGTCAAGCAAGGTTCCGAACAGAGGGTCGTAATCCATAAAGACACAGGCAAAACCTATTATCTTCCCTTTATACTCCGCTACCAGAACGACCTGGCCCTCAAGAGGGTCGCGAAGTCTATCGGCCCAGACCTCTTGTCGGTCGTTTAAGGCCTCTCCATCCAAATAACGGTCGCTAAATGCACCGCGATAGTTTTCTTGCCAGCTCTTGGCATGCAAATGTGCAATGGCCAAGGCATCATCGGCCACGGCAGGCCTATAGACCATCATACCTTTATTGTACGCCCATTGAATCGTAAACGATTACTTTGGCCCATAGGTGGCTCGACTCTTCAATAAATACCTTGTGAGGGGCTTCGTCTTGGTACTTTTGCTGGGCTTCGGCCGATTCAAAAGTTACGATCAAGGAATAGGTAAAAGATCCATCTACCACATCACGGCTAGCTTTGGGCGGTTTGCCTATAAAGCTGGTTTTCGCATAGGCCGAATTATCCAAAAACTTCTGTAAGGATTTTTCGAATGCGGCACGGTCTTCTTGGTTATCGGGATTTTTGAACCAGAAAAATACGGTATGGGCAAAATGGGGATCAAACTCTCTCATGTCATTCTTTGTTTGGCCATTAGCGGTAATGGCAAGGGTTAAAAATAATATTACTGTAGTAAGCGTTCTCATAATCATTGTATTTATATAAACCATTTATACTAGTCTTCAAGCATTTCCTTTTGCTTCTCGGTGATTTTCAAAGCCGTGTAATCAAGTTTCCAACCAATGGTCTCCACTATATTCTCGATTAACAATACGGCCTGAATGGCCTCCTTTTTGGCCGTTTCCATCAATCCGCTTTGCGGGATTTTCTCCCGGATATGTTGTTTGGCTTCTTTGTTCAACAAGGTGAGGTCTTCCGAAGAAAAAAAATTGAACATCCCGCTCTGAATATCGTAAAACTGGATATCGGGCTCGATCGACAAGATTTCCGGCTCTGGAAAATGGGTCAGTATGATCCGCTTGTTCTCCTCATCGGCCTTGATCTTTATTTTTTTCAGGTCGTATCCGATATGGGCCTTGGCATTGATGACCAGCAGGGCTTTTTTCTTGCTGCTCACCAAGCTCATAAACCGTTCCTTGATATTCTCATAACGGTAGATTTCGGCAAAATCGCCTTCGACCGAAACCAGTTTGCACACACGCTGTATCTTATCGACAAGTACCGTAGATTGGTGCTTGGTGACCTCTTTCTTCTTCTTCTGCCTTAAAAAGGAATATACCCAGTACATGAGAATAGCACCTAGTATCAGGCCTAAGAAGGTATCGAAAATATTATCCATGTTATTTTCCTATTTCCCCCAAATGGGTAAATTTAAATCCTTTGTCATACTTCAGGCCGTACCCGAAAACACGATCCATTGCAGCATGCGAAAATAAGATAATCCCTATCAACTGCAATATCGGTCCTGAAAGATACACCCCAATTACATAGATGACAAGGGCAATGCCCTTATGATGGAACAGATTGTAGGTAAAGGCCCCCGCCTTGTTTCCCAAAAGATAACCGAGCATACCAATATCGGGGGTCAACAATAAAACCAAAAACCACCACCAAGCATAGGGCAAGAGGCTGAACAGATAAATGCCGAAGAGGAACATGAAGAATTCCTCCACCTTCAAGATTCTTTTCATTTTTTAATAATTTCATAGAGTACAGGCCTACTGGGGCTAGCGTCGTTCTCAAAAGGCGCCACCTGTAGGTTTAACATATAAGAGCCATCTCCTACGGAGTTGGGCACATAAACAAATTCCGTTATGGTAGCATTCTTGCGAAGTTTACCATTAAAGTTCCAAAATGCCTTATGGGCGACCAAGGCCCCATTGTCTTTTTCCTTATCCACGGAAGGGAGGTCTACCAATAAATGCCCGACTTCCTTTTCCACCAAAAATTCGGCCGCTTCCTGTGTAAGATAAGGTGGATTCGAATGCGAGTACTGCCTAGATTTTTTCTGACTCAAATTGGGCAAGGTACGGATGACCACGGCTTCCCGCTTTTTATTGCCCAAAGCGTATTTCAGCTGCTTTTTTGAAATCACAAAATCGCCATCAAGCATTTCCGGGGCAATGGTGATCACTTCGGCCAAAAAGAAATATTGCTTTAAGTTCTTATTGACGGAATGAAACTCGTCCGTGATATGCCCGACACATTCGGTATGGGTACCATGGGCATGGGGATTGAAGGCAATATCGTTAAAATTGATCGATGCCCCCTCAGACACCTTACCCACAAAACCATCTTCTTCATGTGCCTTTATTTCAGGGGGATCAACGTACCATGCAGTTACGTTTTCACTCCCCCCTTTTATAGCGATGGAAATATCCAAAGGCTTGCTAAGGTCTATCGGGTAATTCTTTGTTCTATATTTTATTGTGGCAATCATAACATGTGTTGAGTTTTAAGGACATCCATAAGCTACGGAAACTCAAAAGGCTCCATTTTCCTTTTCGATGCCATATGCCCACACCTACCCCAAATTTACCATAAAAAGGTCAGATGCGAGGCCGTCTGCCAAAAAACGCCCTTTTTTGGTAGTCAGCAAGGTGTCTCCCTCAATATGGAGCAATTCGTCCCTCAGGTGTTTTTCGGCCTGTATCAATGCGTACTCACGATAGTTTTTGCCAAAATCAGATGCTATCCTTGAAAGCGACACCCCCCAAATGGTACGTAGGCCGGTCATTACATATTCGTTATAGGTATCGGTAACCGATAGGGTCTCCGTCTCCATAGGAAGCTCCCCTTTTTCGATAGCCCTTAGGTATTTTGGATTATTATTGATGTTCCACCCCCTACGTACACCATCATAAGAATGGGCCGAGGGACCTATTCCCAAGTATTTTTTCTGTTGCCAGTAAGCCGTATTGTTTTTTGAAAAATAGCCCGGCTTCCCGAAATTGGAGATTTCGTAGCTCTCAAACCCGGCAGCTTCCAAGGTCTCCGATAAAATATAAAAATGTGCTTGCGCCACCTCATCATCTACATTTTTGACCAAGCCCTTTTTAATAAAACTAGAAAGGGCCGTTTGCGGCTCAACGGTGAGGGCATAACTCGAAATATGGGGAATACCAAAGGAAAGGGCTTTCTCTATATTATGCTTCCAACGCTCGTTGTCCATATCCGGAATGCCGTAAATCAAATCGATAGAAATATTATCGAAATAGGCGCTTGCTTCCCTTATGCAATTCTCCGCTTCGCTGGCATTATGCGCCCGGTTCATCAGTTTTAAATCTTCTTCAAAAAAGGACTGTATTCCAATACTTAAGCGATTGACAGGACTCTTAAAAAGGGCCATTATCTTCTCCGTCGACAAATCATCGGGGTTGGCCTCCAAGGTGATTTCAGGATTCCCTGCAACTTTATAATTATCGTAAACCGAATCAATAATGAATTGTATTTCCTCGGCATCCAAGACACTGGGCGTTCCTCCTCCAAAATAAATAGTTTCCACCACCTCATCCTTAAACTCCTCTTTCCGCAAGAGCAGTTCCTTCCGCAATGCCGAAACCATCGCCTCTTTCTTTCCCATGGAGGTCGAGAAATGGAAATCGCAATAGTGACAGGCCTGTTTGCAAAAAGGGATATGAATGTAGATTCCGCTCATTTTTTTTTAGTAATTAGTATTAAGTACTAAGTAAACAGTATTAAGTAAACAGTATTAAGTAATTAGTATCAAGTACTAAGTATTAAGTACTAAGTAATTAGTATTAAGTGTTTAGTTCTTAGGGCTTCGGGATATTGGCTTTTTTTGATGTACGGAAATAAGGTCTAACGTTCACCGAGTAATCTTTACCTCATTCCCAGCACCATAATTTCGCCTACTTCTTCACCCTAGAACTATTCTGTTTCACAAATGCGTCCCAACCAGAGTAACTTTTACCGACCTCTACCCTGCCCTGGTTATAAAAATGACAAACGGCAGCGGCAAGGCCATCGGTGCTATCCAAATTCTTGGGCAAGGATTTTAATCCCAGTAGACTTTGTAGCATTTTGGCCACTTGTTCCTTACTGGCGTTACCGTTTCCCGTGATGGCCATTTTTATTTTCTTCGGCAAATATTCCGTTATGGGAATTTCACGTGAGAGTCCCGCAGCCATGGCCACACCTTGGGCACGACCCAGCTTGAGCATCGACTGTACGTTCTTTCCAAAAAAAGGTGCCTCAATGGCAATTTCATCAGGGTGATACGTATCTATAAGCTCTATGGTGCGCTCGAAAATGAGCTTTAGTTTTACGTAAGGGTCATTATATTTTTGAAGTAGCAATTCGTTCATTTGAACAAATTCCATTTTTTTTCCTACCACTTTTATAAGACCAAAGCCCATAATGGTAGTACCTGGGTCAATACCGAGTATAATTTTTTCCGTAGCCAAATGATTTGTTTTATTGTAGTACTATAGGAATTCTAAATTTCGCCCTAACGGGAATACCTCTTTTTAATGCGGGCTCAATTTTGGGCAAACGGTTTAAACATTTTGAAATCTGCTCGTCAAAACCCGGAAGCTGGTCGTCGGTAATACCGCCCTTATCGATTTCCAAAAGTGAAATAGTCCCTGAAGCTTCCATTAAAAAATCGACAAAAATAGTATCGTTGAGAGCTTCTTCCACTACAAAATCCGATTCTTCCAAAGTTTCTGAGAAGTGCTTCAACAAGGTTGCCATAAAACATTGCTTCTGCTCTTGTTTAGAAGCCGTTTCGTCACAATCGGCGAAAAGAGGGTATTGGTCCACATCTTCCCAGTCGATACCCAATATCTCTTTGTTTACCAATTCTTGGGTTTTCTTTTCCCTTGAAGCCGACCAATTACACGCGGTCAGCACGAACAGAAAGCATAAAAATGTAAGGTTTCGCATTGCCCTGAATTCTAGGCGGAAATTACGATTTTTTAGGGAGGTTTACGCTATGAATAGCGATTCTCAAAGGGAAAACACCTAAAAAACGGACCTTAGTAGTAAAAAAGCAACCTAGAAAACAAGGTGGATTATTTCACATCATAATGGATTTCCTCTTTTAATTCAGAAATACGCTTGTTTACCATTTTGGACATATAGTCGTTTTTATCACCAAATCGCTCGTCAAATTTTTCGTAATATGTTAATTTGATTTTGGGGTCTTTGTAATACCGATCGGCCACTGTACAGACATTATGATAAACCAGTGCTTCATCCGGGTCTTCTTGATGTGCTAATTTGTAGTATTCCAAAGCCGTTTTCATATCGTCCTTATTCCTTGCGATTCCCGCTAAGGCAACATACTCTCTTAATAAAAAAGGCTTTTGAACCGCTATGGATTCTTTGATATAATATTGGGCACTATCTATCTGTCGGTCTTTCCAAAACACCTGTCCCAGATTGAAATAGGCATCGGCATTTTCATCGTTCAATTCTAAAACCTTTTTATAGTTGGCTTTTGCCTTTTCAAACTCCCAATCCTTAAAGTAACAATAACCTAATTTCTCGTAGATGTACTCTTTGTGCTCGCCCAATTCTAAAAGCCTTTCAAAATAGTGAGATGCCTTGACATACTCATCGTTATTATAATAGGCCAGTGCTTTTAAGTTTATCAGTGCTACATCATTTTCATAGAAGCGAAGTCCTTTGTCAATGAAAGTTAAGGCCGAATCCTTTTCGCGCTGCCCTACATAATATTTTCCTAATTGAAACAGACTTCTTAAATGCGTATTATCAATTACCACTGCCTTTTTGTAAGACGCCAGACCACGCTCCGTCTTTTTTTCTTCTCGAAAGGTCTCTCCCAAGTAAAAATAATACTCAGGGTTGTTACTTGCAGCATGCGTCAGTTCTAAGAATAGGGCCTCCGCATTCGTAAAGTCTTTTGTTTTCAGATAGAGCATTCCCAGTTCAAATTTTGCAATTTGAAGCGTTGCATCTTGAGACAGCACATTCTGATACTGTGCAATTGCTTTTTCATAATTGCCAATAGCGTTATAGGCCCTTGCAATCTGTAAAGTAGAAGTAATGGAACCATCTTCCGCATAATGGTTAATAGCCTTAATGTAGTTACCTGTAGCGTATAGACTATCGGCTATCTTAGAATTTGATATTTGACCTTCTGCCGTAACACAGAATACAAGTAAAAAAACAGAAATTAAGGTTCTCAAAACTTATTGGAGTTTAAAAGCAATAGGTATAGAATAAGGAACATTTACGGCTACCCCATCGTTCTGTCCAGGAGTCATTTTAGGCAACTTTGAAATAATACGTTCCGCTTCCTTCTCTAAAGATTCATCCGGTCCTCTGGTAGAAATATGAGTAATGTTTCCTGAGGTATCCATTAGGAAAATGACCAGAACCCTGCCTTGAATCCCTCTTTCTTGTGCATCCTGCGGATACCTGAAATTCTCGGAAATATGCCGATACATACTTCTCTGAAAACAGTCTTGTATATTATCCACATTTTCGCAACCCGGAAAAACAGGGGGGATTTCTACTTCTTTAAAAGCCACGGAATTCCCATAAGCTATTTGCGCCTCAGTGGATAATTCAGCTATTTGTTCCTTTTGCATTTGCGCATAAATATCGTCAGTACTAGACGGACTAAACCCCGCCTGTTCCAACTTAAAAGTAATCGGAAGTGAAAATGGAACCTTCACGGTTTTGCCCTCATAAGAACCCGGCGTCATACGTGGCAATTTTTCAATAATACGAACCGCTTCATTTTCTAATAATTCATGGGGACCTCTTTTTCGAATATCTACAATTGAACCATCTTCATCAATAGTAAACATAATACTTACCCTGCCTTGAATTCCCTGTTTCTGAGCTTCTTCGGGATATTTAAAATGTTTACCAATATGTTTCTGGATATTTTGTTGAAAGCAAGCTTTTAAATCATTTTCATTTTCACAACCCGGAAAAACAGGAACTTCGTCGGCATAAGTAAAAGGCACTAGATTTTCTTCCCTATAAATCTTTTTCCAATCGTACGGCTTGCCTGCAGAGGGCATAAAGTTTTTAAAGTACTTTGGCGAGCCATTATTACCAATAGTCATTTTAGCCCGAATTGGCTCATTGTTAATCCCCGAAACAAATACGTCATCCTTTGTACTTTCGAACTTCAAGGAATTTTCGGAATCCTCTACCCTCAAGCTCCAGGCTTCTTCGGAATCGGCTAGAGACTTCAATCTTGCATACACCTTAGTCTCCTCTTCTTCTGAGAGATTATCTACGCTACTTACGGTTATGATATTTTCATTATCCTCCAGACTATTTTTATCATCGTTTTCGCACGAAGTATAAAATAACATACCTAAAATCAATGGCACCAAGGCCAAATACTTTAATTTGAAAACCGATTTTGACTGTGCTTTTTGTAACATGACAATTCGTTTTTTGATTAATGATGATTTAAAAAAGTGATTGATGAACGATATATTTTGTGTTTGAAATACTTGGGAAAGCAATAATTGGTACTGCTCGTTTTTATTGTTTTTCGCAACTTTTGCATCGGCGATGAACTCGTGCAATTCCGAAATTCTATTTTGGTAGATATAAACCAGCGGATTAAACCAGCCAACAATGCGCATGAGCTCAAAAAAGAGCAAATCCCACGAGTGCCCTTGTTTTATATGAACCAATTCATGGGCTATGATATTCGTGTAATCCGTTTTTGAAACTTTATCCCCAATAAAAATTGATTTAAAGAAGGAGAAAGCCATGTTGCTATTGGGAATCAATATTTGCGTAAACTCCTTGAAACTAATCCTGTCTCCCTTTGTGCCCAAAAGATATAGCTGGCGCAGCTTATACGCCAATAACAACGTAGCTACTAGTGCTCCTGATACAAATAATACCGTTTGCCACGAAATGTCTATTCCCGTAGGCTCTTGAGCTCCAAGTACAAGGGCATTATTTACCCCCCAAAGTTCCTCGCCATATTCAATATAGGGCTGCTCCACTGTGGTTTTAAAAGCTTCGATTTTTACAAAAGGCAGCAAGAGCGATAGCAAAAACGTGCTCAAAAGATAAAACCGGTTCCATTGAAAAAAGGTTTCCCGTTTTAAGAAAAAATCATAAATAACAAGAAAAACCAGTTGAAAGGCGATGCACTCTAAGATATATTGTATCATCAAAACAGATTTTAATTATTCTTTTTATTTATCCCTTCCGGCCCGGAACCCTTTTTAATATCCTGCATTATAGATTCCAATTCAGAAAGGCTCATATCGTTCTTCTTCATAAAGAAAGAGACCATGCTTTTAAAAGAGCCCTGAAAATACCCGTCCACCAGCTTATTGATACTCTGGTTGCTGTAATCCGACTTTTTTACGATAGGAAAGTAGAGATATCCCTTCCCTTCTTTTTCATGACCTACAAAACCTTTACTTTCTAAAATCCTTACAATTGTGGATACGGTGTTGTATGCTGGTTTTGGTTCTGGTAATTGTTCAATAATAGCGGCAACATTGCATTTTTCCAGTTGCCATAATTGCTGCATCACCTCTTCTTCCGCTTTTGTTAATTGCTTCATTTAACTAAGTATTTAGTTCATATACGAAACAAATATAACTAAAAACATAGTTCAAACTAAAATTTTAGTTAAAAAAATAAAAATCGGTTTTAAACTTCTATCAAAATCGCTAACATACTAACAGTCAGACCACCCTTAAAAGCAGCAAGAGAACCCACCGGAAAGATGTAACAAAATGTGCTTATCTTCGTCAAACAGCAAATTGATAAAATGGACATTGTACTGCTTGTTTTAGGTTTCGTTTTTATGTTCATGGGAATTTTGGGCAGTTTCTTGCCCGTTCTCCCAGGACCCCCGATCAGTTGGGTGGGGCTACTACTGCTACACCTCACCAAGGCCGTTCCCCAAGACTGGTTGTTTTTAGGTATCACCGCGGCCCTCGCACTGATTGTATTTGCCCTAGACTACGTCATACCCGCCATAGGCACAAAAAAATTCGGAGGAACCAAGGCAGGGGTTATCGGCACTACCTTGGGACTATTGGTCGCCCTATTCTTCCCTGTTTTAGGTCCGTTTGGTATTATTATTTGGCCATTTGTCGGTGCCCTGGTAGGTGAATTATTGAATAAAGCCGACGGAAAAACGGCCACCAAAGCCGCTTTTGGGTCGTTTTTAGGTTTCTTGACCGGTACCTTTATGAAATTCTTGATTGCCATAATCTACTTGGGACTATTTATCTCAAAAGCGTGGGATTATCGCTTAGAACTATTTCCTTTTATAAACTAAACCCGTATTTCCCATGAGAAAATCAGTATTTGTTCCGCTCGTATTTCTACTGATTACCGGATCGATTTTTTCCCAGGAATTTGACACCAAAAAACTTGATAGCCTTTTTGCAACCTTAGAAACCCATGATCGTTTTATGGGCAGTGTTGCCCTATCAAAAAACGGAAAGACCATTTACAGTAAAACCACGGGCTATGCCGATATAGAGACGAAACAAAAGATAAATACAACAACAAAATTCAGGGTGGGGTCCATTTCCAAAATGTTCACCTCAGCCCTTACTTTTATGGCTGTTGAAGAAAACAAAATAACTTTAGACCAACCTCTATCAAACTTCTTCCCCTCAATTAAAAATGCATCCGATATTACTATTGGCCACTTGCTCAGCCACCGCAGTGGAATCATGAACGTAACAAGTCTACCCAGTTATCTTCTATGGAATACACAGCCAAAAACAAGAACACAGCTTTTAGAGTTGATCGAACAAGGGGGAAGCGTTTTTAACCCTGATAGCAAAGCGGAGTACAGCAACTCTAACTATATACTATTGACCTTTATTTTAGAAGATGTCTTCAAAGACAACTATGCCAATCTAATTAAAGACAGAATAGCGGTTCCTCTAAAATTGAGCAATACGTATGTAGGCTCAAGCATAGACCTAACAAACAACGAGGCCCACTCCTATAGCTATGACACCCAGTGGAAGAAATCTTTTGAAACCCACATGTCTATTCCTTTAGGAGCCGGGGCCATAGTCTCTACACCTAACGACCTCAACACTTTTGCAAGGGCTCTTTTTGAGGGCAAACTCATTACGAGCGAAAGCCTGGAGCAAATGAAAACTTTTAAGGACGGTTATGGAATGGGCCTATTTGAGATGCCCTATTTCAGCAAGAAGGGATTTGGCCATAATGGCGGCATAGATGGATTCTCATCTCAATTAGCCATTTTCCCCAAAGACCATATCTCCATAGCACTTACATCGAACGGCACCCGTTATAGCAACAATGACATCTTTATTGCCGTACTAGCGGCATACTATGGCAAATCTTTTGACATACCCGACTTTAGCACCATAGAAATAGCCGCAGAAGACCTAGAAAAATACCTCGGCACCTATGCAAGTCATCAGAAAAAATTAAAGATAAGTATTACTCAAAATAATGGCACCCTTATGGCACAGGCGACCGGACAACCCTCATTTCCGTTGGAGGCCGTAGCAAAGAATGTTTTTGAATTTCACCTAGCGGGAGTACGCCTTGAGTTCGACCCTGAGAACAAAACAATGCTTTTAAAGCAAGGCGGTGGCGTATTTAAATATAAAATGGAATAGACTATAATAGCTTTCTAATCCATCCAAACTACCTTATCCGCAATGGGACTCCGTTGTCCTTCAGGAATTTCCTCATCGGAATAGCCCATATAGAAAAAGCCCAAACAGGCTTCGCCCTCGTTCATTTCAAAAAAATCGTTCATATGCTTTACGAGTCCCGGAGAACTCCAATAGCAGCCAATACCCATTTCCGTACAGCAGAGCCACATATTTTGAACGGCCATTGCGGTAGCGGCGACTTCTTCCCATTCGGGAATACTTTGGGCGGGGTCCCTTTGCATACAGATAGCGATAATTGCGCCCGCACGCTTCGGGTTTTCAATTAGTTTTTTGGCTTTGAACTCCTTCGGGTTGGGATCGTTTTCCAGATATTTCAAGGAAAGGAAAAGTCCCAATTTCTCTTGAGACTCCCCTTGCAGCACACGAAATCGCCAAGGTTCTGTTTTCTTGTGGGTAGGAGCCCAATTGGCCGCTTCCAATATTTTTTCGATATCGGCCTTGGCAATAGGCTTATTATTATACTGAGCCGGAAATACCGAGCGTCTGTTTCGTATTAAATCTAATATCACTTGTTTCTTTTTTTCTTGTCTCAAAAGTATCCAAAAAGCAAAATGTAAGCATTGGCTTTAGCAAAAAGATAACAAACAGCCCTAAGCGCTACTCCAACCAGCTTTGGTAATACTTGCCATCATCGATATCCAAGGCCTGTTGGGTTAATTTCAACGGCTTGAACGTATCTATCATTACTGCAAGTTCTTCAGTTTTGCTTTTCCCTATACTGCCTTCGTAAGTGCCTGGGTGCGGACCATGCGGAATACCCGCCGGGTGCAGGGAAATGTACCCTTCATCAATACCCTTCCGACTCATAAAATCACCGTCTACATAATAGAGCACCTCATCCGAATCTATATTGGAATGGTTATACGGTGCCGGTATGGCCTGTGGGTGATAATCGTACAACCTCGGGCAGAAGGAACACACCACAAAAGCGCTTGTCTCAAAGGTCTGGTGCACTGGGGGCGGTTGGTGAACGCGACCTGTAATGGGTTCAAAATTATGGATGGAAAAGCCGTACGGAAAATTGTACCCGTCCCAACCGACCACATCAAACGGATGGGTGGCATATACCAGATGGTGCAGCTGCCCTTGTTTTTTTACCTTCATCAAAAACTCACCCTTTTCATCAAAGGTCTGCAGGTTCTGTGGCAGCTTAAAATCGCGCTCGCAAAAAGGCGAATGCTCTAAGTGCTGACCGAACCAATTCCGGTATCTTTTAGGGGTATATATGGGGTGATAGCTTTCGGTGATCAATAAACGATTATCCTCTGTATCAAACTCGATTTGATAGATCATACCTCTTGGAATCACAAGGTAGTCTCCATATTCAAAAGGAATTTCCCCTAAAAAGGTCTTTAAAGTACCTGAGCCCCTGTGTACGAACAATAGCTCATCGGCATCGGTATTCTTATAAAAATAATCCGTGACCGACTTTCTGGGCGCAGCGAGCCCTACATGCACATCTGAATTGAAAAGTACGGTCTTTCGGCTCTGTAGATAATCGTCTTGGGGCTTTACCTCAAAGCCCTTTAGCAATCTTGACTTTATATTGTATTCTACGGCGGCCCTCGGAGCAATATCCAAAGTTTTACCGACTTCCTTCACCTGTGTAGGCCTATGCAAATGATATAGTAAAGAGGACATTCCGTCAAACCCAATGGTACCGAACAATTGTTCGTAATGCAAGGTGCCATCGTCTTTTTTGAAGATGGTATGACGTTTTTGCGGAAACTTTCCGAGCTTATGATATAACGGCATATGTTCTGCGTTTATAAATGTACTCCTAAAATTAGTGCTTTTTTAGCGATATCGCATATTTGACCTTCCATAAAAACGGATGGAATTATTTTTCTTATAAGAAATCCTTAAAATGGAAAAAACGTTTTAATAATGTATTTCACCGATAAAAAGAGCGCATTTCGTCGTAAGTTTGACCTGTCGTTAAGCTCATAAAAAATGAGTGGCATAAACTAGGGGCGCTAAAAATTTGAACCTGGTTTAAAGCACACGAAATAGTCGAATCCTTAACACCTCGTATCATGAAAAGAACACATCATCAGATAAAAGCGGAAAGGGCCAAAAAAGCATGGATGCTCATCCAAAACCAGACGACTTCCAAGCAAAACAAACAGGCATCGTTAGAGCGCCAATTGCAAAAAATCTAAAGTTTTCCTTCCAAAAATTCTCCCTTCACCAAATACTGGTCGACAGCCTTGTCCGTCGTGTTTTTAAATTACCGAAGGGGGCAAACAAAAAAAGCCTTCCAACAAGGAAAGCCTTTCATTGGCCCAAACCTATAAAGGTTCTGGGTCACAACACAACAGGGCAAAGATACTAAAGCATTTGAATTAATTGCAATTTGCCGACCACAAACTAAGCCTTAGGCCTGAAGCGTCTCATAATGAGCCGCGCAGCCTTATCGTAGTTAATGTAGTTGTAGGCCCAGTTAAAAAATACTACCACCTTATTTCTAAAACCTACCAAGGCCATTAGGTGAACGAACATCCAAATAAACCAGGCAAAGAAGCCAGCGAATTTTAGCTTCTTAATATCGGCCACCGCCTTATTTCGGCCGATGGTGGCCATGGTTCCCTTATCGCGATAAGTAAAAGGCTTCAATTCTTTTCCCTCTAGCATGCGCTCAAGGTTATCGGCCAACAACTCCCCTTGTTGAATGGCGGGTTGTGCCACTTGGGGATGCCCTTTCGGGAAGCCATCAGTTTCCATATAGGCAATATCACCAATGGCAAAAACCGTATCATAGCCCTCAACTTGGTTGAACCGGTTTACCTTATAGCGGTTCAACCGCTCCACAAGAACATGGGTGGCAAAACCTTCAATGGCGGCCCCCGTAACCCCTGCCGTCCAAATAAAATTCTTGGTATTTAAGGTCGTGCCATCCTTTAGGGTCAGTCGCTCCCCATCATAATCACTGGCAATCACGTTCAAATGAACGCGCACACCTAGGGCCTTCAAAAATTCGGTCGCCTTTTTGGAGGCGTTCTCACTCATTGGGGGCAGTACCCTTGGGCCGCCCTCGAATAGGTTGATTTCCATTTCATCTATGTTGAGATGCCGGTAATCTTTAGGAAAAACGTTGTTCTTCAATTCGGCAAAGGCACCGGCCAACTCTACTCCCGTAGGGCCCGCACCCACGATACAAAAATTTAACAACGCCTTGCGTTCAACCGGGTCTAGACAGTCATCGGCCTTTTCAAAATTCTGTAACATAAGGCTCCTGATATCAAGCGCCTGGGGAACGGTCTTCATAGGCATGGCGTACCGGGCAATATTCTGGTTGCCAAAAAAATTGGTCTTTGTGCCTGTGGCCAAGACCAAATAATCGTAACCTAGGTTTCCTATATCGGTAAAAACGGTCTTTCCATCAGGATCGATACGTTGCACCGAAGCCATCCTAAAATAAAAATTATCGAGTTCGTTCAAGACCTTTCGAAGCGGGTATGCAATGGAATCAGGCTCCAAGCCACTGGTAGAAACCTGATATAGAAGTGGCTGAAAGGTATGGTAGTTATGGCGGTCGATCAATACCACCTGTAAATCAACTCCTTTTAGATTTTTTGCCAGTGATATTCCGGCAAAACCGCCACCAATTATCACTATTCGTTTTTGACCAGTATCGGGAAGGTTCATGTCGTAATTTTATACAAAATTAAGAAGAACCGATGCTGCGGGGCGTGCGATTAGGAGAAATATAACAGATAATTTTGACCCAATAAAAAAACTGCCCTTTCAAGCAGTTTTGTGTTTTATTTCAAGATCAAGTCCTACTTGCCCATGTCCCCTATTTACTGGGAAACGGAGAGGCCTTCTTCGTTTTGGTTTTTCGATTTTTTGTTACACATCCCCAGTTCGGGTATGACCAATAGGGGTATCTGTGTATGAAATGCCATTTTCTTTACAACGGGCTCCCTTGTGATTTTTTCCATATAGCTATGCTGATAATTAAGCATGGCCAACAGGTGTATGTCCAGTTCATTACTAAAGACCTCCAAAGTTTTTGATACCGAGTTCAATTCCGATACGGTATGAACATAATGCTCTACATTTTTCAAATACTTTCTAAGCATGTCTAAATTGAATTTCTGCAGTTCGCTCAAGGCATGTATCCCTTGTTGTACGTGTACGATGCGGATGACCGCACCGAAGGTCCGGCTCATATCGAGCAAGGGCTCTAGTTCAGATTCGGTATAAAACCGATTGAAATCCGTAGCAAAGGCAATTTCATTGGGGCGGACAAAGGGAAAGGATTCAGGCACGGCCAATACTGGGCAATTGTTCACCGATTTTATGATCCGTACGGTATTACTGCCCATAAAGACCTCTTCCAGCCCCGAGGCTCCTTTGGTTCCTGTCACCACCAGATCGATCTGCTTATCTTCTATGGTTTCCTTGACTTCATCGACCAACATGCTAAACGACGATATCGCATAAAAACTATGCCGTGGGTTGTTGAACTGGGCCTTGATGCGCGATATGACCTTGGCCAGGCCCGATTCCGATATTTCCTTGGCCGTATCTTCCAACATATTCCCTTCGAGGGCGGCCGCCATAAAACGACTGTGCGCAATGTGCGGCGTGTAGGTATTCAACACGTAAAAAGTACAGGCCTCGTTGGCAAAAAGCTCTATGGCGTAGCATGCGGCATTCCACGCATTTTCTGAAAAATCGGTTGGCAACAATATATTCTTCATCTACTTTTTTATTGAAATCTTCAAGGGTAAAAGTAGATGCAAAACCATAGGTAAACTATGACATATGTCAGTTTTGGAATGTCCGGTTTAGAATCTTTCGGCGAGTTCCAAGAGTTTGCGCTCGTCGAGCACCCCTATTTTTTTTCCGGAAGTTTTGATCAAGCCTTTCTTCTTGAACTCCGAAATAATCCGGATACAGGATTCGGTAGCGGTTCCTACCACATTTGAATAATCTTCACGAGAGAGTACCAGATTCAAGAAACCATCGGTATCGTCCCCATAGTTTTTTCTCAGGTATAGAAAGGCTTCGGCCATTCGCTGTTTCACCGTTTTTTGAGACATGTTTACGATAACGTCATCAGCTTCCTTTAGGTCGTGGGCCATATGCCGTAAGACCTCAACCGCAAAGTTCGGATTTTGATCGAGCGTATTGGAAATCACATCCTTTGGAATAAAACAGACTTCCATATCACTTACCGCGATTGCGCTCAAATTGGTAACTTCTTCGGCAATCACGGCACGCTGGCCCATTACCTCGCCCTTGCTGGCCAGTTTTACGATTTGGTCCTTTCCGTTCGCACTCAGTTTCGACAGCTTTGAAACCCCGGTCCTTACGCAAAAAACCCCATTAAGTTGCTCGCCCTCTTGAAATAGGGCCTCGCCTTTTTTAAGTTTTTTGGAAATCTTGGAATCGGATACTTTCTTTAATTCTTCCTTGCTCATCGCACGTAACGAATTAAATTGTCGTATTATACAATTTTCACATCTGCTGCTCATAACACTATTATTTATACCTGACTATGCAAACTACTTATACCTGACAATGCAAAGATAACCTTCACCGACCGTGTTAAACCTGACAATTGTCATATTTTTTAATACCTACCTTTTGCATCTTTGCAAACAGGTATTAGCAAGTGTAATATGAATTCTAACAACTGTTTCCATTGCGGCGACGACTGTGGCAATAACCCAATCGCACTAGACGATAAAAATTTTTGCTGCCACGGTTGCAAGACCGTGTACGAAATATTATCGGGCCATGACCTCGATTACTATTACGACTTGCAATCTGCGGCCGGGGCATCCCCGAAATCAATTGATGGAAGATACGATTTTTTAGATTCAACTCCAATCGCCGAAAAACTTATTGAGTTCAACGACGGTGACTTACAGATCATAAACCTCTATATTCCGCATATTCACTGTAGCTCGTGTATCTGGGTTCTTGAGAACCTGAACAAGCTAAACCCCTATATTAAGGGCGCCCAAGTAAATTTCCCCAAAAAGACCGTACGGATTACATATAGCAGTTCCGATATTTCACTAAAGGAAGTAGTGGTGTTGCTGGCCCGGATCGGTTATGAGCCCTATATCTCCCTTGATGATTTCGACAAAAAGAAGAAAAGTGCCGACCGTAGCCTCATCTATAAACTTGGGGTAGCAGGTTTCGCCTTTGGCAATGTGATGTTCCTGTCGTTTCCCGACTATTTCGACCTATCGTCAAGCAATGCATCCGGCGGCGAATACTGGCTCAACAAATACGAACCGGTCTTTCATTGGCTTATATTCTTGTTTTCTCTACCGGTACTTCTTTATGCCGGCAGGGATTATTTTATTTCGGCCTACAAAGGCATCCGTAGTAAAATGTTGAATATTGACGTACCCATTGCCCTTGGGATCTTAGTGCTCTTTGTTCGCAGCACCCTCGACATTGTCTTTGATTGGGGAAGCGGGTTTTTCGATTCGCTTACGGGATTGGTCTTTTTCTTGCTCTTAGGAAAGTTCTTTCAGCAAAAGACCTACTCCTTCCTTTCCTTCGAACGTGACTACAAATCATATTTTCCTATAGCTATAACCCGCATCACTAAAGGCGGCAAGGAAGAAACCGCCCAAGTACACGATATTGAACGCGGCGACTGCCTACTGATCCGAAACGAAGAACTGATTCCCGTTGACGGCATCCTCATCAAGGGGCAGGCCCGTATCGACTATAGCTTTGTTACGGGCGAATCGGAACCGGTAAAAAAAGAATCTGGGGAAAAAGTCTTTGCCGGAGGAAAACAACTCCAAGGAGCCATAGAGATGGAAGCCCTAAAATCGGTCTCTCAAAGTTACCTCACCCAATTGTGGAGCAATTCCGTTTTCCAGGAAGACAAGGCCAGTAAGTTTCAGACCCTGACCGACAGTATCGGCAGAAGGTTTACCATAGCCGTGCTCAGCATTGCTTTTTTATCGGCCATTTTCTGGCTTTATTTTGACCCGAGCAAGGCCTTGAACGTTTTTACCGCAGTCTTGATCATTGCTTGCCCATGCGCCATTGCCCTTTCGTCACCCTTTACCCTGGGCAACATGCTCCGAATCTTCGGACGGAAGAAATTTTATTTAAAAGACACCCAAACCATTGAGCAATTGGCCCAAATAGATACGGCTATTTTTGATAAAACAGGTACGATAACCACTGCTAAAAAGAGCACGGCCACCTATGAGGGCATGCCCCTTACGGAAGCCGAGGCCTCCCTATTGAAGAATACCTTAAGGGGGTCGAACCACCCCTTGAGCCGCTCCCTTTACAACCTGTTGGCCGAAGAGAATATCGTTACCCTTGACGAATACGAAGAACATATCGGCAAAGGCGTAGAAGGGTCTAAGGACAACGAACACATTAAAGCGGGATCGGCCGACTTTGTAGGTAACGGACAAACTACGGATGCCCTTACCACGGCGGTTCATATCAGCAGCAACGACACGTATAAGGGCAAGTACATTTTTCACAATGAATACCGCGAAGGGGTTTCCCAAGTATTCGAAAAAATGTCAAAAGATTTTAATGTAGCCGTACTCTCGGGCGATAACGAAGGTGAAAAGCAGCGCCTTGAAAAATTGTTACCAAAACTTACCCCCCTGTATTTTGGCCAAAAACCACAGGATAAGCTCGAATTTATTAAAACATTACAAGAACAGGGCAAAAAAGTACTGATGGTAGGTGACGGGCTTAACGACGCCGGTGCCTTGGCCCAAGCCGAAGTAGGCCTTGCCATTTCCGAGAACATCAATGTATTTTCACCTGCCAGTGATGGCATTATGGATGCCAGCAAATTCAAACAGCTACATCAGTACATCTGGGCCTCTAAAAAAGCCATGAAGGTTATAAAAATGAGTTTCATCCTATCTTTGGCCTATAACCTAATTGGACTTTATTTTGCGGTTACAGGGCAATTAGAGCCGGTTATTGCGGCCATCTTAATGCCCCTGAGCTCCATTAGTGTGGTAGCGTTTACCACAATAGCCACTAATTTTATAGGCAGAAACATTGACTGATATTGCAAGTTATAGCGTCCACATTTGTAACTTCATAGTAAAAAAACGGGATGGATTCGTTTAAAAAGTTAGGTTTGTAAAACGAACAATCCACCAAACTCGTTTAAGTATAAATGCCAACTTTCAAGACCTCTTCGATTTTAAACCATTTTAAAAACATCTCTTTTCTTCAGATATCGATAGCCATTGTATATCTCTGGTTCGGAGTACTCAAATTTTTCAACGATGTAAGTCCCGCCGAAGAATTGGCCAAAGAAACCATTACATCATTGAGCTTTGGTCTTATCCCCCCGAACGTTTCAATTATACTTCTAGCCCTTTTGGAAGTCGGTATCGGCACATTCCTGCTTTTCGATTTATTTAGGAAGCAAACCGTTATCGTGACCCTATTGCATATGGTCTGTACCTTTTCCACTTTATTGCTTCTGAACGAAGCCTCTTTTACCTTCAGCCCATTCGCCCCTACATTGCTCGGCCAATATGTAATCAAGAATTTGATTATCGTTGCCGCATTAATTTCTATCTATCAAGGCGCAAAAAAGGCCTAAGATCTCAAACCGAGGCCTATTTACCCCCTAGGCACCCCATTTTTATATTTTTTTCTAGAAATACGATTATTTTATCTTTTTATAAATCAAATGTTTACATTCGATAATTAAGAAACTTTAAGAGAATCGTCAAAACCTGATATAAGTCATATTTAATCGGGTACACACGCCGTAGTTTTACGGCATAATTCAGGTAGGTATGAGTGTTATTTATGTGTTATTGGCCATCAGCGTTCTAGTTGCGGTCTTATTTTTCATTGCATTTATCGTTTCGGTAAAGAGCGGTCAGTACGATGATTCGTATACCCCATCGGTACGTATGCTTTTTGAAGATGAGCTGGTAAAGAAGCAAAAAGATGTCTCCATCAAGAAAAACAAAGAAAAAATCCAACTAAATAAACAGGTATAATTATGGAAGTACAGCAGTTTTATTACGATAACAAAATCGTGAAAAATTTCCTCTATGCAACCATGTTCTGGGGTATTGTGGGTATGTCCGTAGGCTTATTGCTAGCCTTCATGTTCATGTTTCCCAACTTGACCGACGGAATATCATGGTTAAGTTTTGGCCGTTTGCGCCCATTACACACCAATGCGGTGATTTTCGCATTTGTAGGAAATGCTATTTTCGCGGGGGTCTATTATTCAACACAACGATTGCTCAAGGCCCGTATGTACAGTGACTTCTTGAGTAAGTTCAATTTTTGGGGCTGGCAGGCCATTATCGTATCGGCGGCCATTACCTTGCCGTTAGGATACACCAGTACCAAAGAATACGCCGAACTTGAATGGCCCATAGATATCGCCATTACCTTGGTATGGGTCGCATTTGGCGCCAACCTTATCGGTACCATGCTTAAAAGGAGACAACGTCACCTTTACGTGGCCATTTGGTTTTATCTGGCAACTTTCGTTACCGTAGCCGTTCTGCATATTTTCAATAACCTGGAACTTCCCGTAAGCGCCCTAAAAAGTTATTCGGTCTATGCGGGCGTTCAAGATGCCTTGGTGCAGTGGTGGTACGGACATAACGCGGTAGCCTTCTTCTTGACCACACCGTTTTTGGGCCTTATGTACTACTACGTTCCAAAAGCCGCGAACAGACCGGTATACTCGTATAGATTGTCTATAGTCCACTTTTGGTCTTTGATCTTTATTTACATCTGGGCCGGACCTCACCATTTATTGTATTCCGCATTACCCGATTGGGCACAAAACCTAGGGGTTGCGTTTTCCATCATGCTTTTGGCCCCTTCTTGGGGAGGTATGATCAACGGACTCTTAACCTTGCGTGGTGCCTGGGACAAGGTTCGTACCGATCCCGTCTTAAAATTTATGGTGGTAGCGATTACCGGTTATGGTATGGCCACTTTTGAAGGCCCTATGCTTTCACTTAAAAACGTAAATGCCATTGCACACTTTAGTGACTGGATCATTGCCCACGTACACGTAGGGGCCTTGGCCTGGAACGGTTTCTTGACCTTTGGTATGATCTATTGGTTGGTACCTAAAATGACCAAGAACAAATTGTTCTCGACCAGTTTGGCAAACTTCCACTTCTGGATCGGTACCTTGGGTATCATTCTATATACCTTGCCTATGTATGTGGCCGGATTTACCCAAGCCTTGATGTGGAAAGACTTCAACCCAGATGGCACCTTGGTTTACGGTAACTTCTTAGAGACCGTACACGAAATCATGCCGATGTACTGGATGCGCGCCATTGGTGGCACCCTATATATCACCGGGGCCTGTGTAATGATCTATAACGTAGTGAGAACTATACGCTCCGGTAGCACTATAGAAGACGAATTGGCCGAAGCCGCTGCCTTGACCCGCGTTTCAAAACACAGAACCGCTGGGGAAACCTTCCATACTTGGTTGGAGCGCAAGCCTATTCAGTTGACCATTTTGGCCACCGTAGCCATTTTGATCGGAGGTATTATCCAGATCGTACCTACACTTTTGGTAAAATCGAACATCCCTACCATAACCAGTGTAAAACCCTATACGCCTTTAGAATTGGAAGGCCGTGACCTCTATATCCGTGAAGGCTGTGTAAGTTGCCACTCACAAATGGTACGCCCCTTCAGAAGCGAGGTAGAGCGTTATGGTGAATATGCAAAGGCAGGTGAATTCGTATACGACCACCCCTTCCTTTGGGGAAGTAAACGTACCGGTCCCGATTTGCTCAGGGTGGGCGGTAAATATTCCGACAACTGGCACTTGAACCACATGTACGACCCACAAAGTACCTCTTCAGGCTCTATCATGCCCTCATATTCATGGCTAGTGCGCAACAAGCACGACCGCAGTGATATACAGAAAAAAATGAAAGCCATGGTCACCTTAGGGGTTCCCTATACCGAAGAGGAGATTGAAAACGCCGATGCCCTTATGGATGCACAGGCAGAAAAAATCGAGAAAAACCTGTATACGGATCCCGATTTTGCAAAGAACTATGAGGCCGATAAAGCCAATGCCGCAGAAAACGGCGAAGAGTTCATAGAAATGAGAGACCGAGAAATCGTAGCCTTAATCGCCTACCTACAAAGGTTAGGAACCGATATCAAGGTCAAGGAAACCGGTGAAATATTATCTGACAACAAAAACTAAAGATCATGCTCAAATTTGTAAAAGGTTACATGGAAAGTATCGATGGCGTAGCAACCTACCCCATGATATCGTTACTTATCTTCTTTGTGTTTTTCACATTGTTGTTCTGGTGGGTCTTCACCGCCTCGAAATCGTACATAAAAGAAGTGAGCGAATTGCCTTTGGAAGAAGATAACCAACAAAACCTAGAATTATGAAAAATACATCGACTTGGTGGATTAAAATACCACTGATTTTCTTTTTAATATTCGGCCTGACGGAATTCTTTGTTGATTCAGGAGAGATTCCGGCCTTTATAAAATACCCGATGGTACAGGTGTTTCTCGTATTCATCCTGTTCTTGCTTATCGTTATTGCGGTAATTACCAGGGCTATTGAAAACGTAATGTTCCAAACGCTTTCCAAAGAAGGCCAAGAGCGCTATATCGCCGCCAAGAGCAAATCGTTCCAATGGGAATGGGGCCAAAAAGTCTACCAAAAACTACTTGGTTCAAAACCCATTGAAAAAGAGGAAGAAATCATCCTTGACCACAATTACGACGGTATTCGCGAACTAGATAACAATCTTCCGCCGTGGTGGGTATATCTTTTCTATGCCTCCATTGTCTTTGCCGTAGTCTATTTGGCACGCTTTCACGTGTTCAACGACTATAACCAAGACCAAGAATACGAACAAGAGGTGGCCGCCGCGCAACTAGAGATCGAGGCCTACAAAAAAACCGCTAAGGGACTTGTGGATGCCAATACGGTAGAACTACTTACCGATGCGGGCGACCTTAAAGCCGGACAGACGATTTTTGAGAGCAACTGTATCGCCTGTCATATGGCCGATGGTGGTGGAGGTATCGGACCGAACCTTACCGATCAACATTGGATTTTGGGTGGAGGCATCAAAAACGTTTTCCATACTATTTCAGAAGGTGGTCGTGATGGCAAAGGTATGATTGCCTGGAAGCAAACCTTAAAACCAGCGGAAATTGCCCAGGTGGCCAGCTACGTACTAAGCTTTCAAGGTACAACACCGGCCAATCCAAAACCCGCCGAAGGTGATTTATGGGTAGACCCGAACGCTACTGAACAGCCAGCACCGGCACAAGAAAACAGTACCGAACAGGTCATCGACTCCACTTCGGTAACCGTGAACTGAATATTGCGGGACCAAGGCCCCGAAAGCTGATAAAGCGAACATAAAATGGCACAAGACCAAGACAATTTCAGAGATTCAATAGGCACCATTAAAGAAGATGGTAAACGCGCATGGGTTTTTCCTAAAAAACCCAGTGGCAAATTTTACCAATATCGCAAATATGTCAGTTATGTTCTTCTGACCTTCTTGATTGCCTCTCCGTTTATAAAGATAAATGGCAACCAATTCTTGATGTTCAACGTACTCGAAAGACGGTTCAACATCTTTGGCTTTCCATTCTACCCCCAAGATTTTCATCTCTTTGTTATTTCGATGATTATCGGGGTGGTCTTTATTGCACTTTTTACCGTGGCCTTCGGTCGTATTTTTTGCGGATGGATGTGCCCACAGACCATTTTCATGGAGATGGTCTTCCGAAGGATCGAGTATTGGATCGATGGGGACAGAGGCGCGCAAATGCGACTCGACCGACAACCTTGGAATGCCGAAAAAATCAGGAAACGCACGCTCAAATGGTTTATCTTTTTTATCATATCGTTCATTATAGCCAATGTCTTTCTGGCTTACCTTATCGGAAGTGACCGTTTGATACAATACATTACCGATGGCCCGACCGAGCACCTGAGCACCATGTTGTCTTTATTGATATTCACCGCTGTCTTTTACTTTGTATTCGCGTGGTTTAGGGAACAGGTATGTATCATCGCCTGCCCTTACGGCCGTATGCAAGGGGTGTTGCTCGACAACAAATCTATTGTAGTGGCCTATGACCACAAGAGGGGCGAAGGTGAGAACGGAAGAAAAAAATGGCGTAAGAACGAAGACCGAGAGGCCTTGGGCCATGGCGATTGTATCGACTGTTTTCAATGTGTGAACGTTTGCCCCACCGGAATAGATATTAGAAATGGAACCCAATTGGAATGTGTCAATTGTACGGCCTGTATCGACGAATGCGATACAATCATGGAAAAGGTAAACCTGCCCAAAGGCTTGATCCGCTATGCCAGTGAAGACGAAATCACAAAAAAGGAAAAGTTCAAATTTACGCCCCGTTTAAAAGGGTATACGGCCGTATTGGTGATTTTAACCGGTGTGCTTATCGGTATGATGTTCTTGAGAAACGACCTTGAAGCCAATATTTTGCGGTTACCAGGTCAACTTTACGAACACAAGGAAGGTAATATTATCAGCAATGTATATACCTATAAACTATTGAACAAGACGACCAAATCGGTCGACAACGTGAATTTTAAATTGATGTCGCACGAAGGCAATATCAAACTGGTCCGTAACGAGAATTTTTCCGTGCCACCAGAAGCCTTGGCAGAAGGCACCTTGTTCATTGAAATCAAGGCCTCGGCCCTGAGCGGTGATAAAAACAACCTAAAAATCGGGGTGTATAGTGACGATAAACTGATAGAAACCACGACGGCCCGCTTTTTGGCTCCGCGTAGTTATAAATAAGATTAAAAAAGGAAAATCATGAAAATAAATTGGGGTACGGGTATCGTAATAGCTTTTGTTGGCTTCATCAGTTTTATACTGTTCTTCGTGATACGAATGACCACGAGCCACAATGCTAACCATGATTTGGTAACCGAAGAATATTACAAGGCCGAACTGGGCTATCAAAAAGAGATCGACGCGGAACAAAATGCCCTTAACGCTAGCGAACAAATAGAATTAAAAAAATCGCCTGACGGATTACTGGTTATTTTCCCCGAAGGATATGACAATACGAACGTATCAGGCAATGTGTCCCTATACAGACCATCCAATAAGCACTTGGATTTCAACTTACCTTTAAGTTTATCCAATTCACATTTGCTCATACCTGACAAACGCCTGTTGGATGGTCGCTGGGACATAACCATATCTTGGAAACACCAAGGCAAGGATTTTATGCACAAGGAAAGTATAACCTTTTAAAAGCACTATGATTTTATCTGCCGTCGTTTTAGGTCTTATGGGAAGCTTGCACTGCGTGGGTATGTGCGGTCCTATAGCCTTTATGCTTCCGGTAGATCGGTCAAATGAGTTTAAAAAATTCGGCCAGATATTCATTTATCACTTGGGCCGGCTCATGGCCTACGGTATTATCGGGGTAGTATTCGGTCTTCTCGGCAAAGGACTTTCCATTTTCGGGATGCAGCAGAAGCTTTCCATCATCATTGGGGTTTTAATGATCCTGGTCATCTTGATTCCCTATAAAACTTTCAACAAATACAATCTATCGAAGCCTATTTACAAAATGGTTTCAAAAGTCAAGAACCGATTGGGAAAGGAGCTCAAGAAAAAATCGCCCGACACCTTCCTGACCATAGGCTTCCTTAACGGCTTTTTACCTTGCGGCCTGGTCTATATGGCACTCTTTGGGGCCATTGCCATGGGGAATGCCGTACAGGGCGGTCTTTATATGATGTTGTTCGGTTTAGGTACCCTGCCCTTAATGACCGTCGCCATATATTTTAGTGGCCTATTGAAAGGCGGTATACGTCAGAAAGTACGCAAGGCCATTCCGGTTTTTGTCGTCATCATCGGTTTACTATTTATTCTTAGGGGCCTAGGCCTGGGCATCCCGTATGTATCGCCAGCACCCATTACGGAAATGGCTTCAAGTGCCATAGAGTGCCAAAACTAACGGCCACGGCCACCAAACATCTCGCTTATGAAACCCTTACCCAACGAAATTGTACTTCGCCCGAGGTTTCAATGGGATGTGTCCGGAGCCAAAGAAGAAATACTTAAAAAATTCGAAACGGCAGGACACCCCCCTTTTTTAGTAAAGCGCCTAGACGAACACGTATTTATTAAGTTTAACGCCCAGAACAATCATTTCTGGTCGCCCCAATTGCACCTCCAAATTGAAGAAATAGACGCCACCAATAGCCAGCTATACGGCATATTCGGCCCTAACCCTACCCTATGGACCTTCTTCATGTTCATACACTTCATCATAGCCTGTCTTTTCATTATTTTTGGCATTTGGGCCTATTCAAGTGCCTCCTTGAACAAACCCTATCACATTCAGATGGGTATTATGGGCTTCTTGGTCATCCTATGGTTCGTACTTTACTTTTTTGGGAGGAGCGGCAAGCAAAAAGGGAAACCGCAAATGCAAGAATTACAAACATTTACAAGAAAAATCCTTGAGCAAAAAGCCTAGAGTTTTTATAGTCTTCCTTATATTTAACGGCTACAAATAACCTAACAACCAATAAAATGAAGCGTATTTTAACCTTGGCCCTTACGTTGGGTCTACTATATTCCGGTGTCATCTTTGCCCAGAAAAACCAAGAAGAACCAAGAGGAACGGAGAATGTTGCCTACCAATGGGGGAAAATGGCCTTAGATGCTACGGCCTCCGATACGGAAAGGTTCAAGCCACGCCCCACCATTACCTCACGCTATCTAGGCTTGATCTTTGTTTCCATTTTTGACGCCTGGTCTCGTTATGACGAAAGTGCCATACCCGTTTATTTGAACGACGTAGACCGCAGGCCCGCCAATGAGCGCAACCTCAAGAACAAAGAAATCGCCATTAGTTATGCCGCTTTCGGGGCAATGAAGGAGTACTACTTTTCAGATACCGAAATGTTCAGAAAGCTCATGACCGACCTAGGGCTTGACCCCGACAATACCTCAATGGACCCGACCACACCCGAGGGCGTTGGCAATTTGGCCGCCAAGGCCACCATTGAGGCCAGAAAAAATGACGGCAGTAACCAATATGGTGAAGCTAAAGGCGCAAACGGCGAACCCTATTCAGACTACACCAATTACAGCCCCGTAAACACGGCGGACGAGAACACCGATATCAACAGATGGCAACCCAAGTATTTCTCTGATGGAAAAGGTGGACAATATGCCCCTGGCTGCCTTACGCCCTATTGGCAAAAAGTAAAGCCCATTGCATTAACCTCAGCCGACCAATTTAGACCCGGACCACCGCCCTTGGTAGGCTCCAAGCAGTTGAAAAAAGAAGTCAAAGAGGTAGTTGATTTGCAGGCCCATCTTTCCGACGAAGAAAAAGCTTTGGTAGAATTTATGAGAGACGGGCCCCAATCGGTACAACAAGCGGGCCACTGGCTGAAGTTCGCGCAAGATGTTTCCCGAAGAGACAACCATACGCTAGACGAAGATGTAAAAATGTATTTCTTGACCGAGATTACGGCTATGGACGCCTTTATTGCTTCATGGGACTCCAAAATGTTCTATGATTACGCAAGACCCTATGCCTTGGTACACGAATACTACAAAGACAAGACCATAAAAGCCTGGGCCGGCCCCGGCAAAGGCGTCATTAAAATGAAAGGCCAGGAATGGCGTCCCTATTCCCCAGATATCTTTCTATGCCCTCCCTTCCCTAGCTATACTTCCGGACACAGTACCATTAGTGGAGGCTGCGCCGAAGTACTACGCCTTTTTACGGGAAGCGAACATTTTGGCGAATCCGTAAAACTCGTAGCAGGCTCTATGACCGAACTCGACTCCGCCCATTATGGAAAAACCGTAACCATACACTTCCCAACATTTACCGAAACCGCAAATATGGCCGGTATGTCAAGGGTTATGGGAGGCTACCATATACAGGCCGATAATATAGCAGGCTTACAATTGGGGCGTGATGTTGCATCCCAAGCCTGGAAATTCTACAACAAACACCTGGGTCAATAGAAAATTGAACGTATAAAGAAAAAAGGGGAGCCGTACAAGGTTCCCCTTTTTTTATGCTATATTTTAAAACATGATAATGTTCATATTTTAAAGAAGCCCTATTCTTGATATTTGCATAACAAAACCGACCATTATGAAAATTGTTTCAAAGGAAGAAGCCGTATCAACGATAAAATCAGGTGACCGCGTATTTTTACAGGGGGCCGCAATGACACCCAATACGCTCATAGACGCTTTATGCGACAGACATGAAGAATTAAAAAACGTTGAAATCGTTTCGATACACACCGAAGGCGAGGCGAAATACGCTCGTGAACCCTACAACAAGAGCTTTAGAATGAATAGCTGTTTTGTGGGCGGTAATGTAAGAAACGTTGTCAACAGTACCCAAGGTGACTATATTCCAATTTTTTTGAGCGAGATCCACCTTTTGTTCAGACAGGGCATTTTACCCATTGACGTAGCCATAGTACAGGTCTCCCCGCCAGACCGACACGGATATTGCTCTTTGGGTGTTTCTGTAGATGTAGCCCTTCCGGCCATTCAGGTCGCCAAAAAGGTCATTGCCCAAATCAACCCCTCCGTGCCAAGAACGCATGGTGATGGAATTATCCATATAAAAAATATTGACTGCGCCATTGAGATCGACAGTCCGATCCACGCCCACGATATTGTTTCCATATCTCCCGTAGAGGCGAAAATAGGTAAAAACGTGGCCGGCCTTATCGAAGACGGTGCCACCCTGCAAATGGGCATCGGCAGTATTCCCAATGCCGTATTGAGCAATCTGGGCAACCACAAACGCCTTGGCATCCATACCGAAATGTTTTCCGACGGTATACTGCCCTTGATCGAACAAGGCGTGGTCACCGGGGAAGACAAACAGATCAAGACCGGAAAAATAGTTACTTGCTTTGCCGTGGGATCCCAAAAACTATATGACTTTGTAGATGACAATCCCTCGGTACATTTTAAGGAAGCCGCCTATACCAACGATACGGCCATCATAAGACGAAACCCAAAAGTAACGGCGATAAACAGTGCCATTGAAATAGACCTGACCGGTCAAATCTGCGCCGACACCATCGGCAGTCGCCAATACTCTGGGGTCGGGGGCCAAATGGATTTCATTCGTGGGGCATCGCTTTCAAAAGGCGGCAAACCTATTTTCGCCATGCCCTCACTTACGGCAAAAGGCGTTTCCAAAATTACGCCCTTTCTAAAACAGGGTGCCGGGGTTACTACGACCAGGGCTCACGTACACTATGTTGTAACCGAATACGGTGTGGCCAATCTCTTCGGAAAAAACCTAAAGGAAAGGGCACAGGCCCTAATTGCCATAGCCCATCCCGACTTTAGGGAAGAATTGGAAAAGGCCACGTATGAACGCTTCAAGAACTAAAGTTAATAGTGTATTTTTGATGCGATGGAAAAAAAGGAAATCAAAACCCGGCAAGATGTACGGCTACTGGTCGACACCTTTTATGGAAAAATAAGGGAGGAGGAAACCCTTGGCCCTATTTTTAACGGGATCATTTCCGATTGGGAGGCCCATCTTGAGCTGTTGACCGATTTTTGGGAAACCCAACTCTTTCTCCAACGCAAGTACCATGGCAACCCGGTTACGGCCCATCAGGAAGTAGACGATAAAACAAATCACACCATTACTTCCGAGCATTTCGGGCTTTGGCTCAACCTCTGGTTCGCCACCCTAGATGAACTTTTCGACGGGGAAAGGGTCTGGATCGCCAAAAACAGGGCGCAAAAAATGAGTACCATGCTTTTTATGCAAATGTACCAGCACAGGAAAAAAAACTAAACCATCTATATGGATATTTTTAATTCGGATATTTTTATCCTAATTAAAAATACCTATCTTTGTAAAGAAATAAACACCATCTGAATGTTTTCAAAAGCATGTGAATACGGTATAAGGGCATCGACCTACATAGCATTGAAGTCGCTTGAGGGTACTCGTGTGAGCCTAAAGGAAATCGCCGATAAAATCGATTCTCCCGTAGCCTTTACCGCTAAAATATTGCAACAGCTATCTAAAAAACAGATTATAGAATCCGTAAAGGGATCCTTAGGTGGTTTTCAGATTTCACAATCGAACATTCCCAAGATAAAGCTTGCACAGATCGTGTATGCCATAGACGGAAATAACGTATACGAAGGTTGTGGCCTAGGCCTTAAAAGGTGCAATAGTAACGAACCTTGCCCAGTACACGACAAATTTGTTCAAATACGGGCCGACCTCAAAGACATGCTCGAAAGCACGAGCCTTTATGATATGACCATGGGCCTTGAAGAAGGCTTGACCCACCTGAAACGCTAAAAAAAATTTAACTATAAATCGGACAAAAATGTCCTATTTAATATATCTAATTATAAAAACAAGAAATCATGACAAAGACCATAGGTGAAATCGTGGCCAAGGACTACCGCACGGCCCAAGTTTTCAAAAACCACAGCATTGACTTTTGTTGCAAAGGCAATCGAAGCTTGGAAGAGGTGGCGAAGAAAAACAACTTAAACCTTGACCTCCTTTCCGCTGAACTAAATGAAGTACAAGAAGAGGGCAAGGGAGACCGCCTAGGCTATCAATCATGGCCATTGGACCTTCTTATCGACTACATCGAAAAGAAGCATCACAGATACGTTGAAAAGCAAAGTACGGTGTTAAGGCAATATCTCGACAAGTTATGCCGCGTTCATGGCCAAAAACACCCCGAGCTCTATGAAATCAAGGACCTTTTTACTACCTCTGCAGGCGAGTTGGCCATGCATATGAAAAAAGAAGAATTGGTACTCTTTCCCTTTATACGCAAAATGGCAGCGGCAAAGCAATCGGGCAAGACCTTGGGCACCCCACACTTCGGCACCGTGAGCAATCCTATTGAGGCCATGATGCACGACCATGACCACGAAGGAGAGCGTTTTAGAACCATTGCCGCACTCAGCAACAACTATACCCCTCCCGAAGACGCGTGTACGACCTACAAAGTGGCATACGCCCTGTTACAGGAATTTGAAGACGACCTACACCAACACATCCACTTAGAGAACAATATACTTTTTCCGAAGGCCAGTGAACTAGAGTCGCAACTATCGGCATTGGTATAAAAAGCCAGCTCACTCAACGAATTGCTAAAAACAAAATTTTAACCCTAAAATTAATCCCGATGAAAGATTCAACCCTACCTCCCCTAAGCGTTTCAGAAGAACAACACAGAAGCAACCCTCTATCAAGACTATATTTTAGCCTATTGAATGAATTCAAACGCGGACAGACCGGATATGCCACCATTGCCATCATCGCCCAAAGCTGTATTGGCTCCGCCGCGGCCATGGTACTGCTCATGGGCAACTTACATGACTTCTCGAAGATGACCTTGGTGTTTTTCGTGACCATACTATGTATGGCCTATAACGCTTCGGTACTGGCCAATTTGAAATCCAAGTTTTCGTTCAACCTGTTATTGGCAAGTCTGCTCTTCAGTTGTTCGGTTATTATCGCAAGCTTTCTTTAGCAACAATCTTTTCTAAAAAACATATGTCCCTAAAGAAGTTGAGCCTTACTTACATTGACGAATTTGGCGAGACCTGCCAGGCCGATTTTAACAACCACGAATACCATAGCCTTATGGAACTCTTGTTCGACAAATACCTACAGGATTGGGGCGACTGCAAAGGCCGTGCCTGGTGTGGTACTTGCCACATTCAACTACACAGTGATCGTAATTTGGAAAAAATGGATATCAATGAAGAAAATACACTTTCAAATATCACCGGCCGTACCAAGACCAGTCGCCTAGCGTGTCAAATCCCACTCGATTCCAATTTAGACGGTATTGTTTTTAGCATCTTAAAGGACGATGCGGTCTAAGCCCTTACCTTCGAACTTTTTTTCCTTTCCCCAGCAATAGGCCCACCAGCGCCAATAATACCAGCAAGCTAGCAATGCCCAAAATGGCATCAAACCTAGACAGGAGTTCGAGCCTTTGCCAGTACGCGATCGCCCTATAAAAAATAAGTGCTTCGGTCAGTAGAAACCCTAAGGCATACAAGAAAAAGAACTTCCGATTCAGAGCTAGCAACTTAAAAGAATCAAGGAATAAAAACAGCCCCATAGTAACCACTCCCAAAAACGTCCAATGCAAATAGCCAATGGTAAAATCCAAATAGGTGACGGCCAAATCGGCAAAGTTCGGCAAGGCACTTAGTAGTTGCAATAACATCTTAATTCCCCATAATAAGGCCACTGCCCCCAGCAATCTGTACTGAAACGGTGATAATGCCTTCATTACCTCGCTTTGTCTCCCCCTAGAAAACCTTAGTAAAATATAGAAAGCACCTAGCTGTAAAACCGCCCCAACTCCCCCTAACAGATAAGACCCCGGTCCCGGATGGGCAAACAAGGTAGACAGGAAGAAGGAAAAAACGATTCCAAGATTCAAGCCCCAGAAGAAGGTTTTAAACTTACGCTCGGGCAAAACCACCTGTTGCTTTTCAAGAAAAAAGAGAAAAACGGCCACAAGTGCCATTATCATCCATCCGTTGTACAAAAAATGGAGATAGAAATAAATGGCCAATCGATACCAAATGGAGTCGGGGCCAAGGATATTCATTATAGCGCCCAATGCCCACGGGCCTATACTGGAAACCAATAAATATACAATAGCGGCCTTGGCACACTTGAAGGATGGTACTGTCTTGTACTCCCTTGGCACGTTCTTATAAAAAAAGTATGAAAACCAATAAGAGGCGAACAGGAACAAGGTAGAAAAGACAATTGAAAAGACGGCATACCCTTGCAACGGAAAGGTCAACAACATACCGACCAAGGTCAATTGGGTAAACCAAAAGATCCTAGCGTATTTCTTATCGATTCCTAGACCTTTCAAAAACAGCTCATACAGCAGGGTGGTAAGGGCCAAATACACCCAACCCAATAAGGCGATATGGGAATGGGCATGAACGATAAACTTATAGGTAACGGGAATATCGAATACGCGAAAAAACCGAAGTACACAACCCAAGGCGGCCGCTACGACCAAATACACCAAGGCCATTTTACTTTGGTTCCTAAGAGTTGTCATTAATGCGGCCATTGTATCGGCAATGTATTAAAAATCTTTTTTCTTGGCCACGGAAACCAATCGCCAAATAGGCAGAACGGTCCATAAAACGAGCATCAGCATAGAAATAAGCAGGCCTTGGTCCGTGCCGAAGAACTTCTTGAACACGGCCCCGGTATATCCTAAGAGGGCGGATATATCCAATTTTAAAAGAATCAAGGTTCGTGATAAGTCTATGGGGTTCAACATTGTCGCGCCCAAGGAAAAACTATCCAGTGGATATTCCTTAAAAATAATTAAGGACATCAGAAAGAGTCCGTCATAAATCACCGCAAGGAACAACCACAGCAATACGGCATAGCCAAAACCTTTGATCTTGTTCTCATTGGAGAGGGCGATATTAAATGCCAATACCGTAAAGATCAAGGTCAAGAAGGCCCCTGTGACCAAGAGCAGGGTAAAGTCGAAAATAGCATCGCTCTTAAAAAGGCCGTAGAGTACAAACGGAATACCGAGCCCTAGCACCAAACTTAGGGTCAAGGAACCCGCCACACCGAAGTACTGCCCCAAAAATATAGAGGAACGCTTGACCGGTTGCGCCAGCAATAATTCTGTAAATTCCTTTGAATTGTAGAAGTACATTATGCCGAAAATGGTACCGATAAGGGGTACGAGCAGAATAATAACGTTCATCAGGGTTATAATGGCCTTTGACACATCGTTGTTCAGGAACAACAATACAAAGCCCAACAAAAGGTAAAACAAAAAGTACACGTAGCTCCATCGGCTACGGATCAGGTCGTAAAAACTATATTTGAGTATCTTAAGCATGGCTAGGTGCAGTTGCTATGGCCGCAATGGCGTGTTCTAAATCGGTTTGTCCGGTCTTGGTCTTGAGTTCCTCAATACTGCCCTTAAAGTAAATATTACCTTCCAACAGGTAGACGATAACATCCGATACTTCGGCAACGAATTGCATAATATGCGAGGTAATCAGTATGGTTTTTTTCATTTCCCGCTGTTCGCGTATAAGCTCTTTTAAATGGATCAAGGAAGCGGGATCAAGCCCTGTGGTAGGCTCGTCCAAAATCAGCAAGGGACTGTTGAACATAAAGGCCAATACAATGTTCACCTTTTGTTTGGTACCCCCTGATAAGGTCGAAAGCTTCTTATCTAAAAAAGGTTCGAGTTTAAAAAGGGCTATCAACCTGTCTTCATCGCTCGGGCTTTGCCGAAGGTCTTTGATCATCCGGATCAGTTCACGGACCTTCAGGTTTCCCGGAAAGTTGGCAATCTGCGGCAGATAGTCGATTTCTTTACGGTACTTCCAATTCTTTTTAATGGGCTCCCCTTGCACGGAAATCGTTCCTTTATCGGGCACCACCATTCCCAATATACTCTTGATCAAGGTGGTTTTTCCTGAACCATTGGGCCCCAAGACCGCAAAAACACCCTCCTTATTTATGGTAAGGTCTAGGCCGGAAAGCACTGGGTTCTTTCCGAATTTTTTATGTAAGCCTTCAATATGAATCATTGTACTTTGGTCATTAAGGGATTAGTATCCAATAAATTATCTGGTGTAAACACGGGCGATACCTTTTCGGAAAAATCGATAATATCCATAAAAAGACTACGCAGCAAAACAATGGCCTCCGGAGTTTGGTTCACGATATAGGAAAACAATTTTACGGGACGATAGGGCACATCGCCAATACCGTTCCTATCCAAATCATAACCGGTATACGCGCTCCAATAATTGCCGTCGAAGACATTATCGTTCAACTTGCTGTTATACGATATATCGAAGCTGTTGTACAGAAAATTGTTAGCGCTAAAAGTGTTGGCATAACAAGCCCCCAACACTTTAATGCCCCATCCGTTCTTTACGAAGTTATTCTCTTTATACTCGATACGATTAGATCCTTCAATATGGATACCTATGGTATTTTCTTCAAAAGTATTGCCACTGATTTCGGCATCGTTGATTTCCTTCAACAACATCCCGAAAGCCGCGGGACCCCAATTTTTTCGAAAAGTATTCCCCTTCATTTTAATTCGTTTGGAGAACATGACGGCCACTCCCGCCCCGTTGTTTTCAAAGATATTGTCGGTATACATATCGTCATCGGAGAACATAAAGTGCAATCCGTACCTTAAATTATCGGTGCTTTTATTGTTATGTATGGTAATGTTATCGGAAAATTCCAAGTAGATTCCGTCCCTTGCCCCTTGAACGATATTTTGACTGACCTCAACATGATGCGAATACCAGAGTTGAATTCCGTTCCCTGAATTGTACTCGTCTATGGCATCGCCGATAATTTTGTTGTGATAGACTTTCCCGTGGCTTGATTTTTCGAGATAAATACCGAAGAACAGTTTTTCAAGAACTATATTCTGAATTAAAAAGTTCTTACTCTTCACTACCCTTATTGCGGCATAATCCGTCGTATAACTTGTACCTACGTTCACTATAAAAAAACCATCTACAGTAACATTATCGGATACGATCCGTATAATTTCACCCTGGTCTTCCCCATCGATAATAGGGTAATTTTCGCCTATCAAGGTCAGGGGTTTATCTATGAGGATATTATATTCTTTGTAAGTCCCCTTTTTAACCAATAGGGTGTCAAAGTCTATGGCCAAAGCCACCGCTTCCGAAATGGACTTTACCACGCAGCTTTCGCAAACGACAATGGGTTTTGCCCACAGCTGTGCCGTAGTAAAAAGTACGAGGACAAATATGAATAATTTTGGGTATTGCATCATCTTTAATTGAGAAGTTTGGCAACCTCGTGGTTTCGTTTGCCCCACCTTCACTTCTATCGACAAAGGCAGGCGATATGGTACTAGTGAACACTCCTCCCGTTATATCTGTATAAAAACATGGTTTAAAACGACACTAAGAGCCAATAAAATACAGGCCCATAAGTATGAAACGATTGAAACCTACCCCTATCGGTGCGATTTAAAACGGTGTATACTTCGGGTATGGCGCAAACTGGAAGTAAACCTTAGCTACGCACGGTTCTGTATTTGCCTACAATGTCAGAAATATGAATTCGGAAAACGATAGGCAGGGTCTCCATTTCCAATTTGCTCGAGAAATCCTTTATGAATTCAGGCTTCTCGCCTTGGGTTCGCAAAATCGTATCCTGTACGCCTTGGGCAAAAGTATGAAGGCTTTTTTTGGCCGTACTGCCTTTTAATTCTTCAAAGCGACCATTGACCAAAACCGAACGCCACTCAGACATAGAATCGATATCCTCAACTTGAAGGGCTACATGTTCGTAGCTCCTCATTGCATTGATTTTATGGCCCAAGGCCGAATAACTCAGTATACTTTTATTTTCTTGATCATAATAATAGGTTATTGGCACAATGTAAGGGCTCCTGCCCGAAATGTAACCTAAATGGCCGATACTGTGATCACTTAAAAAAGCCATGCACTCCGAAAGCTCTAACTTTACTATCATAGTTTCTTGGGGTTTAAAATGGGTTATCTTTTTCAAATTTATCTCTGAGCTCGGGCCATGAATAAATCGTACCCGTATTTCCCGACTGGGCGCTACTCGCTTCTTCTTCATTGGCAAACGCCGTCAAAAACGCCCCCATGGGACTGGGTATGTTCTTACTGATCAAATACGTAGCCTTGGTGGCATCGATAAAGACCCCGGGGTTATTGTAATCGTTCACCCGATAAAGGGCTACCGATTCAGGATCTACATCTTTCAAGTAGTTCAGCATACACTCTACCGCATCAAAGGAGTAACTTCTTCCTTTCTTCGTCATAAATTGGGCAGCATGTTGCTTATCGACAATGGTCATGCTACAAAATTGGCAACCCTCGCCACCGTATGCTATGGGTTTCGGTTCGCCTTTACAAGCGGAAATTACCAAAAGCCCCATCAAAATGAGTATTTTACAACTTTTCATGGTGTAACCAATTTATGCTTTTTTTCAGATGAAACGGAATTTTTGCACCTCCATCCTACAAAAAATGCGATTACCGTCAACAACATACCTATGAACATCATCCATGCTCCTGTGGCCGGCATTGAACTTACATCAAAATTCAACAATTTTTTGTACCCAAAAAGTGGCGGTTTATAGCTCATGGGGGTACCGTCTTCATTGACCACCTTTATTATGGCGTGAGGATCTAGGTTTGAACCGTAATCGGTCAGCCATAGGTTAAAATCGTACATCCCCATGATTCCTAAGATAGACATTAGTAAGAACCAACCCAAGAAAAATCGGTAGTCAATTTTACCTATAAAACCGAGTATCCCCAATAGTACCCCTAAGAGTACCATGGCGATTATTACTATAGGAAATATATCGAACTCCCACATCTCGCCAGCTTTGGGAATCGTCTTCATACCAATATAGTGGTTGAGTCCGTCAATGTTCTGAAGGTCGAATTCAGATACCCCTTGAATGCCCGTAATATGGATGTTCATACCTAAGGGCTCGGGATATTGCGGGGCGCCCAGCATAATATTCCAAAGTGGAAACTGAAACAGTCCCAACAAACATAAAGACCCCAATATCATAAGTATACTTGCCTTTTTCATCTTACCTCAATCTTAAAATTCATAGCTATTGAACAGGCCGGTATTTTTAAAAAGCAGGCCGGTCTTGGTACGCGACCTGCTTTTCGTTTGAACAAATACTCTTGTGCCCTTCCTTTATTCCCCTAGGGACCACGACAGCTCAGTATTTGAACCTGCCGGTGACACCCGTATATAACCTTGCATTTCTTGGTGCAAAGCAGAACAGAAATCGGTACAATAAAATGGCCATACCCCTACTTTTTTAGGCTCCCATACCAGAGATTTGGTCTGCCCTGGCATAATTAGCAATTCGGAGTTATTCGCGCCGATCATGGCAAACCCATGGGGCACATCAAAATCTTGTTCTTGGTTGGTGACATGAAAATACACCTTGTCGCCCACTTTAATACCTTCTATATTATCAGGGGTAAAGTGGCTTCGGATCATAGACATGTAAATATGAACCTCATTCCCTTCCCTTACCACTTCAGTATCGGCGGGGCCGGTTGCGGCAAAGGGGTGTTTATTTTCGGAAAGCTTATAGATCTTCTTAGATTTCGGGGCCAAAAGTTCAGCGGGTATACCTGCTGCATAATGGGGTTCACCGTGGGTGGGAAAATCGTAAATAAGCTCCATTTTATCTCCGGAAATATCATAAATCTGGGCGGAATGTTCCAGTTCGGGACCTGTGGGCAGGTACCTATCTTTGGTTATTTTGTTCATGGCCACCACGTATTTACCGAAGGGCTTCCTAGAGTTCCCCCCAGGTATCATTAAGTGTCCCACGGAATAATAAGTAGGTTTTCTATCGATAACTTCCCATGTACCCAACTTCCACATCACCACTTCAGAGGAAATAAAGAAGGTAGTATAGGCATTTCCCTCTCCATCAAACTCGGTATGTAAGGGGCCCAATCCGCCACTTTTCACGGTTCCGGCAAGTACATCGTCGAATTTCAAGATGGGGATGCCATAAGCTTCTCCGTCGAATTTTTTAGCTTCGATCGCAGCCACCATTTTATCGAAGGAATGGATCGTAAGATCGGCCGATAGCTTTCCGTTACCAATGATATACTCTCCCGAAGGATCAACATCTACCCCATGGGGCGATTTTGGTGTAGGCAAGAAGTAAACGGCTCCCGGCACTTTGGTCGGGTCTATGGTCAAGACTTCCTTTTTTAGGGTGGAAGTCGCGGTATGGCTTGCTTCATCGTACACATTGTGGGCATATTCGGCCGGCATCATTGTACCCCCTCCATTTGCCACATACTCTTCAATTTTCTTCCAATTCACCGCAGCGATAAAATCTTTATCGTTTTGCGAAGCATTTACTTCTAAAAGTGAATTTGCCTCTTCGGTATTGTAGGTCGTAAAGAAAAACCATCCATGGGATTTGCCCCTACCCGGATGCGACAGGTCGTAATTAAACCCTGGCATCAAAATTTGAAACTTTAGATCCATGTGTCCATCTTCAGGATCAACGCTTATAAAGGAAAGCGAGCCCCTAAAATTCCCCTTGTACTCGTTAATGGGCATATCCCTTTGGGGAATAGGCACCGAAAAACGGGTTCCGGCAACTACATACTCGGTATTTTCGGTAACAAAAGAAGAACTGTGGTTCCCTGCACTGTTGGGTACCTCCATAATTTCCTCGGTCTCGAACGTACTCAAGCTGATCCGGGCAATTCTTGGTGTGTTGTTTCCATTAATAAATATCCATCTACCGTCTAACTCCCCATTGGTCTGGGAAATATCGGGGTGGTGGGCATCATCCCAAGGAACGAAACCGAAAGATGTGTTCAACATGGGTTTTGTTTCTTCCGAATATCCATAACCCGAGGTAGGAAACTGCGAAAAAACGGGAATCTCTTTGAACATTCTTCCCGAAGGAAGTCCGTAAACCGTAAGGTTTCCGCTATACCCGCCCGACATAAAAGCATAAAACTCATCATGCTCTCCCGGGGCAACGTATACTTTTTCCGCATTGTTCGACGATAGTCCGCTATTTGAGGACGCCTTGCCGTTCTGGTCACCGCAACTAGAGAGGAACAGAGCCATCCCTAAAATCGCGAATAGATGAAAGGTATATTTTTTCATTTGTACTGTTTTTATGGTTATCTTATTACTGCTGCATCAACAGCCATGGCCTCTTATGGCTAGAACTACTCTAGCGTTCTAAAAAATTCCAGTACGCTTCGAGCCTGGTCTTCGGTCAACCCCTGGTTCGACATCGGAGCTCCGTTGAATTCGGCAATAAGCTCTTTTGCCAAGGGATCTTCTTTTACCATTACCTCTGGGTTTAGAATCATGTTCATGACCCACTCGGGGCTACGTCTTTTTAAAATACCCGTTGGTGCCGGACCAATGAATTTTTTATCGACCCTATGGCAGGCCAAACACATTTGGGTATAGATTTCCTCCCCCTTTTTGGCCAAGGCCTCGTCGATATCGGGAGACAGGGTCACCGATTTTACCGGGCCGACCCCCTTGTTCTCAAGATCGACACGTTGAGATGCCGGTACCGCACTGGTAGCCGGTACCGCCTCAGCCGGCTTTTCCGTTTTTGCCTTTTCACGATCTACGCTAAATCCTTCTTTCTTCTTTTCTTCCTTGCCTCCACAGGCCGTAAGCAAAAGCGAAAAAATCAGCACTACACTTTTAACTACTATTTTCATTTTGAGTGGTTTAATGATTAATTTTCAACAAAAATAGGCGCTATACAAGGTGAAAAACATGATATATATCAGTAAATAGGACAAAATTGTCTTTTTTCTTTTCCCTAAAAAGAAATCAGGGATCGGTAGAAAATTGTAAATTCATCGGTTGACCGAACAAAACCCTGATTTATTACATGAAACAAGACAACTCTAGAAGGTATTTTCTTAAAAAAGCAGCCTTAGGTTCTGCAGCAGTGACTTCTGCCCCCTTAATCTTATCGGCATCAAAAGACGAAAGCATCTTAATGCAACGCGAATACGACACCAAGGTGTTCTCCTCAAATGATCAAATACAACTGGCCTTGATCGGAACCGGTATTCAGGGTATTTTCGACACCAAGGCCGCGCTCACCGTTTCCGGCATAAAGCTGGTTGCCGCATGCGACCTTTATACGGGCCGACTGGAAAGGGCCAAGGAATTGTGGGGCGATGCTATTTTCACCACCCGCGACTATAGGGAAATCCTCAAAAGAAAAGATATCGATGCAGTGATTATCGCCACGCCCGACCACTGGCACAAACAAATTACCATAGACGCCCTTAAAGCCGGAAAACATGTCTACTGCGAAAAGCCTATGGTACAGGAGTGGCAAGACGGACAAGCCATAATAGACGCCCAAAAGGCTTCTGGCAAGATATGTCAAGTAGGGAGTCAGGGAATGGCTTCCTTAGGCAATGAAAAAGCAAAACAGCTCTACCAAGATGGGGCCATTGGCGATATTGTAATGCTCGATTTTTATAATGACCGATACTCGGCAGAGGGCGCTTGGCAATACCCGATCCCACCCGACGCAAATAAGAAAACCGTTGATTTCGATACGTTTTTGGGACAGGCGCCCAAGGTGAAATTTGAACCGAAACGATTTTTTAGATGGAGAAATTATAGGGATTACGGCACAGGTGTTGCCGGAGACCTTTTCGTTCATGCATTCTCAACCTTGAACTACGTTATCGACTCCCATGGCCCTAACCGCGCCATGGCTACCGGAGGCCTTCGCTATTGGAAGGATGGCAGGGACGTACCCGATGTAAGCATTACCCTTTACGATTATCCTAAGACAGCGACCCACGCGGCCTTCAATGCGGCCTTTCGCATCAACTTCATCGCCGGAAGCGGAGGAGGAAGCGGCTTTAAACTAATCGGGACCGAAGGCGAAATGGAAATTGGCCAAAATTCCGTTTCCCTAAAACGTTCCAAACTCGGCCTAGTGCCCGGTGGCTATTCCATGATTTCCTTTCCCGAAGCCATGCAAGAACAAATCAGGAGGGGCTATGCCCAACAGAACTTAGACACCCGTACCTCGGCCTTGGCCACAGGAACTACCAAATAGCAGGCACCAAAGGATTACAAAGGTGGCCACCACGATCATTTTTATAATTTCTTCACCGCCATTCGCGAAAACGGAAAGGTCGTTCAAGACCCTACGTTCGGACTACGGGCTGCAGGTGCGGCCTTATTGGCCAATGAAAGCTATTACAAAAAAGAACCCGTAAACTGGAACCCCGAAGAAATGAAGATCGGCTAACCCAAACCGGTAAAAAAATGGCCGGTCCGTATGAAACGGACCGGCCTTATAGTTGCATAAAGTTTAAGTGCATCTATATTTTAAAAGTAACCACGGGTATCTTGGAGTGGTTCACGATGTCTTCCCCAATACTTCCCATAAAGAAATGGGATAGTCCCCTACGTCCATGGGTAGGTATCCCTATGGCATCGGCACTGTTGCTTTCGCTATAATTCAACACCCCGCGCTCTACACTATAATCGTTGTAAATCTCTACCTGTAAGGCTTCGTTTACCTTTCCGATAAAAGCGTTTACACGTTTGTAGATATCCGCTGAACTTAAAAAATTATCGCCCGGTGTATTGATATACACCAAGTCTAAATCGGCTTTTAATAAATCGGCAAATGCCTTGGCCTTTTTATAGGCCGGGATGCTTTCTTCCCTAAAATCGCAGGCAAAGACAAAACGGTTTATACTAAAATTGGCTATTTCGTTCTTAATGACCAATACGGGCACTTCGCTATTTCGCACTACCTTTTCGGCATTCGACCCTATAAAAATCTCTTCGAGGCCATCGGTACCATGTGAGCCCATAACAACAAGCTCGGCCTTGTGTTCTTCGGCAATCGCATTCACCTCACTAAAGACTTTGTAGTGTTTGATGATGGGCGTGACCTTCACACCTTCCAAATAGGGTTTCTTTAAAAACTCGTTAAACCTTTTCTCTGCCAGTTTTATCAGAAAAACGGTCTGTTCTGGGTGGAAGCCTTCGGAAGAAGTAATCATGGCCTGATTGAGTTCCAGCATGTGCAAGGCCAGTATTTCCGAATCGTGTTTTTTTGCCAACGATACGGCAACCTTAAGGGCATATTCAGACTGTTCGGAGAAATCTAGAGGTACTATAATTTTTTTCATAATATATCTATTTTAGAAGATTAGGGCCTATTAAATTGTCATTGAAAATAATCTTTTTTCCGGTTCCTTTTTATGTAAAAGCACATCAAATGCCATACAAATGTTACGAATGAACGGGCGTCCTTTTTCGGTGACCTCTACCCCATCTTCAACGACAACCACCAAAGCGTCCTGTTCCATTTCACGCAACCTTTCCCGCACCTCGTCAATTGCCTCAAAACGAAGGCCCGGTAGCGACCAAGAGGTTTTAAACCCGCACATCAAATTTAGGATATGCTTTCTTATCACGCGATCTTCATCGGTGAGAATATGACCTCGATACACTGGAATAACGTTGTTTTCCACCAAATGTTGGTACTCTTCGATACCTTTAACATTTTGGGCGAAGCTATACCAACTATCACTGATACTAGAGGTTCCCAAGCCAATCATTGCCTGGGTCTTAGAAGCCGTATACCCCATAAAGTTACGGTGCAGTTCGCCCGATTGCATAGATTTATACAACGCATCGGTAGGAAGGGCAAAATGGTCCATACCGATTTCACGGTATCCGACCTCGGCGAGCAAGGCCTTACCGGTTTCATACTGTTGGCGCTTCTCTTCGGCCGAAGGCAAATCGGCATCTTTATACCCTCTTTGTCCATTACCTTTTAACCATGGCACATGGGCATAGCTATAAAAGGCCAAACGATCTGGGCGCAGTTCCTTGGTTCTCAATATAGTTTCGCGAACATGTTCCTCCTTCTGAAAAGGAAGTCCGAAAATAATATCATGGCCGATCGATGTATAACCGATCTGCCTGGCCCATTGCGTTACGTTTTTTACGTTCGCAAAAGGCTGTATGCGATGGATGGCCTGTTGTACTTTGATATTGTAATCTTGCACCCCAAAACTGACCCGCCTAAACCCAACATCGTACAGTGCCTGTAAATGTTCTTTGGTGGTGTTGTTCGGATGTCCCTCAAAACTAAATTCGTAATCTTCGGCCTTTTTGGCCATGCTAAAAATTCCATTGATCAAGTTCTGGAGGTTCTGTGGTGTAAAGAAAGTAGGGGTTCCGCCCCCCAAATGAAGTTCTTTTATTATGGGCCGCTGAGAAAAGAGGTCGCAATACAATTTCCACTCCTTCAATACGGTACGAATATACGGTTCCTCAACCTCATGCCTTTGGGTTATGCGTTTATGGCAACCACAAAACGTACACATACTTTCACAAAAGGGCAAGTGTATGTACAGGCTAATACCTTCTTTCGCATTGCTTTCCTCAAAACTTTGGATCAGGGTCGATTGCCACTTCTTGCTAGAAAAAGTATCCATATTCCAATAAGGAACAGTGGGGTAACTGGTATATCTCGGACCCGCCACATTGTATTTTTGAACTAGACTGCACATAAATCGTATCTTGTTTTATACAAACTTAACTTTGTTAAGCTGTTCAAAATATGATATATGTCAGGTATAGGAAAATAGCGGGCCGATTTGGCCCACTAAAGTTCTTCGCAAACGTAGCCCTGTTCTTCCAATAGGCGTACTACCGAAGATGGGCATTGACGGGTTTCGACCCGGAGGATATTATCACAATCCTCCAGATCAAAATTCCATCGTCCTATCGGTTCGACCAATTGGGTCAAGAGGGGTTTGAGCCTTTTTACCTGTTTATTCTTGGAAACGGATGTCTTAAAGACCAATACTGTCATTGCCTAGGCTTTTTACCGTTAATTTCTATCCCAGAACATGGGCGGCTCGATACCTAGGGTTCGCAAATAGACATAGCCTTGGCCGCGATGGTGTATTTCATTGTCTATGAAATATAAAATACTAGATTGAATAGTCCCTTCGTACTGACCAAAAAGTTTGATAGAATCATGAAATTTATCAACCCCGATCTTAGCCCAATTAGCGTTGATCTCTTCCGTGGCTTCGTCCCAAAGCGCTAAGACTTTGGCTTTACTATTTCCATGAGCTACGGCTTCTGTGAAGGCAGCCGCTTTTCCCGAAACTATTTCTTTCATTCCAGGACCCGCTATGCTCAAGAGCTCATCTACCATTTTTGAAAATGGCCGCATTCCTCCAATGCTGTATTCGAAAAAATCTTTCTCAGGAAATGCTTCTATTACTTTTCTGGTCAAAGTTCTATGCCCTTGCCAGTGGGCCAATAGTTCGGCAGGAAGAATTACCTGCGCCACTTTTTCTACGGATGGGTTTGCTGTGCTCATAATTTACATTTTTAAGTTCGTATTATTTTACGGGAACAAATGTAAAAGTGCCACGTGACAACCCTTTGTCAGTAGTGATGTAGAAAAGAAGTTTTTTTTTAAAGCCCCTATTTTAAGGAAGGCCAACAACCGATCCTGAAACGAATACAACCCTTACTTTATCAACTTGGCAAAATTGTAACTGGCATTTACCAAATTCGTATAGCTGGAAGCCATAGCTTCGGGCAAGGTAGAGACTCCCCTTACGATGGAATTCACATAGGCCAGCCCGAAGCCTTCTTGTTGTTCAATGGATATAGATACCGAACCACAAAGCGCGGCAACCGGAACATTCGCCTTCTTTGCGGAAGTAATCACCCCATCTATGGTCTTGCCCGACAGGGTTTGCTCATCTAACTGGCCCTCTCCGGTAATCACCCAATCGGCATTTGCGATTACCTCATCAAAACGGGCCAAGCCCTTGACCAAATCGATACCGGAAGTGAGCTCGCCCCTTAGAAATACGATAGCCCCACCGCCAATTCCTCCCGCGGCACCCGAGCCCTGTATTTTCTGTAGACTTATATTGTAGGTATCAAAAACGACCTTGGCAAAACTCTTCAAGCCGTTGTCCAACAACGCTATTTCTTCTTCAGATGCCCCCTTTTGTGCGGCATAGATCTTGGCCGCCCCGTTCACGCCATAAAACGGGTTGGAGACATCACAGGCGATTTTAAATTTTGCATTGGCCAAGAGGGGGTGGACCTTTGATGCATCAATACTTTTTACCTTGTTCAAATTGCTTCCTACCGGATTCAATTCTTTACTGAAGCTATCCTTAAAACGATAGCCCAAGGCATTCGCCATGCCCATGCCCCCATCGTTGGTGGCGCTTCCCCCTATCCCTAGAATAATTTCTTGGGCCCCACGTTCAAGGGCATCGGCAATAAGCTCACCCGTACCGAAAGTTGTAGTGTTCATACAGTTTCTATCGGCATCGGCCAATAACTTGAGTCCGGATGCTTCCGCCATTTCAATATAGGCGATGCGGTTTTCCGAAGCATATAGGTAGGAAGCGCTTATAGGCCTAAACAAGGGGTCGTTTACGGTTATGCTTATTTTTTCACCGTGTATATAGTGCCTCACCACGTCGATGGTACCGTCTCCCCCATCGGCCAAAGGCATTTTTACGATTTCGACGTCATCGAACACGTGCTGCAGGCCTTCCGCTACGGCATCACAGAACTCAAACCCAGTGAGGGAATCTTTAAATTTATCGGGAGCGATTACAATTTTCATAATGCTTACTTTAATTGAAAACAGAGGGAAGCAAAAGACAAGCACAAAGAATGATTACAAAATAACCGACCAAAATAGCCACTTCTTTCTTCCCTGAATAGTATACCACCTCTAGACCTTCGTTTACCGTTCTCTTGACCGTATAGCTAACGGCAAGAGCTATAAGAATGGTGACCAAACACCCGAGGGCGTTCCACCAGAACCAGAATATTTGCGGCACGTACAACCAAAGGTAAATATTGAACAATACCCCGGCAACAATACCGATGTTGGCCCCAAGGGCATGGGTTCGTTTCGTCAAGATCGCCAAAATAAAAGCGGCCAAGATCGGACCATAAAATACCGAACTGATCTTATTGATGACCTCGATAACGGTACCTTCTATATTACCCGCGAAAAAAGCAAAGAATAAACAGACCAAGCCCCAAAATATGGAAAGCAATCTTGAGTAGGACATGTATTGCTTATCCCCCATATTGGGCTTGAATCGCTTCACAAAATCTTCCATGGTAACGGCAGACAATGAATTGACCGTAGAGCTAAGGGTCGACATTGCGGCCGACATAATGGCCACGATCAATATACCGATTACCCCGTTGGGCAAATATTTAATGATGAACACCGGTACCAAGAGATCGGCCTTTTTTCCTTCCAAAGAAGAAATATTGGCCTGATATACACTTTCCATCTGGTCTTGAAAGCCCAAATCTTGCATCAACAAGGTACCTAACACCAAGCCCATAATACAATAGGTCAAGGTAAAAGGAAAACGCAACAGGCCGTTGGCCATCATCAATTTCTTTAGATTGGACATACTACTCGATGACAACAGACGCTGCGACTGGGTCTGATCTGTACCGTAATACGATGCGTATAAAAAGAAACCGCCGATAACCATGGGCCAAAATCCGAATTCATCATTACCATCGGCATTGCTGAACCCCCATTTATCAAAATCAATGGCCGTAATACGGTCTTGATCTACGTTGGCCAAAAAGCTATCGATGCCCCCAAGCTCGCTGAACCCGTAAAAGAGGCAGATGATTATTCCTAAGAACAAAATACTCATTTGAATGACATCTCCCCAAATAACGGCTTTCATACCTCCTTGAAAAGAGTAGACCATAGTAATGACCCCAATGATCAAGACCGATATCCAAAAATCCAATTGTATGGTAGCCTGCAATATCAAGGCCATGGTATAGACCATTACCCCGGTCGCTACGGAGCGACTGATCTGGAATACAAAACTGATCAATAAGCGCGAAGAAGCGTCAAAGCGTTTTTCGAGGTATTCGTAAACACTTACAATACCCGATTTATAGAGGGTCGGCAACACGGCTACCAGCAGAAATGCCATGGCCAAAGGCACGCCCAGCTCATAGGTAAGCCATTGCATGCCCCCGCCATCTTTCAGGCCCACAAATGCCGGCGCCGAAATAAAACTGATGGCCGAAAGCTGGGTCGCCATGGCCGAAAGGCTCAAAGGCAACCAAGAAGTTTTTCTTCCCCCTAGAAAATAGTCGCCCCCAGAACTGTTTTCCTTAAACAGAAAACCAAGACCCAAGAAGCCCACTAGGTAAACAACGATTATGATATAGTCTAAATAATTCATGAGTAAATTTACTTTTGGTTTGGTATGTTATCTCCTACTCATCCAATTAGCTGAATGTTCTACGGAACTGTCCTTTTTAACAATTCCTGGTCATCTACGTTCCTTTATTGCACTACTAAAAACAGGGGGGATTACACCAAATATAAGTGTTTAACCTCCCAAAAATGGTATTCCATATCGTTTTCAAAGGGAGTTTGGGAGCCGAAACGCCCCATAACCGTCATCCAACAGAGGGGAAAAATAGATTTTCCCACACATTTTAATTCCGCGCCCCCAAACCTTTAAAAAAACCCTTATTCAATTTTTTAAAAGATCGATGATCAAGGCCGCACTCCATGAGAAGTTATCGCCTCCATAGCCTTTTCTTGTTTCATCACCGGTGTCTTTTCTACAATCGAAATATTCAAAAAAGCCATCGCGCTCCACAAGCTCGATCGAATCATTTTTTACTCGCTCGGCAATATCAGTATACCCGTACTCCTTTAAGCCACGGTACAACATCCAGTTCATATTGATCCAAACGGGGCCCCTCCAATATTTTCTAGGATTGAAACGGTCATTTGTCGGATCAAAAGAGGCGCAAAGGTATTTATCGTCACCTCCGAAACGCTCCATCATGGTATTGACCAAAACCTCGGCCCTTTCTTTACTAGGTATAGCCGCGAACAAAGGCGAAAACGAAGAAGAAGACACATGGCGTATGGGCGTATTGTTTCGCAGGTCATAATGAACATATGCTCCCAATTCAGCATCCCATAGTTTCTGGTTGAAAGCGGCAATGCTTCTTTCTTGGTTCTTTTTCAGGTATGTAATTTTATCGTCATTCCCCCCGATTATTTCATAAAGCTCGATCAGTGCCTGGTTCGACTTGATGAGCATGGCGTTGAATAACGGGTCTTGCACCAAGAAAGGAGATAATTCGGCTATTTTGGCATCATCGTAATTGTTTTGCTTGGCTATATCAATGATGTACAGGTAGTGATCATACTCTCTTTTTGAAGGCCTTTCCGAGGCATCGACATGAGTGGTATCCTTTCGCTCAAAAGTATATTCCGGTGGATTCATTGTATCCCAAATATCATCCCATACCGGAGAGTTATCGGTGCCCGACTCCCAATTGTGGTAGATGTATACCAGACCTTCGTTTTGCGGGTCACGGTTTTCGTAAAAATACACATGGTTGCCATACACCTTATCGATCTGCCCTTTGATAAAATCGAGCATATCTTCTTTATCCTCTACAATGCGCAACATATCCTGTAATACAAAGCCGGTAACCGGAGGCTGGGTCATTCCTGTAGACTTGTATTTTTTTGATGAAAGCGGATGTAAGTCCGATCTGTGGAAATCATGGCCTGGAAAATAAGAATCGTCATCCGTATGAAAAACAATGTGCGGTATAAAGCCGTTGTCCCATTGTGCGTTCAGCAAGGTCTCTATTTCTTTTTTTGCGTGATCCGTATTGTAATGGGCCAAGCCTATGGCAATAAAACCGCTATCCCATTTCCATTGAAACGGATAAAGTCCTTTACTCGGTATAGTAAACCCTCCTTCTTGAAAATTGGCGTCTAAAACGTCAATTGCCCTATGGATTAAATTTTCTTTCATAACATGCATAAAATAAAAACACATTGGCAGCAAATCCACCACCAATGTGTCTTTGGATTCAACAAACTAAACTCAAACTAAATTTCAAATACCTTTTAGAAATTGAAGGTAGCCGTCAAGAAGAACCTTCTCGGAAGAATAGGGCGACCGACAAAGAACTCAGATTCGCTCTGGCCTGCGGCACCTGCCCTTGGGTTTCCTTCGGTAATACCATCACTGTCAAAAAGGTTGAAGATGGAGAAACCCAAACGGACCGTTTGGTTTTCTTCTGGCTTACCAAAAGTGTAGCCAGCGCCCAATCTACCGATCGGAATAGCATCTAATTCTATATCATTGACATCGGAAGCGTATTTGCTACCCGTATAGTTCACACCAAAGTTGGCGTCGAATTTATTGTTGTCGTAATACGCTCCCAAAGACCCTAAAAAGTTGGGTTGTCTTGCCAATTTGTTTCCTACGTTGGCTTCGGTAGACGTACCGTTCACCAAATCAAAATCTGTATTTTTCGTGATTTCGTGAGCTTGATAAGTTACTGTACCGCGAAGGTTGAAATTACTGGCCACTTCGTAATCGCCCGTAGCCTCTACACCTATAGTTCTAGTATCTTGCTCAGAACGCGTCTCATCTATCAACTGGCCACCAACAATGGCTTGTTGAATTTTTATCCTATCCTTCAAGGCTACATAGTAAGCGGCAACCGATCCAGAGAATTTGGGCGTACCAAATTTAGCACCTGCCTCGAACTGAATAATGTTTTCCGGATCATATGCATTTTCTGAAATACCCGCCACTGGGGCAAACCCCCTTATTTGTGGAAAAAAATAGCCTTTAGAGAAGTTTGCATACAGGTTTGTTGCATCGGTCAATTCGTAAAGACCGGCGAAAGAAACGGCCCATCCCGAAGCTTGTATCGATGACCGAATAAAGCTACCATCTGCCGTTTGAACATCACTTAATGCAGTGGTCAATTCAGGATTGTCATAAACGGTTGCGCTCATAATGCCCCCTTTACTGTTTTCACCATCGGTATGCTCATATCTAAAACCAACATCAAAACGCCATCGGTCAAAAATCATCTCATCGGTCAGATAAAAGGCCAACCTGTTTTGAGACAGGTAGTTGTTTGCGGTTTGACCGATACGATCGTACAATCCGCCTTCGGAATAAATAACATTGTTACCCCCTGCATCTGCATAGCTCAAGTTCACCAACCTTGGAGCGTTATTGAATTCGGAAAGCACACGGTATTGGTAATTAACGTCTTCCGCTTCGGTACGGGCGATAAAAGTACCTAAGGTTACGTTGTGACTTCCACCATTCATAGTCTCTATCGTTTTGGTCAAAGAAGCCTCTCCCGAGTAATCGGTCATAGGCCTTAAACGGTCAACATGCAGGTTGTCGACAACCAAGTCGGAACCGTTTATTTGTTGGTTGGGATTTCCACTTTGGTAATTCGCCGTATATCCTTGATTTCCTGGAGCGATGCTCTCTACGTAATTATCTAGGGTAATAGGGTTTCCGTTGTTTCCGTCACCTCCCACATAGAGGGCAAAATTGTGCTTGTAGTTGGCATATTTTACTTTGGATTTAAATCTTAGGTCATCGTCCAATCTATAGTCAAAATCGGCCAAAAGATAGCCGCCAGTGGTAGAAACACCATCGGCAATGGGACTATTGTAAGTTCCACCTGGGGTAAGAAAGGAAGTATTGGCCAATTCCCCTGTCAACAATTGCTCTACGGGCTCACCGTCATTTCCGTTTATACGCTCCCTACTTCCCCCTTTTAAAGGTATCGGAAGGTAGAACTGGGCCTTATCATTTATGAATTGGCCATGCACGGTAAACGTACCTTTGTCAAATTTCTTCTTGATATTAGCCCTGAACTGCACCCCTTTTGTTGGTAGACCTGTATCTATGGGGCCACGGTCATGTCTTACAAAACCAGTAAAAGCATAGTAGGTATTAGAATCTTCTCCACCCAATTGGCCACCACTATAAAAATCGGTTTTTAACCGGCCCATATTGGCTACTTCTAGGTTTACGATGTTACCCGGGTTGGTATCCCCTGTTTTACTCGTATAGTTAATGATACCGGCCACAGAACCCGCACCATATAAAATTGCAGAACCACCACGTACAAATTCCACTCCTTTAAAACCAATATCGGGTCTTGCGTACACATCATGAGCGGAAGAGTTTAAACCAAAAGTGCTCATTAAAGGCATACCGTCGTATTGTAACGGGTTGAACACATACTGCCCACCTGAAGGAAGCCCCCTAACGAATACGTTTGTTGCGGTTTCACCACCACCACCTTCAGCGGTAATACCAGGAACACTACGAAGAATATCCGCTTGGCTGTTGGCCGATAGTTTGGTAATCTCTTTCATTTTTACCGAACTGATCGATAAAGGCGCCTGCTTCTGCGACCTAAACGTACTGGAAGCGGTCAAGACCACCTCGTCTAATTGTTGCCCTCCCTCCTGAAGTACAACATCTATGGTCAAAGCGGTATTGTTGAGCTCTACCGGCTTATCTATAGTGGTAAAACCTAGATAGGAAATACGAAGCATATGGTTTCCTTCAAGGTCGGTTGAAAAGGTATAGTTGCCATCAAAGTCAGATGTCGTACCCGAGGTACTCCCAACTATTATAATGTTCGCTCCCGGGATAGGTTCCCCAGCACTATCCGTAATGGCACCGGAAATTTCTGTCTGGGCAAAAGCGCCAGTTCCCAAAAATAAACCGATTACCGCAAAAACTATTTTTTTCATAATCGTAGTTTTTTAAGTTGTTTTAACTTGAGTTGTTATTAATTTATCAATACAGAGTCAAAACTATCTGAATATCACACTATTTCGACGAAAAAATTACAAATATGACATGCAAACGTTTGCGGTAACGTTTGCAATTCTTAATTTTATCACAATCACAAGCGTACCGAACTGAAAATCAATATCCATTTACTTTATGAGCAAAAGACATAACACCACTTTAAAGGAATTGGCCTTAGCCCTGAACCTGTCGATCTCAACAGTTTCCAGAGCCTTAAACGATCACCCGGACATCAATGAAAAAACCAAGGAAAACGTAAAGAAACTGGCTCGGCAAATGAACTATTCGCCCAATCTCTTCGCCAGAAGTTTCCGCTCCCAAAAAACGAATATCATCGGGGTGATCGTCCCCAACATTTCGCATTACTTTACCTCTACGATATTAAAGGGGATTTTAGAGGAAGCCGAAATACAGGGCTACCGTGTCATTATTTCAGAATCGAACAATAGTGAAACCAAACAAACCGAAATGCTCAATACCATGACCCAATTCGGTGTAGACGGCATTCTGATGTCGCTTGCCCGAAAAACTACCAAAGTAGACGATGTGCTTCGCACTTTGAACCGGGCACCTATTGTTCTGTTCGACAAAGTGTCTCAAAAAATCCCATGCACCCAGGTGGTCATCAACGAGGAGGAAGCCGCCTTCAATGCCGTGGAACACCTCATCGAATTGGGCAAAGAGCGTATTGCCATCATTAAGGAAACCGAAAATTCATATAACTCCGAAAAACGCTACGCCGGCTACCTCCGTGCTCTGGAACATCATGGGATCCGTATTCGCGAAAAGATCATCTTAAGTACCGAGGACATCTCCCTTATTCACGGTAGACGACTGACGAACATTCTCTTGAGCATGAAAAAACGGCCCGATGCCATCTTTGCCATTACCGATGATGCGGCCATAGGCGCCATAAAGGCCCTAAACAAGTTCAAAATAAAAATACCCGAGGAAATAGCCGTGGTAGGCTTTAGCAACTCGGCCAGTTCAAAAATCATTCAACCCGAACTCACAACCGTCGATCAGCCAGGGGATAAAATTGGCCGTACGGCGGTAAAATACCTTATCGATGAAATTGATAGCCCTTCCAACAACATCATCACCAAAACCGTTGAAATAAAAACCACCCTCGTCGTCAGGGACTCTTCCTTAAGGGCCTAACCCCCTACTGACATACCCTTGTCACCTCCCCTTCCTTTCTTTGTGGAACATTAGTTCCTATGAATCTGCAAACAATACAGAATGAAATTCCGAAACTGCCCAGGCCATCACCTGAAACTTTATCTTTGGAATTTATACCGTAAACTTATGGGATTGGATACCATTAACCGATTTGACCGCATTGTAGCCATACTGATCCAACTGCAATCGAAACGTATTGTAAAGGCCCAAGAATTGGCAGAGCGTTTCAATGTCAGTTTACGAACCATCTATAGGGACATCCGTTCCTTGGAAGCTTCAGGGGTTCCCATTTCAAGTGAGGCCGGTGTAGGGTATTCCATCATGGAAGGATATCGCCTACCTCCTGTCATGTTCACATGTGAAGAGGCCAGTAGCTTCGTCGCTGCCGAAAAATTAATGCAAAAGTTTACCGACCCCTCCTTAGGCTTGCACCATCGGTCGGCCATGTACAAGGTAAAATCGGTTTTAAGGGGAAAGGAAAAAGATTGGATCAGCACCTTGGAGTCGCAAGTATTGATAGACCCGTCACAAAAACCTTTTGACGAAAACATTCCCAACGCCCTAGAAGTCCTATTCGAAAGTATAGCCGAAAAAAGAAAGGTCTTTTTAAAATACCACTCGCTCAATGCCGAACACCCTTCGGAACGGTTTATTGAACCGGTAGGACTTTTTCACGAAAACAATTTTTGGTATGTGCTCGGCTATTGTCATTTTAGGTGCGATTACCGGCAGTTCAGAACCGACAGGATGCTCAAGATCCAAAGGACCGACCAAGCCTTTACCCTAGAACACGGCTCGCTCGACGAGCACCTGAACAAAAATCCGGAAAAGGAAAAAACCAAAATCGTGATTTCCATTGACAAGGATATCGCCCGTTACATTTCCGTTCGAAGCAGACAATATGGTTTCGTTTCCCAAGAAAGCAAGGCCGACAAAGTCGTAATGACCTTTATGACTTCCGATGTGCTGCACGGTTTCCCCCGCTGGTATCTGATGTTTGCCGATTATGCCGAAATTCTCGAGCCCGAAAGCCTAAAGACACGGGTCATGGAAATTCTCAAGGAAGCCCAAAACCGACTTTCCCGTTAAAAATAGGCTTAGCATCCATAACGTCCAAACGCCCTGTAGCCCCCTCCTTTCAAATACTCCATCAAGGGCAAGCACTCCCCTATCGATAAAAACACCAGAGCTTGGCAACCCACAAGATGTCAAAAAATTGTTATGTAAATAGAAATGACCTACAAGTTTTCATGTGAAAACCTTATTTTAGCGGCTCTCTAAAAAAAGAAAAACATGACCTTATTATTAATGGCCGCTGGTAGCGGTAGTCGATACGGAAAACTAAAACAATTTGACGATTTAGGCCCTAACGGGGAATTCTTAATGGAGTTCGGCATTTACGATGCCCTTAAAAACGGTTTTGACCATATAGTACTCATTACTAAGAAGGAAAATGTTTCTTTGGCAGAAGACCACTTAAGACCAAGAATCCCCGCCAACATCAAGCTAGATGTCTTGGCCCAGGAAATCACCGATTTACCGGAAGGATGTTCTTTTTCGGGAGAGCGTAAAAAACCTTGGGGTACCGCCCATGCCGTTTGGACCGCCAGAAACGTAATCAACGGACCTTTTGCCGTTTTGAACGCCGATGATTTCTACGGACAATCGGCCTATGCCAATGCCGCCAATTTTGCACGCGAACATAACAACGACAATACCTTTGCCCTTGTGGGATATACCTTAAAGGACACCTTGTCGGAACACGGTTCCGTTTCAAGAGGGGTTTGCCAAGTAAACGGAGACGATTTGGTCTCTGTTGACGAACGCCTAAAACTTGAGCCCAAGGATGGCAAAGTATTAGACCTTGATTCTGGCAACGAATACACGGGAGACGAGCAAGTAAGCATGAACTTCTGGGTATGTCAGCCATCAATTTTCGAAAAAATAGAAAGCGAGTTCAGAAATTTCCTTGCCGATGAAAACCTGGCCACAACAAGTGAGCTTTATATTCCAAAGACCGTTCAAGAAATGTTGCAGGCTGGCGAAATAAAGGTAAAAGTTGTACCATCCGGTGGTGATTGGTTTGGTGTGACCTATGCCAGCGACCGTGAAAAGGCCGTTGCAAACCTCCAAGAGAAAACCGATGCCGGCAAGTATCCTTCCCCGCTTTGGCCAAAACAATAATGGACAGCTATTCCCATGAAAAGCTTAACAGCCTATTAGGGCATTTTGCGGTGCCTGAAAAGAAATATTTGATCAAACCGTTGACTGACGGTTTGATCAATGATACTTTTTTGGTTTTTGACGCTTCCACCCCCCTATACATATTACAACGGGTAAACCATCTTGTCTTTACGGATGTAGAAGGGTTGATGAACAACATCCATCATGCCTTTCGTTATTTGCACGATACCGATTACACTAAGATTACCTTGGTCAAATCGAAAAAGGGCAGTAGCTTCTACCTCACCGAAACCGGAGATTATTGGCGGGTGATGACTTATATTGACGGAAGTACGGCCTATAACACTACCGAAAACCCGAATATAGCCTATGAAGCGGGAAGGATAATCGGAAAGTTCAATTCGCTGCTGCAACAAGCCCGTCTTGACGACTATACCGACACCATACCTCGATTTCATGATATCAGGTTGCGCAAAGCGCAATTTGAATCCGCCATCGCAAGTGCCAACTCCGAAAAGCTGAAGACCGCCGAAAAGGCCATCGGTTTTACGCATGAGGTCTTAGAAAGCCTAATGGCCCTTGACCTTAGCCAACTCCCCCTCAGGGTTTGCCATAACGATACCAAGCTCAACAATATCCTTTTCTCAAAAGAGACCGAAAAGGCCCTTTGCTTGATCGACTTGGATACCCTTATGAAAGGCTATTTTCTTTTTGATTTCGGTGATGCCATACGCACTATAGCCAATACGGCGGCGGAAGACGAGCAAGACCACGATAAAATTGTTTTTGACGAAACCCTCTTCGAAGCTTTTGTTGACGGCTTGGGCGAGAACGGTGCTTTCTTGACCCAAAAAGAAATCGAACTGCTTCCTTGGGGAGCCGTACTCATGCCTTTTTTACATGGCATACGGGCTTTGACCGATTTCCTCAACAACAACGTCTACTATAAAGTGGCTTATGAAAACCAGAATCTAGACCGCGGCCTTAGCCTTTATAACTTTACCCAAAAGGCCCTGGATCGTATCGATTATATGGAAAAGGTACTGAGTGAAAAATTAAAAAAATAGGTAACCCTATTCTACAGAATTCTTTTTTCGGGAAGTAACCACTGCCAAAAATAAAGCTCATTTAACTTCGTTACTAAGCTTGAACTATTGTATTTTTAGTATCTTGAAATTTAGTTTCTAAATCAACCACCTGGTTTCTGGCGGTATGTCCAAAAACATTTACTCCACATTCATCTGCCTATTTTTCTTTCTATGTGCCCTAGCACAAGAGAGCCAACCTAGATATTCCCAGAACTACACTATTTCAAACGGACTGGCGCACAATGGGGTCACCTCTATTTTAGAAGACTCTCAAGGCTTCATTTGGGTCGGCACCTATGAAGGCCTGAACCTTTTTGACGGTTACGAATTCAAGACTTTTAAAAACACGGTGGGTCATGATCTTTTCGTAAGCAACCGCATTCGTTCGCTACAGGAAGACAGCAAAGGCAATATTTGGATCGGTACGGACGAAGGTATATCCGTATACGATTACACCACACAAAAGTTCACCAATATCTATTCGAACCAGCTTGTCAAGAAAGCCGTTAAAGGCCCGATTGTTAGAGATATTGTCGTCAACGAAAATTTAGGGATCATTCTATGCGCTACCGAAAAATACGGCGTATTGATCTTTAACGACGACTATTCCTTCAAGGACGAATATTCCCCTACGGCTTTTTACCGAAACGGAGCGGCCGAATTTTATGGCTCCGCCCCCATAGATGACAGCACCTATCTATACGCTACTTCGGTCGGACTACTTTCTTTCGACCTGAAAACCCATCAATTCTCAAGGGTTTTACCAGAAGAAATCCGCTATTGCCAATCGCTTTTACGCATTGACCCTTCTACCTTTTTGGTCACCCTTAAATCGGGCGTTCTTATGTTTTCCTACGGAGCAAATGGCAAGGGTTACGACTATTCCTTGCTACAAGATGAAATTTTACCGGAACACAACTTTAACAGCTCGGCCTTCGACCTGGAAAACCACCTATGGTTGGGCACCCTGAACAGTGGAGCCATACGTATAGACGATATCAACGCGTTGCGACACGGTTCCCAGAACCAGTACGCCCCCTTTAGCTTCGAAAACAAACAACTTCGAATGAGTTGTTTCGAGAGTACCAAAGAGCATGGTTTTTGGGTGGGATCCTTTGACAAAGGGCTTTACAGGTTTGACCTAAAGAAAAATCCTTTTAAGGAATTTAAAGGAAATAGCCCCTACGAATTTGGAGTAAGTGACAGGCACCTGATCAATATCTCACCTTTAGACGACCATAGGGTGTATTTGACAAAAAATCGCGGGGGACTCGCCCTATTTAATACGGAACGGCAGAAATTCGACCCCCTGCCTTTTTCTTTTGACCCAAAATACGCTTCACGGATATCATCGGTATATGTCGATACCAAAAATCGGACTTGGTTGAAAGTCGCCCAAGAGGGCTACTTCCTTTTAAAACCGGGAGAGACCGAACCCCAACGCATAGATACAAGCACCTATCCCGAATTTTCACAAATAGACCCCTATAAAATAACGGAAGACCAAAACGGAAACCTATGGCTAGGTTGCAAACAGGGCGTTTTTAAAATAACGGTCGGCAAAGAGGGGAAAGTACTTCGGATCGAAGCCTTAAATGACAACCCGTATTTTGAAAACTCCAAAATAACCTTGGCCCGCTACGTTTATGCCGACCCCCTATACCAATTCATATGGGTGGGAACGGCGGAAGACGGTCTATTTAGGGTAGACACAAAAGACGCTCCCCGCTTATCAAAGGCCAAAATCACCCATTTTAGGGCTACTAAAAAGAAGGGCGGACTTCCGAACAATTTTGTTTCGGCCATAACGCGCAGCCCTAAAGGCAACTTATGGATAGGCACCGAAGGGTCGGGTATCTGCAAGGTGGAAAACAGCGAAAGCACCCCTCGCTTCGTTCCTTTTTCAGAAAAGGACGGACTGTCGAACAATGTAGTCAAAAGCATTAATATAGACGAACTAGGCAACCTATGGGTCGCCACGAATATCGGACTGAACAAATTCTATCCAAAAGAGAAAAAATTCAGGAAATTCGGAAAGCAAGACGGCCTACCTTTTGAAGATTTCTGGTACGCTTCGGCCCGTCTTAAGAACGGTTCCCTCATTTTGGCGGGTCTTGAAGGTTTCTCTTTTTTCAGCCCGAAATCTATAACCGATTCAGAAGCGCTCCCTATATTGCGATTTGGTGATTTCAAGATTTTTAACCAAACCATACGTCCGAACGACACGGTGGGCGGTAGGGTCTTACTGAACGAACGCTTACAGAACGGGCAGACCCTTAATCTAAAATACAATGAGAACGTATTTAGCGTCGAGGCCTTATCCCTACATTTTGCCTCACCGAAAAACCACTTTTTAAAATACCGTTTACTACCCGTAGACCAAAATTGGTTCGAGACCACTTCCGATCAACGTTTGATAAACTATAACGGTCTTCAACCTGGGGAATACAGCCTAGAAGTGGCCGCATCGAACTCTATTGGTGAATGGACCCGGCCCAAGACCTTGCACCTTGTCATCTCCCCTCCGTTTTGGAAAACGCCTTGGGCCTATGTACTATATGCCTTGTTAACGCTTCTTATCTTGGGAACCGTGCTGTTTTATATCATAAAGGTACAATCGTTACGCTACAACATTCAACTGGAGCAAATTGAAAAAGACAAGGTAAAGGAAGTCAATGCCGCCAAATTACGCTTCTTTGCCAACATATCGCATGAGCTAAAGACGCCCCTCAACCTCATCGCAAGCCCCATAAAGCAACTGTCAGAACGCTATAGGGACAATCCTGATTCCCAAGAAAAACTCCATATCGTCGCACGTCAGTCCAAAAAAATAAGCCAACTCATCGACCAGATCCACGATTTTGAACGGGTCGATGCCAATTTGATGGAGATGGACTACTCAAGGTTTTACTTTGATGAGTTTTTAGACCACCTTGTGCCCGACTTTCACTTCTTGGCCTACAACAGCGATAAAAAGTTGGAGATCATTGCCAAGAACAAAAATATTGTGGTATCGGCCGATCGCGACAAGCTAGAGAAAGTCTTTAACAACCTGTTGAGCAATGCGTTCAAATACACCGGTGAAAACGACGTCATTACCATTACCTATGAAAGTGACGACAAAGACCTGATCGTTTCGGTAACGGATACGGGAAAGGGCATCGACGACGACGACCTACCCCATATTTTCGAAAGGTTCTACCAGTCAAGAAAAAGGGAAAACGTCCATTCCACAGGCTCGGGAATAGGCCTCGCCTTCTCAAAAAAGATGGTCGAAATGCACTATGGCTATTTAGAAGCTACAAGTGAGATAGGAGTAGGTACGACAATCAGTGTGCGCTTGCCCGTGGTCAAGAAAGAATCGGCAGATGACCAGGCCACAAAAGAAAAGGCCATCATAACCGCCGAGAACCAGGTTTCCAAGGCGGAAACCACTATTGAAAAGACCGAAATTTCAAAAATCAAGGCCAGCGGCGATTATTCCGGTAGTCTTATCTTTTATGTAGAAGATGATTTAGACATGCGCCTCTATGTCAGCAAGGTACTGTCTAAGTTCTTTAAGGTAAAAACCTTTACTAACGGCCGGGAATGTCTGGATGCCATGGAGGACCAATGGCCCGACTTGGTCATTAGCGATATTCAAATGCCCATAATGAACGGCCTAGAGCTTTGTAAGCGCATAAAGGCCGATATAAAAACAAGCCATATTCCGGTCATCTTACTGACGGCCTTGGCCGATATAGAAAACCAGATCCAAGGTATAAAAGACGGTGCCGATGCCTATATCAAAAAACCCTTTGACGCCCGTCAATTAGTGGCCCGCACCGAGGCCTTGCTCGAAAACAGAAAACGCCTACGGGAGCGTTTTGAAATCGGCATAGCCCTGACCAAGGACAACAACGTCAACAATAGAAACGATAATGCCTTTCTGGAAAAGTTATACCACCTTATGGCCGAAAATCTAGACAATCAAAACCTAGATATGGACCAATTTGCGCGTCAACTCTACCTAAACCGCACCCATTTCTACCAAAAAGTAAAGGCCTTAACGGACAAAACCCCCTTTGAACTGCTAAAAATGTACCGTTTAAAGAAGGCCGCGGAACTATTGGTACACCAACCCGAACTATCGGTAAACGAGGTCTATACCATGACCGGTTTTAAAAGCCGAACCCACTTCAGTAAACTCTTTAAAGAAATTTACGGTGTTTCACCGGGCAAGTACAAGGGCTCAAAATAATCACACCTTTATTAAATCTGAAATATCCTTGGTATATAGATAGGTTTTTATGCCCTTTTAAAAAAATCGCCCCCTTTGTCCTGATTTTCCCAACAAAAAAGGCACAAAGCCCTTTTGTATTTCTATTTGTGCAAAACCGTCAAACTACCACGCTTAGCCCCTTTCCCCCTAACAATTACACGTTCCATACACCAGTAACAAACTGTTACGGGCGAGGCGTATTGATCTATAAATACATAAAATTTACCTAGAGATACACCTTTCCTTCCCTAAAAAATACCTTTGATTCTGCGAATGTCGAAAAACTACAGGACACTTTTCCATTCGAAACTCACACAACAAGTATTTAAATAACTTAACTCAAACCATGAAAAAAGACAAACCTAAATTTTTCAGGCGGTGGCTCTTTCCACTATGCATTCTCAACATGCTCATCTGCGGTGCCGCATATGCACAAACCACAGTGAACGGAACGGTAATTAGCACGGAAGACGGCATGCCCCTTCCCGGTGCAAACGTACTCGTAAAGGGCACTACAGTAGGTATCGTCACCGATTTTGACGGCAACTATTCCATCGAAGTACCCGAAGGCTCCAATGTGTTGATCTTTAGCTATATCGGTTATAGCACACAAGAAGTAGCTATCGATGGAAAAACAACCATAGACATTTCCCTAGATACCGACTCCGCCAAGTTAGACGAGGTAGTAGTCATCGGTTACGGAACCTCTACCAAACGAAAAATGGTAGGAGCCGTTACGACCTTGGCACCCGAAAAATTGGAACAGACCCCTTTTAACAACGTGGGCGAAGCGCTTCAAGGGCAAGTTTCAGGTCTGATCGTCGAAAACAGTGGTGGTGCTCCAGGTAGTTCGCCGGCTATTTCCATTCGTGGGGGTGGCGCCCCTTTATACGTCATTGACGGGGTCATTACGGAGCAGCAAGATTTCAACACCATCAATTCCAACGATATTGAAAGCATTAGCTTCCTTAAAGATGCTGCAGCTACGGCCGTATACGGTTCAAGGGCAGGAAACGGTATCGTCTTGGTCACCACCAAGCGGGGTAAAGACGGTAAGATCAATGTCAACTACTCGTACAACTACCAAATGAGCCAGCCTACCATTCTTCCTGAAATGATGAATTCTTATGAATTTGCCCAAGTCCAGAATGCGGCCAGTGCGTATGAAGGCATACCGGTTCCCTACTCCCCAGACCAATTGGAGACCATCAGGACGCATGCCGACCTCGACACCTATCCCGATAATAACTGGCCAGACCTGACCTTAAAGGAATTTGCACCCGAACAACGCCACAACCTTTCGCTGTCGGGCGGTGATAAAAAGACCAACTATTTCGTTTCCCTCGGATATATCGACGAAGGCAGCCTACTAAAGGCAGACGTAGTCAATTATAACCGGTTCAACGTTAGAAGTAACGTTACCACCAAATTCGAAAAAATAGGTCTTGACGTGGGTATCAACCTCAACTCAAGTATTGAAAACTATCAAGAACCATCGTCAGGAATGTACGGCATATGGCGTGCCGTAAACCAAAACACCGACCCGCTTTACAGGGGGTATAACCTTGACGGCACCTTGGCTGGAGGTGGTAACGGCGACAACCCGCTCGCCCTCACCGACAAAGACGCCGGCTACAACAAAACAAGGGATAAGTTTATCAATGCCCAATTAGACCTAAAATGGCAAGTTCCGAACGTAGAAGGCCTAAAACTAGGTATGATGGCCAATTACCGCGATGGTGACGGTTGGGGAAAATTATGGGAATACAATGTGCCCCTCTATATGCAAGACGGCTCACTCATGGCGCAAACGCCCCCCGCACTAAGCTTAAGTTCATACTACAGCAACCGATTGTATTTTGAATCTAGCGCTTCGTACTCCAGAACTTTCGGCATGCACGGTCTTGATGCTACCTTTGTTTATAACCAGACCACCAGCAACTATGCCAATTTAGCGGCCTCGAGAAGAAACTACCTATCAGGTGCGGTCGATCAACTTTTTGCCGGCCCGGCCGTAGGAAAAGACAATGATGGCAGCGAACGTGAAGCCGCCAATGCGGGGTATGTCTTCCGTTTGAAATACGACTTTGATTACAAATACATTATTGAGCTTAGTGGCCGATACGATGGTAACGACAACTTTGCCCCTAAAAAAAGATGGGGCTTCTTTCCGGCCATGTCATTCGCCTGGAATATTGCCGAGGAGAATTTTATGCAAAAATTAAAGGAAGACAACATCGTCAACTCCTTAAAACTACGAAGCTCTTATGGTAAAACCGGAGTTTCCGAAGGAGTGAACCGATTCGGTTATATTCCGGTCTACAACCTTGAATCGGGCATTTATACTATTGGAAACTCCTTGGTCAACGGCTATTCGGAAGGCAACTTGGTCAACCCCGACGAGCTCACTTGGTACAATAGGGAATCGTTCAACTACGGATTGGACTTCTCTACCTTTGGCGATAAGTTCAGCGGTACCTTGGAATATTTCTACTACCTCACCTCCGGATTTTTGGTGAGTCCGCAAAATGTATATTCCCAACCATTAGGCAAACCTTTGCCGCAAATCCGTTCCGGATCTAAACAGCGAAGGGCAGGATACGAAGTTTCGCTTCGCTACAAGAGCCATATCAACGAATTCAAATTCGGATTGGGCGGAAACGTCTCTTATTTTAATCAATTATGGGAGCAATTAGACACCGAAGACGAGGCTACCCTCAAAAACCCATACACTAGGGAAACCCATAGGACCGATTACTGGCAAGGTGGAAAAATCTATATCACCGACGGATTGTACCAAAATGACGAAGACATCTTGAATACACCCCGTCTACTAAGTTCTACCGAAACACAAGGCGGCGATATCCGCTATGTCGACTCTAACGGCGATGGAAAAATAGATGAGCAAGACAAACGCTTGGCAGGCCTTCCTTCCCAACCCCACCTGACCTATGGCATCGATTTTAATATGAGCTACAAAGGATGGTTCATGAACGGCCTCTTTCAAGGTGCCGGAAACCGATATATTGGTTTTGACCGTTTTATTGCGGCGGAAGCCAAACGCCTGACCTATGTGTATCAATTGGATTATTGGACCCCAACAAATCCCGATGCCACATACCCAAGACCGGTTACCTCCGTAGATGTAAATGGAGGAAACAATAACATCATAAGCAACCCTTCGGATTACTTCTTAAAGAACGCCAAATATTTCAGATTGAAGAACATTCAACTGGGCTACGACCTAAAGAAATCGATTTTGGCCGACAACAACTGGATTTCTTCGTGCAAAATATTTGCAAGTGGTACCAACTTGTTCACCATTTCCCCTGTGAAAGACTTTTTTGACCCGGAACAAGTACAGGCCGACAACAATGGGATCAACAGCTACGGCTACCCTGTTCAACGCACCTATTCATTTGGTATAAACCTTGGATTTTAATTCAAAAAAAAGTTAGTAATGAAGAACGTATATATATCCCTATTTTCCATTTCGATCGCCCTCATGAGTTTCTCGTGTAGCGACGACCTATTAGATACCGAGCCCCTAGATAAATACACCGAACAAGATGTGTGGAGCGATGCCAATCTGGCCCAAGGTTTTATCTATAACACCTATAATTCGGTCTTACCCGAATTGTTGGTCAACCCAGAAGACCCTGACCCAAAAGGTGGTGGTGCCGGTAACGATGACTTTACCGATAACACGGTCTTGGTAAATGCCAACAAAGTAGCCTTAGACCTTATTGACCCGTTTTATGATGCGGGTTGGGCCAAGAACAATTCTTATTACTTCTATGGCAATGCCCCATTAGGACTTAAAGCCCCTATCAAGCAAAATTCCTTTGAAGTTATCAGGGACTGTAACTTGATCATTGAGAAAGTCGCTGCCTCAGAGGGCATTCCTGAGAACATCAAACCCAAATTGATAGCACAGGGCAAGATGTTACGGGCTTTGATCTATTATTCTAAAGCTCGCTTGTTCGGCAAATACGTCATTGTCGACAAAGTGCTTACCCCCCAAGACGATTTAAAGCTTCCTCGAACCGAAACGATTAAAGAAACCTATGATTTCATCATCAAAGACCTGCAGGAAGCGGCCCTTGACCTACCTATTGCCAATAATGCGGAGGTCGGTGAACTTACCAAAGGGGCAGCCTACGCCATGTTGGCCGAAATTGCCTTGCACGGTGCCGCATATATAGAAAGTGGAAAACAAGACTATTACAGCATCTCAAAGAAAGCCAGTGAAGACCTATTTACCCTAGGGTATGCCCTAGACCCCAATTACGGTGAGCTATTCAACGATTACGATCGGGCCTTGAACTCTTCGGAAATCATACTAGGGCTATACACCAATATAGACGCCACCCTTTGTGTGCTGACCCCAATGCAACGTATTGTACCCAATATGGAGGTAGCCAAAACCGAAGGGACTCCCAAACTCAACGAATCATTCTTAGGTTGGACAACGGCAATGCCCTCAACAGACCTAATCGACGATTATTTGGTTACGGATACCGACGGCGTAGCCAAAAGGTGGGACGAAACCTCGTATTGCCAAGATTTTGAAATGAACGGAGGTTTTCTTTCCGACGCCATCTATAACGAGCACCGCGATGCCCGTTTCTTCGCTTCCATTGTACAAGACTCCTCTCAACTCTTCACGAATACGGTAACTACAAGAATTGGGGGGAACATGCATTACGCCCAAAGTACAAAGGGAACCGGGGCCTCTACCATATCGGGCTATTTTATAAGAAAGGGCATTTACGACATTGAAGGGTACAAGGCCGTAAACTTCACCAATTACCATCAGGTCATTACCAGATTGGGCCGCGCCTATTTGAACTATGCCGAAGTCATGCTCCGTATGAACGATGCCGAAACGGCCGTGCAGTACATCAACAAAACACGGGCGCAGCACGGAAAACTCCCCGAACTTATGGCGGGTATGACCCTAGACCAAGTTTGGGATTGGTACAAAATAGAGCGTCGGGTAGAATTATTTTTTGAAAACGACCGCTACTGGTCCCTACTGCGATGGGGCAAAGAAGCAGGCGGCGGTGTTATCCCTGAACTGAACGACAAAGAATATTCCTTCTTTGAAATTTCCGCAGATGGAAAAAGCTTTGAAAGCAAGCCCGTGGTACTTAAGCCTGGCAACCAAAAGAAACGTTTTTCCACAAGACGCTATCTATTTCCCGTACCGGAAAACGAACGAATACTCAACGAAAAACTAGACCAGAACCCAGGTTGGTAAATTAACGCACCATATTAAATCACATACGATGAAAAAACATATACAATACTTGATGTTTCTGTTTGTAGGTCTTACAATGACCTCTTGCCTGAAATCCGACCTAGAGGAGCTACCTGCATTTAGCGAAGCCGAAATCACCAATTTCAGATTTGAATATAGGTGGATAGATGACACCCAAGACTACAATCGCCTCCAAGTAGTTCAACTTGATACGGAAGCGACCATAGACACCGTGAATCAAAAAGTCGCCTGCATCATATCGGTTCCCCCTGCCAGTAGCGATTTTCCAGAGGAAATCCGTTCGCAAGTAAGCCTTTCGGCCATTGTCGGTTATGCCGACATATCCACGGCTGCTACATTGGCCCCTTCAAATGGCGCCCCTGCCCTCGGTGAAATAGCCGATTTCGGCAAAGGTGACATGAACTACGAAGTTACCGCAGCGGATGGCACCAAGGTCATCTGGAGTTTGATCATTTCGGAATTCAATAAGTAAGTACCATATTGAATCCAACCGCTGTAAACAATTTGTAACTTACCTGTAAAAACCAGGACCATGATAATATATACTTTTCAATTTCTGCAATCGATCCTCAAATTCGGTATTGTCGGGATGCTCTCACTTAGCGCGAACCCGCCAAGTACACCGCCCGAACGCCCGAACATCTTATTCTGTATTGCGGACGATGCCTCCATGAAGAGTTTTGGCGCCTATGGCGACACCTTCATCAACACCCCGGCCATCGACCGCTTGGCCAAAGAGGGTACGGTTTTTGAAAATGCATATAACGGCAATCCCAAATGTTCACCGGCAAGGGCCTGTATCTTAACGGGCAAGTACAGTTGGCAGTTGAAAGAGGCCACCGATCACAACGGGCGTTTTCCGCTGGAATTCAAAACCTATCCGCAGCTACTGGCCCAAAAAGGTTATCGCGTAGGGTATACGGGTAAAGGCTGGGGACCTGGCGTTTACGACACCAAAGACAACCCCGCCGGACCTGAATACAACACCATTAAACTCGAGCCCCCCTATAAGGGAATCACCGATGTTGACTATGCCTCAAATTTCGAGGCCTTTCTAAACGAAAACCCCAAGAACGTTCCCTTTTGTTTTTGGTTGGGAACCAAAGAACCCCATCGTTTTTACGAATTGGATTCTTGGAAAAAAGCCGGTCGCAAACTAGAGGAAGCCGACGTTCCCCCTTTTTACCCCGACAACGAAATTATTCGCGGCGACCTGCTCGACTATGCCAATGAGGTGGAATGGTTCGACACCCATGTAGGGAAGGCCATAAAGATCTTGGAGAAAAAGGGACTCTTGAAAAACACCTTGGTTCTAATCACTTCTGATCACGGTATGCCCTTTCCAAGGGTAAAAGGCCAGATTTACGAAGAAGGTTTCCATGTTCCACTCATCGCGTATTGGAAGGGCAAGATTATCTCTGGGCGTACCGTGAGCGATTTCGTCAGCTTTTCAGATCTAGCCCCTACCTTTATGGAAGTAGCAGGGGAAACGCCCCATCCGCAAATGACGGGAAGCAGTATTACAAAGCAACTTTTCGATTCTCGATCCGGTCGGATCGATTCTAGTAGAGATTACGTTCTTTTAGGTAAGGAACGCCACGATGTGGGCCGGGCCAATGAAGATGGCACCAACCTTGCCTATCCCGTAAGGGCCATTAGAAACGACTCCCTCTTATACGTTCACAACATAAAACCCGAAAGATGGCCCGTTGGCAATCCGGAATATGGTTTTATGAATACCGATGGTTCGCCTACCAAGAGTTATATCACTTCCCTAAAACCAGATGATGACGAATATCACTTCTTTGAGATGAATTTTGATAAGAGACCGGAGCACGAACTTTACAATATTCAAAAAGACCCGCATTGCATCGATAACCTGGCCGACCGACCTGAAAATGCCGAGGTCATTACAAAGCTTCGTACCCAAATGGAAACTGAACTCATAGCACAGGGCGACCCCCGAACATTGGGACAAGGAGATATCTTTGACAACTACATCTATTACGGTAAGCGACTGGACTACAAAACAGGCAAACGTATTGCCCCGCTCAAGTACATTAAAAAAACCGAATAAATGTTTGGCACCATGCTTCTAAAAAAGGGCTCTTTTTTTCTGTCATTGCTATTTCTAATGTCTTTTGGGTTCAGCTGGGCCCAAGAAAAACAACCTAATATCATTTTTGTTCTTGTAGACGACCTCGGTTATGCCGATGTCGGCTTCAACGGCTCCACTTATTTCGAAACCCCGGCACTAGATGCGTTGGCCAAGGAAAGCTTGGTATTCGATAATGCCTATATGTATCCTACCTGCTCGCCTTCAAGAGCCGCCCTTTTCACCGGGAAACAATCATTCCGAACGGGGGTGTACACCGTTCCCGTATTGGAGAAAGGAGATGCCCAAGAGAACATCTTCTCTCGTTGGACGGTCGGAAAGGAACATCCCATCTATGCAGAAGCCCTTGCTGCCGCAGGTTACCAATCCATTCACTTAGGGAAATGGCATATTGTAGGGCCCTATCCTGAAAAAGAACTGGCCATGAACTGGCCCATCCAGCAAAAATTGGATCAACCTCGACCCGGGGATTTCACTTGGGTAGAAAACCATAAGACACCAGCCGTAAAACAATACTACCCCGAAGGCAGGGGCTTTATCAAAAACGTCGGCGGTACATTTCGCGGAGACCCGGCCCTAGAAGAAGGAGGCTACAAAAGTGAACGTGGAGGGTATCGCGCCCCGTTCAGCAATCCGTTTATATCCCCAAAACCCGATGATGAATGGCTCACGGACCGACTTTCCAGCGATGCCATTGAATTTATGGACAACCATAAAAACGCCCCGTTCTTGATCAACCTTCATTTCTATGCGGTACATCGTCCCATAAAGAACAGAAACGATGAGCTCTTTGATAAATACATGAACAAACCCGGCGACCCCATAACGGGACAAGGTATAGGCAAAAACAAAGAACGGATGGCCAGTTACGCCACCATGGTACAGTCTATGGACGAGAATATCGGTAGAATCACAACATACCTCAAAAAGAATAATTTAGAAGAAAATACATTGATTATCATTACCTCCGATAATGGCTATCACAGTATTGCCTCCGAGAATTTAAAGTTAAGAGGTTCCAAAGGGGAAATTTATGAAGGAGGAATAAAAGTTCCCGCCTTAATTCATTGGCCCGGCAAGGTAAAAGCCCGTAGAACGGAGATTCCTATTTCGGTTACCGATTATTTTCCGACACTAATGGATGTTGCCCATGTAGATTACACTGGGCAACTAGATGGAAATTCCCTTACGCCCCTATTTCAAAAAGACAAGAACAGTTTTAAAAAACGCCCCTTGTTCTGGCATTTGGCCAGCCAATACAAGCATGGTACCTGTTCGGTCATCCGTAAGGGAAAGTACAAACTGATCCAATTTTTGGCCGATGGAAGGCTCGAACTATACGATTTACAGAACGACCCAAGGGAAGCGAGCAACTTGGCCAAGGAACAGCCAAAAACCGCCAAGGCCCTGCTCGATGAACTCGTGGCCTGGCGTAAAATGAACAGGGTGCCCCTGCCCCCAAATTCAATCCTTTCCAAGTAATCAAAAAAAGCCCCACAAGTGAACCGGCCACCACTATTGTATACCACAAAACTTCTCTTTATCCAGCTGCTGTTCATCCTGTGGAACGTACCCCAGTCCCAAGCCCAAAAAAAGATAAAGAAGCCCAACATTGTGCTTATTTACGCCGATGACCTAGGCCGTGGCATGTTAGGCACCTACGGGCAAAAGATGTTGACTACCCCCAATATCGACAAGTTAGCCTCGCAAGGCATGCAATTTGAAAGGGCCTACGGCGCCATGTATTGTGCTCCAGCAAGGGCCAGCCTATTGACCGGAATGCACGACTGCCATGGGGGTGATGCCATGACCATTGTAAAAGCGGGCATCTATAAGGAATTGGATAATGGGCTCACCCTGGATGAAATCAAGGCTAAAATCCACAAAGTAGCCCTTCCGGCCGAAAAAGGCGAGGTGTTCTTGGGTGAAATTGCGCAAAAGGCAGGCTATACCACAGGGCAGTTCGGAAAATTGGAATGGGGTTTTGCCACCACTCCCGAACGTATGGAACGTCATGGTTGGGACCATCATTTTGGGTATTACGACCATCTTCGGTGCCATGGTTTTTACCCCCCTTTCCTTTTTGAGAACGGCAAAAAAGTCGACATCCCAGGAAACACCCATGTCGATTGTGCCAAAACCACGGAATACGACTCTTCCGAAAATTTTAAGGATCGGTGGAATATGGAAGGTAAGGCCGTCTATTCGGAGCATATTATCATGGAAAAAATGTTGGGTTTTATGGAAGCCAACCACCCCCAAAAAACAAACAAACCCTTCTTTATCTATTTCCCTACACAGTTGCCCCACGGGCCGACCATGGTTCCCGAGGTACATCCTGAATTAGCCAATAACCCCAACTTGACCCAATGGGAAAAAGAATATGCTTCTATGGTAAAGATGTTGGATGACGATGTGGGCCGAATTTATTCCAAACTCGAAGAAATGGAAATTCTTGACAACACTATCATTGTCTTTACTTCCGACAACGGACATGAAATTTACTACCCCGAAAAAGGGCGTACCTCAAAAAACAACGTCAATGTAAAGGGAGAAGAATTTGATAATATCACCACACGCTTCAACAGTCGCGTTGCCGGTGATATTTTTGACGGCAATGACGGTATGTCGGGAAAAAAACGCGACAACTGGGAAGGCGGGGTTCGCGTTCCCCTATTCTGGTACTGGAAAGACCACATAAAAGCCGGTACGGTTTCGGACCAAATGGTAAGTAACTATGACTTTTTGAATACCCTAGCCGAGATCGTAGGTGTGCCCCAGCGCGATGAAAAAGATGGGGTTTCTTATGCACAGGTACTATTCGGCGGCACGCCTAAACTCCGTGATTATACGGTTTATAGCTCTAAAATGGGTCCCGCCTTGGTCACCCAAGAAGGATGGAAGCTCCGATATTTTCTGAAGGCAGATGTTTTTCAGCTCTATTATCTACCCGATGATTACGAAGAAGTAAATGATTTGGCCCAAGAGCATCCTGAAACAACTGAAAAATTAAAAGCGACACTTTTTAAGGAATGCAATGAAAACTGGGAAAATGGTATTGGCCCCGTTCAAAAAAAAGTTTAAAACCAAGTTGAACTATTATGCTTAACAAAATCAAACCCGGTCACACCCTACTCCTCTTACTCATATACCTACTAGCATCATGTTCTAGTACGAAACTTGGTTCTCAAAAGGAAAACCCGGCAGCCCAATCCGTTCAACTAGAAGGTGAATGGTGGAACAAACGGCACGAGACTATTAAAAGTCGACTTAAATCTGACCCCGAACTGATTTTGGTGGGCAATTCCATTTTTCACACGTTGGAAAAAGAAGACCGAAAAGAGGTTTGGACCAAGTACTTAGATCGCTACCGCACCGTCAATATGGGCATCAGCGGTGACCGTACCGAGAATGTCATATGGCGCATCGAAAATGGCACCTTAGAAGGTATCAATCCAAAAGTAGCCATTGTACTTATAGGTACAAATAATACGGACGGCAACCATTATTTAAACATAAGCACCCCAGAAGAACTGGGCGATGGTATTTACAAAATATGTAGTCTATTGACCCAAAAACTACCGAATACCGAGATTCTCCTCATGGGCATTCTTCCCTATGGGTACAAACCTAATCACAGAGATAATATCAACAAGGCTACGAACAAGCTGATTTCATCCTTCCCAAAAAAGAATTCAAAAGTCCATTATATAGATATCAGCTCTAAATATGTTGACGAGAGTGGAAAGGTCAACAAAGAACTTATGCCCGATTACCTGCACCCCAATGCAGAAGGACATTTACTAATGTTCAAAGCACTGGATGCCGATATCCAAAAATTAATGAAATAATTGAATCCTTTTAAATGAAACTCAGTCACCTTCTCCTTGCCTTCGCAATTCTCAATATTTCATCAATTGAGGCACAACAAAGTACCCCTTCAAAAAAACAAAAAAAGAAAGCCCACGAAATGGTCGTAAAAAGGGAGCGTCCGGCAGCTTGGGACAAGCTCGTCTGGGGAGGCCGTTTTATGGACCGTTTTTTACCCATGCCCGATCTCGGGGGAAGGACTTCCGATACTTGGGGCTCCCCCAATGTCATCCCTAGAGACATCAACAATGGCGTTGAAAGTCCGCTTTGGTCCTATTGGGGAGGCAATACCTTGCTCGAAAAGGAAGATGGAAAATACCATTTGTTCGTTTGCCGTTGGCCAGAAAGTGCAGAAAAAGGGCATATGGCCTACCCTAACAGCCGTGTGGTACACGGTGTTTCGGAATCTCCTTTCGGTCCTTTCAAAATTGCCGGCGAAGTAGGCCATGGACACAATCCCACATGGTACGTAACCAAAAAAGGACGATATGTTCTTTACGTGACCGATAAATACTATGTAGCGCAACACATTAACGGTCCGTGGCGAGAAGGACAATTTGAATTCGACAAACGGGACCGCAAAACCTCGAGTGCTTCTAATTTCATGCACAATTGCACCTTTGCCCAACGCGAAGACGGCTCCTTCTTAATGATAAACCGCCATGGCTACCCTTGGTTCAGCAAAGATGGCCTGGCCACCTGGAACATGGTAGGCGAAAAATCGGTTTACCCCCCCGTGGAAGGCAAGTATGAAGACCCCGTCGTCTGGAAAGACCACGTACAGTACCACCTCATCGTCAACGATTGGTTGGGCAGGATTGCGTGGTACCTTCGCTCTAAAGATGGCGTGAACTGGAAGGTAGACCCCGGGGAAGCCTATACGCCTGGTATTTCCGTCCATAAAGACGGTACTAAGGAAGGTTGGCACAAATACGAACGTATCCGTATACTACAAGATGAAAAAGGAAGGGCCATTGCCGCCAACTTTGCGGTAATCGACACCTTAAAATACGAAGACCTCCCCAAGGATAATCACAGTTCAAAACTCATTGTCGTGCCCCTTAGAAAGGAAAAGTTGTTGACCGTTCTAAACACCAAAAAAATCACTTCCAATACAAAAGAAATCAAGCTTAAAATTGAGGCGGAAAACGATTTTGACCCACATAGCGATATTGATTTAGGTTCGTTACGTTTTGGTGCCTCTGAAGAAGTAAATTTCGGAAAAGGAAGCAAATTATCACGTACGGAAAAATCGGGAGATGACCTTATCCTCATTTTTGAAGGAAAAGGCAATGGCCTTACCGACGAAAATTTCGCTGGAAAATTATTGGGGAAGGACAAAAACGGGGAACTGCTCTTTGGCTATGCACGTTTACCCGAAGTTGAATACATCACCCCCATTCTTTCTTCTCGGGCCCCGGTCTTCACAAAAACCACAAGCGGATACGACCTAAGCGTAAAAGTCGAAAATTTCGGGCAAGTCGCATCCTCATCCGCCCATATCGTCATAACCCTTGTTGAGAACGGAAAAGAAACGGAGTTGGCCTCAGGAGCGCTAGATTCCATAAAACCCTTTCAATCTACAACAGTTAGCCTCACGACCAAGGTCCATCCGCAAAAAGGGACCACCTATACCCTAAAAAACACCCTCAGCTCAAACGGACGTACCGTTGAAACTTTTACCCAAACACTCACACTTCAAGAATAGCACGAACATGAACAACCGAAGAGATTTTATAAAAAAAGCAGGTATGGGTATTGCCCTTGCAGGAGTTTCAGGCCCATTGGCGGCACAAGCCACCTCTACACACTATGAGGTTTTGAACAAAAACGATAAGGTTGAAGGGGAACAGGTAAAAATAAAAGTCACCAAACCATTGTTTTGTCCCTATAACAGCAATGGCACCGCAGCCCAAAAAGGTGGTGATGCCTATTACTTTCAAAGCGATGCCTTTACCCACAATCCCTTCACCATTCCGGCTAGTGGAATGAGCGGTTCGCCGGTTATCAGAGACGCTGCCGGTAAGTTCGTGGGTTTTATGACCACCTTCGGTTTTGAAAATTCTACCTTTAGTTTCGACGGAAAAGAAACCCTGACCATAAACATTCCCGAGGGACAGGAACTTTTTGTGGATGAAAGCGGTAAGGGCGATGAAGCGTGGAAGACGTACAATACCCAAATGATGCACCGCCTGAACATTCAGCCTTATAAAGTGTTTCCCCACTTTTGGGCCGATGTGGAATATTGCACCTGGGTAGAGCAGAAGATACAATCCAATGTTCCCAAAGGACATTTTAATCTACTGAATCACGACTTTGTAGCGAAGTATTTAGACAAAGTTATCGAATACGGATTTCCCAAGGGGAAAATGACCTTAGATCACGGTTGGGGCCAATTTCCCGACGGCAGTCTCAACTCCGGCTACGGCTCATGGCATCCCGACCCCAAAAAATTTCCCGATTTTAGAAAGACCATGGACCTTATAAACGAAAAAGGGTTTACACCCGGTCTATGGATAGGCTTTCCTAAAATACACGCCTCAAGTATCGCGGCCCAGAACAACCCGAACCTCTTGGGAGCCTATCGGGCCCAAGGCAAAACGGAATACGACAAAGGCGTGCGATGGTTGAACCCCAAGGCCGACATTTTCGAATACGCTTCGGAGACCATTCACCGCTTTCATAAAATGGGGGTACGGAAATTTAAAATTGATATGTCGTACAACACCAAATCAGACATGCTCCACATACACAAAGAACTGTACAAAGCAGCAAAAGGCATTGACCCCACCATTGAAATGGAATTCCACGTCCCCGATATTTTCTTTACCAAATTCACCGATGTTACCCGTACCAACGATGTATGGCTCAACGATAAATACGACTGGCCCGCACGTGTAAAGACACATTACGAAATCTCATATAAATCTTCTCCCGGCCGTGGTATCAACCTTGACCATATTGGGGGAAATGCCGAAAATGATATTACCGAAGAAAAATACTTGAAGCATTTGGAAATGTTCAAGTCAAAAATAGGATACCCCTTGGTTTCGGTACTTCCGCACCATATCAGTCAAAAGTGTGTCGAAGCTACCGGCGATTATTTATGGGATTATGAAAAAGGGGCCAGACACATCATTTCCGATTTTTATTCGTAAGGTTCAAAAAGCCTCGAATGTACCGAGAGAGACAACAGATAAACCGATACATACATAAGTCCGCCCGATTTCTATTTCATTTGACCTATAGATAATATAACGCTTATGATTCCTTCGGTAAAAAAAACTGTGTTCCCCATTTTATCTTCCTGCCTTCTTATGTTCGCCTCGTGCGGAGATACCAAAAAAAAGGCCCAAAAGGAAACGAGCGACACCCGCCCCAATATCTTATGGATTACCATTGAGGATTGGAGTCCTGACCTTTCCTGTTACGGCACAAAGGGCATTTACACCCCTAACGTAGACCAATTGGCGGCCGAGGGCATTCGCTACAACAAGGCCTTTACGACCTCTCCCGTTTGTTCGACCTCGCGCTCCGCCATGATGACCGGTTTCCACCAAAACTACATTGGCGCCAACCAACACCGTGAGCACAACAAAGAAGCCTTGCCCTACGGTATAAAACCCATTCCTAAACTCTTAGAAGAGGCTGGGTATTTCACCACTTTAATGAGTTGGAAAACCGACATGAACTTTTTGCCCGACACCAAGGAAGAGCTCTTTATGAACACCAACGACTGGGCCGATCGCAATCCGGGCCAACCATTTTTCGCAAGAATCACCTTTAGCGGAACCCACCGTTCGTGGAAGCGCGATCCCGAAAGACCTATCGACATTAAAGACGTTGAGCTCCCTCCCTATTATGCCGACACGCCCTTTGTTCGCCGTGATTGGGCCAACGGACTGGAACAAATGCAATTGGTAGACCGCGAAGTAGGCGCCTTGTTAAAGCGACTAGAAGATGAAGGCTTGGCCGATAATACCATTGTATTTTTTATAGGCGACCATGGCCGTTGCCACATTCGGGGCAAACAATTTTTATACGATGGCGGTACCCGTATCCCTATGATCATGCGGTGGCCAGGCCAAGTAGAACCCGGTCAGGTAAGCGACGACCTGGTCATGTCTTTGGATATTGATGCCACCATACTTGATGCGGCCCATGTTACCCCTCCGCTTCCCTTACACGGAAAAAACCTTCTAGGGGAAGCCATTAAAAAACGAAAATACGTTTTTGCCGCCCGTGACAAAATGGACGAAACCCATGATGCCATGCGTTCCATACGATCAAAAGACTACAAGCTCATTCTCAATCTGATGCCTGAAAGACCATACTTACAGTACAACCAATACAAGGAAAACGCCTACCCCGTATTGGCAGAAATGAGCATCATGTACCTAAAAGGCGAACTTACGCCCGAGCAGGCCGCCTTCTTTGCACCCGTAAAACCCGAAATCGAACTATATGATCTAGGAAAAGACACATATGAGGTAGAGAATGTAGCCGATAATCCCGAATATGGCCCTGTGAAAAAAGAGCTATTGGCCGAACTTCAGAACTGGCGCACCAACGTGATCAAAGACCAAGGTGTTAGCGATGAGTTCAAGGCCATTGGCGTTTTTCCTGATAAGAATCCATTTTCAACAGTGGACGAATGGGTCGCCAAAAACCAAAAAAATTACGATTTTAACCGTATAGGCTGGCCTGCATGGTATCCTACAAAAACGCTTCAAGAATGGCAAAAGGCCCGAAAAAAATGGGAACCTTACGTTATGAGAGGGGCATCGGAAAACATACCTCGTCCTGAAATTGGCATTATCAAAAAGAAGAAAAAGAATTAAAGCCAAAATTCAGAATGACAACAAAAAACAAATTTGTAAGCCAAGTAGCCATGACCCTTTTATTGTTCATGGGGATTACCGCACTACACGCCCAACTTCAACCGAAAAAATTCCAAGCCGAATGGGAATCGATACGCGCCGGATATGAGATTCCCGAATGGTTCAGGGATGCCAAATTCGGTATTTTCCTGCATTGGGGCCCCTATGCCGTACCCGCTTACAGCAGTGAAAAATACCCCAGAGGTATCTATGACGAAAAATGGTCAAAAGGCGGCAAAAAGCCCTACACCTACCATAGGGCCCATTATGGCGACCCCTCGAAATTCGGCTATAAAGACTTTATACCTGATTTTAAAGCGGAGAAATTTGACGCAGAGGAATGGGCCGCCCTATTTAAAAATGCAGGGGCCCGCTATGTAGTACCGGTTGCCGAACACCATGACGGCTATGCCATGTACGCTTCTAAGCACACGCGCTGGAACGTTAAGGATACAGGCCCAAAAAAAGACGTTATGCGTATGTTGTCGGATGCGGTCAAGGCCAAGGGGATGAAGTTCGGGGTATCCTCCCACTTTGCCCGCCACAGGGTCTATTACCGTAAGGACGACCCGACCTGGGACACCAATAATCCGGAGTTTTACGACCTGTACGGCGAGCCCATAGGCAATGATACCCTACCCACTAAAAGATTCCTGAACCTTTGGTGGAACCGTACCACCGATATCATTGACAATTATGAGCCCGATTTGCTCTGGTTCGATTTCGGATTGGACAAACCCGGTTTTGAGGTCGTGCATAAAAAAATACTTGCCTATTACTACAACAAGGGCGAAGAATGGAACAAAGGCGTTGTTTTTCAAAACAAGAACATGAGAAACAAATCCTTTCCCGAAGACCTGATAGTACTCGATATTGAACGCGGCCGTATGGACGGGATCTTCAAATACCCGTGGCAGACCGATACTTCCATAGGAAAGATTTCTTGGGGCTATGTTACCAATGAAGAATACAAGACTTCAAACTACCTCCTCGACGAATTGATAGACATCGTAAGCAAAAACGGATGTTTGTTGTTGAACATAGGTCCAAAGGCAGATGGCACCATTCCCGATGAAGCTCAAAAAATATTGAACGAAATGGGCCAATGGTTGAGTCTTAACGGCGAAGCCATTTACGACACCCGACCCTGGACCATCTTTGGCGAGGGCCCTACGAAAGTTGAAACGGGTCATCATTCCGAAAAGAACAATAAAGAATCCGGCCCCGAAGACTTTCGCTTTACCACCAAAGGAAAAACCCTATATGCTACGGCATTGGGTTGGCCAAAAGATGGCAAATTCAATATTAAATCCCTTTCAAAAAACAATCCCAATACATCAAAACGAATTAAATCGGTAGAATTCATAAGCGGCAAAAACGACATCAAATGGAAGCAGACCTCTAAAGGCCTATCCATTTCCGTTGATGGCCAAAAGCCTTGCGAGGCGGCCTACGTTTTTCGTATCGGCTTAGAATAAAAACAAATCAAAACCTCTTTTTCAAAACATAGCAAATGAGCAAATTTTATTTTAACGAAGAACAAAGTTCCTATGATGCCATTGTTGTAGGTACGGGTGTCAGCGGAGGCTGGGCCGCCAAGGAATTGTGCGAAAACGGACTAAAGACCTTAATGCTCGAAAGGGGCAGAATGGTGGAACACATAAAAGATTACACTACGGCCCATATGGATGATTGGGACTTTGAATTTGGCGGTGAGCTTTCTATTGCCGAAAAGGCAAAGCGCCCCAAACAGAGTCGGACCAACAAAGGCAGAAGTGCGGATTCGTACAAATGGTTCGTGAATGATCTGGAACACCCATATAACGAAACCAAACCCTTTAACTGGATGCGCGGCTACCATGTAGGTGGCAGATCCATAACCTGGGGGCGCCATAGTTACCGCTGGAGTGAAATCGACTTTGAAGCAAATAAAAATGACGGCCATGGCGTTGATTGGCCCGTTCGCTATAAAGACATTGCCCCTTGGTACGATAAGGTAGAAAGTTACATTGGTGTATCAGGTGAAAAAATGGGACTGAGACAACTGCCCGACGGTCAGTTTTTACCGATGATGGAATTGAACTGTGTGGAACAGCACTTTAGGGACAAAGTTTATGAAAACCTAGACGGAAGGGTGGTTACCTCGGGGCGGATCGCTCATATTACGGGCGACAAGGAATTTGAAGGACGCACCAAATGCCAGTTCAGGAACCGTTGTTCCAGAGGATGTCCTTTCGGTGGATATTTTAGCAGCAACTCCTCTACCCTACCGGCCGCGGAACGCACCGGCAACCTGACCCTAAGACCCGACTCCATCGTCACCGAAGTGATGTACGACCCCGACACAAAAAAAGCGACCGGAGTCAAGGTCATCGACCGCTTGACCAAAGAAGAGTTGGTGTTCAATGCCAAGGTCATTTTCTTGTGCGCATCGGCCATTGCCTCGGCCTCTATTCTTCTACAATCAAAATCGGACCGTTTTCCGAACGGAATGGGCAATGATTCCGACCAAGTAGGCCGAAATATCATGGACCATCACCTAGGGGCAGGGGCCAATGGCAAATTCGATGGCTTTGAGGACAAATATTACAAAGGACGAAGACCTGGCGGCGTATACATTCCCCGTTTTAAGAACATCGATGCCAAATCGAAAAGCACGAACTATCTGCGCGGTTTTGGGTATCAAGGTAGCGCAAGCCGTAAAAACTGGAAAGATGCCGTAGCGGAACTCACCATGGGCCAAGAATTGAAAGAAGCCATCTTAAAACCTGGCGGGTGGACCATGGGGATAGGGGGCTTTGGTGAAATCTTACCCTATCAAGACAACCGCATGACCCTAGACTATGACAATCTGGATGGATGGGGACTCCCGACCGTGACCTTCAATGCCGAAATAAGGGACAACGAACTAAAAATGCGTGAAGACATAGTGGTTCAGGCCGCCGAAATGCTGAAAAAGGCCGGTTTTCGCGATATCAATACCCACAACAGCTCCTATAACATGGGACATGGCATTCACGAAATGGGAACGGCACGCATGGGAAGGGACCCCAAAACTTCGGTGCTGAACGGTCACAACCAAATACACGAAGTACCGAACGTATACGTAACCGACGGTGCCTTTATGGCCTCATCGAGTTGTGTCAACCCTTCATTGACCTATATGGCCTTTTCGGCAAGGGCCGCCAATCACGCAGCACAAGAACTCAAAAAAGGAAATATATAATGGATAGAAGAAAAGCATTGATGCAGATAGGAATGTCAATGGGCTACGTAATGGCCGCACCGACATTCATGAGCGTTTTACAAAGTTGTAATGACAAAAAGGAAACCATTTGGGTCCCTAAATTCTTAAGCCAAGACCAAGGTACTGTGCTAATAGGTTTGGTCGATAGTATACTTCCCAAAACGGACACCCTTTCGGCTTCGGAAGTAAACGTCCATGTATTTTTAGACCATTTCGCCAAGGAGGTCATGCCCCCGAAGCAGCAAGACCAGTTTAAGACCACCTTGAACCAATTGGCCATCAACGCCTTAAACAGTTCCAAAAAAGAGAAGATAAGCGACCTTACCGCCATTGATCTGGCCCCCGTAATGAAGAAGGCCCTTACCGACAAAAAAGCCAAGGGCCTACCCTTTGCCAAAAAGATAAGGGAGCTGACCATTTGGGGCTATAAATGTACGGAGTACGTAGGCGAGGAAGTACTGGCCTATGATTCCATTCCCGGACAATATATTGCCTGCGGCAACCTAGAAGAGTTGACCGGAGGAAAAGCTTGGTCTCTTTAAACCAAGATTCACCTTATACCACCGACCCGCACCATAGCAAGCACACCAAAATGAAGAGACGTAATTTTATACAGAAAGCGGCATTGTCCACAGGGGCGATTACCATGGGTTCCGGACTATCTTATGCCTCCACCCCGACACATCCAAAAGCCTCCAATAAATTCAAGCTGAAATATGCCCCTCATTTGGGCATGTTCGAACACCATGCGGGCAAAGACTCCATAGACCAATTGAATTTTATGGCCGACCAAGGTTTTACCGCCTTTGAAGACAATAAAATGCGCACCCGCGATGTCACCTTACAGGAAAAAATGGCGCAAACCATGCAAAAAAGGGGTATTGAGATGGGCGTTTTTGTAGCCGTCTTTTTAAAGGAAGGCCATGTAGCTTCCGGTGACCTGGAAAAAAGAAAGGCATTTTTAGCCCACTGTAAAGAATCGGTGGAAGTGGCCAAACGGGTCAATGCGAAATGGATGACCGTTGTTCCCGGCAACCTCGCCCCTAAAATAAAGAAAGGCTATCAGCAAGCCCATGTAGTAGAGACCCTAAAACAGGCCTCGGCAATTTTTGAACCCCACGGTCTCACCATGGTGCTCGAGCCCCTTAACTTTTTCAATCATCCAGGAGCCTTCCTGACCGATTCGCCACAGGCCTATGACATCTGCAAGGCCGTAGATTCCCCTTCGTGTAAAATTTTATTCGACATCTATCACCAGCAAATACAGGAAGGGAACCTCCTTCCGAATATGGAAGCCTGTTGGGACGAAATCGCCTATATACAAATGGGCGACAACCCGGGCCGAAATGAACCTACGACAGGAGAAATCAATTACTGGAATATCTTGAAATTCATTCACGAAAAAAACTACAATGGTATTTTAGGAATGGAACACGGAAACTCAAGACCCGGAAAAGAGGGAGAACAAGCGGTTATAAATGCGTATAAAAACGTAGATTCATTCGTGCATTAAATTTACATCTCATTACATAGTTATTTAACAATCACATAGTACCCTTGGACTACTTCTTCTCAAACTCTTGACAGAGAGAGACATTCAATTTACGGAGAGATACATTTTACCAATAATCTAAGCGCACTTTTGAACAGACCCAAACCATTCGGACTAATTGATTATGCGTGAATACTAGTAAAAAAGAGACTTCAAAACTATTATACCTGGATCATATGTCACCCTTTTGAAACCATTTGTTATACTTCAAAACTAACTTCAAAACTATATTCGCCTTAATAACTCAAAACTCTCAAATGATCTTATGAAACACAAAAAACAATCGACCAAAAAACCTTTGTTGTTGCGGCTGGGATTATCCTTTTTAGGACTCCTTTTAGCTACCATGCAACTACACGCCCAAGATGACTCTATTAGTGGTACAGTTTCAGATGACACCGGAATGCCTTTGCCCGGTGCAAACGTATTGGTGAAGGGAACCACAACAGGAACCCAGACCGATTTTGACGGGAATTACACAATTTCGGCCCCCAATGATGCTATTTTAGTTTTTAGTTACATTGGTTTTTCAACTCAAGAAGTACCCGTAAATGGAGAATCTACCTTAAATGTTACTTTGTCAGAAGATGCAAGTAAGCTAGATGAAGTTGTCGTTGTAGGTTACGGCCAACAAAAGAGAGTAAACCTTACCGGTTCGGTAACTGCTGTAGATGAAGAAGCTTTGGAAGACAGAAACGTACAAAATGCGTTCCAAGCACTGCAAGGACAAGCGGCCGGTCTACAAATTTCACAAAATAGTGGAGCTCCGGGTAATGAAGGCCTTAACATTAAAATACGTGGTCTTAACTCTTTTGGCAGTAACAACTCTCCATTAGTATTGATTGACGGCGTAGAAGGTAATCTACAAGATTTAGACCCCTCTGTAATTAGTTCCATTTCTGTGCTAAAAGATGCTTCTTCAGCAGCTATCTACGGTTCTAGAGCTGCAAATGGTGTTATATTAGTGACTACCAAGAGTGGCGGTAACAACAACTTTAAGATTGAATACAGCGGTAGTGTGTCAACCGAGACCTTTACCAAGGTACCGCAAATGATATCCAATTCGGCAGATTATATGACTTTAATGAACCAGGCATTAATCAATACACCTGGAGCATCTGCCAATCCGTATCCTCAAGAAGTGATAGATGCTTACCGAAACAATCAAGGCAATCCAGCTTTTCCTAATACAAATTGGTTTGATGAAGCCTCTAGAACCCCAATTGTACAACGTCATGTTGTAACGGCTAGTGGTGCAATTGATGGCACCAGCTATAATATTTCTATGGGTAACTGGGATCAGCCGGGTATTATTCGCTCTTCAGGGTTTAAGAAGAATAACTTCTTTATGAGTGTAAAATCAGATATAGGAGAAAAGATTACCGTAGGAGGTACCGTATCTGGTGTAGCTTCAAAAACAAGTGGTCCTCAGCAGGCAGGCACAGAATCCGGCTTATTCAATTTATTTAGAGTTAGGCCAACTTGGGGTGTGTATACCTTAGATGGCACAGGACATTATTCAGGTAAAGCATTCTCTGGAACTGACACAGAGTTTCCTGGTTTTGACGAAGGATTTACTAGAAACAACCCTATCGCCGAGCTTGAAGTTCAGGATGGAGAGGTTTTAAATCAATATAACTTTAACGGAAACCTCTTTTTTGACGTTAAGCTTTCAGATGATTTGGTTTGGAGCACAAAAGGGGCTTATAAGTTTGATTATGACTACTATAAAAATCAACGTATTCAATATGACGAATACAATTATAGAACAGGCGAATACCTAAGAACAACTCGTGATGCTTCACAATTAACTATTGATAATACGTGGAGTAAGCAAACTACGTTATTCTCTACGCTGACGTATTCAAAATTGATTGGCGACCATGACTTTAAAGTTTTAGGAGGGTATAGCCAAGAAGGTTTTGATCGTAATTTCACTAGATCACAAAGAACTGGCATTCCAAATAGAAAAATCACTGATTTAGAAGGTGTAAATTCTGAAAATCAATTTACAACCGGTTTTTCTGAGAGTTGGGCCATTCAGAGTTTCTTTGGTAGAGCCAACTATAACTACAAAGAAAAGTACCTACTTGAAGCAAACGTAAGAGGAGATATCAGCTCACGTTTTGCTAAAGGAAACAGATTAGGTGTTTTCCCATCGGTATCTGCTGGTTGGAGATTGGACAAAGAAGATTTCTTTCAAGATATTGAAGCAGTAAGCGAACTAAAACTTAGAGGTTCTTGGGGGCAATTGGGTAACCAAAATATTGGTATTAATGTACAGGATGATGAATTAAATTCTGGTATATACCCTTACCAATCTACCCTATCTTTTGACCAATTTGGCTATCCTTTTGGAAGTAGTGTTCTTGCCGGAGTTGGTCTAAGAAGTTTGGTTGATTCTGATATTACTTGGGAAACTACAACTGTTACTGACTTTGGAGTAGATTTTAATATATTTAATAGAAAACTATATGGTTCTGCCGATTACTACGTAAAAGAAACCGTAGATATATTAAGACAACTACAAGTTGATGAAAGTAGTGGATTGGACGCTCCCGTAGTTAACCAAGGTGCAATGACCAACAAAGGTTGGGACATTGTTATTGGTCATGACAATAGTATAAACGAGGATTTGCGATACAGTATAAACGGAAATATTTCATGGTTCAAAAACCGTCTAAAAACTTTTGGAGATCCGGAGATACAGGACAGAAACATAAATGAAGAAGGTTACGCTTTTGAAGATTGGTACATGTGGGAAGCCGATGGCTACTTCCAAGATGAGGCAGAAATTGCAAGTTCGGCTACGCAACCTCAACCCGGTAAGGTAGGTTTCATTAAATTGAAAGACCAAAACAATGATGGTGTTATTGATGGCGATGACCGTATCCATATAGACGGTAGATATCCTGCTTTTGTGTACGGGTTAAATCTTTCTTTAAACTACAAAAACTTAGATTTTAGAATGTTTTGGGAAGGTGTAGAAGGTACTAAAAACTATATTGCCCGTGACCCTTTTAGACAAGATGGCGGTACGGATAAAGCATGGTTAACCGAAGCATGGACGCCCGATAACAGAAACTCTAGATTGCCTACGGTATATTACGAAACTGCAGAAACACGTAGAGCTACAGTATATAACAATTCTTTCTGGTTATGGGACACGTCTTATCTACGATTAAGAAATGTTACCTTGGGGTATTCTCTACCTACTGATGTATTGGACAAGACACCGTTCAACAGATTACGATTCTATTTTGCAGCAGAAAACTACCTTACCTTCCAAAAAGACTACCCTATTGATGTAGATCCGGAAGCTAATGGTGTAGATGCTTATCCATTTAGAAAAACATTAACATTAGGTGTAAACATGACATTTTAGTCAATCAAAAATATTATATAAATGAAAAAGACAATCTTATTACTCGTTCTATCCTTTCTGGGGATTACAATAAGTTCGTGCGAGGACGATTTTTTAGACAAGCAGCCCTCTTCTCAACTGCCTTCAGAAACTTTTTGGCAGACTGAGCAAGATGCAGAACTAGCATTGACTGGTGTATATAGTAATTTACAACAGAACATGTTGGCTATACGTGCTGATGGGGGATGGCCTCCAACAATCAAACCCAACTGGGACGCCCTAACAGATGATTGTTACCAAACATTCAATTATGGCTTTAGAGAATTAATTGATGGAACGGCAAGTCCTACCTCTGGCGGTAATAATGGTGCAATCGCACAACTTTATAATGTATGTTACAAAGGAATTCAAACCTGTAATTTCTTTTTGGCAAACATTGACCGGGTTGAGAATATTGAGGCTGATAAATTAAATGGATGGAAAGGTCAAGTAAGCACTCTCCGCGCATTTTTCTATTACAACTTAGTTACTACTTATGGAGAGGTTCCTCTTAGAATAGAACCAACTACTTTGGAAAATCAAGATTTACCAAAAGCTCCTGAGTCAGAAATATTCGCTCAAATTGAAAAAGACCTCATATTTGCTGCTGCCAACTTACCAGAAGCTCCTTACGGAGATGGTTATGTTGTTAAAGGGTCTGCAAATGCTTTATTAGCCAGAACTTACTTATATCAAGAAAAATATGCCGAAGCAGCTGTAGCGGCAAAGGCCGTAATGGACGGTGGTAGTTTTTCACTATCTACTAATTACGAAGACCTTTTTGTAGATGCGGGACAAGTTGATAACCCTGAAATTATTTTCTCTACAAAATACTCAAGTGCTCCTGGCGAATTTCAAGATAGAGGTACTGAAATCATGATAGGCTTTTGGGGAACTCTTAAGCCAACTGAAGATTTTGTTAATTCTTTTGAAGCTACTGACGGTTTACCAATAGATGAATCTCCTCTTTATGATGAAGCTAATCCTTTGGAAAACCGTGACCCTCGATTAAGTAAAATAGTACAAGTAGGGGAATGGAATCCTGAAATTGAGCAAAAGACCTTATCGGGTTTTGGTTTGTTAAAATGGACAACCCCACAAACAAGGGCTTCCCTAGTACAGAATTTTACAGAAGGCACAGACTATATCCACATTCGATATGCCGATGTTTTATTGATGTATGCCGAAGGTAAAATAGAATCCGGTAGTATTGACACCTCTGTTCTTGATGCCATTAACGAGGTAAGAGCAAGAGCATATGGTGTTGCAGTAGGAGATACAGGTTCTTACCCAGCCATAACTACTACAGACCCTGGCGAACTTCGTGAAGCTGTTCGTAACGAACGCAGATACGAATTTGGTTTTGAAGGTTTACGTTATTTTGACCTGAAGCGTTGGGGCATAGCAGAAGAAAAACTAAACGGTTTTTACGATCCGCATGTAGATGCCAATAGAGTATTCCTTCCAAAACATTATAAATGGCCGTTGCCACAAAGTGCAATTGACAAGAATGATGCTCTTGAGCAGAATCCTGATTACTAATAGTCTTTATTACATGAGAACAGTAAGACATCTGTTTTTATTAAAATTGTTGAGCTAGTTTTACCCTAAAGCCAGTTGACAAAAAGGTCAACTGGCTTTTTTATATCGTTCCCATAAATTAATAGTATTTTCAATCTTCCTTTAACAGTTAACTCATGAGAATTCTAAAAAGAAAACTAGTCATACTTACCACACTCTTTGAATTGGCGGTAACCTTCCAAACTTATGCCCAACAACCCAACATTGTAATCATTTATGCCGATGATATGGGCTATGGTGATTTGCAATGCCAAAACCCCAATTCAAAAATACCCACCCCGAACCTAAACCAACTAGCTTCCGAGGGTATGCGTTTTACCGATGCCCATAGTTCTTCCGGAATTTGCTCGCCCAGCAGATATGCCTTGCTCACGGGCACGTACCACTGGAGAAGGCAACATGGTATCGTGCAATCTTTTGGACCTCCCTTCTTTAACGAATCGGATCTTACCCTTCCCGAAATTCTAAAAACCAATGGCTATAAAACCGCCGCTATCGGAAAATGGCATTTGGGTTGGAACTGGAAATTCAAGAACGAACCTACGGGCGAGGTAGTGCAATGGAACAAAAAACGAAAGTTCTACAAACCCGAAGATATCGATTGGAGCGAACCACTTACGGGCGGCCCATTAGACCAAGGTTTTGACTATTATTTTGGTGATGGCACCATCAACTTCCCCCCTTACGCATGGATTGAAAATGACAAATTTGTTGAACTTCCTAGGGAAGTAATGGATGTACATAACGTAGGCTTTGATGTCAACGAAGGTGAATGGGAATTTAGGCCCGGCCCCAAGGTTAAAGGCTGGAACCCATACGAAGTACTTCCGACACTTACCAAAAAAACCGTCGCCTACATCAATCAGCAGGAGGCGGACAAACCGTTCTTTCTTTACTTGGCCCTTCCTTCCCCCCATGCCCCGATTATTCCGAACGAAGAATTTATCGGCAAATCAAAAGCAGGCCCCTATGGCGACTATATGTTTCAAACCGATTGGGTTGCCGGTCAGGTTATGAAAGCCTTAAAGGAGAAAGGTCTTGACCAAAACACCATCGTTATTTTCACTGCGGATAACGGTCCGGAAAAATATGCTTTTAAACGTGCCGAAAAATACGACCATTTCAGCATGGGTGATTTTAGAGGCCTAAAACGCGATGTTTGGGAGGGGGGCCACCATGTACCCTTCATCATTAAATGGCCCGGTAAAATCAAGGCGGGAGCCGTTTCACAAGAGGTAATATCACAAGTGGATATCATGGCGACCCTGGCCGAAATCACAGATGCCCAGCTTCCTGAAAATGCAGCTCCCGACAGCTATAACCTATTGCCCCTCCTCAAAGGAAAAAAATACAAAAGCCCGTTACGCGAGGCTACAGTTCACAACACCTTCGATCATGTATGGGGACTTCGAAAAGGGAAATGGCTTTATATCAACAAACCTTCGGGAGAGCATTCCAAAATGCCAGAAACCTTTAAAAAATTAAGAGCTTATACAGATTTCGACACGCCTGCATTGCTGTTCAACATGGACAAAGATGCCGAACAGAGAAATAATATTTTTGAGGCGCACCCCGAAGTAATTCAGGAAATGGCCACGATTTTAGAAACCTATCGCAAAAAGGGGTATTCCGTAAAACGATAAAAACACTTTTACCATACATCAAACACATGCCCATATTCTCGTTTACATCTATAAGACCCAAGGTGTTCGCCTTGCTGGTAGTGTTCTTTATTTCTTGTCAAGAAAAGCGAAAATCGGTACCTCAACTTGAAAAAAACACGCTTTTCCAAGAGATGTCCGACAAAACTACGGGTGTAAGTTTCGCCAATACCGTAAAGGCTTCCAAAGAGTTAAACCTGTTCTCCTACATGTATTTTTACAATGGTGGCGGGGTCGCCGCAGGGGATTTAAATGGCGACGGACTCGATGATCTTTATTTTACCGGCAATCAAGTCAAAAACAAATTGTATCTCAACAAAGGTAATTTTAAGTTCATAGACATCACGGAAAAATCGGGTACCGGCGGTGCAGTAGACGCTTGGTATACGGGAGTAAGCTTTGCCGATGTGAATGGGGATGGAAAAATGGATATTTACGTGAGCCAGATTGGAGAAATTGCAGGAAACAACGGACGCAACCTTCTTTTTATCAACCTAGGAAATGAAGCCGACGGTACCCCAAGATTTAAAGAGAGTGCGGGTGAAATGGGTCTGACCGTAAAAGGGGCAACCACCCAAACCGCCTTTTTCGACTATGATTTGGATGGTGACCTAGACGCATACGTTATGACACACTCTAATTTTAATGATGGAGTACTTCCTCCCGCGGAAAAACGTTTGATCTCAAGTCCGTATGGCGATAAGCTATTTAGAAACGATAGGGGGAAATTCACCGATGTCACCGAAAAATCAGGAATATACAGTAGTAATCTAGGTTTTGGCTTGGGCATTAGTACAGCTGACATTAACCAAGATGGCTATCCGGATATTTATATCGGAAATGATTTCTATGAAGATGACTACCTATATATCAATAATGGAGACGGCACATTTTCAGAAGATTTGGCTTCCCATATAAAACACACTAGCCGATTCTCCATGGGCAACGACATTGCAGACATAAACAATGATGCCCTACCCGACATTCTTTCTTTAGATATGCAGGCCTATGAGCCGGAAATTCTAAAAGCTTCCCATGGTGAAGACTCCTATGCTATTTTCAATTACAAACTATCGTTTGGGTACCAACACCAATACGCCCACAACACCCTTCAACTCAATAGGGATGGAAAGCATTTCAGTGAAATAGCAAGATTAGCGGGAATTGAAGCTACAGATTGGAGCTGGTCTGTTTTGGTCAATGACTTAGATCTGGACGGAAGTAAAGACATTTTCATCACCAATGGCATTTTCAGAAGGAGCAATGATATGGACTATATGCAGTTCTTGTCAGGCGATGAAGTGCAAAAACAACTGCGTTCCGGCAATTACGACTTCAGCCAAGCCCTAACGGACAAAATGCCCAGTTATCCGTTACAGAATTTTTTCTTTAAGAACAACAATGGCCTTAGCTTTAAGAACACATCAACAGAATGGGGCGGCACCAAAAAAGGATTCTCAAATGGCGCAACATATACCGACTTGGATAACGATGGTGATTTAGACTTGGTCGTCAACAACCTTAATGCAAAAGCTTCTATCTTAAAAAACACCACTTTAGAACGAGACAGCCTTAATAAAGGCTACCTACGAATAAGGCTAAAGGGAAAATCTTTAAACTCCTTTGGTGTTGGTGCCAAGGTCACTTTAAAACACAAAGACCAACTACAGTATCAAGAAATGCTGAATACCAGGGGTTACCTTTCCTCCACTCCTCCCTATCTTAATTTTGCCGTAGCCAAAAATACCCGCATAGATACCGTTTTGGTGCAGTGGCCCAATAAAGAACAAACACTTTTAACGGACGTTGGCTCAAATCAAGAATTAATCATCGAACAAGCAAATTCCCCAAACTTTGAACTCGGCACCGAAGAGGCGAATACATCTATTTTTACCCCAATACCGAGTAGCGAACTAGGAGTCGATTACAAACATCAAGAAAATCGATTTTATGAGTTCAATAGGGAGCATCTTATTCCCCATATGAATTCCACTTGGGGGCCGCCTATTGCTGTGGGAGACCTTAATAATGACGGTTTAGACGATTTTTTCGTTGGCGGGGCACAACACCAATCACCTAGGGTTTACCTCCAACGATCAAATGGAAAATTTGTGATATCCGCACAGCAAACCCTTCAAACCGATGCCGCTTCGGAAGATTCTGCTTCAGAACTAGTGGACGTAAATGGAGACGGGCATTTAGACCTTATTATAGGTAGTGGCAGCAACCAAGAGATTAAACCAGAGCCTAAAAGCTTGACCCGGCTCTATATCAATGATGGTAAGGGCAAGTTTTCTAGAAGCCAAAATTTCCCTGAGATATATACAACCGTATCGGATTTGGCCGTATCGGACTTTGATAAAGATGGAGACAACGATATTTTCATATCCTCAAGATCCCTCCCCGGAAAATATGGTTCACCAGCAGATTCCTATTTACTCATAAATGATAGCAAAGGAAATTTTACACTAGATGTTCAATCAAAAAAATATTTCGATAAATGTGGGATGGTCTCTTCCGCAAAATGGGCCGACTTAGACGGTAACGGATGGGAAGACCTTATTTTAGTTGGTGAATGGATGCCCATTAAAATATATTACAACCAAAATGGAAACCTTAGCGAAGCAAACCCAGAGATAAATGCATTGCAATTTTCAAATGGTTGGTGGGGCACGTTAGAATATGGGGATTTTGACAATGATGGGGACCTTGATTTGGTTGCCGGAAATCTTGGGTTAAACTCAAAATTAAGGGCTGCCCAAAAAGAACCTGTACAGATGTACTATGCCGATTTCGATAAAAATGGTTGGCCCGAAGGGGTCACCACTCACTTTATCGAGGGAAAAGAACATGTATTTTCCTCCAAAAGCCTTCTAGAGAAACAAATGGTGTACCTACGTAAAAAATTCAACACCTACAGTGTCTTCGCCCAAGCAGACTTTAAACACATTTTTACACCAAAAGAATTACAGAACGCCAAGACCTTAAGAGCGTATGAATTCAGAAGTTGTTTCATTGAAAATCTTGGGGGTAAAAAATTCAAACTTACTCCCCTACCTACCCTTGCGCAATTTTCTACGGTAAATTCCATTCATAAACTTGATTATAACCAAGACGGGAACTTAGACCTATTGCTTGGAGAAAACTTCTATGACGCCAATACCGAACTAGGACGATATGACGCAGGCTATGGAACGCTTTTAAAGAACATGGGAGGTGGTGATTTTAAAGAAATACCCATTTCCCAATCAGGATTGCTATTGGATAAACAGACCAGACATATCAAAACTTTGACCAGCAAAAGTTATGGCGAGTTAATGATGATAAGCAACAACAACGATAGCCTTCAGTTTTATCGCACTTCTGCCCAATAGAACTGGCGCACTATAGTCCTATCTGTTTTGTAACGTCACAACTTGGTTATTATATACAAGAAATACAGTAATAACAGACATTTTGTATGGAAACGTATGATTACCCATTCCTGAAAAAATATGGGGAAAGTCGATTTCAAAATATTCCCGTTAAAAAAAGGGGCTGCCGTGGCAGCCCCTTTTCGTTTACCCCCTAACCGCTTCCGATTACACTTTGGTTTTTATTCCATTTTCTTCTTCAATATTGCAATCGACCCCATTATTCTTTTGTACGCATAAAACACACACTTTAAAGTGTTTGACCCTATACAGAATCCGAGACCGACCGATTTCCCCCCTCAAAAAAAACGGAACACCCCCTCTCCGGAATATTTGATTTACAGACAGATACAAAAAAATACACTCAAAAGACAAAACCTCTTTTATTTATAATATTTTCACTAAGTTTCACATATATTTAACTTTTTTATTAAATAATTAACACGTAGGCTAAAGATTTTCCGTCGATAAAATAGACGATATTTCTGAAACAGACTGAAACCAAACCAACCATCCATCTTTATTTTAACATTTTAAAATCAACTTAAAAGTTCACTTATGAAGCGAGATCAACTATTTATTAATTGGAAACATACGCTTAGGATAAGCGTATCATTCTTGATGTTATTTCTTATAACATCAACTATTTATGCCCAAGACACTACCGTTAGTGGTACGGTGGTAGACCAAACCGGTTTACCCTTACCTGGGGCCAACATCTTGGAACAAGGAACCTCAAACGGTGTCACTGCCGATTTTGACGGAAATTTTTCCATAACCGTTAAAAGCCCCAATGCCGTATTAACGGTATCATATATAGGGTTCTCAACACAACAAATCGCCACACAAGGCCAAAAAACCCTAAAAATAGTGATGCAAGAAAACGCTGCAGGGCTAGATGAGGTCGTGGTAGTAGGTTATGGTACACAAAAGAAAAGCGACCTTACCGGATCGGTAGGCTCTATTTCCGCCAAAGACCTACTCAAGGCGCCCATTACCAAAATCGGGGCAGGTCTACAGGGAAAGATCAGTGGGGTAAATATTCAACAAACCACGGGAGCACCAGGTCAAAAAATGAAAATACGTATCAGAGGGGGAAGTTCCATAAACTATGGCAACGAACCTTTATATGTAATCGATGGCTTTATAGGGGCCGATATTTCAACCATCAACCCTAACGACATCGCCACTATAAACTTTCTAAAAGATGCATCCGCAACAGCCGTGTACGGATCAAGAGGTGCCAATGGCGTGGTCTTGATAACAACCGTCGCCCCGAAGGAAGGGCCCTTAAAGGTTACTTTCGATTCCAATATCTCCATGAGTTCCATGGTCAATAAATACGAGATCTTACCCATCGACGAAATGGCCGAACTTATGAACGAGCAACAAGCTTCGCTCAACAAATCCCCTTACTTTTCAGCTGAGGACATTGCCGGTTTTAGGTCTAAAGGCGGAACCGACTGGGTCGACCTTATCACACGCCAAGGATATAAACAAAACTATTCCTTGAATCTTACGGGCGGCTCTGAAAATTTAAAATACTTTTTCTCCGCCAACCATTTAAACGATGAAGGCGTTATAAAAAATTCATTTTATAGAAGAACTTCCATCCGTTCCAATATATCAGGAAATATTGGAGAACGTATCCAATTTAAATTTAACACCTATGGAACCCATATCGAATCCCAAGCCAATGGAAGGGGTACGGGCGGTACGGCAAACCCAATCGGTAATGCCGTGATATTCCCCCAAATGTGGGAGTCGCGTGACGCCAACGGTGAATTTATAGATGGAACCACCTATAATGGATATAATGGGGCTTTTCTTGTGGGAAGACTCATAAACCCCGAAATGCAGGTTAGGCAAAACCAAGAAACCCTCAATGATAAGATCACTTCCAACATTGACCTTAACATTGATGTGGCCAACCATTTGACCTTATCGCTAAGTGCCGCCGGAAGCCTCTCAATGAATTATCACGGTCAGCGAACCCTACCGGACTTTATCAACATAAGTAGAGACAACATTACCGCACAACAAGCCTACGGCAGAAACAATAGCTGGTTGGCCAACAGTATTCTTACCTATGAAAACAACTTTGGCGATCACAACCTGAAAATATCGGGCGTATATGAGTTTTCAAAATCGATAAACCGAAACAATACGGCCACCGTCGGCAATCTTTCCACCTTAGCCAACGAATGGCACCTTTTGGCCAATGGCTCTCCCTCGTCACTTAATTCAGGCTATGGTACAGGAAAACTCCGTTCGTATATGGGACGTCTTAATTATAGTTTTAAGGACCGTTACCTACTCACAGCTTCTATGCGTGCAGATGGATCGTCTCGATTTAACGCCGACAACAGATGGGGTTATTTTCCCTCAGCTGCTTTTGCATGGAGGGCTTCCGAAGAAAATTTCCTTAAAACCTCCGACTTCGTAAGCAACCTGAAATTTAGGTTAGGTTTCGGTTCCGTGGGGAACCAAGCGGTCGGTTATGGAACCATTCAACAAACATTTGCAGCTTCCGATAGTGGAGACGGACGTAATTATGGTTGGTACCAATTAGACAATGGGGAATCCGTTCAAGGGGTCGTGCCCGGCTCTATTACCGATAAAGATTTAAAATGGGAAACCACCACCTCCTATAACGCCGGTATCGATTTCGGTATTCTAGACAATAGGTTAACCGGTACCATAGATGTCTATTCAAAAAAGGCAACTGATGTCATCATCGCTAAATCCATACCCCGATATACCGGTCAATCCTCCATTACCGACAATTTTGCCGATATAGACAACAATGGTATTGAAGTGGGCCTTAATTGGAATATCGTGAGCAAAGATGATTTTCAATGGAGTGCGTACGCCAATTTCTCAAAAAACAAAAATATCGTTCAAAACCTAGGCCAATCGGGAGGTGAATCCGTAGAAGAAATTTTTATCGCCAATGAAGAGCCCATTGGCATATGGAGCTTAGTTGGGGGCAATAATAAATTCATTGTAAGAAAAGGTGAATCTATGGGCTCGTTCTACGGATTGAAGGCCATAGGTATTTGGCAAGAAGATGAGGCTGTAGAAGCCGATTCGTATAGCTCCAGACCAGGTGAAGTGCGCTATGAGGACATAGACAACGATGGAGCCATATCGGCGGAAGACCGACAAATTATCGGTAACGCTTCTCCCGATTTTACGTATGGACTTGGTACAAGCATCGCCTACAAAGGCCTCGACCTTTCCATACAATGTATTGGAACCGTAGGTAATGATATCTATAATTGGACGGACAACAGGTTGAACTATGGTATTCTTTCAACGGATTACAGAAATAGGTGGTCACCTACCAACACCTCATCTACCCAACAGGTGATGCCTTATGGAACGGACTACTCCCTTACCTATGTCGTAAGCCAGTATATCGAAAAAGGCTCCTTCTTCAAGATCAGTAACATGACCCTTGGGTACAACATACCCGATAATACAACCGACGCCCTAGGGCTCAGTAGTATCAGGCTATACGTTAGTTCAGACAATATACTGACTATCACCAATTATTCTGGTCTAGACCCTGAAGGTTCGAGTACGGCACTATCCAGTGACTCCCAATCAGGTGTCGATGCCTTTTCATACCCATTAACAAGAACTATTTCCCTCGGACTCAAAGTAAGTTTTTAATCAAAAAACAAAGAAAATGAAACGAATTTATAATACATATACAGTACTCTTTGCCTTCATTATCCTTCTAGGATTTGGAAGTTGTGAAAAGTTAGACGAAGGATCGGACGGGGTAGTTGCCTCATCGACGTTCTATTCGGACGAAAACACATTAGATGCCGGTATAATAGGCATCTACGGCACCCTACGTAGAAATACTTGGGGCTTAGATAATTATGCACATTTCACGGGTGCGGATGACCTAACCTCAAGATTGGGCAGCAACAAATGGGTCGTTCTTGAATCGGACCAATTTGCAAGGACTGCAGGTAACTCGTGGGCTACCAACGATTACAATGGGAACTATCAAACCATTCTGGCCTGCAATAGCTATATCGCCGATGCCCACCCAGAAGGTGTAGAGGAATCCGTAATAAACGCGGCCCATGCCAACGCCTATTTTATTAGAGGCCTGTGCTATTTCAGACTTGCAACAAGTTTTGGCGATGTGCCTATGCCTTTGGATCCCGTTCCAGACCTGGAAATTCCATTAACCCCTATGAGAGAGGTAATGGCCCAAGCCATCAAAGATTTTGAGTTCACCATTAAATGGGCCGTTAACGAGAGAGATTCCAATCCCACGATATCGAACGGTAGGGTTTCAAAAACTGCGGCCAAGGCCTTCTTGGCGAAAACATATATGCAGTTGACCGGCTATCCCTACAATGAAGCGGATAAATGGGAGCAAGTAAAACAACTGACGGGTGAAATTATTGCTGACGGCGTTTATTCCCTAACCGATGATTTTGCCTATAACTTTCAAGATCCCCATCAGATCAACAAGGAAGTCATTTTTGCCCATATTATGTCTAAGGAATCTTGGCCAATAATTACCCAAAACAGGGTATATGGTTACAGATGGGCCAACTGGATGGACTTGTACATGGAGTGGACCTATTTTAACAATTTCCCTGAAGGCTACCGAAAAGAGTTTTGTACCGCTACAGAGGGAAATCAGTTCTTTGAAGAATTCAAAAACCCTATAGTCACCAAGTATACCTGGGGTACACCGGCCCCCAATTCAACCGATCCCCTTGACCATGTCGTTGAACATACATGGGAAACCTCCAACGACCGTATTGCCATGCGTTATGCGGAAGTTTTACTAATGCATGCCGAAGCCGCTGCAAATACAGGAGACCTAGCTACCGCCTTGGAAGAATTGAACAGGGTCAAAAGAAGGGCCTATGCCAAAGGAGCGACCAAACAAGCCGAAGTAGCCGCCTTGGAACCCGGATTTTGGATGACTCCCGACCCGGCCATCGACTATACACTTGCCGAACTTTCAACTCCCCAGTTGATGATCGATGCGATCGTTAACGAAAGGGCCTATGAATTCTTAGGGGAAATTAGCGGCAACCGCTGGTTAGACTTGGTCCGTTTAGAAAAAGTTGCGGAAGCGAATGCTACGCGTGATGCAAGGGAGGTTCCCTTAATCGGAGATCCCGCCGACAAAAACCTATGGTTTACCCCTATTCCCGCTACCGAAACTACACTAAACCCTAACCTAAACTAAGGCCTTAGCCTTCACCCTATTTAGTCTAAAAGTCATTCCTTTCATCGGGAATGACTTTTTCTCTATAACCACATTTGTACTCCCAAATACATTTCATAAACCCTTGCATACATAGAAATCAAGAATATATATCTACTTTGTACGGCAATGCCTTATGTTTCAAAATCAAAGACATACCATGACCTCAAAACTTTTTACCCCAGTCCTTATCTTTCTTTTACTATTTGTTGGCTGTACCACCAAAGACAAAACAAAAGACCTTGCTAAAAAAGACGCGAAAAACACATCGCCCAACATCATTCTCTTTGTTTCCGACGACCATGGCACAGATGCTATCGGCGCCTATGGAAACAAAGTGATCAAAACCCCCAACCTAGATCAACTGGCCGCCGAAGGTGTACGTTTCAACAATGCCTATTGCACCAGTGCAAGCTGTGCCGCCAGCCGATCGGTTATACTCACCGGTCTCTATGGGCATGCTACCGGCTCCTACGGACATGTACACGACTATCATCACTTTAGCAGCTATGACAATGTTAAATCCCTGCCCGTCCTACTGGAAAAAGCAGGTTACGAAACGGCTCGAATAGGAAAATACCACGTTGCCCCCGAATCGGTTTACCACTTTCAAAAAGTATTGGAGGCCGACCCACGGAATACCGTAGAAATGGCCGAGAAGTGCAAGGACGTCCTTAATTCCGAAAAACCTTTCTTTCTCTATTTCTGTACAGACGACCCCCACCGTGGCGCCCCCTTTCAATCGGACCCTTGGTACCTTCCCAACAGTTTCGGCAATAAGAAAGAAGGATACGAGGGCGTAGAGACCGTTACCTATGACCCCAAAGATGTGGTCGTACCCGATTTCCTTCCCGACAGCAAGGAAACCCGAGAAGAAATAGCACAATACTACCAAAGCGTTTCAAGAATAGACCAAGGTTTTGGAAAGCTCATGAAAATGCTAAAAGATACGGGCAAGGACAAGAACACCGTAGTCATCTATATTTCAGATAACGGCATGGCCTTTCCCGGTGCCAAGACTACCGTTTATGAGCCGGGCATTAAATTGCCCTGCATTATAAAAGACCCTCTGGCCGGCCTGAAGGGTGGTTCTGTCAACAACGCCCTTATATCGTGGACCGACCTTACTCCCACCATCTTAGATATGGCGAACGTCAGCTATGACTCCAACGCCTTTCATGGTAAATCGTTCAAAAAAATACTCGCCGAGGAAAACCCAAAGGGATGGGATGAAATCTATGCCTCCCATACCTTCCACGAGATTACCATGTACTACCCCATGCGGGTAGTCAGGGATAAAAACTTCAAACTTATCCGCAATATCGCATGGCGTCAAGAATATCCCTTCGCATCGGATCTTTGGGCCGCATCTACTTGGCAGGAAGTATACCGAAGCGAAAAAGAATACTTTGGAAAACGCAAGGTCAAAGACTACCTCTTCAGGCCTGAATTTGAATTGTTCGACCTGTCAAAAGACCCCAGTGAAAGCCATAATTTGGCGGATGACACAAATTACAAAGACGTTCTAGAGGCCTTAAAAGTCAAAATGAAAGCTTTTCAAAAAGAGACCAAAGACCCTTGGCTCATTACATGGGACCACGACAATTCTTTACAAGGCACCGGAGTTAACCTCTAAGCACAAAACCGACATTTTTTTAGATCTATGAAATCAACACATGTATTCGTAATATTCCTTTTAGGGGTATTCCACCTTACGGCACAACAAACCATTCAATTTCAACCCGATGCCGAAGATATGACCCCCGTGGTCCGTAAAGCCTTAGAGAATGTGAGCGATAAAAACCTGACCTTGGTTTTTGAGACAGGGGTTTATAAATTTTTACCAGATTATGCCACCCAACGATATTCGTATATCACCAATCACGGCAATGGATTAAAGAATATTATTTTTCTGTTGGAGGATTTTGATTCGGTTACCATTGAAGGCAATGGGGCCGAATTTATCTTCCACGGCCAAGTAGCCCCTTTTCAGTTCAAAAACTGCAAGAAAGTCACGGTAAACGACCTCAGTATAGACTGGGATATCCCTTTTACCTTTCAGGGTGAAGTAGTTGCAGTAAACGAAAAGGAAGGCTGGCGTGATATCAAGCCCTTCACCGAGGGCTATTCATGGAAACTGAACAACGGGCGGATCCTTTTTCCCGATATAGACGGCTTCGTCTTCCCCGAAATGGGAAGCACCTTGGCCTTTGACCCCGAATACAAGCGGGTGGCCCATGGCGCTTGGGACATGAGCAGTAGACCACGTTGGGTTGAAAAACGCCCCAATGGAACGCTTCGTTTTTACGAACATTTAAAGCAATACCCTTCTGTAGGCTCCATCCTCCATTCAAAGGGGGACCATGACCATAACCGATATGCCCCGGCCTTTCAGGTGACCTCGTCACAAAACATCCTCCTAGAAAACATAAAGGTCCACCACGCCCTTGGAATGGGCTTCTTGTTCGAACGAACCGAAAACATTACAATCGACAATTGCGGCGTGTATGTACGAGAAGGGTCTGACCGTGTGGTCTCGACCATTGCCGACGCCACACATTTTGCCAACTGTAAAGGTGATATCCTTATAGAAAACTGCACCTTTAAACACATGCTTGACGATGGTACGAACGTACATGGCACCTATGTGGTCGTCGACCGGATCATTGACCAACGGACGGTAAGGGTAGCGCTCCAACATTTTGAGCAAATGGGATTCGAATTTGCCGCTCCCAATGATGAAATCTGGTTTATACACCAACCGGACCCCAAAAGAGGTTCGGTTCATACCGTAGCTTCGGTATCGGTAGTAAACGACAAGTATATCGACCTTTCCTTTAACGACGGACTCCCCCCGGAATTGGCCGTAGGCGATATTCTGGAGAACAAAACCTGGAACCCTACCTTCACCATGCGCGGCTGTACCATTAAAGACCACAGGGCCCGAAACATTGTACTGAAGACCCCTTTAAAAACGGTTATCGAAAACAATAATTTCTCTTCTATGATGTCTTCCGTTTTCTTTCGCGGAGAAAGCTTTTTCTGGTTCGAAAGCGGCGCGGTACAAGACGTACTCATACAAAACAACAATTTTGAATATTGCGCCTATAGTGGTATGGAACACGCCGTTCTCTATATTACCCCACGTCTAGGCAAGGGCTTTGACCAAAATATTCGCTATGACCGAAATATCCGCTTCGTGAACAACCGTATACAGACCTTCGGAAACCGTATCGTATGGGCCGATCGGGTAGACGGATTGGAGGTCTCGGGCAATACCATTATTCAAACCAAGGATGCCCCCGAGCTATACCCGAACGCCCCCATGTTCGAAATCACCAAGGGCAAGGCCACTAAGATTATAAAGAACAGTTATTCGGGCACAAACGAAAACATCATCAAAAGTGATCCGACCTCGACCAAAACACTGCAAACAAAAAACAATAAAGGCTTTAAAATCAAAAAATGAAGAATACATCTCCCTATAAAAACCTTATCGCCCTAACCCTATGTCTTGTGGGTATTATGGGATTTTCACAATCGGCATCCCTCAACGAAAAAGTACTTTTTAAAACCGATATTGCCGATGATGCCACCCCTGCCCTTCTAGCACGGATACGTCAAGCAAAAGACCATCCTATTTCCGAAATAAAATTTGAAAAGGGCACCTATCACTTTTATCCCGATAAGGCTTTTGAACGCTTTACCCGCATCTCGAACCATGACGACGTAATGGCAAAAACGGCCTTGCCCCTTCTCGGTTTTAAAGACCTCGTAATTGATGGTCAAGGTTCTACCTTTATTTACCATGGCAGAATGATCCCTTTCTTAATTGAAGGCTCTGAAAACATTACGGTGCAGAATGTTACTATAGATTGGGCCATGCCTTTTCACAGCGAGGGTACTATAGTAGCTAACGACGAAAAAAACAACACTTTTGACATCCATTTTTCAGATGAATATCCGTATGAGATTAGGAATGAACAACTCATCTTTCTAAAAGAATACTATGAGCACGACCTTGGCCAGTCCATTCTATACGACCCCATAAGAAATGCTATTGCCTTTGACACAGAAGCGTACACACCCATCACAACGATACGTAATTCAAAGACGCAGCGCAACTTCGATAAAATAAAATACAAATACAAAGTTGACCCACGCTCTAAAGTAGAAAAAGTAAGGGGCAAGGAAGATAATTTAAGGGTAAAAGAGATAAAACCTGGTACCGTTCGCATATACAATCACAGAAAAAAACTGCCGCCCGTAGGCATGATCTTGGTCTGTAAAGGCGACCAAAGCTTAAACCGGTTGGCCCCTGCCTTCCGTATAACCGGAACCGACGGTTTTAACGCAAATAACGTAACGGTAAACCATGCCGGCGGTATGGGCCTGATCGCCGAAAACTCATCGGACCTCATCTTAGATGGTTTTCATGTAAAACCCTCCCATGGTAGAATGGTTTCCACCTCTGCAGATGCCACCCATTTCGTGGGATGCCGCGGGAAAGTGGTACTAAAGAACTGCACCTTCAACAATCAGTTGGACGATGCTACGAACGTACATGGCACCTATCAGGAAGTAGTGGATATCTTAAGCGAAAACAGCATTGGGGTCAGAATGGGGCATGCACAGCAACAAGGCTTTCCTATCGGCACCCCAAATGACACCATAGGCCTGGTTCGCCTGTCCGACTCCTTTTTTGCCTATGACCACTTGACCCTGAAAGCCATTGAAAACATCAATGGGCGGTATCAGATCGTTACTTTCAATGAAAAGCTTCCCGCTACCCTAAAAGTAGGTGACCTAATCGAAAATTTGGAAGGCTACCCCGACCTATTGGTCCAAAATTGCAACATTAGCCGTAACAGGGCACGTGGATTATTGATTTCCAACCCTAAGAACACCTTGATAGAAAATAATTTTTTCAGTACCGAAATGGAAGCTATCTTAGTACCTGTAGAGAGCAGCCATTGGTTCGAGTCGGGCAATGCCGCTAATTTGGTCATCAGGAACAATACCTTTCAAGACAACCAACACAGTGGGTTCAATAGAGGGGTCATACGTTTCGTAACCGATGATGACAATGATAACATTGCCTTTAAAAATATTGAGATCACGAACAACACCTTTAACCAATTCGACAATCTGATCCTTGAGATTTCAAATGTAGACGGATTATTGTTCGAAGGGAATAAAATCACCAATTCGGGAACCTTCCCTATGCTACATCCCGAGAATCCGGCGATAAAGGTGAAAGCCTCTAAAAACATCGTGTTCAAGAAAAACGGTTACAAGGGCAAGGCCAAGCCTATCTTAGAAAAAGACGACAGCCAGCCTAAGTTGAAGTTCAAATAAAACAACACTACAATAAGATTAAGAACAAAGCATGTCAATACAAAAATTTTCAGTTCAACTCTTATCGGTTCTGGTTTTTACAGCTACCCTACTCTCATGTGCCGAAAAGAAACAACAAGAAAAAGCGGACCAAACGGCCGGACCAAAAAAGAAACCGAATATTATCTACATTCTTACCGATGACCTCGGCTATGGAGACATTGGCGTATTTTTCCAGAACCAGAGACAAAAAGAAAACGACCGTAGCGAACCCTGGGCCCTGACCCCACAGTTGGATAAAATGGCTTCAGAAGGTGCCATGCTCACCCATCATTATACGGCGGCACCGGTATGTGCCCCTTCGCGTTCCTCCTTATTATTGGGGGTCAGCCAAGGCCATGCCAATGTCCGTAATGGCCAATTTGACAAGGCCCTGGCCGATAACCACACCTTGGGCAACCTTATGCAACGGGCGGGCTATACCACCGCCGCTATAGGCAAATGGGGACTCCAAGGCTCCAGCAGGTGGTCGGAAAATGGCGATTCGTGGCCGGCACACCCCAACAATAGGGGCTTTGACTACTATTACGGCTATATGCGCCACAGGGATGGCCATGAGCACTATCCCGTTGAAGGTATTTACCGCGGTAAAAAAGAGGTTTACGAAAACAAGAACGAGGTAAGCGAAGGACTCGACAAGTGCTATACGGGCGATTTATGGACGGCCGTAGCCAAAAAATGGATCGTAGAGCAAGTGAAAGAAAAAGACGCACAAGAACCCTTCTTTATGTACTTGGCGTTTGACACACCCCATGCCGTCCTCGAACTACCTACACAAGCTTACCCAGAAGGAGGTGGTTTGAACGGAGGTTTACAATGGATCGGCCAAGCCGAAAACATGATCAACACCGCATCAGGGGAAGTCGACTCCTACATTCATCCCGATTATGCCCATGCTACCTATGACCACGATAAAAACCCAGAAACGCCCGAAGTCGCTTGGCCCGATGTATACAAACGCTATGCGACCAGCACTCGTAGAATCGATAATGAAGTAGGAGACCTGCTGCAACTCCTAAAAGACCTGAACATTGATGAAAACACCTTGGTCATTTTCAACTCAGATAATGGCCCATCAATAGAGTCGTATTTACCCGAGGAAGAATATGCCGCCGACTTCTTCAATAGTTTCGGCCCCTTCAACGGTATTAAAAGAGATGTGCTCGAAGGAGGCGAACGCACCCCGTTAATAGCCCGATGGCCCAACAAGATTCCCGCCGGCCAAGTGATCGATGCCCCAAGTATCTCCTATGACTGGCTTCCTACTTTTTCGGAAGCCGCAGGCTATACACCACCGGCGAATACCGATGGGATCTCCTTATTACCCATCCTGACCGGAACGGGCGAACAAGAGGAAAGCCTTATCTATGTAGAGTACAATCAAGGCGGAAAGACTCCTGAATACGAAGAATTCGCACCCAATAACCGGGGAAGGCGACGAAAACAGATGCAAATGATGCGCATGGGCGATATCGTCGGTTTACGGTACGACATCCAAAGTGCCGATGATGACTTTGAACTCTACGATGTCACAAAAGACTCCCACCAAACTGAAAACCTAGCGGGCAAACCCGACATGACGGCCCTACAATCACGGATGAAAGAACGCGCGTTGCAAGTACGTATGCCCGATACCGCCGCCGCAAGGCCCTATGACCCGGCCATGGTTTCACCCCTTCCCATACCAAAGGTAAGCAAGGGCCTAAAGTGGGCCGCATTCGAAGACAGTGCACCCTGGCTACCTAAAGTCGATGGTCTAAGCCCTATAGCAAACGGCACGTCTCAGACCCCTACATTGGAAAACATCGTAGGAAAAGGCGAGGTCTTTCTATTTGAAGGCTTTATTAAAATACCTACGGACGGCAATTACACCTTTTCCTTGGCCGCTTCCGGCAAGGCCTTTGTACGCATTCACGAAGCAAGCGTGATCGATGCCGATTACGGCTACGAGGCAGGCACCTTAAAAGAAGGTAGCATGAATTTAAAAGCCGGTTACCATCCTATTCGAATTTACTACAAAAAGAAAACAGGAACAAAGCCTACATTAGACATACAGTGGAGCGGACCTACTATAGAAAAGGGCCCGATTCCTGAGTCGGCATTTTACTCCAACAATTAAAAAACACTCTAGTCAAATGAAAAATACCCTTTTTTTAGCGGCACTCTTTATCAGCATTTTTAAAGGTATAGCCCAAGAACAACCGAACATCGTATTGCTTTTTGTAGACGATTACGGCTGGGCCGATGTTGGATTTAGAAACCCGAAATTTCATACGCCGAACATCGACCAGCTCAAAAAAGATGGCTTGAACTTTAACCGGGCCTACATCGCTACACCTACCTGTAGTCCAAGCAGGGCTTCGCTCTTAACGGGCAAGGAACCCGTGCGGTTTCAAATGGTACGCCACATCATAGACAGTAAAGAAAAAGCCGCCAAGAACAACGTACCCGGGGGGGAATTCAACCTATGGCCTACCGATCCGGTACAAATGCCCTCCAGAAATTGGTTGCCCTTAGAGGAAGTTACCTATGCCGAGCGACTTAAAGAATTCGGCTATTACAATATGTTTATTGGGAAATGGCATTTGGGAAGCAAAAAGTACCATCCCGTTCATCAAGGTTTCGATGCGCAATACGGCACCGGAGACCACGGCCACCCTGGAAATTATTATGCACCCTTCTTTAAAAAAGGAAATCCGCTACCCGATTCCTCCGAAGGCACCTACCTGACCGATGTGTTGACCGATGGTGCGGAAAAATTCATTGGCGAATACGATAAAGAACAGCCCTTTATGCTATCGCTTTGGTACTATAACGTGCACGGGCCACATATAGGCCGAAAAGACTGGGTGGAACGCTATAAAAAGGAAGGCTTAACCGGTAAGGACGCCGAGTATGCCGCCATGGTCAGTACTATGGACGAATCGGTAGGCAGGGTCAGAAAGGCCATCGAAGCGAAAGGTATCGCCGACAATACCGTTATCATATTGCTATCGGATCAAGGCGGTTATTTTAGCAATGCTCCCTTATCGGGAGGAAAAACCGGAGGCAATACCCTCGGTGAAGGTGGGGCCAGGGTTCCGTTTATCGTTCACTATCCCGGGGTGACCACACCAGGTATTTCATGTGATGTCCCGGTGCAATCCATTGACCTTTTCCCGACTTTGGTAGAGATCGCTTCCGGCAAAAAACCAAAGACAAAGGATATTCAAGGCAAAAGCCTGATGCCCCTGCTTCAAGGTAAGAAATTCAAGGAACGCAACCTGTTCTTTTTCCGAAGTTATGAAGACCAATATACCGCCATTATGAACGGCGACTGGAAGATGGTCAAATACCACAGTGGCCGACACGACCTATTCAATATTAGAACGGATAGGAGCGAATCGAAAAACCTTATCGATATAGAAGTAGATCGGGCCAAGAAGATGAAGAAGCAACTCGAAAAATGGGAAAAAGAGGCGGTACCTGAATTTTGACCTCTAAAAAAGACTACCGATGATGAAAAAAAACACGATAAAAAAGACGTTTGCAGCCAGTATATACCTTTTGTTCGGCTGTATGCTCTTCGCCCAGGAAAAGCCCAATATCATCTGGCTCATGGCCGAAGATATGAGCCTTGACCTTGAATGCTACGGTATGAAAGGCGTAAAGACCCCCAACCTTAACAAAATGGCGGAGGAAGGCGTCAAATTTGAAAATTGCTTTGTGACCAACCCCATCTGTTCGCCCAGTCGTTCGGCCATGCTGACCGGCACGCATCAGGTAAAAATCAACGCCCATCACCATAGAAGCAACAGGGACGTACCCTTAGACGAACGGTTCAAACCTTTCACCTATTGGCTAAGAAAAGCTGGCTATACCACTATTTTGGGTCATCACGGGGTAATGGGCAAAGGCCGTAAGATAGATGCCAATTTCAAGCACGAGGCCATCGGTCCTTGGGACGGAAAAACACAGTTCGGCCTCTTCGACAAATACGACACCTTTGAAAAGGAAGACCAACCCTTCTTTGCACAAATCCAACTTGTGGCCAGCCATAGGGGCGATTGGTGGGACGAAGTCCGCGAAAACTCAAAACACCCCGTAGACCCAGCCGACGTCGAGCTGCCCAAGTTTATGGCAGACGACCCCGTCATTCGTTTGGATTGGGCCAAATACCTAGACCAAATCGAGTTTTTGGACCATGAAGTCGGCATGATCTTTCAAGAACTGGAAGACAAAGGAATGGCCGACAATACCGTGGTCATTTTTATCGGTGACAACGGCCGTTGTAATATACGGGGCAAAGGATACCTGCAAGACCCGGGGTTGCACATTCCCCTAATCGTGTATTACCCAAAAGATCTAAAAGCAGGCCAGGTGAGACCGGATGTGGTTTCGGCTACGGATATCACCGCAACCGTATTGGATTTTGCCGATGTAAAAATTCCCGACTACATGACCGGTAAACCCATATTCGATAAAAACTTCAAACGCGAATACGTCTATGGAGCCCGGGACCTATGGGATGAAATAGAAGAGAAATCGCGTGCCATTACCTCGGGCGAATGGAAATACATCCGCAACGACATGCCCGAAGTACCCTTCGACGCCCATCAGGCCTATTTGGAATTCTACCGCCCTGCGGTACACCGAATGCGTGCCCTAAAGGCCGAAGGCAAACTGAACGAAAGCCAAAAGTTGTTCTTTGCGCCCCGCAAGGACAAAGAAGAGTTGTACGACCTAAAAAACGACCCCCAGGAATTGCACAACTTGGCCGAAGACCCCAAATATGACAAGGTGCTTCAAAAGATGCGCCAAAAGACCTTGGAGTTTGACCGGCAAATGGAACCCGTAAGCTCGGTTTACCATCCGGTACACGCCATTTCCGTAGATGCTCTTGAATGGGTGAAAAAGGAAAGGCCTGAAGACTACCAAAGAATGTTAGCCGGTGAAGAAATAGGCTTTAAAAAAGCTGTAGAAGGCTATAAAGCCAGTCTTAAGTAGGAATCTAGAGCATACTGAATTCATTTTTGTTCCTTTATCCCTTTCGTGGCCGGTTGTTCAACTTGTGCATATAACTCACTATAAAGTAACGGCCCAAACTTTCAGATGTCGTTTCCTCAAAGTAGTTGGTCGTACTCCGCCTGTAGATATCTATATTTTTATCGAGCAGGTCAATGAACAACAGTTTTAAAACATGGTTTTTCTGTTTTGTAAAGGCATACGACACCGTGGCATTCCACAGGGGGATATTTTCGTTTGAGGCAAAGGCATTATCGGTATAAATAAAATAATCGAATTGGGTATTGAAATTCACCTTTTCGCCCAAATCGCAATCGAGCATTGAAAAATACTGCTGCTTGGTATACTTCCGGTCCAAATCGTGTTCTATGGAAAAAGAGGTGTTGTTAACGCTATAGGTAGCCCCCGCCTTAAGGTCCACCATACTTTTGTTATTGTTCTCTAGGGTTGCACTTACCAGAAAATCTCGGGAAGTCACCTCATTAAGCTGAAAATTGATAATCGCATTGTTCGTATTGAAAAAGTTACGGTTACGGATGGAATATCGTAGTCCCAGACCTTTTAGTTTTTGGCTAAAGCCCAAGGAAGTATTAAGCCGACGTTTGATGCCGTTGTTTTGGTAGCTGAGGGTTCTAACGTAGTCTTCATCCACATCAACACTTTTTATAATGGCATCTTTGGTGTATTGGTACTGTAACCGTGTATTAAAACTCAAAGACGACCTAAAGTCATGAACAATGGCCGATACGGTAAGGGCATCTATCTTTTCGGCAACCAGGTCGGGGTTTCCCTTTCTAATGGAAAAGGGATTTAGGTCGTTGACCACCGTCGAGCTTTCTGTAGGTCGTGGCGTACGAACGTTCCTTTTATAGCTCAATCTATACTTCCTTCCCCTTTTTGGGATATATTGAACCGTTGCTATCGGGTTGACGAACAAGCGGTCCGTCGTCATCGACGCTTCATTGACCACGCCAAAAGAACGTACGATGTCTTGCAGTTCCATGGCCGCATAGGTATTGATGGTCCCCACGTTATAACTATGTGCCAAGCGGGTCTGATAATTGTTTTCGTTATGGTCGTAGTCGTACTGTAAGATTTCTTCTTTGTTACTGGAAGTAATGGTCGTCTTATTCTGATAGACGTTTTCCCTATCGATTTTATTCCCCATATACGACTCCAACTTCAAATAATGGTTTCCCCCAAGGGGCTCGGTATATTTAAAATTGAAATTGATTGCCGAAGTATTCAGTTTCTGATCCCGTAGGGTATTCAGCTCCTTCACCGATTCATTTTGGGTATTGACCTGCCTTGTGATCAAAGTATATTGATCGTTCTTCATGGTAGACCGATTAAAGGTAGTTTTCAGACCAGTCGCTAGGCTCCTCCCCTTTTTACGCAGTTTTTGATAGAAATTAAGGGCCATATTGCCTCTTTTTCTATCTCTATCAACGGTAGATAGATTGTCATTTTTAGTGCTTAGTCCTTCCTCCTTGAAATACCGCCCCTTACGGTTGGAATAGCTATTGACCTCATCTGAGATCAACTGGCCTTTTACGATAAGACTGTTGTTAGGGTTCGACTTGTTTTTATAATCGAGGTTCAGGTTGTGGTTGTTCTTAGTGTTGATGTATTCGTTTTCGGCCTCATAATCAAAGTTATTGGCATTCGAAAAAGTGATACGCTTAGAAAGGGAGCTACCGTCATTCTTAGAATAGTTATAGAAGTAATCGCCGTTCAACGATTCCTTTTCCTTGAACTCGTGCCCCACGTTCACCCCGGCCACGGCCGTATTCAGATATCCGCTGAGGCTTTTGGTCCTTTGCGCCGAGTTCTGCTCTTCTTCATCGTCGCCATCGCCATCAACACCGTCGGCATTCTTTAAAAAATCTTGGATATTCGACCCGGTTATATTGATGTTATTGATTTTACCAATAACCGAAAACTGGGTTTTAGAGGTAAATTTGTTGTAATTCAAATTCCCAAAATACCGATTATCCAATCCGCCTCCGGCAGAGATCTTTCCGAAGCCGTTATTTTTTCGCGACTCTTTCAAGGTAAAATTGATGACCACCTCCTTGTTTCCGTCCGCCACGCCCGTGAGTTCCGATTCGTCGCTCTTCTGATCGATGATCTCAACATTGGCAATGGCATCTGCGGACAGGTTCTTTAGTACGATGGAAGGATCCCCTCCGAAGAATTCCTTCCCATCGATCATAATTTTGGTCACCTCGTTGCCTTGGGCATTGACCTTTCCGTCGGAATCGATTTCCATACCTGGAATTTTATTCAACAATTCCTCTAAGTTATCATCGGAATCTACCTTGAACGAATTGGCATTGAAGGCTATGGTATCTTGTTTGATTTGCACCGGCACTACGGCGGTCAAGGTCACCCCTTCGAGCTCATAAGTGTCTTCCCTTAAAATGAGGTCTCCCAAAGCAATGGCTTCCCCAGTATACGACAGATCCTTATATACCGAAAGGTATCCCAAGGACGAAATATTAAGAATGTAATTCCCCTTGGGCACCTCGCTTATGTTGAAATCCCCATTCGCATCGGTAATGGTATAATCCACATAAGTGGAATCCTTTACCCCGAGCAATACCACGGCAACGGCTTCCAAGGCTTCTTTTTCCGCCGAAAGCACCCTTCCCGAGATAGCACCGGAAGATTGTGATTGCATTGAAGTAAGCGATAGGAAGAAAAGAATGAGTATAAAACCATACTTTAATTGAAACTTGACCATCAAACTTTTATTGAATTATAATTCGAAATGAACAAGGCTAAAGATAATTTGAAAGAAATGAACACCTGTACATAAGAATACAAGAAATGTATTGTGGAGTACAAAATCCACAGAACTTATGATTAATTTGCTATAATTATGCAACATATGATCACGGGACTAACCTATACGAGGTAAAATAGCTACATTGCTCGGTATCTTTTTCCTTTAGCATATGAAACGAATCGTATAGCTATACCCAATAGTTGTCGCCCCTAAAAAATTGATCGTACCCTTTTAAAACCTAAATGAATACCACTATGAGATTACGTTTTGTCCCCAACCTATCCATTCTTTTTGTTTTTTCCCTTTTACTAAGCTTAGGTGCGTGCAAAGAAGAAACCAAAACCGTAACTACAACCACGGCAAACACCCAACAAAAACCGAATATCATCTATATTCTAGCCGATGACCTCGGTTATGGCGACTTAAGTTCGTACGGCCAGAAAAAATTTGAAACGCCCCGTATAGACGAATTGGCACAAAGGGGGATGAAATTTACCCAACATTACAGCGGTGCGCCCGTTTGCGCCCCGGCCCGTTCTTCCCTCATGACCGGACAACATACCGGCCACACCCCCATAAGGGGCAACATGGAGTTGGAAGGCGAGGGGCAAACGCCCCTACCGGGCAATTCGGTGACCATTGCCGAGATGTTGAAAAAAGCAGGCTATATTACAGGAGCTTTCGGAAAATGGGGATTGGGATTCATCGGTACGGAAGGCGACCCCGTTGCCCAAGGTTTTGACGAATTCTACGGCTACAATTGCCAACGTATGTCCCACAGGTATTATCCGACCCACTTATGGCACAACGAAGAAAAGGTTTTGCTCGAAGGGAACGATTGGACCAAGACAGAGACCTATGCTCCCGACAAAATTCAGGCCGCTACCTTAAACTTTATCGAGACCAACAAAGAAAAACCCTTTTTTGCCTATGTGCCCTTCGTTCTGCCACATGCGGAATTAATTTCACCGAATGATTCCATATTTGACAAGTTCAAGGACAAATACGAAGAAACCCCGTATACAGCGGAGAATTCATATACCTCCGACTACGGGCCGGATATCGTTCCCCAAGAGTATGCCCCACAACTCAAGCCACATGCCGCCTTTGCCTCCATGGTATACCGTATGGATGTTTATGTAGGACAGATATTGGATAAATTAGATGAGCTCGGTATTGCCGACAACACCATCGTAATGTTCACCAGTGACAACGGTCCCCACGCCGAAGGAGGTGCAGACCCAGAATTCTTTAACAGTAGCGGTGGCTTAAAAGGAATCAAAAGGGACCTTTATGAAGGAGGTATCCGTTCACCCTTTCTAGCGGTTTGGCCCAATAAAATAAAAGCCGGATCCACCTCAGACCACGTCTCGGCATTTTGGGACCTTATGCCAACACTCGCGGAAATCACCAATACCGATGTGCCGGCAAGTAGTGATGGTATTTCATTCCTTCCCACCCTACTCGGAAAAAAAGACCAAAAGCAGCACGAGTACCTCTATTGGGAGTTTTCCATTCAAAACGGCCGTAAAGCCGTTCGCAAGGGGGATTGGAAAGGAGTAATCTACAATTTCAACAAACAACCGCAAGGCCCATTCGAACTCTATAACCTGGCCGATGACCCCGAGGAAACCCATAATCTGGCCGACCAACACCCCGAAATAGTTACGGAAATGAAGCAGATTATGGAAAATGCCAGCGAAGAATCGGAACTCTTCCCCTTCTAAGCCTTATTTTTCAACCAATAACCAAGCCATCGTCACCCTATGAAAACCATTTATTTTTTACTTTTCCCATTCTTCCTGTCCTTTTCATGTTACGCCCAAAAAGCGGATAGCGGTGCCGACAAACGCCCAAACGTGATTCTGATCATGGTCGATGACCTAGGTTACGAAGGTATTGGCAGCTACGGTGGAACTTCCTACCATACTCCCAACATCGATAAACTTGCGGCAACGGGCATGCAGTTCAATCAAGCCTATGCCCAACCGCTCTGTACCCCCACGCGTGTAAAACTTATGACGGGGCAGTACAACTTTCGGAACTGGGAAGCCTTCGGGATCTTAAACCCCAAACAGAAAACCTTTGGCCATATCATGCAAGATGCGGGCTACGCCACCTGTATGGTGGGCAAATGGCAACTACAGAGTTATGACCCGCCCGGCTATCCCGGAGGCGAACACAGGAGAGGAATCGGTATGAAGGTCGAAGATGCCGGCTTTGACGAATACAGCATGTTCCACGCCTTCCATACGGAAGATAAAGGCTCTCGTTTTGCCAACCCGACCATTTATCAAAACGGTGAGTTTTTAAAAGATACCGAGGAAAAATACGGTCCTGATATTTTCTCAAAATACTTAAATGACTTTGTTGACCGTCAGGCCGACAAGCCCTTTTTTGTGTATTACCCCATGGCATTGACCCATGGCCCATTCAATCCCACCCCAAACAGTAAGGATTGGAAACACGCCGAAAAACGATTGAACGACGAGACCGTATATTTTAAGGATATGGTGGAATACTTAGATAAGATTATTGGTGACATCGTGGCCCATCTTGAGAAGAAAGGACTTCGCGAGAACACCCTGCTCATGTTGTATTCCGATAACGGTACCCACCAAAGCATCTTTTCAAAAATGGGAGACCGAACGGTACAAGGCGGAAAAGGCCTGACCACCGAAGCGGGTATCAAGGTGCCGTTTATCGCCAACTGGCCGGGACACATTAAGGCAGGAACCATATCGAACGAATTCATCGATGCCATCGATTTTATGCCGACCATCCTTGAAACGACCCAGACCCCAAAGCCCCAAGGCCTCCATACCGATGGCGAAAGCTTCCTGGCCGTTCTCAAAGGAGAACCCGTACAGCGCAGAGATTGGGTATTTATGAGCTACGACCCCAAACCGGGCTGGGACAAAAAACAATTTGCCCCAGCAGAATTCGTCTTAAACGAAAACTATAAACTTTACGGTGATGGGCGCTTTTACAATACAAGGAAGGACGTATTGGAAAAAGACGAACTGACCGACGCTAAGTTGTCTCCCGATGAAATACGATTGAAAGAAAAATTCAAGGCCGTCTTAGATTCCCTAAAAAAATATCCCGCTTACGGATGGATCGAACGCTTGGCCCCCGAATTCGACTCACTGGTATCGCCACATGCCCGTATTGAACTTGTCGCCGAAGGCTTCAATTGGTCCGAAGGTCCCGTATGGCTTCCGAAAGAGCAAAAACTCATTTTTTCCGATGTTCCCGAAAACAAAATTTACCAATGGCACGATATAGACGGATTGAGTCTCTACATGGCGCCTTCCGGAGGTACCGGAATCCCGAACGGCAATACGGGAAAGGGTTCTAACGGACTCATTCTCGACCCACAGGGTGATTTGGTGATTTGCCAAGTAGGCGACCGCAGAATCAGTAAGCTTACCAGCTTACGCGATTCACTACATCCAAAGTTCGCCCCCATAGTAACCGGCTATAAAGGCCAACCCTTTAATTCGCCCAATGACCTCGATTATGACGCTCACGGAAACCTCTATTTTACCGATCCGTCTTTCGGACTGGACAAGGGTGAAAGTGCCATCGGTTTTAACGGGGTGTATTTCTATGGAAAGGACAAAGAAGTAGTGCTCTTGGACGATTCGATAAAGGCCCCGAACGGCATTGCGGTATCTAATGACAATAAAACCCTCTACGTTGCCGATTCTTTTAAAGAACAACCGAAGATCCTGGCCTATGATATTATTGGGGATGGAAAAGTAAGCAACAAAAGGATATTTTTTGATGCTACCGCCCTTCACGATGCAAGCATTAGCAAGCAATCGCCCGATGGTATGAAGATTGACAAAAAGGGAAATATTTTCTTGGCGGGACCCGATGGGGTATTGGTGATTTCCCCTTCGGGAAAGCATTTAGGAACGATCAGAACCGATAAAAATACCGGCAATTGCGAATTCAGTGATGACGGTAGATACTTATTCATCACCGCCGACGATGCCCTGTTAAGGGTAAACCTAAGACCTTATTCTAAATAAAACCACCATGCGCAAAAGTCATTTACTGCCCTTATTGATCTCAAGTCTTTTATGGGTCTGCTCCTGTACCGAGAAGAAAAAAGAGGAAGCAAAGCCTGCCCAAGAACGCCCGAACATTGTTTTTATCATCGCCGATGATATGGCCTGGGACGATAGCGGAGCCTATGGCCACCCCAACATACAGACGCCCAACATCGACCAACTGGCCAAAGACGGTATGCGTTTTGACAATGCCTTCTTGACCACCAGTTCGTGCAGTCCCAGTAGAACCAGTATCATCACCGGTCTCTACCCCCACAATACCGATGCGGAACAGCTACATTGGCCGCTACCGACAAGCAAGATTACCTTTGTCGAGCAGCTGAAAAAATCGGGATATTGGACGGCACAAGCGGGAAAATGGCATTTGGGCGATTCCATAAAAACGCGCTTCGACCTGGTAAAAGACGTAGGCACCCACGGCTTTCAACTATCGCCCACCGGCGAAAAAACAAAACAGAAGGGTGATGGCAGCGGTTGTGAGGAATGGGTTCCCGTGCTTAAACAAAGGCCCCAAGACCAACCCTTCTTTTTATGGCTGGCCGCGGTCGACCCACACAGGCCTTATGACGATGATATCATTGCGAATCCCCATGCCTTGAAAGACGTAGTGCTCCCTCCCTACTTTCCCGATACCAAGGAAGTACGTGAAGATTTTGTCTATTATTACAACGAGATCACCCGACTTGACAATTATGTGGGCCAAGTAGTGGCCGAACTAGACAGGCAAGGCGTTTCCGACAACACCATAATCTTATTCATTAGCGATAACGGCAGGCCCTTCCCCCGTGATAAGACGACCCTTTATGACGGCGGAATAAAAACCCCATGGATCGTAAAATGGCCGAAAAAAGTAGAAGCTAATTCCGTCAACACCAAGTTGGTGAGCGCGATAGACATTGCCCCTACCTTCCTAAAACTTGCCGGATTGGAAGCCTTACCGAGTTTTGAAGGGAAGGATTTTTCCCCTCTACTGGAAGACCCCAAGGCAAAAATCAGGGATTTGGTCTATGCCGAGGACCATTGGCACGATTACGAAGACTACACACGGGCCGTACGAACGGAAGAATTTAAGTACATACGCAATTTCTATACGGACTTGCCCAACACCCCTTCCGCAGATGCCTTCGTGGGCGGAACCTTTCAATCGATGCGCGAACTAAAGAAAAAAGGCGAACTCAACGAAGCCCAATTGGCCTGTTTTGTAAGCCCGAGGCCAAGCGAGGAACTCTACGATGTGGTAAACGACCCTTACGAACTTAAAAACCTGGCCGAAGACCACGATCACCAAAAGACCCTAAAAACCCTACGTTCAGAAATGAACCGTATTAGAAAGACATCAAAAGATAGCCTACCCGATTTTAGGACGCCCGATGAGTTTGATCGCGAGACCGGCAAATCGAATGCCTTCAGAAAAAGACCCCGACCATCAAAGGTAGAGATGGAGAAGATTATCAGGGCCATGCCCCATTAAACTTTTGGGTATACACCGGCCTTTCTACCGAACAAAAGAATCTTCCCGGGTACTATGTAGCGGAACGTACTTCTGAATGATATAGGGAGTGATTTTACGCAAGGTCTCCCCATTGGTGGGATGCAGGCCCGGGGCCGTATAATACTCCATCCTACCATCTTTATTCTTAAAATACCAGACCAAGGGTTCGCCCGTATCCTTTTTAAAGAAGGGGTACGACTGTGAGACCTTTACCTTTTTAAAAGTGGCCAACCTCACCGGATCCAAGGGTTCTACCTTGGTACCCTGTGGTGAAAACGGAATGTGGTTACAATCTACCTCAAGATATAAGGAGTCGGCCCAAGTCATACACAACTGGTTCGCCCCTTTGTAGCTTCCTATTTCGGGAATAAGGCTAGTGTAGGCCATCCAAATAAGGCCTCCCATAGCGATTATCGCTATGGCCCCATACATCCATGGTTTAGAAAACCCCTTTCTTCCTTCATCGATTATCGAGGCTTTCTCCTCCCTCTTTTTCTTTGAACCGTAGTTTCGATCCACATAATCGGCATAATCTCTATACCCAATGTATCTACATAATTCATCAATGGTTTCCTGACTTTGCGGGCCCGGATTTTTCTTTCCCTTGATATAACGATCATAAGCCCGTTCTATAGTTTTATAACTAAGGTTTACCTCTTCCCCTATCTGTTTTGCCAAGGCATATTTTGCTGGCGATACGGATTTCTCCCTTGCCTTGTCAAAAGCCTCTTGAACAATTTTCTTGATCCTATTATCGTCCATAATCCTAAAAATACAAATTTTAGATAGATCCGCCCCTAACACCAACCTCTGTAAAGCCCTGATTTTATTGGTGTCTAAAACATGTCGAACACAAGTCCGATCCGTGTCTGCAACCACCTCCCCAGCTTCAATTTAATTTGCCCCAAGAATGGTAACCGCTATGCTTTGCTAACATAGCCTTTCTATAGAAATCATTTTTACGGAAATCTATAATGCGGCAAGAATTAAGTCGAATGGAAAGCGGCTTAAGACCTCCGCATAAGATTTCCACTTTCCAAAAACCTGGGGGGACGCCCCTTCATTTTCAGCGCCTTTAATCCGGTGCCCATCAGACCAAATACTAATCTGGACAGCCACAGCTATGTCCAAAAAATAACAAAACGATGAAAAAAGTATATATAGCGACCTTAGTCGTAATCATGAACGGATTTTTATTTTCATGCTCCAGCCCATCTACGGCAGACACCGATGAGCTTTACCATATTCAAGCAACGGAAGGGGATGACGGCGATCCGCCAACAGACCCTCCAAGAGGATAAGGAAAATAACGATTAAATTCAGTAATTTGAGCCATACTTTCGGGTATGGCTTTTTTTATGTTCAACTCTTAATACTTCCCGCCATTGAATAGGTTCGCACTAATCGTGTTCTGTTTTTTGTTTTTCGGCTGCACATCAAAGCATGATGCCCCCCTCACCCAAGAGGGCAAGGATGCCGACAGTGCCTTATTTCACTATAAGCGTGCCAAGGAAAAAACACTTTCCGTAAAAGAACGCTACCAAGCCATCAACCAATCGTACCAACATCTAAAAAACGACGTTGAAGACAGTCTGTACGGCCCTGTTCTCTTTCAAAAGAGTCTGTTACACCTGCTTTCAAAGGAATACGACAGCTTACGTATATACCACGATCAATTGGCAAACCACGCCCCGAAGGTCAAGAAAGCTTCTGTCTTGGCGGAACAATACTACCTAATGGGCTATTATTTCTCAGAAGTGGAACACGATTACCACAAGTCCATTGAAAACTATTCCCTTTCAAAAGAATACTATACGCAGTTGAAGGACAGCAGTAGAATTGGTATCAACCTGCTGAACATAGGCACCATTCAAAAAAACAACAACGATTTTTTCGGAAGCAAAGAAACCCTGACCGACGCCTTAAAATTTTTAAAAAACCCTAAAAAAGTAGCCCATTGCTACAACGCTTTGGCTACCAACCATAGAAAGCTACTGAACTTTTCCGATGCCATAGACTACTACCAAAAAGCGATACACATTGAAGAAAGCGCCCATGACCGCCTGATTTACGAGAACAATTTGGCAGCCACCTATATCGATAGCAAGTCCTTCGACAAGGCCATGGAACTGTTGAACAAAATAGTAAAGGACAGTACCTTGGGCCGAAATCAAAAACAATACGCCCGGGTCTTGGACAATTTGGCCTATGCCAGATGGTTATCGGGCCTTCCTGTAAAAAAGGAAGCCTTTGAAGAACCCTTGTCCATACGAATTCAGCAAAAGGACAAAAGGGGGCAGATTGCCAGTTATACCCATTTGGGGGAATTCCACAGTAAAAGCAATCCTGTAAAGGCCCGTTCGTATCTTGATTCGGTCATACAGCTATCCAAATCGTTAAAAATACCACGGGCGGAAAAAGATGCCCTGAAACAGCTTATGCAACTCGCACCCAACGCTATCGGAATAAGGGACCGCTACGTGTTTTTGCAGGATAGCCTGTACGACCAAGAATTAAAAGTAAAGACCCAATTTGCCAAATACAGGTACGACGACAAGCTAAAGCAAGAATCCATTCTCCATTTAGAAAAGGAGAGTGCCGAACACCTTTTGGAAGCGGCCAAGCAACGCAACCAAAAGATTATATCCTACTCGGGCCTGGCCTTGATCGTACTCATTTCCGTTTTCACGGGCTTCTTTTCGGTTCAGCGCGCCAAGCGCCTAAAACAAGAAAATAAAACGGCAAAAATAGAAGCCACCTATGCCACCGAAGCAGAACTGTCGAGAAAACTACACGACGATTTTGCAGGCAAGTTAAACCATGCCATGGTATTGCTGCAAAACGGGGCGCCCAATACCGAGGTTCTGAACGTCATCGATGGCCTCTACAACCAAAGCAGGGATTTTTCAAGGAAAATCAACGACATCGACACCGGGCCAAAGTTCAAGGAAGTCCTCTTCGGTATGCTGAGCAGCTACTGTAGAAACACCCAATTGATCGTCACAGGAAGTACTGAAATCGATTGGGGCAAACTACCGGAACTAAGCAAAAAAACCTTGTATAAGGTACTTCAAGAACTTATGATCAATATGCAGAAGCACAGCGGGGCCACAGTGGTCTCCATACACTTTGAAGCCTTGAAAACAAAGCTAAAAGTCAACTACACCGACAACGGTAAAGGAGCCTCAAAAAATAATTTAAATCATAAAAATGGACTATGGAATACGGAAAAGCGTATTCTAGCCATCAATGGAAGTCTTACTTTTGATTCAGAAAAGGGCGATGGTTTTAGAGCCCAAATTGAAATTCCGAATTAAATAGTGCAGACTATGTTCAAAAAAATACTGATTGCAGAAGACTTCCAAGACACGAACAAAGGCATCGTTAACGCCCTTGAAAATCGACTGCAGATTGAAGAAATACAAGAAGAACTTTATTGTGACAAAGCGTACAACAGGTTTAAACTAGCCTTTAACGAAGGGGAGCCCTATGAGCTTTTAATAACCGACCTTTCGTTCAAAGAAGGGCCCGCGGCCCGTAAACTGACTTCAGGCCAGGCCCTTATAAAGGCGGTCAGGGACATCGACCCGAACATAAAGGTCATTGTCAATTCAATGATAGACAATCCGGTCGAGATCAATCCGCTTTTTACCGATCTAAAGATAAATGCCTATGTCTGTAAAGGCCGTAACGGACTCAACGAACTGGTGACCGCCATACAAGAGGCCTACCAGAACAGGACCTATGTTTCCCCCCAGATCAACCTGAATAGTGCCAACACTATTTTTGAACTGGACAAGTACGACCGTATGATCTTGCAAGACCTAGCCGAAGGCTTGACCAAAAAAGAGATCTCGGAAAAACTCAAACGTCAAAACATTTCGCCCAATAGCGAAAGTACCATCGATAAAAAAGTAAGCCGCTTGTTTGACGCCTTCGGGGCCAAAAACATCCAACATCTTATAGCCAAGCTGATCAAAGAAGGCAGGATATAACACCTCCGTATTACAAATTTCTAACCGCCCGACCAATTTTTTAATCCCTTACGGAAATCCGTAAGGGATTATCTATTAATGGTATTAGTTTGGCCGAAAATTACCCGATGATCAAATATTACGTAAACAACACCAGACAAAGCAACGGCAATTACGAAGTACACAAGCACGACTGTAATTTGCTTGCCTTTATCTTAAGCAAGACCGACCTGGGCTTTCACCCCACCTGTCAGGGAGCGGTCATGGAAGCCGGTAAAATGTATAAAAAAACCAGTGCCTGTATCCGTTGTTGCAAAGAATGCCATAATTAAGCATAAGACCGGCCTGTCTATGAGGTGGTTGGGGGATCATCAAATTTGCGGGTTCGGTCTTTTAAACATGATAAGGAAACACCTTTCCCAAAGGGACAGCCCAAAAAACGGCTAGTCACTTATTATAGCAGGGACCCGACCGAAGGGAGCCCACCCTTTTACAATTTATACGAAACAATTTTCGCCCTTTACGGTTTTACGTAAGGAATTGTCTTTCAATGGTTTTACATTTAACCATCACTAACTAAAACCAGAGATGACCATGCCAGTAAAACACATAGCCACAGGAGAGATCCACCAAGGATTAAAAGGAGGAACCACAGGGTGCGGTTTTGATACGACCGAGCGCCCGAGCCATTGGACAAATACGAGCAAACCTATCACCTGTAGCAAAAACGGGTGTAAAAACTAGACGCTTCCCCAAGCACTAAATAGAATTCAAGACTCATATTCTTAACCTCTAAATTAAAACTATGCCACTCCAAAACCAACTTAAGGCCCTTGCCGAAAAAATCGCCAAGTTAAAAGGGAAGATAGACACCGAAGAATCTACCAAACACGCTTTTGTACTCCCGTTTATCAATTTGTTGGGGTATGACACCTTTGACCCCACCGAAGTCGTGCCAGAGTTCACGGCCGACCTTGGACTCAAGAAAGGCGAAAAGGTAGATTATGCCATTTTTCAAGACGATCAGCCCATAATCATTATTGAATGTAAAAATTGGAAAGAAAAACTCAATTCCCATAATTCACAGCTGTTCCGGTATTTCCATACCACCAAAACAAGGTTTGCCCTATTGACCAACGGAATAGAATATCGCTTCTATACTGATTTGGAAGCCGCCAATAAAATGGATGAAAAACCTTTTCTTGAATTCAATATCACCGAACTAAAAGAAAACACGGTTCACGAAATAGCAAAGTTTCACAAGTCCAATTTTGACGTAAACAAAATTGTGGACAATGCCAGTTCCTTAAAGTATACCAAAGAAATCAAAAAGCTTATTGCTGATGAGCTACAATCTCCCTCACACCATTTCGTAAAACTATTTGCCAGCGAGGTCTATACCGGTCGGCTCACGGAAAAAGTAATGGGAGAATTTACCGAGTTGGTAGGCAAGGCCTTCGTTCAGACCATTAGCGAAAAAGTAAACGACCGTCTAAATGCGGCCTTAAGTAAGGAAGCGGTACAACAGCAAGAGGAAGAGCAAGAGCCCGAAGAAATCAGTAAAATCGTTACGACCGAGGAAGAACTCGAAGGTTTTCGAATTGTAGTGGCCATTCTAAGGCGAAAAATTGCCATTGACAGAATTGCCCATAGGGATACCCAATCGTATTTTGGAATCTTATTGGACAACAATAATAGAAAACCGCTTTGTAGACTTCATTTTAACGGCACTATCAAATACCTGGGCCTTATCAATGAAGACAAGAGCGAAACCAGACAGGCCCTAGGTGCCTTGGAAGACATTTACCAATTTGAAGCTCCCCTATTGCAAACCGTAGATTTTTATGAAAATGAATAAAGTTCTTCTAGCATTATTGTTTTTGTCTTTCGGGCCGTCTACACCAAGCGAAACCACCGTTTATATCTGCAAGGGAAAGGGAAGCAAAAAATACCATTACGTAAAAAACTGCCGCGGATTGTCGCGCTGTTCTACACGTATTTACCAAGTACCCCTCCACCAAGCCAAGGAAATAGGGCGAGGCTTGTGCGGCTGGGAAGATTAAACACCAAACCGACCTTTCTTAAAAGAACGGCCCTGTGCCGTTCTTTTTTGTATTACGGATATCCGTAAGGAATTACCCACAAATGGTATTAGGTTTGAAAAACCAAGAACATCAAACCACAAACCGATGGGCTACAGAAAAGGATACTACAAAAAAGATGGCACTTACGTTCAAGGCCATTTTGTAAACAAAAGTTCAAAAAAGAAAAAATCAACACCTAGCAATAAGCGTCAGGGTTGCCTAAAATTTGTACTCCTGCTAATAACGATTTCAGGCACAATTTACCTTGAACTATTATGCTAATTGTTCTAGACAAAGGAAACCATATATCAAATCAAAAAAACCAATATTAAAACTATGGATAAATTAAATGTATCGACCGTACTAAAAAGTCATTTCCTAAGGCTTTATCAAATGGCATTTGCCGACGATAATTTTGATATTCAAGAATTAAAAATGCTTTACAATTTTGCAGAAGAAAGAGGGCTCAGCAAAGATCAATTAAACGAGATATTACTAAATCCTTCCCAAAACTCGGCAATTCCAGAATCCTTAGAAGAAAAAATAGAATATCTCTATGATTTGGCATTAATGATCTGGGCAGATGGCATCGCAACTGAAGACGAGACAAATACCTTAAAAAAGTATTGTCTAAAATTTGAATTTTTAGAGGAGAATATTGATGACATATGTGAATTTCTTCTTGAGAATGCAAAGGCAAAAATTTCCAAAAAAGAATTAATCGCTAAAATGCAAGACTGATATGAGCGCAATAAAAAAAATATTCTCCGTAAAAAAGACTACCCCGCAAGAAATAGAGAAACCAAAAGAGGAAGACACAAAAAAAATCAAACTTACTTTTTTTGAAAGCGGCTACGGTTCATCAAAACAGGCAGCGGGCAACCATATGATCTTTAAAGCGTGTTTGCAAGATGTTTACATGGATTATAAAGGTAAATGTAGGGAAGACGAAAAGCTCCAAAAAGAATTGAAAGCACCCTACGTTCAAGAGAAGAGCAAATTCGAAATTGAACTAAAAAAAAGAAAGACTGTTAAGGGCATTATAGAAGAAGGCATCGCCAGTTTGGAAAACAAAATTTCAATCTTTAAAAACGAAATAGCCGATGTCAAACACAACCCCGAAAAATATGTGGAAGATGCCGACAAAAAGCCCAAGGCGCAATTTTACCTGGGTCTGATTGTTATCATTCCAATTACGTTTTACCTATTGGTTTTCTATATCTCGGCTTCCTATTCCGCTTTTTTCAAAACATTTGATACGGAACAACTCACCAACGCCATTTTCGATGCCAATGCCCTTACCAAAGCCATCAAAGATGGTTGGCTTGAAGGGGTTTTTGTAGCTACGATTCCCTTCGCATTTATGGGGTTAGGATATCTCATTCATATGTTTCAAAAACACAAAAATTGGTTGTCTTATGTAAAAATAGGAACGCTGTTTATAATCACTTTTATTTTTGATGCAATACTTGCCTATCAAATAGAAAAGAAGATATATGACATAGAAAAAACCCTGAATTCTCCAGATTTCAACGTACAAATAGCTTTTACCAAGGCGGAATTTTGGGGCATAATATTCGCAGGTTTTGTGGTATACATTATTTGGGGGTTGGTATTTGATTTCATTATGAAAGAATATGACAATTTCGATAAAATAAAAACCTTCATTAGATCCAAAAGAGAAGATATAAAAAACCACGAACAAGAGATATTGAACCAAACAGAGAAGCTAAGCCCAATAAAAGAGGAAATCTCAGGAATCGAAGGCAAAATAAACGACCTGCAACGTACAATCGATGGTTTTGTGTTTTCCAATAAACATTACCTCACCTATCATGCCGAATACGTAAAAGGATGGTTCTTGGGCATAGCAGATAATTTTGACGATTTAAAAAGGAGGGATGAACTATTGTCCCTTTGCTCTATTGAAGAAAAAAAGCACTTAGAGGAGCACGATATAGCCGATGAAAGTTACGAAGGACGATTATATAAACTAATAAATTAACAAGATGAAAAGATATTTCCTAACCCTTACGATATTGGCACTAATACCTGTTGTCCTTAGTTCTTGTAAAGAGGGCCCCAAGTCAGAAGAGCCCATGCACGACCACGAATTTCCAAAAGTTACCGCGAATGAGAACTTAAACATTAGTGTACTTTTAGATTTATCAGATCGAATAAATCCCCAAAAATATCCCTCACCCGCAATGGAGTTCTACCTGAGGGATGTTGGTTATTTAAAATCTATTGCTGAGAATTTCGAAGCTCATATCATGAATAAAAAAATGATAAAAATAGATGACAAAATCCAAGTTTTCATAGACCCAGAACCTTCCGATAAGACCCTAAACAAAAAGCTCGGAGCCCTTAAAATTTCTTTCAACAGAAATAATGTTACAAAAGAGGGTATACTAATGACTTGCAAAAAATACGATAGTATTTCAACCCTTATCTATGAAGCAGCCATCAATGATGACCATTATGTTGGATCCGATACATGGCGTTTCTTCAAAAACAAGGTGAACGACTATTGTATTGAAGATAATCACAGAAATATACTAGTGGTTTTGACCGATGGTTATATCTATCATAAGGACACTAAAATCAAGGAAGGGAACAGAACAACCTACCTGACCCCTCAAGATGTAAAGCGTTTTGGATTTAACAAACCTGGATGGAAGGACAAATTTGAACAACAAGATTTCGGTTTTATAGTCCCAAATAAAGATTTATCCAATTTAGAAGTGTTAGTTTTAGGTATCAATCCCGATGACAAAAACCCTTACGAAGAGGATATTATCAGGGCATATTGGTCCAAATGGCTCAACGAAATGAATGTCAAAAATTTCGAGATCAAACAGGCCGATTTGCCTTCGAATATGGAAAAAGTGATACAAGGGTTTATTTTAAAGGAATAGTTATGGCTTTCAGGTTCAACAAAAGAATAAAATTGATAAAAGGATTGGGAATTAATGTCAGTAAGTCCGGAATTACACCAAGTTACAGAACCAAAAGGGGAAGCCTTAGCTCCAAAGGATATTCCATAAGAACAGGAATACAAGGCTTAACCTATCGAAAGACATTCAGCAAAACAAAAAGCAATGGATGCTTGGTCGTTATATTTATTTCTTCATTGGTTCTCACCTTGATTTCCTGTACGAGCAGCGATAGCGAAAAAATTGACAACATCAGCAGCAGCACGAACGACTGTAGGGATACAAATTGCGCCAATTACACCTCTCAAGCTGCGGCACAGGCTGCCTATGATGCGGATCCCGAATGCAGGAACGATTTAGATGCAGACAAGGACGGTATGGCATGTGAAGAGCCTGGCAATACCATAAAAAACTGCGCTACGACATCAAATTGTGGTTGTTCTAATAAAAATAAAACCCCATGTCAAGCGGACCCTTGTTGTAAATGGATAGTTGGCAAGGGGTGTAAGTGCGGTTAACTACTCCAAACGAAACCTCAAAAAAACAGGCAAATGGTCCGATAAACGTCTTGCCATTTCCAAGTTGTCGCAAATACGTATAAAATCGAGTACCCCACTGTCGGTCTTTAAGATATCTTCGGAATAAAACATATTATCTATGGGGTGATTCAGGTAACCATACCCGTTACACGCCCTTTTCAAGGTGGTCTTCGTATCGGAAACACAGGCGCGGTATCCGCTTTGTTTAAAAGTATCAAAAACCGACATGGCCTCGTTAACGTTAAAATCCCCTGCTAGAATGGTAGGGTTCGTAAAGTTTTCGGCAATATAATGGGTCAGGGCCCTTATTTCCGCCTCCGGTCTTTTATTATACGGCCTAGAATGAAAATTGATCAGGCTCAACTTTTTGTCCCCAATAAAAAAGTCCACCAAAAAAGGCTCCCTATCAATAAGGCTATCCAATTCCTGAATGAGTTTCCCCCGGTTTTTGATCTTAATGTGTTTCGTCTTCCAAATAAAGGCATAGCGCTCCGTGACGTATTTAGGACTGTTGGTGGGGTTACTGATAAGGTAGTCCCATTTAGCGCCCTTTCGGTTCAGGATATCCGATAGTTTGGCCACGGCTTGGGCTCCGCCATAACCGGCAACTACCTCTTGAATAGCGAGAATATCATATTCCCTGACCAGCTCGGCCATTTGCTCCAGCTCCTCGCTACTCTTGGTCTTTCCAAAGTCTTGAATATTCCATGAAACCAGTTGGATCTCGCTTTTTTGTGCAACGACCGTCAGCGAAAGGAAGAATACGGCAAAAAGTATGATTTTTCTAAACACGGGACGAATTTTGGTGAACTACAAATCTAGATAAAGTCCCGCTTTTAAGCTTACGGAAATCTGTAAAGGAGAAGATAGTATTTAGTACAAAGTAGTCAGGACTAAGTAGGGAGTACAAAGTATTCAGTACAAAATACTTAGTACTTAGTACTAAGAAAAATAATCCTATACCGAACACAGCCAACGACATACTAATTACGGATAAAGATTGAGTTTCTACTTTGGTGGTGGTTCACTGCCCCCTAGTAGTAGACAGGGTGGTTTTTTGATCCCTAATGATTTCGCTACAGAACCAGAAAACAAAAAAGCCTCCAACTTGCGTTGAAGGCTTTCGCGGTCTGGACGGGACTCGAACCCGCGACCCCCTGCGTGACAGGCAGGTATTCTAACCAACTGAACTACCAGACCGTGGCGTTTAGCGAGTGCAAATATACACCGCTATTTCAATTGCACAAACAATTTTTGATAAAAAATTTCGTGATTAAACAAATTTATGCCTTTCTACTAGGTAGGTGTTGAGTATTTTCGAGAAATCGCCCTTTACGTCAACCTCTACATATTTGATCTTATACTGTATACATTTCTGCTTTAAATCTTCAAAATAGGCGGTAACACTACGCTCGTAGGCTTCCTTTATATTACTGGAATACAAATCGATATATTCACCCGTTTCCACATCTAAAAAGCGCTTGGGGGTGTTGTCGAAATTAAAGTGATACTCCGTAGACCGGTCCAAAAGGTGAAACAATACTACTTCGTGCTTGTTGTATTTCAAATGTCGGAGGGCCTCAAAAATTTTTTCGTCATCCGCAGCGGTCTGAAACATATCGGTAAAAAGAAAAATCAGGCTTCTCCGTTTTATATTCTCGGCAATCTGGTGCAGATAGGTGTAGGTTTCGGTCTGTTGGGCCGGCTTGGTCTCCTGACTTAGCTCGCTCAGTTTGGCCAATAGCATTTGATGATGCCTTTCACTCCCCTTTTCCGGGGCATAAAAATTATAGCTATCCGAGTATACACTCAACCCGACCGCATCGCGCTGCCGCTTAAGAATATTCATCAGGGCGGCTATGGCCAGCACCCCAAAACCGATTTTATTTAGGTTGCCCAGGCTTAGGTTCTTGACCTCGGGATAGTACATCGATGCCGAACTGTCCAAGATCATATGGCACCTCAGGTTCGTCTCTTCTTCATAGCGCTTGGTATACAGCTTATCGGTCTTGGCAAAGAGCTTCCAATCTATATGCTTGGTACTCTCCCCTACATTGTAGATCTTATGTTCGGCAAACTCGGCCGAAAAACCATGGAACGGACTCTTGTGTATACCACTGATAAAACCTTCCACTACTTGGTTGGCCAAGAGCTCTAGGTTTTGAAAAAGGCTGGCATTGTTTAGTTCTGACTGCAGGTTCATATGACTAAGATAAACATTAAACCGTAATCACTAGCTGCGAAATTTTAGGCATAAAAAAATCCCGCCATAAGCGGGATTTCCTCTATAATCTCCCTTTTTCAGGAAAAAGTACCTTATAAAACTGCGTCAATCGCGTCTGTATAAACTTTCTTTGGTGAAACCCCAACCTGACGGTTAACGATTTCCCCGTTCTTGAATACCAATACTGTTGGGATGTTACGGACACCGTATTTGGCGGCAAATTCTTGGTTTGCATCCACATCTACTTTACCTACAACGGCTTTACCGTCATATTCGGCACTCACTTCTTCGATGATAGGGCCGACCATTCTACAAGGTCCGCACCATGCTGCCCAAAAATCCACTACTACCGGTTTATCACTTTTCAAAACTACTTCGTCAAAAGTAGCATCTGTTATTTCTAATGCCATGATTCTATAATTTTAGATATATTATGCAAACTTAGTCAAATATCTTAGGGTTTCCTTACTAAGGATACATTCGTTTTAGCTATTGCACTATCAACGTAATCTATAACGTTAAATTGCACAGGTAATCCCCTAATTTAGCTTATAATGCACCTCGTTTTCCCTTAGTGTTGCCAACAGTTCACTGCTAATCTGCACTTTTTGCTTTCGGCTTGTTAGACTCACCTTGATTTCTTCCTCCATTTCATACACGACAAAATTCAACGGATGATTGCCCGTATGCGACAATAGGGTGTCCTTCAATTGATGGATATCTTCTTCCTTTAGGTCATCGATATTGAGCTTGATCGTAAGTTTTTTGGCATAGGTTTCCATTACTTCCTGAAGCAGCATAAAGCTATTGAACTGTATACGGGGATCTCCTTTTTTACCGGTATCACGGTTCATCCATCCTTCACGAACAAAGACCTTGATATAAACGAAGGAGTTGATCATAAGGAAATGGCGGAACTTTAGGTACTCTTCCCCAAAAATCCTGAATTCGAAGGACTCCGAATAATCTTCTACCGTAAACGACGCCCAGCCTTTTCCGTTCTTTGAAACCCTATGTTGCACGTCGGTAATAACTCCCGCAAAGGCCAACTCTCGGTTTACCACACTTTCAAGATCGCTCAGGTTCGCCAAGCTTGCATTACAGAACGCATCGATTTCGGTTTTAAAATCGTCTAAGGGGTGACCTGAGATATAGATCCCCACCACTTCTTTCTCGCGCCGTAGTTTCTCCATAGTACCCCACTCTTCGCATGGCGGTACTTGCGGTTCCGGTATCTGCACCTCACTGGCATCGCCAAAAAGGCTTACCTGGCTAGAATTTTCGCTTTCCTGAAACTTGGCTCCGTACTTTATGGTCTTTTCCAAAAAGGTAATGCCGTCCCCTTCATCGTGAAAATATTGGGCCCTGTGCGTATCCCCGAAGGAATCGAAGCCCCCGGCCACCGCAAGGTTCTCAAAGGCTTTTTTATTGGCGGCACGCAAATCTATACGTTTAGCAAAATCGAAGACCGACTTGAACGGTCCTCCTTCTTTTCTACTTTCAACAATGGTCTCTACCGCACCTCGGCCCACACCTTTAATGGCCCCCATTCCAAAACGGACGGCACCGGCATCGTTCACCGCAAACTTATAATACGATTCGTTGACATCGGGACCCAAAACGTCGAGTCCCATACGCTTACATTCCTCCATAAAGAAGGTCACCTGCTTGATGTCGTTCATGTTGTTCGACAGCACGGCAGCCATATATTCGGCCGGATAATGGGCCTTACAATACGCCGTTTGGTATGCGATCCACGCATAACAGGTAGAATGCGATTTGTTAAAGGCATAGGCGGCAAAGGCCTCCCAGTCTTTCCATATTTTTTCCAGTTTATCTACCGGATGTCCCTTTGCAGAAGCCTGTTCAATGAACTTGGGCTTCATTTTATCAAGTACGTGCTTTTGCTTTTTACCCATGGCCTTACGCAAGACGTCGGCCTCACCCTTGGTAAAGTCGGCCAGTTTTTGCGAGAGGAGCATCACCTGCTCTTGGTATACCGTAATACCATAGGTTTCGGCAAGGTACTCTTCACAGGCATCGAGGTCGTATACAATTTCCTCGGTACCATGTTTACGGGCGATAAAGCTAGGAATGTATTCCATAGGCCCGGGACGATAGAGGGCGTTCATAGCGATCAAATCCGCAAAAACCGTAGGTTTCAGCGCACGCATGTGCTTTTGCATACCGGGCGATTCGTATTGGAACACCCCAATGGTCTCACCCCTTTGGAAAAGCTCGTATGTTTTTTCGTCGTCAAGCGGAAAATTTTCGGGATCCAGCTCAATACCGTGCTTCGCCTTTACGATCTTTACGGTATCCTTGATCAAGGTCAAGGTCTTGAGTCCCAAGAAATCCATCTTCAACAGTCCCGCACTTTCCACTACCGAGTTATCGAACTGGGTACAGTACATGTCGGAATCCTTGGCCAGGGCCACAGGAACGAACTTGGTAATATCATCGGGGGTAATGATCACCCCACAGGCATGGATACCGGTGTTACGCACCGACCCCTCTAAAACGTAGGCCTGGTTCAAGGTCTCCGACTCAAGTCCGTCACCCTCGGAAATATTCAAGAGTTCGTTTATTTTTTCAAGCTCTTCGCTATTGAACTTGCTCCTCAACACCTTTTCATCTACCCCGATAATCTTTTTCAGTTTAGACATGTTGGGGATCAGCTTCGCCATACGGTCGGCATCGCCCAAGGGCAGGTCCAATACCCTTGCCGTATCGCGAATCGACGATTTGGCGGCCATGGTACCATAGGTGATGATCTGTGCTACCTGGTTGGCCCCGTATTTTTCGATTACATAGTCCATCACACGGCTACGCCCCTCGTCATCAAAGTCGATATCGATATCGGGCATACTCACACGGTCGGGGTTCAAGAAGCGCTCAAAAAGCAGGTCGTACTTGATCGGGTCCAAATTGGTAATCCATAAGCAATAGGCCACGGCCGAACCCGCCGCGGAACCACGGCCCGGACCCACCGAAACGTCCATCTTTCTCGCCGCCCGAATAAAATCTTCCACAATCAAGAAATACCCCGGATACCCGGTTTTCTCGATTACCTTCAACTCAAAGTCTAGTCGCTCGTCTATCTCTGGCGTTATTTCGCCATATCGCTTTTTGGCCCCTTCGTAGGTAATATGGCGCAGGTACTTGTTTTCCCCGCGTTTCCCCCCGTCCAGCTTATCTTCTTCAAACTGGAATTCCTCAGGTATATCGAAGGCCGGCAAGAGTACATCACGCGCCAAGGTAAAGGTCTCTACCTTATCAACGATTTCCTGAATATTGATAATGGCTTCGGGAATATCCTTAAAGAGCTCCTTCATTTCTTCGGAAGACTTGAAGTAATACTCTTGATTGGGAAGTCCGTAACGATAGCCACGGCCCCGACCTATAGGTGTAGACTGTTTCTCACCGTCTTTAACGCAAAGCAAAATATCGTGCGCATATGCGTTTTCCTTGTTTACATAATAGGTATTGTTGGTGGCGACCAGTTTTACATTGTGCTTTTTGGCAAACTGTATCAACACTTGGTTTACACGGTCTTCATCTTCTTGACCATGGCGCATGATCTCTATATAGAGGTCATCCCCAAAAGTCTCTTTCCACCATATCAAGGCCTCTTCCGCCTGCTTCTCCCCTACGTTCAATACCTTACTGGGCACCTCACCATAAAGGTTACCCGTCAGCACCATTACATCTTCCTTGTACTGCTCAACGATTTTTTTATCGATTCGGGGTACGTAGTATTTTCCGTCGACAAAGGCAATGGAAGACATTTTTGCCAAGTTCAAGTAGCCCTTTTTGCTCTTGGCGAGCATCACTATTTGATATCCGTTGTCTTTTTGCGACTTGTTGGTATGGTCTTCACAGACCTGAAACTCACAACCGATAATCGGGGTAATCTCCAATTCGGGTTCGGGCAATTCGTTCAACGGCTCCTGGCCTTCTTCAAGGGTTCCGTTCCGTGTTGCCTCATAACGCTTCAGGTTCTCCTCGTTACGGGCCACCACCCCTTTGTTGTGGTTGAGCACCCCATTGACAAAGTGAAAGGCGCCCATCATATTCGCGTGGTCGGTCATGGCAACGGCGGGCATTTTAGCCTTGGCCGTAGCCGCGATCAAATCGGGTACGCTTATGGTGGACTGAAGTATGGAAAATTGGGTATGGTTGTGCAAATGGGCGAAACTGGCCGACTCCAAAGTAGCCAGGTTCTCCTCTATTTCCTCTTGCGACACCCCGCCCGTGTCTTTTTCCCAAAGGGCATCCGCTATTTTTTTGGAAGCCTTTTTCAGGTTGATATGCTTCAATCCGATAAGCTGGATCTCTTGCGGATTCGCCTCTGAAAAATTCTTGAAATAATCGGGCTGAACATCTAACTGTTCAGCGGTATATTGTTCTTTACGGATAAGCTCGAGAAAACAACGCGTAGTGGCCTCAACATCGGCCGTGGCATTGTGCGCTTCCCCGAAAGGTTCCCCGAACAAAAACTGGTGCAGCTCCGTCAAGGTAGGAAGCTTAAACTTGCCCCCGCGTCCACCCGGTATCTGGCACAATTGTGCCGTATGCTCGGTACAGGTATCTAAAACCGGCAATTCCTGCAAGGGGTTCTCAACGCCCATACGGTGGAATTCCGCCCCCATAATATTTACATCAAAGCCAACGTTCTGCCCCACGATAAACTTGGTCTTCGACATGGCGATGTTGAACTTCTCCAAGACCTCCGACAAGGCAACCCCCTGTTGTTCGGCGAGCTCCGTGGAAATTCCGTGGATCTGCTCGGCATCATAGGGGATATTAAAGCCATCGGGACGCACTAGGTAATCTTGATGCTCTATACACCGCCCCATTTCATCATGCAACTGCCAAGCGATCTGTATACAGCGCGGCCAGTTGTCGGTATCGGTTATGGGTGCATCCCAACGTTTGGGAAGTCCGGTGGTTTCCGTATCAAAAATGAGGTACATAAAAGTTCGTGTTTGAGCTTAAAAAAGAGAAGGTAAAATTACGTAAAAAGAGCGCTCATAAGCCCTATGACTTGTCAAGAGTTATCAACGAAGGCAAAAGCCCCTGCCCAATGACCCGCAAACCCCTAGTTCGATGATAGTTACAACCACAATATACCTTCCTTCAAAAAAGTCGCTTTCCTTTGTATTTTTCTTCAGATCAAGAGTGCCTACCTCAAAAATAAATTCTATATTTGCACCCCTTTTAAAGGGAAAAATTTAAAATGAATTAATAACAAGGGTCGGGCACCCTACAAATTAATGTGATATGCCAGTAAAAATTAGATTACAGAGACACGGTAAAAAAGGAAAACCATTCTATTGGATCGTTGCTGCCGACAGCCGCGCAAAAAGAGATGGTAAATTCTTGGAAAAATTGGGTACTTACAACCCAAACACCAACCCTGCCACCATTGACCTGAACATTGACGGTTCAGTAAAATGGTTACAGAACGGTGCCCAGCCTACCGATACTGCCAAAGCAATCCTTTCTTACAGAGGCGTTCTCTTAAAGCACCACCTATTGGGAGGTGTTCGCAAGGGCGCTTTGACCGAAGAGCAAGCCGAAGAAAAATTCAAGGCTTGGTTGGAAGAAAAAGAAAACAAGATCGCCTCTAAGGTAGATGGTCTTGACAAGGAAAAGGAAAAAGCGAGAGCCGAAGCCTTGAAAGCCGAAAAAGAAGTAAACGACAAGAGAGCCCAAGCCGCTGCCGAAGCTGCACTGCCAGAAGCACCTGAAGGTGAAGAAGCAGAAGCAGAAGTTGCTGCAACCGAAGAAGCTCCGGCCGCAGAAGCAGAAGCCTCTAAGGAAGAAGAATAAATAAATTTTGAAACGGATGCGTAAGGAAGATTGTTTCTACCTCGGTAAGATCGTTTCAAAATATAGTTTCAAGGGTGAGGTACTAGTTAAACTAGATGCCGACGAACCTGAGATATACGAAAACATGGAATCAGTTTTTGTCTTGATGAAAGGCAATACACTGGTTCCATTTTTTATTGATAGATGTCGCCTGCACAAATCGGAACTTTTACGAATCGATTTTGAAGAGGTGAAAGACGAGGCGGCGGCCAACCGCATCATGGGCCACGAACTCTACCTGCCCTTATCGGCCCTTCCAAAACTGGAAGGCGATAAATTCTACTTTCACGAAGTTATCGGTTTTGACGTATTGGACGAAGTTCATGGCAACATCGGAAAAATTACCGGGGTGAACGATTCCACCTCACAAGCCATTTTTGAGATCGATAAAGACGGGAAAGAAATTCTCGTACCCATCATAGACCAGATCGTAAAAAAAGTGGACCGCGACAACAAAGCCATCCATGTAAGCACTCCCGACGGTCTAGTAGAACTTTATTTAGGGTAAACCCGACCTAATTCGACCAGACCTACCCTATTCCTTTCTATTTACTTAAGGCCTTTTCACAGAAAGCCACACACTTTTGAACCTCGGCCACGGCATTTGAGCCTTCGGGCACATTATACTCAAGTTCAATGGTTCCGGGAAACGCATATTTTTCATCACGCATCAATTGCAAAGCCCCGGCCAATGGGGTATCGCCACTTCCCCATACCAGATTGCCCTTGCCGTGCTCAGGGGTCTGCCTGTCTTTTAAATGCATACTTTTAATATGTTGGTGCTTGCTTTTTATTATTTCTAGCGGCGCCGTGTTGCCAGCGGCCACAAAATGGCCCAAATCAAGGTTCAGGGCGTTGTATTTCGATTGTTCCAAAGCCGTATCCCATAACGTCGGTGTTTGCTGTTCATGACCGTGATAGGCAATGTAAATACCGTGTTTTTTGGCAAAATTGCCCAAGCGGAGCGTAGTAGCATCATCACCAGGGTGCTCTACGGTAACGTGGCTGGCTCCCAAAACTTTGGCCGTCTTCATCCCCCAGTCGATATCGGCATCGGAATTGTTCTTTCCGAAGGTGTTCCGTGGCTTAAAGGCGTAAATATCGACCCCGGCGCGATTGTACATCTTTCTGAACTGCTCGAACTTTTTCATATCCACCGTCTTTCGCCATTGGCCTACCCGCGCGTTGTAAGCTGCCTGCTCGGCCTGTATTTCGGCAAGTTGTTTGGCTTCGTCATCGCTAATGCTACCACTGCGTTTCTTTTTCATCAACCCAAAAAACACCGATCGATCCAGCTTGTTCTCAGGCCTTCCCGCAAAGGTTTCGGCAGGGTCCCCTATCAATTCAATGGCACTGATCCCACAATCGAGTATATACTTTAGGGTTGCTTCCGCACTTTGGTCTTCCATACTTCTGAACGAATAGGTGATGACCCCGACTTGCACCCCGTTAAATCTGGAATTCGGTTTTTTGTAATGTTTTAAAATGGACGGAGCCCCAAAAAGCGATGGCGTAATCAGTGTTGACCCTGCGGCCACCGCTAGGGTATTCTTTAAAAACTTGCGCCTTCCGGACTTTGAATCGTTTTGCATTTGAGTATATATTTTGGTTTGAGTCGTATTTTGTTTTTTTAAGGAAATCCATCCCCTAAAAAAGAAAAACCATAATTCATAAAGGAACGAATTATCACAAGAAAATTAAGTATTTTCAACCCTAGTGACAAGTTTTTATGTCAGCTGTAACAAAAAGCGGCCTGCATTGAAATTATATTCCGATATTTCACTTGTCTTTTAAACATACAAAATACAATCAGCCGTTTCAGCCCATGGACCTCTCCTGAGAACGGAAGGCACTAAACGGATGAAACGCCCTTATAGAATGAAACCCTTCAAATTCAAACAATTTACCGTAGATCAAGACCGTTGTGCCATGAAAGTGGGCACCGACGGTGTATTATTGGGCGCTTGGACCTCTTTGGAAAGCGCTCCTGAATCTATTTTGGATATCGGTGCCGGAACAGGCCTAATAGCCCTTATGATGGCACAACGCAGCCTAGCAGATACCATTGACGCCCTAGAGATCGACGAGGACGCCTACGAGCAATGCGTATCAAATTTTGAAGCCTCCGATTGGGGCGATAGGCTCTTTTGCTATCACGCAGGGCTTGACGAGTTTGTAGAGGAATGGGAAGACCCCTACGAGCTGGTCGTTTCAAATCCCCCTTTTTACACAGAAGAGGTTTCCAGCGGGAATGCTTCCCGTGACAATGCGAGACAGAACCAATCACTCCCCTTTGACGAACTCCTGGAAGGCGTAGCGAAGCTAATGGCTTCCGAAGGTACCTTTGCCACCATTATTCCGTATAAAGAAGAAGCCGCATTTTTGCAACTGGCGGATTCCTTTAAACTATATCCACAGCGTATCACCCGTGTTAAAGGCAGTCCCACCTCCGAGATCAAGCGTAGCCTGCTTCAGTTCACACGTACGAAGTCCACCCCACTTACCGACGAACTTACCATTGAAATCGGCCGGCACGAATACACCGACGCCTATGTCGCGCTTACCAAAGATTTTTATTTAAAAATGTAACAATTTGTATTCGTAATGTTACGTTTCATTAGTACATTTGATTAAAATTCACTTTATGAGACCTGATTTGTTCGAAGCTCCAGACTACTACCATCTTGACGACCTTCTTTCAGAAGAACATAAATTGGTGCGTGATGCCGCACGCCAATGGGTTAAAAGAGACGTCTCGCCCATAATCGAAGCATATGCCCAAAAAGCAGAGTTCCCAAAGCAAATCTTAGGGGGCTTGGCCGAAATTGGGGCCTTCGGACCCTATATTCCCGAGGAATACGGAGGAGCGGGACTCGATCAGATCAGTTACGGACTCATCATGCAAGAAATAGAACGTGGTGATAGCGGGGTGCGATCTACGGCCTCGGTACAGTCGTCATTGGTCATGTATCCGATCTACACCTACGGCACCGAAGAACAACGAAAAAAGTACTTGCCCAAATTGGCCTCGGGCGAGATGATGGGCTGTTTCGGACTTACAGAACCCAATCACGGTTCCAACCCCAGCGGAATGGAAACCAAGTTCAAGGATATGGGCGACCACTACCTATTGAACGGCGCCAAATTATGGATATCCAATTCCCCTTTTGCCGACATTGCCGTAGTATGGGCCAAAAATGAGGAAGGCCGTATTCACGGACTTATCGTTGAACGCGGTATGGAAGGTTTTTCAACACCTGAAACGCACAACAAATGGTCTTTAAGGGCCTCGGCTACGGGCGAATTGATATTTGACAACGTCAAAGTACCTAAAGCGAATTTATTGCCCAATAAATCGGGCCTAGGGGCCCCACTCGGATGCCTCGACTCTGCACGCTACGGAATTTCATGGGGAGCCATCGGCGCGGCCATGGACTGTTATGATACCGCATTGAGGTATGCCAAAGAACGCATACAGTTCGGAAAACCAATCGCCGCCACCCAATTACAGCAGAAAAAACTGGCCGAAATGATCACCGAGATTACCAAGGCCCAGTTATTGGCCTTTCGCCTAGGCCAATTAAAGAATGAAGGCAAGGCGACATCGGCACAGATTTCAATGGCCAAACGGAATAATGTGGAAATGGCCATCACCATAGCCCGAGAAGCCCGACAAGTATTGGGCGGAATGGGCATTACCGGCGAATACAGCATTATGAGGCATATGATGAACCTAGAGAGTGTTATCACCTATGAGGGCACCCACGACATCCATCTATTGATCACCGGTGCCGATATTACCGGATTTCCGGCCTTTCAGTAGCAGCCACCACCATCCGAATCAGCTGATCCCCTTAAACGGAATTGCCCCAGGCATATTTCCGGGATGATATATGCCCCCATTTGAAAAAATCAGGGCTTCCCCCATGGGAATTTATAGGTGTATTTGACGGGGAAGTATTCAAAAGGATAGTTTCACAACACAAATTGGGCGTTTCACATCATTTTTTTTCAAATAGAGACCTACTGCCGTAAGTTTACAGTGTTAATCATTCAGAAATAAAATTTTTCATTTTCATATAGTGTTCTCGTAAAAGAGTCTTATCGGTTTCGATAAGACTCTTTTTAGTTTTTGGCTATTGATATTTTGCGACTTCCTCCTAAGAAACCAATTTCCCATCAAACACTTCAATTTCCTGAAGCAACTGTTTTAGAAGGTCACGGCTTTCCCTTAACTGGTCCAATAAATGTCCGCATGAGGGGGCCTTCCCTTCTTGGCCTTCCCCAAACAAGTTTTCGTAATAGGTAATGCCGTCGTTAAGGTGTTCGCCAAATGACAACAATTGCTTTTTCTGTTTGTTTGATGGCGACCTTTCGTATTCCGCAATCTGTTCCTTGAAATATTGGAGGTAGATATGCAGTTCCTTGACAAACATATTCGGGCGGTCGGTACGAGATATGATATTGGTTTTGCCATAAATATGGCCAATCATTTCCTTTAGGGAAGTAAGCTTTGAAAAATAGGCCATATTCGGGCCCGGACAGACCGACACCCCTTCCCCTTCGATTTTGGTATCCAGATCATAGGCCAAAAGTGCCGTCGTTCCCAAACCTACGCAAGTACACGATTTTTCGGTAATCTTACGAAAATGGTATTCGTACTCGGCTTTTGATAGGTTTTGACCTTTGAGTTCCTTTAATTTTTGATTTTGGTATTGACGCGATGCCGTACACAGCCCCTTCTCATTGAAATCTTTGTTCAGTGCCACGAACTTTTTCGGACACGGACTACCAGGCCTTCCCGCAGAAATGCGTTTCTCTTTTTCCAAATCCTTGGTATTTCCCTTCAAACTATGAAAAGGAATACCGAGAGGGGAAATATTGCTCAAATAAAGATCGTCCTCTTTCGCTTTTACCAATTTGTCCAAAGTATCTTGATCCACCGTCGTGGCCTCTGGCACCAATAGAAAGGCGGAACCCCAACCTACGGTGTCTATCTGGTACCTATCGAGAAGAAATTGATGCTCTTCGGCCGTGCCCACACCGCCTTGGGCAGAAATCTTTAAAGGCAGCGGTTTTTTAGGAACCGTACGCCCCTTGCTTTCAAGCGCCCCGATCAAAAGCCCGTGAACCGTATCGATCAGTTCCTGTCGATTATCTTTAAACTGTTGAAGAATCGGCCCCATTAAGTAGCCATCCGTGGCAAAGGCATGGCCCCCACAATTGAGCCCTGACTCCACACGGTACTCCGAAACCCAAATTCCTTTTTTCGCCAAAAACTTTCCTTGGATCAAGGCCGAACGGTAATCGCTTACCTTGAGAACTATTTTCTTCTTGACCCTTCCCTCGGCATCGGGGTAAAAGTCATCAAACTGCTCCAAATAACTATACAATCTGGGATTCATTCCAGCAGAGAGCACTACTGAAGACTGCAAATTACTTTTCGCGAAGCCTCTTATGGCCGCATGGGCATCGTTATATTCCGAGGACAGCTTTTCCTTTTTAATATAATTGTCCTTATCGACCTTCGTCATGATGTTCACATCAATACTCCCCATGGGCATTTGCTCCCTTACCCAGTCCTTGATTTCGGTCAAATTGAAGCAATGCTCCGTAAGCTGGTTGAATTCCCGCTTAAACGTTGACGAATCCGGCAGCATATGGAAGTACTCTTTGATGCTCTGTGCGGTTTCCGTGGTGCTCATCTTGAATTCCTCGAATTTCTCGTGGGCCAGATCGTGGACCATATTGAGATACGAGCTGATACGTTTTGCCCTAAAATCGTTTTGGTTATCCGTAATTTCCTTGTAGGGAAGGCCATGCTTGCCCGAATACATCTTGCGAAGCTTTTCCAAGAGCACATCATCGACCAACGAAATGACCGAGTCGATACCGAATTGTGAAACTTTTAAAGGAGAGTCAATAGTAAAACCTATACCCATAACCGGGATATGAAAGGAATGTGCGTACGTCATAACATATAATTTTTGTGATGATTTGACCCTAGTGAACCTCTTCGTCCATAAAACCAAAACTAAACCCTCAAAAATCGGGTCTTAATTTCTTACAAAATATGATTTTAATCAGGTTTTCTAAATCCTATTCTACCGAAGATTTACATACACCCAAGACGCAAACCCACAGACGATCAAGAAACTCAAAAGACCAAGAACATCTTCCGAAAAAGCCCGATTTCCTTACAATCCACCCCCTTTACAACAAAACATCAGAATAGCCTTACATATTATTTAGATATATTCCAAATTAATGAGAATATCATAATTATTTTGCTAAATAAGTGTCATATTTATATTTTAATGTTTCCAAACCAAATATTTTATAACAATATGGCAAATGTATTATGGTTGCAGGGAGGCGCATGCAGTGGCAACACGATGTCCTTTTTGAATGCCGAAGAACCCACGGTGGTTGAGCTCATTACCGACTTCGGCCTAAACATTTTATGGCACCCCACAACGGGTTTACAGATCGGGGACCAAGTTCAAGACCTCTTAAAGGATATCCTTGCCGGTAAGGTACAGATGGACATTCTTGTTTACGAAGGTTCGTTGATCCAAGGCCCGAACAACACGGGCACGATGAACTATTTCGCCGACCGTCCGATGATGGACTGGATTAAAGAACTCTCGGAAGTTGCAGGTTATGTCGTCGCTATCGGCGATTGCGCAACATGGGGAGGTATACCTGCGGTTCCTCCGAACCCCAGTGAATCTACCGGATTGCAATTCCATAAGAAAAACAAGGGCGGTTTCCTAGGGGCCGACTACGTTTCCAAGGGAGGCTTGCCGGTAATTAATATCCCCGGTTGTCCGGCCCACCCCGATTGGATCACGCAAATTCTTGTGGCCATTGCCGTAGGAAGGATCGGCGATGTTCAAATCGATGATTACCATAGGCCAAAAACCTTCTTTACCGATTTTGTGCAAACAGGTTGTACCAACGTGGTCAACTTTGCGCAAAAAGTAGATGGTGGCTTTGGTAGACGGGGCGGATGCCTATTCTATGAGGTTGGTTGTAGAGGACCAATGACCAGGGCTAGCTGTAACAACATTCTTTGGAACAGACAGTCAAGTAAGACAAGGGCCAATCACCCCTGCCTTGGCTGCACCGAACCCGGTTTCCCGCACCACGACCTCAAAAAGGGAAGTGTTATGAAAACCATGAAATATATGGGCACGTTTCCAAAAGAGGTTCCTGAAGGAAGAACTAAACTAGCCTATTACATGGAGGCAGGTTTCCAAAAGATCATGCCTTCGAACAAGCGAGTACAGGAAACTTCAAAATAACCGAACCTTAAAGAATCAAAAATGTCAGTTAAAGAATTAAATATATCTCCTGTTGGCCGTGTTGAGGGCGATTTGGACGTAAAAGTCTATATCGACAACGGCAAAGTGACCCGTGCCCATACGCAAGCTGCGATGTTCAGGGGCTTCGAGAAAATAATGGCGGGCAAGGACCCCCAATCGGGACTCGTAGTTACGCCAAGGATTTGTGGAATCTGCGGAGGATCGCACCTTTATTGCGCCTCGTCGGCACTTGATACCGCTTGGGGTACCAAACTAACGCCCAATGCCCTTTTGTTAAGGGCCATAGGCCAAGCTTCGGAAACCCTACAAAGTATCCCCAGATGGTTCTACGCTATCTTCGCGACCGATTTGGCGAATAAAAAATACGCCGATAAACCTTTATATAAGGAAGTAGTAAAACGCTGGTCCGCCTACGTTGGCGAAACCTTTCAAATAGGATTGACCGCCAGTGGACTGCCTGTTCAGATATACGCTTTGTTCGGTGGCCAATGGCCGCACTCGAGCTATATGGTTCCGGGCGGTGTTATGTGTGCCCCTACCCTTAAGGATATTACAAGGGCACATGCCATTCTGGCCCAGTTCAAAAACGATTGGCTGGAACCCGTTTGGCTAGGTTGTTCCATTGAACGTTACATGGAAATCAAGACCTGGGACGATATGTTGGCGTGGGTCGAAGAGAACGAATCACAGAAAAACAGTGATCTAGGCCTATTGATACGTGCAGGAATCGAGTTCGGATTGGATAAATTCGGTCAAGGTGTGGGCAAGTTCTTGGCAACAGGAACCTACTTGCACAAAGACATGTACAACAACCCGACCATCGAAGGTAGAAATGCCGCCTTGATTTCCTCGAGCGGATTCTTCGACGGCGAGAACTATCACGAGTTCGACCACATGAAGATCAGTGAGCACGTGAAGCATTCATGGTACGATAATCAAAAAGACGGGCTCCACCCTTGGGACGAGCCCTTACCAACGCCCATGAAATCGCAGACCTTGCACGAAACCGATTTTGACAACCAATACAGTTGGTCCAAATCGCCCCGTTACGACGGCCATGCCGCCGAAGCCGGACCATTGGCCCGTGCCATCATGAACGCCAACCCGGCCAACAAAGACCATCAAATTCAAGACCCTTTGTTTGGCGATATAATTAAAAAGCTAGGCCCCAGTGTATTTACCAGGGTATTGGCCAGGGTACATGAGGCTCCGAGAATCTACACCTTTATTGAAAAATGGTTATCGGAAATCGATTTGGACGGTGAGTTCTACGTAAAACCTGTTGAGAAAGACGGCAAAGGTTTCGGTGCTACCGAGGCGGCACGTGGTGCCCTCGCCCACTGGATCGAAATCGAAAAGGGTGTGATCAAAAACTACCAAGTCATGGCGCCGACCACATGGAATGTCGGTCCGCAAGACGGTAACGATAACCCTGGACCTATAGAAACCGCCCTGTTGGGCACCGAGATAGAAGATCCGTCAGATCCCGTTGAAGTGGGTATCGTGGCGCGTTCCTTCGACTCGTGCCTGGTATGTACCGTACATGCCCATGATGCAAACAGTGGTGTTGAACTATCCCGATTTAAACTATAATTACGGATTTCGATAATGATTACCTTAGACCTCATAGATCTTAGAGATCTGTGAGGTCTTTATATCTAAAACAAGAAAGCATATGAAGACGGCCATAATGGGCTTCGGAAACCCCGTACGTAGCGATGATGCGGTAGGTATTTACGTCATCGAAGAACTGCGAAAAAAACTCCCCGAAACGGAAGACATCAGCATTTTTGACATGGGCACCGCGGCCTTTGAGGTGCTTTTCGGCTTAAAAGGACACGATAAGATTATTTTGGTAGATGCGGTCCTTAACAGCAACGAACCCGTGGGCACCTTGTTCAAGGTTCCCGCCAAAGAGGTTATGAAAGCTCCGCAAGACGACCCCATGGTCTTCTTGCACGGCATGAAGTGGGACCAGGCCTTGTCGTACACCAAAAAGATAATGCAAGACGAATATCCCGAAGACATTCAAGTGTACCTAGTGGCCATAGAAAATACGAAGCTAGAGGTAGACCTTAGCGATGAAGTGAAAGACGCCGGGGACAAAATTGTACAACACATTTTGGAAGACCTAAAGCTACCGATACCCTCGTGAACCCTAGAATCAGCCTAAAAACTTCCCATATTTACTTAGACCATGAGTTGATCGCCCCCATTTTTGGGGAAACCCAATATGCCTATGTAACCTATGTAAGGGAACAGGGCACTATTTTGATCACGCCCGTCACGAGCCAGTGGTTCGTAAAAATGTACAAACCCACGCAGTTTCTATTGAAAACGCGTAACTTAAAGGGTGACAAGACCCTTGCCGTTCGCGAGTTGTTGATAGATAACGATCTGGATATGACGGATAGGGAACTTGACTATGAAATTATTGAAAAGACCCGTTTAATCAAGGTGGCTATCTCATGACTAAACAAAACAACAATTGGCTGATAGATGCCGAGGTACAGTACAAGGTTACCCCGGTCAAAGGCCGTTGGGAAGTTTCGCTGATATTCATCAACACCAAAGACCCGAAACAGGTCTTAATTCAGACCATTGGGGATTATAGGACAGAGCGCCTGGCCGAGATTTATGGAAGAAACATGATGTTGACGGCGGCCAAAGACCCCCGAGGCACACAAAAAGTAGACAAAGATGCTTACGATATTAACGACAACTGATGCCTTGCAAAAAGTACAAGATGCGATTGGGAGCGTCGACCGGCTCGATGAACTGGTTACGGTAACCGAGGCTCCTGAAAATATAGGCGACACAAAAATGCTAACGGCCGATACCGACACCCTATCGGTTCCCTTGGATTGGTACGACCTGGAACCGCCCTATGTGTTTCCTGAGATTCCGTTTACTCCCAAAAATTTGCTCGCCTTGGTTTTCTACAAATTGGGAAACCATCAGAAGGCTTTTGAATTTGTTTCGGAAGCATCACCCCTGTACCATCACCTTCTGATTGCGACCCATTTACAGTTCGGTTACGAGATTTCGACCAACATGATCGATTTCTGCTACAACACCTCGGCCCACAACAGTGCCATTATCAATTATTACGGTGCCGTGACGCCCTCCCAAGGACATGCCGAGCTTAAAAAGGGATTTATCGAAGCCCTAACAAAAGCCGAAAACGACGAGGTCAAGGTTTTTACCGCAAAACATTACCTGAACTTGTTATTGGATGCGGGAGAATTGGAGGAGGCCAAACCATTAGTGGAAGAGCAACTGAAAATCGCTGTTTCCGACGATGCCAAAAATGCCATGAACAGCCATTTGGCCGGCATTCTAATGGCCCAATTGCAACTCCCCTACACACCTGAAAAATTAGATGAGGTCCATGAACTGCAACTGGGCTGCATTGCCTATTTCGAGGAAAAAGGCCTAAACGTACAGGCGGGAATGTTACTTGTCGATGCGGCCGAAATCGCCAATTTCAAGAAAGATTTTATCGCCTCGAAGGAACTCATCAACCGGGCGATTCAATATTTTAGAAAGGAAGATATTCCCGAATTCCTAGGGGAAGCCATGTATAAAAAAGCCATTCTTTTGTACACTTGGTCAAAGAACGGAAATCCGCAGTATTACAAGGCGTCCATTAACGCCTTCCAAGACGTTCTAAAGGTATTTAAGCGCGATACGCATCCGCAGAAATTTGCCGATGTACACCATAATTTGGCGCTTATCTATTCGGAAATTCCGGTATCCCCTGAAGAAAAACCCATGTGGACGGCCTTTTGTGCTTCTTCCTTCAAAGAGGTACTCGCTTTTTATACCAAGGATAAATACCCGTACGAACATGCCATGGCCAGCCACAATTATGCAACGGCCCTGATGCATTTTCCCCCGGCAAAAATCCACGACAACCTGGAGAAGGCGGCGGGACTTTTCAACGAGGCCCTCGAAATACGAACGGCAAGCGAATATCCGTTCGAACGTGCCCTTACCCTATTGAACCAATTGGAACTGGGGTGGCTCACGCACAACGAAAACAGTTCCGAAGAACTGAAAAAATACGAAGAAATGAAGGCCAAGGCCAAAGAGATCAAAACCTTGGTCGACGACAAAAACCTGATTGCCCAGGCGGATCAGCATTTAGAGGAATTGGAAAAAGTAAAAAGTTTAATTTAATGCACGAAACATCGATCGTAAATAGCATTATGCGCACCTTGGAACAGGAGTTCGAAAGGGAAAAATTAAATAAAATGAAGGCCATTCATTTGAAAGTAGGCGTCTTATCGAACATTGAACCCCGCCTTTTGCACAATGCCTATAGCGCCTATCATTTGAGCAACCCAGGGTACCACCATGTGGAACTGCACATAGAATCGACCCCTTTAAAGATCCAATGCGAGGTCTGCAACCATATTACCGATGTGCAGAACTATCGGTTTATCTGTGAAAATTGTGACCGACCCAGCAAAAATGTGATCCAAGGCGAGGAAATGCTGATCCACAAAGTAGAATTTGAAGACTGAGCCTAGCGGCCAGCCGATTATAACAAGGAATTACGACCCCAAGGGTCACTCAAAAAAAGGAAAGAAAATGGTAGAAAAATCAACGAAAGCGGCACGAGGTACCGTGCAATGTGAAAACACGAACATCCATTTGCTCAAGGCCAATGATTTTGTGGCCGATATCATCAAAAAGGAAATGGCCAAGACCGGCACCCTTTTAATCAATATTACCTCTTCGGCAGGAAGCGGTAAAACGACCCTTATGCAAAAAACGGCCGAAAAGCTGAAAGACAAGATAAACATCGCCGTGATGGTAGGTGACCTCGAAACCGAGCGGGATGCCGACCGTATTCGCGAAACGGGCATTCAGGCCCTGCAGATCGTAACCGGCGGCATCTGCCACTTGGAAGCGCAAATGGTACACCAGGTATTGGACCAGTTTGATTTGGAAAACATCGATCTGCTCTTTATTGAAAATGTGGGCAATTTGGTCTGCCCCTCGTCCTTTGATTTGGGCGAAGACTACCGGGTGACCCTGATGGCCACTACCGAGGGCGACGACAAACCCAAAAAATATCCCAAAATGTTCTTGACCAGCGACATGATGCTGGTGTCCAAGGCCGACCTGCTTCCCTACGTGCCCTTTTCGGTAGAAGCCGTTACCAAGGATGCCCGTGAGGTAAACCATGAAATCGAAGTGCTGCAAATATCTTCGACTACCGGTGAAGGTATCGACGAATGGTGCAACTGGTTGTTGGAAAAAGTGAAACAAAAGAAAGGATAGGTCTTCGTAAAAGGAATCTCTCAAGAGACCTCACGGGTCTTAGAGACCTGAAGAGAGACCTCACGGGTCTTAGAGACCCGTGAGGTCTGTAGGTCGGTCTGTATTCAAAACCATGGAAAAAACTTTTCAAATCATTATTTCGGGGCAGGTACAAGGAGTCGGATTTCGCCCCTTTGTCTATGGTTTGGCGCATCAATATCGATTAAAAGGCATGGTTTGCAATAATGAAAATGGGGTGTTGATCCATATAAGCGCCTCCGAAGAAAGGGCCACCGAGTTCTTGCACGCCCTGTTGCAAAAGGCCCCGGCCATTTCCGTGATACAATCCCACAGCCTATCCGAGCTTCCCCTGCGTTCCTATTCCGATTTTAGGATCCTTCCCTCGGAAAGCAAACACCAGATCGACATTCCCTTAACGCCCGATTTTGTCATTTGCAAATCCTGCAAATCCGAGATTAGAAATACGACCCATCGGCGCTTCGGCTATGCCTTTACCACCTGTACCCATTGCGGACCGCGGTATGCTATAACCACCAAATTTCCTTTTGAACGGGCAAATACTACCATGTCCGAATTTCATATGTGTTCCCAATGCGAAACCGAGTACACCAACCCCAACGACCGACGCTTTCATTCACAGACCAATAGTTGTACTGAATGCGGCATTCAATTACGATTGACGACTGCGGATGGAATCCCCATAGCAACCGACACCCCTGGGATTATCAAAAAGGTTTCTGGGCTTATTCTGTCGGGAAACATCGTGGCCCTTAAAAACACGAACGGCTATTTGCTTTGCTGCGATGCCAACAACAAAACGGCTATAGGGCGCTTGCGTGAAAAAAAACAACGCCCCACCAAACCCTTTGCCCTCCTCTACCCATCCCTCGAAAAAATAAAAAAGGACTTCGAACTTGGTACTGCGGAGGAAAAGGCGCTTACTTCTTCGGCCGGCCCCATTGTCATTCTCAATCCGAAGAAAAACATCACCGATTTGACACTAGGAGCCATAGCTCCCGGGCTGGACCAATTGGGGGTAATGTTGCCCTCTTCCGCCCTGCTCACCCTTTTGATGGATGCCTTGAAAATACCCATCATCGCCACGAGCGGAAACATCCATGGCTCCCCCATCATTTGCGAGGCCGAAGATGCCATTCAAAAGTTATCGGGCGTTGCCGACTATTTTGTACACCACAATCTAAACATCTCCTTTCCCCAGGACGATTCGGTAGTGCGCTTTGCCGGCGAACAACGGATTACCCTACGGCGTTCACGCGGCTTGGCCCCGAATTATTTGAAGAGTCCCCTTTCGGGCAACCAAAAGGTATTGGCCATGGGCGCCCACCTCAAAAGCACCTTTGGTTTCGTTCCCAATACACACACCTATGTGAGTCCCTATTTCGGAAACCTCGACAGCTACGAGGTCTCACAGCGCTATCAAGAAAGCATCACAAAATTCACCTCCCTCTTCGAAACACGGCCCGAAATCGTTTTGATCGATGCCCACCCCCAATACCAGAGCAGTATTATGGGCAGGGAGCTGGCCGATAAATGGAAGGCCGAACTGTACCCGATTCAACACCACAAAGCCCATTTCGCCAGCATTTTGGGAGAGCATCGCCTCTTCGAGACCGAAGAAAAAATACTGGGAACGGTTTGGGACGGTACCGGGTTAGGCGACGACGGTGCCATTTGGGGCGGTGAGTTCTTTGTTTTTGAAAACGGAAGGATAGAACGCTTGGCCCATTTTGAATATGTCGATTGGATCGCTGCGGATAAAATGGCCAAGGAACCCCGTTTGTCCTTGCTCTGTATGCTTCCCGAAAGCGAAAGGGAAGTTGTTCGCCATAAATTTTCGGAAACCGAATGGAAGGTCTATCATACAATGTTGAAGAAAAACACCCTAAAAACCTCTTCCGTCGGCCGTTTGTTCGACGCCGTGGCCTCGCTTCTGGATTTGGGCGATACGACTTCCTACGAAGGTGAGGCCGCCATGCTTTTGGAAAATGAGGCCAAAAACTATTTGGGTAGCGATTCCATCGATTTTTTGGAAGGAAGGAGCTACCAAAACATCCCTACAAGAATACTTACGACCAACATCCTAAAGGCAAAAACAGCAGGACTCGCCAAATCGCAAATCGCGCATGGTTTTATCCATACCCTGGCCCTATCGATTTTAAAAACGGCAAGACAAAACCATTGCGGAACCATAGCCTGTAGCGGTGGTGTTTTTCAGAATTCGGTATTGGTCGAAAAACTGTCGCAACTAGCGCAAAAACAAGGCATCAAGTTAAAATTTAATCGTATATTGTCTAGTAACGACGAGAACATTTCGTTCGGACAATTATGCTACCATCAGTATATTAAAAATTGAATTATGTGCTTAGCAATTCCAGGTAAAATAAAGAGTATCGAATCGCAATACGACGGTATGGTGCGTATGGCCAAAGTATCTTTTGGCGGTATCACCAAGGAAGCCAGTCTAGAGATGCTGCCCGATGCCGATGTAGGCGACTATGTCTTGGTGCACGTGGGTGTCGCCATTAGCAAGGTGGACGAGGAAGAGGCCCAAAAAACGTTCAAATACCTCGAGGAGATCGGGGAACTGGGCGACCTGGAAGACGTTGATGAATATTTACCCAAAACCGATAACTAGCGAACTATGAAGTACATGTCGGAATACCGCGATCCCGCGTTGGCAAAAAAGTATTTGGAGGAAATAAAAAGAACCGTATCCCGGCCTTGGTCCATTATGGAAGTTTGTGGCGGGCAGACCCACAGTCTGGTAAAGAACGGCATCATCGACATGTTGCCCGATAAGGTCACCATGATCCATGGGCCCGGTTGCCCGGTCTGCGTTACTCCCTTGAACCTGATCGACAAGGCCGTTCACCTGGCTACGGAAAAGGGTGTAATCCTTTGTTCCTTTGGCGATATGCTCCGCGTACCGGGCTCCGAAAAGAGTCTTTTGGAAGCCAAGGCCGAAGGGGCCGATGTGCGAATTTTATATTCTCCTTTGGAAGCCGTGAAAATTGCGGAGGACAATCCTAATAAAGAAGTGGTCTTCTTTGCCGTGGGGTTCGAAACTACGGCACCGGCCAATGCCCTGTCCGTTGTGCATGCCCACCGTAGAGGAGTAAAGAACTATTCCATCTTGGCATCGCATGTATTGGTGCCCCCGGCCATAAAGGCGGTTATGGATGACGAGGAAAGCAAGATCGACGGGTTTTTGGCCGCAGGCCATGTATGTACCATCATGGGCAATACGGAGTACCACCCGCTATCGGCCGAATACAAGGTGCCTATCGTCATAACCGGCTTTGAGCCCTTGGACGTGCTTCAAGGTATCTTGATGGTCATCCGCCAGTTGGAACAGAGCAAATCGGAAGTCGAAAACCAGTATGCCCGTATCGTTCGGGAGGAGGGAAATACAGAAGCACAAAAGATCATCAATGAAGTGTTCGAGGTGCGCCACCAAATGTGGCGCGGTATCGGTGAAATTCCCGATAGTGGCTATGCGGTACGCGAGAAATACGCCGAATACGATGCCACCAAAAAATACGAGGTCAGTATAACGGAAGCTCCCGAAAACCCCTTATGCATTTCGGGACAGATCATGAAGGGCATCAAAAAACCATTTGAGTGTTCGCAGTTCGGCAAAACATGCAAACCTACGAATCCCTTGGGCGCACCCATGGTGAGCAGCGAAGGGGCCTGCGCCGCCTACTATCACTTTTCGGGAATGGTTGAAGCATAACGACCCCATCGGGACAAGGGGTTTCAGGTATAGACTAAATCATATCCAAATGCAATACGAACCGATACGATCGGACCAATACTATCATATCTACAATCAGGGAAACAACGGAGAGGACATCTTTGTTGAAGGTAGGAATTATGCCTACTTCCTTCGATTAATGTACAAATACCTCGATGCCATAAGCGACATATACGCCTACTGTTTATTGAAAAACCATTTTCACATCGTCTTGAAATTCAATGAAAATGTGGCCGACAAGGTGATTTCACAAAAACTATCCAACCTGTTCAACTCCTATGCCAAGGCCATAAACAAGGCCTATGAACGCACGGGAAGTCTTTTTCGGGACAGATTCCGAAGAAAGAGAATAGAAGACGAAAACTACCTTAAAAACTTGATCGTGTATGTGCATTTGAATCCCGAACACCACGGGTTTACCAATGATTTTAGAAGGTACAAGTATTCTTCGTACTCAAGTTATTTGTCCGATTTGCCCTCGAAGCTCGATCGGGAATTTATACTAGGGCTGTTCGAAGACAGGTCCAATTTTGTACATGCCCATTTGAACAAAAAAATGGAACTGGAAAAAAGTTTAACTTTAGAATAATAGACCTTATATGAGACCTCACTGAGACCTCACGGGTCTTGAAGACCCGTGAGGTCTGAACTAAAAACATCAGGTCTCACCGAAAAAATGAGACCTCACGGGTCTCGAAGACCCGTGAGGTCTGACCGAAAAAAATGAAAGAAAACAACAAAATACGCATGCAACTGCAATGCCCCATGCCCAAACTGGACTTTGATGTCATTACCCTAGGGCATGGAAGCGGAGGGGTATTGACCAACAAACTGTTAGACAGCGGGGTCTTTGACCTGCTCAGTAACGATATCCTGGACGAAAGACACGATGGTGCTTTTCTTGAACTCAACGGCAAGACCGCCTTCTCTACGGACAGTTTTCTGGTGTCCCCCATCTTTTTTCCGGGCGGGAACATCGGTGAGCTTGCAGTGAACGGAACGGTAAACGACCTGGCCATGTGCGGGGCCACCCCAAAATACCTGTCCCTCAGCTTTATCATCGAGGAAGGCCTGCCCGTAAAGGAGTTTTGGGATATCTTGGTATCCATCAAATTCGCCTGTGAAAAAGCGGGCGTACAAATCGTTACCGGTGATACCAAGGTTGTGGAAAAGGGAAAGGGCGATAAAATATTCGTCAATACCTCGGGTGTAGGCCCCATACATCCGAAAGCCAATATCAGTGCCAAAAATATAGCGGTAGGCGATAAAATTATCATCAGCGGAAATATCGCCTCGCACGGAATGGCCATTATGTCTGTACGTGAAGGGCTGGAATTCGATTCCGAGATTGAAAGCGATACCACCAACCTTAACCATACGGTCATTAAGCTGATCGATGAATTTGGAGGGGACATCCACCTATTGACCGACCCGACACGGGGCGGCGTGGCAACGGTACTCAAGGAAATAGCCCAATCGTCGGAAATCGGAATCGACCTGTTTCAAAAAGACCTGCCTATCGACGACCAAGTGGCAAGCGCCTGCGAACTCTTGGGGCTCGACCCTTTGTACGTGGCCAACGAAGGGCTCTTCATCACCTTTGTCCCCGAAGCATCGGCCGATGCGGTTTTGGAACGATTACAGCAAGATGAAAAGGGCAAAAACGCACGGATCATTGGAAGCGTCGTCGGCGAACACCCCAAGCAGGTGATTATGGAAAGTGCCATAGGCGGAAAACGCGTCATCAGCATGTTGCCCGGCGAACAGTTACCCAGGATCTGCTAACCCAAACACTTATAACCCAAGATGTCCGTAAAAGTACCGACCGAGAAAAACCTATCCATGAATTTTGAAACCTTAGGTCCGAACGTTAGCAATTCCTATATTTTTAAAGGTTCGGAGCAAACTCCCTTTTTGGCACCACGGGGTGTCTTTGTCGCCAACGGCCATCTTTTTGTTTCCGATACAGGGCGAAACCGGGTGTTTATCTGGAAGACCCTGCCTACCACCGAGTATCAGGAACCTGACGTCGTCCTGGGCCAGACGGACATGGAGGAAACGGGAAGAAATTCGGGCGGACTTGTATCGGAGCATACCTTGCACTACCCTTCCGGCATTTGGAGCGACGGCAATCTATTGATCGTCGGCGATGCATGGAACCATCGGGTGCTGATCTGGCATACCCTGCCCACAAAGAATGGCCAAGCGGCCGACGTGGTCGTGGGGCAGCCGGACTTCGTCTCCAACCAGCCCAACGTTGCCGGGATAGGAAACGACCCTTCTGCTCGAAGCTTGAATTGGCCCTACGGTGTTTTTTCCGATGGCACCCGGCTTTGGATCGCCGATACCGGCAACCGGAGGATCCTCTTTTACCATGACATCCCCAAAACCAACTATAAAACAGCCGATAAGGTCATCGGAAAGCCCGATTTTACAACCCGAGATTACGAAAACCACGAACCCATTTGGCCCTATTCGGTTAAAGTGAACGCCAACAAGCAAATGGTCGTCGCCGATACGCAGTTCTACAGAAACCTCGTTTGGAACAATGCCGAAGAAGCCTTTTCAAAACCGGCCGACGTAATCGTTGGCCAAGCGGATTTTGATGCCTGTGGGCAGAATCAATTCGGACTCTTTCCTAACGCACGATCCTTAAACTGGACTTACGATGCCTGTTTTTATAAAGGTGGCCTTTTGGTAAACGATACGGGAAACAGCAGGATATTGTGGTTCGAGTCCATTCCAAAGATCCACAACGCCGAGGCCACGGCCGTCATCGGAAAGCGCGATTTTAAAACGGGAAGTGAAAACAAGGACACCCTACATGGCACCTCAAGTTCACTCTACTGGCCCTTTTCGATCTGTACCCAAGGGAACAAGCTGATCATTGCCGATACGGGCAACCACCGCCTAGTGCTTACCAACTTGAAATTTTAGAGTCCCAAATACAGCCAATAGACGCCTACGAAAATAGCGAAGAGTCCGCCCGAAAGACGAACCATCTTAAAAAGTGATTTGCTTTGGCCCTTGGCATAGCCCGATACCTTCCCCAATAAAAACGTATATATGGTCATGGCCAAAACCGTACCTATGCCAAAGCCAATGATATACTGAAGGCTGTCCCCTTGACTTTCGAATCCCAATACCGGGAGAAGAAGAATAAAATGCGCCACCCCGGCAAGTCCGTGCAGCACGCCGATTCCAAAAGAGGACCAAACGTTCTGTTTTACCTTTTTATCGTGGGGATGGGAGTGTTCGAGTTTATTGGCATCATGATCGTGTTCATGTACATGAATGTAGGGCTCGTCCCCATCGTGTACATGAGGATGTTTGTGGTTTTTAGCCTTGTAAAAGAGACTGACCAAGGCCCATAGCCCGATGGCGATCAGCACCACCCCGACCAATTGCTCGCTGTGCTCCGATATCCTTTCGATGGGAATGTATTCCCTGAAGGCCAGAAAAAGCAGGCCGATGAGGAGCATTCCCACCAAGTGTCCAAAACCCCAAAACAGACCTATTTTCCATACTTTACGACGGGTTTCAATGGCTAGGGGCGTAACCGCGGCCAAGTGGTCCGGTCCGGAAACCACATGTAGTACGGCAGCGGCAATACCTGCAAATAGTGGAAAACTTATCATATTGACAATTCTAAATACAATGTAAGGAAATTTCAGATTATCAAGCGCATCTTAACCCTGCATTTTTCAGTTTATGGCGATAATTTGAAACACCTGAATCTAGGCGCTTTAGAAGCTGTTCCCACACGTAGAATACAACTTAATAACAGGATAATATAGACCTATAATAGATGTAGTAAAATGATTATAATTTAATAAGATATATACTACTAAATACAAATCATTCACCCCTAAATACATCTGGCTTTATGCGGGATCATAGCTTTACACCGAAACCACAAATCTATATCTATGAAAAAAATTCAAATGTATTTAGCCACAATTGCCCTTTCCGCTTTACTCGTTCAATGTGAAATAAACGACTACATCGGGTCGGGAAGCGATCAAGAACCCTCACAATGCAAAATAGACGATGACAGGGTGCAAAAGAACCTAGTAGTCGATTATGGAGCTGATGGCACCGACCAAGAGAACGACAGTAAACAATTACAACAGGCCATAGACGAAGTTTCGGCCATAGATGGAGGAGGTATAATATTCATACCTCAAGGCCAATACTACCTCAGTGAGATAAGCCTAAAATCCAATGTCCATTTATCTTTTGAAGACGGAACTATCATTAAGCCCATAGGAAGGGAAAACAATAAAAACTACTCTGTTTTCTATCTAGGTGTAAACTCCGGCGTAGTGAAAAACGTAAAAATAACCGGAAGTTGCGGCAAGTTCACCGTCGATTTACGAGAGGTCGAGAATACCAATGTCAGGGTCATTCAATGTGGAAATGTGGACGGATTTGTACTTTCAGATTTTGGCGTATTGGACCAACTCACCAAGTTTTCAGCGATTACTTTCGGTTTAGCTTCCTATGACGGCAAGTATTTCGGACCACGCAACGGTACGGTCAAAAACATTAGTGCCTTTTCCACCCACTACGGCTATGGTTTGGTTCAAGCACAGGTAGCCAAAAACGTAGAATTCAAAAACCTCTATAGTGAGGGCGGAGTGACCTTGCGATTGGAAACAGGGGAAAACAAATTCAATGAATTACAACCTGAAGGACTCGGCATTTTCGATATTAAAGCGAAAAATATCATCGGGGAAAACGGGAATTCCGCCGTCATGATATCCCCCCATACCATCAAAAACGGGCATGTAGACATAAAGAATGTTGTGGCCAACAATTGCGGATTTGCAGTTCGTATCGATAAAGGTTTTGCCAACAAATCACAGTCAGAACTAGGAATATCTCCCGGTTACTTTAAAAACCCGACCATTTCGAACGTTAAAGCCACCTATGGCACAACCTCACAGCTTAAATGGAAACACTGGGACAAGTACTTGGATTGCGACTCAAGGGCCTTGCTAACCCCGAATCCCGATGAATTTACCGGCAATCTCGGCAAAGAAATTTTTATAGGCCCTTCTATTACCCCCATATTGTACGATGCCTCGGGAGAAGGACCTGGCCATTACGAAGCTACCATCTCAAGAGTCACAAAAAAAGGTTTTGGCCCTACTCAAAAAGCATCATCACCGAAAACGACAAGGTAAACTGCACCCCATAACAATTGCCCTATCAAGTCTGTAAATAGCCTCTTGAGACCATGTCTTAAGAGGTTATTTTATATCAAAGCATATTGCTTGATATATCCGTATTGAACGCTAACCAATATATAAACGGTGGACAACAAAACCTTTTGCCATTACTTCCCGATACAATATTTAACTACCCTTGTATTCATTGGTGCTATTGTATTTGGGCAACAAATAGCATACAAAAAATGGATAATAAGAGAAGATTAGTAACAACTATTAATAAATAGAGCAACAAATATAGCATAAAAAAAACCGCTCGATTAGAGCGGTTTCCAAATAAAAACACCAAGCATTAATTAGCTGTACCAGAGCCTAAATAAATACTGTTTGATACTTGACTACCATTAGCAGAAATAAAAGCCATAAATAGCTCTACTGTATCTCCTGCATAAGTTGTTGGGATTGGAATAATTTGAGAACCTACTGTTCTGTCTGCTCCATCAAGTAAAGAAATGGATTCCTTTTTTGAAGGATTGTAAACCAATAACATCGCCTTGTCAGTAGCATTTGCGTTACCTTCAGCAGAGTTATCATCCCAACCAAACGTTACTTCTCCAGCAGTTGCTAAATCAGTCGTTGGGTTTAGCACACCAGATAAACCTCCTCGACTTACTAAAGCGTTCGGATAGTCAACAACAAAGTTAGGTTCAGTACCTGTAATAGCATTATTCAATACATACGACATTGCAGCATTAAATTCTGTTTTCTTAACAGCTAACCCTTTATATCCTAACTTAATAAAAGGCTTTACAGCCTGTAAAAATTCTAAAGTGGCAGTAAACTTGGTTCTTTGGTTTACTTGACCAACAGTTCTTGGATTGGCTACACTTGAAGGTTTAATTCTAATGTAATCAATTCCTTTCCAGCTTCCACCGATAACGTTACCAACCTTACCTGAAAGACCTCCTAAAATACCTTGAGCAATTTTACCCATAACATAAATAATTTAAATGAAACATAATTTTCTTCGGACTTGGTACGGACTTAACACGAAGTTGTACCTTCCGCTGAAATATATGGCAAGTTTTATGCTATTCTTTTGATATGGATTTTGTTGCTTTAGATTGCTTCTTTTTGCATTTTAGAAAATAAACTTTGGATATATGATACTTTCAAATCTGCCATTTTTGAAATAATTTTATGAAGCTCCTTTTCCTTTTTATTAATTGCTGACACAATATTAATATGTTTTTGCAACTGAATTGCATCATAAAACAATGAGCTGTAGCTGTTTTTCAAAGTGTTCCTACAATCATCTATTGAAATAAACGGAATAACACTACCTTTTAAATAGTAAGCGTAAAAACCGCCTATTTGCAACATCATAGATAAGTGAAAAAGTGTGTGTTTTACCTCTTCTGTTGTAGTAGTGACAACGAAACAGTTAGCACAGGATTTTAAGAGTGGTTTTCCGCTGTTTAGACCTTTGTTTAGAATGAAAAAATGAGGGTTCGAGTAAGTCTTTCCGACTTGGTGTGTTTTTAGTTCAAAAGTTGACATAGCTATCCAATTTAAAATTGCTTCGCTACGCTTCGCGCCATTATTTTTTTTGAAAAGAAAAAAGATAGCCATAGTTGTTGTGGCGTGGGTAAGGCTGTCAAGGTTTTTGGATAAAAGTTTTTTGAGTTGAATGTCTAAATCAAAAGAAAAAGGGTATTGAAAAAAAGTTTTATTCAAAACCCGTAGGGCTTGACCTTTATAGCCTTGTGCGGTTGGCAGAGGTAGCCACATATATTTGCCATTTTTTTTTATTTTAATATTTCAAATCGGTTTAAACTTGATTCAATTTACTTTTAACTTTTCTGGGGAATTAACACTTAAAAAAATAGGTTTCAGTTCGTATTTGAGCGTTGGATGAAGCGTTTGTATATGTAGCGTTTTAAATAGTTGTTTGATAAAACAGCATTTAAACAAGCTACTTATACAGGACTTTTAGACAATAGCTTATTGCTTTTTTGAGGCACGATAAAAAGTAATGTGCTATGGCGTATTACTACATATTCTAAACCTATTTTTTTATATCCTATTTCTTGGGTGGTGGGGAAAAGTGGACATTAATATTTGCTAACGAAATGAAACAAACAAAGACTTGAGGTAAGGAATACTTGGACTTAACGATGGTTTTGTGCAGTTGAATGAGATAACGAATATTATAATAAATTAACGTTACCCTTTTGAATGTTCGACTGTTTAATGTTTGTTGAAAATGTAGTTAGAAGTTCGGATGTGAGCGTTGGAATAGCGGATATTTTACATAATAGCAGTTATAGCGACGAAAATATAATAAAACGCCGTAGGCAACCATTGAAAGGATTTTTGCTCCTATAACTGCTATTATGTAACATAGCTTGGGATTGGTTTTTTGGCGTAATAGTTGTTTGAGCGTTGGCAATAGCTCTTTGCTTTTTTATTGTACTAATTTATTTATATAGATACTTTTAAATAAAACAAGTAATGTGCTATTATAGCGTTGGATACAAGTATTATGACATAAAACCAATTATGCATTGGCGAGCGGAACAGCACAAAAGACAGAGGATTTTGAGGTACGAAAAAACTGGGTTTTGGGTTGTGGGGACAATTACCAACTCATTCGTTGTAATCTAACTGCATTTAAAATTGCTAATAATGCTACTCCTACATCTGCAAAAACTGCTTCCCACATTGTAGCTAAACCACCTGCTCCTAAAATTAAGACAATAACTTTAACACCAAATGCTAAAATGATATTCTGCCAAACAATTTTACGTGTAGAACGACTTATTTTAATGGCTCTTACTACTTTTGAAGGTTGGTCTGTTTGAATGATAACATCTGCTGTTTCAATAGCTACATCGCTCCCTAAACCACCCATTGCAATACCAACGTTACTTGCTGCTAAAACTGGTGCGTCATTAATACCATCACCTATAAAAGCTACTTTGTTTTCAGGATTTTTCTTTAAAATTTCAACTTCGTTTAATTTATCTTCTGGTAGCAAACCACCTTTAGCATTTTCGATGTTCAACTCTTTAGCGACTTGTTGCGTAATGGAATCTTTATCACCGGAAAGCATCATAATATTTTTAATGCCTACTTTATGTAAATTAGTAATTGTTTCTTTTGCATCTTCCTTTAATTCATCTGCTATTACTACAAAACCTGCAAATTGATTATCGATTGCTACCAACACTATCGATTCTACAATAGATTCCGTTTCCGTTGGAACATTAATATTATTCGCAGTCATTAAGGCTTTATTACCTACTAAAACTGTTTTACCATTTACAATGCCTTTTAAACCTTTACCTGCAACTTCAGAAACGTCTTGTGCTTCAAAATCTTCACCTTCAGCTTTGTACTCTAAAATGGCTTTAGCAATTGGATGCGTGGATTGTTCTTCCATCGCCATTAAGTATTGCATAAATTCGGTTTCATTCCAACCAATTGCTTTTACTTCTTTGATTTTAAAAACACCTTTGGTAACGGTTCCTGTTTTGTCCATTACCAAAGTATTTATCTTGGTCATTGCATCTAAAAATGAAGCACCTTTAAATAAGATTCCATTTTTTGAAGCTGCTCCCAATCCACCGAAATATCCTAATGGAATTGAAATCACTAACGCACAAGGACAAGATATTACCAAGAAAATTAATGCTCTGTATAACCAATCTCTAAACACATAATCATCTACAAAAAAGTAAGGTATAAAAGTAACACCAATAGCTAAAAACACTACAATTGGTGTGTAGATACGAGCAAACTGTCTGATGAATAATTCTGTTTTAGATTTACGTGCTGTTGCATTTTGAACCAAGTCTAATATTCTCGCAATAGAACTGTCTTCAAACTTATTGGTTACCTCAACTTCAATAACGCTTTCCAAATTAATACTACCTGCGTAAACCTTTGCTTCTTTTTGAATGGAATCTGGTTTGCTTTCTCCTGTTAACGCAGCTGTATTTAAAGATGCTTTTTCGGATAATAAAATGCCATCCAATGGAATTTTTTCACCTACACGAATTTGAATTTTCTCTCCAATATTGACAACTTCAGGCGAAACACTTTTATAATCTCCCTCACGAAATACATTGGCTTCTTTAGGTCTAACATCTAATAATGCTTTTATATTTCCTTTTGCACGATTTACAGCAGCACTTTGAAATAATTCGCCTACTGCATAAAATAGCATTACTGCAACACCTTCGGGATATTCACCAATAACAAATGCACCAATGGTTGCTATAGACATTAAAAAGAACTCTGTAAAAACATCACCTTTTTTAATACTAATCCAACCCTCTTTTACAACAGGAAACCCTACAGGAAGATATGCAATACCATACCAAGCAATACGAATCCAATCCTTAAAGAATGAAACATCAAAATAATCTAAACCTATACCAATGATAAGCATTGTAAAACTTATTATTGCAGGCACGTAGGTTTTGAATGCACTTCCATTACCGTGATTATGACCATCATTATGCGTGTGTTGCACTTCTGAATTTGGTTTTAAATCTCTTAAATTGACTTTCTTTTTTTTCATTTAATATCTAATAATTTTTCAATGTCATTGGGAATAGGCATTCGTTTTAATGGTGGCACGTTTGCTCCACCAGTATTACCAAGTGGAACGTGATTTATAAATGATTTCCAGCCACCCACAAGCAACCTAATTATTTGACCTATTACTTCTTTCGTATCTTTTTGTCTAAATCCAAACTTTAGCATAAGCCAATGTGAATAGGTATGTTCTATAGGATAAGATTGTCCTATTATATGACTACGTTCTAAATGATACCAAGCATTACCAAACTGCTTATTTTCTAAACAGAAACTGTATTGTTTTAATTCTTGGTTATACGCCTGTTTTAGATGTTTAGGTATTTTAGTATTAAACTTCATATCCTCTAATTTTGGATAAATGTACTTTAATAGTAAGTGCAATGGAAGTGCAATAATTAGACACTACACTTATCGCAAATACCTTTTACCATCAAATTTACATTCTCTGACACAAAACCATCTGGCACTTTTATTTGAGGTATTTTATGTTCTGTTAAGCAAATGGTTTCATTGCAATTATTACAATGGAAATGTAAGTGCAAATCGGTTTCAATTTCACAATTACATCCCTTTTCACATAATGCATATTTTGTAATCCCTGTACCATCGTCTATTTGATGCACAATAGCCTTTTCTTCAAAGGTTTTAATAGTTCTGTATAAAGTGGTTCTGTCTGCTTTTGAGAAAGCATTTTCAATATCACTTAAAGTAACAGCGACCTCTTTTTCTGTAAGAAACTTATATATAAGCAAACGCATTGCTGTAACACGAATATTTTTTGACTCTAATACTTGTTCTATTGTTTCCATAATTAATGTGCGTGTTCTGCTTCTCCTTTTTTCATTTCTGCGTTAAGATAATAAGCATTGTTATAAGCAAATTTTGTATTACTTTCTATGTTTTCAGTAAATTGAACCGATACCCAATCACCATCTTTAGTGCCTAACACAACTTCGATAGGTTTAAAGCTCCAATCGTCATTTTCTTTTTCTACTGAAAACACATAATATCTTTCGCCTTCTTTTATAATTGCACTTTCTGGTAAAGCTTTTGTTTGGGTATTATCTACTTGAATTTTACCTTGAATATACATACCAGGAATTAAGTTACCTTTTTTGTTTTCTATTTCTGCGTGAACGTGGACTGCTTTTGGGTTGTCCTCAAAGGTTTTGCTTACGGAATAGATTTCTGCGATAAGCTCTGCATCTGGTATGGATTGTACCGTAAAGTTAACTTTCTGACCTTTCTGTACTTTATAAACATCTTTTTCAAAAACCATTAAATCGGCGTGAACGTGATGCGTATTTACAATTTCAAATAATTCGGTTTGTGGCTCTACATATTGACCTGTTTTTACTTCAACTTTTTGCACAAAGCCTTCTATTGGACTTCGCAATGCTATGCGCTGTGCAATTGTTCCATTGCGAACTGATGTAGTGTTAACGTTGAGTATTCTTAATTGCGCTTCTAAACCATTAACCATTGCTTTTGATGCTTGATATTCTGCTTCTGCTTTCTGGAAATTAGCACCAGAACCAACACCAGCATCGTACAATTTTTGTTGACGTTCATAATTTTTCTTTGCAAGCTCGCTATTGCTATAAGCGTTTAAATAATCCGTTTGCGCTTGTATGATATTTGGGTGCGATAGATAAGCCACAACTTGACCTTTATTAACCTTATCACCTTCAATCACTTCAATTGAAACGACATTTGCACCAACAACAGTAGTAATAGCTGCTTCGTTTTGTGGTGGTACTTCTAACGTTCCGTTTGCTTCTACATAGCCGCTCATATTACGTAATGCTAACGTATCTATTTTCATTTTCAATGCATCGAATTGCTGTTGTGAAAGCATTACTTCGTCTTCATCGTGATGCTCTTCGTTAACTTCTGTTTTTTCTTCCTCATCGTGGGAATGACCATCATTCTCGTTATGATTTTCTTTATTTCCGCAAGCTGAAACAAATATGGCTAACACCATTACGGTAAGGATTTTATATATTTTGTTTTTCATTGTCTTATTTATTAAAATATTGTAATTGAAATGTGCTTTCTAAATAGTTTACTAATGCAGTCTGTGCTTCCAGTTCCGATTGAATTGCTTCTTTTATCAACTGCGTAAATGCAGTATAATCAATTTCGCCTTCTCTATATGCCAGTAATGCACCTGTTTTTTGCTCTTTTGTTAATGGTAAAACTTGGTCTTTGTAAAACTCCCAAGATGTTTTCCATTTCATATAATTTTCTTTAGCCTGAACAAACCTTGATTGTACTTCCTGTTTTTTGAACGCTACATTGGTTTCCGCTATTTCTTTATCAATTCTGGCACTTCTAACTTGTGCTTTGCTAGAACCTGATAAAAACGGAATTGAAATTCCTGCTTGATAGGTGTAAAATCCTGAATTGCCATTTACTTTTTGTAAACCACCTTGAAGATTGAACTTTGGCAAATTATCTGCTTTTGCAGCTTTATATTTAGCTTCCGCTTCATCTACAATGCTCTGCGACATACTGTACAATGGATGACTTTCAATACTGAATGTTTCCATATCACTATCTATCGCTACCTCAAATTCATCTGAAACTGTAAAAATTTCTTCTGATACCAACCACAAATTGAATTGCTGTAAGGCAATAAGATAATTACTATAGGCTTGCGCTTTTTTATTCTGAATTTGAAACGCTTGATTTTTTGCTGCCGAATATTCTAATTTAGAAATAGCTTCGACTTCATAATTTAAAGCTACTGCTTGCTCGAATTTGGAATAAATGGAATCCAATTCCTTATACAAATCATAGTTTTGTTTCATTTGATAGCAATTAGACCAAGCTTTTTTAACTTCCAATTCTAATTCCAACTCGGAAAGTTGAAAGGCTTTGTGTTCCAATTGAATGCGTTGTTCTTGTAGCTTCTTTTTAGAACCAATGCCAAATACATCGATATTTGATTGACCAATACCAATGGTTGTATAGATGCCATTTCCATTATCAATTTCTTCTCCACCTGTAAAAATTTGAGTCGTTCCGAAATCATAGGCAGTCGATTTTAATTGTTCTTGTTTTGTAATTTCCAACTGCTTTTGCTTCAATAATGGATAATTACTTTTTGCGAGTTTAACAGCTTCCTGTAATGAAATTTCGGGAATTGTATCATTCAACTCTTGTGCATTACTTTGTGGTGAAAAGCCAAATAGTAATAATACAACTGCTGTTGCTGTTACTAACTTTTTATTTGGCTTAAACGTAAAAGATTTGTTTTCTACCCAATGATATAAAATTGGTAAAACAAATAAGGTAAGCAAAGTTGAAGTTAATAATCCACCAATAACAACCGTTGCCAATGGACGTTGTACTTCTGCACCAGCTGATGATGAAATAGCCATTGGTAGAAAGCCTAATACATCTGTAAAAGCAGTTAGCATAATAGGTCTGATTCTTCGTTTAGTACCTTCAACTATTCTATCCTTTAGATTGGTTACACCTTCTTCTTTTAATTCGTTGAGTCCGCTTATCATTACCAAACCATTTAAAACTGCAACACCAAACAGCACAATAAAACCAACACCTGCCGAAATACTAAATGGCATATCACGTAACCACAACGCCACAACACCACCAATAGTTGCCATTGGAATAGCTATGTAAATCATTAAGGTCTGTGGTAAAGATTTTAATGCAAAATATATTAGTATAAATATGAGTAACAATGCAATAGGCACAACGGTTTGTAATCGGTTGCTGGCACGTTCTAAATTTTCAAATGCACCACCATAACGAATAAAATAACCTGATGGTAATTCTAATTGTGCATCTAATTTTGATTTAATTTCAGTTACTAACGATTTTACATCACGTCCTCTAACATTAACACCTACATAGGTTCTTCTATTGGTGTTATCTCTACTGATTTGCATTGGTCCTGCTTTATAGCTTACATCTGCAATTTCACGTAAAGGAATTTGAGCACCCGAAGGTAAATTGATATACAGGTTTTGAACATCTGAAATATCCTTACGGTTTTGATCGCTTAATCGTACTACTAAATCGAAGCGTTTTTCACCTTCAAAAATTACACCTGCTGTACCACCTGCAAATGCAGATTGTACGGTTTGATTAAGCGTATTTATTTGAAGACCATATTGCGCCAATTTATTCCTGTTGTAATTGATTGTCATTTGTGGCAAACCTGTTGTGGCTTCCGCTTTCATATCACCAATACCTTCAGTACCTGCGATAATTTTAGATATTTCTTCGGCTTTTTGAGATAGAATATCAATGTCTTCACCATAAAGTTTTATAGCAATATCTTCACGAACACCTTCTAATAACTCGTTAAAACGCATTTCAATAGGTTGTGTAAACTCATAATTAACACCAGGAACCATTTCAACTGCTTCTTTCATTGCTTCAATCAATTCATCTTTTGATTCTATAGTAGTCCATTCACTTTTAGGTTTCAGAATTACAAAAACATCGGCAATATCCATAGGCATCGGGTCGGTTGGAATTTCGGCAACACCAATACGACTCACAATTTTATCAACTTCTGGAAATTTTGCTTTTACTATTTGTTCTATTTTGGTAGTAGTTTCAATAGTTTCTGTAAGTGAACTACCTGGTTTTAAAATAGCGTGAAATGCAATATCACCTTCATCGAGTTGCGGAATGAACTCGCCACCCATTCTTGAAAACATAAAAACGGTTATTCCGAACAACACAACTGCAATACCAATTACCCATTTCCCTTTTCGCAAGGCTCTAACCAATAAAGGTTGGTATTTATCTTCAACCCAATGCACAAATCTATCTCCATAAGATTTTTTATCGTTTTTAGGTGCTCTTAATATTAAAGCTGACATCATTGGCACATAGGTTAAACAAAGTACCATTGCACCAATCATAGCAAAAATAAAGGTCAAAGCCATTGGTTTAAACATCTTTCCTTCAATACCTTGTAAGGCTAAAATGGGTAGAAAAACGATAAGGATAATCAACTGACCGAAGAAGGCAGCATTCATCATCTTTTTTGAAGCATTAGAAGCAACTTTATCTCTTTCTTTAGATGTAAGTTGTTTCTTTTTCAAAACTTGTGATGCTATAAGAAAAACAGTGCTTTCAACAATAATTACAGCACCATCTACAATGATTCCGAAATCAATTGCTCCTAAACTCATTAGGTTTACCCAAACATCAAAAACATTCATTAAAATAAAAGCAAATAATAAGGATAATGGAATAGTAGAGGCAACTATTAAACCTCCTCGCCAATTACCTAATAAAAAGACCAACACAAAAATGACGATTAATGCACCTTCAATAAGATTAGTTGTTACTGTAGAAGTTGTTTCGCCAATTAATTTACTTCGGTCTAATAATGGTTCAATAATTACGCCTTCTGGTAACGACTTTTCAATTTGAGTCATTCGCTCTTTTACATTGGCAATAACATCATTGGAATTAGCTCCTTTTAGCATCATTACCAATCCACCTACAACTTCTCCTTCACCATCTTGGGTTAATGCACCGTAACGAATTGCAGAGCCAAATTGTACCGTAGCAATATCGCCAATAGTGACAGGTATATTATTAATATTCTTGACAGTGATTTTTTTAATGTCCTCTAAACTTCTCACCAAGCCTTCACCACGAATAAAATTGGCTTGATGGTTCTTTTCAATATATGCACCTCCTGTATTTTGATTATTGGCTTCAAGTGCATTAAACACATCTGTAATGGTAAGGCCAATAGCATTTAAATCGTTTGGGTCAACCGCTACTTCGTATTGTTTTATTTTTCCACCAATAGCGTTTACTTCTACCACACCAGGAACCATTGCCATTTGACGCTGTACAATCCAGTCTTGCATTGAGCGTAAATCTGCAATGTTGTATTTGTCTTTAAACTCTGGTGCAACTTTTAGTGTGTATTGGTAAATCTCTCCTAAACCTGTTGAAATAGGCCCCATTGTAGGTTCGCCAAATCCAGCAGGTATTTGCTCTTTGACTTTGTTTAGTTTTTCGGCTACTAATTGGCGAGGTAGATATGTTCCCATATCATCATCAAATACAATAGTAACCACAGATAAGCCAAAACGAGAAATTGACCTTATTTCCTGAACATCAGGAAGATTGCTCATTGCCACTTCAATTGGATAAGTAACAATTTGCTCAATATCTTCAGTACCTAAATTGGGGGATTGTGTTATAACCTGTACTTGGTTATTGGTAATATCTGGAACAGCATCGATTGGCACTTTGGTCATACTCCAAATACCTGTTCCGATTATGGTAAGCGTAAGCAAACCAATAATGAATTTGTTATTGATTGAAAAATCAATGATTTTATTAATCATAGAAAATGTATTAATTCAGTTAAACTATTCGATACAATTCTGATATAAGAAAATAGAATTACACGAAATGAAATGAACCCTTTAGGCTCAAAATTGGATATAGCTATCCATTAAAAAACTGAATTATACTTTAGGTGGCTGGAAAAGTGATTCCAAATATCTGGAAGTGAAGTTTACTTTATGTAAATTATATTGTTTTTTCTCTTCAAACTTTAATCGATTGGTTAAAGCCAAATTATTGTTCGCAATAATTAATACCAAAGGGTGACAACATTGATTATGGGAATGGACTGGTGTATTCTCCTTATCTGGGTTATGATGATGCTCTTCATTTTTAGCATCGCTCTCAATGTAATCTTCAACTACATATTCAAAGAAAGAGTCTCCATAAACTTTATGGTCTTGATAATGGGTAATTACATTTGAAATTTCTTTAATTGGACCACAAAAGTCCATATCTATGCTTATCCCTTGAAAAAAGAATAAAATAGACATTGATATGGAAACAAATATTTTCATATAATTTATACAAATATACAAATTATTGAATGCAATGGTGTTGCAAATAAATTGATTGGTAAATTACAAAAACCATAGAGCATCTTTAGCATCGTCTGGAACGCCATTATTAAAACGTGGTGCTATTTGTGCTACCATTTCTGGATATTTTATTGTGATTGGTACATTTTGTTGTCGAAGCGATTTCCAATATAATCTGCTAAACTGATACACTTGTGTTAATAATTCTAACACTACATCTGCATCTTCAAAAGCATCTTCATCTGGACTGCTTACCTTAATTTTTATTGGGAACGGATAACCATCTGTATCTGAATACCGCTGTGAATTAGGGTAACGTGCATTATTAAACAACAAAAATTGATTTTCGCTAATACGTATGTATGTACCACTTACAGGCATTAACTTTTTGTTCCAATTAAGGTCGTAAGCAATAATATCTTCTGCTTCTGTTTTATTGATATTTAGAATGTAGAGCGGAATTTTTAACCCTAATGTATGCATCCCTCTAATAATTGGTTTTAGTTCCTCGTAACTCATTTCCTTATAGAAGTGAATGACTACTTTATCTGCTTCTGCAACCGATGTAAAATCTCTAATGGCTTTACATATACTTCCTGCCAATAGGTCTGTTTCGCTTTGGTCAAAATATTCGAACTTTCTAAATAAGCCATTGTTTTGAAAACTAAAGGCACTTGCTATATAACGTCTGTTTTCGCCTTGATTGGTAAATGCACCAACACCTATTACTAATTCTTTTTTATCGGTTACTGCAAGTTTCCAAGGTGCGCCACCTAATTTGGCGTGAATAGCTAACGCCATATTTTGCAATGAAAATTGGAAGTTGTATTGATTCTCGATATTGACCACCATTTTTTCATAATCTACCACTTGTGTAACAATGCCTTCATTTAAAAACAGTTCTTTGATTTGAATATAGATTTCGCGGTCTTCGGGATTTTGTGTGAACTTATCGAAAGGACTTAAATAAAAAGCTGCGTAAAGCACATTATCGTGGTCGAAGGTTAAACTCTCTAACTTTTCAATTATTTCTGGTATTGGGTCGTTTTCGTTGGTAAATTCAATGAAGTGTTCTTTGGATGATGATGCTTTAATGTTCACATAGGCTTCTAATCCTTTATAATAATTCTTTTCTGTATTTACACCTTCCTTTAAATTTTGATAGAAAGACAATACCGAATCTTTATGAGAAGTATGGCAAATGAAAAATATCTTGATATTTTGATTGTTTGGACGTCTGTAAGGGTTTAGGATATTCATTGCCTTTTTAGGCACTAAATGGGTTTTCTTGTTACCGTATTGGTCTTTACCAAATTCCAATAAACCTACTTGTGGGTCGATATGGTTGATACGATTGAGTGGCACATCTATAAACGTATCAGTTTTAAATGGAAATATGACTTTAAAATCTTCTTTAAACAGATAGTTGGTTGCAAAATTATTAATAAGTGCTACGTACTTTTGATATTTATTAATTGGTCTTATAGGTTCCTCAATAGGTATATCTAATGCTCGTGCTAATGACAAATTAAAAATTGGGTATGCTTGGTCAAACTGAATAGCATTGTAAAATTCTTGTTTTTCCTCTGTATCGAGGTCCATTTGGTAATTGAACGTTTTTTGACCATATACACAACGTTTTATTAACTCTGAATCCTCTATATCCTTAACCGATGTTGTAAGGACTTTTGAAGTACCATCGTATGATACAATTAACTCTGGTAAGTCTGTGAGTTTTGCAAACTGTATCTTAAATGAAAATTTATAGTAGAGGTTATAGTCTGCTGTATTCCCTTTTTTTGAAGGCATCCACACTTGTACATCACCAACGAAGTTTTTTACTACTATATAGTCTTTCGATTTAAAATAGCTTCTTAATTTATGTTTAAGGAATTGCTTATAAATTCTTAATTCTCTACTATCTACTAAATTTAGCTTAATGCTTGGTGCATCTGGTATTTCTGTTGTAAATGTTGTAAATATTTGGTCTTTGTTAGATAAGTCTGCATCTGGAAACACCTCTTTTATCTGCCTTGAAAATTTAGATTTATGGATAGGATGACTACCTTCAATATCCTCTAAAGTTAAATAAATAGTAGGCGCACTATTAGGCCATTTAAAGTTTAGTATGTTGGTTTTGAGGTGTTCTTGCATAAATGAAATTATATTGTAATTTTACATAGAAGGTTGAACTTTATTATTGTTATCAACTAATAAATCTTTGTTTAGTAGTCTATTTACAGACTGCATATCTTGGTATGTAGATTTAGCACGCTCTATTATTTTTTCAATAATTTTATCAGAAACTTCCATTTGTTTCACCAAGCCTAAACCAACCAAATAATCTAATAAAAAGGATATATACAATAGTTCAAACTGTGAAAAAATATTGTTTTTTGTTTTAGTGCGATGTATTAAATAATCTCGATGACGAACAATCTTTGATACATATGTTTTAATATCATCTTCTGGAATATTAGTTATATCGACTAATAATTGCTTTTGTTCTAATAAATCTTTGGCAAAAGATGAGTTCTTAATCTTATTACCAAATTTCAAACTATAAGCTTCGAAAGCTGTATAGGAATTTGTAAATCGCCTACTATGGCTCGTTTTAACCGAGAGTAAATTTTCGATAATAATATCAGCACAATAACCTATGCCTTCATTGTTATACCAATGCTTAATTATATTGGACAAATCATCTTTAATAGTATCATAGTCAAGCGCTATAAAACCAGATATGTTTTCTTTGTTGAAATCATCCTTGTAATATAACGAAGCCCAATTACCACAGCTTAAACATTTAAAATTAAAAGCTTTAAATTGTACAGACTTACCGTATAAAAAATGAAATAATTTTTGAAATGAATTATATAAATCTATACTCTCAAGAATACTCAATTTTTTTTCTGATTTAAAATCGACATATCCAACATTGTCCATTCTAAAAAAGTTGTGGTTAGAAGTATATGATGTTGATTTTGTGATTTTAATAGATAAGTCTTCAGTAATATTCGTATTGTGGACTACGTCATCCTCTTTTTCAAGTTTGTCTTCTAAAGAATTATACCAATGCATTTTTCTAACCCAACTCACTATTGCTAAATTGTCAATTTGAAATTCATTAATTTTCAAACCTATAGGTTCAATTAAATGATATGCACAAGCAAACGTATATTTAGGCTTATAAGTTTTAGTCTCTACTATTCCATTGCTACTGTTTTTAATCTTGCAGTTTACAAAAGTTAAATAGCCTAAACCTGTAAAAACCCCATAAATTAACTCTATTTGATAGGCAGGTAATCTTTCTGACAAATTGGTCGTTATGTGTACTTCATCATTAATTAACTCTAATACACAAAAGCACTTATTATCCTCTGCAGATTTAAACCATACCTCGCCATAATATTTATTCTCTTTAAACATAAATTACTTTAAATCCTAACCCTTTTTTACAATCTTACTAATTTTTTCTTCAGCTATTTTGAGGATTTCCGTACGCTCCTTTTCATTTTTGAGCATTAGTACAATTTGTTCGGACATCCATAGCTTAATTAATTCGTTTTCGTCTTCTTTTAATGTTTTGGCAAAAGCAACTACTTGTTCGCGTCTTGCCATCCGATTTCCTCGTTCTATTTTACTTAAATAGGCAACATCCATATTTAGGTTTGCAGCCATTTCCCTTAATAGCAAATTGCGTTTTTCACGCAATGAACGTATGTACTCTCCAAACTCCATAATAGAATTATTTAGACTTGTCAAATTTTGTCTAATTTAACAAAAGGAAACCAAAGGAAAGTAAAAAGATATAAACAGTTATTAACAGGTAATGAGGATATTAAGGATTTGAGGAAGTCAATTTAATCATATCCTTAAATCCTTAAAATCCTTAACTATGTCTTTGCAGGATTTGAATAGTTGTTGTGTGCTTCTCTGTATATTAAACCTGCATCAACAAATTTGGTAATATAGCCTTCTGCGGTTTTGTGTGCGATGCTTTGTTTTGTGGCTAAATCTAAATACTCTTGTCTGCTAAATTGCTTTGGCAAACTTTCTAAAAAGCGTTCTTTTCTATTTAAGCGTTTTGTTGCTTTTTGCTCTATTGGTAAATCATTAAATACTTTACTACTGTGTTTTACTAAAATTGAAATTATGGTTAGTGCATTTTCAAAATCTATATCCTCACATTCTTTAGTTGCGTTTACATCACCATCCTCCATAATTCGGAATGCTGTGAATAGCATCATTATCCTAAACGCAATTAAGCCTAATCGCCTTATTGTTGCGATGTACTCTTCGGGTTGTAGGTTGATGTATTTGGTCTGTAAGGATTCAAAGAACGTATTGAATTGCTGTTGTTGGGTTGTGGTTAATCGTATTTCAATCTCTGGGTTGTTTTTTAGCGTTTTGTACAATTCTAAAAACTCACTACCTAATTGGTTATAGTAATCATCTAAACCTAACTTATTACTATTTTGAAATACATTTTTCCAAGTTGGTTTTATATTCATATAGTAAAACATAAAGCGACTAAATAGCCCATTTTCTGCATTGGGTATTAAGGTTGCCACTTGTTTAGGTGTGCCTGATAATACTGTTGACAAGCACGGTTTCTCAATATCTACATATTCTCTATCTGTTCTACGATAATAGCTTATGGTTTCGTGATGAAATGCTTTACGAAATCCATCGGAATAATTGCCATAATCACTTTTAAAGGCTTGTGCTAATGTATCGCCTTCGGTTTCAAAAATTAAACCTCTGCCTTTATTATCAGAAATTAATTGATATACGCCTGTTACACTATTGTTGGCAGGAATGAACAGCATTCGCTCTGGCGGTTTACTCGGTTTTTCCAAGTTTTCATCTTTGCCTTTATTCATATTATAAGTAGCAGTTACTGCTTGAAATTGCTGCTTTAATACTTTGGCTTGTTCTCGTTTTAATTTATGAACAGGCTCTACCAAATTTTTAATTTGGTTAAGTCTTCCTTTACCTGCAGATGCAGGTGCGGTTACAAATAAATATAAGTTGCTGAATACTCTACGTTGGTCATAGATACCAAAGAGTTTAGGAAAACACGCACTAAATGCTGTTAATGAACCTAACAATAAAATATCCTTTTCTTCTTGTCCATTAGCAGGATTTACAACTTGTTGTAAAAACTGTGGCAAATTCTCATATACCGTTTCTGGTATTGTAGGCATTGATTGGTTGGCTGTATCGACAACAGTTGCAACGTTTGTTGCAACTTCGTTGTTATACTGTTGTTTAGTCGGTTTGATACCTGACTGATGTGCATAGTGATAAAAGGTAGCAATTGTAATTCCGTGTCCTTTTGCGTTTGAGCATTTATCGAATTGTGCATCACACTCTTTAGCATCGTAACCTGCATAATTTTTACTCATACGGTGGAAATAATCTCTACCTATTTCTCCATATTCTTCTGCTAAAGCAAAGCCTAAATCTCTCCAAGTGGCATAACTTCCTGTTATGTCTGTACCTGATTGCTCGATTGCTGAAATGTAGGATTCAATGTCGTTATCAGCAACAGCAACAACATTAGTTGTTGCTGTGTTGCTTTTTGGTTTTGTTGGCTCTTTAGGAACTTCTAACCAATCTTTTGGGTTAAATATTTTAGTCATAATGCTTGATGTCTTTTATGTAAAAAGGCTGTTGGGTCATATGGTAAAAAACACGCTCTGGAAACGTCTTTACCTGACTGGTCAACCTCAATGTTATAATTGTGTTTAATGTAATTTGCTACTGCTGTGAAATATTCTGAATGTGTTACTTCTGAAATATCTATTCTAATAATCCATTTTAGGCCATCGCCAGATGGTGATATGAATAGCATTTCGGTTTCAAAATATTCATCATTTAAGAGCTGTGTTCTTAACTCTTGTAGATTCTCTAAATGGTCAAAATCAATGGTTAATAAATTAGAATGCTTTAGCAAATTGTTATCGCTTCGTTTTTCAAATGTTCCTGAAAGTGTTACGTAATCAAAGCGATTCGCTTTGAATTTACGTGCTTCTTTTACATTGGTAATTGCTCTTAATTCTTCAGTAATCTTTTTGTATTTATTACTTGTGATTAATGCAAATACTTGATGTAATCGCAAGGTTTCCGAAGGAAACACATTGCGAACAGGTGCTTTAAAAAAGCTACAGTTGGCATACCACGTATCGTCTGGTTCATTAAGCCATTCCAATTCGTCTTTTTCCTTGACTTCTAAATTTAGATGTAGCTCTTGATTTATCTTCTGGTACAAATCTTCTTCATCGGTTATTCTAAAATGATATTGTGCAAAATCGAATACATCACCTTTAAAGGCTTCTAATTCTGTATCTCGATGTGTTGCTATAATACCATCAATATGAATCCGCAAGGTTTCTTTACCACCATTAAAAGGGTTTCGAGTTATCCCACAGTCCCTTCCTTTTACAGAAAGGACTGTTTGATTAGGATAATACTGTCTCAACACATAGGCATAGATTTTTAAACCATAATGTGTTTTGTCTAAAATTGCTTCTCTACTTATTTCCATCTTGCTTGAAATTATGGTTGTAGTAGTTGTCTTGAAGCAATTGCTCTATGTCAGCAACTTTATAGTAAAATTTACCTTTTACTTTGCTGTAAGGCAAAGTGCCATTGGTTCTTAAAGTTTGTAGCGTTCGCTTACTTATATGTAAGGTCTGCAATACATCTTGATTGTCTATCCACGTATCTTTTAATACTTCTGCTCTCGATTGTCGTAACAATTCGATACGTGCTTTAATGTCCTTTATTTCTTGAGAGAGCGTTAAGAGTAAATCGATTATTTCAGTCATAACTTCACCGCTCCTTTCTTAATAAGGTAATCGGCAGCTTGCTGTTCGATTTCGTCTCTTGAGTTCATACGGTTACGCAGTAACCAATGGTCTAACTCTTCTCTTTGGAAATAAATCTTTTTACCATTCGGTTTATAATGTGGAATGGTTCCCGTACTTGTGAGTTTATACAAGTGCGATTGGGATAATTCTAAATACTTGCAAGTTTCATTAAAGTTTAATACTTGCTTTTGCATTGTTTGTTGCTCTAATAAGAGTTTTTCAATGCGGTCTAACTTTTCGATGATATTTGTGTCCATCGTTTATTTTGTTTTAAATAAATGAGGACATCTGGCCAAATGTCATTCTTGGTTTTCAAGAACAGGACAAAGGTTGAAAATTGGCTTCCCGATTTTAGTAAGAGTGTAAAACAAGGGTAAGACAACAGTAAGGTTTCTTACTATTCTTACTGTTTTTTATTGCAGTTGTTGGATGATTTTATCTATTTCTTCCTTTTCTTTTGGGTTGTGAATTTTGTTTTTGTGAAGATTATTCGCCTTTAATAGCGTACCTGTTTTAGTAATAAATTTTCCAGAACGTTCTATTGAGGTAGGATTGAAACCATTAAAAAATGGTTTAAGTTTTGTTACAAGGTAACTAAACTGTGTAGTTTCGCATTGAAGATAAATTTGCGATTCTGTATTTGCAAAATCTTTTGCTAATAACAATTGGTGCAAATGTTCAACAGTTGTGCGGTTATCTAACAAATCGATTTTTAGATTTACTTGTTTAAGTACAGTTAGCAAAGTTGAAGTGTCATTACTTTTATATCCAAAAGAAGTCTTGGGTGTTGCTTTCGTTTTTGATGTTTTTTTGGTAGCAACTTTTTTAGTGGTGTTCTTTTCTATTAAGCTAACATCAAAAGTTTCATCATTAAAGTATTTTTCTGCAATTTCAGAAATTGAGAATTTTGTATTTTCCGAAAATTGTCCGTATTGCTCTTGTAGTTCAGCATACAACCTTATTACAGATACTTTTAAGTAGTTTATGATATAATTGTCATCATTATTTAAATCTGTTGTTATACCTCTTTTATTGATATAAGTTGCAATGTCATTTAAGTACTTATCAAATTTATTAAGTAGAATGGTATAGCTGTATTTATTTTCTGGTGTAGTTGCATTTTTCGGAAATTCCTTTACAAATGATGCTACTGTATTTTCTGTTTCATTAATTATTAGCTTTTGATAGTATTCTTTTTTCGCATTTAAAGGCTTTTTAAAGTTTACTTTAAAAACTGCGTTATTAGCTTTTTGGTTCAATTTAAAATCAGACAATAAGTATTTAAAATCCTTTTCCTGTCTATTATCTCTATGTAAGCCATTGGTTATAGAAACCAAACTTGAAAATATACTTCCTTTCATTATAAATCCAGTTGAATACGGTTAGCAGCTTCTTTCTTTTTATCGTCAATTACTTTGGCATATATCTGTGTAGTTCGTAACTCTTTATGACCTAATAATTTTGATACAGTATATATGTCTGTACCCAAAGTTAATTGTAAGGTAGCGTAGGTATGACGCGCACAATGAAACGTAATAGTTTTAGTAATACCTGCCTTCATCATCCATTGTTGTAATTTTAAATTAGACCAGGCACTATAATGTAAGCCATCAAATACTTTATCGTCTGGATTACCTTTTTCTCCTAATAGATTTCTTGCTTGGTCTGATATTGGTAAGGTTTCGACACCTTTAGTTTTCTTTTGTCTAAATCGGATATAATATCCCATTTCTTTTGAGTGCTGGATTTCTGACCATATCAGTTTTTCAATATCTGACCAACGTAATCCGGTTAAAGCTGAAAAAATAAAAGCATTCTTTAAGATAGGCAGTTCACATTCTGTATTAACTGCTTTTTGTAATTCATCAAGCGTTAAAAATTCTCGTTGAGGTTCTCCTTGTTTAAAATACTCTACACCATTTGCAGGATTTACTTTTAAAATTCCATCCTTGACCGCCTGTTTTAATGCCGCTGAAAATTTACCATAATACGAATATTTTGAATTTTGAGACAATTGCTTACCTGCTCTACCTATTGCTTCTTTATCTAAATACTCTTTGAAACGCTCAACAAACGATTTGTCTATATCTTGAAAACTAACATCTGTTGGACAAAACTTTTTTAAATGTTTTAGCATACTATTCCAATTACCATAATTGCCAGAGCTTGTATTTTTCTTTTCTGCTAAAGCTGTGATATAAGTAATAAAACTACCTTTTAGCTTTTCAATATCTTGAAAGCCATAAATACCATTTTGAATTTCTATTTGTCGCTGTGCACATATAGTTTCAGCCAATTGTTTGGTTTTCTTATTAACCTCTCTTTCAGTTTTGGTTTTAGGATTAGGTGTAAGGTATAAGCGTAAGTATTCTGTTTTACGTTTGCCTTTATGATAGTAATCTAAATACAGACTTATTTTGTCGTTCTTCTTGCGTTGTCTTAATGTTACTTTCATAATGGAATTAATTAAAAAGGTTTTCTATTTGCCATCTGGCCACAATACGCTTTCTACCAAAAGGAACTGCTTTTAAACGTCCTTGTTGAATCATTCTTTGAATGGTCCATCTACTCACGCCAATCAGTTGTGAGGCTTCTGTTACGCTTAAAAAATCTTTGTTATTTACAGCATTAGGATTGCGAACTTCAACAACTTGTTTTTGCTGTTGCATATCTTCAGTAAGAGTAGCTTGAATTTTTTCTTGACGTTTGCGTGCCTTATAAGCTCTTTTTGCACAAGTATCGCCACAGTATTTAGTAACTGTTGTACGTGCTGTAAATGCATTACCGCAATGCTTACAAGTTTTTGGAATGAATAAATTACTGCTCATAAATGGTGCTTTATGTAGCGTAATGGTGCAACGTGGTGCGTTATGGTGCATCATTTCGCCAATATCTTCGCCAACAGAAATGGGCAACAATTCTATATTTCAGGCAACAGATATACAACAAATTTAATCAAAAAAGAGCAAATAAACAACAAATAAAAGAAGATAAAACACTATAAAGTCAACAATAATAAGGGATTAACAAATAAAAGAAAGTAAGTTACTTCCCAATACAAAAATTAGCGAAAATATTCCCCAATAGTTCATCATTGGTCACTTGGCCGGTTATCTCCCCTAAATGATATAGGGCTTCGCGAACATCAATGGCCATAAGGTCGCTAGAGAGCCCTTCTTCCATACCAAATTGCACCTTTTCTATTTCCTCAAGCGCTTTTAAGAGCGAATTGTAGTGCCGTGTATTGGTTACAATTGTCTCATTGTTACGCAAGGCTCCCGTATTTACGAATTCCAAAAGTTTGTTCTGCAAGTCCTCTACCCCTTCTCCGGTTTTGGCAGAAATATACCTCACCTCACTTAATGCCCCTGCAATATTTTCCTTATCCTTTTCGGTCAAAGTATCGGACTTGTTTACCAATAGAAGCAAAGGTTTTTGCGGGTTGCGGTTTTTTATTTTTTCGAAATCGACTACAATGTTTTTTAGCTTGTCACTATTGGCCCTAAGCTTGGCCCCGTCAACAAGAAGCAAAACGACCTGAGCCTGTTCGATCTTTTCGAAAGTCCGTTTTATACCCATACCCTCAACCACATCTTCCGTTTCGCGTATCCCTGCCGTATCGATAAAACGAAAACCGATACCTCCAATCGAGATCTCGTCTTCTATCGTATCCCTAGTAGTGCCTGCAATATCGGAAACCAAGGCACGCTCTTCATTCAAAAATGCATTGAGCAAGGTAGATTTTCCCACATTGGGTTCACCCACAATGGCTACCGGGATCCCGTTTTTAATAACGTTTCCTACGGCAAAAGAATCGATCAATCCCTTCAATACTTTCTGAATACGCCCAAGCAACTCCTTAAACTGCGTACGGTCGGCGAACTCTACATCTTCCTCAGAAAAATCCAACTCCAATTCAATTAAAGACGCGAAGTTCAAGAGCTCTTGTCTCAAAGACTTGATCTCGTTACTAAAGCCGCCGCGCATCTGCTGCATGGCTATCTGGTGACTGGCCGCATTATCACTGGCTATCAGGTCAGCCACCGCTTCAGCCTGGCTAAGGTCCATTTTACCATTGAGGAAGGCCCTAAGGGTAAACTCCCCTGCTTCGGCCGTTCTACATCCGTTCCTTAAGAAGAGCTGAATGAGCTGTTGTTGAATAAATGGGGAACCATGACATGAAATCTCGACAACGTTCTCCCCTGTATACGAATTCGGCCCTTTAAAAACCGATACAAGAACCTCGTCCAACAACTTCCCTCCATCGACAATATGGCCCAAACTAATGGTATGGCTCTTCTTCTTGGTCAAATCCTTACCATAGGCCGATTGAAAAAAGGGGGCTACGATATCTATGGCCTTTTCGCCAGAAATACGTATTACCGCAATAGCCCCGGCACCTGAAGGCGTGGCCAATGCTATGATGTTATCGTTAGGGATCATTCATGAGTTTTTGCAAAAGTACTCAAAAACAGATAGAAGTCTTCGGCCTTCTTGTACGACAAAAATATAATTGCACCAAAGTGCAACAATAGCCGAAAATATCTACCTTCGCGCCTCCATTAACTATTATAAATTAAATTTATTATGAAAATACGTTTATTGACTTTTTGTGTGATTTTTATAGGTATGACCACCTTGACCTTTGCCCAAGAAGAAGGAGAAGTTCAAAACGACTCTATTTCCCAAGTCGAACAAGCGGAAAGGGAAGCCAAGGAAATCAGAAAACAAATCGAAGCGGCCGAAAGAGAAGCTAAAGAAGCCGAAAAGGCGGCCAAAGCCGCTAAAAAAGAGCAAAAAAGAGCTGATAAAGCAGCTAAAAGAATCGAAAAACTGAATGACAAAATCAGTGCGATCAGAAAAACCTTGGACCGCGACGAAAAGAAAGTCAGCAAGATCAGCAACAAAATGGAAGTGGACAAAATCAAAGGAAAACTTTCTCCCAACGATATCACTAAAATCGAAAAGAAACTAAGCAAACTAAAAAGTAGCATTGCAAAGAATCAGGAAAAACTGTTGAAAATAGAGCGTAAGCTATAGTAGTATCCACTAAAATTTATTTTCAAAAATCCCGTACACTCCATGTCGTACGGGATTTTTTTATTTCTTATCGCCATCTTAAATTGTAACATTTTGCTTTTTAGCTCGTCTTATATTTAGAACCCCTAAACAATCAAAAAATGGAAGTCATCAATCAAAACAAATCATTAGAAAAGAACAATCAACTATTGGTCATTGCACACCTATCACAGTTGCTGACCTATGTAACCGGTTTTGGCGGGCTTATCGTACCCTTAATACTAGGCTCTCCACAAAGGACAACGTTGACGGCATGGACGAGCATGGCAAGTCGATTGTCAATTTTCAATTGAGTATGCTCCTTTTTACCATACTTAGTATTCCGGCCATTTTGCTTTTAGGCCTAGGCATCTTAAGTTTGATCTTCATTGGCATAATCGCTTTTGTAATTCCCATCGTGAATGCTGTAAAAGCAAGCAACGGCGAAACTCCAAGCAATTTTATGACCATTCGGTTTATCTCGTAAAAATCACCTTTTATAGAACAAATAGGTCTATGACCATACTCGGCCCGCGATAGTATTATCGCGGGCTTTTTGCTTCTATACCCCCCGAACAACATCAAACCATTAACATCGATATACCGATTACGCTGGTATAGCTTAAATTTCATATTTTTAACCTGCGCCCCAAAGCATCGCAGAACCAACCAACATGAAACCACCCTACTTACTGTTATATGCACTCCTTATACTTTTGTCCATCAACCCGGTTTTTGGGCAAAATATAAAATTCAAGACCCTCAGTACCAACGACGGGCTTTCGAATAATTCCATCACCGATTTGATAAGCGATGACGATGGTATATTATGGATTGCCACTTGGGACGGACTCAACAGTTACAACGGCCAAAAATTCACGGTCTACAAACACGATATAAAAAATTCGACTTCCATAGCCGGAAACAATATTCAGCATCTAAAAAAAGACGGCCAAGGAAATATTTGGATTGTTACAAAGGATAAAAAAATAAGCAAACACCTAGGCAACGGCAAGTTTCAAAATTTTTCCTTTGATGAACCCCTACAATATATGGCCCTCACCAAAGAGGGAGGAATAGGCATCCGGACCGATAATACCCGTTACGAATTTATCGATGGCGACTTTAAAAAAGCTCAATTTGTCGAGAAAAAAAAGGAAGACAACAGTATCCTCAGGGAGCTTCTTTTGGACAAATTTCCGAATACCATTATCAACGATGTCCTCAAAGACAAATCCGGACATATCTGGTATGCCACCCGAAGGAACGGTATCTATATCATTCCCAACAGCACGACCAACCGCGACAATGAGCAGATCGATCATTACTTTCACGACCTCTACGACCCCTATAGTTTTGGCAGCAATGAAGTAGAAAAAATATACGAGGACAGTTTTGGCAATATATGGTTAGGACATAAAGACGGAGGCCTTAGCATGGCCTATAGCGGCTCTGAGCAAATCTCTACAATTATACCACATCCGAACAAATATCCACATTTACCCAACGAAACCATACGGGCAATTACCAAGGACTTCAATAATCGCATCTGGCTCGGATATTACACAAAAGGCCTGTTTTACTTTGACCAAGAAGAACCGTGCTACTTAAAATATCATATTGCCGAGGCCCAAGAAAATTCAGACTGGGGGCGGGTACGGTCGCTTTACACCACCTCCAATGGTGAAATTTGGGCAGGCACCTATGCCGGTATTATTCGAATTAAGAAGAACGGCTATACCCTGTATCAATCTAAAAACACCGCCAATCTTCCCAACGACAGAAACTATTCGTTTCAAGAAGACAACGGTAATCAGCTCTATATAGCCTGTTGGGGAGGGGTGGCCAAATTCAACCTGAAGACCGATAGCTTTGAGGCTTTTAAAGGTCAATCGGCATTGGCCCCATACCATATCAGAAACATAGAATACGCCGATAACGAGCTTTTGGTCAGCACCGAAAACGAAGGTCTGGTATTGCTTGACCTTGCCACTGGCGAACTAACGGACATCACGGTAAAAGACGGACTCTTGGGCAATAGCGTCTATTCTTCCTTTAAAGACAAGCAGTCGGGTTATTATTGGACGGGAAGCCTTGGCGGCATCAGCGTATACGACAAAAACAAGGGGCTTATACAACATATTTCAGAAAAACAGGGCCTCCCGAGCCATATGGTATATGGCCTGCTCTTAGACAGCGATAAGGTTTGGGTGAGTACGACCAAAGGGATTGCCGCCGTAGACAGAAACGATTTTTCAGTTACAGGCCTGAATATGGATGAAGGCTGGCAGGCCCGTGAATTCTCAGAGGGCGCCTACTACCAAGACCGCAAAGGCACCTTGTTCTTTGCGGGAATAAACGGGCTCAACTACTTTTCGCCAGCGAGTCTGAACATTACCAAAAAACTACCGAAAATAAAGATCGAAATAGACGATACCAGCGATTTTACGAAAGGTATTACTAAAAATTTTATCGACAATTCCCTAGATATAAAGATCGAACCCGTTGTTTTTACGCAAGACCCCAACAATCGGGTACTGTATAAACTTTCCGGTTACGATACCGATTTTCAAGAATTCAAGGAAGGCCAAGGCCGTGTCCATTACACCGGTCTGCCCGATGGCGAATATATTTTTGAAGTAAAAAACTCTTCTGACAAAGACCTAGCCTTTAAAGGCATTCCCATCATCATCAAAAAACCGTTTTACAAGACCACCCTCTTCTACCTACTTCTATTGACCACCTTACTACTAAGCCTTACAAGCTGGGTACTGGTACGAAACCGCAACATTGCGCAAAACCAGAAAGAATTGGAACGTAAAATAGAGGAACGGACCGAAACCATAAACCGGCAAAAAGAACGGCTCTTGAAGGTCAACCATACCTTAGATGAAAAAAACAAAGAAATCAATCGCCAAAGGGAAGAACTCTTAAGCTCTTATCACCAGCTTAAAAACGAAGATTTTGAAATCGAAAAGTTCAAGACCTTCGTATTGTCGGAGTTCAAGGAACCGGTTTCCAAAATTATTGAGAACACCAAAGAACTGAACGAAGACGACGGCACAAAACGAAATATCAATAAGGAGTCGAACAAATTGATCACATTGCTATCGGAATGGGACTACCTTACCAACTCTAAGGACATAGGCGAACTAAAAAAATCGGCGACCAAAATAAGACAAACCATAAAAGTACTTGTAGACGGACTCGCTACACATGCCCGAAAATCGAAAATCAATTTAGACTACACCCTAGATATCGAAGACCAATGGGTAGAACTAGACTCCCTCCGTTTTAAATTGTTTTTCAAATACCTCTTTAACGACATTCTCAAATACCTTTCGAAAGACAGCTACCTAAAACTTACGGTAAGGACAAAAGGTAATTCCTTAGGACTCTTTATAAAGTCGGACAGTAAAGTACTCTCCGACAACTTTTTCAGCATACAACATTACAGTCCGTATTACAAAGCATCGAACACCCTGCTAGCTGCTATGGAAGGAAACCTTAGCATTGAAAAAAACGACGAACTGATCATTTCGGTACACTTGCCGATCAAGGTGGTAGATACCGAAAACAATAAGGTAGAAGAAGTCTTATGGAAGCACCTCGACCTAAATGAAAAGCTACCCTCGGACAAAAACAACATTCTAGTTTTTTGTAATGATGACGACGCCTTGCCGGCCCTTCAATTATTCGACCACCCCGACAACAATCTAATCTTTGAAAAAACGGCATCAGCGGTAAGCTCGGCCATCAAGCACGTAAACATACATTGCCTGGCCCTATACAATATTCCCATTGACGAACAGTTGGTACAACTCTTTCATCTTATAAAGAGCAACGGGACCCAGATAGCCGTTTCGGTGCTGTACGTTTCCGAAGAAATAAACCATTCATTGCGCATACAGACTACGGAACTTGGCGTAGACACCTTTATACAGTTGCCCGTAAGCAAGTCTTTTATTCAAAGTAAAATCTCGAAACTCACATCCGTCAGAAAAGAATATGCGAACAACACATCAAAACACCTCTTCTATGTTCCGCCTTTCGATGAGACCAAAACCCTATCGGTCAACGAAAAACTGGTAAAAAAGGCATTGGCCCTGATAAACAAGAACCTCAACGACCCCTCCTTTAATGTTCAGAAGCTACAAGAATTGCTTTTCGTATCAAAGATCAAATGCTATCGGGCCTTTAAAGAGGTGCTCCAGCAGTCCCCTTCCGACGTCATTATAAAGTTACGCCTGCAAAAAGCCGAATTTCTACTTAAAAACCACACCTTGAACATTTCCGAAATAAGTATAGAATGCGGTTTTAACGACCCTAAGTACTTTAGCCGCCTATTTAAGAAAAATTTCGATTATAGCCCAAAAGCATATCGCGCCAAAACCGACAACGCCTAACGTTAGCTACATATTATCACAATGTTACGTTAAAATTATTGTAACGAAAGTGCACTAAAAAGAAACCATTCACCCCCTTTTTTGAGGCATAAGTACACCTTTATGATTCTTTTTTCATCTGGAAGAAGTAGCACCTCCGACTACTTTTGGTTCATAACCAATTTAAAATTCTACCTAAATGAAAAAAGTGTACTTAGTTCTGCTAATAGCATTAGGATGTATTTCCTTTTCTTATTCGCAAGTAACAGTAAAGGGAACGGTAGTTTCCGAAACAGATGGAATGCCGGTTCCTTCGGTATCGATTGTACTGAAAGGGGAAACCCAAACCGGTACCTCAACAGATTTTGACGGTAACTTTACGCTAAGCCTCTCCGAAGAAAGTGGAACCCTAGTGTTCTCTTCCCTGGGTTTTGCCACTAAAGAAGTAAACTTTTCAGGAGACCAGGTCCTGAATGTATCGATGAATGAAGAAGCCAGCTTCTTGGATGAAGTAGTCCTTATCGGCTACGGCTCCTCAAGAAAAGGTGATTTAACAACAGCTATTGCAACGGTAAGCAATGTAGAGAGTATTGCGTCAAGACCCGTTACGAACGCTACGGAGTTCTTACAAGGTAATGTTGCCGGTGTAACCGTACTAAACCAAGGTGGTGACCCTACCTCTAGCGGCAACGTCGTTATTCGCGGTCTAGGAACTTTCGCTAATGAAAGTCCGCTTACCGTAGTAGATGGTGTTCCTTATTATGGCCCTGCCATCAACCCTAACGATATTGCCTCCATTTCTGTTCTTAAGGATGCGGCATCAGCAGCTATTTATGGGGCACAAGCAGCATCGGGGGTCATCGTAATCCAAACCAAAAAAGGAGAGATGGGCAAACCCCGTATTACCGTAGACTACTATGGTGGTATCCAAGAAGCCACCAACCTACCAACCCCGCTTACGGCACAACAGCAAGCCAACACATACAATACCGCTGCGGATAATGCCGGAACCCCAAGACAATCTGCCCACGACCTCGAGCAAAACCCCTACGGACAAGTAAACCGTACCAACTGGGTAGATGCCATTTTTAGGCCCGCAGGCATGAACAATGCCAATATAAACATAAGCGGTGCAGGTGAAAGCATGAACTATCTTACCTCCTTCGGATATACCAAAAGAGAGGGCCTTTTGGAAGGAACAAGTTCTGAGCGCTATAATTTTAGGGTGAAATCCGATTTTGACCTTTCCGACAAAATCAAAATTGGCGAAAACGTTTATTTTTCAAAAACCGAGGCCGTAGGAACGAATACCGACAACCCCTATTCCGGCACCATCATTAATGCGGTTTACATGCCTTCAGCCTCCCCTACCCGTTACGACGACGGCAGTTTTGCCGGGGTAGCCCCTGAAAACCTATCACAGTTCGCAGGAGCCTATGGTGATGTGTACAACCCTTTGGCCCTCTTGCTAAGACCTACGACCAATGCGCCTACAAACTTTTTGAACGCCAATGTATTTTTAGAATATAAAATCTTGAACGGCCTATCGTTTAAAACCAATTATTCATACAGTTATACCCATTCGCAGTACAAAAGGTTTCAGCCCAAAGTACCTGAACTGGGGCGTTCAAACCCGAACAACTACCTAGATCAGACGACCTCAACCACGAACCGCTGGGTCTGGGACAACCAATTGAGCTATAAAAGATCATTTGGCGACCACAACCTAGACCTTACCGCTATCTATTCTTCCCAGCATACGGACTTTGAGAGCCTATCTAACCGAGGGGAAGGTTTTAGCAACGAAGATGCGTTCAACCAATATCTATCGAATGCATCCGTCATCAGAAACCCCGGCACCTCAGTTTATGAAGATGCCTTGACATCGGCCATTGGTAGGGTTATGTACAATTACAAGAATCGCTACTTTATCTCAGGGAGTATCAGAAGGGATATGACCTCACGCTTAGCGGTAAACAATCAAGCGGATAACTTTCCATCGGCCACCGTGGGCTGGCGATTGTCAGACGAATCATTCTTCAATGTCGAAGCCATCAATGACCTGAAATTTAGAGCTTCTTGGGGACAAATAGGAAATATCAACTCCGTAGGTTATTATTCTTTTGACGTTCCATTGAACACCACGGTAGTTACTATTGGCGAAGACGCCTCACATGACGACAAGGGCGCATACGTTGGAAAGCAATCGAACCCGAACCTGAACTGGGAGGTGTCGGAATCAGTCAACTTTGGTATTGACGCGGCCCTTTTCAACAATAGTCTAAGCCTTACTTTCGATTACTTCGAAAAATCGACCAAGGGAATGATCCTTCCCGGTCTTGAAGATCTACACCAAGGTACATCGGCTGCCGATGTAAACGGTGGAGAGGTAAAGAACAATGGCTTTGAAATTTCGGCAAGCTATTCCAAGCAAATAGGAGACCTCGACTTTACCATCAATGCCAATACCAGCGTACTTGAAAACGAGCTAGTAAACCTAGATGGTTATAACAAAAGTGGAATCAACTTCATTGCCCACAGCGACAATGTCAGAGGGGTACTTAGACCCTTCCGTTCAGAGGTCGGACGGGCCTTATACTCGGTTCATGTAGTGCCTCAATTGGGCATATTCCAAAATCAGGCGGAAATTGATGCCTATGTAAAAGACGGCAATCTAATACAGCCCAACGCCCAGCCTGGCGATTTTAAATTTGCCGATAGCAACAATGATGGAAAAATAGATGATAACGACAAGGTCTTTTACGACAGTTACCAACCCGATTTTACCTATAACTTCGGTCTGAACCTGAATTACAAAAATTTTGATTTAGGCATGTTGTTTCAAGGGGTTTCAGGTGTTGAAGTATTTAACGGATACAAGTTTTCTACCTATAACGCTTCGCTTACCGGATATAACCTAGATAACAGGGTACTTGACGCATGGTCTCCTTCCAACACAGGGGCCACTACACCAAGGCTATCGACCAAAGACGACAACCAAAACTTTGGTCTGGCATCGAGCTGGTATCTTGAAGATGCCTCATACTTGAGAATGAAGAACGTAACCCTTGGGTATACCATAAACGACCGGATTATGAATACCGTATTGCCCGGCTCGTCATTGCGTTTTTACATCTCCGCAGAAAACCTATTTACCATTACAGATTATACGGGCATGGACCCCGAAGTTGGTGGCAAAGGATTGGATATCGCACGATACCCATTGTCAAGAACCATTACTGCCGGTCTATCATTATCGCTCTAACCTAAAAAAATACAAAAAAAATGAAATTCAATAGCATAAAAACCATGAGCTTGGTACTGGGCTTTGCCGGCCTTAACCTGATTAGTTGCTCTGACGATTTTACGGAGGTCACTCCCCTAGGAAGCACATCATATGCCAATTTTTGGGCATCTGAACAAGATGCTTCCGAGGCTGTCAACAGCATGTATGCCTATATGACCGATGAAGAAATGTTCTCCCGCGGATTCTTCTGGTACATCAATGCATCCGATGACATGATTACAGGTCGTATAAAAGCTGCGGCCGACAATATTAAGAGTTTTAACATCACAGGCGGAGAAGGCGGATACACCTCAACATGCTACCCCAACACCTACAAGGTGATCCGAAGGGCCAACGATGTAATTCTGAACGTCCCCAATATGGAATTAAGTGAAAGCCTAAAAAACCAATATTTGGGAGAAGCCTACTTTATGCGGGCCTTCAGTTACTTCTGGGTGGCCCACACCTATGGAGATAATGGTGAAAATGGAGGCGTACCCATTATTACGGAAGAGAACATGAACGATGAGGCCGGTAGTTACTCAAGACCGGCCAGCGTGGTCGAAAACTACAAGCAAATAGAGGCCGACCTTATGAAAGCCGCGGAATTATTACCGCTATTCACCGAATATTCTTCCGATAACTATGGTCGCCCACATAAGGACGCCGCATACGCCTATATGGCAAAAACCAATCTATACTGGGCACAACACGATGCCTCTAGATATGCCGAGGTAGTAAAGTACGCCGATGCCGTTACCAATAGCGGTTCGGGTAGGGCATTGATCAACACGGGAAATCCGTCAACAGATTACCGTGAATTGCACAGCCATTTGAACAACTGGACCAGTGAGTACATTTGGTCCGTTAACTCCGGGGTAGACAAAGGCAGTATTCTAACCGGTGTCATGCTGGAAAACAAGGGCTGGGGCAAGTATAACGGGTGGGGATACTACACCCCATCAGAAGGCCTTTACAATGAATTTGAAGCCGGTGATGCGAGAAAAGCGGTGACCATATTGAGCTTCGGAGATGAATTTACCTATTTCGGGGAAAACCGAAGATACCAATCGGAAAACTCCCTATCGGGTTTTCAGTTCAACAAGTACATGTATGAATTTCAGTTCGAAAACCCTATTGGAACTTATCTCAACAGTAATGGCGATGCCCCCTCAACCGTTTACAACGTTCCCCTAATGCGTTATGCTGAAGTGTTGCTCATGAAGGCCGAAGCCCTCATTATGGACGGTAAAAATGGAGATGCCCCATTGAATATGGTACGGGAAAGGGCTGGTCTTGCTCCCATTACCAATGCGACCATGAGCGATTTAAAACATGAAAGACGGGTGGAATTGGCCGGCGAGTTCGCCAACCGGCATTTTGACCTTATTCGTTGGGGCGATGCCGAAGAAGCGTATTCAAAACCTATTTTTGGACGCATCTACACCGATCGTTCCGATCCCGATTCGCCTTACAGTTCTGAAATTGTATGGCCTGCACGAAATTTTGACGCCTCCTACATGAATGTTTGGCCCATACCCAATACAGTAATAGAATCATCTGGAATTCAACAGAACAAAGGATGGTAATCACAAAAATCAGTTCGTTAGTTTAGTTTTTTACGAAAGGGTGCTTCCTTAAGGGGCACCCTTTTTATAATTTTAAAGCATGTATAGATTCAAAACAAAGTATTCCTTCGTATTCGCTCTTTTCTGCATTACGCTGCTCACTGCCCAAGAAAATCGAAAAACCCTGATCCACTCCCACAACGATTACCTTCAAAACGTCCCCTTTTGGAAGGCTTACGCCAATGGTCTCGATATTATTGAGGCCGATGTCGTTTTAAAGAACGGTAAATTGAACATTGCCCACACCGAATCGGAAATCATTGAGGGCAATACATTACAAATGCTTTATTTAGACCCTATAAAGTATGCCATCAAAAACAACATTGGTGACGCTTCCGGCCTTATGCTGATGCTCGATGTCAAATCGAAAGCCCTTCCTACCTTAAAGAAAATATTGGTCGCACTCAAAAAATACCCCGAAATCACCTCACGGCCCGACATAAAGATTGTTATTTCTGGGCAAAGGCCCGACCCCGAAACCTATAGTTCCTATCCCGAATTCATTTATTTCGATTATCAGAAGCTAGAGAGCGACCTTGATTCCGATGATTGGAAAAAGGTCGCTTTTATCAGTGTCAATTTTAAAAACTATTCGGAATGGAACGGAAAGGGCAGGCTTACCCAAGAAGATTACCAAACCGTATCGGAAGCCATTACAAAAGCCCACAATCTCAATAAGCCCTTCCGATTTTGGGGAACACCGGATTCAAACACCGCATGGAAAGCCTTTTCCGATTTGGGCGTAGACATCATAAATACCGATATGCCCCACGAGACATCGGCCTACCTCAATACGCTGGAAAAACGCACCTACACCAACACCATAAACTCAAAAGTATACCGCCCTACCTACGCTACGGACCAAAAAGAGGTGCCCATACAAAACGTGATACTACTGATCGGCGACGGAAACGGCCTAAACCAAATTTCATCGGCCGTTTTGGCCAATGGCGGTGAGCTTACCCTTTCGCAACTAAAGAGCATCGGCTTTTTAAAGACACAATCTTCCGATGATTTCACCACGGACTCGGCCGCGGCAGGTACCGCACTGGCCACGGGTACAAAAACCTATAATCGCGCTATCGGCCTAGACCCTTCGAGGAAGCCTATTGAGAACATGCCCGAATTTCTCGCAAAACACGGTTACGTTTCGGGTATCATTACCACGGACAAGGTTACCGGTGCGACTCCCGCTTCCTTCTTCGCCCACCAAAAAGACCGATCGGACACCAAAGAAATCGCCCAAGACATCCTTAAGAGCAAACTTTCCCTTTTTATTGGCGGAGGGGAAGAAAATTTCACCTTCGATTGGAAAAACACCGATTTTACCATTGTAGACCGTATCGATAAAATCGGTCAACATAAGGCCGACAAGCTTGGCTATTTTCTTTCTAAAAAAGGAGTGCCCGGAGTTTTGGAGGGTCGTGGCAATGCGCTAGCCGTAGCCACCAAAAATGGCATTGAATTTTTGAATTCTAAGGACAAACCCTTTTTTTTAATGGTTGAGGCCGCCCAAATAGACAGTAACGGGCACTACAACAATGTGGGAGGTATCGTTACCGAAGGAATTGACTTTGACCGGGCCATCACCGAAGCGATAAAATTTGCCGATACATCGGGAAATACTTTGGTAGTCATTACCGCCGATCACGAAACCTCCGGTTTTAGCATACCACAAGGCGACCTCAAAAAAGGAATAATTGAAGGAACTTTTACTACCTTCGACCACACGGCCACTATGGTTCCTATTTTTGCTTATGGCCCAAGCTCGCAATCATTTCAAGGCATCTATGAAAACAGTGATATGTTTGAAAAGATCACAAGAGCACTTAACTTAGAGTCCAAATAAAATATAACCGACCATGAAAAGATTCAAAGCGCTCGACGTTTTCCGCGGATTGACCATTTGCCTGATGATTATTGTCAATACGCCTGGCGACTGGGACATGACCTTTTCACCACTATTACACGCCAAATGGCACGGCTTCACCCCTACCGATTTGGTATTTCCTTCGTTTTTGTTCGCCGTTGGCAACGCCTTTGCTTTCGTCAAAACGAAATGGGCCGACAAACCGCTTTCCGACATTTTCAAGAAAATAGCCAAGCGTACCTTGATTATATTTCTATTAGGATATACCATGTATTGGATTCCCTTTTTCTCTTGGACGGAAACTGGAGATCTTACGGCCGTTCCTTTTAGCGAAACAAGGATTCTAGGCGTACTACAACGCATTGCCCTATGTTATTTCATTGGCGCCATTATGATCTATTTTCTAACCAATAGGCAATTGATTATAGCCTCGGCCGTGATTCTATTGGGCTATTGGGGACTATTAAGCGCCTTTGGTGATTACACCTTGGAAGGAAACTTTGTTAGAACCATAGACCGAATGCTTTTGGGCGACAGCCACCTCTATATGGGCAATGGTATTCCATTTGACCCTGAAGGGCTTTTGAGCACCTTGCCCTCCATATGCAACGTTATTGCCGGCTACCTGGTAGGAAAGTACATTATTGACAAGGGCATCGATTACGAAAAACTGGCCAAAATGCTTCTTGTAGGAGCGGGTTTACTGGTAGTGGCCTATTTATGGGACCTTACTTTTCCCGTAAACAAAAAATTATGGACCAGCTCCTTCGTGGTGCTTACCGTAGGTCTTGATATCGTGGTATTGTCCGTATTGATCTATACCATTGAATTCCTAAAGCGACCGATTAACTATAATTTCTTTGAAATATTCGGTAAAAACCCGCTTTTCATCTATCTACTCTCGGAGTACCTGGCCATAGGCATGAACTTTATCCGCGTAGACGGAGAACAGACCCTCTACCAATATTGCTATGAAAAAGGCTTTAGCTGGATAGGACCTTATTTTGGCTCTTTTGCCTTTGCCCTGGTCTTTATGCTCTTCTGCTGGAGTATCGGCCTTTGGTTGGACAGAAAAAAAATCTACATTAAGGTATAGGATACGTTATTCAAAACCCATACCCGAATACAAAAAAAGCCGAGATTATAGTCTCGGCTTTTACGTTTCAATCTTGTACTCGAGGTGGGAATCGAACCCACACTCCAAAGGAACTGGATTTTGAATCCAGCGCGTCTACCAGTTCCGCCACTCGAGCAGCACTAAAATTGGACTGCAAAAGTAAAAAAAAATTTATTCCCATCACAAAAAAATAACAACATTTATCCTTTAGCAAGACAAATAAATTTCTAAATTTGCACCTCGCTAACAAAACGACTTGTCAATAAACTAGTTCACAATACGTTACCCATGGCCTACCAAGTTCCCGAACCGAAAATTTTTGCCTGTACACAAAGTGCCGAATTGGCTGCTAAAATAGCCAAGTCATATGGCGCCGAATTAGGCAACGTAATATTCTCGAGATACAGTGATGGAGAGTTCCAGCCCTCATTCGAAGAATCGGTACGTGGCGCCCGTATTTTCATTATAGGATCTACGAACCCAAGTTCGGAGCACCTTATGGAAATGTTGCTTATGCTAGATGCCGCCAAACGTGCATCGGCAAGACACATTACAGCGGTAATGCCCTATTTCGGTTGGGCCAGACAAGACAGAAAAGACAAACCACGTGTACCGATCGCAGCAAAACTCGTTGCAAAAATGCTCGAGGCCGCCGGTGCCACAAGAATAATTACAATGGATTTACATGCGGACCAAATCCAAGGTTTTTTCGAAAAACCTGTAGATCACCTGTTCGCATCTACCATGTTCTTACCTTATTTGAAAAGCCTAAACCTCGACAACCTGACCATTGCCTCTCCCGATATGGGCGGTTCTAAAAGAGCCTATGCCTATTCGAAAGCATTGGAAAGCGACGTTGTGATCTGCTACAAACAGCGCGCCGTGGCCAATGTTATATCACACATGGAGCTTATTGGCGACGTTAAGGACAAGAACGTAGTTTTGGTCGATGATATGGTAGACACTGCCGGAACCTTGACGAAAGCTGCCGATTTAATGATGGAAAAAGGCGCACTGAGCGTTAGGGCCATTACCACCCATGCCCTTTTATCGGGAGACGCCTATGAAAAAATTGAAAATTCGCAATTGCTCGAACTTATCGTAACCGACTCCATTCCGGCAAGAAGGAAGTCCGATAAGGTTAAAATACTGAGCTGTGCCGAACTATTTGCCGATGTAATGCATAGGGTTCACCACAACACCTCTATCGCATCAAAATTTTTAATGTAGCCGTAAAAAAGCGAATCAATAACGAGTATTAATTTTAAACCATATAATGAAGTCAATTAAGATTAAAGGATCAGAAAGAGAAAGCGTGGGCAAGAAGGCAACGAAAGCCCTACGTAATGCTGGACAGGTTCCTTGCGTGGTATACGGAGGGGAGAAACCATTACACTTTTCAGCAGATGAGTTAGCGTTCAGGGATTTAGTTTACACCCCAGCCGCACACACCGTAGAGATTGACTTGAACGGTAGCAAAGTAAGAGCTATCATGCAAGACATTCAATTTCATCCCGTAACGGATAGAATCTTGCATATCGACTTTTACCAACTGTTCGATGACAAAGAGGTTACGATGAACATTCCTGTTCGTCTTCAAGGTAATGCACCAGGGGTTAGAAGTGGTGGCCGTTTACTTTTCAGAAAGAGAAAACTTGCCATTAAAGCACTTCCTGACAACTTGCCTGATTTCTTCGATGTAGATATATCGAAATTGAAAATCGGCGAAAACATTACCGTAGAGTCTTTGTTGAAAGATGAATTTAGCATCTTACACCCAGAAACCACTGTTGTTGTTCAAGTTAAGACCCAGCGTTCAGCTGTAGTCGTTGACGACGAAGAAGAAGGTGAAGGTGAAGGTGAAGAAGGAGCAGCTGAAGGCGCAGCCGAGGGTGCAGAAAGCCAAGAGTAAATTTCAATTGAAGTTTTATAAAGAGCGCCCTGAAACCAGGGCGCTTTTGTATTTTTAAATACCCAAAGTTTATATCTTTCCGAGGGGAATGAATACATAATCCTTATAAAACGAAACCTTATGTTTCACTTATTTAAATCTATTTTCACCAATAACAAAACCGTTTTACAAGAAACCGACAGCATGAAAAAATACCTTATCGTTGGCTTAGGAAACATTGGCGACAAATACACCGAAACACGTCATAACATCGGATTCAAGGTACTAGACGCCCTTGCCGACAAAATGGACTTTAGTTTTGAAACGGCAAAATTGGGCGATATAGGTCTTTTTAAAATAAAGGGCAGAAGCGTGCTATGCCTTAAGCCGTCAACCTTTATGAACTTAAGCGGAAAAGCCCTTAAATACTGGATGGACAAAGAAAAAATACCTTTGGAAAACGTCTTGGTAATTACCGACGACATCAATCTGGAGTTCGGTACCTTTCGTGTAAAGACCAAGGGCAGTAACGGTGGCCACAACGGTTTAAAGGATATCCAAAATGTACTTCAGACCGTCAACTACAACCGTTTTAGGTTTGGCGTCGGCGCCGATTTCGGCAAAGGACGGCAGGTAGAATACGTTTTAGGGGAATGGAGCGAAGCCGAAAAGGAGGCCTTAAAGGAACGCTTCGAAAAAAGCACGGAACTCGTACAATCCTTCGTATTGGCCGGTGTTACCCGAACCATGAACCTATTTAACGGGTCTTAAACTCCGATATATCGCTAGTGGAAATATTGCCTTTTCCATCTGTGGTAACCACCTTCCAGAAATAAAGGGTGTTAGAGGCCACCCCTACTTCTACCTCATCAACATTTGCCTTGACCTCACTCAATAAATCGGTAGGCGGATTTTCAGTGGAAAAATACACCTTAAAGCCCACTATATCTCCATCAAGGTCAAATCCCGACCATTTTAGGCTTACCTTATTGTTGATGTCCTTAAAAGCGGTCGACCCTTGTACCGGTGAAATGATCTCTGCCGGAAACGGCACATGATCGGTCTGGCTCCCGGGGTTATAGAACAACCACACATCACTTTCGGTAGCCGTATTCGTTCCAGAGTTAGTGGTTATAACCTGCCACGAAAAAGGCGTACCCTTATCTAAGGAAACGATTTCTACGGTACCGGTCGTACTTTTTGAAAACACGGCATCGGTATTAAGGTTTTTCACCCTTAGCTCATAGTTTTCGGTATGATCGGAAGCCTTCCAATTAAACCTTACCAAACTACTGTTGGCACCATCGTCTTGCACCGGGGTGCATTCCGAGTTTTTGGCAGGAGCTATTAAATCAGCCTTTTCAGGTGCTTTTGGCGAGTCTTTTTTACAAGCCGACAAGAGCACTATTCCCATCACTATGAAAGTCAGTATCCTCATCGTTTTATCACTTTAACCACACCTTTTATCGTCTCCCCTTCGACCCTTACCAAATATATCCCCGATGGCAGCCCCGTAAAATCGAGGTCGATAGCGCCGCTACGAGGGATAGCTTCGGTGTTCCTGGCCAATCTACCCGCTAAAGTAAAGATATCGATTCTAACGGTCTCTGTCGACGACCTAAGCAAAATCTTGGTAGTCTCGTCAAACGGATTGGGAAATACCACGGGGTCGCCCGCCACAAAGAAACTATCTTCATGAATGCCCTGACAGGCCAAACCGGTAGATACCCGTAAAGTATTGCTTCCGGACTTTAGATCTAAGGTAACTTCCGATTTATCGGTCAACAAGGTTTCCCCATTCAATTCAATGGTATACAGGTCGGCACCTTCCATTGCGAGCACCAGCTGCTTTCCGTCTGACGAAACCGAAGACGAGACCCCTAAGGGCTCGGGCTGCGAAACCGTCACTTCCACACAAAACGGCTCATAGTCGAACTCTGGGGTCGAAGCATTTATACACAAGGTATATGTACCCGAGCTAAGGTTCAACAATTCAAAATCACTGGTAAAGGTATCCGTAACATCCTGTCCATTACCCGTAACGGTAACCGTGTAATCCAAGGGCAATGCTGCGGTTAAGGAAATCATTCCATCATCGTTGTTTCTACAGGTCTCACTCTCAACGGTAATCACAAAATTATCGGACGGAAAGCGAAAAACCTGACAACCCGAGACATCGACTTCAACCCCAGGGGGCGTATTAAGACACAAATCATCCCCATCATCAAAAACCCCATCATCATCTACATCGGGCCTAAATTCACCCTCTACACAAATGTCTAAAGAAAAGCTATTGATAACCCCTCCATCACCCGAAGCATTATCGACTACGGTCAATATCCATTCCCCCAAAACCGATTCGCCTTTAAAGGCACTTAAAGAGCCTAAGGGCTTTACCCTTCCCTGAATGGCATCACTTGAAGAAGTGCCACATACAAAGTCGGACGCCGAATCGTCAAAAGTGGCATCTACATTCCTTAATTTCCCACAAGAACTTGAAAATAAAGGCACTACCGTATTTGACGGTGAAGTTAGGGTCACCACCAAATCTTCGAGATACTCGTGGTCAATATCCAACCTCACATCAATATCGTCAACCTTCAAATCTTCAAAGAAGGCGATTTTTGAAATCACCGTACTCCGTTGGGTCGAAACGATTTCCAAAGGAAGGTCCCTCGCGCGCTTATTGGTACAATCCACCTGAATGGTAGTAAAGCTTCGAGTAGCACTAAGAGGCCCTCCACCACAAGCATTCAAGGGTTTCACCCTCCAATAGTACTGCGTTTGGTTGTTCAATTCCGCCGGTACGTAACTATTGGTGTTAACGGTAACGAGCTCTACCAAGTTGCTAAAGGCGGCATCGGTGGCGATATGCACTTCATATGCGGTATACGACGGGTCTTCCTCCCATTCCAACAATTCGTTGATAGACACATCTATGGCCCCATCGACCGGAGCGTTAAGCTGTACCTCGGGAAAGTCGTCGTCATATATGTTCAAATCGAAGGTAATGTCTTTCGTCAAGCTGGCCGAAACGGCAGAAATGGTAATGGAGTAAGCGCCTTCTGGTACATTCTCCGTGTTTTCGAGTAGGATATCTACAGGAGTGCCTCCAACCGATGTCGTAGCCGGCGTAAAGGAAATACCCAAATTATCAGGAACGTCAGATGCCTGAAAGGTAACCTCTTCATTAAAACCCGAATACGTTTCGTATATAAAGGGAATGATCAGGTCATCAAAATGGCAAGCCTCATATTCCAATTCGGAAAAGTTCATAATGAAGGGCGAGGCCGCAATACTAAAATCGGCATCGTTGACCGCATAATAAATATTGTCGGCCGCCTTGACCATGATACGGGCCTTGGTGGCGGTTACCCCTGGTAATACGACCTTATGCGTACCATTGTTATCAACCCCTGTCGCCAAAGGTTCGGAAAAGCTAAGCCCCCCGTCTACGGAAAGCATTATATCCACTTTTTTAGTAGCAATGGGCAGCATATCGGTGCCGGCAACATCCCAATCGATTTCAATGACCTCCCCCGCTACGAAGGCTTGGGGCGAGGCCTGTGATGTAACCTTAAACGGTCCGGCACTGTTTACCACCTGAACGTTCATCAATTCCGAAACCACTTGACCCCCACCTGCGGCATTATCGCGTACGGTAAAGGCAAAATTCATATCGCGTTCTACATCCGATACCGTTTCCCAAGCAGAGCCCCGGGTCGGAAAGGTTTCGGTCAACCGACCTTGGATTACCCGCGAAAGCATGGGAAAATACCGAACCGGAACCAAACTGGGCAAGCGTGACCTAAAATTGGCCCCACTGGCGTTATTCGGCCCAAAAGACGAATTGGTAACAATACCATTGTCAATCTGCTCCCAAGTATAGGTTAAAACATCTCCGGCATCGGCATCGGTGGCACTTCCCTCCAATACGAAGGGTGTCGATTTCGGAATCACATAATCTTCTAAAGGGGCTACCTCCGGTGGTGTATCGGCTATACTAATGACCTCCCCGCAACTCTTCTCCTTAAGGTTGTCAATAATCTGCTTGATGCTGATATAATGAAAATAATCATCTCCCCTAGCCGCTACATCATTGACCCCGGTAATACCGGCATACCCCATGATCGTAGAACCACTACCGGGCTCGACCTGTACTTGGGTACCCTCGTTCTCGTGCGACCAGGTATGGTTGGCCCCTAACTGGTGGCCCAATTCATGGGCTACAAAATCAAGGTCGAACTTATCGCCCTTAGGCACCAAGCTTGAGGAGTAAGCACTCCCTTTTCTGTTATCTACACATACGGCCCCGATAAAACCGGCATTCCCCCCATTTTCCCCTTTATGGAAAACATGTCCCAAATCGTAATTCGCCTCACCGATCTCACTGGTCATGGCATTTTGGGCCTGTTCGCCCAACAAGCTCAACGAACCTGTATACGGATCAGAGCCACTATCGGTATAAATAATTTTATCGGTGTCGGATACCAATTCCAAACGTACGGCCAAATCGGTTTCAAAAACTTCGTTTACACGGGTAAGGGTGGCATTGATCGCCGCAAGGGCATCGGCTACCGTTCCCCCATGGTATTGGGTATACTCCGCCGTTGCCGAAATGGCCAACCTATATTTTCTAAGCACCTGCCCATCTAAAGGCTTGGCCGTCAAATTTGGTTCGGCCTTCATTACTTTATCCGCCGTACTACAAATAAAATCGGACTTATCGACCCAATCAGAAGATTCGGTATACAGCACATAAGTTTGATCTTCGTTCTTTTCAATAAAACTGTTCTTGTGCGTTTTGGCCGAAACGATCATCGCCTGAACATCGTTGTGCGAAATACTAAAACGCACACGATCTTGGCTATCGTTCAAGGCCCGGCCCGAATATGACTTGATTTCCGGGTACTTTTCCGAAAGCTTTGCCGACAAAACAGGACTCTCGTGTACGCGATAAGCCACCATTTCCCCCTTCGAATTTGGAAAATATACGATATGGGAAGCCTTTTTGGAAGTAATGGAAGACTTCAACTCTTCCTTAAAAAGATTCTCACGTAACGTGAAGATTTTACTGTCATTATCCTCGGAACCCTGTAAAACACTTCGTTGTACACGCTTGCTTACCGTAGACGCTTCCCAATATTTACTTTGCGCCGAAGCGTAAAAGGAGAGAAATACTATGGTAATTGAAAAAACAAGACGTAATTTTGTAACCATTAAGGGGGTTTAGAACAGAATCAAATATAAGTCTTTTTATTATTTTTATTAGGTGGTAACAGTCCAAAGCATTTCCAAATACGATAAACTACACCCTACTGCCATTACGATAGGCACTTTCGACGGTGTGCACATCGGTCATCGGGAAATTCTAGAACGGCTTATCAAAACCGCGGTGGCCCTAAATCTCAAGTCTACGGTACTCACCTTTTTTCCGCATCCGCGGATGGTCTTACAAAAAGATACCAACATCAAGTTACTCAACACTATAGCCGAAAAAACAAAAATCCTTGAAGCTTTAGGCCTAGACTTACTTATCATCCATCCGTTCACCCAAGAATTTTCTCGGCTATCGGCCACTGAATTCGTCAGGGACAATCTGGTCAATCAATTGCACACCAAGAAAATCATCATTGGTTACGACCATCGTTTCGGCAGGAACCGCAACGCGAACATCACCGACCTACGGGCGTTCGGCTCTACCTTCAATTTTGAGGTAGAGGAAATTTCGGCCCAAGAAATAGACGCCGTATCGGTAAGCTCCACCAAAATCAGAAAGGCACTCGAAGCAGGGGACATTGCCACGGCAAACACTTATTTAGGCTACAACTATATGCTTACGGGCAGCATCCAAAAAGGAAAGGGCCTAGGCAGGCAGATCGGCTTTCCTACGGCAAACCTCCATATTCCCGAAACGTACAAGCTGGTACCCAAAAACGGGGTGTATGTAGTACAAAGCAACTTGATGGGCAAAACCGTCTTCGGTATGATGAACATTGGGTACAACCCTACCGTAGAAGGAAAGGAAAAGACCATTGAAATCAACTTTTTCGATTTTGATCAAGACCTTTACGGACAAGAACTACAGATCGACATCTTACACCGCATACGCGATGAACACAAATTTGAATCGGTCGAAGCCTTAAAGCGTCAGCTGGAAAAAGACAAACAGACATCGTTTTCGTTAATCCCTAAATAAATGTTGAATCGTTTTCTTTTTTCGAAAATCGATAATTCCCCCTTGATCATTTTCCGTATATTTTTCGGAATACTCATTTCCTTAGAATGTTACGGTGCCATACTTACAGGCTGGATCAAACGAACCTTGGTCGAACCCCAATTCACTTTCAACTTTATCGGCTTCGACTGGCTACAGCCCCTACCCGGTTACGGCATGTATGTTTATTTTTTTATCATGGGTACCCTGGGCGTTATGGTGGCCCTCGGCTACAAATACCGTTTGAGCATCATCTCTTTCACCCTGCTATGGACCGGCGTCTACCTCATGCAAAAAACATCGTACAACAACCACTATTACCTACTAATACTCATTTCATTCATCATGTGCTTTCTTCCGGCACACCGAAGCCACTCTTTCGACCTACGGAGCAATCGGGGATTAAAAAGTGACAGCATGTTCGCCTATGTTAAATGGGCCATCGTCCTTCAATTGCTTATCGTATACACCTATGCTTCGATTGCCAAGCTCTACGGGGATTGGTTAGATTTCGGGATTATCCGTATCCTGATGCTCAACAAAGCCAGTTACCCGATTATAGGAGAGCTTTTGCAAGAGCCCTTCATTCACAAGATTATGGGCGTTTACGGTATTCTTTTCGACTTACTGGTCGTACCGGCCCTTCTATGGAAGCCTACACGAAAAATAGCGTTTATCGCCTCCGTATTTTTCCATCTGTTCAACTCCATAGTTTTTCAAATCGGTATATTCCCCTATTTATCGCTGGCATTTACCGTATTCTTTTTCGAACCTGAGACCATACGCCGTATTTTTTTCAAGAAGAAGCCTCCCTACCTCTTGCAAAAAATCGAAGTGCCTTCTTTCAGAAACACGGTCTATATCTTGGGAGGCCTATATTTCGTGGTACAATTGGCGCTTCCTATCAGGCATCACTTTATAAAAGACGATGTACTATGGACCGAAGAAGGCCATAGACTCAGTTGGCGCATGATGCTAAGAAGTCGTTCCGGAAGCATCAAATTTCAGGTAGTGGACAAGGAAAACGGAGAAAAAACGACCATCAACACAAAAGATTACCTTACAAAAAAACAACAAAGAAGAATTGGAGGCTACCCCGATTTTATCTGGCAATTCGCCCAAAGGTTAAAAAAGGAATATGCCGAAAAAGGAAAAGACATAGCGGTATACGCCCTTAACTCGAAAGTAAGTGTCAACGGAAAACCGTACCGTGCCTTTATTGACCCGACGGTAGATCTGGCCAGTGCAAAATGGAATTATTTTTGGCATAATGAATGGATTTTACCCTCACCTACCGCAGAAAAAGTGCCTAAAACTTTTTAGCACGCTGGCATAATTGCAAGGGCATGCCCCAAGGATCACGAAGCATTACTAAATGTAGCCCTTCCCTTTTTACCTCTTCGACAAGCGTGGCTCCTTCGGCCACAAGCCTTAGTTTATCGCCTTCGGCATTATCGGAAACGAAGGCTACATGAAAGGTGGCCGGATGCCGCTCCTTAAAATTGCTCAGGGGCTCTTCCTCTTTTTGGTACAGCTCTAACATGACCCTGCCCGTAGTATCGGCCAAAAAGGTCATAAAAGGCGATTTTTCTTGGGCCACCACGACCTGTAGCCCCAAATGCACAACAAACCAGTCTACCCTTTTATGTATTTCGGTAACGTTGAGCGCAAAATGTTCAAAAACCATAAAATAATAAGATTATAACGGCCGTAAATGTATTGGTTTTTAATCATTAGTTTAAATTTGCAGACTAAATTTAAGAGCAATGTTACAGCTACAGGTCGTTAGAGACAAAAAAGACGACATCATAAACGCATTGAAAAAGCGCAATATAGATGCCGCACCATTGATTGATGAAGTATTGGAATTGGACGAAAAGAGACGTTCAACACAAACTGCTTTGGACAACACCTTGGCGGAAAGCAATAAACTTTCCAAAGAAATAGGCATACTCTTTAAAACTGGCAAGGCCCAAGAAGCCAATGCCCTTAAAGAAAAGACAGGAACCCTAAAGGAAGATTCGAAAAAGCTGGGCGAAGAACTCAACACCATTGCCGAAGAACTGCAAAGGGCCCTTTACCAAATACCCAATGTTCCGCACGAATCGGTACCTTCGGGCAATACGGACGAAGACAACGAAGAGGTCTTCAAAGAAGGTGAAATCCCCGTTTTGAACACCGATGCCCTTCCCCACTGGGAACTGGCAAAAAAATACGATATCATCGATTTTGAACTGGGCGTAAAAATTGCCGGCGCCGGCTTTCCCGTTTACAAAGGAAAAGGTGCGCGCTTACAACGTGCCCTGATTTCCTATTTTCTCGATAAAAATACAGAAGCCGGTTATACCGAAATGCAAGTACCGCATTTGGTGAACGAAGCTTCCGGCTTTGGAACCGGACAGTTGCCCGACAAGGAAGGCCAAATGTACCACGTGGGAGAAGATGACCTATACCTCATCCCTACTGCGGAAGTACCGGTAACCAACCTTTTTCGTGGCGAGATAGTCGCAGAAAGCGATTTTCCTATTTGCTATACCGCCTACACCCCTTGTTTTAGAAGGGAAGCCGGAAGTTATGGAGCGCATGTTCGCGGCCTGAACCGCCTGCACCAATTCGACAAGGTTGAAATTGTCCGCGTAGAAAATCCGGCCAATTCGTACCACGCCTTGGATGGCATGGTAGAACACGTAAAAAATATACTTAGGGAACTCAAATTACCTTACCGCATCCTTAGGCTTTGTGGCGGCGACCTAGGTTTTACCTCGGCCCTTACCTATGATTTTGAAGTCTTCTCGACGGCGCAAGACCGATGGCTGGAAATCAGTTCGGTATCTAATTTTGAAACCTATCAGGCCAACCGATTAAAGCTTCGCTATAAAGACGAAAACGGAAAAAGCCAACTGGCACACACCCTAAACGGAAGTTCCTTGGCCCTACCCCGGGTTTTAGCCGGAATTTTGGAAAACTACCAAACTCCCGACGGAATTCAGATTCCCGAAGTTTTGGTGCCTTATTGCGGATTTGACCGTATAGATTAAGCGTATTACAATCGGCCAGGGCATATTTGCTTCTGGCCGATTTTTATTTTTTTCGTTTACATTTCCCCTTCCCCTACTTCTTCTCCTGAAGTATAGACCACATAGGTTTTTCTCGAAGTATTGAACGTAACCCAAATCGGTTTTTCGTTTCTGATCAGATCCAAATAATCGCTGAACCGGTCCATAGGCTCATAACCCACTCCTGATTTTGTACTATCATCATAGCTATTGGCCGGCAGGGCACCGTTTTTAAAAAGAAGATACAGCTTGTTCCCATCGGCACAATACAAATTAATTCTTCCGGAATTACTCCCGTTCGGATATAGAAAGGCCGAGTAACGCTCACAATTTTTTACAAAAACCGCCATGTTTTTAAATTTTAAAAATTAAACAATCAATACATTGATTATAAATATATTACAAATCAAAAAGAGACCATAGGAACATTGTACGAACGGCTTTCAATATTGTACGGAATGGAGTAAATTGCTTTTAAAGCTTAAATATGTCCAAATTATAATCCCCTTAACAGATTCTTTTCCCAGGCTAGTTTAAATTTGTTAAATTTCATACATGAAGGCTCTCTACTTTATCGCCATTCTTCTTATAACATTTTCCGCTGTAGCCCAAGAAGACTTCTTGGCGAAACAGTATTTTAATGATGGTGATTTTGAAAAAGCGGTGATCTACTACGAAAAATTAGTGGAGAAAAATCCGCGTAGAACAGACTACACCGAAGGCCTGATAGCCACCTACCAGCAACTGGAACGATATACGGACGCAGAGGAATTTCTCTTAAAAAAAATTCAAGAACCCCATGTCTACCCCACCTTGTTCATAGAATTGGGATATAACTACACCCTGCAGAACCGTCCTGAAAAGGCCAAGGAATACTACGAAAAAGCAATCTCCCAAATAGACCAAAACCCCAATTACGGTTATGGCATAGGGTATCGCTTTCAAAAATACGCCTTGCTCGACGAGGCCCTCAAGGCCTACAACAAGGCAATGGAACTCAATCCCCAACTTGATTATAATTATCAAATGGCCCGCATTTATGGGGAACAGGGCAATATTGAAAAAATGTACGTTTCGTATTTAAACCTGATCAGCGAGGGAAAAACCTCAAAATCGAACGTACTACGGAGCATTGACGATTTTATTACTGCCGATCCCGAAAACGAGAACAACCTCATTCTCAAAAAAACACTGTTGCAGAATGCCCAGAAAAACCCCAATATCCTTTGGAACGAACTTTTAAGCTGGCTCTTTGTGCAACAGAAACAATACGGCAGTGCCTTTCGGCAAGAGAAGGCTATTTACAAACGTATGGAAGGCGCCAATACCCAACGTCTCAACACCCTCGGAAACATTACCCTAGAGGACAACGAAACCGATACCGCCCAAGAAATTTTTCAATATATAGCCGATAACAGCGCCGATGCCATAACCAAGCTCAACGCCCAGCTCAATCTAATAGACATCCAGCTTTTAGACCCTTCGGAAAAAGCGCTTGAAGAGATACAAAAGCAATTTGACGAGCTGATAGCGCTTCACGGATACAAGGCACAGACCCTTCAGTTACAGGTGGCCTATGCCAACTTTCTCACCTTTAAAAAAGAGAATCCCGAAAAAGCCGTACAAGTCTTAAAACAAAGTCTTGAGCTACCGCTGAACAACCGGGGCAAAGCCTTCGTAAAACTCGCACTGGGCGACATCTTGGTCTTTGACAGGCGATTTAACGAAGCGCTCATCTATTTTTCACAAATACAAAAGAACCTTAAAAACGACGTCTTAGGGCAAAATGCACGTTACAAAGTGGCACAGACCAGTTTTTACAAGGGCGATTTTGATTGGGCCCTTACCCAGTTAAAAGTATTGAGGAGTTCCACTTCACAACTTATTGCCAACGACGCCATGCAATTGAGCCTATTGATTTCAGACAATTCACTGGAAGACTCTACACAGACCGCCCTAAAAAAATACGCCCGGGCCGACCTGCTCGCCTATCAGAACAAAACAAAAGAGGCCATCACCGAACTTGACGATATCTTAAAAAACCATAAAGGCGAAAAAATTGAAGACGAGGCCCTTTTAAAGCAAGGCGAGCTCTTAGAACGCACCAAAGCCTACGAAGCGGCCGAATACAACTACCTAAAAATAATCGAGTTCTACGCCAACGGTATACTGGCTGACGATGCGCACTTTAAACTCGCCGAACTCTATAGAAACAAACTGAACCAACCCGAAAAAGCCAAAACGCACTACGAGAAAATTATCTATAACTACCAAGACAGTTATTATTTTCCACAAGCGCGAAAGAATTTTAGAATGTTGCGAGGTGATGCCGTGAACTGAGATAGTTATCTAAAGCAAACACAAACAATAGAGCATGGGCAGATTCACTTTGATTTTTCTAATTACACTATTTTTTTCGGGTCAGGTGATAGCAAAACCCACCCCACTGAACGAAACCGAAAAACTTGCTTCGGTCGGCAAAGTCTGGGGTTTCCTAAAATATTACCACCCCAATGTAGCCAAAGGAAAATTCAATTGGGACGAGCAGTTATTCACAATTCTGGCTAGAACGGAAAAGACCAATTCCAAGGAAGAACTATCACAAGTATTAATAGATTGGATAGGTTCACTCGGTGAAATAAAACCCTGCAAGTCTTGCCAAACGCCCACATCTACGGCCCGTTTCAATAAAAACTTTGATCTATCGTGGATACAGGATAACCAGCTCTTTTCAAAACAGCTTTCCGATAAACTCCGGTTTATAGAAACAAATAGGTTTCAAGGCAAGCAATACTACGTGACCACAGCTAAAAAGACAACAAAGGCACAAAATATCATTATCCAAAATGAACCGGAATACCCAAACTTCCTATGGAAAGATAAGAACTTAAGGCTACTAGCCTTATTCAGATATTGGAATACGGTTGCGTATTTTTTTCCATACAAGTATCAAATGGACACCCCTTGGAACGATGTATTAACACAAATACTGCCTAAGTTTCTTCACCCCGAATCTGAATTGGATTACCATTTGGCTATGCTAGAACTAGTGGTACATATTGATGATTGCCACGCGGGTTTAAGTACAGACACACTAAATGAATATTTTGGGAATAATTACATTCCCGTGACCCACAGGATAATCGACAATAAAGCTGTAATCGTAAGACCTTTTAACGATTCATTGGCCCGACTAAACGATTTAAAAATTGGAGATGTCATTAGCAAAGTGAACGGACAGAACGTTATTGATGTTTTTGAAGAAAGAAAAAACTATATACAAGGCTCCAACCATGCCGCTAAGCTGGCTTTTGCCCGGAACAAAATTTTTAATGGCAGTACAGATTCGGTCACGGTAGAATTACTAAGGAATGGAAAACCCATTACCAAAAAAATAGGAAGGTACCCGTTTAAAGACTTTAATTACGAGCAACCCACAAAGAAAAAATATAAAATACTCAACAATACTATTGGTTACGTAAATATGGGAGAAATTACCCAAGAGGACGTCTCGCAAATGATGGATAGTTTAATAGACAAAAAAGCTATCATTTTTGATATCCGAAATTATCCTAAAGGCACTATGTACCTAATAGCAAATTACCTGAACAGCAGTCCAAAAGAATTTGTGAAAATTGTAGTTCCAGATTTGGGTTACCCAGGTAGGTTTAAGTGGACAAAAACACTAAAATGCGGAGGCTCCAATAAAACTAAGGAACACTATAAGGGCAAAATTATTCTGTTGGTCAACTCACAGACAATCAGCCGTGCCGAGTTTACCACCATGGCTTTTCAGACATACGACAATGTAATGACAATTGGCAGCCAAACCTGTGCTGCCGATGGAAATGTTAGCCCAATTGGATTCGTAGGCGGTTTCAAAACAGGAATTTCCGGGACAGGTATTTTTTATCCTGATGGAACAAAAACCCAGAGAGTTGGCGTAAAAATTGATGTAGAAGTAAAACCTACTATCGCAGGTATTCAAGAAGGAAGGGACGAGGTATTGGAAAAGGCATTAGATTTGCTAAAAGACTAAAAAAACCAACACTATGTACATATACAATGTAACAACCAATATAGAAGAGTCGGTGCATGACGAATGGCTTATATGGATGCGTGAAGTGCACATACCCGATGTATTGGCCACCGGCAAATTCTTGAACGCCAAGATGAGCAAGATATTGGTAGAAGAAGAAATGGGAGGTATCAGCTACTCGGTTCAGTTCACCACCTTGAGCAAGGAAGTACTGGAAAGCTATTATGCGGAAGACGCACCCAGATTGCGTGAAGATGCCCATAAACGGTTTCCGAACAAATTCGTTTCGTTCAGGACCGAGATGGAAATCGTAAGTGAACACTAACGATTCAGCTCCAGTAAAAATGCCACACCTCTTCACTTACGGAACCCTTCAAGACCCGTATATACAACAACAGGTTTTCGGGCGCAGCCTGGAGGGAAGTCCCGATGTGCTGAACGGTTTTCGTATTTCCCCAGAAAAAATAATGGGCAGATACCTGGTTGCCGAAGAAACAAACAGTACGGAAGACCGTATTGAAGGCGTGGTTTACGAATTAGAACAAAACGAATTGACAAAGGCGGACCAATACGAAGGCGCCGCATACAAGAAAAAGAAAGTCGGTTTAAAATCGGGCAAGACGGCTTGGGTTTATATAAGGGCTTAAAAGAAAAATATGGGCAAAAAAAAGAAGAAACGTTACGAACAACACTCCACAAAGTCTTGGAAAGAAGATAGTCCCGTAAAGGCGAAGAAGCATTTAGGCCAGCACTTTTTAAAGGATGAGGAGATTGCCAAAAAAATTGCGGACACCCTTTCCCTGGAAGGCTATAGAAATGTAGTGGAAATAGGTCCGGGTACGGGCGTGCTCACCAAACATTTGCTCTTGCGCGATATGAACCTTGTTGCCATGGACCTCGATGCCGATTCCATCGTCTACCTTAACCACAGTTTTCCCTTGGAACACCCTAAAGCCATGGCCGGAAAAGGCTCTTTACAAGTAGTTGAGGCCGACTTCCTAAAATACGACCTATCGGATGTATTCGGCAATGAGCCCTTTGCCATAACAGGAAACTTCCCCTACAACATATCTACCCAAATCGTTTTCAAGATGCTGGAACTAAAGGAACAGGTACCCGAGTTTTCAGGTATGTTCCAAAAAGAAGTGGCCCAACGTATTTGCGAAGGGGAAGGCAATAAAACCTATGGCATTCTATCGGTATTGGTACAGGCCTATTACGATGCCGAATATTTGTTTACGGTACCTCCCCAAGTATTTGACCCTCCTCCAAAAGTGCAGTCGGGCGTACTCCGCTTGGTCCGCAAAAAGGACTTTACCCTTGACTGCGACGAAAAATTGTTCTTCAGGGTAGTGAAAGCCGCTTTTAACCAACGCAGAAAGACCATTCGCAACAGCCTAAAGACTTTCGATCTATCTCCCGAACTCAAGGGCGACACCCTCTTTGACCAACGCCCTGAACAGCTTAGCGTAAACGATTTTATCGCATTGACCAAGAAAATAGCCGCTGATATGGCATAGCGATTGCTTCGGCTATCACTTTCAAGAAGAGATATTGGCATTGCCCTGCACTAAAACGGAATTTTTATTGATAAAGCGTGCTAAGAAATCGTAAAGAGCACAACGCTTTAGTCGTTTTTCTTTAGCTTTGCGGCAGTTTCTTCTTTACCGTTTTCTATGATAGCATAAAATGACACCGTTTAAACTCACAGATGAACTCCTAGCTGAGATCGAGCAGCTTATAGAATCCCGAAGGGATACCGAATTGGTAAACCTGATGGAAGATATACATTACGCCGATATCGCGGAAATCATCAATGAGTTAAACGAAGACGAAGCTACCTACCTGATCAAGCTTCTTGAAAGCGATAAGACCTCCGATGTTCTGACGGAACTTGACGAAGATGTTCGAGAATATATCCTTAACAACCTTTCGGCCAAGGAAATTGCCGAAGAGCTCGATGAACTCGACACCGATGATGCCGCCGATATTATCGGGGAGCTTCCGAACGAAATTATCCAAGAGGTCATTTCCGAAATTGAAGACCGAGAGCACGCCAAAGACATCGTAGACCTTTTGCGCTATGATGAGAATTCCGCAGGGGGCCTAATGGCCAAAGAGCTCGTAAAGGTCAGGGAAAGTTGGGATGTTCTCAAGTGCGTAAAAGAAATGCGCGCACAGGCCGAGAACGTCACTAGGGTCCACTCCATTTACGTAGTAGATGATGAAGATAAACTCAAAGGCCGCCTTTCATTAAAAGATTTACTGACCACCTCCACCAGAACCCATATCAGCGAGGTGTACATCCCAAAAGTCGATTCGGTAAACGTCAACCAAAAACCCGAAGAAGTAGCCAAGATCATGTCTAAATACGATTTGGAGGCCATTCCCGTAGTTGACGAAATCGGACGTTTGGTAGGCCGTATTACCATTGATGATATTGTAGATGTTATCCGTGAAGAGGCCGACAAAGATTATCAAATGGCGGCGGGTATCTCACAAGACGTAGAAGCCGATGATAGTATTTGGGTACTCACCCGCGCACGGCTTCCTTGGCTATTTTTGGGACTTGTCGGTGGTATTGGGGCCGCAGGTATCATGGGCGGATTTGAGGAACTGATCAGCAAACATGCGGTGCTGTTCTTCTTTACCCCTTTAATTGCCGCAATGGCGGGCAACGTAGGAGTACAATCGAGTGCAATCGTGGTTCAGGGTCTTGCCAACGACGACTTAAAGGGCAGTGTAGGAAACCGTTTGATAAAAGAAATGCTATTGGCCCTTCTAAACGGTACCATCCTAGCTTTGATCTTACTACTTTTTACTTGGCTATGGAAGGGAGACTTCCTTACCTCCCTGTCTATTTGCCTATCTTTGGTAGCGGTCATCCTAGTTGCGGGCTTTATAGGCACCTTTATCCCCTTATTCCTGCACAAACGCGGCATCGACCCTGCAATAGCAACCGGACCGTTTATTACCACCAGCAACGACATATTCGGCATCCTTATCTACTTTTCCATAGCAAAAATGGTGTTGGGCATCTAAGGCAAATCATCTATTTTAGTACCTTCGTAGGCTATTCAATGGAATATAGGACACATCTCTCCTCTCCATTCGAATCAAGACAAAACCATCTTAGGTAAACCGAACACATAGGCTTTCTTCATACGGTGGGGATATAGCTTATACGAACACTTATAAAAAGGCGCAACGCCCATACAACTATGGCTGAAAAAATGAAAATTTTACATGTAGATGTAAACCACCCCTTACTGATAGAACAGTTTAACGAACTTGGTTTTCAAAATGACGAAGACTACACTTCCTCCAAAGCGGAAATCGAAAGTAAAATACATGAGTACGACGGACTTATTATCCGCAGTCGATTTAGCATTGACAGTGGGTTTCTAAACAAGGCCCGTAAGCTCAAATTCATAGGTAGGCTGGGTGCCGGTCTAGAAAATATTGACGTACGCCATGCCGAAGCCAACGATATATTTTTGGCCGCGGCGCCGGAAGGCAACCGTAATGCCGTTGGGGAACATACCTTGGGCATGTTACTTTCCCTATTCAACAAACTCCAAAAAGCCGATAAAGAAGTGCGTTCAGGCAAATGGGACCGTGAGGGCAACCGCGGTATAGAATTAGACGGCAAGACGGTTGGTATTGTCGGATATGGCAATATGGGCAAGGCCTTTGCCAAAAAGCTCCGTGGCTTTGACGTGGAGGTCATCTGTTACGACCTTCAAGGTGGCGTGGGCGACGAAAATGCCCGTCAAGTAGGAATCATGGAGTTACACCAGCGTACCGACGTCTTGAGCTTACACGTACCCCAAACCGAACTTACCATCGGTATGATCAACAGTGAGTTTATAGAAAAATTCCACAATCCGTTTTGGTTATTGAACACGGCAAGGGGCAAGGCGGTCGTAAGCGAAGATTTAGTTTCGGCCCTTAAGTCGGGTAAAGTGCTAGGTGCGGGTCTAGACGTCCTTGAATACGAAAAGGCTTCCTTCGAGAACATGTTCGGAACCACGGCCAATGACAACAACACCCCCGCAGACCTTAGCGGAATGCCCGAGGCCTTTCAATACCTGATCCAAGCCGACAATGTCGTACTGACACCCCACGTAGCTGGATGGACGGTAGAAAGTCTCGAAAAACTGGCCCAAACGGTAGTCGACAAGATTAAGGCAAAATTTTGCTAACTTAGAAGACTATAATCCACGCTGTAAAGTACCCCCATCGGATTGTGAAACGTTGAGTTTATTCATCATAAAATCAAAAAACGATGCACTTAGGTAACTTTTCGGTAAGCCTGAATGTCAAGGACATTCAGGTGTCAAAACAATTTTATGAAACCTTGGGCTTCTCCGTTTTCGGCGGAGATGCTTCCCAAAACTGGTTGATCATGAAAAATGGTGACGCTACGGTGGGCCTTTTTCAAGGTATGTTCGACAAGAACATCCTCACCTTTAATCCCGGCTGGAATAGCGATGCGGAAAAGCTTGACACCTTTACCGACGTTCGAGACCTACAAAAACAACTCAAGGCCCAAGGCATCACACTAGATACTGAAGCCGATGAGCAAAGTACCGGCCCGGCAAGTTTTATGCTCAAAGACCCTGACGGCAACCCTATTCTAGTAGACCAACACCTTTAATGATGAAACACAAGGCCGATACGCCGGAAGCATATATTGCCCAACTACCGGAAGAGCGACAGGAAGCCCTTTCCCGGCTTCGAAAGACCGTTTTGGACCACCTGCCCAAAGGCTTCGAAGAACAAATGAGCTACGGCATGCTTGGCTATGTGGTTCCCCATTCCGCTTATCCAAATGGCTATCATTGCAATCCTGAACTTCCACTTCCCTTTATAAACCTGGCCTCACAAAAGAACTTTATTGCACTGTACCATTTGGCCATTTATGCCGACCACAAACTATACAGTTGGTTTATTTCCGAATACCCTAAACACTGCAAACGGAAATTGGACATGGGAAAAAGCTGCATCCGTTTTAAATCGATGAACGACATACCTTACGACCTCATTGCCGAACTTTGTAAAAAGATGTCCGTTGACGATTGGATCGCACTGTACGAGAACGCCCTAAGGCCCAAAAATAAGTAAGCCCGACCCCAACCGGAGGTTTTCATTAACGAGGCAAAAAAAACATATTTACCGACAAGAAAAGCACCCCTAAACAAAGCTAGGAAAACCATTAAACAGGCTTTTTTATAAGTTCATTATCCCTTAATTTTATAGAAACAAACTGCTCAAAAAAAACTATAACCATGTCAGAAGAAAAAAAAGATTTCGGAAAAGATTTTGCAGAGGAAGCAAAAAAAGCCGCCAATGAATTTAAGGAAGAAGTCAAGGAAACTTTTGACCCAAACCAGCCCGAAAGCGGAAAGATTGTAGCCATCATCGCCCATATTACCATAATCGGATGGATCGCGGCGCTGATTATGAACTCACAGAACAAAACAGAGTTCGGAAGTTTCTATATCCGGCAGACCTTGGGCATCTGGCTACTTACCATTCTTTTAGCCTTTATTCCCATCATAGGCTGTTTCGCTGCAGTAATCGGTTTGGTATTGATCGTGATGAGCCTGATCAATGCGGCCAACAATAAAATGGCCCCAACAGCGGTCGTGGGCGAATACTTTCAAGACTGGTTTAAAAGCCTATAATGAACCGAGGGTTAATATTTAATAGATGTCCGCAATAGAATTAAAACCCATGTGTAAGAAAGACTGGACCTCGGTATCCGAAATATATGCCGATGGCATGGCCACGGGCCACGCCACTTTTGAATATCAACTCCCCTCTTATGAAGCATGGAATGCCAACCATCTTGAAAGCTGCAGGCTCGTTGCTTATTCAGGGGATAAATGCATCGGCTGGGCGGCCCTGTCGCCCGTATCGAAAAGGGCGGTATACCGAGGTGTGGCCGAAGTCAGCATCTATATTGCAAAGGACGCCCGAGAAAAAGGGGTAGGTTCTCGATTGATGCAGTCTTTGATCAAGGAAAGTGAAAAACACGGTCTATGGACCCTACAATCGGGAATCTTCCCCGAAAATAAAGGAAGCATCCACCTTCACGAGAAAATGGGCTTCCGCTATATTGGCAAACGCGAACGTGTTGGCAAAAGAGATGGAGTCTGGAAAGACAATCTGTTATTTGAACGAAGAAGTACGACCGTAGGAAATGATTAAGCCGCTCCCCTAGCGGCTATGAATTTTGTTGCGCTTCCATAAACTTGCGCTCCAATTCGGCCTGAAACTCTTCCATTACAGGTTTTACCGTGCTTTCGGGCAAGTCTGATATTTTAATGTACATCAATCCGTCTACCGCATTGTTGAACAGGGGGTCCACATTAAAGGCCACAACTTTCGCATTCTGCTTGATATACTTTTTTATCAATACGGGCAAACGCAGGCTTCCCGGTTCTACCTCATCGATCAGTTTATCAAATTTATTGAGGTCGGCTTGGGTCTCATCGAAGACAAACTCCTTATCGGCGTCTTTCAATTTAACCTTGAACTCTTTCTTAGGCCTTACATACTGCGCCACGTAGGGATCCCAATAATTACTCTTCATAAACTCGATCATCAGCGATTTTGAAAAGTTCGAGAACTGGTTACTAATGCTCACCCCTCCAATCAGATATTTATGCTCGGGGTAGCGCAAAGTGGTATGAACAATGCCCTTCCATAAAAGGAAAAGGGGCATGGGCTTCTGCTGGTATTCCTTGACGATATAGGCCCTTCCCATCTCAATGGACTGGCTCATCATCCCGAAGAGTTCGGGCTCAAAGCGAAACAGGTCTTGAAGGTAGAAACCATCTATCCCGTATTTGGCGAAAATTTCAGACCCAAGTCCCATTCGGTAGGCCCCCGCGATCACTCTTGCCTCATTGTCCCACAGAAACATATGATGATAATACGAGTCGAACTCGTCAATGTCGATGGAGTTATTGGTTCCTTCCCCAATCTCGCGAAAGGTAATCTCCCGTTGACGTCCAATTTCCTGAAGGGCATAGGGCATTTCATCGGCCGGGGCCAAAAACACCTCGTAATTCTTGCTCTGCACCATACGCCTATCGTTTTCGATAAGCTTTGCGATTTCAGCCTCTATAAGATCGGCCCGAACGGGTTGAACGATCTGTCGGGGCTGTTTCGGTAATTTTAATGTGGTAGGAATCTGGTCGATCAATCGTTCCTTCTCATAAATATTAGAGAGGATGTAGGTTTTTCTCCGTATAAGTTCAGTAAACTCCTCCAATGATTCTTGTTCATTCTGGGTAGCTACCGAAATAGGCTGGCCAATGCGTACCTTAATGGGCCGGTTCCTTTGCGAATATACCTCTGAGGGTAGTTTTGCCGTTCGAAAGACACCGCTGATCTTCGCCAAGCGATAAAAAAGCTTGCTATTTCTCGCGTGAAAATAAATAGGTACCACGGGCACTTGGGCCTTGCGTATCAATTTCATGGCAGTAGGTTCCCATGGCCTATCGACCACCAGTTTTCCTTCCTTAAAAGTAGACACCTCCCCTGCTGGAAAAATTCCGACGGGATGGCCTTCCTTCAAATGCAACATGGCGCTTTTAAAACCGGCCATACTGCTTTTGGCCTCTTTATGGTCTTCAAACGGATTCACCGGAAAAATATAGGAAGCCAAAGGCTTGAACCTTTGCAAGAGAAAATTTGCTATTACTTTATACTGCGGCCGATGTTGAAGCATCAGCTTCAGTAGTATAATACCGTCCATTCCCCCAAGAGGGTGGTTGCTCACCGTGATAAACGCCCCTTCTTTAGGAAGCCGCTTCAAATCGTTTACGGGAATTTCATAATCGATTTCGTACTCTTCCAGAACGGCATCCAAGAAATCGGTACCATTAAGATGGCTCATCTTATCGTACCGTCGGTTCATGTTTGAAATTTTCGTGACCCTTAGCAATATCCAAGCCACGAACGTACCAAAAAACCCGTATTTATCAAGATTGGTAGCATTGGCCACTTCCTTCGCGGTCACTAAACCCATAGTTATATCATCAATTAGGTAACCGCTAAGATAGGAAAAACACGAGAGGCCAACCGCTTTTTAACAAATTTAGACCTACAGCATGAAGATTACTTCACTACTAATTGTAAAGTCTCCTTACCTCTCTGTTCTAAGAGCACTTCATGTCCGTTCTGCAAAGACTCGATCGCTTTTTCGTCAAAATGTCTAATGGTATATAGGGATACGCCTTCATGGTGTACGACCTTGAACCTGCTTTTCAAAAGGTTTAAAAGATCTTCCAACCGACCGAAACGATTATCGACACAGACCGAAAAACTAATGGCAGAATTCTGGATCAGGTCTACTTTCATTTTATGGTCATGGAACAATTTAAAAAGCTCACTGATACTATCTTCTACGATAAAAGAAAAATCCAAGGAAGACAATTTCATCAATACCTGGTTTTTCTTAACGATAAAACAAGGCACCTTGGGCTCTATCCCTACACCCTTACCCACCGTAGTACCCGGATCGGAAGGATTCAAGAAAGATTTCACGTGAAGCGGAATTTCTTTTTTCTGCAGAGGCTGAAGCGTCTTCGGGTGGATTACCGAAGCCCCGTAAAACGCCAATTCGATCGCCTCACGATATGATATGTTGTTCAATAATTGAGTTTCCGAAAAATACCGTGGATCGGCATTGAGTACGCCGGGTACATCTTTCCATATGGTAACCGAATCGGCATTTAGGCAATAGGCCAATATGGCGGCCGTATAATCTGACCCCTCCCTACCCAAGGTCGTTGTAAAGTTATTGTCGTCACTACCCAAAAAGCCCTGGGTTATATTGAGTTTGGACTTATCAATGTTTCTAGCAACCCGTTCTTGGGTCTTTTCCCAATTGACCGACACATCGCGATAACTGTCATTGGTTTTGATAAAGTCGCGAATATCGACCCAATTGCTCTTGATACCTACCTCATTGAGGTAAGCATTCAGTATGGTCGTAGATATCAACTCGCCATAACCTACCACTTGGTCATATACAAAGTTATAGTTAGGTGATTTATTCCATGCCAGAAATCCCTGCACCTCATCAAAAAGGCCTTTTACTTGGGAAAAAATCACATGCTTATCATTGTCAAAAAGATCCTTAAGAATAGCATCGTGATAGGCTATGGTTTCTTGAAATGCCGCCGCCAAGGCAGACTTATCGCTAAAATAGGCATTGACCGTAGCCTCCATGGCATTCGTGGTCTTCCCCATGGCCGAGACCACCACAATGGTATTGCTATGCCCCGTTTGTTTTAAAACATTGACCACATTTTTCACTCCGTTGGCATCTTTAACCGATGCTCCTCCAAATTTGAATACGCGCATAAATTTCTCGATTATTCTATATTGTACAAAAGCCTATGATGGCCCTATATTTCCTCTAAAATTGATTGTCCTTTTGAACGGTCGCCTGAGGTCCACACCCAAGTCTCGTGTAATCTCAATTTTCCGTTCCCCATAGTTTCTGGAACTGAAGTACATTCACCTGTCATCAATTCATTATTGACATTGATTTGCTGATAACGCATTTCTATGGTACCGTTATCGGCCACCAATCCGATCAACTGTCCTTTTACAATATTTCCACCGCTGTAATCGGCGGACAAAATTTGACCGGTCTGATGATACTCGAAAATGGTTTCCTGTGTAGTTTCCGAATTGTCAGATCCCGAAATGGGCCTGAATCTTTTTTCGTTATAATTCATTTCAGCGGATTAAACGTTTGCCAAAAATTCCTTGATTCCGTTTTCGTCCATCTGAACCACATCCCAATCTCGCATGACCTTGGCATGGTTTTTTTCGTAAAACGCAATGGCCGGTTCGTTCCAATCAAGCACTTCCCAACAGATCCTGCGAACACCTTGGGCATGACCGTACTTGACCACTTCGGTCAACAAGGCCTTCCCTAGTCCGCTACCCCGCATACGCTCGGTTACGATAAGGTCTTCCAAATGAATGACCCTGCCTTTCCAAGTAGAATACCTCTGGTACACCAAGGCCATACCGACAACCTTGCCTTCGGCCTCACCTACGAAGCAGTGAAATTGCTTTTTCTCCCCAAAACCGTCTTCGATCAAATCGTTTTCGGTTACCTCTACGGCATCCGGTTCCTTTTCAAATACAGCAAGTTCATTGATCAATGCCAATACCTGTTGCATATCACCCGGTTGCGCCTCACGAATCGAAAATTCCATATTGTTACAAATAAAACACGAAGTTATAAATTTAAATAGTCAAATATAAATGAAACGTTCATAGTTTCACAAAATAGCCGATATTTGTTCCTGTAACAACAACCTCCTATTGAAATATGGTCAAAAAGAACATTACTCTTGGCGAATTCATAATAAAAAACCAAGCATCATTCCAATATTCATCCGGCGAGCTATCTCGACTTTTAAACGGACTAAGGCTGGCCGCAAAAGTGGTCAACCATGAAGTCAACAAGGCCGGCCTGGTAGATATCATCGGTGAAGCCGGTGACGTTAACGTACAGGGCGAGGACCAAAAGAAACTGGATGTCTTGGCCAACGAAAAATTCATACAGACCCTCTCAAAAAGGGAAATCGTCTGTGGAATCGCTTCGGAGGAAGAGGAAGATTTTATCAGTATCAACAGTTACGATGAAAAACACCAGAACAAGTATATTGTACTTATCGACCCCCTAGATGGCTCATCGAATATCGATGTCAACGTATCCGTCGGAACCATTTTCTCTATTTACAGAAGGGTAACCCCCGTTGGTACCCCTGTAACCTTGGAAGATTTTTTGCAACCGGGCAGAGACCAGGTCGCAGCGGGATATATCATTTACGGTACCTCGACCATGTTGGTATACACTACGGGCGACGGCGTTCAAGGATTCACCCTTAACCCGGCCCTGGGCACCTTTTACCTATCACACCCCAATATGGAATTTCCGGAAACCGGAAACATTTATTCGGTAAACGAAGGAAACTATGTGCATTTTCCTCAAGGTGTAAAAGACTATATCAAATACTGCCAAAAAGAAGAGGACGACCGACCATACACTTCGCGATACATTGGCTCTTTGGTATCTGATTTCCATAGGAACATGATCAAGGGCGGCATTTATATGTACCCTAAAAGCAGTGTATCTACTAATGGTAAATTACGCTTATTGTACGAGTGCAACCCCATGGCCTTTTTGGCCGAACAGGCCAATGGAAAAGCCAGTAACGGAAAGGATAGAATACTTGACCTTAAACCGACCGAGCTCCACGAACGGGTACCCTTCTTTTGTGGAAGCCGTAAAATGGTAGAAAAGGCGGAAGAGTTCATGGCCGCCCATAACGAATAAAAAAAGGCCGGAAAAACACTTTTGTTCTCCCGGCCTTTTTTCTGATTTTGTCTTAGTGTTTCAATAGGTAGATATAATCGTCAAATTCGATTTTACCGCTGAAAATCGCCACCGATTTTTCGATGACCTTATCGGCTTGTTCCCCTGTAAAGCCTAAACCAATAGCATACTTCTTCAGTAATAACATTTCTTCTTCATCTATATGATGGTCTGAAAAAATAATACGGAACAAGTCGTATAAACGCTCCAATCTTCTTTCTGAATTATGAGGAGGGTCTATAGGATATTTATTCTCGCGCTTCATTACCTCCTTGTATTCGGCTTCGGTAATGTCGAGCTTAGACGCAAAACGGTCTAACATACTTTTTTCCTCGGAACTAATCTCACCATCTATACTGGCCAAAGTGGCCAATGCTGCAAAATGTGCGAGGTTCCTTCTATGTTCACTGCTTGTATATAAATCTGCAATCGCCATATATATCAATTTTATTGGCAGCAAATATAATTTTTTTAGAGGTCATTCCCCTCTTACAGAATGATTATTTTGAGCTGGTTATTTGCCACCATTCCATATCACCACATACCCATACCGTTTTGGAATATTACGTAACTTTCAATGAACATGAAAAATCCACTTCTCGAATTCACCGATAAAGGTATTTATTGCAGTGTCGCCAAGGTTTATCTAGACCCATGGAAAGCTGTAGATAAGGCCATAATATCCCACGGTCATGCAGATCATAGTAGATGGGGACATAAACAATACATTACGCATCATAGAAATGTACCTATAATTAGTCATCGTTTGGGCGAAATTAATGTGACCGGAAAAGAATGGGGCGAAACTTTTAGCATAAACAATGTAAAATTCACCTTATATCCCGCAGGACATATTATTGGATCTTCCCAAATTCGCGTAGAACATAAAGGAGAAATATGGGTGTTTACAGGAGATTACAAAACTGAACACGATGGTATTTCTACGCCATACGAGCCTATTAAATGCCATACTTTCATAACGGAATGTACCTTTGGACTTCCTGCTTTTAAATGGACACCTCAACAAGAGGTTTTCGAGAATATCAACCAATGGTGGGAAGAGAACAAATCTGAAGGCAAAACTTCAATTTTATTCGGGTACAGTTTGGGGAAGGCGCAGCGTCTCCTAAAATATCTTGACACCGATATTGGAAAAATATATACCCATGGCGCCATTGAAAACATGACCCAAGTATTGCGCCCACTGGTTGATTTTCCAGAAACGACCTTGATTACCAAGGAAACCAAAAAAGAAGAACTATTGGGAAACATTGTTCTTGCCCCACCCAGTGCTCATGGCAGTACGTGGATTCGTAAAATGGTTCCATACGTAACAGCTTCAGCCAGTGGTTGGATGACCTTTCGGGGTGCGCGCCGGCGTCGGGCAATTGATAAAGGTTTTGTTTTGAGCGATCACTGTGACTGGCAAGGACTTTTATCCAGTATTGAAGCCACCGGAGCGGAAAAAATTATCTGCACCCACGGTTATACCGAAATATTTTCCCGATACCTGCGCGAACAAGGTTATGACGCTCGTACGGAAGAAACTCAGTATGGAGACGAAGAGGACAATACGGTTCCTGATGAAACAGCAACCCTAGAAAAGCAAACATCATGAAACCACAAACAACATCAGAAACGGATGTCCCAACCTCCATTGCATCAAATGAATTGGGCATGAGAGGATTCGCTGTACTAATAAAAACACTGGACAGCACCAATAAAACTAATATAAAGGTTCAGGCTTTAGCCGACTATTTTCGGGTTGCTAATGATACGGATAAGGTATGGACCATTGCTATTCTATCTCATCGTAGACCACCTAGACCCGTTAACACCACACTGCTGCGCGAATGGGCTTCTGAATTGGCGAATATCCCCCTTTGGCTTTTTGAAGAGAGCTATCATATTGTGGGCGATTTGGCGGAAACCATTGCTCTCATTGTACCATCTAGCAAAACATCCACAGAAAAAACACTGACCCAATTTCTAGAGGAGATGATTGCGTTGAAGAAGAAATCCGACGTCGACAAAAAAACCTACCTCTTTGAGAACTGGAAAGTACTCGATTACTACGAACGTTTTGTTTTTACCAAGTTGATTACCGGAGGGTTCCGTATTGGTGTCAGTCAAAAATTAATGACCAGGGCTTTGGCCAAAGCAACGGAAATAGATGAGGATATTTTGGCCTATAAACTTATGGGAAACTGGGACCCAAATAAAATCACCTTTCAAGAACTTATTTTGGAAGAGAATGAAAGCGACTATCTATCCAAACCCTATCCATTTTATCTGGCCTACGCCATTGAAAATGAACCAGAGGATTTAGGCGATGTTACCCATTGGTCCGCCGAGCATAAGTGGGATGGTATCCGTTCACAGGTAATCCTTAGAAATGATGAGCTATTCGTCTGGAGCCGTGGTGAAGAATTAGTCACCGATAAGTACCCGGAATTCAACCTATTTATTCAAAAAATACCAAACGGTACTGTAATTGATGGAGAAATATTACCCTATATAGATGGGCAAATAGGCACCTTTAATGATTTACAGACACGCATAGGTCGCAAAACGATTTCCAAGGCTTTACTAAAGAAAGTCCCCGTTATTTTAAAGGCCTATGATATTTTAGAATGGGAAGGAAAGGATATTAGAAACAAACCTTTTACCGAACGTAGGGCTATCTTAGAAAAATTATTCAAGGAGGTAAACCATACTGACTTACCTTTTCACCTTTCAGAAACCATGCACTTTAATTCTTGGGAAGAGGCAGCCATAGAAAGGGAGCGTTCCCGTGAAATGTTCAGCGAAGGACTCATGTTAAAACACAAAGATTCTCCTTATTTAGTAGGTCGAAAAAAAGGCGATTGGTGGAAATGGAAAGTAGCCCCATTGACCATTGATGCCGTACTCACTTACGCTATGCGAGGTCATGGTAGACGCAGTAATTTGTTTACAGATTATACCTTTGCACTTTGGAACACCAACGATGAAGGTGAAAAAGAACTGGTTACTTTTGCCAAAGCCTATTCCGGCCTTACAGATGCCGAGTTTAGAAAGGTAGATGCTTGGATTAAGAAAAACACGTTAGAACGTTTTGGACCGGTGCGCTCGGTTACTCCACATCATGTATTTGAAATTGCCTTTGAAGGCATAGCCTTATCAAAGCGTCATAAAAGTGGGGTTGCCACGAGGTTTCCAAGAATATTGAGATGGAGAAAAGATAAAACTATTCACGAAGCCAATTCCTTAGGGGATTTAAAGTTGATGATTCCTTAACCCATACATGAATAGAGAAGAACTTTACCATATTGCCCAAAATTGGTTCAACCAACAGAACTGGAAGCCCTTCAAGTTTCAAAAAGACACTTGGAAAGCATTTCTTCAAGGTAAAAACGGACTATTGAACGCTCCAACAGGCAGTGGTAAGACCTATGCTCTTTGGTTTCCTATTGTTTTAAACTACATCAAAAACAATCCACAGTACAAGACCAAGCACAAAAAAGGATTAAAAGCGATATGGATTACCCCTTTACGGGCCCTTTCCCAAGAAATTAGACAATCCGCAGAAAGAGTTACTGCCGATCTAGAAACGCAAATGACCGTTGGTATCCGTACAGGTGATACGACCACAAAAGAACGGACAAGTCAAAAAAAGCAAATGCCCGATTTGCTGATTACCACGCCAGAAAGCCTACAACTCTTATTGGCCACAAAAGGCTACGATAAAATTTTCAAAGACTGTTCTGCTATTGTAGTTGACGAGTGGCACGAGCTGTTGGGCACCAAACGAGGAGTTCAGATGGAATTGGCCTTATCCCGACTGAAAACCATTTCAAAAGACCTTCGTATTTGGGGTATTTCTGCTACTATAGGTAACTTAGAGCAAGCACGGCATGTACTCCTCGGTCCCGACACAGACGCCTTGGAAAATTCCGTAATGATACGGGCGAATATTAAAAAGAAAATTACAGTCAAAAGTATCATTCCAAAAAAAATGGAAACCTTTCCTTGGCGTGGCCATTTGGGCTTGCATTTGCTGGAAGATGTTGTTCCTATAATCAACAACAGCAGAACTACCCTACTATTTACAAATACGCGTAGCCAATGTGAAATATGGTTCCAGAAAATTCTTGAAAAACATCCCGAATATGCAGGTGATATTGCCATGCACCACGGTAGCATCAATAAAGATACGCGCAATTGGGTTGAAAATGCTATTAGAAACGAAGAATTAAAAGCAGTAGTCTGCACTTCTAGTTTGGACTTAGGGGTTGATTTTGCCCCAGTTGAAACCGTAGTCCAGATTGGCGGACCCAAAGGAGTGGCTCGCTTTTTACAGCGTGCGGGCCGCAGTGGACATAAGCCAGGCGAAGAAAGCGTAATTTATTTTTTACCCACCCACGCCATTGAGCTGATTGAGGCCTCCGCATTACAGCAAGCAGTTAAACACAATGCCGTAGAAGACCGCATGCCCTACCTTAATTGCTACGATGTACTGCTACAATATTTGACTACGCTGGCTATTTCTGACGGGTTTTATCCTGATGATATTTATAAGGAAGTCCGTCAAACGTTCTGTTATCAAACTTTGACCTTGGACCAATGGCAATGGTTACTCAACTTTTTGGTTATGGGCAGTCAGAGTCTACAATCATACGATGAATACAAAAAAGTAGAAGTTGAAGAAGACGGAAAATTTAAAGTAAATAACCGTGGCGTTGCCATGCGGCACCGTTTTCAGATTGGCACCATTGTGGGTGATGTAAACCTAACCGTCCGTTATCAAAAGGGAGGATATATTGGCTCCATAGAGGAGTTCTTTATTTCGAAATTAAATAGAGGGGATGTTTTTACGTTTGCGGGTAGAAACCTTGAATTCATTAGAATAAAGGACATGCAGGTACACGTTCGGAACTCAACCAAAAAGACCAATAAAATTTCTAGCTGGTCCGGAAGTCGTATGACCCTATCGGCCCAGATGTCCAAATTACTACGAGAAGAACTGTATACTTCCAGTGACGATAAAAAACACCAATCGGTAGAAATACGCTCCCTAGCCCATATATTCGAGCGTCAAAGGCGTGAAAGTATTGTTCCCAACCCAAATGAATTCCTGATTGAAACCTTTAAAACACGTGAAGGCTACCATCATGTATTCTATCCTTTTGAAGGTCGTTTTGTTCACGAGGCCATGGGCAGTCTTTTAGGCTATCGCATCAGTTTACTATCTCCTATCACTTTTTCATTGGCATTTAACGACTATGGTTTTGAGTTGCTTTCCGACCAAGAGATAGATATTCAACAGGTCATTGACAATGATTTGTTTACCTCTGAATATTTACTGGACGATTTACAAAAAAGCCTGAACGCCACGGAAATGGCACGTCGCAAATTTCGGGACATCGCAATTATAAGTGGTATGGTGTTTACCGGTTACCCGAACAAGGGCGTTAAAATGAAACACCTGCAAAGCAACTCCCAATTGCTTTTTGAAGTTTTCAGGGATTACGAACCTGAAAACCTACTCTTTCAACAAGCCTTTACGGAAACCTTTCAGCACCAGCTGGAAGAAGGACGTTTGCGCCTTTCTTTAGAACGTATTGCCGAACAGGAAATCGTATGGAAAGCCTGTAAAAAAGCAACTCCATTTGCTTTTCCATTAATTACTGACCGTATGAGTCGCGAAAAACTATCTAGTGAAAAATTAGCTGACCGTATCAAGCGGATGTCCGCTTTATTGATGAAGATCTAAAATGGACAAAAAAAGCCTGCTAAAGCCTAAGTTTTTAGCAGGCCATATATTTTCAAAAACGGAACAACCTGGCTCCATTTAACAAACACTATTTTTTCTTGTAAACGGACGTACGGGTGTAAGCCCCGACATAATCATCAATCCCTTCACTTATAAAAATCAGTTTAGCCCCAGAAACGGAGTAATCCACCATAACGGCCTCATTGTCTTCATCGACAACCAACACTTTGCCCGGCTCTGGTATCGACCATTCGCCCGACATGGTAGCATCGGCGTTTATGACACACTGATTTTCGTTCCCCTCCACTTGATCATAATCAATCAGCTCAAAAGTTCCGCCGGATTTAAAAATAACCGTTTCTTCCAATTCACATGCATCCAGCTCGTACGACCTCCCATTTTCAGATTGCGAAACAAGCTGCCAAGAACCTATCAATGCATCTTCAGGTCTATCTGAACTGTCATCGTCGCTACATGACGAAAATAAACCAAAAGCAATGGCACCGAATAGGATAAAACTTTTTTTCATAAGGTAATAGTTTTAGGTTTTTTTCATTGATTTAAAAAAACGGAGCATTTTTTGATTTATTATTTTTTTTGATTTTCACCAGTAAATCTGTAGTAATACGGAATCAAAATTTCATTACAAACCCAAAAAATTTACGTCCTTTCCCTTAATAACCGACCGTTTAAGCCGGGAGAAATTATCCAGTGAAAAATTGGCCGACCGAATCAAACGGATGACCCAAATGTTGACCAAGTAAAGGATTGGATATTTTTTAACTTGTTAACCTAATCTTAAATTTGAGCACACTCTTAACAAACGGTATTTTACAACCTTTGTAAGGTTAAACCCTTTTTAAAAAACAACGCTATGAAAAAAAATTACTTGCTAGTGCTTTTTTTAACCTTGACCCTGGGTGTCTTTGCACAGGACCTAAAAATCACCGGGGTCATAGACGGACCATTGCCCGGTGGCCTTCCCAAGGCCATTGAGTTTTACGTAGCGAACGACATTGCCGATTTAAGTGCCTATGGCATCGGTTCGGCAAACAATGGTGGAGGTAGCGACGGAGAAGAGTTTACCTTTCCGGCCACCACGGCCACTTCGGGCTCGTACATCTACCTTGCCTCCGAAGCGGTCGAATTCAATAATTTCTTCGGATTTGCACCCGACTACGAAGATTCCGCGGCCAATGTAAACGGGGACGATGCCATCGAACTCTTCTACCAGGGCACCGTAATCGACACTTTCGGCGATATCGATGTCGATGGAAACGGACAACCCTGGGAATACCTCGATGGATGGGCCTACCGAAAGAACGGTACCGGACCGGATGGCGCCACCTTTATATTGGACAACTGGGTATTCAGTGGCCCGGACGCCCTCGATACTGCCACCTCGAACGCGACGGCGGCCTCGCCCTTCCCTATCGGCACTTTTGGCGGCGGCGGAACAACGCTTATCGCCAACCCTACCAGCTTTGCCACCACGGTTCAAGGCACCACGGCCATCGATTTGACATGGGTCTTGAACGCCGATAACGACGCCGTTGTCTTGGCGGTCTCTACCGCTCCCATTACCGCCTCCTTGGTAGACGGACAAACGTACACTACGGGTGAGACCCTATCGGACGGCAGTACCGTATTGACCACGGGAAACCCAACCCTTTTTCAACACAGTGGCCTAAGTCCCAACACCGAATATTTCTACAAACTTTGGTCGGTGACCCCGGCCACCGAATACTCCCTGGGAGTGGCAATAAGTGCCCGTACCGAATCGGACACACCGGTCGAAGCGGGGTTGGTGATCACCGGGGCCATAGACGGGCCGCTCTCCGGCGGCACACCAAAGGCCGTCGAGCTCTATGCCACCACCGACATTCCCGACCTGAGCGTATACGGTATAGGTTCGGCCAATAACGGCGGGGGCAGCGACGGACAGGAATTTACCTTTCCCGCCGATGCCCTACAGGCAGGTCAGTTTATTTATGTAACGTCGGAAACCGAGGGCTTTACCGACTTTTTCGGCTTTGCCCCCGATTATACCACCGGCGCCATGGGCATAAATGGCGACGATGCCGTAGAATTGTTCTTGAACGGATCCGTAATCGATGTATTCGGGGCCATTGACACGGATGGATCAGGCGAAGCCTGGGACCATTTGGACGGATGGGCCTATAGAAAGGACGAAGTTCCCGCCAACAACGGAAGCTTCGATAGTGACAATTGGATTTTTAGCGGGATCAATGCCCTGGACGGTGAACTGACCAATGCCACGGCCGCTACCCCCTTTCCCTTACAATCCTACGGTCCCGATTTGATGATCACCGGTATTGTCGACGGCCCCCTATCCGGCGGCGTACCCAAGGCGGTCGAACTATATGCCCGCAATGCCATTGCCGACCTTAGCCTGTACGGCTTTGGTTCGGCCAACAACGGCGGGGGTAGCGACGGGGAGGAATTTACCTTTCCCGCGGTTGCCGTTCCGGCGAACACCTACATCTACCTAGCGACCGACATCGAGGGTTTTACCGCGTATTTTGGCTTTGCCCCCGATTACACGTCAAACTCCGTTTCCGTAAACGGCGACGACGCCGTGGAACTCTTTTACAAAGACGGGGTGATCGATACCTTTGGCGACATCAACGTAAATGGCTCGGGGCAAACCTGGGACTATCTCGACGGGTGGGCCTATAGAAAGGACGGCACATTGAACAACGGAGCCTTTGTTCTCGACGACTGGACCTATAGCGGCACCGATGTTTTGGACGGAAGCGCCACCAACGGCACGGCATCCTTGCCCTTCCCCATCGGTACTTTTGGCGGTGGGGACGGAAGCACCGAAAATCCGGATGCCATTTCCATCAGCGATGCCCGCGCTGCCGCCGACGGCACCCTGGTCTCCATCTCGGGGATATTGACCGTAGCCGACGAGTTTTCCGGCTCGGCCTACATACAGGACGAAACTGGGGCCATTGCCGTTTTCGACGAAAAGGTTCATGGCAAGAGCGTTTTTCAAGTCGGCGATTCCATTACCCTTGTAGGGGTGCGAAGTTCCTATAACGAACAGCTGCAGATCAGTCCCATTACCGAAGTCATCAACAACGGAACTCCCAACAACCCTATCGAACCTTTGGAAATTACCCTCGATCAGCTTTCGCAATACCCCGGTCAGTTGGTGAAGGTTGCGAACCTATCCTTTCCCAGTCCCGGCAATCTGCTCTTCGGAGATTCGAATTACCTCGTTTCGGATGCCAGTGGTTCCGGGGAACTGCGTATAGATAACGACGTAGAGGCGCTTGTCGGTTTGGCCCAACCCGAATCGTGCGACGAAGTCATCGGGGTAGTCGGCCGCTTTTACGAATTCTATCAATTATTGCCCAGAAACAGGTCGGACCTTGCCTGCGCACAACCCTATGAGGCACCCACCTTGCCGATTGAAGTCGATGCGGACCAGACTTTGGAAATCGCTACGTGGAATATCGAGTGGTTCGGAGACGAGGGCAACTCGCCCGCTGCCGGAAGCCCCGATTCCGATGCGATACAAAAAGACAGTGTAAAGGCGGTCATCCAAAGCATCGCCCCCGATATCATGGCCGTTCAGGAAATATCCGACGACGCATTGTTTGCCACGATGGTGAGCGAACTGGAGGGCTACGACTACATCCTATCGCCCGCAACCTCCTATCCCAATGATCCGGGGGTAAGCCAAAAAGTCGGGTTCATTTACAAAACCGACGTGGTGAGCGTTACCGATACCAAGGTCCTTTTGGAAAGCATCCATCCCTATTACAACGGCGGCGATACTTCCTTCTTGACGGATTACCCCAGCGATGCCGACCGTTTCTACGCCAGCGGAAGGCTGCCCTTTTTAATATCGACCACGGTCACCATTGACAGTACCGAAGTGGCCTACGATTTTGTGGCCCTGCATGCCCGGGCCAACGGCAGTAGTGGTGCACAGGAGCGCTACGATATGCGCAAATACGATGTAGAGGTCCTCAGGGACAGCCTCAACCAATACTACGCCGACAGCAATTTGGTAGTGCTCGGCGATTACAACGATGATGTGGACGAAACGGTGGCCGACGATGTGGCCTCTACCGCCTCTACCTATGAGGCCTATGTTGCCGATACGGCAAATTTCGACATACTCACCGACGTCCTTAGCGAACAAGGCTTCCGGTCGTATGCCTTTCGGGAAAACATGATCGACCATATTTTGGTCACCGACGAATTGGCCGGAAACTATATCGACCAATCGGCCCAGGTGCACTACGAGTTCTACGACAGCGATTACACCCAGACGGCTTCGGATCACTTTCCCGTATCGGTACGAATGCTGGTAAAACCCTTTGTTTTGGACAGCATTGCCAAAACCGACGTAAGCTGCTACGGGGAAAACAATGGTAGGGCCACGGTCTATGTATCCGGGGGCCTTGCCCCCTACACCTATGTGTGGAGCAACGGGGCAAGCACCCCGACCGTCGAAGGACTCGAACCCGGCGAATATTCCGTCCAGGTTAGCGATGCCCTGCAAAACAGTTTTGAGGCCGCCATTACCGTTTATGAACCAAGTGCCTTGGAGTTGATCGTTTCCGAGGATACAACGGTCACCATCGGTTACGGCAACGAAAACTGTACTACCCTTGGCGTTTTGGAGGTTATGGGCGGCGAAGGCAGCTACACCTATGAATGGAGTACCGGTGAAACCACGGAGCAAATAGCGGTATGCCCCGAGGAAACGACCACGTATACCGTTACGGTAACCGACGAAAATGGCTGTTCGGCAAGCAAGGCCATCGAAGTGGCCGTCGACGACGTAAGCTGTGGCAACAACCCGAGAAACCCCAAGGTTCAGGTCTGTTACAAGGGGCGGACCTTGTGCATTTCAAAATATGCCGTATCGTCCTTTTTAAGAAAAGGGGCCAGTTTGGGAAGCTGTGAAGACCTGCCCCCGGTAGACTTGGAAATAAAGGTAAGTCCCAACCCATTCAGGCACAGTACCACCATCGCCTTTTCCGAGCCGACGCCCGACCATTACCTGGCCGTACTCTACAACACCTACGGAAGATGGGTCTACAGCACCTTGATCCCAAAAAACACCAGCGAAAAGAAGCTATACCCGTTTTACCTGAGAAAAGGGGTTTATGTATTAAGCATTTACGACGGCAGGGACCTCGTCGAAAGCTTTAAACTGATCAAGGAATAAAAGTCCCGTTTTACAGGAAGAAAAGGCCGGCGAATTGCCGGCCTTTTTGTTTTCCTTGTCTTCTTAGGACTCGTTTCATGATTTTGTACTTTTGTCCCAATGGCCCATCCCCTCGTTATACAAGACCACCATTTCACCATGCATCCGTCCGGAGTTCTTTTCTGGAAGGAAAAATCAATGCTGCTCATTAGCGACGTGCATCTCGGGAAGATTTCGCATTTCAGGAAATTTGGGGCGGCCGTACCCCAAGCGGCAGTGCAAACCAATTTTAAAAAAATGGACAAGGCCATCGACTTGTTTCAACCCCAGGTGATCGTCTTTATGGGCGACCTCTTTCATTCTGCCTTGAACAAGGAATGGAAGTTGTTCGAAAACTGGATTGCCACTATCTCATCCGAAGTCATTTTAGTAGCCGGCAACCACGATATCATTTCCCCCCTGAAATATGAAGCACTGGGAATACAGGTCGTTTCAGAAATATGCTTAGACGGTTTTTTACTGACCCACCACCCTGAAGAGCGGGAGGCTTGCTTCAATTTTTGCGGACACATACATCCTGCGGTTCGCCTACAAGGCATGGGGCGACAATCAATACGCTTAGCCTGTTTTTTTAAATCTGCCCACCAGATGATCTTACCCGCTTTCGGGACCTTTACCGGCACCCACGTACTCGAACCTCAGGCAGACCACGAAATTTACGCCCTGACCGAAGAAGAAATCTTTCAAGTACAGTTTAAATCATCACGACGACGAAAACGCCCTTAATCAGTCCATTTTTTTTCAGTTCGGGTCAACAGCCCTTTTTTACTTCCCCTACCTTAGCAAAAACCCTCTCCATGAAAAAGAAACTGGCCATACTCAACCTGTTTTCGGTACTGTTCGTAATCGGCGTCAACTACATTTCACAAATGTACAGGCTAAACAACACTACCATTGGCGAAATTAGTAGCAGATACGACAACCTCTTCACTCCTGCCCCCTACGCTTTTGCCATTTGGGGCCTCATCTTTTTAAGTCTTTTGGGCTATGCCATTTTTCAGGTGCGAAGGGCCTTTTTTAGCAAAAAAGAAAGTCTCTTTATCACACAGACCGAATATTGGTTCTATATCACCAACATGCTTAATGCCGCATGGGTATTGGCCTTTGTATTCGATTATACCGGACTTTCCGTTTTAATTATGCTCGGTATTCTTTTTTCGCTCATCAAAATCATTTTAAACACGAACATGGAACGATGGGATGCTCCCGTTGAAGTCATTGCCTTTGTCTGGTGGCCCATTTGCCTGTACAGCGGATGGATTGCCGTGGCGACCATTGCCAACATTTCGGCCTACCTCACCAAATTAGGATGGGAAGGCGCTCCGCTTTCCGAGGTAACATGGACCATCATTCTTATTGGAATTGCCACGGCCATAAATCTCGCCATAACCTGGAAACGGAACATGCGCGAATTCGCCCTGGTTGCCGTGTGGGCCTTTATCGCCATTTTCGTTCGGCACAAAGACAGTTATGAACTAATTGCCTATTCCGCCCTGGTTGCCGCCATTCTCCTATTCGCTTCTTCAATGGTACATGCTATTCAAAATCGAAAAACAAGTCCCGCCCAAAAATTAAAGGAGCGGTTACGGAACCCTTGAGCAAACGAGATTGCTACTACACCATGGATTTAATATCGTTCGACCACGATGGGTAGGTAAAAACCGTCTGTTTAATTTGCTCGGCAGTCATACCTTGGCCTATAGCCATGGCAAATAAATTTATGGTCTCACCGGCATTGGGCCCTAATAGGTGGGCTCCCACAATTTTCCGGGTACGCTGGTTCAAGATGATCTTATAGGCATACACCGGGGCATTCACCCTTCGGGCATTGAACCAAGAAGGGACCGATTCAAATTTGACTTCCACATTCTTGTACCGGCTTGTAGCTTCCTCCTCCGAGTACCCTACCGAAGCTAGGTTCGGCAAGGTGTATACCACTGATGGGGTAACCGGCACTTGCATTTTTTCCTTGTTTCCTTCTAAAACATTTATAGCTACCACCTTGCCCTCTATCCCTGAAAGCGGGGTGAGCGGCAATCCCTTATCGGAAACATCGCCACAGGCATAGACACCCGTATTACTAATGCTTTGCAGATAGTCATTTGTCTCAATTCCGTTTTCATTGAAGGCCACTTTTCCTTTTTCAAGTTGCAATGTCGAGATTGCGGGCACACGCCCCGCAGTATTGAATACTACATTGCTTGCTAGCGACTCCAGCTTTCCCTTTTTCCTATAAAAAACCTTTACCTTCTTTCTAGCCTTTTCGACCTTGGTGATTTTGGCATTAAATACAAAATCGATGCCGAGTTCCTTTGAATACGACCTTAACCCTTCTACCAAATCGGCATCGAAAGCTTTAAGCGGCCTTTTCCCCGAATCTATTACCGTCACTTTGGCCCCTGCCCTTGCCGCGATATGGGCAAATTCCATTCCGACATAACCAGCACCAATAAACGTGATTTTTTTCGGGAGCTTCTTTTGGCTTAAAAAATCGTCACTGCTTTTCAAATGTTTGCTCCCCTTGAAATGCAGGTTTCGGGGTTCGTATCCCGTAGCGATTATAATTTTATCGGCCCTTACGGTCTTTCCTTCCACAGAGAGGGTCTGCTCATCTAAAAATTTAGGGGATTGATGGTATAAGCTAATACCGAGCGTTTTTAAATCTTCTTCGGTGGTTCTTGGAACAGCAAGGGTAAATTGACCTTTGTATTGCATCAATTTTTTCCAACTGATCCCTGGAACCGCTTTGATCCCCTTCCCCATAAGATTGGCACTCAACTCTATTACTTCGGTCGCTCCAAGAAGCACTTTTTTCGGATCGCACCCCCTATTGGCACAGGTACCCCCATACTCGCGTTTATCGGCCATTCCCACCGTGAGTCCACCTTTCACACAAGCTTTGGCAACGGTTCGTCCCGCCGCCCCACTTCCGATTACAAAAACATCATACTTTTTTACCTTCATATTCCCATCCTTTAAAAAAATGTCCTAAACGCACATTTAGCATCTACAAGTTGCCGCTTTTGCGTAAAACCAATTAACCCAACCCACACGATTATGAACCGTATACCTGATTTCTGCATTTTTTAATGTGATAATGTCCAAAAAACCGATTCATCGGACACAAAAACATAAGATGAGTTCGCTACCTTTGCATTCTCATATATCAAAGCCCCAATTTAATTTGGGCTTTTTGGCAGTATCATCTCGGGCAATTGCATCAAAGGACAAGAGCTCGGGTTCATTAAAAAATTAACGGTTGACGCAGTCTTCAATTCAACAACTGTTTTCCCAGTCTCCGCAAACGCGAAAACTGCGGGACACTATTGCCCAAAATTTTCCGGCAAACACAGAAAAAAACCAAAATACCGTACAGGCCATTGTATTAAAAGGGCTTTCGGGCTCTGCCTTATCATTTGCCTTTGCCAGCGTATTTCAAGATTCAAAAAGGCCCTTCCTTCTAGTTTTTAACGATAAGGAAGAAGCCGCCTATTACCTGAACGACCTCGAACAGATCATAGGCGAAAAAGATGTACTGTTCTACCCTGGCAGTTATCGCAGGCCCTACCAAATTGAGGAGACCGACAACGCCAATGTTTTGCTGCGTGCCGAGGTACTGAACCGTATCAATTCCCGTAAAAAACCGGCTATAATCGTCACCTACCCCGATGCGCTTTTTGAAAAAGTGGTCACCCGACGTGAACTGGAAAAGAATACGCTTAAGATCAAGTTAAACGACACTATTTCGCTCGATTTTCTCAACGAGGTGCTTTTCGAATACAAGTTCAAAAGAGTGGACTTCGTTACCGAACCCGGTGAATTCTCGGTTCGCGGTGGTATCGTCGATGTCTTCTCGTTTTCTAACGACGAACCCTATCGAATAGAGTTCTTTGGCGACGAAGTAGACAGCATCCGTACCTTCGATGTCGACACCCAGCTGTCTACGAACAAAGTGAACAAGATAAACGTCATTCCCAACGTTGCCAATAAATTTTTGGAGGAGAAACGACAGAACTTTTTAGAATACGTCGCTTCCGACACCATTGTTTTCGCCAAAAACACCGATTATATTTTTGACCGTTTGGATGATTTCTTCGGAAAGGCCATCGAAGCCTTTTCAAAGTTATCGCAAGACATCAAGCATTTAGAACCCGAGGCGCTTTTTATGAATTCGGATAGTTTTAGGAAACAACTGGGTGCCTTCGCCCTCATGACCTCGGAGGCCTCTACGACTTCCGAGCTGATCCATGGGGCCGTTACGGTGCAGTTCAACACCAAACCCCAGCCTTCGTTCAATAAAAAGTTCGACCTACTGATCGAAAACCTCAACACCTATAAAGACCAAGGCTACACGAATTATATTTTCTGTGCCAGCGATCAACAGGCCAAGCGCTTTCAGGCTATTTTTGAAGAGGTCAACGAACATGTACACTACCAGACCATAGTAACCCCCATTTACCAGGGTTTCATTGATGACGACCAAAAACTGGTCTGTTATACCGACCATCAAATTTTTGAGCGCTACCATAAGTTCAATCTCAAGAACGGATACGCCAAAAAGCAGGCCATTACCCTAAAAGAGCTCAACAAGCTTGAAATCGGCGATTATGTAACCCATATCGACCATGGTATCGGCAAATTTGGAGGACTTCAAAAAATAGATGTAGAAGGCAAAAAACAAGAAGCCATCAAGTTAATGTACGGTGAACGCGACATTCTCTATGTCAGCATTCATTCCCTCCACAAAATATCAAAATTCAACGGGAAGGATGGAACGGTTCCCAAAATATACAAATTGGGATCTGCCGCTTGGAAAAAACTCAAACAAAAAACCAAGAGCAGGGTCAAGAAAATTGCTTTCGACCTTATTAAGATCTATGCCAAACGACGTTTGGAAAAAGGATTTCAGTACGCCCCCGACAGCTACTTGCAAACCGAACTTGAAGCTTCCTTTATTTATGAGGACACCCCAGACCAGAGCAAGGCTACCGAAGACCTCAAAAAAGACATGGAAAGCGAACGCCCCATGGACCGCCTTATCTGTGGCGACGTAGGTTTCGGAAAAACCGAAGTGGCCATACGCGCCGCTTTCAAGGCCGTAGACAACGGAAAACAGGTTGCCGTGCTCGTACCTACCACCATCCTTGCCTTTCAGCATCACCGCACATTTAGCGAGCGCCTAAAAGAAATGCCGGTAACCGTAGATTACCTGAACCGTTTTAGAACCGCAAAGGAACGTAAGGAAACTTTGGCCAAACTTGAATCGGGGCAGGTAGATATTATCATCGGCACCCACCAATTGGTAAACAAAAACGTAAAATTCAAAGACTTGGGACTGCTCATTGTCGATGAAGAACAAAAATTTGGGGTTGCGGTAAAAGACAAACTGAAATCCATCAAGGAAAATGTTGACGTCCTTACCTTGACGGCGACGCCTATACCCAGAACCCTGCAGTTCAGCTTAATGGCGGCACGCGACCTTTCGGTCATAAAAACGGCCCCGCCCAACCGCTACCCTATTGAAAGTAGGGTCATTCGTTTTGGCGAGGAAGTCATACGCGATGCCATCAGATACGAAATAGAACGCGGCGGGCAGATTTTCTTCATCCATAACCGTATCGAAAACATAAAAGAAGTCGCTGGTATGATCCAACGGCTTGTCCCCGATGCCAAAGTAGGTATCGGCCATGGCCAAATGGACGGCAAGAAATTGGAAAACCTCATGCTTTCTTTTATGAACGGTGAATTTGACGTACTCGTTTCAACCACGATTATCGAAAGTGGTCTTGACGTCACCAATGCGAACACTATTTTTATCAACAACGCCAATAATTTCGGATTGAGCGACCTGCACCAAATGCGCGGCCGGGTCGGGCGTAGTAACAAAAAGGCCTTTTGCTATTTTATAACCCCGCCCTATGAATCAATGACCCCCGAAGCCAGAAAACGGATTGAGGCCTTGGCCCAGTTTACCGAATTGGGCAGCGGTTTTAATATCGCCATGAAAGACCTTGAAATTAGAGGGGCAGGAGATTTGCTTGGTGGTGAACAAAGTGGATTTATCAATGAAATCGGTTTTGAAACCTATCAAAAAATATTGGCCGAAGCCATTGACGAACTAAAAGAGAACGAGTTCAAGGACCTTTATGAAGAAGTGGAAGGCCACCAGCAAAAAGTATATGTAAAGGAAACACAGCTCGATTCGGACTTTCAACTGCTCTTTCCCGATGACTACATCAACAACATTACGGAGCGACTTACATTGTACACCGACCTGAACGATATTAAGGACGAGGAAAACCTTCAAAAGTTCGAAGCCCAACTGGTCGACCGTTTCGGGGAGCTTCCGACCGAAGCCGAAGATTTACTCAATTCGGTACGTATCAAATGGATAGCGAACAGTATCGGTATTGAAAAAGTGGTCATGAAAAAAGGAAAACTCATCGGTTACTTTATCTCGGACCAAGAGTCGGACTTTTATCAAAGTTCCATTTTCACCAAGGTCCTACGATTTGTACAAAGCCATCCACAGCATTGTAAGATCAAGGAAAAACAGACCCGAAACGGCCTTCGCCTGTTATTGGTGTTCGAGCGGATTACCTCGGTCGACAAAGCACTAAAGGCCATGGCGCCATTTACGGAAACAGTACAATCGGTTTCATAAAATGTTTTAATTCAGCTATATTAGTTTCGGCTAAGGTGGAAAACCTTAAGACCCTAATCATATAATTGACCAAACAACCCACTTTTATGAAACTTAAAATCTACCTTAGCATAGCGGCTACGCTACTTCTGTGCTTTAATTTAAGTGCCCAACCCCGAAAAGAACTTGTCAATGTAATTGTAACGCCCGACCGTACCGATTGGACTTACGACCTTGGCGAACGCGCCGAATTCTCGATTACAGTTTTAAGAAACAACGTGCCCCTAGAGAACATCTCCATCAATTACACCGTCGAAACCGACCCGGGTTACCGCTCCGTAAAAATATGGGACCAAGGAAACCTGACCTTGAAAAATGGAACGGTAAAAGTGAAGTCGCCTAAATTCAATACTCCGGGTTTTCTTCGTTGCACGGCTAGGGTAACGGTAGACGGAAAAGAATACAGTTCATACGCCACGGCCGGCTTTTCCCCCGAAAAAATAAAAGCTACAACCTCCTTGCCTTCAGACTTTGAAGCCTTTTGGAACAAGGGGAAAGAAGAACTTGCCGCCATACCCATGGACGCGGTTATGACCCTAATGCCCGAGCGATGTACCGATAAGGTCAATGTTTACCACGTGCAACTGAACAATATAAAAGGGAAGATCTACGGCATTCTTTGCACCCCTAAAAAAGAAGGGAAATACCCCGCCATTTTACACGTGCCCGGAGCTGGCATCCGCCCGTATTACGGTGATGTTGATGAAGCGGCACAAGGCTTTGTCTCCTTTACCATAGGCATTCACGGCATACCCGTAAACCTCGACCAACAAATCTATGACGACCTAAGATCGGGAGCCTTGGCCGGTTATAACACCATGAATTTAGACGACAAGGAAAACATGTACTACCGAAGGGTATACCTCGGGTGTATTCGGGCGGTAGATTTTCTGGAGAGCGTTTCGAACTTTAACGGCGAGGATATTGCGGTTACCGGAGGAAGTCAAGGTGGCGCCCTGTCTATAGTGACCGCTGCCCTTGATGACCGTATCGATTATTTGGCGGCCTTCTATCCTGCCTTGAGCGACCTCACCGGATTTCTGCAGGGCCGTGCCGGCGGATGGCCACAGATATTTCTTGACGATTTCACCAATACACCTGAAAAGATCGAGGTTTCAAAATACTATGACGTGGCCAACTTTTCACGCTTCGTAAAAGCGGAAGGTTGGTATAGCTGGGGCTATAACGACAATGTCTGTCCCCCCGCTTCCACCTATGCGGCATACAATCTTATTCCTGCCAAAAAAGAGCTCCATGTGTTTCAGGAAACCCAACATTGGACGTTTCCCGAGCAGCATGAACTTAAAAATAAATGGCTTTTTTCAAAATTGGGAGAATAGTAACAATCGCCATAAATAGTTATCTTTAATCCTATCGAAAAAAAACACTACTATGAAATTCAGGTTTGTACTCGTCCTCCTTGTTGCCTTGGGTTGCTTGCCCTTGCAAGCCCAAAACGCCGATTCGCTATACTTTAGACAGCATTATGACCTAAAGGAATACCGTATACCCATGCGTGATGGCGCAGAGCTCTTTACGGCCGTGTACACCCCGAAGGACAAGTCAAAGGACTATCCCATTTTACTGAACCGCACCTGTTACAATGCGAGTAAATATTCCAACTACAACTATAGCAACTACCCTTCAAAATACTTGATCGAAGACGGCTATATCCTAGCTTTTCAGGATGTGCGCGGAAGGTATATGTCGGATGGCGAGTTCGATAATATGCGCCCGAACATTCCCGGAAACAACCGCAGGAACAAAAAGGATATCGACGAAAGCTCAGACACTTACGATACCATCGACTGGATGATAAAACACATCAAAGGGAATAATGGCCGTGTGGGCATGTACGGTATTTCATATCCGGGGCATTACACCGCTGCCGGCATGATAGATGCCCACCCCGCCCTCAAAGCATCATCGCCCCAGGCGCCTATTGCCGATTTTTTCTTTGACGATTTTCACCATCAAGGAGCCTACCTAGAAAGTTATACCGCCGCTTTTGCCGTCTTTGGCTACCAAAAGGATAGCCTAACGAGAGACCCGTGGTATATGGACATGTTGATGCGCCTCTACGAAGACCCGGCAGCCGATGCCTATGATTTCTACTTGAAATTGGGGCCCCTGAAGAACATCACCAAAAACTACCATCATGACAATTTCTTCTGGAACCAAGTCGTGGAACACCCCAACTACGATGAATTTTGGCAAAAAAGGAACATCCTTCCCCATTTAAAGGATATTGACCATGCGGTAATGACCGTTGGCGGTTGGTTCGATGCCGAAGACCTCTATGGCCCCCTGAACATCTACAAGACCGTAGAAGCCACCAGCCCAAAGGCTAAGAACAGCATTGTAATGGGCCCTTGGGACCATGGCGCTTGGGCGCGCGAAAAAGGAAAGGCCATTCACAACCATATTTATTTTGGAGATAGCATATCTTCCTTCTTTCTTAAGAATATTGAACGAAAGTTCTTTGCCCATCACTTAAAGGATGAAGGCCCCGATACACTACCCGAAGCTTACATGTTCGACACGGGAACCAAAAAATGGGAAACCTTTGATACTTGGCCTCCCAAAGAAATAGAACCCGTAAGTCTTTATTTTGGTGAAAATGGTAAGTTGGGCATCAATAAGCCCATAGACGAAAAAGCAGTATTTGAATATACCAGCGACCCACAAAAACCTGTGCCCTATACTTCCCAAACGGAAGGACTGACCTTTACACCTAGAAAGTATATGTCAGATGATCAAAGGCAGGCTTCAAGGCGCCCCGATGTACTGACATTTCAGACCGATGTGCTTCAAGACAATAAGGTTTTGGCCGGAGAAATCATGGCGAAGCTAAAAGTGGCCATGACCGGAACCGATGCCGATTTTATCGTAAAACTTATAGACGTTTACCCCAACGACCACGAAAACTACGAGCATAACCCCGAAAACATTGTAATGGGCGGATACCAACAGCTCGTACGTGCCGAAGTATTTAGGGGAAGGTTCAGAAATAGCTTTGAAAAACCCGAACCCTTTGTCCCGGGCGAGCCTAGCGATGTTCATTTTCGTTTACAGGACATACTGCATACGTTCAAAAAAGGACACCGTATCATGATTCAGATACACAGCACCTGGTTTCCTTATATTGACCGAAATCCGCAGAAATACGTAGATAATATTTACAAGGCGAATGAAGACGACTTTATTAAATCGACCATAAAAGTATTCGGCTCTTCTTCGGTAGAAGTTGGGGGCACGCAAGACTGTTGCCCACCGGAACCTTTCCGTTCCAGGAATGAAAATGCAATAAAAGACTAGGGGATCGCTCTAAAACCGGTACTTTTGTACCATCATTTAAGAGCATAGAACCATGAAAAGATACCTTGTCGTATTTGCCTTGCTTACTGCCTTTTGGGTAGAGGCCCAGCATACTATTTCAGGAACCTTCACACCCGCCAACGAATACAAATATATATTGGCGTACCGATTAAAAACGGGCTCGCAGTCCTTTATAACGAATACCTCGATCAAAGACGGTAAATTTTCATTGCAAATACCGGAAAATGCCGAACCGGGAATGTATCGTTTGGTCTATGCCGTTCCACAAGACGAGTTCTATTTTGATGTCATTTACAACGGTAAAGAAGATATTGAACTGGCCTTTGACGCCGACAAAGGAGTCTCCTTCATTTCCTCAAAGGAAAACAAGATCATGACTTCCTATTTTCAGACCATGGCTTCCTTAATGGGCCAATTGGTCGATGTTTACATGAAAAAGAAATTTGACAAAAAGGAATTTCAGGAATGCACCTACCAATTAAAGACGACCCAAGAAGCCTATGAAGCACAGTCTAAAAACCTAATGGTAGAAAATTTTGTTTTAGCGAACCGACCTTATATCCCGACCGAATTTGAATCGGTTGAAGAATACGTCACGCATAAGAAAGAACATTATTTTGACCACCTCAAGCTCGACAATACAATTTTACAAGCTTCCGATTTTTTATCCGATAAGTTAAGAAATTACGTTTTCACGGCGTTACCAATGGAACCTAGGTCATCTGCCGAAACCGAAAGTATCATTCAAGACAACATTAAGAAGGTCGGTGCCAAACTTGCCCCAATATCGGATGCCTACAAATTCGACGTCTTTTATCGTTTATGGAAAATGAGTTCGAGCAGTGGATTGAACGAAACCACCGACTTCATATACAACACCTATTTAAAGTCGCTTGCCTCAGCTTCGAACGACCCGAACAAAGCGCGTGAAATAACGGTACAACACCGTTTACGTATAGGGGCCATTGCCCCTGAAATCGAATGGAAGGTAGGCCAGACCACCAAAAAACTCAGTACCATAAATGGGCCCGAAAATTACCTTTTGGTATTTTGGAGCAGCACTTGTTCGCATTGTTTAAAGGAACTTCCCGCCCTTCACAAGGAACTGAAAAATTATAAATCGACCCAAGTAATCGCCATAGGTCTAGAAGATGACAAGACCACATGGACTCCAGAATCGGCCAAACTGCCCGATTTCGAGCACGCCATTGCATTGGGAAGGTGGGAAAGCGATTACGCACAATTATACGATATTCACCAGACCCCTACCTACTATTTACTAGATTCGGAAAAGCGTATAGTGGCCAAACCCGAGAGCGATAAAGAAGTGGTAGAATTACTGAAAAAGTAATACCACTAAAGGGTTTTTAGGTCTTTAATGGTCTTAAAGGCTACATCTACTTGGGTATCGTCGACCAAAATAGTAAATTCGTTGGTAGTCGAGATGACTTCGTAGAGTACGATACCTTCCCACGCCAATCGTTGAAAAATAAAGTAATAGATACCTGGTACCGATACATTCTCAGCAGGAAGCTTAACGGTAATCGATGATAGGTTCTCTGCTTTTTGTGTGCATTTTTCATGCTTAAAAAGATCTTCTACCGTTTGATCCAAGGCATTGCTTACCACAATGTTAAGCTCATTAACGCCCCTTGAAGAGGTATAGAAGACATCTTTGTTTTTGTTTACGTGCTCGAGCAATAAGGTCTGGTTCTCTAGAATAGACTCCGAAACCAAAAAAGTGAAATCGGTGAGTGAGGAACGCACCGTTATTTCCCCAATATTTTTTAAGACCTTGATAATTTTATGGGTCGCCCTGAACTCAAGGTCATCGGACAAGCGCTTAAGGGCCATGACTATGGCTCCATTACGGATATCCTTACCTAATTCGTTCTCGATTTCGGGTTTTACAATTCTTGAAAGCGAAGTCAGGTTAATAATCCCTTGGGCTAAGGCACTTTGTAAAAATGGTTTCTTTTTAATGTACTGTTCGACTACGGAAGAAATCGTTTTCATGGGTTCATAAGATTGATTGATGAGCAAAAATAACATATTGTTACAAATAAAACAAATTGTGTCGTAAGCTTCTTTCCCAAAAAATTTTAGAAATGTCCCTTTTACCCTTAATACGGGACTTTTGAGCTATACCCCTTCCGAAAAAAAAGCTTTAAAAGTGATAAAATGCGCTTTCCAAATGCTCAATTTTAAAGATTTTCCGGTTCTTTAGAATGGTAATAACATCGAAACGCACCTCTACATCTAAGTCATTTTCAGTAGCGTAGTGATCTGCGGCACTGACCAATAACTTAATTTTTCCTGGCGTGATGGTTTCGGCAATAGGTATAATTTGATCATTGCTTCTCGCCCGTACTTCAACAATGGCCAAAATTTCATCCTTTTGTGCAATAATATCGACCTCCGCCTTCAGGTAGCGGTAATTCCTATGAAGGATACGATACCCCTTATCGACCAAAAAATCGACGGCGAGCTGTTCCCCTTCTTTGCCAAATTCGTTGTGTTTGCCCATAAAATCCTCCTTAAATCTTAATAAAAAGTGCAGTTCATCGAAAACAACAGTAGTGTAACATCAAAAATTGGAACTCGGCCGTAAATAAACGCACCGTATGTCGAAAATACCATAAAAGGCATACTATCCAAAATCTTTGTACGTTAAGAACTTGCCCCAAACACATGAAACGGTTCTTTAAAGCCTACATTTATTATGGAATATTTTATTAACTGTAATACGGCGTCCCTAGCTCCGTATACCACTCCCTTAGACAGAAACAGGGCGGCTCATCTGTACAGAAGACTAGGGTTCAGTGCTTCGGTCGAAACCATCGACCAAGCCGTTGGCGCAAATGCCAGCACCCTTGTCGATACGCTCATATCCCAAGCTTTGGGCGCACCGACTATACCCGAGCCGGAATGGGCCAACTGGAACAACAGCAACTACCCTGAAGACGACGACCTCAGCAATGAAATGAAGCGAACGCAGAAAAACGAGTTTAGCGTGGCCTATGCCAAAAACATGCTGAACAATAACCTGCGCGACCGTTTGAGCTTCTTTTGGAGCAATCATTTCGTTACGCAAATCGAAGTGTACCGATGTAACCCGTTTCTTTATCACTACGTAGAGTGCCTGCAGCGAAACGCCTTGGGCAATTTCAAAACCTTCGTTAGCGAGATCGGGCTTACCGACGCCATGTTGTATTATTTGGATGGCGCCTATAACAACGGTAACAACCCCAATGAAAACTACGCCAGGGAACTCTATGAGCTTTTCACCCTTGGTGAAGGAAACAATTATACCGAACAGGATATTATTGAAACCGCCCGTGCCATTTCAGGCTATGTTGAACGTGGGGAACTTGGCTGCGAACATGTCACCTTCGACCCTGAGAAACACGATTCCGGCAGCAAGACCATATTCGGTCAAACAGGGAACTGGGGCTATGATGACGTTATCGACATCCTATTCGAGCAACGCCCCAACGAACTAGCTTGGTTTATCTGTAAGAAGTTGTACGAGTTCTTTGTCCACCCCGATTCAAATGACGATGCGGGTAACGCACAAACCATAATTTTGGGTATGGCCGACACCTTTATAGCCAATGATTTTGAAATTGCACCCGTACTGTCCCAATTGTTCAAAAGCCAACACTTTTTTGATGACGAGGCCATCGGTGTAATCATCAAAAGCCCTTACGACCTTTATTTCAACCTATTAAAGGAAAGTAGTTTTAGTTATGACGATACCCTCATTTCCAGTGTGATCAATTATACGGGACTATTAAGCCAGGTTATGTTCAATCCGTTTGACGTAAATGGCTGGCAACGTAACCGCACATGGATCAACACCAATTTTATGATCGGTAGATGGTTGACCTCCGAAGCCCTCATCGAAGAGTTTTTCCAAGCCAACAGCGAACAGTTTAGAGTCCTTGGACTGGCCTTATCCGGTACTGACGGACAAACAAGCAGTAACCCAGACGTCGTTGCCAAGCCTATTATAGATTTCTTTCTTCCTAAAGGCCTACTCAACGAATCGGAATACCAAAAAGCTTATGACATTTTCAGAAGTGACATCCAACCCGAATATTACGAAGGAGGAACCTTTGAGACCTGGACGCTACAAACTTCTTTGGAAGGACCGAAACAAGTATATCTACTCTTGCAATATCTAGCCAGACAACCCGAATTTCAACTAAAGTAAACCTACTGATTATGTGCGATACTCATCACAACGATCCCTATAAAGGCCTAGAACACGATGGCCACGATCAAGAACATAAAGCTTGGAGCAGACGCTCGTTTTTACAGGCCTTGGGCATTGCAGGTTCGGGCTCAATGATGCTAGGAAGCAGTATGCTTTCGGCTTCGGCTCCCTCTCCCCTGACAGCGGCTATTGCCGCGGCAGAAACAGACAAAATTCTCATTCTCATAAGGCTGGCCGGAGGGAATGACGGCCTTAGTACGGTAATCCCCATGGAGCAGTACGAGTCGTATGCCAAAGCCCGCCCCAATATATACATCCCCGAGAGTAAGGTTTTAAAACTTACCGATGAATATGGTGTACCCTCTTATATGAAATCATTGGAACCCATGTGGGGCGACGGTAAATTTAAGGCGGTTCACGGCGTAGGCTATGAAAACCAAAGCCTCTCGCATTTTACAGGCTCCGATATTTTTGCCAATACCGACTTGACCACTACAGGTTTTAGCGGACTCAACACGGGTTGGATGGGACGACATTTTGAAAATACCTATCCCGATTATTTGATTTCCCCACCACCAGCACCGGCCGCAATTCAAATCGGACAGTTCGGGAGTTTGGTCTTTCAAGGGGAAGAAACCAATTATGCCTTTGTAACCTCAAACGTAAATCAGCTTGAAGAAATCGCCGAATCGGGCGTACGATATGGGCTTGACGATAGCCTCTACAACGATTGTATGTATGGCGACCAACTTAAATTCTTAAGAGGGGTGGCCAATACCACATATGAATATTCGGGAGTCATCCACGAGGCCTGGTCAAGGGGCAAGAACGATGTAGAGTACCAAGAAAACAGCTTTGCCAAACAATTGGCCCTCTTGGCCCGATTGATAAAAGGGAATTTGGGAACAAAGGTCTATATGATTTCCATGAGCGGTTTCGACACCCACGGAAACCAACCGCTGACCCACGAGCGCCTAATGAGCAATCTCTCTATAGCCGTTGACAACTTCTATGAAGATTTAGGCTATACCGAACAAGACAACAATGTTCTTAGTATGACCTTCTCCGAGTTCGGAAGGCGTATCTTCGAGAATGGATCTAAGGGCACCGACCACGGTAAGGCAGCACCTAGCCTGTTCTTCGGACCAGGTTTGCAAGGTAGCGCCTTTGTAGGCGAACACCCGACCCTCGACAATCCTGACGGCAGGGGGAACCTTGAGTATACCATGGACTTTAGGGACTTATACGCTACGGTCTTGGCCGAATGGCTCTGTGTACCCATACCCTTGGTAGAACAACATTTATTGGGCCATACCTATGCCCCTGTAAACCTTGGCTTCAATTGTAGTGGAACGGACTTTCCCGACATTGTCTATAGCGACGGCGAACCGACCATACCGACCACACCCGATGGTGTAGCCGATAAGCCGGTGATACCGAATGCCGAACAATTGAATGCCATTGTCCACAAACCGTTTTATCCTACGGCGAATTCACCACATATTTATTTGGAAATGCCCGTTACGGCCCATGTAGATATTCAGCTGTTCAACATTATAGGACAAAAAGTGGGCACAATCAGCAATGCCATCATGTCCGAAGGTGTGAACGAAATCAATATTAAGGAAAGAATTCCCGGGAATTTGGCCGCCGGTAAGTATATTTATCGCATTCAGGTGCAACAGCACAAGATGAGCAAATCGGTCATGGTAGCATAAATCGCCCCCAAATCACTCTATATATAAAACCTTCGTTATGGGCCTTCCATAACGAAGGTTTGTTTTTTATAGGCGAATAACAACGCCCGGGCCACGGCCCATTTCACAACGGTTACTTTCGGCTCTAAATCCATATCCCTTCCCCCAACCTCAAGACCCGCTCCCTTTCACCAAAAATCCCTTCATTTCAACTTTCCACAAAAACCTCGATACATCAACTTGTGTAATGCTAGGCAAAATCAGTACTTTTGCACCCTAATTCGAAATCAATGGCCGAAAAGCTAACACATCCAGAGAGATATACCATTACCGCCGCATTGCCTTACACCAACGGCCCCTTACATATTGGCCATTTGGCAGGCGTTTATGTACCCGCAGATATTTATGCACGCTATTTACGCCTCAACGGTAACGACGTTGCCTTCGTATGCGGAAGTGACGAACATGGTGTGGCCATCTCGATGAAAGCAAAAAAAGAAGGGATTACACCTAAGGAGGTCATTGATAAATACGACGGTATCATTCGCAAATCATTCCAAGAGTTCGGTATTACCTTTGACAACTACTCACGTACTTCAAGGGAAATCCACCACAAAACGGCTTCCGATTTTTTTGTAAAGCTTTACGAACAGGGTGATTTTATAGAAGAAACCACCGCACAGTTATACGACGAAGAGGCCAAACAATTTTTGGCCGACCGCTTTGTAGTGGGCACTTGTCCCAAATGTGGACATGAAGAAGCCTATGGCGATCAATGTGAAAATTGCGGTTCTACCCTGAACGCGACCGACCTTATCAATCCGAAATCTACAATTACCGGTACGGTGCCGACGACCAAAGAAACCAAGCATTGGTTCTTGCCCTTGGACCGATACGAAGATTTCTTAAAGGAATGGATTCTGGTCGGGCACAAATCCGATTGGAAACCCAACGTCTACGGCCAATGCAAAAGCTGGATCGATGACGGACTAAAACCCCGTGCGGTAACCCGTGATTTAGATTGGGGCATTCCCGTACCTGTAGAAGGAGGCGAAGGCAAGGTACTCTACGTATGGTTCGATGCGCCTATCGGCTATATTTCGTCTACCAAAGAATGGGCAGAACGTGAAGGCAAGGACTGGGAACCCTACTGGAAAGACGAAAACACCAAATTGATCCACTTTATAGGAAAAGACAACATAGTCTTTCACTGTATCATCTTCCCTGCCATTTTAAAGGCACACGGCGATTATATTTTACCGGAAAACGTACCGGCCAACGAATTCTTGAACTTGGAAGGAAACAAACTCTCCACTTCAAAGAATTGGGCGGTATGGCTGCATGAATATTTAGAGGAATTTCCAGATATGCAAGATGTGCTTCGGTACACCTTAACGGCCAACGCACCCGAAACCAAGGACAATGATTTTACTTGGAAGGATTTTCAAGCGAGAAACAATAACGAATTGGTGGCCATACTCGGTAACTTTATAAACCGCGTAGTGGTATTGACCAATAAGTATTACGAGGGCATTGTCCCTACTCCTTCGGAGTTCTCACAAGTTGACAAGGAAACCCTAGAACAACTTCGGAAGTTTCCGGAAATCATTTCAAGTTCCATAGAGCGCTACCGTTTTAGGGAAGCCGGCCAAGAATTGATGAATTTAGCCCGTTTAGGGAACAAATACTTGGCCGACGAAGAACCATGGAAGGTCATTAAACAAGATGAAGAGCGTGTAAAGACCATTATGTTCGTCGCGCTTCAGATTGCCACGGGTCTATCCGTATTAAGTGAACCGTTTTTACCTTTTACCTCGGAAAAACTTAAAAATATATTGGCCATTAATTCGGAGGAAGCCGTTTCCTCTTGGGCAGAAGTTTCAACCAAAGAAACATTACTTCCTGCCGATCATAAAATCAACAAGGCCGAGCTACTTTTTAGAAAAATAGAAGACAGCGAAATACAAGCTCAGCTAGACAAACTGGAAGCCACCAAAAAGGCTAACGAAAACGAGAACAAAGAACTTATGCCACAAAAAGACACGATTACCTTTGACGATTTTACCAAATTGGATATGCGTGTAGGGACCATTGTCGAAGCCGAAAAAATGCCCAAGGCCAAAAAATTGTTGGTTCTGAAGGTTGATACCGGACTTGACACCCGAACCATTGTATCGGGTATTGCAGAGAGTTTTACCCCTGAGGAAATCGTAGGCAAAAAAGTAACGGTTCTGATCAACTTGGCCCCACGCGCATTGCGTGGCGTTGAAAGCGAAGGAATGATTTTGATGACGGAAAATGCAGACGGAAAGCTGGTGTTCGTAAATCCTGACGAAGATGGTGTAGGTAACGGCGAAGGCATAAGCTAGCCCGTCGACACCTAAAGGTTTTATATTGGTATCAGCTATTTTCAACGGTCGTTAAAAAAGTCCTATGCAACTCATTCCCTTTCTCTCCAAACACACCCAACTCCCTCAAAAGAGTATTGAGAATACCGTGGAACTTCTGAACGAAGATTGTACCGTACCCTTTATCTCTCGCTATCGAAAAGAACGAACGGGCAATCTAGACGAGGTACAGATTGGGGCCATAGTACAGTTCAAGGCACAGTTCGAGGCTCTTGAAAAGCGAAAAACGGCAGTCATAAAGGCTATTGAAGAGCAAAATGCCCTGACCGACGAACTTCGCCTCAAGATAGAACAGACCGACGAACTCGTTACGCTTGAAGACCTATACCTCCCGTTCAAGAAGAAACGAAAGACCAAGGCGGAAACCGCCCGGAAAAACGGACTAGAACCCCTTGCTAAAATCATTATGGCCCAAAACCATAACGATATTGAATCGGCAGCCCTACAATATACCAACAATGAAGTCGCCGATGCGGACGAAGCCCTTGAAGGGGCCCGGCATATCATTTCCGAGTGGATCAACGAACGTATCTCGGTAAGAAACCAAGTGCGTAATCAATTGGAACGCAGTGCCCTGATCGTCACAAAGGTTATCTCTACCAAAAAAGACGAAGAAAAAGCACAAAAGTTCCGCGATTACTTTGATTGGAGCGAAGCTTTAAAACGTTGTCCCTCACACCGGTTATTGGCCATTTTACGTGCCGAAAACGAGGGTTTTATCCGCGTTAAGATAGAAATCGACTCCGACGAAATGCTTCGGCGTATCGAAGATCGCATCATAAAATCGAATAATTCGTGTACGCCCCAAATACAACTGGCCATTGCCGATGCGTACAAACGCCTACTTTTTCCTTCCTTATCGAATGAAATCCTCAAAAACGCCAAGGAAAAGGCAGACGACGACGCCATCAAGGTATTCAGCAAGAACCTAAAACAATTATTGCTCGGGGCTCCCCTAGGGGAAAAACGCATCCTGGCAATAGACCCCGGCTTCCGAACCGGCTGTAAGATCGTATGTTTGAGCGCCCAGGGAGAGCTCGAACACAATGAGACCATCTATCCGCATCCGCCTCAGAACAAGAGTTCAGAGGCCATAAAAAAAATCAGTTCGCTTTGCGATGCCTACAAAATAGAGGCCATTGCCATTGGCAACGGAACGGCTTCAAGGGAGACCGAACACTTGGTTAAGCGCATCCATTTCAAAAACCCTATGGAGGTTTTTATAGTGAGCGAAGCCGGAGCTTCAATTTATTCCGCCTCAAAAATCGCCCGTGACGAATTCCCTAATTACGATGTTACCGTCAGGGGTGCCATTTCCATAGGAAGGCGACTCGCCGACCCCTTGGCAGAACTGGTGAAAATAGACCCCAAATCTATCGGTGTCGGACAGTACCAGCACGATGTAGACCAAGGAAAACTTCAGACCTCATTGGATAGCGTAGTGGAAAGCTGCGTAAATTCGGTTGGGGTAAACATCAATACGGCCAGTGTACCCTTATTGAGCTACGTATCCGGTATCGGGCCGAAACTCGCGGAAAACATTGTCGCCTATCGCAATGAAAACGGAGCGTTCAAAAGTAGGACCGACATTAAAAAAGTAGCCCGGCTCGGCGGAAAGGCTTTTGAACAAGGAGCTGCCTTCCTGCGGATAAAAGATGCCAAAAACCCCTTAGATGACTCTGCCGTTCACCCCGAGAGCTATAACATTGTCCAAAAAATCGCAAAGGACCAAGGCATACCCGTCACCGAATTGATAGGAAACAGCAAGGCCCTAAAGAGTGTGGACCTACAAGCGTATTGTACCGAAACTATCGGCTTACCTACGTTAAAGGATATTGTAGAAGAACTTGAAAAACCCGGCCTTGACCGTCGTGAAAAAGCGAAGGTTTTTACTTTTGACCAAAATATAAAAACGATATCCGATTTGAGGGAAGGCCAGTTGTTGCCCGGCATTGTCAACAACATTACCAATTTCGGGTGTTTTGTCGACATAGGAATCAAGGAAAGCGGTCTTATCCACGTATCGAACCTATCGGATACTTTTGTTAAAGACGTAAATGCACATGTGAGCCTGCACGAGCAGATTATAGTAAAAGTACTGCAAGTGGATGTGCCCCGAAAACGCATTCAGCTAAAGCTGCACAAATAAGTAAGCACCACGCTATCTTGACATTTCACGCATCATAGCCCCTGTTACTTTTTATCTTTTTGATGATGGAGGCTTCTTCTAGGTTTCCATTGCCAAAAAAGCGAAGAATACCCCGTATTTCAAGGAAAGAAACAAAGCCATATACCTTGCCTTTTCGTTTATAAAATACCCTTACCATACAAGCGCTTCAAAAAATTAACACCTTAACCTTATTTAGATTTATTTAAAATAAGTACTTTTGGACTTCTATTTAGAATCAGTATTGTGTCAAAAAAGAAAAAATCCTCCAAAAAGAAGGATAAAAAAATAAAGAAAGCCGTCCTGCTACAGCAGAAGGTTGAAAAGGCGTTGGACAGTGACGCCAAGCTCAAGAGCAAGTGCTGTAAAAAATATAAAAAGGGCGAAAACAAAAGGTGCGGACGCTGCCCTTGTTTCGACCTTATGAAAAAAGTGGCCTAACCTCCTTCCCATCCGTTTGCCCTTTATTGATTGCATATAGCCCTATATTTGCAGCATGCTCAAGATTGCCTATCACCCCATTTACAAGCACTCCTTACCCGAAGGGCACCGATTTCCGATGCTTAAGTATGAATTATTGCCCAAACAACTCTTGCACGAGGGCACCTGTACCGCCGAAAACTTCTTTGAACCCGAAATACCGAACGACAAATACATTGTTGCCGTTCACGAGCCCGAGTATTTCTACGATCTCTTGAACTTAAAGATTTCCTCTCGTGATGCAAGAAAAATTGGCTTCCCCCTAACCGAAGACCTTATTGAACGGGAGCGCATCATAGCCGATGGCACCATCCAAGCCTGCCGCTTCGCCATTGAAAACGGCATCGCCATGAATATTGCCGGCGGCACCCACCATGCCTATACCGACCATGGTGAAGCCTTCTGTATGCTGAACGACCAAGCTATCGGGGCCCGATACCTACAGGCGCGCCAATTGGCAAAGAAAATCTTGATCGTAGACCTAGATGTCCATCAAGGCAACGGTACGGCAGAAATTTTCGGGAACGACACCTCGGTATTTACGTTTTCAATGCATGGGGCCAGCAACTATCCTTTTAAAAAAGAGCGTTCCGACCTAGACATCCCCCTAGCTAAATACACGGACGACACTACCTACCTATCCCTACTCAAGCAAACCTTGCCCCGATTGATCAGTGAGGAAAAACCCGATTTTATTTTTTATCTCGCCGGGGTAGATATTATCGGTTCGGACAAACTCGGCACCCTAGCCCTTAGTATAGACGGCTGTAAAGAGCGCGATGCCTTTGTACTAGAAACCTGCCATCGATTGCAAATACCCGTTCAATGCAGTATGGGAGGCGGCTACTCCCCAGCCATAAAAACCATTGTAGAGGCACATGCCAACACTTATAGGCTGGCCCAACAAATCTACTTTTAACCTCCCTCCTTTCGCCAATTCACCGGGCTATCTCGAGCTTACTATTCATTTATTTTGTAATTTAATGGGAATACCCCCCTTAAACCCCATATAAATACACCCCACCTAGCTGGCCGTGTCCATTTTTTTTAAGTAAAACATAGACACTTTACAGAATAGATTTAGTTTTGCCTGTATTATGAAAAAAACCATAGCCCTGCTGTTCACCATCTTTACGCTTGGTGTATATGCCCAAGACTCGATCGTATCGGTTCCCGAAAAACGTTGGGACATGTTCAAGTACGATATCGGAAATATGTTCAAAGGTGTAGCTTACTCCTATTCTAGACCATTTCAGTGGAAGGGCCAACAATGGGCGCAATTTGGGGGGGTACTCGCAGGTACCGGAGCGGTATATCTTGCCGACGAAGAAACGTCGGAGTTTTTTAAAAGACAAAGGGAAGGGGTACCTAACGTTTTCCGCGAATACGGCGAACTCTATGGAAGCCCCGAAAACAATTACTTGGCAACTTCAGGTGTGTATTTGGTAGGCTTGATTACCAAGAACGAAAAACTTCGTCGTACGGGAGTTCTATTGATATCGTCGGCTACCTCTGCAGGATTTTTGCAGCAAGTTTTAAAATCTGCCGTAGGTCGGGCACGGCCGGTGGCAGAAAGGGGGAAGGATACTTTTGACCCCTTCAATCCGCATAGGAACTACAATTCTTTTCCATCGGGACATGCCTTATTGGCCTTTACCAACGCCTATGCCATCGGTAAACAGTTCAAAAGTCCCTGGGTCAAGGCAGGGGTATATACCTTAGGCGCCATCCCCGGCATTTCACGTATTTGGGACGGTCAACACTGGTTGAGCGATTTTGTATTTGCCGTAGCCATCAGTGTGGCCACGGTAGAATCCATTGATCGCTATCTCGACCGAAAATACGATGAGAAATACAATGACCGATCCAAAAAAATGAGCTGGAACCTCAACTTCGGTCCCGGAACCTTGGGTGTGGTCCTTCAGTTTTAGACGGTAGCCCGTTAAAATATCAGATAGGTACTCAACACTAAAGCCGTAATAACGGCCCCTGCTATAAAGGCATATTTCCAAGGCTCTACACTAACCGCATCGGTTGTCATCGGTTGATAATCCGTATCTCTGGGATAGAGTTTCCCAATAAACAACATAATCGCGATATTGAGCACGAACAAAATAGCCATGACGTGTAAAAAATGCGGGTAGGCTTCGGCCTGGATCACACTCAACGCCTTGGCGTCGCTTATGCCGTTTTGTGCCGCTTCGGCCAGCGCCTTATCCACAAAATAGGGCTTGACCAAAAACTGACTGATCGAATAGAGGACCACTCCCGAAATTACCCCGACCTTGGCAGCAATGGCCGGCACCCGTTTAGTAAAAAAGCCTATTACGATAACCGTTAAAATAGGAATACTATAACAACCATTGGCCTCTTGCAACCACGCGAAAAGCCCCTGTGGCGCATTGGCGATCAGAGGAGCGACAAACATTCCCAAAATACCAAGAACAAGTCCGAACATCTTCCCCGCTTTTACGGTTTCAAGCTCGGTCGCACCCTTCTTGAAATACTGCCGATAAAGGTCGAATCCGAATAAGGTGGCACTACTGTTCAACAGACTGTTGAAGGAACTCAGTATGGCCCCAAAAAGTACAGCGGCAAAAAGGCCGGTAAATGTTGCGGGAAGTACGGTAGCCACCAATTTCGGGTAAGCTTGGTCGGGGTTATCAAGATTGCCCTCGAAAATATGCCAGGCGATGATACCGGGCAATACCACGATAATGGGAATCAAAAACTTGACCAAGGCGGCAAGTATCACCCCTTTTTGGCCTTCCTTAAGGTTTTTTGCCCCAAATACACGTTGTAAAATCACTTGGTTGGTACCCCAATAGAACATCTGTACCAGCATCATTCCCGTAAAAATGGTGCCAAACGGTATGGATGCATCAACATCACCCTTTACATTGAACTTTTCCGGATGGCTTTCCCAAAGCAGGCTTATTCCATCGGAAATACTTCCATCCCCAATGGCCAACAATCCAAAAACCGGAATAAGGAGTCCCCCGATCAAAAGTCCGATCGAGTTGATAAGATCGGAGACCGCCACAGCCTTCAATCCGCCAAAAATGGCATATATGATACCGATAATTCCAATACTCCAAACACAGAGCCACAAAGTAGCCGTATCCGAAAGTCCTAAAAGGGTCGGCAAATCGAACATGGTGCTAAAGGCCAAAGATCCGGAATACAGTACGGAAGGAATGACCACAATAACGTAACCCGATAAAAATAAGGCCGTGAGAATAGCTTTTGTACCGTGATCGAACCGATCTTCCACAAATTGGGGAATGGTCGTTATACCGCCTCGCATGTACCTGGGAAGCAGGAAAACCGCAGTAATGATCATGGCAATAGCGGCCAGTGTCTCCCAAGCCATAACCAATACCCCCTCGGTAAAGGCCTGTCCGTTCAGCCCCACGATCTGCTCGGCGGAAAGGTTGGTCAAAAGCAAGGAACCCGCAATGGTTATCGCCCCTAAGCTTCTTCCCGCCAAAAAATAACCGTCGGCGGATTTTTCATTGGTACTTCTGGTAGCGTACCAAGCGATTACCGCCACTAAGAGCGTAAACCCCACAAAAGAAATAATTGAAAGCATATCTTTGGTCTTTTAGTTGGTATTGGGCCTATGTAGGCGGGAACTATGGGTTGTCTATATTCTTTAATACGCGACACGGGTTGCCAACGGCCACCACATTCTCGGGGATATCTTTTACCACCACACTTCCGGAACCGATGACACTGTTGTTTCCTATGGTAACCCCAGGATTGACAATTACCCCTCCACCGATCCAAACGTTATCCCCTATCCGTATCGGTTTTGCGAATTCGATTCCAGAGTTACGGGCTTCAAACTCCAATGGGTGTGTAGCCGTAAGCAACTTTACCCCCGGGGCCATCATTACGTTCTTACCGATGTACACCGGTGCAGCGTCCAAAATAATACAATCAAAATTGGCATATGCGTTCTCGCCCCAATAAATATTGAAACCATAATCGCAGGTAAAGCGGTTTTCGATATAGAAATTCTTTCCGGTCTCGGCAAATAGCTCTTTAAAAAAGTGCTTGCGCTGCCGTTCTTTGTCCATGGGGATGGCCGCTATTTCCTGCATCAACTTTCGGGCCCGCAACCTGGCCCTTACCAACTCTTTATCACTTGGATCATAGGCTTGCCCGCTGATCATTTTCTCTTTTTCGGTCATGTGAACTCTACTCTATTTTCTCGGCCCTTATGATTCCGCATTCGGGAACCTCCACCTCTATTACCCCTTTCGAAAATACTACATTCTCCTCCCTTATCAAATTTCCTTGGCAATCATAGACTTTACAGGCATAAGCCCCCAAATCATTTAAAATTCGAACGACTACTTGGGTGGCTATTTGAGCATTCAAGATATCTATGTGCGTATAAGCCCCATCGAGCTCTACTACCCAAGCATCATAAACCCCAATAATGAGGTGTCCGTTCTTAGATACCCGTTGGGTGGGGTAATTGGCCAACGGTTTAGAAGGAAGGAAATATCCGTTCATAAGCACATCGGCATTTTCGTTCCAGTACTTCGTATAAAAGCCGATCATGTTTACGTATGCTTCGGGTGTCTCACTCAACATAACGGAAAGTTGGGGCACCCCAAAAAGCGTATTGATGACTTGAAGAGCCGCAATTTCCAAGGGTTCGTCCGCATGCCAGGTAACCATATCGGAGTGTACCGCAGTATTTCCGGCAAGCATACGAATATCCGCAATTCGCAATCGGTTCATGGTAGCATCTCCTGGGCAGTCGAAGGCTCTGAACATATTACCGTATTTACGCATCGCAGGTCCCGTATACTTCTGTCTGAACTCAATAAAGATTTCGGGGTTAATTTTTGTCAAGGCGTCTTTCACATCTGTCAACAAGCGATCAACAGCCCCATTTATCGACGCATAATCCGCATCTGGCCCCAATTTAGTCGGGGTATCTTTATAAAACCTAAAGTCGTCGATAAAATCAAGCTTGAAGCCGTCGAGGCTCCAATCTCGCGCGGCATTGGTATAAATATCGATAAGGTATTGCCTAACATCGGGATAACGTGGATCAAAAACAGGAGCCCATCTATGGTCTTCGGTCAGGAATTTCCCTTTAAAACGTTTGTAGGCCTTTGATTTTTCACCACAGAAGGGAACGGAGTACCAAAGAGCGATTTTCATACCGGTTTCATGTACACTTTTTACGAATTCCGCCATTTCAGGAATACGGTCTGGCTGCCAATCCCCCGTAAAATCATAGCCTCGGTTCGAATCGAAGGTTTGCCAACCGTCATCAATGATGATAGCTTTGTAGCCCAGATTTTTGGCCAATCGACATTCTTTCAAAAGCAAGGGTACATCGAGGTTCTGATGAAACTGGTACCAGGTAGAGTACAATGGCGTTTTAGCGATATCAGGTACATAGGCCGGCTTCAATTGCTCAAAGCTTTCCCACCACGAAGCCACCGCCCGAAGGCTATCGGAAAAATGCCGGTCTTGATAATCCAATCGCAATTGCACCTTAAAATTTTTAAGGGGATAATGTTGTTCCGTAAAAAAGGTAACGTGGCAATAAAAACAATTGTCCTCTTCACGTAAACGGGCATTCATTTCCAATTTATTGATGGCATTGGAGCAAGCGAAGGTCAAGACATTGCCATCGCTATTCCCAAATAGGGAAATTACGGGCGAATCGATAGAAATCCGCGATTCCATATTGTCAAGTTCCCAATCGGCTTGAATACGTTTATTGAAATCCGTGGTGGGTTTCCAAACGCCCTTTACGTTGATGGCCGGAACCTTCCATTGCAAGGTTATAGGTTTGGGCACCTCTTCGACATCATTGTTGACTTCAAAATCGTATAACGTTACCCCTTCATCCCCATATACCTTATTCAGGGTGGTACGGAAATTTTGTTTTTCCCCGATAATGATTATTTCCGGAAAGCTTGTAATGGTAGTGTTTGCAATCATCTCAATTATATGGCCAGTGATTAATTAATGGTTCGCTATCGTAAAATCCCTCCCAAAAAAGAGGAAATTCCCCTTTCATGGAATGTTTAAGTAAAACTCGTAGAAAAGACATCCCATATGTATTCTATACTATGATATTCTATGCTACTTTTCAAATATACAGTGTATCCTATTGACCACAAAACAAAATTGTGTCAATTATGCACTAATGAGCCTATTACCCTAAAAAACGCCTCAACCTCAGGGGCAAATCTCATCCTAATCTTCAGATTTTACTCCTTAAACCGACAAATAAAGAGGAATAAAAGTTTTGAAATATAGCTATTTTCCTAATTCTATATAGGAATAATCTTCATATGACACAAATACAACCCCATTTGTTAACCCAAAGAAGAAATGGGAAGATTTCGATACTAACAACGGGATATACTATGAAGCCTACGGAAGAATCAATGCTCCTTTCTTAATCGCTCGAGAACCAATCGGCCCACGGCCCTGCCCTGTTTAACGCCCAGTTCAATGGCCGGCCTATAGTGAATCCCCCCGTAAAGCCTGCTGATCGCTGCTTCTTCCGCTGCTTGCCAAAACGACTGAAAGCTTCTTGGAGGAAGGCCGTATGGTACTTCCGTAGCATCTACAAATGCATAATCATCGCCGAATACCCCGGTAAGCACCGTAGCTGCTGCACTTGACGCCACACTATGTCCAGACGTATGCTCAGGAAAAGCCGGCGTTTGCAATATAGGTTCCCAATCTTGGTCAATATAGTTATTGATATAGGTTTCAGGCCGGGTCAAACTGCTTTTATACTTCTGGTCCCAACAACTGATAAAGGCATCGGCCAGGGCCACCCCTAACATCGACATGGTTTCGGCAGCCTTTACCCCGTCGGCCTTTTGTTCTTCCAGTATCTGTGCAGCTATATGCATCCAATGGCCCCCAGGGGAAATTTGTTGTTGGAAATACATGACATGCCCCTTGGTGTGCGATATATTCGGGTTACAGTCCCAAAACTTCGCCACCTCCAACTTATCATCGTCAAGATTTTCCACCGTTTCATAGACCTCCATGGCTTCCTTATAAAATGGGGAGTCTTCGGCACTGTCAAAAGGCGTGGGCAGTCCTGGATCAAATTGTGCTGCCGAATCAAGTACAAAGGGCCGTAAGGTATTCCAATGCGGTTCAATGGCCTCCATATAGTCCGGTGGCGTAGGCCTCCAACGGCCCGGGTCATCACTGACCGAATATCGGGGCAATGCCGTACGGCGGAGATACCCATCTTTTGCCGCCCAAGCCAAGATTTCGCTTGCCAGGGTCTCCCCTAGATCAATTGAATTCCGATAAACTTCTTGGTCCATACCTATTTCCTTGACCTCCCCGAGCATCTTGTTCTTGATGGCCTCGACCTTGTCCAAATCAAAAACCAAGGATTTTCCCACCTGGGTAAACGCTACAATTGACACTAAGGGATAGTAATAATTCTTGGACGGATCAGGTGTCGATAACTCTTTTAACCCATTCAATCGGGACGACAGCGACAATTTTGTCGAGTCCATAAAGCGTATCCCTTCGTAGGCCGCAATATTGGAATAAGCATAGATCCTACTGGCCACCGGTGGGGTAAAAATATCAGATACGATTACATTGGTGAGTTCCCGGTTGTATCTCGACAAACTGCCTTCAAAATACGTATCTAACCGCTCTTTGTCGTGATTTGTTCCACAGGATACCATAAGCACCGTACATACGATAATAAACCTACTTAATCGCTTCATTTGTATACACTATTTTTGTGTTTCCTTCAGAGTCGGTAATTTCAATTTCTTGTATATTCCGATTCAATAAAATACTTCTTGAACTTTGGGATAAATAACCGGATCCGAGATAAAACTCTTTTCGATATTCCTTTCCGTTTTTCAATCTGACCGTTGCAAATGCCACATCGGCGGTTAGGGTCAATCGTTTTGAACCTGCCTTCGAAGGCCTCGACCCAAATACTTTCAAGGGACCGTTACTTTGGGCAGAGAGCACATACCTACCTTGTTCAGAATCCATAATCGCTAATCCGCTCGCGTCAAAATCGCTTAAAAAGCCACTTTTTTCCAAAGGAATACTTTCAAAAGACTCACCATCCCCCTTGAAAAACGCCCCCAAAAAAGCATCATACCGACCGGTGGCGGCTTCCGTTGCATATGAGTTACCGGTAAACAGTACATCTTCATTTCCGTCCCAATCAAAATCCCCAACTGCGATACCCTCAAGAGGTGCGGTCTGTAAAGTCAAGGGCAATGGCCGCAGTGCAAACTTTCCTCCCCCTAAATTTTCAAGATAACTACTAGCAAAATTATAGCTCTTGACCACATAGGCATCTTCAAGTTCTTCGGGCAAAAAAGATTTTTCAAAATTCGTTTCAGCATAAGACCTATAAGTCTTAAACCTGCTCCGCATCGCATTGACCTGTCCAATGATTTCATCCCGAGAATGGGCCAAATGGTTTTCGCCTTCTATGTAATAACACATTATAGGGTCTACACGGCCATCTTTGTCGTAGTCTTTGGCATAGATGCACAGCGGCTCTTCCTCAGTGGCGGTATATTTACTGTTCAGACCAAGGTTCCCTAAAATATAATCGGTATCGCCATCTTGATCAAAATCACCTCCATTGATACCGTTCCACCATCCTTCGGTTTTTGTTAGACCCGTCGTTTCCTTTTGTAAGACCAGCTTTCCATTCTCATTATGGAATACGACAATAGGCATAAATTCACCCACCGCAATAAGGTCGACCCATCCATCATTGTCATAATCGGTCCACAATCCGGAAGTAACCATGGTGAGTTCGTTCCACCCCTCAATCTGTTCACTTACATCAATGAACTTAGCTTCCCCACTTTCGCCTGAACGATTCTCAAGCAAGTAACTATGGGCGGGCATCGGATATTTGCCCGGGTCAACCCTACCTCCCACAAACAAATCAAGATCTCCATCTTTATCATAATCATTCGCTACCACGCAAGAACCACTCGTCCTGATTTCGGGCAAGGCATCGGACCGTTTAAAATTACCCTTGCCGTCATTCAAATAAAGCCGGTCTTGATATATCTCGGAATCAGCAGATACAACCACACCCCCACTGACCACATAGAGATCCTTATATCCATCGCCATTGGCATCAAAAAACAAGGCGCCCATATCTTCAAACATAGCCTCAAAGCCCATACCCGACCTAAAAGTACCATCCTCATTTTGATGAAATACTTTTCCCGATTGGCCCGAAGCCCCTCCTACGAAAAAATCTTCCAAACCATCACCATCTATATCAGCGACCGCAACCCCGGGTCCGTTTCGGGAATGCATGTGTGGTAAAATCGGCTGCAACTTAAAATCCACAACATCATCTTCATGATGTTCAAAGCTTACGCCCAGACTATCCGTTGCATCGATAAAAAATGTTTTTTGGGACATCTCTTCTTGAACTATGTTTTTAGAGGCATTCGATTGTTGCAAGCTCAGAGTCGTATCAACGGCTTGAGCGGTTAAGGCCTGATAACTCCCATCGGGCCACCATACTTCGACACTTTTTACCTCTAGTGCCTTGCCCAAACCGAAATGCACTACGGGATCAACACTGGATTCGTATCCCCGACTCAAGTAATGTTGATAGAACTGTTCCGAGTCTTCGGTAGTAACCTTCAATTTTGCACCTATCCCCTGAAGATTTCCCGGACTCCCTTTAAGTTGAATACGCAGGTAATGATTCCTTTCCTCAGGCGTCCCAACATTTTCATAGACAAAAGCAGGTTGGTCCATATTGTTGACCAAAAGATCTAGGTCTCCATCGTTATCCAAATCTGCGTAAGCCGCACCATGTGAACAACTACTTTTATCAACGCCCCAAACATCGGAGACCTTTTCAAAGGTCATATCTCCCTTGTTCCTATAGGCATAATTCGGAAGATCGGCCATGGGCAGTTCACTAATCGATTTCAGTTTTTGTTGAATCTTGGTATCGACATCCCCTACCGGGGTATCATAGGTCTTTTGATAATGAATATAATCCAAGTCGCCCAAATCCCTTAAAAAGCCGTTGGTAACGTATAGATCTTTACGACCATCGTTATCATAATCGGCCAAGAGCGGGCTCCAACTCCAATCAGTACTACTGATCCCGGCCAGAAAGCCGATTTCACTAAACTTGCCCTGGCCTTGGTTCAACTGTAAGGTATTGCGACTATACTGAGCATTATAACCCGCTTCCAACATGATTTGAAAACGATCATAACCCGTTGATGAAATGATCATTTTTTGTCTCTCATTATCTTCGGGACGCATGTCCAACACCAGAATATCAGGTTCCCCGTTATTATCGATATCGGCTACATCATTGCCCATACCTGCGTAAGAAGTATGCTTTATCTGTTCGGAAATCCGGTCTTTGAACGTACCGTCCTTTTGGTTGATATAAAGAATGTCATTACCGATAAAATCGTTGGAGACATACATATCGGGCCAGCTGTCGCCATTTATATCGGAAACCCCTACGCCAAGGCCATAACCCTCTAACAAAATACCGGCTTCCCGAGAAACATCCTCAAACCTACCGTTCCCCATATTTTTGTACAAACGGTCATTACTCACGGATTGTCCATCGACCTCCCTTGGTTTGCTCACATTTACGTTATATTCGTAAGCGGCAGGGTTGACCAAGAGGTACATGTCTAGGTCACCATCTTTATCATAATCAAAAAAAGCCGAATGCATACTTTGTCGTGTATCGGCCAGTCCGTATTCTTCTGCCCTTTCAGTAAAAGTCATATCGCCATTGTTGATATACAACATATTGGCCCTCTGCGCTACTTCGGCACTTCCCGACACGCAGATATAGATATCCAAAAATCCATCTTGGTTCACATCTACCATACTTACGCCCGTGCCCCAGCGGGAGTTCAACAGACCTGCAGACTCGGTAATATCTTCGAATTCCATATTACCCTTGTTGCGATATAATCTTCCAGAAACCATGTTCCCACTAAAATACACGTCGGTAAGACCATCGTTATCGATATCGCCAACGGCCACGCCGGCACCGGTGTATACATTCATGAATTCGAACACATTGATACTATCGTTTTCCGTAATGGTGTTCTGAAAATCGATTCCCGTCTTGGAGGCATCCAACAAACGGAAACGATGGGTTTTGTTCTCGCCACAACCCGTTAAAAGAAGGAAAAGGCCCCACACCAGCACAAACCGATTCATTTTCTTCATAGCGTATCCAAAATTTCGGTTTCCCTTCCGTTTCCATCCATAATTTTAACCGAGACGGCCGCTTCCGGAATAGCAATATTGCGACTCGTACTTGAAAGGTAACCGCCACCATAATGGATTTCCACTTTTTGCTTATCCCCATTTTCAAAAGTCATCAAGGCATATACGTCATTAGGCTTTGGAATATACATTCTATTTTTCATGGGACGATAAAAAGTTTTCAAACCCTCGTTGTTCCGCCCTACGACAACCAGTTCTTTCCCAGCGGCATTCAAACCCACCAGACTTTTTGCATCGCCTTCTACGAAAAATCCGCTTTGTGAAACATCCGCCAAGCCAAAACTTCCCGAGCCGTCCCCCAAAAACAACCAACCAATAGAAGCATCGTACCTACCGGAAAACACCTCGCCACCGTAAAAATTACCCACGGCGAGCACATCAAGATTCCGGTCACCATTGTAGTCTCCGACCATCATACCGTACATCGGGGCAATCTGGGCCGGTCTTGACAACTCTGAAAGTCTAAATTTTCCACTACCCAGATTCTCAAGATACGAATTGGCAAAGGTCTCACTTTTCACCACATGGGCATTTTCTATTTCTTCCTTCAAAAACGATTCCTCAAAAGTAGCCTCGGCATAATCTGAAAACGTTCTAAAACGCGAACGCATGGCATTGATCTGATCGATCAGGTCGTTGCGCGAGTGGGCCACGTAATTCTTACCATCTACATAATGACACATAACGGGATCAATTTGACCATTCTTGTCATAATCACTTGCGTAAATGCACAAGGGCTCTTTTGCACTTGCCTTGAACTTAGAATTGAGGCCAAGGTTGCCCAATATATAATCCGTATCCCCATCATTATCGAAATCACCCGAAACGATGCTATTCCACCAACCATGCGTGTGCGAAAGGCCGGTTTGTTCAGTAATCTCGGAAAATTGGCCTTTGTCGTTCCTAAAGAACCGAATAGCCATAAATTCACCCGTTACGATCAAATCTGGCCAATTGTCGTTGTTGAAATCTGTCCAGAGGGCGGAGGTAACCATTCCCAAGTCCTTAAAAACACCGCTAATAGACTGAGAGTCTTTCGTAAACTTTAGCTTACCGGGAACACTATTGTTTTGTAAAAGAAAGCTTTCAGGTGCCATTGGATATTCGCCCGGCCTTACCCGCCCACCGATGAAAAGGTCTAGATCGCCATCTTTGTCGTAATCTGCGGCCGCGGCCACCGACCCACTAACCGGCATATTCGGCAGTGCCCCTCTTTTAGTAAAGTTCCCACTGCCGTCATTCTCGTAGAGGCGATCTTGATAAGCCTTATCGCCCACCGGGAAGGAAGACCCTCCGCTCACTACGTATAAATCTTGGTCCCCGTCATTATCCACATCGAAAAACAGGGCGCCCATATCTTCATGTTCCGTTTCCTCAAATTCATAGGAGGTAAAGGAGCCCTCTTTTTCCTGTAGCATCAATACTCCGGCCTGCCCCCTAGCCCCGCCCATATAGAGGTCCTCCAAGCCGTCGCCATTACTATCGGCCACGGCCAATCCGGGTCCGTTTCTAGAGTGCATATGGGGCAATAACGCCTGAACCTTAAAGTCTACAAAATCGTTTTCGACATGTAAGCGATCAAGACCGATGCTATCGACAGACCGGAACCATGTACCCGATGCGGGAACCCGTGAATTTGGTTTTGTTTCTTCTGCATCTTCATAGGCTAATACCAGCTCTTGATTTGTTGAAATATTTTCAAGTTTTTGCATCTTGCCATCGGGCCAAATCACCTTTACACTGTCCAATGTTTTCAATTGTCCCACCCCAAAATGCAATGCTTGTTCTACGGTCGACAAATATCCGCGATAAGGGGTGAAATACTTTTTCTGTATACTATCATCATAAAAAACCTCCACTTGGCTCCCTAAAGCCTGTTTGTTCTTTTGAGGGCCTTTGAACTTAAACCTGATATACCTATTCATTTCCGAAGAAATCGTATTTTCATATAATCCGGCCGGATCGTCAATATTGTTTATGACCAAATCCAAATCACCGTCATTGTCTAAATCGGCATAAGCCATACCGTTGGAATAGGTAGGCGTATCAAAACCGACCTCTTCCGATTGGTCTTCAAAGCTTAAGTTTCCCGTATTTTTAAAAAAGTAGTTCGTTTCTTTTATCCCGGGCAGTTTGTTCAGCTCTTCAATGCGCTTTTTTCTATTGGCCTCTTCGGTTCCCATGGTAAGTACCCTGTCTCCGTAGACCATAAAATCAAGATTAGTGATGTCTTGCCGGTAGCCGTTGGTAATACAAAGGTCGTTAAGTCCGTCTTGATCAAAGTCGGCGAACAAGGCGCTCCAGCTCCATTCCGTAGCATCGATTCCCGCCAGTTGCCCGACTTCACTAAACGAACCATTGCCGTTGTTGAGCTGCAAGGTGTTTCTGATGTATTGTGGTTGATACCCATAATCAAGCCTAGTCCTAAACTGATCATAATTATTGCCCATCATGGTCAATTTCCAACGCTTATTATCGGGAGGAAGCATATCGAGAACCACCACATCCATATTACCATCATTATCGATGTCGGCAATATCATTGCCCATACCATTAAATGTAAGATGTTTGAAATAAGAGGCTATTTCATTTTTGAAGCTTCCGTCCTTCTGGTTGATATAAAGCAAATCGTCGGTAAGAAAATCGTTGGACACGTATACATCGGGCCAACCGTCTTCATTGATATCGCAGACCTCAACACCAAGACCGTAGCCCTCAATTAAGATACCCGATTCCAAGGAAACATCGGTAAACACCGGTTTCCCTTCAGTTTTTTTACCACTATCGTTTCTATAGAGTTTGTCTACCGAAGGAACTTTATCGGCCTTATCCTTAGGTCTTGCCGTATTTCTATTGAAATCGACCAGTGCGTTGTTCAATAGATACATATCCAAGTCGCCATCACCATCATAATCGAAAAAAACCGACTGCACGGAATAACTCGTGTCTGCCAAGCCCCATTTTTGGGCTTCCTCGGTAAAAAACAGTTTGCCATTTTCCATACCATTGTTAACGAACAGCAAGTTGGCCATATCTTCATCTTTCGCACCCCGCGGCCCCGCCCTACATACATAAATATCAGGATAGCCATCTTGGTTGATATCAACTATGGCCACACCGTTCGACCAGTTTGCAGAACCTACGTTAGCGGCCTCGGTAATATCTTCGAACTTAAAACCGCCCAGATTACGGTACAGTCGATTACTGACCATATTGCCGGTAAAATATATATCTTGTAGCCCATCTAAATCAAAATCGGCTATCGCCACCCCGGCCCCATTGTACATGTACTCAAAATCGAGTATGGTAAGGGAATCGCGTAATTGCAGCCTATTTTCGAATGTCAGCCCTGATTCGGATACCGCTATCGACCTGAACAAGGCATCCTTTTTTGCATCAGCACATGATATAAGAACCAATGCTGCAAACGTAAAGAGAACACGACAGAACAACCTTATTTTAGACCCGACCAACATGAAAGAAATTAAAAAATGCCTATGAATAGAAAGGAACCCAATCTAGGAGTTACTCAGAATTGGATTCCTTTCAGTAAAATTAATTTTTTTTAGGGACTCCCCTAGAAAGACTGATTAATATCCTGGATTCTGTTTTAGCAATCCTTTTGAACGGTCTATCTCTGTTAGCGGAAAAGGAAGCACATTGAACTTATCATCCCATGCGGCACCAAAAATATCGGCTCCGATACCCCATCTGGCTATATCGAAATACCTGTGCGGCTCCAAGGCCAACTCAACTCGTTTTTCCTGCATTAGCGCATCCATAGGATCTAAACCGCGATCAACAGGACCTAAACCTGCCCGCTCTCGGATGTCATCGATCTCATCGAAGGCCAGACCAACATCGCCTCCGCCCTGTATCAAAGCTTCGGCATAGAGCAATTTTAGCTCTGCAAACCTGAACCATCTTTCATTGTTAAAGTCGGCCGCACCATTCGGAGACCTATTGGCCCCAACTGCATTTTCCTTTCCTAAATACTTTTTGGCGCTAAGACCATTTGAAGACCATTCGGGATCATATGGTTCGGTAACTACTGAATTTGCCGACCAAACATAATAATCTTCACCTTCTTGGTAGATGGTAGTTTCCAACCTAGAGTCTCCCGCCTCATAAGCGTTCAGAAGGTCTTCAGAAGGTATAAACCAGCCTCTTTTCCCTCCAGGTGCCCCATTTGCAGCCCCCCAATGATAGCTTCGGGTCGTACCTTGCGAAGCTTTAAAATTTTCAGAGTGGGTATCATCGAACACCCAAATATTATCATCGGAAAATGGTCCGCCGAACTGAATTTCAAAAATAGATTCCGCGTTGTTTTCAAACAAGTGGCTAAAATTATTGCTATACTCCGGCATTAACATATAAGGCCCCCTAAGAACCACATCTTCCAAAGCAGTAATGGCCGCAGGCCAATCTTCTTTCCAAACATTGACCTTGCCTATATACGATTTGGCGGCCCAAGAAGTAGCCCTTCCCGTATTGGAACCATCCCATTCCTCTGGAAGACCGGCGGCGGCATCAGCCAAATCCGATAATATCGAAGCATACAATTCTTCTTGAGTTGCGTTAGGAAGTGCCAGATCATTAAGATCGGTCTTAACTTCTATGGCCAATGGCGGTGTACCGAACATTTTCAAGGCCTGAAAGTGAAACCATCCCCTTAAGAATTTGGCCTCGGCCCCAATAATGGTTTTATCTTCTTCCGACAACTCGTTCTCTCCCTCTAAGTTTTCCAGAACTAGGTTAGCCCTATAGATTCCTTCGTAGATTTGGGTATAGGCAGCTCCATAAGGAACATCACTAGATCGAATCAGAAGTTTATCAATGTCTTGTGACACTGCGTCACCCACTTCGGTATCGGCCTCCGCATCATCGCTAATGACTACGGAAATTTTCCAATACTCTCCGTTCTCCCCCAAGGTTTCTGCGCTGATACCCCATAAATCCTGAATAGAAGAATAGGAAGCGAAAATAGCCCCATCAAAGTCTCCCCGCGTTTTATAAAAAGTATCCGCGGTAACCCTATCCAAAGGCAAAAGATCCAGTTCTTTCTCTCCACACGAAAGTGCGAAGAGCACACTGGCAAGTATTATATATTTTTTCATGATAGCTATATTTTATATTAAGTGAACTAAAGTATGATTCTAATTAAATGTAACGGACCAACCCAATTGTACAATTCTCGGCAATGGAGAAGCGCCTCCGTCTTGACCGCTAGCCAATGTAAAATCACCTTTTTGAAAACTTTGGGTACGCCCCACCTCGGGATCAAAACCTGAATATTTGGTAAAAGTGGCCAAATTTTGCACCCCTACATAAAATCGCATTCTAGAAACAAAGTCACCTGTCCAGCCTTTCAACTTTTCCGCAGGAAGGCTATACCCAAACTGTATGTTCTGAATACGTAGGTAACCGGCGTCTTCAACCCAACGGTCAGAAAAACGGTTGTTACCATTGGGATCGTTTCTTACCAACCTTGGATGAGAGCTTGAGTTGGTAGTCCCTTCTCCCGTCCATCGATCGAGCACCTGCGTACTAAAATTATTTGCCCCATCCAAGCTTTCCAAGCTTGTACGTGCTTGGTTATACACCTGCTGGTCACCGACACCCCTGAAGTTAACAGAAAAATCAAAGCCATGATATTCGCCCTGAAAATTAAACCCATAGAAAAACCCGGGGAAAGGGCTACCCAAATAGGTTCTGTCGTTTGAATCTACCTTGCCATCACCATTGACATCTACAAAACGAATGTCTCCAGGAGATGGGGTGCCGTTGGCATCTGGCAACGCGGCCGCAACCTCAGCATCATTTTGATAAAGACCATCGGTCTTATAGCCGTAAAAATGTCCTAGGCTCTCCCCAACAATAGTACGGTGTGTATCAGGACCTCCTAGACCAGTAACGATCTGATCGATTTCCCCTAAATCCGTAACCTCGTTCTTAACCGTGGTAATATTGGCCCCGATGTTGAAACTAAAATCCCCTATTTCATCGCCGTAATTCACGGAGAACTCCACACCGGAGTTCTTGATCTCACCAACGTTCGCATCTACAGGCAAGAAGAAGCCTGATACGTACGGTACCGGAAGCCCCAACAAAACATCACTCGTTACCTTACTGTAGTAATCAGCGGTCATATTCAGCTTTCCGCCCATAAACGCCCCATCGATACCTACATCCAATTGCGTACTCGTTTCCCATTTAAGGTCCCTATTCGCAAAATTCGTGGGTGCAGGTGCGATCTTCGTATCTTGACTATCCCCTACCACGTATCTAATATTATTGTTCAACGCCAATAGGTATGCAAAGTTCAACCCTGTAAACTGGTTACCGGATTGCCCCCAACCTACACGAACCTTTAAATCATCTACAAAACCTTCCTGCGGAAAGAATTCTTCTTGAGAGATTCTCCAACCAGCGGAAACCGATGGAAAATAATCATCTCTATTACCTTGGGCAAACCTTGAAGTCGCATCCCTACGAACATTGAAGGTCGCTAAATATTTCCCCTGAAAATTATAGCTCAAACGACCTAACCATCCTTGCAAAACCCAATTATCGGCTTCATTGGCACCAGAAACCGTAGATCCCGTACCAGCAAAATTCTGGTTAAAAAGATCACGCCCCTGAAGTCTCACCTTATCAAATCGAAACTCGGTTTGCTCAAACCCGAAAAGGGCCGAAATATTATGATCGCTGCCAAAGGTCTTATCGTAAGACAAGGTTGTAGAAGGCGTAAGCGTCAATTCAACAGGACGCGATGACACCAATAGTGATTGTCTTGGATTATTCCCTGCGTAATCCGTAGCGGCCTGGTAATATTCACCACGTCCTACGTTATAATCCAAACCTAATGAAGCACGTAGTTTCAAGCCTTCAAGAATGGAAAGTTCCCCATAGAAATTACCTAGGACCTTTCGGTTTCGGATCGTGGTACTGTTAAGCCTAGTATCATTTCTCATGACATAGTTAGCACCCGTACCATCACCACTAGTCTCTGGATTTTCTAGGTTATAACCAAAAGGACCATCTCCGTAAATTTTATAATAAGGGGCGTTCAAGGCCGAATTGAACCCTGAAAAGAAGGCCCCCTCACTTTGTACCAAACGATCCGTTTGGCTTATTAACAAAGATTGTCCGAAACGCAATCTTTTCCCCACTTTAATATCGGAGTTCGCTTTAAACGAATATCTTTCGAATCCTTGAGCCAACTCGATACCGTCTTGATTCAAATAACCTCCCGATATCAAATAGTTGGCATTTTCACTACCCCCGCTTACCGTAACGTTATGGTTTTGAACAAAACCTGTTTTGAATATGGCATCTTGCCAATCAACAAATCCAGCGCCACTAAACTCGGATACATCACGCCCCAATTGACCCTGAATATCGATGTATTGCTCCACATCCAAAACATCGTAACGATCTCTTATCTGACTAAAGGAGGTATAGCCGTCATAATTAACCTTGGCATCACCGGCCTTACCTCTTTTGGTGGTTACTATAATAACCCCATTTGCCGCCCTGGCACCATAAATGGCCGCCGATGCCGCATCTTTTAAAACGTCAATGGACTCAATATCACTCGGGTTTATACCTGCAAGCGGATTAGAATCCGTAGTAGAAGAAGTGTTAACGGTAATGTTACTGGTCTGAACGATGGGCACACCATCGATCACCCATAAGGGATCGTTTACCCCTGGGGTACCTATACCGCGAATACGCACATTGATAGGAGCACCAGGATCCCCACTCCTATTGGTAATATTCACCCCCGACAGTGTTCCTGCAAGCACTTGATCCGGACTGGTAATCGGCTTAGATACGATTTCCGCACTGCTAAGTGACCCTACGGCACCGGTAAGATCGGCCTTTCGTTGTGTACCATATCCTACAACAACCACCTCACTGAGGGTTTGTGCATCTTCAGACATAACAACATTAATTGTGGTTTGACCAGCAATAGTCACTTCTTGCTTGGAATAGCCCACATAGGAAAAAACCAGGGTAGAGCTACCATCGGGCACCTCTATACTGTAATTTCCATCAAAATCGGAGACACTTCCTACAGTGGTTCCCTTTACCAAGACGTTTACACCGGGCAATACACCCTGCTCGTCAGAGGTAGTACCTGAAATTGTAGTTTGTGCGCACAACGATGTCACACTGAAGAAAAACAAGGCCACGAGCACGAAACCATGTGATCGAACCCTGTTTAATCCCTTAAAGTTCTGGTTCATAATGAGTAGTTTAAGTTAGTAATTAATTGAGTTAGTAATTTTTTCCTTTATCCTTTGTTACTTTAAATATGTTAATAAACACCAAAAAGCCTTTCGACCATATTATCACACAATCACCCTTAAATGACAATATATACCAATTTAACCCCTTTATTTTTAATAAAGCAAAAATTTATAGGATTTGATGTTCAAAAGTTTAACAAAATAAACATAATCTATGCTACTTTATGCTACTATCATAAAAATAAGTATTTTTTAAATACCAAAAACAAAAAAAACCGCTAAAATTGAGAAATACTCAATCTAGCGGGGAAAAATTATTAAATCGGAAATAAATCGACCTTGGTTATATCAAACCGAAACCACTAATCAAATGAAGTTATAAGGATTTACGCTTAAAGAGTTTTGATGTGACCATGACCTGCGAGACCATATTGTTTTTTATATGCTGCGCGGCCATTGTAGCCATATCCTTAAAATCCGTAGAAATGGTGGTAATTCCTCCAAAAGCGATTTCTTTGACCACATGGTCATTATGCGACAAGATACCGATATCTTCACCGATAGCCATATTGGAATTATGGCAATCGCGAAGAAGCTCCCATAAGGAAGTATCACTTACACAAAAGTACAAAGTTCCTTTTTCAAGACTGCCCGCCTCATAGTCTTCCTCAACCACTCCATTGATCCCGTATTCGGAAACAAACCTTTGAAACGCCTTGAAAATACCATCGGGATAATCCCTGTCATTGGCAAAAAAGAGAACGAAGCGCTTATATTTTTTAATCTTAGGAAGCAGCTCTACCAACTTACTTAGGGTATTCTCTTCAAACTCTTGGGAGATGTACGAATACTGTTCGGGCATTGGAAAATATCGGTCAACGATCAATAACTTCTGGGGGTCTATGCTTTCAAGCAACGGCCGTATGCTTAAATCAGGCATAGGGGCCACTACGTACATACCGTACTTTCCTTTTATATTATTGAATATGGTTTCAAAAACCGATACGTTGTTATGATGAAAAAAGACATCGATCTGGTACCGCTTGCCCAATTCCTTCCTGAAGGCATTATAGAATTCCTCTTGAAAACGTTGAAACGAAAACAACAAGAGGGCGATTCTCAGCGTCACCTTGGTCTCGTCACTGATAATAAAGTACCCCTTTAACTTTTTTGACTCTACGAGCCCCCTTTCCTTTAGCTCTTCGTAAGCTTTTACGATGGTTTTTCTGGCGTAGCCCACATCACCCACCATTTTATTGATCGATGGCAGTTTATCTCCGACCGAAAGTTCGCCGGTATTTAAAGCCTCCAAAACGCCTTGTACAAGCTGTTCGTGCTTGGTGAGGGTATTCACTTCTTTTAGTCGATGGATTATGTGGAGTAATGACATTTATATGATTCAGTAATTAAAACTAATTTGTAAGTTTAATAATACAAATTTTACACGAATATACGCCTAAAACAAAATTTATAACGTACAAAAACAAAAATATTGACCTAGGGATATTACTATGAAAAAAATCCAATTCCAAAAACATAAGTGCCATGACAAACCTTTCCCGTATTATACCAACCGCCTGAACAATGGGGCCTCCTTACAAACGGGCGCCTGCAAAACAAACCACTTCCGCCACAGAGCTACCACCCCCTTATTTTAAGTTATTTTTGATTAGATTCCAAAACTTTTGAATTATTACACAAGAAAGTAACAAGTCACAATGGTATCTAACTATGCTCTTCACTGGTCTGCTCCTCCATCTTCGCTATATGGGCCACCGTCTTGACCAATCGGTTATGGTTTTTCACGAACGGATTGCTCTTATCCCAAACATATCCGGCCAGTACTGCACAAATCTGTTCTTTTATGGTTTCATTCTCTTTATTGTGAAAGAATATGGTCTGAAGGTTTCCGGTATACCATTCCGCCACATAGGTCGAAAAGACATCTACCCCTTCCAGCATATAGTCGGTATATTCCGTTTGCCAATCCACTTCTTCCCCCTTGATCGACCTCGCTATTAACTGTCCCGCCAGATGGGCCGACTCAACGGCAAAGGTCACCCCGGAAGAAAATACGGGATCTAAGAATTCGGCACTGTTACCAGTAAGCACAAATCCATTTCCGTAAAGTTGTTTTACCGACTTCGCTATGTTCCTTATCATTCGAGGCTCAAATGTGTAGTCCACTCCATCGAACCGATCGAAATAATAGCTCGACAGCTTCATCATTTGTTGAAGTTTTTCGGTATTGCTTCCTTCCAACGACTCCAGATGTTCCGATTTCCCGACAAAACCGATACTCGTATATCCGTTAGAAAACGGAATGACCCACAACCAGGTATGGGTATCGATGACATCAAAAGTAATCATGGTTCCCTCCCTACCTTCAGGGCGGTTAACATCTTTTACGTGGGTAAATATGGAGGAATGTTGTGGTATTTTGGAAGGCTTCTCCAAATCTAACAACCGTGGCAAAACCCTACCGAAACCACTGGAATCAACAATAAACTTGGCCTGAACGCTAGATTCGTTTCCATCGATGTCCTTGACCGTGGTCACCGATGATCCGTCTTCAGCGAAACTAACCGTTGTCACCTCGTGTTCAAAAGCAATATCAACACCCCAAGACTGCAACTCATCGGTCAGGGCCTTATCAAAATCGGCCCGGGGCACCTGCCATGTCCAATCCCAGCCGTCCCCATGCTTTTTACTAAAGTCAAAATTACAGACCACCCCTTTATTGTTTATAAATCGGGCACCGTCCTTTACCTCAAAATTCATGGCCTTTAGACAATCCAACAGGCCCACGGCCTCAAAATGATCCATACAACGCGGAATCAAACTCTCCCCTATGACAAAACGAGGGAATCTACCCTTCTCCACGACCTTCACATTTAACCCCTGTTTATGGAGGTATGCGGCAGCCACCGAACCCGACGGTCCCGCCCCAATTATCAAAACATCAACCTTTTCCTGTTGCATATGCATCACTTTTATATGAGGCTCCTATGGTTTATGATCTCCATAAAATGAAGATACATGACCTGAAGAAGCGTATTGTCTGCTAAATTAAGACATTGATTCACTAATTATTATAAATTTGCAATCCAAAATCGCTAATTTTAGCTTAAGGAGTCTTATTTGAAGACGTCACTAAAATATTACAAATACCTCATAGAATCAACCATAGATGACGAAAATAAAAGGAACGTTGGGAATTGAAGAATTCTACAGAACCATCTTTAAAAACGAGCCAATATCAATAGACGAAAAAGTCATCAAGACCGTAAAAGACAGTTTTGATTTCCTAAAAGAGTTTTCAAAGAACAAAGTAATCTATGGGGTGAACACCGGTTTCGGGCCCATGGCCCAGTACAAAATAAAGGATTCTGAAACCATTCAGCTGCAATACAACCTGATCCGAAGTCACGCTTCCGGCACGGGCAATCCGATACCCCCAAAATACGTAAAAGCGGCAATGCTGGCCCGATTGAATACCTTAAGCCTAGGAAATTCAGGCGTACACCCTTCGGTATTGGAGGTTATGACCACTTTGATCAATCAAGACATCACTCCACTCATATACGAACATGGAGGCGTGGGCGCCAGTGGCGACCTTGTTCAATTGGCCCATTTGGCCCTGGTTCTTATCGGTGAGGGCGAAGTTTTCTACAAAGGGGTCAAAAGACCGACCGAAGAAGTTTTCAAAGAACTCAACATCACCCCGATAAAGGTAGAACTAAGGGAAGGTCTTGGCCTAATCAACGGAACCTCGGTAATGACAGGCATCGGAATCGTCAATACCATTTATACGCGAAGATTGCTGGAGTGGGCCATATGCTGCTCTTCCGCCATCAACGAAATCGTTCAGGCCTATGACGACCACCTATCGGAAGACCTGAACCACACCAAAAGACATAAAGGCCAGCGCGAGATTGCACGTGCTATGCGAAGCCACCTAAAAGACAGTACCCTTACGCGAAAAAGGGAACACCACTTATACGTAGACAACAATGGGGTATCCGTTTTTGAGGAAAAAGTACAGGAGTATTACTCCCTACGTTGCGTACCCCAAATTTTAGGGCCCGTACTAGACACACTCAACAATGTTGAAAGCGTACTTATAGAGGAGGTCAATTCAGCCAATGACAACCCCATCGTCAATGTAGAGAAAAAACACGTCTACCATGGCGGCAATTTTCACGGCGACTATATCTCCTTGGAAATGGACAAACTCAAACTGGTAGTCACCAAAATGAGCATGTTGGCCGAAAGACAACTTAACTATCTCTTAAACTCAAAACTCAACGATATTCTGCCTCCTTTCGTAAATTTAGGCACCTTGGGACTCAACTTCGGCATGCAAGGGGTACAGTTCACCGCCACCTCGACCACTGCCGAAAACCAAATGCTGTCAAACCCCATGTACGTTCATAGTATACCGAACAACAACGACAACCAAGACATTGTCAGCATGGGCACCAATGCGGCCAATACCACCAAAAAGGTTATCGAAAATGCTTTTGAGGTACTTGCCATAGAAATGATCACGGTCGTACAGGCCATAGAATACCTTGACCTTAAAGACAAGGTTTCGTCCAAGACAAGAATGATGTACGATGCAGTTCGTAAAATAGTTCCCCCGTTTAAGGAAGACATTGTAATGTATCCTTATGTAAATCAAGTGAAGAACTATATTATTAACCATCAAAACAAAGAAGTAAAATGAAAACATTAGCATTTTTATTGGTACTCCTTATCAACTCATCGACTCTTCTTGCACAAGAGTATGCCTTGGTCAGGGAAAATGGAAAATTCGGTTTCATCGACAAAACGGGAGCATACGTAATCGAACCTCAATTTGATCAAGCGGATAGCTTTTCCGATGGACGTGCCGCAGCACTTCAAGACGACAAATGGGGCTACATAGACATTTCGGGAAAATTTGTGATCCAACCTGAATATGACAGGGTAAAAATGTTCAATTCAGGACTTGCCTTGGTACTGAAAGATGACCAATGGCGTTACATCGACACCTCGGGCAAAGAATTAAAAACCCCTGCCAGCGAAAAGTATTACGATTTTGAAGAAGGAGTCGCCCTTTTTCGTTCAGGAGAAAAAATAGGTCTCTTAGGCACTGACGGCAAACTCATTCTAGAGCCTACTTACGACGCCATAAAGAAATTCAGGAATGGCCATGCCAAAGTGAGCAAGGGCGAACTTTGGGGCATGATAAACACTTCGGGGAAAGTGGTCATACCCGTAGAATACGAAGAAATAGGAAACACATATAAGGAAGCCGGTGTTTACGGAAAAAAAGATGGCACCTTTGGTATCATCCACAACGGAAGCTTTAACCCTATCGACAACGCCGACAAGGTCTACAACTTTCATGGAGATTCTAAACTCACTTACGCCTCCCGCGCCAAAAAAACGGGTTTTGTAAATAGCAAAGGAGAATGGGTATTAGAACCAAAATACGATAAGGCCAGGGCCTTCTCCCTCGGTTTGGCCCCTGTTGCCATCGGCAAAAAATGGGGATACATCAACGAAAAGGGCGAAATGGTCATTGAGCCCCAATTCCGCGATGCCGAAGTATTTTCAACAAACGGTTTTGCTCCCGTAAAGGACAAGGCCTGGGGGTTTATCAACACCTCTGGCAAGGTCATCATTCCAATGGAATACGGTATTTCAGGGAATTTTGCCTTTCTAAAAGGATCTGAAGAAAAAGGTTTTGTCAATGGCCTGGCCCGGGTAAAATCAAAAAAAGGCTGGGGATATTTTAACGAACAGGGGCAATTATTGGGCGACAAATGGTTTCAGAACGCCGAACCCTTTGTATCCGTCAAATAAAAACATTCCTTTTTTTAACTACTAAATTTCGCTAGTTTTAATTAAAACTAGCCGAACGACCAAGGTATGCCCAACCGTTCAGTAAGTGTTCAAAACATATATAACTTAAATGAAAGAAAAGAAAGCGGAAAAACAAAAATACGCACTGGTAACCGGTGGCTCTAGGGGAATAGGACGGGCAGTTTGCATTCAACTGGCCAAAGACCTCGATTACCAAATTCTTATCAACTACAACAGCAATAAGGCAGCTGCCGAAGAAACCCTTAAGCTTGTAGAGGAAGCGGGGGGAAAGGGTGAATTGCTACCATTTAGCGTAACCGACGCAGAAGCGGTCAAATCGGCTTTGGACAATTGGCACCAAACCCACGAAAACGATATCATTGAGGTCATCGTGAACAATGCAGGAATCACGCAGGACGGTATGTTCATGTGGATGAAATACGAAGACTGGTCCAAGGTCATAGACACTAGCCTGAACGGTTTTTTCAATGTAACCAACCACCTCATTCAAAAGCTTTTGGTCAACAAATACGGCCGCGTCATCAACATGGTTTCCGTATCCGGCCTCAAGGGCACCCCCGGACAGACCAACTATTCCGCGGCCAAAGGCGCGGTCATAGGGGCCACCAAGGCATTGGCACAAGAAATCGCAAAAAGAAACGTTACTGTAAATGCCGTTGCACCAGGTTTCATACGAACCGACATGACGAACGACCTTGACGAAAAGGAATTAAAACGGATGATACCCGCAAACAGGTTCGGAGAAGCCGAAGAAGTAGCACACGTAGTCTCTTTTCTCGCTTCAAAAAAATCGGGTTATATTACAGGTGAGGTCATCAATATAAACGGCGGTATATATTCATAAAATTACAGTAAGGGGCAATGAAAAGAGTCGTAATCACGGGTATGGGTATTTATTCTTGCATTGGCAAGAATCTTGACGAGGTAAAGACCTCCCTGTTCGAGGGAAAGTCGGGCATCTCTATAGATGAAGAACGCCTTAGCTTTGGATACCGTTCCCCTCTTACCGGCAAGGTAGAAGAACCCAACCTAAAGAAACTACTGTCGAGAAGACAGCGCCTTAGTCTCGGGGAAGAAGGCCAATACGCCTACATGGCGACCATTGAAGCCCTAAAAAATGCCCAAATAGAAGATCATTTTTTTGACGAAAATGAAGTTGGTGTTATTTACGGCAATGATAGCACCGCAAGATCGGTAGTAGAATCTACCGATATTTTACGCGAAAAGAAAGACACCACCTTGGTAGGTTCAGGGGCTATTTTCAAAGCCATGAACTCTACCATTACCATGAACCTGTCTACCATATTCAGGCTAAGGGGCGTCAACTTTACCATTAGTGCCGCCTGTGCCAGTGGATCTCATGCCATCGGCATGGGCTACCACCTTATCAAAAGTGGTTTACAAGACTGTATCATTACGGGCGGGGCCCAAGAAATAAACAAATTGGCCATGGGCAGTTTTGACGGACTCGGGGTTTTTGCCACACGCGAAGGCGACCCGACAAAAGCCTCAAGACCTTTCGACCAGGCCAGGAACGGATTGGTACCCAGTGGCGGGGGAGCGACCCTAATCTTGGAAAGTTACGAGTCGGCCGTTAAAAGGGGCGCACCCATTTTAGGCGAAATCATCGGCTATGGTTTTTCATCGAACGGAGGACATATATCGACACCAAACGTTGACGGCCCCTCGCGGGCCATGCGCAATGCCTTGCAAGATGCAGGTCTTGACGCCTCTGCCATAGATTACGTAAACGCCCATGCCACATCAACACCGGTAGGTGACGCAAACGAGGCAAAAGCCATATACGAAGTCTTCGGCGAACACAATCCGCCCATAAGCTCAACAAAATCGATGACCGGCCATGAGTGCTGGATGGCAGGTGCAAGTGAAGTCATTTACGGAATGATCATGATGCAAAATTCTTTTGTCGCCCCCAACATCAATCTTGACAACATTGATGAAGATGCGGCGAAATTAAACATAGTTAAGGAAACGTTAAATAAAAAAATTGACGTATTTTTGTCAAATTCATTCGGGTTTGGTGGTACAAACTCCGCTTTGATATTAAAAAAATGCTAGCGAAAGATGGTGATGACCAAAGAACTTATAATACAAAAAATAGATGATTTCCTAATCGACGAGTTTGAAGTCGAGGAAGAGGAAATCGCTGCCGATGCCAACCTTAAAGATACCCTAGGTCTAGACAGCTTAGACTTTGTTGACCTTGTAGTAGCCGTTGAGAGTAATTTTGGTGTAAAATTAGTAGGTGAAGACTTTGTAAATGTCACCACCCTACAAAACTTTTACGACCTGATAGAGCGCAAACTTCACTGATATTCCCCTGAGAAAATCCTAAAATGGCAACAGAATGGAAAGGAAAGTCCAAAGGCACCGTTTTAGGGTATAGAATCTATATTTTCTTTATCAAAAAACTGGGGCTGGGAGCTTCATACCTGCTTCTGCATTTTGTGGTCTTGTACTACTGCATCTTTTCCGTTGACAGCACCAGGTCTATTTTTTATTACTTCCATAAGAGACTGGGGCATTCGACCCTAAAAAGTCTTTTCAATATCTACAGAAGCTACTACATTTTTGGCCAGACCATTATTGACAAAGCCGCTATATCGGCCGGTCTTCGAGATCGGTTCACTTATGAGTTTGACGGAATAGAAAAGATCGAGCAACTGCTTTCCGAAAAAAAAGGAGGCATTCTACTAAGCGCCCACATCGGAAATTTCGAGGTCGCCGAATTTTTTCTACAAGATGTAAATGCATTTTCTTCGATCAACTTGGTTACTTGGGACCAAGAGCACGAAGAGATCAAGGCCTACATGGAGAGTGTTACTTCTAAATCGAACATCAAGCTTATCTTGATAAAAGAAGATATGTCGCATATCTTTGAAATACACACCGCCCTGACCAATGGCGAACTCGTTTGTTTTACGGGCGACCGATATATTGAAGGATCCAAATTCTTAGAACAACAGCTCTTAGGGGCCACCGCCAAATTTCCGCTAGGCCCTTACCTACTGGCTTCACGTTTAAAGGTTCCCGTCTTGTTCGTTTACGTAATGAAAGAATCGCGAAAACACTATCACCTATATGCTAGAACCGCCGAAGTAAAACGCGGCGACGCCCAAGGCTTACTTGAAAAATACACCGACAACCTCGAATGGATCATTGCCAAATATCCATTACAATGGTTTAATTATTTTGATTTTTGGGGAGATAAGACAAATAAATAAGATATTTGAACTATCCCTAAAGTACCCGTGAATCATTTATTGCTCAATGACCATCCTATAACCGAAAGCAAATGAAAGAAGTACTCGTTGTATATTACTCCCAGACCGGCCAGCTACGGTCCATTATAGACTCCGTAATATCCCCCTTACAACAAGAATCGATCAATATTACCTACCATCAGATCCTTCCTAAAACCCCTTATGGGTTTCCATGGAAAAAGGAAAGGTTTTTCGATGTATTTCCGGAAGCCTTCCTTCAAATTCCCACAGAAATCAATACCCCAGATGCATCGGTCTTATCGCGCAAATACGATTTGGTCATCTTAGGACATCAAGTATGGTACCTCTCGCCTTCCATTCCCTTAAATTCATTTTTAACCTCCGAAGCCGCAAAAACACTATTGAACGATACTCCGGTTATTACGGTCATCGGTGTACGTAATATGTGGGCCATGTCGCAAGAAAAGGTGAAAAAAATACTTATAGGCCTTAACGCCAAACTCGTCGGAAACATAGCCTTGGTCGATAAAAGTCCCAACCACGTTAGTGTAATCACCATCGTGTACTGGATGCTTCAGGGGAAAAAAGACCGCATGTGGGGAATTTTCCCCAAACCCGGCGTATCGGAAAACACCATAGCCTCGGCAGATAAATTTGGCCATCCGATCAAAGAAGCCCTTATGGCCTCCGATTTTTCTACGCTACAAGAAAAACTGAACGATTTAAACGCATCAAAAATCAGTAACCTACTGGTTCAGATGGACAAGCGCGGCAACCTATTGTTTTCAAAATGGGCCAATCTCATTAGAAAGAAGGGAAATCAAGGCGATCCTGCCCGAAAAAAATGGCTACGTTTGTTCAACTATTACCTGATATTTGCCATTTGGATAATCGCACCTATAGTTTTTATTGTATTTTTGCTCACTTATATCCCTATGTACAGAAAAATCCAAAGGGAAAACAAATATTACGCCTCTGTTGATTATAAGGAGTAAGACCGACACATGAAAAACGCCTACATTACCAAAATATCCAAGTTTCTGCCCAATTCCCCTGTCGAAAATGACCAAATTGAAGATAAATTAGGGTTTATAGACGGACAAAAATCCAGGGCTAAAAGCATCATCCTACGCAATAACAAAATTAAAAAGAGGTACTACGCCATTGATGAAAACGGCAATGTAACCCATAATAATGCCCAGCTCACCGCAGCGGCGATAGAAGAGCTTTGCGACGCCAATTTCAGCAAAGACCAAATAGAGCTTTTATCGTGCGGCACCTCTACACCCGATCAACTTTTGCCTTCCCATGCCGCCATGGTACATGGTGAATTGAAAAACGGCAACATGGAAATCAATTCGGCATCGGGAGTTTGCTGTTCAGGAATGAACGCCCTAAAATATGGCTATATGGCCATAAAAGTGGGCCAAGTAAACAATGCGGTCTGTACCGGTTCGGAAAAAGTTTCGACTTGGACCAAGGCCGATTTCTACCAAGAAGAAATCGAGCACCTTAAGGCCTTGGAAGAAAACCCCATGATCGCCTTTGACAAAGATTTTTTACGATGGATGCTTTCCGACGGATCCGGAGCGATGTTGGTGGAAAACGAACCCAAGGGAGACACTCCATTAAAAATCGAATGGATGGAAGGCTTTTCGTACGCCTTTGAAATGGAAACCTGTATGTATGCCGGCGGAGAAAAACTTGAAAACGGCGAGCTAAAACCTTGGAGCGAATTTGCCCCTGAAGATTGGGCGAAGAAATCGGTTTTCGCCATTAAGCAAGACGTAAAGCTACTTGGGGAGAACATCTTGAAAAAAGGGGTCGACTGCCTAAAAGAAGTATACGAAAAACACGGTATCGGTCCTGATGACGTCGACTACTACCTTCCCCATATTTCCTCGTATTTTTTCAAACAAGGACTCTACGACGAAATGAAAGACCGAGGTGTGGAAATGCCTTGGGAAAAATGGTTCTTAAACCTTGAACACGTGGGCAACGTAGGCGCTGCTTCCATATATCTAATGCTTGAAGAACTTGTTGCATCGGGCAAATTGAAGAAGGGCGATAGAATTTTATTACATGTGCCCGAAAGCGCACGTTTTTCATACACCTATGCCTATTTAACAGTGTGCTAGCATGAACTTATTGAAAACGCCCCTTATCGATAGTGAGTTTCTACAGAATTTAATCCCGCAGAAACCACCCTTTATCATGGTGGGCAAATTACTTCACTATTCAGAGAAGAAAATCATATCGGGCTTTGTCGTTCCCGCAGACAATCTATTTGTTTTTGAAAAACGCTTTATGGCCCCCGGCCTTATAGAAAACATGGCACAGACCGTAGCCCTGCATACGGGCTATAAATTTTACCTGGCCCAACAACCTGCACCTACCGGATATATCGGGGCCATAAAAAAGGCCACCGTAAACGCCCTCCCCTTTGTAGGCCAAGAATTGGAAACCACCGTAGAGATCTTGCACGACATGATGGGAATTACCATGGTATCGGCCACGGTTACCTGCGAAGGTATAGTACTGGCATCAAGTGAAATGAAAACCGCACTGGCAAACTAATTTGGAAGCACGGACCAACATAGATATCAAGAATTTTTTACCGCACCGTGAGCCTATGCTCATGGCCAACGTAACCCCATATCTAGACGAAACCTCCGTAGAGACCTGTTTTAAGGTGGAAGCCTCGTGCATTTTTGTAAAAAACGGACACCTATCGGAAACCGGACTCATTGAAAATGCGGCCCAAACCTGTGCTACCATAGTAGGACAAAGCTTTTTTGACGACAAGGACAAAGACGGGAATAAAAACAAGGTCGTTGGCTATATCAGTGCCGTAAAAAAAGTCGAGGTTTTTGCCCTACCGAAAGTAGGCGAAACCATAACGACCAAAGGGGAACTGATTTCAAGGTATGACAACGAAGCCTTTAGCAGCTGCACCATTGCTTCTGAAACTTTCAGAAATGGAGAATTAATCGTAGCTTGTACTTTGAACTTTTTGATCCATGAAGTTTAAGAGGGAAAAATTAATAATCCCCCAAATTAACGAACAGTGAAAAAAGAAGAAGTACCACAAGATAAAGGCCTGTTAAATTCTGCCCACACCAAAGAACTTACCTATGCCGTAGACGAGAATGGCGAATATACCACAGCCCTTAGTTCTGGCTGGGACCCCAAGACCATCGCACTCAACAACGCCATAAAAGAAATCGAGGAGCGTGTTGCCAAGGCCAAAGAACGCGTTCAAAATAATGAGACCAGCCCCATTGAATACTATATGGAACTTCACAAAATGGACCTCCCTATCTTATCGAGCTATGTGGGTCTCTGGCAATGGCGCGTAAAGCGACATTTTAAGCCCAAAATTTTTAAAAAACTGAGCCAAAAAACCCTTCAAAAGTATGCCGATGTCTTCGAAATCAGCATTGAAGAACTGAAACATATTTCTTAAACATCCCCATGCAAATAGAATTTACCCATAAACAATCTGCGCACTGCGAAAATGGTGTGGTAAGCAACTTAATGCGCCACAATGGTTTTGAGGTGAGCGAACCCATGGTTTTCGGCATTGGGTCGGGACTATTGTTCTGCTACATCCCTTTTTTAAAGGTCAACCATGCGCCGGTTGTAACCTACCGGGCCATGCCAGGCCTTATCTTCAATCGATTTGCCAAGAGGGTAGGCATAAAAATAAAGCGCGAAAAATTCAGTAGTCCCGAAACGGCAAAGGCACGGCTCGATGAAAATTTACAAAAGAACAATCCCGTCGGACTTCAGGTAGGGGTCTACAACCTCTTGTACTTTCCCGACGAATACCGCTTTCACTTTAACGCCCACAATTTGGTGGTCTACGGCAAGGTAAACGGAAACTACCTGATCAGCGACCCCGTCATGGAACAGGTCACCACCCTGACCGAAAGGCAACTGGAAAAAGTGCGTTTTGCCAAAGGCGCTTTTGCCCCTAAAGGCCATATTTACTATCCGACCGCCTTTCCTAAAGAATTGGAATTGAAAAATGCCATTATCAAAGGCATCAAACAAACCTGCCGAGAAATGACGGCACCCGTACCCATAGTGGGCTATAAAGGCATAAAGACAATCTCAAAACTGATCCGCAAATGGCCTAAGAAAAAAGGGGCCAAGGCGGCCAACCACTACTTGGGCCAAATCGTTCGCATGCAAGAAGAGATAGGAACCGGAGGCGGTGGGTTTCGTTATATCTACGCCGCTTTTCTACAAGAGGCCAGCCAAGTACTCGGCAACGAAAAACTCAAGGAACTTTCAAAGGAAATGACCAAAATCGGTGACGACTGGCGCGATTTTGCCGTAAATGCATCCCGCATCTACAAAAACCGCAGTGCCCAAGACGATGCCTATAACAAAGTGGCTGATGAACTAGATGCCATTGCCGATAGCGAAGCGGCCTTTTTTAAGAAATTGAAAAAAGCGATTTAGCATCGACCGAAGTCCGATTCACTAAAAAGGAAAAACAAGACTTTATCTTAGAATTTTCGATTAGTTTTGACATCATGATCCAAATCAACGATCTTTCAAAAAAGTACAAAAGTGCCGACGATTTTTCCGTCCGGAATTTGGATTTGACCATAGCGGAAGGGGAAATTTTCGGACTTTTAGGTCCCAATGGAGCAGGAAAGACCACCCTTATTTCTATGTTGAGCTCTTTATTGAAACCTACTTCCGGAAGTTTTACGATCGACGGATTGAACTTCAAAGAGCACAAGAACCAACTTAAGCAGTTGATAGGCATCGTTCCACAGGAATATGCCCTCTACCCTTCCCTGACCGCCTATGAAAACCTCGTGTATTTTGGAAGCATGTACGGACTTAAGGGACAAGCGTTAAAGAACGATATCAATTCGCACCTTGAAACCATGGGGCTATCAAAGTTCGCCCATAAGAAAATAAAGGCCTTTTCGGGCGGTATGAAACGCCGCATCAACCTTATATCGAGCATTCTGCACAAACCCAAAGTACTATTTTTAGACGAACCTACCGTAGGTGTAGATGTGCAGTCGAAAAATGTGATCATGGCCTATCTAAAAGAATTGAATGCCTCGGGAACGACCATTATTTACACCTCCCACCACTTGAACGAGGCAGAGCAATTTTGTACCCGCGTTGGCATTATCGACCACGGTACATTGGTTTGTTTGGGCAAACCCAAGGAACTTATCGCCCAGGAAGAAAATGCCGAACACCTAGAAGAGGTATTCTTGGCAAAAACCGGTAAAGCCCTACGTGACCATGCATAAACTTTGGGCCTCTACATACAAGGAGTTTTTACTCGTAACACGCGACATCGGGGGCTTGGCCGTACTATTTCTGATGCCCTTGCTATTGGTGATCGTTATCACCACCATTCAAGACAATTCATTCAAGTCCGTAAAAGAGACCAAACTGCCGATCCTATTGGTCGATCTTGACAAGGGAAAAGTATCGGAAGACATCTTACAGGGTTTAGCCGACTCCAAATTATTTCAAGTGGATATGGCAGCTACCGATGAGGAAGCCAAAGCACAAGTACTTAAAGGCGACTATCAACTGGCCATCGTCATACCTGAAAACCTATCGTCGGAACTCGAGGTCAAAATCAACGAGAACGTAGACGGCATTCTTTCTAAATTCAGCGATAACGAAGAAAGCATTCCCGAGCCTAAATCGATAGCCAAGTCCAAGGAAGTAAAACTTTACTTTGATCCGGCTACGCAGCAATCGTTCAAGAGCTCGGTTCGCAGTAACATTGACAAGATGATCTCAAAAATAGAGACCGAGACCATCTACAAGGCCTTTCAAGAGCAGTTGACCGACGATCCCTCGGAACAAATCTTTGAGACGGAGCAATTCATCACCTTTACCGAAATTGTACCCAGCAAGCACAAAGAAGCCTTGATCCCGAACTCTACCCAGCACAACATTCCCGCATGGACGCTTTTTGCCATCTTTTTCATCATTCTGCCCCTGGCCATTAATATGGTCAAAGAAAAAAATCAAGGGACTTTTGTGCGATTGAGGACGAACCCCGTATCGTATGCCACCGTTCTTGGCGGTAAAACCATAGTGTTTGTAGGCGTTTCCTTGGTGCAGTTCGCCTTAATGTTGGCCGTGGGCATTTTTCTCTTCCCCCTAATAGGACTTCCTAAACTCGATGTTTCGGGCAGACTGCCCCTTTTGTTCGTGGTGGCCTTCTTTGCAGGTCTGGCGGCCGTTGGCCTTGGCCTGTTGCTGGGCACCATTGCCAAGACCCAAGAACAGTCGGCTCCTTTCGGTGCCACTTTTGTGGTCATCTTAGCCGCTATCGGAGGGGTTTGGGTCCCTGTTTTTGCCATGCCCAAATTTATGCAGTTGCTCTCTAACCTATCACCAATGAATTGGGGGTTAAGTGCATTTTATGATGTATTTTTGCGCAACGCAACCTTTATTGAGCTTATCCCCGAAATATCGCTTTTACTCGGTTTTTTCGTAATCACAACGCTCATTGCCATTATCTATAACGAAAGAAAAAATGCCGTCTAAAACTAAAAAAGAAATTAGCTTCACAAGTGAGGTACGTGTACGTTTTGCGGAAACGGACCCATTGGGCATTGTCTGGCACGGCAATTATATTCAGTATTTTGAAGATGGGCGCGAAGCCTTTGGACGCCACCATGGCATTTCGTACCTAGATCAAAAAGCCCACAATTTTTCCACCCCCATAGTCAAATCGGTCTGCGAGCACAAACTACCTTTGAGCTATGGCGATGTGGCCACTATAAAAACCACCTATGTTGACTGTGCCGCCGCTAAAATGATTTTCAAATATGAGATTTACAACCCAAAGGGGGCCGTGGTCTGTACCGGGGAGACCGTTCAGGTCTTTGTGGAATTGGGTGGAGAACTCTCATTGGTAATCCCTCCATTTTTTGCCGAATGGAAGAAAAAAGTAGGCCTTTTAGATGGATAGTGTTTACCTCTCACATAACAATATTGTTTCCGCTTACGGACTCGATAGCGCAGCCGCGATAAATGGTATTAAGAACGAAGTATCCGGACTCACCTTGGTGAACGACCCCGACGTGCTTCCCAACCCTTTTTACTCTTCCCTGATCGACCAAAAAAGCGTGCATGAGGCATTCTCGAAGCTCAACCCCCAAGAAGCCTATACCCGACTCGAACAAATCCTTTTGGTCTCTTTGGCCGACACCCTTAAGAAATCGGGTATCCCCCTAACGGACAGGGTCGGACTCATCATATCGACTACCAAAGGCAATATCGATGTCTTGGATGCCGACAGCCCTTTCGATGAAAACAGGGCCTACCTGAGTGAACTGGGAGAAAAAATAAAGTCCTTTTTCGGCTTCAAAAACGAAGCCTTAGTAGTATCCAATGCTTGTGTTTCGGGAGTTTTAGCCTTGGCCGTAGCCAAGCGCCTCATTCATCAAAAACGCTATGACCACGTATTCGTGGTTGCCGGAGACTTGGTCAGCAAATTTATTTTATCGGGCTTTAACTCGTTTCAGGCCTTAAGCGAATCTCCCTGTAGACCGTATTGTAAGACCCGGGCAGGAATCAATATAGGCGAAGTTGGCTGCAGTATTCTCGTAACCAAGGACAAAGACCGACTCATTGATGCATCCGTTCGTATACTCGGGGAAGCCTCGTGCAACGATGCCAACCATATATCGGGACCCTCCCGAACGGGCGAGGGCCTTTATCGCAGTATTACATCGGCCATGGACCAGGCCCAACTAGCACCCAAGGCCATAGATTTTATTTCGGCCCACGGTACGGCTACCATGTACAACGACGAAATGGAGGCCATTGCCTTTAACCGCGCCCATATACAAGACAGCCCCCTAAATAGCTTAAAGGGCTATTTTGGGCATACCTTAGGGGCTTCCGGTCTTTTGGAAACCATTATCGGCATGTATTCCTTACATTCGAACACTTTGTTCGCCTCCCTTGGCTTTCAAGAGCTGGGCGTTTCGCAACCCCTGAACATCATACAAGAAACCTCCGCCAAGGAAAGCAGTGTTTTTCTAAAGACAGCTTCGGGTTTCGGAGGTTGCAATACAGCGGCAATCTTTCAAAAAGTCAATCCATGAATATGCCCGGTTACCATATAAAATCATATTGCCGCATAGCCAATGGAAAAATTTCCAGAAATGGAAAAGTATTGTTTTCCGATGCCTCCGAAGAGTTTCCGGCCTTTATAAAAGCGGCTTACAAACAATTTGAAACCGACTATTCCAAGTTCTTCAAAATGGACAACCTCAGTAAATTGGCCTTTATGGGTGCCGAGGTGCTATTAAAAGACCAGGAAGAAAAAAATACCGCCCTTGTGCTTTCAAATAAGGCCTCAAGCTTAGACACCGACCGTAAGCACCAGGCCGCCATTAGTGACCGATCAGGCGCATTTGCCAGTCCGGCCGTATTCGTCTACACCCTCCCAAATATCTGTATGGGCGAAATTAGCATTCGCCACAAACTGTATTCTGAAAATAGTTTCTTTATATTTGCCGAGTTTAACCCCCATTTATTGTCAGATTATGCCAATGATCTGCTAGAAACGGGCAAAGCCGATGAAGTACTATGCGGCTGGGTTGATTATGATAAAGGAAAATATGATGCGTTTTTATACGTTATCGCTAAAAAAGGTTTGTTGCCCCATGATACCGGAGAACTGACCAAATTATACAGAACAAAATGAGCGAACTTAAACAAGAATTGAAGGAGAAAATCATCGAGCAATTAAACTTGGAAGATGTTTCCGTTGACGAAATCGCAAATAACGACCCGCTTTTTGGAGAGGGTCTTGGTCTTGACTCTATCGATGCGCTAGAGCTTATTGTAATGCTCGACAAAGATTACGGCATTAAATTGGCCGACCCGAAAGAAGGGCGTAAGATTTTTGAGTCTATCGATACCATGGCCGCCTATATTGCGGCGAACCGATCGAACTAAAAATCCCTCGTTTTTTAAGCTACCTGGCACACCGACCTATCGGTCGTAAGCGGTATACAGAATTCGCACTTAAGTCTAAGATTCGTATTTTTATTCTATATCTATAATACTTCCAAATTAATATGTGCAAGGGCGTAGCAATTACGGGAATGGGAGCAATTTCCGCCATTGGGAACAATGTGCAGGAAAACTATGAGGCGCTGGTCTCTGGCAAACTTGGCATTTCTAGAGTTTCAAAAATAGATACCGTTCACAAAAACGATATCATGGTAGGCGAAATAGGGATGACCAATACCCAATTAAAAGTAAAATTGGGAATAGCCGAAGAAACGGCCGTATCAAGAACGGCCCTATTGGCCATGCTTGCCGCAGAGGAAGCCGTATCACAAGCCGGAATAACCGACATCAACGATTGTGAGACCGGACTCATTTCCGGAACTACCGTAGGTGGTATGGACCAATCGGAAAAATATTATTTTGAATATTTTGAAACCGACGAACATTGGGGCCATATCAATGGACTTCATGCGGGCGATTCTACACAAAAACTGGCCGACCATCTTGGCATATCAGAGAGTTTTGTCTCTACCATAAGTACCGCTTGTTCATCGGCTGCCAACGCCATTATGTTGGGGGCACGAATGATAAAATCGGGGCAATTAGACCGTGTTATCGTGGGGGGCACCGATAGCCTGTGCAAATTCACCATCAACGGTTTCAAGACTTTGATGATTCTCTCCGACACCTACAACACGCCATTTGACGACAACAGAAAAGGACTTAACCTGGGTGAGGCCGCGGCCTACCTTGTGTTAGAATCCGATGAGATCGTAAAAAGGGACCAGAAAAAAGTATTGGGTTACGTAAAAGGCTACGGCAATGCCAATGATGCCTTTCACCAAACCGCCTCCTCTGAAAATGGGGACGGTGCCGTATTGGCGATGGAAAAGGCCTTAAAAGTTTCAGGCTTGACCCCATCCGATATCGATTACATAAACGCACACGGAACCGCAACACCGAACAACGACCTTTCCGAAGGCCGTTCCTTACTTCGTATCTTCGGCGACAAAGTGCCCGAATTCAGTTCAACCAAGGCCTTTACGGGCCATACGCTGGCCGTAGCAGGTGGTATAGAGGCCGTATATTCGGTTTTGGCATTACAGAACAACGTAATTTACCCTAACCTCAACTTTACCACCCCGATGAAGGAATTTGAACTGCTTCCGCAAACGACGGTAAAACAAAAGGAGTTGCACCATGTACTCTCCAATTCTTTCGGGTTCGGCGGAAATTGTTCCACTTTAATCTTTTCCAAAGAAGCCTAATGAAACCAGTATATATAAATAGCGTAGGTTCGGTTTCGGCCCAAAAAACCTTTGACAACAGCGAGTTTCTAAATGAAATTACGGAGTACAACGCGAGCACGGTACCCGTAATCGACCCCAATTATAAGGAATACATTCCTCCTGCGGCCGCACGCCGTATGGCCCGAGGTATAAAAATGAGCACGGTAAGTTCTAAAAACGCCCTTAACGAAGCCGGAATAGAAAACATAGATGCCATTATCGTAGGCACCGGACTGGGCTGTATTGGTGACTCCGAACGTTTCGTTAGCGATATCATCAAGAACGATGAGCAGTTTTTAACCCCTACCCGCTTTATTCAGTCATCACACAATACCGTGGCAGGGCAAATTGCGCTTGGCCTAGGTTGCAAAGGACACAATTTCACCTTTGTACATTCGGCCGTTTCGTTTGAATCGTCTTTGATCGACGCCAAGATGATGATCGAAAACGATGAAGCCGAAACCGTTCTTGTCGGCGGTGTAGACGAATTGGTAGACCACCATGTGGAAACCCACCGTTTGATCGGGCATATCAAGAAAGAACCTGTAGCCTCCCAAGAGCTTTTGCAATCGAAGACCGAGGGCATGGTAATGGGTGAAGGCGCCCACTTTTTTGTGCTTTCGAATCAAAAAGCCCCCTCTTGTTACGCCGAACTGCTTGCCGTAAAAACATTCAACACCCTATCAAAAGAACGCCTCGAAGAAAAAGTACTCGCCTTTTTAGAACGGCAACAACTTAATATCGATGATATAGACCTTGCCATACTCGGTAACAATGGCGATGTTAATTTTGACACTTATTACGACCAGCTGGGCTCTTCCTTGTTAAAAGATACGCCCCAAGCCTATTACAAACACCTTTCGGGTGAATTCGATACTGCAACGGGATTTGCTTTTTGGTTGGCCAATAAAATTATAAAGACACAGACGGTTCCCGAAGTGGTACAACTCAATGCAATCGTCCCTGCAAAGCTAGAGACCATTTTGATATACAACCAATATAGAGGAGAAAACCACAGCCTTACCTTAATTCGCAAATGCTAAGGCGGAAAAGGGTAAATACCGCTGTTGTTTTTCTTTTGCTGCCCTTGGTCGCGCTATGCTTTATGGAATACCTACCCTGGTGGCCGGTTTTTGCGCTTTTGTTCCTTTGGTTCTCCCTTACGGTTTTTGGCTCATTCTTTATCCAGTGGAATTACCATCTCACCTCAAGACACTCCAACAAAAAAACTGAAAACAATTGGGTCGCCATTACGTTTGACGATGGCCCGAACCCTGAATTCACCCCCAAAGCACTCGAACTATTGGCAAAATACAATGCCAAGGCGACCTTCTTTTGCGTTGGACAACGGATCGAGAAACATCCGGAAATTTTAAAACAGATCATTTCCCAAGGGCACGCCATTGGCAACCATACTTACTCACACGCCAATACTTTCGGTTTTTTTTCGTTAGATAAGGTTTTGAACGAGCTCGTTCAAACCGAAAACCTTGTGCACACCTTGACCGAGAAAAAAATAAAACTCTATCGACCCGCTTTTGGGGTGACCAATCCGCAGATTGCAAAAGCGGTAGACAAACTAAAAGTACACAGCATAGGGTGGAACGTACGCTCATTGGACACGACATCAAGGTCGGAAGAAACCGTCTTAAAACGAATAACGCACAAGGTATCAAAGGGCGATATTATACTGCTGCACGACACCAGCGAAAAAACAATCGCCGTTTTGGAACAGTTATTGTTATTTTTGCGGAAGAAAAATCTCAGTTCGGTCACTGTTGACCGTCTACTAGAAATCGAAGCTTATGCGTAAGATACTTTTTCTTATCCTTTTTATTTCCGTTTCGGCCGTTGCACAAAAGCAAATGACGCCGGACGAAGCCACGGCGCTAAAGGCCAAGGTAAAGACCCGGGCAGAGGCGATTACCACGGTAATGAGCGATTTTACCCAATACAAGCACCTAGACTTCCTATCAGACGATATCGTATCACAGGGCCAATTGGCCTTCAAGGCCCCCAACCTGGTCAAGTGGCAATACACCAAGCCCTTTGCCTATTCGGTCTTGTTCAAAAACGAAACCCTATACATCAACGATGACGGTAACAAGAGTAATATGGACGTGGGGTCGAACAAAATATTCAAACAGTTGAACCAACTCATTACGGCCAGTATACGTGGCGATATGTTCGACGACAACGAGTTCAACATCAAATATTTTAAAATAAACGATTCTAGTTTGGTATACTTTCTTCCGAAAGACGAACAGTTTGCCAAGTTCATCAAAGCCTTTCACCTTTCCTTTAACGCCAACGGCGATGTAACCGAGGTGAAAATGATCGAACCCTCAGACGACTATACCCAAATTAAATTTACCGATCGTGTCGTGAACAAAACCTTGTCAGATGCGGTCTTTACTCAGTAGCCTTTGCCTTTTTCTATGGGTCGGATGCGCTTCTTACCCTGCCAAAAATGGGTTTGAACCCCGCACAGAATCTTCTCAAGAGCTTCAAAACCCCTATTTTTCAAATCCCGAGAAAGACTATGTATACAAGGCCAAAATCGATGCGTTCAACAAATCGTTCGGAGGTATTTTTATCGTCAAAAAGTTGGGGCCCGACCATCATCGCATTGCGTTTACCACCGAAATAGGCAATACCATTTTCGATTTCACCTTTAAGGAAAACGACTTCGTGGTAAACCGGATTTTAAAGGAATTGGACAAAAAAGTACTCATCAATATCTTAAAACGGGATTTTAAAGCGTTAATACAGGAACAATCGCAAGTAAGGAATCAATTTAGCCTAGATGGCGATACCGTATTACAGAGCGACATCCTATCTAAAAAACATTATTTTTATTACAAGAGGGGGCAGCTGAACAGAATTGCCCGAGTTGACCGAAACCAAAAAAAAGTAGAATTCTTCTTTAGCAATATCGATGACCAGTTTGCCAAGGAAATTGAAATAGCACACTACAACTTCAAACTTCATATTACATTAAAATCGTTCAAATGAAAACCGTAAAACTTCTTATCATGCTAGTGGTTTTTTGCAGCACGGGCATGACCATGGCACAGACGCGCCCCGGTATAAAGGTAGGTCTGAACAGTTCGAACATCAGTAACACCGCGCTTGATACCAAATCGGGAATATACATAGGCGCCTTTGCCGACATTTCACTAACGGATTACTACTCCTTACAGCCCGAAATCCTATATTCCAATCAAGGGGGCAAATCGAATTCCGACGCATATGGCGATCTAAACATCAACTATATTTCCATCGGCATACCGAACAAATTTTATGTAAGCCCTGACAAGGGATTTCATTTTATACTGGGTCTTGGATTGGATATTAATTTTGACAACAATTTTGTTAACTTGACCAACTTTAACGTCGATGATGAAATCTCGCCTCTAGATGTCGTCGTTTTTGGAGGAATAGGCTACGAGTTTGATTTTGGCCTGATACTTGAAGCAAGGTACAAGCAAGGAACCATAAGCGTTGACTTCTTTGGCGAAGACGATTATTACGAAGAAGCCGGAAGCAATCTCAATGGGGTATTTCAAATAGGTGCCGCATACAAATTTAAATTATAAAGGACATGTTGATCGAAGGATTGTATTCCGTTGAAAGTTTTGAAAAGGAAGGGCAGAACGTAACTGCCACGGTTAAACTGAACGCCGCGCATGATGTTTTCAAGGGCCATTTTCCCGGCAACCCCGTGATGCCCGGCGTATGTATGATCCAAATCATCAAAGAACTCACCGAGCAGGCCACGGAAAAAATGCTGTTTCTTTCGGTCGCCACGAACGTGAAGTTCATGGCCATTATCAATCCCGAGAAAAACGACACCATTCAACTCAAGCTGACGATTACGGAGGAAGAGGCTATCGTAAAAGTGAAGAATACCACAACTTTTGACGATACATTAGCCTTAAAATTAAGCGCTACCTTTAATATTCTAACCTAGATTTTATGCACTTAAAACTAGTTCTGTTCGCTTTTTTTTCACTTTTATCCCTTACAAATCCGGTAGATTTGTCCCGGGTAAGAACAGCCTATGTTGAAGCTTCAGGTAATGAAAGCGCCACCATTGCACTAAACGACGACCTGGTTTCGGTGGCCAAAACCGACAACAAAACGCTAGTAGCCTTTAAAGGGGCGGTGACTACAATGATGGCGAAATACGCCAAAGGAATAAAAGAAAAAAAGACCTTTTTTAAGGAAGGGGCGGAACTTTTGGAATTTGCCATAGCGGCAGAACCCGATAATGTTGAAATACGCTGCATCCGTCTAAGCGTTCAAGAGAACGTACCCAAGATTACGGGGTACACCAAAAACATTGAGGAAGACAAACAATTTATAATCGAGAACTTCAATACCATCCCCAATAAGAACAGCAAGGATTTCGTAAAAGGGTATATTTCAAAATCAGAAGCCTTTAACGAATCAGAAAGGCAATTGTTACAAGGTTCGTAATACGTATCTTTGCTGAAAATTCAGAACCTGTTTTCTGAACCCTTTGAAAAAAATTGCTCGTGCCGACCCTTACCCCATCACTTCAAAATACCATGCAGCAGCTCAATTGTTGCGTATTGGTGCCCACTTATAATAATGCGGGGACACTAAAGCGGGTGCTTGACAGTATTTTAGAACGTACCGACGCCGTCATCGTAATAAACGACGGGGCCACTGATGCTACGTCCGACATCCTAAAAAACTATCCGACAATAGAGCAAATCCATTTGCCGGAAAACAAAGGTAAGGGCAATGCCCTTCAAGTAGGGTTTAAGGCCGCTATTTCCCAAGGATACGATTATGCGATAACCATAGACTCCGACGGGCAGCATTTTCCCGAAGACCTCAGCGTTTTCTTAGATGAATTGCAAAAGGAAGAAACCCCAAACGTGCTGTATATCGGCTCACGGAACATGCAACAAGAAGATGTTCCCGGCAAAAGCAGTTTTGGCAACAAGTTCTCCAACTTTTGGTTCTGGTTCGAAACGGGAACCAAGCTTCAAGATACCCAATGCGGCTACCGTCTATACCCGCTGCATGCCTTAAAAGACCTAAAGTTCTATACCCCGAAATTCGAATTTGAAATAGAGGTCATCGTTCGTTTGGCCTGGGACGGCACCCTTGTAAAAAATGTGCCCGTCCGTATTTTGTACGACGAAACCGAAAGGGTATCGCACTTTAGGACCGTACCTGACTTTGCTCGGATCAGCGTGCTCAACACCTGGTTGGTCATCGTTACGATTTTCTACATAAAGCCTCGCAACTTTATTAGGAAAATAAAAAAAAAAGGGTTTAAAAAATTTTTATTGGAAGACCTGCTCCGCAGTGACGACTCCCCAAAAATAAAGGCCTTATCCATAGCCCTTGGCATCTTTTTGGGCATTGCCCCCTTTTGGGGCTTTCAAACCATACTCGTTTTTGCCCTGGCCACGGTCTTTCGACTGAACAAGGCCATCACTTTTGCATTTTCGAATATCAGCCTCCCGCCCCTAATCCCTTTTATTGTCTATTTTAGTATTAAAATCGGGGTATGGATAACCGGCGAAGAGGTTTCCTTTTCCATGGAACACATGACCGAAAATTTTGGAATGCTACAAAACCTAAAGACATATCTTATCGGCAGTTTTGCCTTGGCCATTATGTCCGCCCTACTTTTCGGCATCATAGGTTATCTAACGATTGTATTCTTCGGAAAGAAAAAAATAATCGTAGACAATGGGTAATTTTTTCTTTAAGGCATATCGACTCATAGCGCGAAAACGCAAATTATCATTAGCGGTACTTCTATTGGTAGTGATGGGCCTAGCTACCATTGTTTCCAAAATACAGTTTGAAGACGATATCACCTCGCTCATTCCCGCCAATGAAGAAGCGCAACGCATTCAAAAGGTCTTAAAGTCGATTACATTTACCGACAAGATCATCATCAGCATACAAAAAGACGAAGAAGGCAGCGTAAACGACCTTACCCAATACGCCAAAGACCTTCTCGATAGCCTAGAGCAAAACCAATCGGAGTTTATTAAAAACGTACAAGGCCGGGTCAATTCCGATGACGTACCCAAGACCCTAGACCTAGTATACGAGCATCTACCCCTATTTTTAGAACCCGATGACTATCCACAGATTGCCCAAAAAATAAACTCTGACAGTATTGCCCATATCACTGCCGAAAATTACAGGACGCTTATCTCACCATCGGGTATCGTTGCCAAAAAGACCATTGTAAAAGACCCTTTGCGGCTCTCGTTCATTGCGCTTAAAAGGCTACAGGAATTAGGTGTAGGCGAAGATTTTAAATTAAAGAACGGTTTTCTTGTCGACCAAGAGGAAAAAAACATCCTTCTTTTTCTAACCCCGGCCTATGGCTCCAACGAAACCGACAAAAACCTACCCTTTTCAGATGCCTTGTACGAACTGCAGAACCAACTGAACGCAGCCTATACCGGCAAGGTGCACAGCGAATACTATGGGGCCGCCTTGGTTGCCGTAGCCAATGCCAAACAGATCAGAAGCGACATCCAATTTACGGTAAGCATAGCCATGACCCTGCTCATCGTTATTTTAATGCTTTTTTACAGAAAACTGGCCCTGCCCTTTATCCTTTTCCTGCCTACATTGATCGGCGCACTATTATCGATTGCCTTTTTGTGTATTCTTCGCGAAAAGATTTCGGCCATATCCCTGGGCATAGGTTCGGTACTCTTAGGGGTCACCCTTGATTATGCCCTGCATATACTGACCCATATACGAAACGGAAACGGGGCGGAAAACCTCTACAAAGAAGTAGCCCCCTCCATTTTAATGAGCAGCCTTACTACGGCATCTGCCTTTTTATGCCTCCTCTTTTTAGAATCACAGGCCTTGCAAGACCTCGGTATTTTTGCGGCGGTCAGTGTATTGGGCGCATCGGTTTTTGCCTTGCTCTTTGTCCCACAGGTCTACTCCGCAAAAAAAGCGGTGAGCTCTAGACGCACCATTTTAGATCGGGTGGCATCTTTTGATTTCCACAAATCGAAATGGGCCATTATGGGGCTAGTACTTTTTTCCGTCATTAGCATCTTTACCTATAACAAGGTGGTCTTCAACAAAGATATTGCCAGGCTGAACTACGAGACCGAACTATTGCGCGATGCACGAAAACGATTGGAAACCTTAACGGACATCAGTTCAAAATCCATTTACCTGGCCACTTATGGTAACGACACCCAGACCGTATTAGGACAGAACGATTCGCTCTACAACATTCTAAAAACCCTCGAAGCGAACGACAAAATACTAAGCTTCAGCTCTGTAGGCGGACTCATACGGGCAAAAAGGACCCAAGAGGAAAAAATAGCCCTGTGGAAGGATTTCTGGAGCACCAATAAAATCAAAACGACCCAAAGGGAGCTGATCGAAAGCGGAAACGAATTCGGTTTTAAACCCACTACCTTCAACAAGTTTTACGATCTGCTGAACGCCGATTTCGAACCCCTAGAGGTCGACGACTTTGTTGCCATAAAATCGTTTTCCCTTGATGATTATATCGTAAAGGACGAAAACGGAACCACCATCACCTCCCTGATAAAGGTAGATGAAGACCATATCGACCTTATTCGCGAGCAGTTCGAGAACTCGCCCAACACCCTGCTCATTGACCGCCAACAGGTAAACGAAACCTTTTTGGGCAATTTAAAGAACGATTTCAATAGCCTTATCAGTTATTCCTTGATCGTGGTGCTATTTATTCTCTTCTTTTTCTACCGCAGCCTTTCCCTGACCGTAGTGACCAGCATACCCATATTTCTCACCTGGTTTTTGACCGTGGGCATCATGGGCCTTTTCCATATTGAATTCAATATTTTCAATATCATCATCTGTAGTTTTATTTTCGGTCTTGGGGTAGATTACAGTATTTTCATAACCAACGGCTTGCTTACCGAATACCGTACTGGGGAAAAGGTGCTACACACCCATAAGACCTCCATATTACTTTCGGTCATTACCACCATTGCAGGCGTTGGGGTCTTGATTTTTGCCAAGCATCCCGTACTGTACACTATTTCTACCGTTTCCTTAATCGGGATCCTTTCGGCGGCCTTTGTGGCCTTTACCGTTCAACCCCTGCTCTTCAGGCTCTTTATCGGAAGTACCGATAAACGCCCTATATCATTGCGCTATTTTATACATTCGGTATTGTCGTTCGGGTATTTTGGTACGGGAGGATTTTTGTATTCCATATACGGATGGGCCAAATTAAAACTATCGCCCCAAAGCCGGATGGAAGAAAATATCGGCTTTCATCGAGCGGTTTCCAAACTCATGGGTTCGGTGTTGTACACCAACCCCTTTGTATCCAAAAAAATAAAAAACCTCAGTAAGGAAACCTTTGAAAAACCCGTAATGATCATTGCCAACCACACCAGCTTTTTAGACATTCTGGCCATTGGCATGCTCCACCCTAAAATTGTATTTTTGGTAAACGACTGGGTTTACAATTCGCCCGTATTCGGTAGTGCGGCAAAACTGGCAGGCGCCTATCCTGTTTCTGGAGGTATAGAAAACGGCGAGGCCTATTTAAAGGAAAAAGTCGCCCAAGGATTCAGCTTGATCGCTTTTCCCGAAGGCACGCGTTCTTCCAGCAACAAGATCAAACGTTTTCACAAAGGGGCCTTTTATTTGGCGCAGCAATTTGAATTGGATATTCTTCCGGTACTGATACACGGTAATTCCGAAGTGCTACCAAAGGGAAGTTTTATTATTCGCGATGGTAGTATCACCGTAGAACTATTGCCCAAGATCAAGGCCAACGACCCTAAATTCGGCAAAAACTATAGCGAACGTGCCAAGCAATTGGGCGCCTATTTCAGGAAGGAATTCCAAAGGCTTAGAAATGAAATCGAAGATCAAGACTATTGGACCAAAACCCTTTTGGAAAACTATAGATACAAGGGCGATGTGGTTTACAAAAGCGTCAAACTTGACTTGGCCGCCCATAAAGAAACCTATACATCACTTTTAAAGCACATAGGAAAGAAAACCAAAATGGTACACCTGTCGCAAGACTTCGGACAGCTAGACCTAATGCTTGCCCTAGATTCCATCGACAGGAAAATAACGACATATTTGGCCGACCACGAAGCGGCCTTGTTGCTAAAGAACAACTTTTTGACCCAAAACTACAGTAAAATAAGCCTTGCCAAAAATATGGCCCAGGCACTGGAAGCCGATGCCGAGCTCGTTCTGGTCGATATAAAAATGGAAAGCCGGCAACTGGCCAAGCTTTTGGGCGATACGGTCGAGACCTTGATTTTATTGAAAGAAGCACAACAAATGGAATTATCGCCTATAGAAGCATTAGGTTTCGTTCCCAGCCAACAAAATGATAACTTTAGGTTATTAAAAAAACGACGCAGTTAATGAACCAACATTATGACGTAGTGATAATAGGCAGTGGTATGGGCGGACTTGTTTCGGCCATTATCATGGCGCGTGAGGGCAAAAGTGTCTGCGTATTGGAAAAAAACAACCAATACGGGGGCAACCTACAGACCTTTGTACGCGAACGTACTATTTTTGATACGGGTGTTCATTATTTAGGAGGATTGGAAAAAGGCCAAAACCTCTACCGTTATTTTGAATATTTAGATATTCTAGACGGACTGCACCTGACCCGTTTGGACGAAGACGGTTTTGACCTGATCACATTTGATGGCGATCCAAAGGAATATCCCCATGCCCAAGGCTACGAAAATTTTGAACGCAGACTGGTAGAAGAGTTTCCCGAAGAAAAGGAAGCCATTCATCAATATTGTAAAAAACTACAGGATACCTGTGGAAAGTTTCCGCTGTATAACTTAAGACTCGGCAAGCCATATCATGACGATACCGAGCTTTTTACCCTGCCCGCCAAAAAGTATATTGACTCCATCACCGAAAACGAGAAGCTGCGTGCCGTGCTTGCCGGCTCCAACCTTTTGTATGCAGGCGAACCCGACAAGACCCCTTTCTACGTACACGCACTTTCCATAAACTCGTACATACAAAGCTCGTACAGGTGTGCCGATGGCGGTAGCCAAATTACCAAATTGCTCATAAAACGTTTAAAGGAAAACGGGGGAAAAACCTATAAACATTGCGAGGTAACCAAGTTCAACGTTGAAGATCAAAAGGTAGTTTCGGTGGTAACCAAAAAGGGAGACATCATAAAAGGCGACCTGTTCATTTCGAACATAGAACCGAAGATTACCATAAAAATGGTGGGGCAAGAGCATTTTAGAAAATCGTACACCAAACGTATAGAAAGTATAGAAAGTACTATTTCCGCTTTCAGCATCCATATTGTACTCAAACCAAAAACCTTTAAATACCTAAACCACAACTATTACCATTTTAAGGACTATAACGCAGTTTGGAATTCGCACAACTACACCCAAGAATCATGGCCCGAAGCCTATATGGTATCTATGGGGGCCCGTAAAAACCAAGGCGAATGGGCCGACCAATTGACCGCCATAACCTATATGCGCTATGAAGAACTCGAACCATGGTCCGGCACTTTCAATACCGTTACCCAAAAAAACAGTCGGGGCGAGACTTACGAAGAATTCAAACAGACCAAAATAGAAGCGTTTTTATGCGCATTGGAAAAAAAGTTTCCGAATATCCGTGAAAGCATTCAATCGGTTCATACCTCTACCCCTTTATCATATAGAGACTACATAGGCTCTAACGAAGGCTCGATGTACGGGTATGCCAAAAACGTAAACACCCCCTTAAAGACCTTTATCTCGCCGCGCACCAAAATAAAAAACCTGTTTTTTACGGGGCAAAGCATCAATATGCACGGCATTCTAGGGGTAACCATCAGTAGCGTGGTCACTTGCTCGGAAATCTTGGGCAGCGAATACTTAGTAGAGAAAATAACCAAAGGAAGTACAAAGACCAATAAAAAAATAGATGCATAATGGGACAGTTTAAGACAACTTCTATCGAACGGGTAGAAAACATCTCAAAAGCGGATTTTATCAAACACTACTACAAACCGCAAAAGCCTGTCTTGATTACCGGATTGACCAAAGATTGGCCAGCCTACGAAAAATGGAAGCTAGACTATATCCAAGAACGTGCGGGAGACCAAATTGTGCCCTTGTACAACAACGAACCCGCCAAAGACAAACAAAGTGTATACGCTCCGGTCAAAGAAATGAAATTGAGCGAATATATCGAAGTCTTAAAGACCGAACCTACCGACCTCCGTATTTTCTTTTATAATATCTTAAAGGAAATGCCCGAACTTCTCAAAGATTTTCAATACCCCGATATCGGCCTGAAGTTCTTTAAAAAGCTTCCTGCCTTGTTCTTTGGAGGAGGAAAATCGAAGGTATTTATGCATTACGACATCGACCTGCCTGACAGCATGCACTTTCATTTTGACGGCGACAAGGTGGTCAATCTCTTTTCCCCCGAGCAAACGCAATACTTGTACAAAGTACCTTTTTCCATACACAATATCGAGAGCATAGATATGGACAACCCCGATTTTGACCAATACCCGGCCCTACAATATGCCGAAGGTATACGTGCCGAAATGAAGCATGGGGACGCCCTCTATATGCCCAGCGGATATTGGCACAGCATACGCTACCTGAACGGAGGTTTTTCTATGACCCTACGTGCCTTGCCCAGGCACCCGCTCCGTTTCGCCAACATGCTCTACAACGTAATGGTCATGCGCCATATCGACAATATCATCAGAAGCTACCGCGGACAGAAGTGGCTCGATTTCAAAGACCGATGGGCCATAAAGCGCACGGAAAAGAACCTAAAACTCAAAAAAGACAGCTAAGGCCCGTACTTTTGCCCTAAAATTGTTTCTTTCATAGCCGATTGACATAATGCCAAAAAAAATAGTTTCAAACATATACGTTCTTCTAGGCCTAGCCTTGCTTTTGGGCTCATGTGGCGTTTCGCGATCATTGAAAGACCTTCCCGACGTAAGTATCTATGAAACCAAGCTGCCCCCTAGGCAACAACTCTCTGATTCTACCTACCGCCTCGGTACCAACTTTTTGACCAAGAACCCCCAAGGCCTTTACGAACTCTATGTTTCGGGAAATCCTTACGAACTGGGACTTAAGACAGGTAGCCTAACCCAAGAGCTTTTTCAGGAACAAGAGCGGGTCTTTGTAGAGAAAATAGATGAGCTCGTGCCCTCAAAAGGAAAGCAAAAAATGCTCAGAAAGTTCTTGGCCTGGTTCAACCGAAAAATGTACAAGAACATTGACGAGCAGTACAAGGCCGAAATCTATGGTATTTCGCAATACGCCTCAAAAGATTATGATCGCATTGCGGCCCCTTACCCGCGTGTCATGTACTTTCACGGGGCACACGATATCGGCCATGCCCTACAAGACCTCGCCCTGGTAGGCTGCTCTTCCTTCGCCGCCTGGGGACCACATACCGAAGACGGCAAACTTATCATCGGTAGGAATTTCGATTTTTACGCCGGCGACGATTTTGCAAAGAACAAGATCATTGCATTCGTTGCTCCCGATCAGGGCCATAAATTTATGTCGGTGAGCTGGGGCGGTATGATCGGCGTGGTTTCCGGAATGAACGACCAAGGCCTGACCGTTACCATCAACGCGGGCAAGTCAAAATTCCCCTTGGTGGCCAAAACCCCCATATCATTGGTTACCCGGGAAATCTTGCAGTACGCCTCTACCATAGAAGAAGCCATTGCCATTGCCAAAAAACGCGAGGTATTTGTCTCCGAATCGATTTTTGTGGGAAGTGCCAAAGACAAAAAAGCGGCCCTCATTGAGGTTTCACCACATAACTTCGGTGTGTACGAGGTAGAAAACGGCAATCAGCTCGTTTGCTCCAACCACTTTCAAAGTGAAGCTTATGCCGATGATAAAAAGAACCAGAAACATATCTTTGAAAGCCATTCGAAATACCGCTACCAACGTATGGAAGAGCTTTTGGAAAACACCCCAAAAGTAACCCCCAAGAGTGCCGTAAGCATCTTAAGGAACAAAAACGGACTCGAAGACAAACATATCGGTTACGGAAACGAAAAAGCCCTCAACCAAATGTTGGCACACCACGGCATTGTCTTTCAACCGGAAGACCTTTTGGTCTGGGTTTCTAGCAATCCCTATCAATTGGGTGAATTTGTAGCTTACGACCTAAAGGAAGTATTCGGCACAGCCGACCAAAACCAAAAGACACGCCCCATATCTTCGCCCGATAGGAACATAGCCCCTGACCCTTTTTTGAGAACCTTGGCATATCGGCACTACGAACGTTATCGAAAATTAAGGCGTCAGATTACGGAGGCCATGGTCTCGGAAGAAGAAATCGAACCGGCCCTATGGACTGAATTTATAGCCGTAAACCCCGATTTTTGGGAGGTGTATTTCCTTAAGGGGAAGTATTACTATGAAAACCGAAACTACAAGGAAGCCTTAGACGCCTTCGAGAAAGCCAAGACCAAAGAAGTGACCACGGTACCCGATAAGGAATCCATAGACACTTATATTAAAAAACTAAAACGGAAGCTCAAATAAATGATTCCAGAAATAGAAAAAGCATCGTCCGAAAAAATAAAAGCCTTTCAAGAAGAAAAGCTTCAAGAGCTGATTGCCTATATAGCCGAAAAATCGCCTTACTACAAGCGCGTTTTTAAGGAACATGACATTAAAGTATCGGATATCAGAACCCTTGAGGACCTAGCCAAGCTTCCGGTAACCACCAAAGAAGAGCTACAGCATTACAACGATGATTTTCTGTGTGTACCCAAATCGCAGATTATTGATTTTGTAACGACCTCGGGCACCTTGGGCGACCCCGTAATCTTGGGGCAGACCGACAAAGACCTTGACCGATTGGCCCATAACGAGGCCATATCCTTGGCCTGCTCGGGTGTTGGCGAAAATGACATCATACAAATGACCACGACCATGGACCGTCGTTTTATGGCCGGTCTGGCCTACTTTTTAGGAGTCAGAAAATTGGGTGCGGGTATCATCCGTGTGGGAGCAGGTATCCCCGAACTACAATGGGACACCATTCTCAAATTCAGGCCCACCTATCTAATTGTGGTGCCCTCCTTTTTGCTGAAATTGATCCAATATGCCGAAACACATGGTATCGATATCAATACCTCAGGGGTCAAAGGAGCCATTTGTATAGGCGAATCGTTAAGGAACCAAGATTTTTCATTGAACGTTCTGGCCGATAAAATAAAGTCGAAATGGAACATTGAACTCTACTCCACATACGCCTCGACAGAAATGAGCACGGCTTTTGCCGAGTGTTCCGAACAACGCGGGGGACATCACCACCCCGAACTCATCGTTGCCGAGATCTTAGATGACAACGACCAGGCCGTTGCCGATGGCCAAGAAGGGGAGCTTACGATCACCACCCTAGGTGTTGAGGCCATGCCCTTGTTGCGATTTAAAACCGGGGATATTGTCGTGGCCCATACTTCTCCCTGTGTCTGTGGCAGAAATACCATGCGTTTAGGCCCAGTAATAGGACGGAAGAAGCAAATGATAAAATACAAGGGCACTACCCTCTACCCTCCTGCCATGGACAACCTTCTGAACGATTTTGAAGAAGTGGAAGGCTATGTGTTCGAAATCTACCAAAACGAAATCGGCACGGATGAAATCCTTATAAAAATCGCTTCATCTTCAGCCGACCATAAGTTGATGCAGGCCATTAAAGACCATTTTAGGTCTAAATTGAGGGTTTCTCCCAATATTGAAATCTGTCCTAATGAAGAGATTCAGAAATTGCGGATGTCGAAGCTGGGAAGGAAGCCTATCAGCGTAATCGATAAGAGGCAGTAACACCTATCTTCGGCTGCGCTTGGCCACACATTTTACTTTCCGATCAGATACAGTCCCATTTGAATTTTCCAGTAGGGCATCTTGCCTTCAAAATATTCGAAGAATACTTTTAGGCCTTCGGCATCCTGAAGTTCAGATTGCGCTTTTTTGATGCTTTTGATCTCATCGGAAGAAATAAACTGCCCCAAATCTACGGGAGCCCCTTCGGCATGGGCCTTTTGCAGGTGGGTATAGATACTACTTTCCTGTATTCCCCGTTGTTTGGCGATATCTTCAACGGAAAATCCCTCCTTCAACAATTGAAATGAAAGCTGGTGACTGGGATTCTTTTTCGCCTTTTTTCGCTTCTTTTCCGCTTTATGTTCGTTGATTTCCTTCAAGAATATGGCCGCATATTTTTCCAGCTTCGCTTGACCTACCCCGGAAATTTCCATGAACTCGGTTTCGTTCTTAGGAAGTTTTTCCTCCATATCCTTTAAACTGGCATCGCTAAAGACCACATAGGCAGGTACCCCTTGCTCCGCCGCTACTTGTTGCCGTAGCAACCGAAGCTTTTCGAATAGTCCTGACGCACTGGCCTTGGTTTTTCGTTCCTTTTTCGGTTGGGCCTTTTGTTTTTCTAAAATGGCAAGCTGTATTTTTTTGTCTTCGTAAAGCACCTGTTTGGCCAATGGAGTAAGCGCCAAGCGACCGCCTTCCCTAAAGTTTATGGAAAGGACCCCTTGGTTGAGCAATTGAATGATATACTGCTGCAGGTCTTGCCATGATACCTCCTTTACCGCCCCGTAAGTCTTTATATGTTGATAGCCCTTCTCGAACACCTGGGCGTTTCGAGCCCCGCGAAGCACATCGACCAACATGCCCATAGCTTCCCGTTCTTTTAAGCGTGCCACGCCAGAACAGATTTTTTGTGTGAGTACGGTAGCATCAAAATACTTTGGAGGACGCTTGCACATATCGCAATTGCCACAATTCTCGACCATATGTTCCCCGAAATAGTTCAGCAGGGCGATCCGTCGGCAACTTAGGGCTTCTGCAAACTGCTGCATACGCTCTAACTTGGCGTATTCCACATCGGCATTCTCGCTCGAGGAAATAAACCTGCGGAGTTGTGCCACATCGGCAAAACTGTAGAAGAGCAAGGCTTTTGCAGGCAGGCCATCACGTCCGCTACGCCCGATTTCCTGATAGTAGCCCTCCACATTTTTGGGCAGGTTGTAATGGATTACCCATCGCACGTTGCTCTTATCAATGCCCATTCCGAAAGCAATGGTCGCCACAATGATAGGTACACGGTCGGTAATGAAATCTTCTTGTACCTGACTCCTTTCCTCGGCAGGAAGACCGGCATGATAGGCTTTGGCATCAAAACCCGATGCCAACAGTTTATCCGCAATGGTCTGTGTACTTTTTCGGCTGAGGCAGTAGATGATTCCACTTTCGTTCGGCCGTTCCGAGATAAAATCAAGAATCTGCGAAATTCGGTCTTGGGCCGGACGCACCTCCAAGGAGATATTAGGGCGATTAAAGGAGGCCAAATGGCGTAATGCACCGGGAACGCCCAACTGTTCCAAAATGTCGTCTTGGGTCGTGGTATCGGCCGTAGCCGTCAAGGCAATTAGGGGTACTCCGGGAAATTGCCGCTTTAGGGTCCCCAACTGCGTATAGGCCGGACGAAAATCGTGCCCCCAGGAAGAGATACAATGTGCCTCGTCTATGGCAAAAAGGCTGATGGTGATTTCAGATAGGATATGTTGTACCAAGGCCAAACTTTCCGGAGCCACATAGAGCAACTTCAATTCGCCTTTCACTAATCGATTCTCAACTTCCAGCCGTTTTTCGGGTGCTAAGGAGCTGTTGAAATAGGCCGCGGAAATACCATTGGCGGTCAAGGCATCCACTTGATCCTTCATCAGGGCAATCAGCGGGGAAATAACAATGGCCGTTCCGTTCATGGCCAAGGCCGGAAGCTGAAAGCAAAGCGACTTCCCACCGCCCGTGGGCATTATGGCCAAAACGTCTTTTTTGGCAAGTACATCGCTGATTACGCTCCATTGGTTGGGCCGGAACGAATCGTAGCCAAAATTCGTCTTTAAAAGGGGAAGGAGTTCTTGTTCTGTTGTAAGCGTCATGTAATAAGTATAGCGATTGTTTTATAAAAGTACCGATGTAACAAATGAAGCGAGGCCAAAAAACTTAAAATAGCCCCTTGGAGTCGCTTCATTTGCAAAGAACGGCATATTCTATTTACCCAACATCAAAAGTTCGTTACAACGTACTTCGGTAATATATCGTTTTTCACCCTCCTTGGTCTCGTACGAGCGGTGGGTGAGCTTGCCCTCTACGGCCACCTGTTTTCCCTTGGTCAAATAATTTTCTACGATTTCGGCCGTCTTTCCCCAGGCCACCACATTGTGCCATTGGGTATCGTCTACACGCTCACCCTGGGCGTTTTTATAAGTTTCCGTAGTAGCAATGGAAAATTTGGCCAGTTTATTGCCATTGTCCATGTTTACAATTTCTGGGTCTTGGCCCAAGTTTCCAATCAACTGTACTTTGTTTTTTAAGGCGTTCATTTTACTAATTTTTACGTTAAACAGTTCATACTATTGAACCACTGCGATTCAACACTGCAAACCTAGAACGGCGACCAAATTCTAATCGGTTACAAAACAATTGTTTTCGTTTGTAAACGTTTAAAAACGTCTTATTTATTGAATACAAACATTTTATGTTTTGTAAGAAAATTTACTAATTTTAGTACGTATTATACACCCAGTCATAATAACCTACTAAATGCTAAACATGAGAATACTAGACCGATTTTTTAAAAGACAGAAAAAATACTTGGACACCCCAGAGCATTATAGAGCTTTCTCTGCACACCCTAAACGGGCCTATTGTCAACTCTCCAATTTACTCGATAATTCGTCTGCAATTGAATTTCTTCAAAACCACACACTTAAACTCAAGCACGTACCGTCGGGAACAAGCCTCGAACTTAAGGAGCTCATCGATTATCATGTGATTTTTGTCGTAACATGGGATACCTATTGTGCGAAATCGATCGGGTCCTTAAAGCGAAAGGTTGAAAACAAGGAAATATCAAAATGGTGCCTAGTCTTATTTGAGGAAACCAAAAAGGACGTAAAAGCGAACAAATCCGATTCTTGGTATTACGACCATATTTATGTTCTTGACAAAGATTCGAAAGAATTTGCAGCCAAACTGGGCAGGGTGCCTTTGATTGTCAGCAATGACGATACAGGAAAGGCAGGACAGTTTATAACAGGCTTGATCGAATAGCAAACATTGCCTAGAACTAAGAACGGAACAAGGACGCGAAGCCTATCACATTAAGGGAGGTAGTCCCTTTCCCCAAAACCAGGCCCTTTGTAAACAAGTGATTATACATGAATACTAGGGCATAATTATTTGAGTTATTATAAAATACGATCGCAGTAATAACCATAAATAATTTAAAAAAAAACAAATATGGGTTGGGATATAAGTTATCATCCAATATCGGAAAAGCAAATAAACGAATGGTATTTTGACGTACTCGACAATCAAAATTTAATAGAGAAACGCGCAACCGAAAATAAAATTGAAGATTTCTACAAGGAAAAGTATGAGAACACGATCAACGTAGCTTTAGAAACCAAGCAGAATGATATTTTTGACAAAAGCCATGGCTATTACGTTGCCGTTGTCCAAGGCTTTTTTGAAAAATTTTTCTACACTAGAGGCGCTGCCCTTTCCTTTTCCGAGAAACCTTTTCTTCAGGCGTATTACAAAAAATGGAATGAAATAGTGCCCAGTAAAAGGTTAACCGAACAAGTGCACAATGCCATTATAGAGAATTATTGTTCGGGCGTTTATATTCCTGCCAACAAAGTAGCTGAGCTATTAGAAGATTATGAAAATAAGCCTGAAGTCAAAAGTGAACTGGACAATTTGTTTTCGTACGACAGGATCAAGGTGTTTTTAAAGGCTTTAAACTATGCGAAAGACCATGATTTAGGCCTGCTAGAGGCAACAGAAGTTGTGGAGCCCAATCCCTTGGACTTAAACCAATCTTCTTGCTATTCAAATCTGTTGAACTGCGACCCAGAGGGAGCAATACTATACCGGCAAGCCGCCATGGAACAAATTGCGGAAATTGAAAAACAAGAGAAATTAAAAGAAGGGGAAATCGCTTCAAACGCAGAATATAAAGTAAGAAATATTGCCCCCGAAAAGAAAGAGGCGAAAAAAGGATTTTGGAAAAAACTATTCAGAAAATAAGTTAGGGCCGAGAATGCGCTATAATTCCTTCGGATTTTGGCCCAGTGCCCAATAAACAGAACCCCCTTTAAAACATACAGCAAATGGGAATAATCAGAATAGAAAGTGCCACAGGAGCAAAAATATACATCAACGAAAAAGACCATGGCACCATAAAAAAGGGAACCCAAGAATATGAAGTAGAAAACGGTCCATGCGAAATTTATGCCAAAGCCGGTTGGTGTACGAGTCAAAAACGCACTGTAAACCTTAGCGAGGCACAAAGCGTAACATTTACCCTAAATACTTTTAAGTATGAGGGTGTCGCTAAAGCCATTTTCATGTTATTGGCACTACTTCTTGTGCTTACGAAGATCATGATACTAGGCATCATAGCGGGACTAGTGTTTTTGTATCCATTGTATTATCTGACCATAGGAAAAGATAAATACTTCGAGCTCGTTGAGAAAGAAACTAGCGACAAGGAAAATGTACAAAGCGTATAATGGCACCATTATAAGTGCTTTTTTTACTGTGATGGGCAACCGCTTTAGATTCAGACCGAGACGGGCAAATAGGGTTTGGGGCTATTGAGAGTTTAAATTTAGTAGTTTTGGTTTCATCTAGTAAGACTATAAATTGATGTTACCCAAAAACAACATCCGGAACAATATATTTGTCAACACCCTAATAACAAATTAGGGTGGTATGTGACAAACTAATGGCCCGTGTATGTTTGCGAGCCCAGCAAAACCCAAAGATTTGGTGACTAAAAGAAATTGAGCTATAAGCTTCACCCTAAAACAAACAGAATTTATGAAAAAAACTTTTTTGTTCCTGACATTATTTGCCTTGGCCTTTTCCGCCCAATGCCAAGACGCAACCGTTGAAAAATCGACATATGGGATACAAACAGGGGTTTTAGGACTCTGGTTTCACAACGAAAGTAAGTTAAGTGACCTATTTGCCTTGAGAAGTGAAGTGGGGCTCGATGCCGGTTTTTTCGGAGGCAGCGTTTTTTATGACGATGGAACAGGATATTTACTGATTCCCACCATTTCGGTTGAACCAAGGTGGTATTACAACTTAAAGAAACGAGCTTCAAAAACTAAAAATACGGCAGATAATGCAGGTAATTTTGTTTCCTTAAAAACCAGTTTTTTGCCCGATTGGTTCGTTATATCGAATTACGAAAACATTAATGTTATTAACCAGCTGACAATAATACCCACTTGGGGAATTCGAAGAAATATCGGAAATCATTTGAACTACGAAGCCGGTATTGGAATTGGTTACCGCTATTCTTTCGCAAAAAGTGCCGGATTTTCTGAAAACGAAGGAGACGCCGCCGCGAACTTACACCTCCGCATTGGATATCGATTTTAGAACCAAAAAGCAGCTCGGGACCCAGACCCATACCGCAAAGTGATTCTGCCTCTAACAAACCGAGAGGCAAAACACAAGAGATTACAAGGTTTTCCTGATTTTTAGATCATCAAGATGACAAAGGGATAAAGAAAGAAAAAACTAACCGCACTCTTGAAAGATGACCTTGTAGCATTTAACCTTTGCAAAAAATCCAAAACTTTCAGCCCCTACGTAATGAGCATTTTTATAAAAACCTTATCCATCGTTCTTTTTTTGTCCGTTATAGGCCCCAATAGAATGCACCTATCGCAAGAGAAACCGAAAACGGAACCAGGGACTTTACCATCGGGCATATATCTATTAAACGACTCCGCAGGCGTTAAAAGGGTTCTAGAAGATAAGCCTAACGAATACTATTTTATTCAAAAAAGACCTTGGTTACCTATCGGTAATTTTGACAAGGTTAAACGAATATGTCTGGAGCAGAAATATTTTAAAGCATCCGAAAAACAGTGCGGACTATCTTTTACATTAAACCCAAAAGGGCGGTCCGAAATACAAAACCTATCTAGCATTGGCATGAGAACCCGCCAAAAGCTGGGGCTTATCGTTAAGGATGAACTTATCTTTGCACTTCATGTAGGTTCCGAAATAAATGGCGAATCTTTTTTTATAGAACTGTATAATTCCAAAGACGAAATGAAACGACTTGAAAAAATGGTCAAAAACGAATTAAAAGAATTCAAATAAGTCCTGTATTGCCCCATAATGATTCCCAAAACAGAAATAGAGCTAGAAACCTGGATGAAGCGGCATTGCTATAATTTTAATAGTTATTCCATAAACGGAAACGCAATTCTCGAAGGGTTCGGAATCGATAAAATCAAGGGCGAATTCATTTGGTATTACACCGAACGCGGAATCAAAGAAAACATCAAAATTTTCAATACGGAAAAGGAGTTGATCGCCTATGCCTTTGATCAAATTCAATCGGACAAATGGGCGAAAACCCATTGTATCGGAATGACAACTTCAAAGGAAGAGAAAATCAAATTATCCGAAGAACTAAGAAAACGAGATATTGAATTCATTCAAGATGAGATTCCCTATTTCGGACCAGAAAGGCCCGCCTACAGAACTTTTGTTTTGGGCTGCGATGTGCTAAAAACAAAAGACTTAAAAAGTAAGTACTTCAAAACCGTATAGAATTCCATACCAAAGCCTAAAGCGTATGGCCCGGTCCTTTAATCCTCTAAATCAAAATACGCCGCGATCTCTTCATACGACATCTTTTCAAAATTCGGTCGAGAAGAACGCCCTGAGAGACTCACCCCACCGGGAATCATGACATATCTGTACTGCGGTTCGGCAATGGATGAGCCTGTAAGCTCATGCTCCGAAAGATCCGTATCGTCTATAGAATTTACATCAAACCGAACCTCTCCGTAATCAGAAAAATGGATGGCCACAAAATCACGACGTATGGCAAAGCTCGCATGGTCAAAAACAAGGGGCAATTGGTATACCGCATTATTCGAACTTCTGTAAAAGCCCAATACAATACCGCCATTATTTAAAAAATCTTGAGTCAGTTTAGCTTCTATAACTCTCATTGATTTGTAGCTTGCCTCATCGCTAAAATTAAAGTCTTGGTCCAGCCAGTCACTATACATTACATTGACAGTCCCTGGTTCGCCTTGGTCTCCCTTATCCCCTTTTGGGCCTTGTTCCCCTTGGGGTCCTTGAAGACCTGTTTCCCCTTGTGCTCCGGCATCACCATTCACACCATCTTTGGAACATGAGGCCAATGCAATCGTAAATACCATTACCATACTAGTCAAAATCTTTACAGTAGTTTTCATATTTCAATTTTATCTGTTTGTTGTACTACTTCATACCCAAACAGCAGCAAAGGTTAACATCAGGAAGAAAAAATAACCATTTCTCCCAGACTCCCCATTTCTGGTCCCAACCAAAAAAAGCATCTCTTTATGCCGTTTCCCCCGGCATTGCGTATTTTTCACGGACAAACCAAATCCCTTCCTTAAAAACGTAGTATGCGTAAAGAAATTAATATCGATACGTGGAATAGAAAAGACCACTTTGAGTTCTTTTCCAAATTTGACGAGCCCTTTCACGGCATTGCCACAAAAATAGATTGTACGGAAACCTACAAAGCCGCAAAGACTAATGGTCATTCCTTTTTTCTATCCTACTTGCACAAATCATTGGTTGCCGTAAACAGAACGCTTGAATTCAGGTACCGGATCGTCTATGGCAAGTTGTACGAGTACGAGACCATTAATGCCTCGCCGACCATCAACAAAAAAAATGGTGCTTTTGGCTTTTCGCATGTAAAATATCGCGAGGACTTTAAAGATTTTCTTGCCCTGGCCCTACCGGCCATAGAAAAGGTTCGGAATTCAGACCGGCTCATGCCGCCTGAAGAATCGGGAGAGAATGTAGTGCACTGCTCGGCCATTCCTTGGGTGGATTTTACTTCGATCTCACACGCCCGCCACTATGCCCGGCCCGATAGCTGTCCGAAGATTACTTTTGGGAAAATGACTGCCGACGGCGATCGACTGTTTATGCCTGTTTCCGTTCATGTACACCACGCCTTGGTAGACGGGTATCACGTAGCGCAGTTTCTCGAGAAGTTTCAAAACCTAATGCTGGAATAACGCCAAAACTTCGAGTACAATAAAAGGGCTACGGAAATATTCCGTAACCCTTTCAACTCAACTAACATGCAACTCACTATAAACTGCCCCCTAGTAACCAGGGTTCTGCGGAAGTAAATTAGGATTCTTTTCAATTTCGGCCTGAGGAACCGGGAACAGATCAAACTTCTCAGAGTAGATGGTAACAGGCCTGTTGTCAACTGGAAAAGGCTCTAGTTCCATTTCCCCAGTTACAGGGTCGACATCCAGTACCTTCATTCCCGTAAAGATTTTATTGTTCAATACTTCTACGCCCATGCCCCATCGTTTAAGGTCCCAAAAACGGTGACCCTCCAAGGCCAATTCAATTTTGCGCTCATGTACGATCCTATCGAACATATCGGCTTTTGAGAGTCCTGCGGGCAAGTCGGGCTGACCCGCTCTTGTACGCACCCTGTTGATGGCATCATAGACCGACGCATCTGGACCTGCTACCTCATTTTGTGCTTCGGCATAGTTCAGCAATACCTCTGCCAACCTCATCTCTATCCAACTTTGCTTGCTTTGTCCAAAATCAACACCAAAAGGCGCGCTTTGATCCATAAATTTTCTAATGTAGTAGCCGGTTATGGTATGTAGGCCGGTACGCAAAGGGGCATCTACCCCGTCGGGAAAAAGCAAATCCATTTTCCTGCCCATAAAATCGGCTCCTTGATACAATATGGTAGCGTAGAACCTTGAGTCCCTTCCTTCGTAAGGCTTTAAGGGATTATACCCAGATGCCGGATCCGTAATCGGCAGACCATTGGCCATTTCATAGCTATCTACAAACTCTTGCGTAGGGTTACATTGCGAACCCCAATCAGCCCTATAACTGAACGGCAGCATTACCTTATCCATCGAATGGCCCTTGTCGGTACCGTTAAAAAGGACTTCAAAAATAACCTCTGGATCTCCGCCATAGGTTTGAAACAAACCTTCGTAATCTGAAGACAGGGTGTACCCGTTCCCGTCAATGACGGCCTTCGACAATTCTGCGGAACGCGCATAGTTTTTAGCAAACAATTGGGCCCTTCCGTTAAAGGCCCATGCGGCCTCTTTTGTGGCCCTTCCGATTTCAGAATCGGGAAGTTCCGATACCGATGGCAAATCGGCAGCAGCAGCGGTAAACTCTTGATCGATATACTCGTAAATCTCATCTACCGGGGTTCTGGGCAACAATAGTTCATCATCGATCGATTGCAACTCTTTGATCAAGGGTACGGCCCCATATCTTCGGGCCAGGTCGAAATATTGAAACGCCTTTACAAAACGGGCCTCTGCCGTAACCCTGGCCTTGACCTCATCATCCAACTCGCTATCTTTAATATTGGCCAGAATGGTATTCGCCAAGTATATTCCTTTGTACAGGGTTTCCCAGTTGTCCAAAGGGTTATTGGTAGCATCCATCAAACCGGGACGAATCACCTTCCACGTTTCGATCCAAGCACTTTTGGTCATGGCTATATCGGTATTGTTATCCAAGATGGAAGAAAAACCATAGGCATTGTTTCCCGGCTGATTGTCCTGCCCCCTTCCCGGGAAACCTACGGGCATATAGTTATACAATCGATACAGAACAGATTCTACATAACCTTGGTCATTATAGACCACGTCTTCACTAATAATATCTAAGGGTTCTCTTTCTAAAAATCCGTCTTCACATGAAATTGCAAATGCAAAAATCACGACCAGGGACATATATATTTTTATCCTTTTCATTTTTTTAATTTTAAAAATTTACACTAAAACCAAGGTTTACCCGTCGTAACTGGGGATAATAGAGGGAATTGCCACTTTCCTCCAAAGGTCGTTCCGGATCATAGAAGTCATATTTTGAAAAAGTCAAGAGATTGTTTCCGGAAACAAAGAAACGAATCGAATCAATTCCCAATTTATCCATTACGGCATCGGGCAAATTGTAACCTACTTCTACATTTCTCAACTTTAAATACGATCCATCGATCATCCAGAAGGTAGAGGTACGCTCATTATTCGGGGGTGTATTGAAATAGGCCCGAGGGAAGGTCGCATTCTCGTTTCCTTCCCTGTACGAATCCAAAACCCTTTCGCGAATGGCATTCGACCCTAGGCTAAAAGCACCGATATAGGCATAGCTGTTATAATCGGTAGCGCCCTGAAAACTGGCGTTCAAATCAAGGTTCTTGTAAGACATGGATAGGTTTAGGCCATATACGATTTCTGGAATAACACTCTTTCCAATTTGTTGGACATCAAAACCATCAATAACATCATCGTTGTTGATGTCTTTGTACTTGATATCACCGGTTTTAAGCGAGGCATTGCCTTGACCATCTTGGTCGGCCCATCCATCTATTTCTTCCTGTGATTTAAAGAGGCCTTCGGAAGTATATCCGTACAATTGATCAAAGGGTCGGCCTGTTTTTCGTATTCTATCCTCAACGTCTTCGGGCTCATCGATAAAGATGACCTCACTGGTGGCCTTGGTCATATTGGGCGACAGCTCAAACTTAAAATTCTCACCGATGCGCCCCTTGTAGGTCAAGGCCAATTCAAAACCTTTGTTATCTACAATACCGAGGTTTTCTTTGGGCAAACTGGCACCAAAGCTTTTTGGAATGGAAGCATTTCGGGCAATCAAGATGTCTTTGGTTCGCTTACTGAAAATATCGAATTCACCCGAGAGACGGCCTTTCCAAAGGCTAAAATCCAAACCAAGGTTTTTGGCCGTTGCCGTTTCCCATGTGATGTTCGGGTTGGGAATGCCCGTATCTTGAATACCGGGCTTATACGCCCCCGAAGTTCCGATGACGGACCCTGAGTTAAAGGTATAGCCCGACAAGAATTGAAACGGCCCTACCCTATCGTTACCGAACTTACCCCATGAAGCCCTAAGCTTTAGGGTCTCTATGGCATCCACACCCGATAAAAATCCTTCTTCCGAAATCTTCCAACCCACAGAGAAAGCGGGGAACGTACCCCATCTTTTATCTTTTGGGAAGTTATAAGACCCATCATGCCTTACATTGGCCTGAAACAAATATTTGTCCGCATAGCTGTATGTTACACGTCCAATATAACCTTGTCTTGCGCTTTCAGAGGCCGTTCCGTCAGAAATCTGGCCCGTTGCCCCACCGGCAAATAACTGGTCAATAGAGGGCGAAACAAAACCTTGGCGGCCTGCTTCTATATTTTTCCTTTCGTTGTCCACCTTCTCATAAACGAACAGGGCCCCTAAATTATGCTTCCCAAACGCCCTGTCATAATTCACAAAAAACTGGGTGGTCTCTTGCACGATTTCATCATAGCCCTCGGTCAACGTAATGTTCGAAATGCTATTGAATGGGGTATAGATATTATTGACCGGATCCGATACGTAGAAGGTATAAGGCTCCTTAAACTCCTTTTCGTTTTTAAAAGAATGGTCATAATTGTACTTGAAAGTAGTGGTCAATCCCTCAATGGGGATATCGTATTTCAATTTAAAATTACCTTGGAACACGTTCCAATTGGTCCTTTTATACCCTGAATATATCGCCTCGCCAATAGGATTGATATTCACACCATTATAGCCTAATCCACCTGGTTCGACACTATCGGGCACATACGCCGGCGAGGTGGGTTGGGAATTCAATAGTGAATTAAAGGGTGAATTACTTGAATCGCTTATTTTCTCTTTTCTTCCCGCCAAATCGATTCCGAGGGTAAACCGGTCGGTTAAATCAATGTCTACGTTGGCCCTTACATTATACCTTTTAAAAGAAGAGGTTTCATACAACCCTTTTTGATCGAGCATACCTAAACTTGTAAAATACCTGACCCTTTCGCCACCCCCACTTACGGTAATACCTTGTTGTTGGATCGGTGCCGATTTACGGATTACCTCTCCCCACCAATCGGTACTGGGCAAAGTTCCGTTTTGGTATTGCTGTACTTGTTCATCTGTAAAAGCCGGGTTATCGCCACTGTTCAAACTGGCTTCATTAAAATACTCGGCAAATTCGCCCGCGTTGAGCATTTCGGGTACCTGTACCGCAGATTGAAAACCAAAGGAACTGTTATAACTTATGCTCGGTGCACCCAAGGCACCGCGCTTTGTCGTTACCAAGACCACACCGTTGGCTGCACGTGCCCCATAAATGGCGGCCGAAGCGGCATCTTTCAATATGGTTATACTCTCTATGGCGTTCGGGTCGAGCCGATCAATACTACGCTCCACTCCATCGACTAAAATAAGTGCACTGTTGTTTCCGAAGGTACTTTTACCTCGAATCAAAAATTCCCCTCCATCGGCACCAGGCTTGCCCGTTTCCTGTCGAGTAATGACCCCTGGTAATTTTCCCGATAGATTCTGCGTCAAACTTGGGGTAGGCGCAATATTTACCTTTTCTCCCTTTACCACTGCTACCGCGCCGGTCAAATCACTTTTCTTTTGGGTTCCGTAACCCACTACTACAACCTCCTCCAAAGACTCTGCATCTTCTTCCAAGGTTACATTGATGACCGTTTGTCCGTTCAAGGCAACTTCCTTCGTCTTGAACCCCACATAACTGAACACCAAAGAGGCATCGTCGGCAACATTGTCCAAGGCATAGTTTCCATCGAAATCAGCTTGGGCACCGTTATTGGTTCCTTTTACAATTACATTGGCCCCCGGCAAAGGTCCATTGCTATCGGAAACGGTTCCGCTCACCGAATTTTGGCCCATAACGGCCAAACTTGTCAAAAACAACATCATACAGAGCAAAGTCTTGCCATGTATGAATGTCTTAAATTTAGGGTTGGTTTTTTTCATAATTATTGAGTTAAATAGTTTCTGACCCAAAGAACTACAACTACAAAATATTTGAGGTGGAAAATGAGGTTTAAAAAAGGGGGTAAATAAGGCAGGCCCATTTTTTGTCATAATCGACCGCTGTCATCCCTTTACCTATATCCCTAGAATTTTGACCCTAAGCGCCATAGCCGAATTGCTACGTACCGTTTCTCGATTGGGTCAGCATTTCCCCCTATCGCTTCCTTTAATGTGCCATCCATTTCTTTTCTTAGGAAAAACATCATTACGGACACTATGATCAGAAAAGGAACACAGGTAAAGTGGAAATGGGGTTCGGGCCAGGCCCAAGGAAAAGTGGAAGACACATATTCGGAATCGGTCACCCGAAAAATCGAAAATCATGAAATTACCCGCAACGGCTCGGCCGACAATAAAGCCCTCTTAATCAAACAGGAAGACGGCAGTGATGTATTGAAGCTCGAGAGTGAGGTTGAACGCATCGATTGATACGGTTTAAGACGAAACCATGCTTTTTTTAGGATATTCAAAGGCATTTCAAGAAATTGCACATCAATTGACCTGATTATGGATAAACCCTTTATTGCCGACCAAACCTTTAAGGGAAGCGACCTGACCAAAAACAAACTGCCCAAAGGGGATTACGAAAACTGCACTTTTGAAGGTTGCGATTTTTCAGATGCCTACCTCGACAACCAAAATTTTATGGAATGTGAGTTTATCGACTGTAACCTCAGCAATGCCAACATTCGCCATACCACTTTTAAGGAGGTATCCTTCTCCCATTGCAAAATGATGGGACTCAAATTTGAAGATTGCAATACCTTTCTCATCGGTTTTGGTTTTAACGATTGCACGCTCAACTATTCCTCTTTCTACGGACTCACTTTAACAAAGCAACAATTTGTCGACTGTAAAATGATTCAAACGGACTTTACCGAGGCCCTTCTCAAAAATGCCATTTTCGACTCATGCGACCTAGAAAATACCATTTTCGAACGCACCGACCTAGAAAAGGCCGATTTTAGAACGGCCATCAACTTTAATATAGACCCTGAAAAAAACAATATCAAAAAAGCCCGCTTCTCAAAAGAGGGTCTTATTGGCCTCTTAAACAAATATGACTTATCAATAGAGCCTTAATTTTTGAATGCGTTTAAAAACGGATAATTATGTATCTTACAACTCCGTAAACCTATAGACCATGCGCTATTTTATTTGTGCTTTATTTTTTGTTGTATCGGCCGCACATGCCCAAAACACTACGGCACTTCCGGAAGGGGCCGCGTCGCCGAAGGCCACGTTAAACGATATTTCTTGGATGCAAGGCCATTGGTCGGGCGAAGCCTTTGGGGGTATTACCGAAGAAATATGGGGCCCTCCATTGGGAGGTTCCATGATGTTTTCCTTTAAGCTGGTATCCGACGGCCAAGTTGGTTTTTATGAACTGGGACACATTCGCGAGCTCGACAACACCCTAGTATATGAACTCAAGCATTTTCACGGTGATTTAAAGGGATGGGAAGAGAAAGACGAAGTGCAATCGTTCAAATTGGTAAAAGTAGACGGTAAGCGCGTGTATTTTGAAGGATTTACCTTCGAAAAGGTAAGTAATGACGAAATCAATATTTACGCCCAAATCGGCGACGAAGATGGTTCCGCCGAGGAGGTAACCTTTAACTTTAAAAAAGAATAAGGTGAAAAAAAAGTGTTTGGATTGTGGCCGGGAAATTATAGGCCGTATCGACAAAAAATTCTGTTCCGACTATTGCCGAAACGCCTACCACAACAAGGCGAACAAAGACGCTAACAACCTCATTCGCAATACGAACAACCGCTTGCGAAAGAACTACCGGATTTTAGATAGCTTCCCCCTAAAAGACGGCAAGACCACTACCACCAAGGCAAAGTTGTTGGACAAGGGCTTCGATTTCGATTTTATCACCAACCTCTACACTACCAAAAAAGGCACGGTCTACTACTTTGTGTACGACTTGGGCTACCTACCACTCGACAACGATGTCTATATGATCGTAAAGCGGGAATAAGTACTTCGGGGCCATACTAGCACAAAAAAAATGCTTTCCATAGGAAAGCACTCGTGTTCATCTATTGGCTATGCGTTTGGGGAGAACGTGACATTACCAATTGTGGCCTGTTAATTTCAGAGCGGCAATAACAATGTCCTTGCGGCTAATCTGACCGACCAAAATACCGTCTTTCATAACCGGAAGCCTTCTTCTATTGTGCTTATCAAAGATGCTTGCGGCGTCAAAAATTGAGATATCATGGGGAATTGTCTCAACTTCCTTCGTCATAAACTTCTCTACACTTTTGTCTAGAATAGGCTGGTTGAAATACCGACTTTCGGAAATCTGCTTCATACAGTCGGCCTCTGAGATAATGCCAACCAAAAAACCATTGTCATCCATGACAGGACCACCCGAGATGTTGTGCTTGGTAAACAGCTCCATAACCTCTAGAATAGACTGATCAGGCTTAAATGTCACCAGTTTCTTGGTCATGTAGTCTGAAACCAATATGGGCGCGTCATACTCTTTCTTGACATCGACTTTTGCCCGAGGGCCTTGAAAACTTTTTATTCCCATATAGTATAGTTTTTATTGCCTAGCGGCAGATTAGGTTAATTACTAAAGATAATGAATTTTTTAATAAAATATTCAGTTATTCGACGTATTACCTATTAGATTATTCTTAATTTATGTAAAATAATACCAATTTAAAAAAATCCGCCCTTTTCAAAAAAACCGGATTCGACTAGAATTTTATATTTAAAATTGAGAACTTTAACAAATGAGAAAATTCCCCGCCACCCTCTCCTTTCTACTTCTGGTCGCCGCCATCTATTGGGGGTTTCACACTTCAATGCCGGTTTACCAAGAAGATAGTTCCACAGCGGCATCGGCCTTTTCTACCGATCGCGCATTAAAACACGTAAAAAAACTATCCCAAGAGCCCCATGCCGTGGGTTTTCCCGGGCATAAAAAGGTCCAGGACTACATCGTTTCCGAATTGGAAAAAATGGGATTGCAAACTTCCCTGCAAACCGATTATGCGGTCGGCGACTGGGGGAATATGGGCAAACCCGAAAACATTATCGCCCGAATAAAGGGAACCGAGAACGGTAAGGCCTTACTTCTACTTTCGCACTATGACAGCCATCCACACTCCGCTTTGGGCGCCAGTGATGCCGGTAGCGGCGTGGCAACCATTCTAGAAGGGCTACGCGCCTTTCTATCGGAAAAGCAAAAACCCAAAAACGACATCATCATATTGTTCACCGATGGGGAAGAACTGGGTTTGAACGGAGCCGACCTCTTCGTCAACCGGCACGAATGGGCCAAAGATGTGGGCCTTGTACTCAATTTCGAGGCCAGGGGAAGCGGAGGGCCAAGCTATACCTTTATTGAAACCAATAGGGGCAACCAACATTTAATACGTGAGTTTATCAAGGCCAACCCCAAATACCCCATGGCAAACTCCCTATATTACAGCATCTATAAAATGCTTCCGAACGATACCGATCTGACCGTTTTTAGGGAAGACCGCGATATCCAAGGGTTCAACTTTGCCTTTATCGACGATCACTTTGATTATCACACCGCCCAAGATGCCTACGAACGCCTGGACAAAAAAACATTGGCCCACCAAGGTAGTTACCTAGCCCCCTTACTAGAGCATTTTAGCCAAACCGACCTCAGCCAACTGCAAAGTCCCAATGACTACGTTTACTTTAACATGCCCCTTTTCGGTGTTGTTTCCTATCCCTTTGATTGGATTTGGCCCATGTTCCTATTGGCCATTCTTTCCTTTATTGGTCTTCTAATATATGGGTTTAGAAAAGGGGCCTTGACACTGAAGGGAGTTTTTGCCGGTTTTGTCCCCTTGCTTCTTTCCGTTATTACCAATGGCCTCGTCGGGTATTTCAGTTGGCCCGCGTTAAAATGGGCCTACCCCGAATACAAGGACATGCTGCACGGCTTTACGTATAACGGCTACGCCTATATTTTTGCCTTTGCCTGTCTTGCCATAGCCATTTGTTTTGGCATTTATCATAAGTTCAAGAAGTTAACAACGGCCGATTTGCTCGTGGCCCCTTTAGTGCTATGGTTGATAATCTGTGGGCTTATGGCCCAGTATTTACCAGGGGCAAGCTTTTTTACCATACCCGTATTCGCCCTTCTTGCCGCGGGCTATGTAGGCATAAACCAAAAGGCTCCCGATGTGCTGCCCTTGCTGTTTTTAAGTTTACCGGCCCTATGGCTGTACACCCCCTTGGTCAAAGGTTTCCCTGTGGGACTCGGCCTTAAGATGTTGGTCGGCTGTACCTTATTGGTCACGCTTACCTTCTTTCTCTTGCTACCGCTATTTGCTAGGTACCGACATAAAAAGAAATGGGCTTATTTGGCACTGCTCGTTTTTATCGGTGCCATGGCCTACGCCCATATACACTCAGGCTTCAATACCGAAAACGGTAAACCGAGCAGTCTGGTCTACATTCTAGATACGGATAGCCAAACGGCCCAATGGGCCAGTTACGACCAAGTACCCATTACGTGGAACCAAACTTTTTTAGGGGAAGGCAATAACAGTATCGAAAAGCTGAACCAACATACCATCGGCAGTAAGTACAACACCGTATTCACGCGGTCTACAAATGCCCCTTTGAAAACTATCGAAGGTCCGAACATAGAAACCTTAAAAGACACGCTCATCGGAAACGACCGAAAGCTAATACTATGCGTTACCCCGCAACGCCACGTAAACCGGCTTGATGTTTTTACCAAAACCACGAATTTAAAAAAGGTAAAGGTCAATCAACTTGAGCTATCCCCTTTTTATCTCAACCAACGGAAATCGACAAAGCTGGTTACCCATTACATCACTGACGACGCCTATACCGAACTTGAAATCACCATCCCAAAAGACAGTGTTCTCGAGCTTACATTTTACGAAGCGTCAAACGACCTTCTGACCCACCCGCTCTTTGAAGTACCGGAACGGCCCGAAAACAGTATCCCTATGCCCTTTGTACTCAATGACGCCATCATAACCACAAAAACAATCAAATTTGAATAATACCATAGCCATTATGGGCTGCGGCTGGCTCGGCCTGCCCTTGGCCAAAACCTTTATAACTAAAGGGTATCGCGTAAAGGGAAGCACCACTTCGGAAAGCAAGCTCGACGCCTTATCCGGCCAAGGAATCGAGGCTTTTCAGATTTCTCTTTCCGAGACCGCAATCACCGGGGACATCCATTCGTTTTTTAGCGATGCCGATACGCTCATCTTGAACGTCCCCCCTAAACTTCGGGGCGGCAATAGCGAAAACTACGTTCAAAAAATGAAGTTGGTACGCGATGCCACCATAGCCTCGACCATCAAAAATGTTATTTTCGTGAGCAGCACCTCGGTATATGGCGATATAGATGGTGAAGTAACCGAAAAGACCCCTCCCCAACCTTCCACCGAATCGGGCCGACAGCTCTTGGAGTGCGAACGGCTGTTTCAAAACGAGGAAGAATTCAAGACCACGGTCATCAGGTTCGGAGGTTTGATCGGGCCAAATAGGCATCCGGTCACCATGCTTTCCAAACGAAAAAACTTAAAGAACGGCAAGGCCCCTATCAACCTCATCCATTTAAACGATTGCATAGAAATCATCGTTCAAATAGTTACGAAAAATTGGTGGTCGGAATTGTTCAATGCCGTCTTCCCGTATCACCCTACAAAAATTGAGTACTATACCTTACAAGCACTCCAAAACAAAATTCAACCACCTGAATATGATAGCAATACAAACGCAAAAGGAAAGCTAATTCACTCGCGAACCCTTACAAATGTTAAGAAATTCAAATTTACGACAACGTTGTAGATTCGTTTCACAACAGCTCTGGCACGTTTCACAACAAACTCGGCCAATAGTTGTTAACGCACCCTGCATTTCGTCGATTTAAGACTAACTTTGGAGCCTAAATTAAAACTATTTGCCATGGAAAATTCAGGTTTAAGAAGCCAGATTTTGATTGAAATCAAAAATCTGATCGCTTCGAGCTGTACCAAGCAAAAAGTTCCCCAAAAAATGAAAGACCTGCATGTAGCGCTATTAAAACACCACTACAACGCAGTTCATGTGTCTATCGATTACCATAGACGGAGGGTTGAAATGGACATCGTCATGGATGACAATGATTATGATCCGAAAAAAGTGAATCTTAGTATTCCAACATTGTCGACCAACCTGTGGTATAAGCATCTATACGACTTCTTGGGGTCATGTATAGATCAAGAGCCAAAAAGTATTGCTTTTTACGCCATGCTTTTAAAATCGTACCGAAACAACGAGCTTTCGTTGGTTGCGTAGTACAACATGTAAAACTATATCAAAAAAGGTGCCTAAACGGCGCCTTTTTTTATGCCCAAAACTCCATTATGCTTTTATTCACAGCTACATACCGATAATATTCTTAATTTTGCCCACCTGAAGAAAAATTAAAGAACCATAAATAAGGAAACATGAAGAAGATTATCGCCGTTTTGCTTTTGAGCATCGGTTTTTCAGCAACAGCACAAACGAAAAGCGACTTACAGAAACACTATGAGGCCTTTTATAATGAAATGCGGCTCCAGGGTGATGTAAACGGGGTAATCAACGCGCTAACCCATCTGAATGTGATTTCGCCCTCTAAGGAGCGCAAAGACACCTTGGCCTTTGTGTATGCGAACAACAATCAACATATGCAGGCCTTGAATACCATCGGTATTGAAAAAGAGGCTTCCGATTCTGACATGGCCGTACAAGTGAAGGCCATATCACTAAAGGCCCTCAACCAACCCAAGCGTGCCCTAGAGCAGTTTGAGGAACTTTTCAAGAGAACCCCAAACCCTTACTTGGCCTATGAACTGGCCGATCTTAAAATCCAAACCGGCGACCTTGCCTCTGCTACCATCAATATCGATTACGGCATAGCAAATGCCAAAGACGATATGAAATATGCCTTTTATGAAAGACAACAACCTTATGAGGTACCTTTAAAAGCGGCCTTTTTACATTTAAAGGCGCTTACCATATTTGACAACAACAAAGACAACATAGACGCTGCCATAGCAAAAATCGACGAAGCCCTTGCCTTGGACCCAAATTTCAATTTGGCCAGTTTGAGCAAGCAGGCTCTTGAATCTAGAAGAAACTCACCTGCAGAGGAAGATAAAAAGGAGTAACTTTTATATAACCTTATCTTGTGCCGCGTATTGCAATTTGCAGTGTGCGGCGCTTTTTTATAACCATCTGTTTATTCTGGCTTAACATTGGCCTGCATCGAATATTGGAACTTTAAGGGCAATTTAAATAACCTTAAATCCAACTTTACGATGAAAAAACTATTGATTTTCATGGTAGGCCTATGCCTACTAAATTCTTGTGACCACATTGACGACTTTATAGGTGGCGGACCCACCACGCCAGTTGAAGTATCTCCGGCGGAAGTCCTTGAAGCAAACACCCAATACCCACTACCCTACAGCGTTCTATCCACTATAAACAATACGGTCGAAATTAGAAACGGAGGTTTCGGTTCCGGAGCTACCTCCCACCCTACCAAAGGCAACGAATTCTACGCTATAACCGACCGCGGACCGAATACCGATTATTTGGATGGAAAAAAATTTCCAGTAGCCTCATATACCCCTCGTATCGGCCATTATAGGGTAACCGAATCTGGAAAAATCGAACTGTTGGAGGAAATTCTTTTAAAAGACCCTTCCGGCCAGTTAATTTCAGGAATACCCAATCCGGAAGGAAAAGGAGCCACAGGGGAAATTCCTTACGATGCCGATGGAAATGCCATTGCCTTCGATGATTTCGGATTAGATTCCGAAGGTATCGTTGCCCTAAAAGACGGCACGTTTTGGGTCTCCGACGAATACGGGCCACATATTGTCCATTATAATGCCAATGGCGTTCAATTGGAAAGGATATCCCCGATAGGTGTAAACGAAGATACGGGTGACCGAAAACTGCCTGCTGTCTTTGCCAAAAGAAGGGCGAACAGAGGAATGGAAGGTCTTGCCGTTACTCCAGATGAAAAGACTTTGGTAGGCATTATGCAATCGACCATGTACAATCCTGAAAAAATACAATCGAATATTACCCGTATCGTAACATTCGACTTGGAAACAGGCTACACCAGACAGTACGTGTATGTTCAAGAAACGGCCAATCTTTCAAACTCTGAAATTACGGCAATCTCCAACACCGAGTTTTTAGTGGTTGAACGTGACGGCAAATTTGCAGGAGCAGGTGCCGCACAAAAACATATTTACAAAATCAACTTGGCAGGGGCCACCGATATAAGTGGTAGCAACCCAAAAAATGAACTCGGTCTAATGGTCGGAGACAAAACCATTGAACAATCTACAGCCGAAGAATTGGCCGAGGCAAACATTGTGCCCGTTCAGAAAGAACTTGTAGTTGATTTGGTAGCCGAATTCGGATATCGCCACGACAAACTAGAAGGTATCTGGCTTGTTGACGACAATACGCTTGGTTTTATAAACGATGATGATTTTACCGTTTCCGACAATGATGGGGATGGCGTTATAGAACAGAAAATACTTCCGGGCAGTACCGATATAGATGCCAGTTCACTTTACTTGGTCAAGGCAAATTTCTAATTGACCTATCTTCCCGATTCAAATAAAATGCGGCTTACCCAACTCTTGTGTAAGTCGCTTTTTTTTAGAGGTCTAAAATCAAATCGGTATCCAAGGTATTGTTTACGACCACATTGAACTGGTTTCTAAAAGCGTTGTAGGCTTCAATCATTTGAACAACCGATTCCTCTGGATCGGTTCTATAAAACAAATCGCCCTTTACTTTTAGCGCGTAGGTCTTGAATACCTTTTGTCGACTTTTTACCTGTGGAATATTGAAAGCTTCGGGATAGGTAGATTCTTCCAACTCATTTTGTTTGGCCACAAGGTTCTCGATCACCAAGTTCAGGTCGTCACGGTTGGCCACCGTATAGAGCGCATCAAAACTAGTTTCGAGTGCGGCAAACTCCGCCCAATCCTTCAGAATGGCTTCGGCCTTAGGTTTAACCGCTAGCTTTTTATCCCAGTTTTCGGTATTTATCTCATAGCTTTCGGTATTCTCAGCCGTCGATTCCTGTTTCTCTTCCTTGCAGGAAAGAAACAAAACCAGCATCGCACTAAAAAAGAAGATTCTTTTCATAAAGCGAATGTACAAATTTTAAGAAACGCTATCTTTATTACACAACTCATTTAACGCCACATTAATGCAAAAATCCATTCTAATCATAGGTGCTTGTGGTCAAATAGGCACAGAGCTCACATTGGCCCTTCGTGACAAACACGGTAAGGAAAACGTGATTGCCAGTGACATTCGCGAGGGAAGCGAAAACCTGATGGATTCTGGGCCTTTCGAGGTTTTGGACGCTACCGATTACGACGCCCTTGAAGAAATTGTGGCCTATTACGAAATCAGCGAGGTCTACTTGATGGCGGCCATGTTGAGCGCCACCGCGGAAAAATTTCCGATGCGCGCCTGGAACCTGAACATGAATTCGCTTTTTAACGTACTCAACTTAGGTAAGGAGAAGAAAGTTGACAAAATATTCTGGCCTTCAAGTATTGCCGTTTTCGGACCGAATACCCCAAAGGAACATACCTTACAAAGCACCATAATGGAACCCAGTACCGTATACGGCATTAGCAAACAATCAGGTGAACGCTGGTGTGAATACTACTATCATAAATTTGGGGTCGATGTACGAAGTATACGTTATCCCGGACTTATCAGTTGGAAGACCATGCCCGGAGGAGGTACCACCGATTATGCGGTGGAAATTTACCATAAGGCCTTGTCGGAAGGTACATATACCTGTTTTTTAAAGGAAGATACTGAATTGCCCATGATGTTTATGGACGATGCCATAAGGGCCACACTACAACTCATGGAAGTCGATAAGGAAAACGTAAAGGTGCGCGCTTCATACAATTTAGCGGCCATGAGCTTTACCCCTGCTCAAATTGCGGAGCAAATTAAAAAGCACATCAAGGATTTCAAAATATCGTATAAGCCCGATTTTCGCCAGGCGATCGCCGATTCATGGCCCAGTAGCATTGACGATTCAAAAGCCCGTACCGATTGGGGCTGGCAAGCCCGTTTCGATCTTGAAAACACTACGAAAGAAATGTTGGAAAATTTGGCTCCCTAAGACAAAGATTCCAACAATCTAACGCAGAAATCCGAATGCTCAAATAAAATTCCAAGCCCACGAAATAATAAAAGAGCTATCCGGAGGTGTTATTTTCATCTTATTTTTTGGCATAAGGTTTCTCATCGGCCTTCTTGGAAACGATAATAAAATTAGACCGACGGTTTTCCAAATGTTTCTGGTCGCTACATTTTACGCCATTGGAACATTCATTTTTCAAACGGTATTCACCGTATCCATTGGCACTTTCAATTCTGTCCGCATCGATGCCTTTTGAAAGGAGGTAGCGTCTTGTTGATTTGGCACGATCGTCCGATAATTCCAAATTGTATTTATCGGTACCCCTGGAATCGGTATGGGACTCGATCTTGATCTTGATGTCGGGGAATTTCTCCATGGCAAAGAGTACCTTGTCCAATTCAATTTCCGCCCGGGCGGTGATATCAGATTTGTCGTATTCAAAATAAATCGGGTTCACCCTGATTTTCTCTACGTTGCCCTCTTTCTCTACCAAGCTATCAAAGGGTGTTAGGTAAATTTTATTACCGACAGATGGCGCTTCAGGGTTTTCACCCGTTTCTATTACTATCGTTTCCTTAGAATACCCCGCCTTTGAAAAAACAATCGTATTTTTCTTGTTACAGGGAAGGGTAATATTGAAATACCCCAAGGCATCGGTTCTGTGAACGACAATAAGTTCATCGACCGTATTTTTAAGTTCTATATTGGCTTCGGCGATCGGTTGACCCGTTTGTTGGTTCAACACATAACCGGAATATTCAAGACAATCGGTAGCCTTTACTTTTTCAAAGCGATAAATATCATCATCGCCCTTACCTCCCGCTCGGTTGGAAGCAAAATATCCGTTGCCTTTTTCATCTTCCCTTATGAATGAAAAATCATCCATATTGCTGTTCAAGGGTTTTCCTAGGTTCAGGGGCAGGGAATAATCGGTCTTTGAAGAAATTACCGACCCAAAAATATCCAAACCTCCTAAGCCGTAATGGCTATCGGATGAAAAATACAGGACATCTCCATTGATAAAGGGAAACATTTCCCTACCACGGGTATTGATCGCAGGACCGAGGTTCATGGGATCGGAAAGTACCTCTCCGTCATTGTTAAGGTCTACTACGTAAATATCACTTTCACCATAGCCTCCGGGCATGTTCGATGTAAAATACAGGTGTCTGCCATCTGGGCTCAAAGCCGGATGTCCGCAAGAGTAGTCTTTACTGTTAAAGCTCAATGAGGTTACATTTATAAGCTCGTTATTGCTTATGGTCCCCCTTAAGATCTGCATGTTCGACAAGCCCTCTTCGTTGGCGCTGAGTTTATTCTTCTTTTTGAGATAGTTTCGGGTAAAATACACGGTTTGGCCATCCCAAGAAAAGGTCAGCGTAGCGTCATGGTAAGACGACTCAAGGTTTTCCAGATATTTTTCGGGTACATAACTCGCATCGCTAGGGCGGGTTATATATAGATCCAAATAAGGTTGTTTGTTCCAAGGGTATAGTTCCCCATTGGACTTGATAGTGTCGCGCGCCGAGGCAAAGATCAACCCATCGTTAAAAAACATAGGGCCAAAATCAGATTTAGCACTATTAAAAGCTTGGTTGACCACCTCGTATTTCTCTTTTTGTGTGAGAGTACTGTCCAAGTGTTTTTTCTGAGCCAACATCATGTTCAATCGTTTCTCATCGGTATAGAACTCCCTGAGCAATTCATCGGCCCTATCGATTTGCATGCTCGCCTTGAGGCTTTGCACCAGTTTAATAATATTGCCTTCTCCGACGTCCTTACCTTTGATCAGGTAGAGTTTTTCATACCATTTTACGGCTTCTTGATACCTATTCATATTGAAATAGCTATCGGCCAGGCGTTGTATGACATCAAGGGAAGGCCTCTTTTTTTCAGCCGCCAAATCACTGTACAGCTCAATGGCCTTATCGAACTTAAAATCCTCAAAATAAGAATTGGCTCTTTCTTCCTTGCTCTGAGCAGTAACCATAAGGCATGTACCCATAAATATGTATAGTACTATTTTTTTCATGATTGTCGGTTTTTAGAAGAATCTAGGTGACAGAGCCCTTTTTTGGGCATTGAACAGATTGTATTTGAGAATGATTTCGTGCGAACCATCGTTATAGCTTTTTAAACCGGTCGTAGAGTAATCATACGCATATCCGAGAAAGAAGCTTTTAGAAATGTGCAGACCGGCCAAGGCACTGATGGCATCGTTATACCGATAAGCCAAGCCCAAGGCCAATGTTTCCTTGATCAGAAAATTACCCGACACATCTACGGTTATAGGTGCTCCCGCCACATGCTTTGTCAGAATTGCCGGCTTGAACTTCAAGTTATCGGATAGATCTAGAACATAACCCGCCATCAAGTAATACTGACTTTTTCGGTCCGTTACCTCTACTTCGTCATCGTTGTAGATTTGCGAGTTCAAAAAATTGTGGGTAGACAGGCCAACATACCAGTTGCTGCTATAGAAATAGGCGCCGGCACCGAACACCGGTCGGATTTTATTTACGTTTTCTGCAAATACGGGGTCTAGGCCGTCTTGGTAAATCCCTTTGGACCAGTCGACTTTTAGGACATCGATCCCGGCATTGACGCCCAGCGATAGCTTGGTGGTATACCCCGTTGGTATCTCATACGCAAAGGTTCCATTGATATCAAGGTCGTTTGCGGCCCCGATATTATCGTTAATAGCCGTAAGCCCAAGGGCGATACGTTCGCGTAATTTCCCCTGTACCGAAAGGGACTGGGTTTCGGGGGCGCCGTCTATGCCGACCCACTGCGAACGATGCAAAAGAGTTGCCTCTAGCGTACCGCTGGCCGAGTAGCCCGAATTCAATACGGCTGTATTATACATATATTGAGTGTACTGCGGAGGTTGTTGACCGTAGGCCACGCTCATTTTAAATGCGAGATAGCAGACCATAACTATCTTTATAGTAGTACAAAGTGCTTTCATAATAGGTAAAGGTTTGGTGTGAATAGTTAAAGAAAAGCGTGTTATCTAGCCAATTGCAGCCAACCGACGAGGTTTCTTTCCAACTCAGGAATCGTAATGGAATAGTAATACGTTCCTGAAGGCAAATGATCTCCACTGCTCAAAACGCCTTTGACATTTGCTAGCCCGTTCCATGTATTTCGGTAATCCTTGGCTTTGTAGACAAGGTTTCCGTTTCGGTTATAGACTTCCAAGGTATTGGAGTAATCTTCTATACATTGTATGGTAAAGAAATCATTGAAACCATCATTGTTCGGGGAAAACTCATTGAAAACCTTAAGACAGAATTCCTCTCCCATAACCACGCCACAGCTCTCTACCTCAACATTTTGAGAAAGCATTTTATTGGGGCTACATGTCGATTCATCTACATAGGAAACGCTGATTTGGGTATCGATCAACTCGGTCCACCTTACGGTTGCAAAATCATCGGTAGAAGTTCCTCCCTCTATGATTGTACCTCCCACAATCTCCCAAACATAATTTTGTTTATCGGCATTGGTCACATAGGTATACGAACGGTTTTGACAGGCATCCTCGAATTCACCGGTCAACGTGATAGGTGTAGAACCATCATCGACCAAACTCGTGGTAACCACCAACCGCTGACTGCTTTCGCACCCATTTTCGACCGCCGCAACATAATAGCTAAGGCCATCTTCTATGGGGGTGGAAGGATCGATAACATTTCCGCCCGAAGCACTGTCGTAGAACACTACATTGGTCTGGTCGGTTTGAATATCGCCTACTATGGGACTATCGCTTTCACAGAAAACTTGATCCGTGTCGTCGGTAGTCGGTGTTGGAACATCAATAATCTGAACACTAATCTGTACACGTGCCAGTATAGAAGTAGGAATATCTAAAATTCCCGCAAAATAAACCTGTCCGTCGACCAAGGGTGTATTGGCATCAATTTGCAATCCTGCCGTGAGGTCATCGAAGAAAACGATATCGTCAAGATCTACCTGCAAATCCGCTACGGTAGCAAAATCAGAGGCACAGAAAACCTGTAGCACATCGTCTATCACTAAATCAGGAAGGTCTACCGAAATTTCAGTGGAAACACTACAAAGAACACCTTGCAAAAAGGCTTCAAGGGTGTTATCTAGGTCGGATACCAGATCGAGTGCATCTACTGCAACGCTAAACGATGAATCGGCTCCCACAACCCCATCAAAAAGCTTTCCGTTTACGGCCAAGGAAATAGGTTCTCCTGCGACAACATCGCCCGATACGGTTCCGGTTACATCTACCGTACTGGTACCATCAAAAATATCAAGGAGATTATCTAGGCTTATCAAAGTTTCAGAATCAATAGATACCGTCTTTGAAAAATCTACCACATTGACCTCTACCGATTTCAAATCGCCAGAAACATTCTCGCAACCGGCCAAATCATCTTTCACCGACACAAAATACGTGTACGGAGATCCCACTTCGGTCAGCCCGGTTACGGTCAAAACACCATTGGAATCAATTTCATAAGTAACCCCACCATCTACCATTCCATCGGTAATTTCGGTGGTCTTTGTCCCATCAAGGTACCAAGTAAAGCTTCCGTTTACCGTACTTGAAGGAACAAGAACTACATTGTTCGAAGAACAAACAGGGTTTTCGTTGCCCAGAACCGTAATATCGGCCGCAGTCGGAATGGCAACGACATTTACTTCAACTTCGGTTCGAGGAGATTCCTCGGCGCAACCGATTTCGGCAGCGGCCACATAATAGGTCGTGTCCGAATTTAAGACCGGTGTGGTAAACGCATCACCCGAGTTTAAGGTTGCCAATAGGTTTCCGTTGTGTTCGGCATCGTACCATCTCAACTCTGTATTGGTAGTGTTTTGAATTTCCGCAGTTATGCTAGTAGCCGAACCCGCACAGATATTTAGGTCATCTGCGGTAGCGGTGATTACAGGTGTTTCAGGAGCCCTGTACACATCGTAAATTTTAATATTCTGATCGATACCGACACCGACCAAGGATGATAACCTCACCGTTACCCGATCTATAGGGCTTGCAGGATCAAAGCCTATAACGGCCGTTTGACCACTCTGTAACAGACCCAATAGGTCTAAATCCAATAAATTCGATAGACTCTCTGTATAGACAGGTGTTGCCGCACCGTTCTGACCGATTACCTCAATGGAGTCAGCAATATCCAATTGTAATAGAGAAGGGTCGATAGCAATCTCTACATAGTAATAATCATCTGTATCTTCCGGGCTATTGAAATAGATGGTCTGTTCTATATTGGCTGCCACACCGATAACTCCAAGTCCTAACTCAGAAAAGGTATTGCTATCGCCATCAATGGCCAAATGTGGGTCGGTCACTCCTGCGCCTCCTAAGTCGAGAAGGTCCAACGATATGCCGCTACCACTGTACGAAGTAAAACTAGGAGCTCCACATGGGGTATCTCCATCGCCATAAAAAGAGCCATAAACATCGAGATCTCTGGTTTGACTCAATCCGATCAATGATCCGACGCTGTTGGTCAAGCGGACCCTGTCATAGGCGCTTGTTGGGGTCACGGCAAGAAAATAAGTCCCTGCCTCATCAATAACAACCCTTGCCTCATCAGACGCAAAAGCATCGACAATTCCAGAATTCGATTGAAGGACAGTAGTATTGACATTACGGGCCTCAACAGTAAACTCTTGGTTTCCTATAAGCAGTACCCCGACTATATCGGATAGTAAATTCCCTAGACTGCCACCCAATAGGCTGGAGAGCAAATTGTCTTCGGTCTCAATTTTTAAATAACTGGTAGTATTCGCCGGTAGTGTGGACGGATAGGCGAGTTCCAAATGTCCGTCATAAGCACCAATTCCCACAGCAATACCAGAATTCGCCCTGATTGTCGCATTGGTTGTTAAATCGGTACCTATAGCATTGTTAGATAGATCTACTTCGTTTTCACTAGTAATAGCACTAGTATAAACCCTATCTTGAGCAAAAGAAAAAAAGCAAACAAACGAGAAAAGCAACAGCAAGTTTTGCCTTAAGGTAGTTTTACGTATCATAGGTAAAGAATGTTGGTTTAGGTCCTATAAAAAACTCCCTTGTACTAAATGTTATTGCCTACGCTATTATTTTTACTCCATGAAATGCATGTTTTTTCGATGAAATGCACAGCTTTTCGCATATTTTAATTCAATAATGTAGTTCATCGAGCGGAAAAAAAAACTAAATCGCACGTATTATTCCCTGAAAAACAATAATTTGGAAGGAAGTCATCGCATTTCCACCCCCTTTTCACCTTATTTTAGGCCATAAAAATGCCCCCTACTTCTGCGAAATAGGAGGCCAACCTAATATTGCTCCATTTAAGTGTATGTTATACTTTTTATCTTATAGAAAAAACAGCTGGGTAAAATAAAGTACCCCATTCTCGTCAGCGGTAACACTAACCGCCGTGTATTCAAAATTACCTTCCATAACCTTCTTGTGAATCGGGCTATTTTTCCATGCTTCAAGAATATCTTCGGCATTCGTAAAATCCATACCCAAGTTTTCAGAAACATAATCGGCCTTGGCATCTACAGATAATTTAGAAGCCCTTATATCAAAATTATCATGGCTGATCTGACCTTCCGAAATCATATAGGTGTTGTGGGCATTTGCATAACTGTAAGCAACCTGGCTAAACTTCAATGCATTCAGCCCGATAGAGACCCTATATTCATTTACTACATCCAGTACCTCTTTTTCTATATCGGAAACCGTTACTTCTTGAGCGGTAGAAGAAACCGATTTGTAAAGTTCATCTTCTTCCGTGGTAGAAGAAGAACATGAAGTCATTAAAACTGTAACTGCAATAAGAAGTAAAGTGTTGAATCGTACCATAACTTAAATGAATTTTATTGTTTCTTGTTTTGCTTAGACCTGAACGGCACATTGTACGGTCAAGTAGAAAAACAATACAAGTGGTACGCTTTACTCGTTGAGTTGTAAAAAACTAAATGTCAGACAGATACAATCGAAATTCATTGATTTTACATCGAACAAATAATGCATTAGGTCGGGATTTCGACCCTTAATCGGAGAAAGAAATTACTTGGACGAGACCCCTTTATCGGTGATATCGGCAAGGAGGTCAAAAAGGAAGGTGAAAGACATTTTGATGTGTATCACACCCATGTATTGAAGATAGATCCATGGGCTATGTCGGTAGGTCGAAAAGGGTAACCACCAAGAGAAAGTATACCTCTATTTTGGCATCCTTATATATAACAAAGAAGACCTCGCAAAACGAGGTCTTCTTTTTTCGGTCTATTATATAGGTACTACGGTATAGTATTATAGTTCCAAATTCGGACTATTTGATAGGGTGTTCGATTTAGATACTAAACCTTAACTTCTTTTCAATGGCCACGATCATTTCATTGGCAATGTCTTTTCCCGTTGCATTTTCGATGCCTTCAAGACCGGGGGACGAATTTACCTCTAAGAGCAAGGGGCCTTTGTTCGAGCGAATGATATCGACCCCGGCAACGGCCAGGTTCAAAACTTTTGCCGCCTTTTGTGCCAGTTTGCGTTCTTCGGAAGTGATCCTAATAATGGAAGCCTTGCCGCCTTGGTGGATATTGGCCCTGAACTCCCCTTTTTCAGCCTGTCTTTGCATAGAGGCCACTACTTTTCCGTTGACAACGAAACAGCGAATATCTTGCCCGTTGGCTTCCTTGATAAACTCTTGCACCAAAATATTGGTATTTACACTTTTAAATGCATTGATCACGCTCTCTGCAGCCTTATTGGTCTCGGCGAGCACCACCCCTTTTCCTTGAGTACTTTCCAGCAACTTGATAATTAAAGGTGCCCCATTGACCATTTTGATCAGGTCTTTGGTATCCATTGGGGATTTGGCAAAACCGGTTATAGGAATATGTATATCGTTCTTAGAAAACAATTGCGATGCAAAAAGCTTGTCCCTTGACTGCGTAATGGCCTCGGCCGTATTTTGGCAATAGACCCCAAGATTATCGAATTGTCGGATCAATGCACAACCATAAAAGGTAACCGAAGGTTTGATTCTCGGTATAACGGCATCGAAGGCATTCAGAATATTGCCCCCTCTATACCGGATTTCAGGCGAGTGGGCATCAAGCTTCATATAAGCCAGTTCTACGTTCAGAAAAACAATTTCATGACCACGGGCCTCAGCGGCTTCCATGATACGCTTATTACTATATAGGTTAGGGTTGCTGGCCAAGAGGGCAATCTTTAACCCCGTTTTCTCCTTAAAATAGGGAGCGTATTTTTGGTTAATGACCGCTTCGTCAAAATCCTGTATCTGATAATTGAGTGCAGGGTTTACAATATAACGTTCGTTCAGCGCCTCGCGCCCCAAGAGCATACGAAACTCCATGGTATCACGGTTGGCCAAGGTAAGCTCTATCTCGAAAGTCTCGTCTCCCAAGGTAACCGCAGTACGTACCACCAAGCGCTCTTCTGAGATTCCCGAAGAACTTTTTACCATTCTACGGTCTACCAACCGCGCCTGACAGGGTATGGAAATACTTCGGTTTTCTTGAAGCGGGCTTACTTCAAACTTTACCCATTCTTGGGTGCCCTTCATAATAATCTTTATGTTGGTCGCTTGTATGGACGATGTTTTGGCCCCTGAATCTACCCTTGCCTTTATGGCCGGGATACCCAAATTTTCAAACACGCACCATTCTTCGCTTCCTATAATCTTTAAGTCAGTCAAACTACACTTTTTTTCTTAGTTCAAATATATCTTTTCTTCTATCCTTCAAATTCCGTACAGCCCCAAATTGGTTAAGTTCGCGCAACAAATCGATATCTACGTCGGCTATTAAGATCATTTCGGTATTCGGTGTGGCCTCGGCCTTGATCCCATTGGTGGGGAAGGAAAAATCACAAGGTGTAAATACCATGGATTGGGCAAATTGAATATCCATGTTCTGCACATTGGGCAAGTTGCCAACACTACCGGCAATAGCCACATAGCATTCGTTTTCTATCGCCCTTGCCTGGGCACAATACCGCACCCTAGAATAGCCATTTTGGGTATCGGTCAAAAAGGGAACGAACAATATATCCATACCCTCATCGGCCAACAGGCGGCTTAGTTCAGGAAATTCGGAATCATAACAGATCAAGACGCCTATTTTACCGCAATCGGTATCGAAGGCCCTTAGTTGGGTTCCTCCTTGCATTCCCCACACCTTGGCTTCGTCAGGGGTAACATGTAATTTTTCATAACGCTCCATACTACCGTCACGCCGGCACAAATAACCTACATTGTACAAACGTCCATCGATCATTTCAGGCATGCTTCCGGTTATGATGTTGATGTTATAGGATATGGAAAACTCAGAAAATTTCTGTACAATATCACCCGTATGCCTAGCCAATTCACGAATGGCGTCGGAAGTGGACAAATGATTGTCCTTGGCCATCAAGGGCGCATTGAAAAACTCGGGAAACAGGGCAAAATCGGACCTATACCCTGAAACGGCATCGATAAAATACTCCGCCTGTTGCAGCAGTTCTTCCAAATCTTTATAGGGTCGCATCTGCCATTGTATAAGCCCTAAACGAATGACTTTTTTCTTGGTCGCCGCCTTTTTAGAAGGTTTTTGATAATAGATATTGTCCCACTCCATCAGAATGGCAAAGTCACTCGAGTCCTTATCGCCTTCCAAGTATCCCTTCATGACCTTGGCAGGGTGAAAATCGTTGCAGATCTGAAAGTTCAGTACAGGATCGGCAATTTCCTTACGGCGCACCTTGGCAATGTATTCTTTTGGGGTAAGCTCGCCCATGTATTTATGAAAATTGGGCATTCTTCCTCCAAAGACAATACTTTTAAGGTTCAACTTCTCGCACAATTCCTTTCGGTAATCGTACAAGCGACGTCCCAATCTAAGACCGCGAAACTGTGGCTTTATAAAGACCTCGATACCGTAGAGCACATCGCCCTCATCGTCATGCGTGGCAAAGGAATAGTTGCCCGTAATCTGCTCATAGGTGTGTTCGTCATCGAAACGGTCATAGTCTACAATAATGGACAGGGCCACACCGGCCAACTGTCCATTTATCTTGATTACCACCTGGCCTTCCGGAAATTTATCGATAAGCGATTTTATTTGCTTTTCTTTCCAGTAGGATCCAGGCATATTGGCATAGGCCGATATCATGGCATCTTTAAGCTCTTGATAATCATCAAGGCTTAAAAACTTCAACTCTATATTCTCTATATCCTCTATTTTCATCGAACAGGCGTTAAGCGGTAATTGTTACTATGAACAAAATTTTGGAATAGAGCTAAGAAGGGCCACTGCCCGAAGAACGGGCAACAAAGGTTTTGCGCAAACCGTAGAACGGCTCTAATCATCGTCTTGAGCCATATCTTCAGGGTCGGGCTCTACTACCGCATCTGGATCGTCATCATCAAAATCTTCATAATCATCTTCGTCGTAATTCTCCATAGTGTACTCAAGCTTCGCACTGATCTTCACCAAATATTTGGTGTCTTCGGTCAACACTTCAACAGCTTCAATACGTTCACCATTGGCATTTTTGAAGGAAATAATATTTCGATCATCATAACCATCGGGATAAGCCTCCACCAGAAGCTTCAACACTTCTGGGGTCAACTTTTTAAAGTCTACGATGACGCGCTTTAAATTTGTGTTTTCTTTTCTACTACTCATAAGTCTAGAAGATAAGCAAAAATTAATGGCGCAACAATGGTTGCATCGCTTTCTATTATAAATTTCGGGGTATCGATATCGAGTTTCCCCCATGTAATTTTCTCGTTCGGAACCGCACCCGAGTACGACCCGTAACTGGTGGTAGAATCACTGATCTGGCAGAAATAGCTCCAGAACGGTGTATCGGTACGTTCCATATCTTGATAGAGCATAGGCACTACACAGATAGGAAAATCACCAGCTATACCTCCTCCGATTTGAAAGAAGCCGATACCGTTTTTAGAGTTATCGGTATACCAATCGGCCAAGAAGGTCATATATTCAATACCCGATTTCATGGTACTGGCCTTCAACTCGCCCTTTAGCACATAAGATGCAAAGATGTTGCCCATAGTACTGTCTTCCCATCCTGGGCACACAATAGGTAGGTTCTTCTCCGCAGCGGCGTACATCCATGAATCTTTAAGGTCGATTTCATAATACTCTTCAAGCACCCCGGAAAGCAACATTTTATACATGTATTCATGCGGCAAGTAACGCTCCCCTTTTTCCTCGGCATCTTTCCATATCTTAAAAATATGCTCCTGCAACCTTCTAAAGGCTTCCTCTTCGGGAATACAGGTATCGGTTACCCTATTCAGGCCCTTTTCGAGTAAATTCCACTCATCTTGGGGCGTAAGGTCTCGGTATTCGGGAACGCGTTTGTAATGTGAATGTGCTACCAAATTCATGATATCCTCCTCTAGGTTGGCCCCTGTACACGATATGATCTGTACCTTGTCTTGACGGATCATTTCGGCAAAGATCTTGCCCAATTCGGCAGTACTCATCGCTCCGGCCAATGACACAAGCATTTTAGAACCTTTGTTCAATTGCTCTTCGTATGCCTTGGCGGCATCAACCAAAGCGGCAGCATTAAAATGCAGGTAATATTTTTCTATAAATTCGGAAATTGCTCCTTTAGTCTTCGTCATCATCAAATTTTAAACCGTTCGTACCTGATTTGTAATCTACATCGTAGGTATTGTCATATTCGTCATCTGACGCCTCACCCATAAATTTATAGCTTAGCATTTTATAATACAATTTAGCGGCAAGAAAATCTGAAGATTTATCCGCGGGATTGGGACAGAGCTCCACAATATCAAAGCCCACTACGTTTTTCTCCTTGAATACCTGTTTTAAAAACTCTAAGGTCTCGTACCAAAAGAGTCCCCCTGGCTCGGGAGTTCCCGTTGAAGGCATGATCGAAGGATCAAAGGCATCAAGATCAAAGGTAATCAAGACGTTGTCGGTCATGGCTTCGATTACCTTGTCCGTCCAATACTCATCATGTACCATATCGTGGGCAAAGAAGGTCTTTTCTTCGTCCATAAACGATTTTTCTATAGCATCCATGGAACGAATCCCTACTTGGATCAGATTTGTGGTCTGACTGGCTTCGTGAACCGCACAGGCATGGTTGTATTTTGTACCCTCGTACGACTCGCGTAGGTCGGCATGGGCATCGATCTGCAAAACGGTCAGATTATCGAAACATTCGTTAAAGGCGCGGATCGTACCTATCGAAATGGAATGCTCCCCCCCGAACAAGGTTACGAACTTGTTGCGCTTAATGTAATCTTTGGTCTGTTTATGAACAGCGTTTACCACGGCTTCCGGTGAGCTGTTCTCGGTTATGGCCTCGGCCAAATGAATGCCTTGCTCATACACCTCGCTATCGGTTTCGATATCGTAAAGCTCCATATTCTCGGAAGCCTCTAAAAATGCTTGGGGGCCCTTATCGGCACCTTTGCCCCAAGTACTTGTTCCATCATAAGGCACAGGTATTAAAACCACCTTGGCCGTTTCTAATTGTGCGAATTTGTCGGGAATGCCCGCATAATTCTTTGTTGTGCTCATCTTGATTGTTGAAGTTTATACGTTTGATGTAATTGCATGTTCGATAGTAGTATCGCTGGTGCCTACGGTAGATTTATCCGTTTTATAACCCAAAATATCCAATAGGTCTTCCGCCTTTTGTTGGGGACTAAAGACCTCATAGGTAAGATTGCCATCGGCATCCTTATCTATCAATATATGTTTGGGCTGGGGGATCAAGCAATGCTGTAGACCGCCATAACCGCCAATGGTCTCTTGGTAGGCCCCTGTATTGAAAAAGCCTATATACAAAGGTTTATCGCGTTTGTATTTGGGCAGGTAAATAGCGTTCATGTTCTGCTCACTATTGTAATAATCATCGCTATCGCAGGTCAAGCCACCCAAAAGCACGCGTTCGTACTCGTCGTTCCATCGGTTGATGGGCAACATGATAAATCGCTTGTTAATGGCCCAAGTATCGGGCAAAGTGGTAATGAAAGATGAATCGATCATATTCCATTTTTCACGGTCGTTCTGTTGTTTTTGGTAGAGAATTTCATAAATAGCCCCGCCGCTCTCACCAACGGTAAAACTTCCGAACTCCGTAAAAATATGGGGAACTGGCACATCGGCCTCTTCGCAAGTAATATTGATCTGGTTCAAGATTTCGTTGATCATATATTGATAATCGTACTCAAAGGCCAAGGAATTCTTGATGGGGAATCCTCCACCAATATTCAAGCTATCCAAAGAGGGACAGATTTTTTTCAAACGGGTGTACACTTTCAGACATTTTACCAACTCGTTCCAATAGTACGCATTGTCACGAATACCGGTATTGATAAAAAAGTGAAGCATTTTCAGCTCTACCTTGTCGTTGTCCTTGATTTCGTTTTCAAAAAACGGTACAATGTTCTTGTAGCCAATTCCCAAGCGAGAGGTATAGAACTCGAATTTGGGTTCTTCCTCAGAAGCTATTCGAATCCCGATTTTAAAGGTATCGTCTATAACGTCGGACAAAAGTCCGATCTCTTCGTAATTATCGATGATAGGGATACAGTTCCTATGGCCGTTATTGATCAGCCTCGCGATATTATCTACATACTGCTCGCGTTTGAAACCGTTACAGATTACATAGGCACTATCTTTTAGCTTTCCATCTTTTTTCAACTGCTCTACGATATTGATGTCAAAGGCCGAAGAGGTCTCGATATGGATATCGTTCTTGAGCGCTTCGTGTAAGATATGCTGAAAGTGCGAACTTTTGGTACAATAACAATAGTGGTATTTGCCCTTGTAGGCATTCTTTTCAATAGCGTTCGCAAACCAGTTCCTCGCCCTGCCGATATTCTCTGAAATTTTAGGCAGATAGGTGAATTTTAAAGGGCTCCCAAATTTTTCCACCACATCTCTAAGCGGTATGTCATGAAACTTCAAGTGCTCGTCCTCAAGGGTGAACTCCTCTTGAGGGAAAAAGTAAGTTTGATCGATCAGATCGATGTATTTTGTATTCATTGTGAATTCTTGTGAATGAAAATCGGTATATTTTTTTACTAAGGTGTGCTGTAAAGATTAAATAATTGTTACCGATGGTATCATATAAGAATTTGTTCCTGAGTAGTAGGAATAAAAAAGTAGTTGTGCTGGCTTTGCACAATAGTAGTAGAAAAATCGGAAGTTAGCTTTAAAATTCGGCCGCCCATCTGATGGGTTGCTATGAGATTTGACTTCCTAATCTCCCATAGCCCGAACATAGAAACACATTGCATAATGTTCAGCTAAAAGCTCTATACGCCTCTAGTTTTAAATCGCTAAAGACAGGACAAATGAAAACAAAAAAAAATTAAAATCAAGAATTTTCAAAAAAATTACGACAAAGCGTGAAAAAAAATTTTAAAAGGAGGTCCAAAAGCTAAAAATATAATGTAATTACCTTATTTTTAAACCATTAAAAATCCTCAACAAATGAAAACTACAATCAAAATTAGGACAAAATGCATGGTTTTATTCCTCATTTTGGCCACGACCCATCTTGTCAGTGCCCAAATGGCATCAAAAAGTTACCTTTTTGAAGAGCACATCGACCAAAAAAATACCACCCATGAGCTTCATATCAACGATGGTTACCTTGTACATACGGTCTACGAAAAAAGTCCGGCCCACTTTATAATGACCCGTGGAGGTTTTGTAAAAGTAGAAGGTAATCACCTTATTGTCGATTTGGAATTCAATTCCAATTACGAAAACGACCAACTGAAGACACTACAGATTCCCTTCGAACAAAAAGAGGATGCCCTTGTTCTTGAACTGAAATCCAGCGCTACTTTTAAACCGATTGCCCCCCTTACACAAGCCTTGGACGGGAAATGGCTTTTTGCCACACGCGGCCCCGATACCGGTCAAGAGCGCAGGGGCGAAGAAAACCCTAGAAAAACACTCAAACTACTTATGAACGGACGCTTTCAATGGATTGCCTACCATACCGACAGCATGAAATTTTTCGGTACGGGCGGAGGTTCCTTTAGTTCAAAAAACGGCCATTACACCGAAAACATAGACTTTTTCTCAAAAGACGATTCCCGTGTGGGAGCGACCTTAAAGTTCGACTACGAACTAAAAGGAAGCGATTGGCACCATACCGGAAACAATAGTAAGGGAGAACCCATGTACGAGATTTGGGCAAAAAGGTAGGACTGAATCGCCCAAGCACTGATAAAAACCAGTCTTAAGAAGGATTCGGTCGTTTACATACATATTGACCGGACCACCCCGCCCATAAAAAAATATGTATTTGATCAGATACATACAATGTAAGCCATCATATTCCGTTATAATCGGACAATATTAATTATGATGGCATGAATACCATTACCAAAGAACAGATAAAAGAACTGGAAGCGAAGCTAGAAGAAAACAAAAAGAGGATAAACGAATTGATCAAGAAATTCGATGTCTATAAAATATAAAAGCCCTTATCTAAAAAAGGACTTTTCTCTTTTTAGGGCTTAAGACCCCTTATAAAACAACAATTTAAGATAGTGACCTCGGCAAGAATTCACAATCAAAACAGGCACTTTTATTTTGTGCCGAGCAGTATGTAAAGTGGTTCCTAAAATCACATCTTCGATTCCTTTACCGTCATCTACGCCTATAACCAAAAAATCGACTTCTTCTTTCTTAACTATTCTGGAAATATCACTAGTGGCATTTCCAAATCCAATTTTATGATTTGCTTTATAACCCAATTGTCCAAGTCTTTTTTCATACTTCTCCATAACAAAACTATCCTCTTCCGTTTCATGATTCATTAACCTTTCTTAATGTTAGTGGCTTCCCGCACTTTCCTCCTTATAACGAGGTATTTTATATAATAGATTTGTCATTTCCAGAAAAATTTATATCAATCCCAATATCTTAGTAGGTAATTAAAACATCCTCTCAAAATACTTCTGCTTTACCGTGAGGTAGTTGATACCATTCCTTAAGTTTTGGTTTAAGAAAGAATAAAAAAATATGTTCTATAAGCACAAGATACCCTAAAGCAACAGACATAACTACAGTACGAATAACAATTACATTGGACTCAGGGGTAATTTCATCCGTCCTGTAATCTCACTTATTACCAAAGTAATATTTATAGGTATTCGATAAAATCATCACTTGACATAGCCCCCTTCTGACTTAAGAGAATTTCCCTATAATTAAATATATAACCGTTTTTCAAGAATTAGCATTTTTGCATTTTACAATCCCCAAAATTAACATAATATCATTTTTATTAAGATAAATTTTGGAATTGGCCAATTTGTTTTATATTTGCTAAGTAGCATAGACTATCATAGCACATATGTAATCATGCAAATAACAATCAACTAATAAGAAATCTTTATTAATTTTTATTATGGGAGAATTACTCAAACAAATTATGGGTTTTGCCTTTGCTCTACTGGGTAGTATTGCTTTTGCGCAAACCACACAGGTATCTGGGACGGTATCTGATATGCAAGGACCACTACCCGGCGTTAACATTGTGGTAAAGGGAACTACCAATGGGGTTACTTCAGATTTTGACGGAAATTATACGATTTCCGATTTAAGCACTGATGCCGTATTAGTATTCAGTTACATTGGGTTTTCAACTCAAGAAATTCCCGTTTCAAATCGTTCTACTATTGATGTAGAGCTTAGTGAAGATTCCGCACTATTAGATGAAGTAGTGGTCGTGGGCTATGGTACTCAAAGCCGAAGAGAGGTTACCGGTGCTATTGCTTCTATCAAGGCAGAAGATATTGCCCAAGTGGTTACAGGTAATCCCACAGCTGCCCTGCAAGGCAAATTGGCAGGTGTACAAGTTGAAACATTTGGTGGTCAGCCTGGTGGTTCCGCAAATGTCTTCGTGCGTGGGATCGGTTCGCTAACCAATTCTTTTCCGTTATATGTAATAGACGGAACTTTTGCCGAGAATATGGATTTTGTGAATCCAAACGATATTGAGTCGATTGAAGTATTGAAAGATGCTTCGTCTGCAGCAATTTACGGGTCTCGCGCCTCTAATGGTGTAGTATTGATTACAACAAAAAAAGGAATTCGGGACGAAATTTCAGTCAACCTAACCATAAGAGGAGGGGTTGAAGTTGCTTCAAAAAAACTAGATTTCTTGAACAGCGAACAATTTTTGGATTATCGAAGGGACTTTGAGACAAACGACGCGAGCGGTTTCCAAATCGATCCTGCCAATTTTTCTGAGAATGGAAGTCTTACCTATACTGATTGGCAAGATAAGTCTTTAGGTACCGGGCCAATTCAAGATTACGGCGTTTCTGTGGCGGGAGGCAACGAAAAGTCTAGATTCTTTTTTTCTACGAATTATTATAACCAAGATGGTATATTGGTTGGGTCGGGCTTTGAAAGAATCAATGCGCGGGTCAATAGTGATTTTAAAATAGGAAAATTTACCATTACGGAATCCATTGGTTTAACTCAAAGTAAAATTCAGGAGAACGAATATTTCGGATTTGAAGCTGCCACAGCACCTATTTTACGTTTTAACGTTCCTGAGAATGAAGGTGGGTTTGAAGCCCCGGTTAGGGAAACTGCAGGTTTCGGTGGTTTGAATAATTATGCTTTGGCAGTATTAGATGACAATCTTGAAACCAGAAGAAACCTACTAGGCAACATTAGTGTTGCTTATGAAATAGTGGAAGGGTTAACCGCAAAACTAAACCTAGGTGTCGATTACACAAACAGTTTTCGTGAAACATTTAGGCCGACTTATTTTATGAGCCCCACAGATGCACGTTTTAATGATAATCCACAAAATGACTTGACCCATGTTCGTTCCGAGTTCTTAAAAACTCAGATTGAACCTACCCTAAATTATAACAAGGAATTTGGCAATCATAAAGTAGACGTTGTTGTTGGTTATGGACAATTAAGAACACGATATGACTTGCTGGCAAACTACGTCGGCAATCTTCCGTCCAATGACATACGTACAACTGGTGCTGCAGGAGTTGATAACATTATTGGAAGCGCAGGTTTTAAGGAAGTTGACGGATTAATTTCCACATTTGGTCGTCTCAATTATTCGTTTGCGGGTAAGTACTTATTTACCGGTACGATTAGGCGCGATGAATCCTCCAAATTTGCGGAGGGTTTTCGTTCTGATGTTTTCCCTTCCTTTTCTTTAGGTTGGAGAATTAGTGATGAAGACTTTTTTCCTGAAAACGGTATTATCTCAGAAGCCAAATTACGTGGGGGTTACGGTGAGTTAGGTGCTCAAAATGTCGGCAATTACCTTTACCAGTCCGTTGTGGGCACCACCTCTTCCGCTTCGTTTGGAAATTCCATATTACCTGGTTTTGCCCAGACTTCATTTGCCAATGACGGATTGCAATGGGAGACCTCCTCTACGGTGAATTTCGGTATTGATCTTGGTTTCTTCGATAATGCATTGACCTTCTCGGCTGAATATTATAAAAAGGATATTGAAAACCTATTAGTAGCAGTACCTATTCCTAGTTCGAACGGTACTAACGTGCCTTTGACACAAAATGCAGGTGGTCTAGAGAATAGTGGTGTAGAATTCTTGGTGAACTATAGAAAAACCGAAGGGGATTTTAAATTTGATATTGGTTTTAATCTCGCTACTCAAAAGAGTACGTTGACCCAAGTTCCAAGTGAATTTTTTGGTCCTTCTGTAAACGAGGGAATTCAAAGCGTGAATATATTTAGAGCGGGTGAAGATCCAGGATCCTTTTATGGTTTTGTAGTTGATGGGGTTTATGACGATCAATCTCAAATAGATAGTGACCCTAACAGAAGTAATGACCCTAACATTTCTGCTCTTTCGCCTGGGGATTTCATTAAAAAGGATATCAACGGTGATGGGCAAATCAATAATGAAGACCAAACTATTTTGGGTAGTCCCGTTCCTGATTTCACTTACGGTATCAATCTTAATGGTGAGTATAAAAACTTTGATTTCAGTATTTTCATTAATGGTGTTCAAGGAAACGAAATTTATAACCAAGCGCGTGTCTTTAACACATTAAGTGCAGATGGTAATAAGTTTACAGACGTTTTAGATAGATGGAGTCCTCAAAATACAACAGGTAGTCTACCTAGGCCAACATCAACAGACCCAGGTCAGAATGGGCTTCCTTCATCGTATGCTGTTGAAGATGGTTCGTTTATTCGCTTGCAAAATCTTACTGTAGGTTACGATTTCTCAGAATATATTAAAACAGAATGGGTAAAACGTTTCCGTTTATCCATTACAGGTCAAAATTTGCTTGTGGTCACCAATTACTCAGGGTACGATCCTGATGTTGCCTCTACGAATGGAGCTCGTTCTAATGAAAACGATGGTTTTTTCGGATTCAGGCCTACTGTTAATTCAGTAACTGGTCGTGGTATTGATATTAGAGCATATCCAAGACCAACTGGAATTATTTTTGGATTGGAAGTAGGATTTTAAAAAAATAAAATAAAGACTATGATAACTATAAAACAATTTAAAATCATTGCGGTGATCGCATTACTCATTCCTTTCGGATGTAGTGATGAAATTCTTGATCAAACAAATCCAAATGAAATTGCTGTGCAAGGGTTTTGGAGAAACGCAGAAGATGCAAAATTAGCTGTGAACGGAATGTATCACCCAATCACCGGAACGTTTTTCTGGGGACGTATTGTACACGTTGGGGCATTGTTGAGAACAGACGCCATAAATCCTATTCCCTCCGGAGGTAATACTTCGCTTTCAACCTTTCAGGGAAGTCCTGGTGTGGCACGTTGGGCGCAAGAGCCATGGGAAGAAGCTTATAAATCGATTTTTCGTGCAAATTCCATTCTCGAAAACGTCAATGAAGAAAATGTTCCGAGTACAAGTGAACGTAACGAAATATTGGGGCAAGCACATTTTTTTAGGGCCTTCGTATATTTCTATATGGTCAATATGTACGGAAATATTCCTTTAGTGGATAAAACCCCAGACCCTAAGAACGATGAGGAGTTATTTCCATCTCAGGCTTCACCTCAAGCCGTATGGGATTTGATTATTGCGGATTTGCAACAAGCCGAGTCTTTATTGCCAAAAAGTTGGTCTGAAGAAGATTTGGGTCGGCCTACAAGTTGGGCGGCAACTGCTTTGAAGGGTAAAAGCCATCTGTACAGAAGTGGTTTGCTTAATACTGACGAGTATGCCCTGGCTGAAGCTGCTTTCAAAGAAGTTGTGAATAACGGCCCATACAATCTGTTGCCTTCTGAGCAATATCAAGAAAATTTTACGCAAACAAACGAGAACAATAGCGAATCTGTTTTTGAATTGCAATACCATCCAATTGGTAATGGTAATTTCGTTTGGGGTCAAGACATACCGAGAGCAGGAACCCAAGGTAATTTTGTTATTGAGTATGCTCCGCCAAGTCAAACACCAGATAATGGCCATGTAATCAACCCGTGGGTAAAAAAAGTATTTGAAACAAACAATGATGAGATAAGAAGAAATGCAACCTTGGCATATGATTATCCAAACAGTGTTGTTAATGTAGACATACCTTTTTCAGAAGGTCTTGCAACAGATATTGAGACAGTAAATTCGTTATTGGACCAACCACAGAATACTGGCTTGGAGCCAATTTTTTCCCGTAAATATTCCGGCCTAGAACTACCTGTTGGAGCCACTGGTTTCTTAGGTGACGATTACGGTCCAAACTGGAGAATCATACGTTATTCAGACGTCTTGCTAATGTTAGCAGAGGCTATTAATGAACAAAATAGACCGTCCGAAGCTGAACCTTTTTTAAACCAAGTTAGAACTAGGGCCCAAATAACTCCTGTTTCTGGATTGAATCAAGAAAATATGCGTCAGGCAATCATAGATGAACGTGTAATGGAACTCACAGGAGAGGGCCACCGCTTCTTTGATTTGGTACGGTGGAATCTAGCAGAAACCTATTTAGGTACTAATTCAGCGCATGAAGGTCCACATCCAAAGTCCATTGCCGGTGGTGCTTTTCAATCTGGCAAGCATGAATTGATTTTCATTCCACAGAGTGAACTACAGTCAAATCCCAATTTAGTCCAAAATCAAGGATATTAAAAAGTTTTATGAGTAGTTTGTTGAGTTCAAAAGCCAAGTAGCATAGTCTACTTGGCTTTTATTAAAAAGAGACTATTTTTAAAAGACAAATATGTTTAGACAAGCCATATACCCGATTTTTGGAGTACTACTTCTTTTCGGATGTTCATCCAAATATGAGAAAAAACTGTCACGTTTCGTTTCAATAACTGCTGAACATTCCCAAATACACTTTCAAAACACCATTATCGAAAATGATTCAATAAACATTATCGATTTTCAATATTGTTATAACGGAGGTGGTGTCGGTATAGGTGATTTTAATAATGACGGATTACAAGACGTTGTTTTTACAGGAAACCAAGTTTCTTCAAAAATCTATTTAAATAATGGAAACTTAGCTTTTTCGGATATATCCGAAAAAGCTAAGTTTTTTACTGATTCTTGGGTTACAGGTGTTTCAATCGTAGACATAAATTCTGATGGTTGGGATGATATTTACCTAAATGTAGGTGGTGCAAATTGCAACAACGATTGTCCTAATTTGTTATTTATAAATCAGGGGCTGGATGATGATGGTTTACCTTTTTTTAAGGAAGAAGCAAAAGCCTACGGTTTAGATGACGCTAATTATGCCCAGCAAGCCGTTTTTTTTGATTATGATCTAGATGGTGATTTAGACGTGTATATTGTTCATAACGGTAATACTACCCATGATAAAAATACACCAATGCCCAAAAAATACTTGCCCGGTCATTTGGCAGATTATCTACTAAAGAACGAGACTATTGAAGGTGTGGGGCACCCGGTGTTTAGAAATGTGTCAGACAGTTTAAATATTAAGGGCAAAGGCTTTGGTCTAGGTGTAGGCATACATGATTTTAATGGAGACAACTTGCCCGATATTTATGTGTCCAATGATTTCATTACAGATGATCTACTGTATATTAATAATGCAACTATTACGACTGATCATCCAACTTTTATAGAATCTAGTAAAGATTATCTGTCCCATGAAACGTATAATGCCATGGGTGTAGATATTGCAGATATAAATAACGATGCTACACCAGATATTTTGGTGGTTGATATGTTGCCAAATCAATACAAAAGGCAGAAGTTGATGTTAGGGAGCATGAATTATGATAAATACCTTCTGTCGCAAACTAACGCGTATACAAATCAATTCATGCACAACACGCTTCAATTGGGCAACGGATTCATAGGGAAAAAGCCATTAAAGTATAGCGAAGTTGGTTTTCAAAAAGGCATTTCAAGTACCGATTGGAGCTGGGCTCCATTAATGGTAGATTTTGATAATGATGGGGATAAAGATATTTACATTACCAACGGCTATGTAAAAGATATTACAGATTTAGATTTTATCAACTACTCAAATGATAACGGCATATTTGGCACACAAGAAGCAAGAAGTAAAAGGGTAAAGGAGTCAGTATCTAAATTACCAGGTATTCATCTTCCCAATTTTATTTATGAGCAAGTTGCTGATGAGCACTTTAATGATGTGTCTAAAACCTGGATAAGTGAGAAAGCATCTTTCTCCAATGGTTCAGCATATGCAGATTTAGATAATGATGGAGATTTAGATTTGGTAGTCAATAATATTAATGAGAAGGCCTTTGTTTTAGAGAATACAACATCAAAAACAAACGAAGCAAATTATCTTAGAATTCGACTTAACGGCGGCGTGCAAAACTCAAAGGCAATTGGGGCTAAAATCTCATTATATAATAAGAGCATCGAACAAAATCAATATCAATCTGTTATCAGAGGGTACTTATCTTCAATGGAGCCCATTGTACATTTCGGATTAAAAGACACTATAATAGACTCTTTAAAAGTAAGGTGGCCTAACGGTAAAACTACAATAAAGTATAATGTAGCTGCCAATCAGGTTTTGACATTGAATCAGACCGAAGCATCTGATATAGCCGCATACCCTAAAGAGAAAAAATTGTTGTTCACATCAGATACAACAATGGTAAATTACAAACAAGACGATACTCTTTTAAACGAATATACTTTTCAACATTTATTGGTAAAACAACATACGCCAAAAAGTTCTTGTATTGTTGCCGCCAACGTTGACGGGGTAGCTGGTGATGAATTATTCATTGGAGGCTATAGCGGAAAACCAGGTAGTATTTGGTTTCAAAATGAGGAAGGTGTGTATATGCCATCTCAATTTTTAGAACCGGAATTCGATGATGTTGCGGCTGTGTTTTTCGACATTGATATGGATGGTGATTTAGACCTCTATGTAGCCAGTGGTGGTAATAGATTTGAAAAAGATTCCAAGTATTATCAAGATAGAATATATTTAAATGATGGTGAAGGCGTCTTTGTTAAAAGTAAAAACATAGTGCCCAAAGGAGGCAAAAGTACAAGTGTGATTGCCGTAGAAGATTTTGACAAAGATGGTGACGTAGATGTTTTTGTGGGGGCACGGTTAACGCCAAAAGCATATCCTTTGTTACCGGAAAGCTCCCTTTTAATTAATGACAAAGGCAGTTGCAGCAAGAAATTCGAATCACTCTTTTCAAACTTAGGTATGGTAACTAGCGCTGTATGGGAAGATGTAGATAACGATTCTTGGAAAGATTTGATTGTGGTTGGTGAGTTTATGGAAATTACTATTTTTAAAAATCACAAGGGTAGCTTACAACCAATGGCTATTACCTGGTTAAATGAAAATGACCAGCAAATAAACACCTCTGGGTGGTGGAACAAGATAGTTGCCGCTGACATTGATAAAGATGGCGATATAGATTTTATAATCGGAAATCAAGGTATAAATGGTTTTATGAAACCAACACAAGCCCAACCAATTTATCTATATAAGAACGACTTTGATAAAAATGGAAGTTTTGATCCTGTTTTGGCAAAATATTTTAATACCGAAAAAGGAGACATCTTGTTACCGGTACATACTAGAGACGATATCATGAAACAATTGACCGTTCTAAAAAATGAATATACAACCTATGAATCTTTTACGAATGCAAATTTTCAAGAGCTACTTAAAATTGAGGACTTATCAGAAGAAACATTACAAGCAACTATTTTTGAGAGTAGTTATGCAGAGAATTTAGGCAAAGGAAAATTTAGATTGATGTCGCTTCCCAGTCAATGCCAAGTAGCTCCGGTTCAAGATATATTAATAGATGATTTTGACGGCGATAGTAATTTAGATATTCTAATTGTGGGTAATGATGTGACTTCAGAAACACTTTACGGAAATCAAGATGCATTAACTGGCCTATTAATTAAGCGAATTGAAAATGATTTTATGGTGGTAAGAAGTAAAGAATCTGGTTTTTACGTCCCAGGGCAATCTAACCACCTAATTAAAGGAAGCGATAGAAATGGGAAGCAATTTTTAATGGCTACCCAATATAATAAGGAAGCAAAAATATTTTTAACGAACTAATAGAAGAATTTATATGAATGTCGCTAGTATTGATGCTATGGAAATAACAGAGGGGTTTAAAAATTGCCCCACTACCATGTGGAATTCTGACAACTAAAAAGTATACGACATTATTCTGAATTTTTCTCAACACTAAAAAGTGACCTCGGCAAGAATCGAACTTGCATCTAAAGTTTAGGAAACTTCTATTCTATCCATTGAACTACGAGGCCAATTTAATAAGACTGCAAAAATAAAGTTTTTTTGCGTGTGCCGAAAAAACTGGGCAACTAATTTTATATTGTTTTTAGATAAAATTGTTGGCTTACCCTTCTGATTTTTCCTTTACAAAATTTACAAGCAAAGGCAGTGCCGGATAAACCATAAGGTGACCATAGCCGTCAAGCTCCATCAACACGGCATCGGTGTGCCCAACAACCTTCATCATTCTATAGAAGTAGGCTACTTCTTCATATCGCCCCAAGAGCTCTAACTCACGGTTGCCCGTAATCAATAACATTGGGGGAGCATCTTTCCGTACGTGGAACAGGGGAGAAAATTTATCCACGATGGGCTGTGTTTCCTTTATTCCCATTTCTTCACGAATGGTCATATGGGTTATGGTATGTCCGCTCAAAGGTGCCAAGCCCGCAATTTTATCGGCGTCTATCCCGTGTTTTCCGAGATACGACTTATCCAGTCCCACCATACTGGCGAGATATCCGCCGGCCGAATGGCCTGATACCACTATTTTATCAGCACTCCCGTGATAGACAGAAATATTCTTGAATACCCAAGCCACTGCCGCCGCGGCGTCTTCAATATAAACCGGATGTTTCACTTTCGGGTGCATACGATAATTGACCGCTACCACAACAATACCTTTTTCCTCCAACCCCTCAGGGATATTCTTTTCTCCATTTTTGAGTCCCCCTCCATGAAACCAAACCACTACCGGAGCATTGACCAAATCTTTCGGATAGTATACATCTAACTTGCACCGTTCTTTTACATAGGCATCTTGAGAACGGATAGCTTCGGGGTAATAAGGAATGTTCTTTTTCAGCACATACGCCTCTTGGCCAAAAGCCATGGTCATGACCATAGAGAAGACGCAAAGAATAAGGTTTTTAATCATCTTCATAAGAAATCGGTTTAATCCATGAATAAATTGGGTAGCACCAAGGAAAACCAAGGAAACAAGGTCACCAAGGTCAACACCACAAAACTGACCACCAAAAAGGGCAGTCCGGCCTTGCTCACTTCCCCGATAGATATCTTACCGATGCTCGACGCCACAAACAGGCATACCCCTACGGGCGGGGTGGTCAAACCGATAATCAGGTTCAGTACGGCAATGACCGCAAAGTGAATGGGGTCTACATCTACGGCCAAGGCCACTTTTAATAAGATGGGAAACAAGATCAAAAGAGCGGCAATGGTCTCCATAAAAGTACCCACCACGATCAAGAGAATATTGATCAACAGCAGTACCACATATTTATTATCGGTAAAGCCCAATATTTCACTAGAAATGCTTTGCGGAATCTGTTCCGTGATCAATATATAGCCGAATAAGTTGGCAAAGCCCACCAACACCATAAGTGAGGCCGAGGTTTTCATACTGTCGAGAAAAACGACTTGAATGTTTTTAAAGCTCAACCGCTTGTATACGAACTTCCCGATAACCAAGGCGTAGACTACTGCGATTATCGAGGCTTCGGTGGGAGTAAAAATACCCCCAATAATACCGTACAAAATAATAAAGGTCATTAAAAGTGACCAAAACGTATCGACAAAACCATGGGCCACCTGCTTAAAACTACTTCTGGCGTGTTTAGGATAATTTTTCTTTTTGGATATGACATAGGCCGTAATCAATAGGCCCACCCCCAACAACAAGCCGGGCAATGCACCGGCAAGAAACAGTTTTCCTACCGAGAGTCCGCTCAAGGTTGCCGCAATGATCATGGGCACACTAGGTGGGATAATCGGGCCAATAGTTGAGGAAGCCGCCGTAACCGCACATGAAAAACCCGTGTCATAGCCCTCTTTCTTCATAGCCGGAATCATAATAGACCCCATACTGGCCGTATCTGAAATGGCCGTACCCGAAATACCGGCAAATAACATTGAAGCCCCAATATTCACTAAGGAAAGTCCACCTCTAATATGGCCCAACAAATGGTTGCAAAAGGTAATTATCTTTTCGGTCAGACCGCCATGGTTCATAAGGTTCCCTGCCATAATAAAGCCAGGAACGCTCAATAGAACAAATACATCAATGCCCGAATACATTTTCATGGGCACAATGATCAAGGGAATGCCCTTTACCAAGATATACCCCAAACAAGAGAGTCCGAGTGCAAAGGCGATGGGAAACCGCAAGACAAGACATACCACAAATACTACGACAAGGACCCAAATCATGATTTCGAATTTTTATAATTTCTTTGGATTTTTTTCCAGAGGTAATAACTAATGGATGTCGACATGATAACCATACTAAAAAAGGCAACCCCCATATTAAAGCCCATACTGGGCGATTTCTCAGGAATGCCCAACAACACGAATTGCACGGAATAGATAGCCATGACCACGAATAAAACCAAAACGACTACCGGAATGACCTGAACCAACCACCGTTGCATTTTTATGGGAAAACGGCTATAGAACATATCTAAGTGAACGTAGTACTCGTTTTTCATGGCCAGGCCGGCACCAAAAGACATGGCATAAATAAAAAAGAGACGTGAAGCTTCCTCTGTCCAAGAGGGGGTGTCCAGAGGAGTGAACCGGCAGAAAATTTGCAAGAGCACGGTAGCGATAAGGCCCCATGTACTCAATAATACGCCTATTTTTAAAATACGTCCTATTGTTTTATGAAGCATCTTTCTCTACTTTGAGTTGATCGTATATCTTTTGCATTTCAGGAGAAAGACTGTTGTAAATGGCCTCCTCACATTTTTGTTGAAAGGCTTCCTTATCCACTTCTATAAACTCCATGCCCTTGGCCTTGAGGGCATCCTGTACTTTCTTTTCGTTCTCCAAAAAGAGACGATGCTCATACGCCTGCATATCTTTGGCCGCTTCCAAAAAAATTTCCTTTAAATCTGGAGGGAGTCGCTGAAACTGTTTTTCGCCCATGACCGGATAGACCCAGCTCATGACGTGCCCGGTCAGGTTCAAGTATTTTTGCACTTCGGCAAAACCTGCGTTGTTGATCAAGGCAAACGGATTTTCCTGTGCTTCTATGGTACCTTGCTGCAACGAGGTAAAAACCTCGGAAAAGGCCATAGGTGTAGGTTTCGCGCCCAGGGCTTTCCACAATGTTACGAAAGAAGGAACGTTCGGCACGCGAACTATGAGTCCCTTTAAGTCGTCGGGATGCCGTATAGGCCTATTTGAAGTAAGGTGTCTGGGTCCCCGTTCAAAATGGCCCAAGGGTCGAAGTCCCGATTTGTTGATCATTTCCTCTTCCATCAATTTACCTATGGGGCCATTGATATACCGGTTCATATCGGTAGAATCTTGCATCAAAAAAGGAAGTTCACAGAAGGTAGCCACTTCAAACCAATTCGTAAGGGTAGATCCCGTGGTCGTCATATCGATAACGTCGGCCTGAATCAGCCTGATCGCTTCGATTTCTTTGGCCAATTGTTCGGAAGGATATACTTCTACCTTGATACGTCCTTTGCTGCGTTCTTCGAGAATTTCCCCGAAATAGACAAAGGCCTTGTACCAAGTATGCTCTTCGTTCACCAAAAGGGCGGTGCGTAACAAAAATTCAGGTTCGTCTTTATCCGGCTTACAACCACTAAGACTTAACAAGGCAAAAAGGCAGGGCAAGGCCTTTTTGAAAACAGGGCGGAACCATCTACGATCAAACATAATCTAATCTTCTACCTCAACTACCATTTCTATTTCCACTGCAATATTGCCGGGCAAAGAACCCATGCCCACGGCGGCACGTGCATGCTTTCCCCTTTCGCCAAAGACCGCTACCATTAAATCTGAATATCCGTTGATGACTTTGGGTTGATCGGTAAAATCGGGGACGGCGTTTACCATACCGCGTACCTTGACGATACGCTTTACTTTTTTCAGGTCGCCCAACTCCATTTTCAAGACCGAAATTTGATTGATACCCGTTACCCTAGCTGCCTCGTAACCCTCTTCTATACTAAGGTCGGCCCCTAATTTTCCCGTAATATTTTCTCCATTGGCTTTGGTAGGACCTTTTCCGGATAAAAAGATAAGATTTCCCGTACGTACCGCATTTACATAATTGGCCATAGGGGCAGAAGGTTTTGAAAGTTCTATTCCCAATTCTAAAAGTTTGGCTTCGGGATTATATTCGGTTTCTTCTTGAGCGAATCCGTTAAACGAAGTAAAAACGGAAATACATACAACTAAAAATAGTCCTTTCATAAAGTTTGAGTTCAATCTTAGAGCTACAATATAAGGATTTCTTGCATTCCTTAACATCCTAAAAAACAGAAAACAAACTTTTAATGAATTTCAATTAGTTTCATATATGAAACCAGTTTCTAAATTCGATGTAACTTATAAGGATAGATTCCACCCGCATTCCATTGGCAAACATATAGATTCTTATCATTGTCTACACACACATCATGGCAATGCTTAAAAATGGGGTTTTCTTGGAACATCAACTTCAATTTTCCGTTCTCGTAAACCGGCTCAGTACCACCCGGATTAGAGATTACTTTATTATCCTTATCTAGGATAGTAACAAAGCCCTTGTTCGCCTGCAAATTGTAATTACCTTCTTCCATTCCAAAGCAAACCCCTGAATATACGTTATCTCCGTCGATTACGGGCCGACTCACAAAAAGTCCCGGCATATAATAATCTTCAAGGAATTCCCCTTCAAGGGAAAAGCGTTTGAACGAGTTTTTTATGCGGGCCGTACACAGCAAGGTCGGGTTTGATGGGTCTCTATTATCTAAGGCTACCCCATGCGCCTGTTTGAATTTTTCCTTGGAGAGAAAGCTATCGCCCCCAAATTTGCGAATGAAATTACCCTTGGAATCGTACTGTAAAATATATTGCGAACCGTAGCCATCGGCCACATAGATATCCCCATTGGGACCTATGGCGGTTTCCGTTGGCCTGAAGGGCGCGTGCTCCCCGTAAATTCCCGCCGATACGGGCGAGGCTACCTCTAGGACTACCCTACCCTCTAAATCGGTCTTTACGACCCTCCCTAAAGAGGGATCGGTGATGTATAAAAATTCCGCCCCACCTTCTTCATGTATGCCCAGACCATGTGCACCCGGCAAATTCAGGGTCCAACTGTGCAACAACTCCCCAGATTTATTATAGACCAGCACATTGTTCTTGGCGTGATCGGTAAGCATAAAGACCCTGCCTTTTTTGTCGATTACCATTTCATGGCAATTATTGACAGGATGTTTTTTCGGATCTAGATCGCCCCAACCGACCTCTACCCTATACCTAAAATCTCCATGGCCAATAATTTCCTTGCCCAGGTTTGCCTTTGGATTGTTGATATAGAATGGTACTGAAGACATGGCCAAAACGCCTCCCGTACCCATACCTGTCTTTTTTATAAAATCTCTTCTCGTTGTCATGCGCATTATGCTAATATATCTTTCACTACATGACCATGAACATCGGTCAGGCGGAATCTTCTTCCTTGGTGCTTAAAAGTAAGCTTTTCGTGGTCTACCCCCAACAAATGCAACAAGGTAGCCTGAAAATCATGTACGTGAACCCCATTTTGGGCAACGTTGTAACTAAAATCATCGGTCTCGCCATAGACCATTCCCGCTTTTACGCCGGCACCGGCCATCCACATGGTAAAACAGCCAGGGTGGTGGTCCCTTCCGTAATTATCGGCGGTAAGCCTACCTTGGGAGAAGCTGGTTCTGCCGAATTCCCCTCCCCAGACCACTAAGGTATCTTCTAAGAGTCCGCGTTGTTTTAGGTCGGTAATCAAACCGGCGGTGGCCTGGTCGGTACCCAGTGCCTGTCTTTTTATACCGTTGGGAAGTCCGCCATGCTGGTCCCATCCCATATGGTACAACTGTATGAACTTCACATCTTTCTCGGCCAAACGTCTTGCCTGCAGGCAATTGGCCGCATAGGTCCCCGGAATTCTGGCATCTTCTCCATATAACTCGTAAATATGATCGGGTTCATCAGAGGTATCTACGGCATCAGGCACCGAACTCTGCATGCGGTAGGCCATTTCATACTGATTAATTTTAGATTGGATTTCGGGATCTTTCCAGATATCATATTGCTGATTGTTCAATTCCGAAATATGATCCAAGGCCCGTCTACGGTCGTGCTCGTGTACCCCATGTGGGTTGTTCAAATACAATACCGGATCCTTTCCGGAACGAAACTGCACCCCTTGGTGGTGGGAAGCCAGAAAGCCATTGCCCCAAGCTGCCGAGCTCAAGGGCTGGGCACCTCCTCCCTTGGAGAGCATCACGACAAAATTGGGCAGGTCTTTATTGTCGCTACCAAGCCCATAGCTCAACCAAGATCCGATTGAAGGCCTCCCACTCAATTGGGAGCCCGTTTGCATAAACATTACGGCAGGTTCATGGTTGATAGCCTCGGTATACATTGATTTAATGATACAAAGTTCGTCTACCACCCCGGCGGTATGCGGAAAAAGCTCGCTTACCCAAGCCCCTGATTCACCGTATTGCTTAAAATCGAAAATAGATTTCACCAAGGGAAAGGTACTTTGTGAAGTCACCATACCCGAATTACGTTGCATTCCCCTTACGGAATCGGGAATTTCCTGACCGTGCCATTTTTCCAAGGCCGGTTTGTAATCAAAGGTCTCGATTTGGGAAGGCCCGCCACTTTGAAACAAATAAATAATACGTTTCGCCTTGGCCGGGAAATGGGTTCCGCCCAATGCGCCCCCGTTCGCATTGACCAATGGTGGGGTTTTGGCCATCAACAAATCATTGGCAAAGGATTCGGTAGGCCCCAATAGACTCGATAGAGCAATGGAACCAAAACCCAAGGACGCTTTCTTTAAAAAGCCCCTGCGGGTATCTTCAAACTTCTTTTGTTCTTGAAAATCTCTCATAAGTTCGTCTTATCGTATGGTAAACCCTTCGGCTGTATTCATAATTCCGTTAATGACCGTGGCCAATGCGGCCACCTTGACCGGATCAGAGGCACTCTTGATCTTGGTCTCGCCCATGTTCAAATAGGCTATGGCATCTTCCTTTTTCTCTAAAAACCGTTCCAGCTCCTCATCTAGAAATCTTTTTAAGACGGCCATTTCCTTTTGCCGGGCCTTTCTACCGGTACTCAACTGAAACGCCTTCTGCAACTGTATCTCGGCATTGCCGTTGTTTTCCTCTAAAAGATGCTCGGCAAGTATATATGACGCCTCTATAAATTGGGGATCGTTCAGTAAGACCAAGGCCTGTAAAGGCGTGCTGGTCTCCCTTCTTTTAACGGCACATACACTTCTATCGCCAGCATCAAAAATTTGCATTGACGGAGGCGCGGAGGTTCGCTTCCAGATGGTATAAAGGCTCCTTCGGTACAAGCCTTCACCCGGTTCTTGTTTGTAGCGGTAACGCCAGGGCTTGTTACTGATTTCGTCCCACAGTCCTTCAGGTTGATAGGGATAGGTGCTCGGTCCTCCGATTTTAGAGACCAACAGTCCGCTAATGGCCAAGGCATTGTCCCTTACCATTTCTGCGGTCATACGTCTACTCGGCCCTCGGGCCAACCAAATATTATCCGTATCCATTTCCAGCAATTCGGGAGTCAGTTCCGAGCTTTGTTGGTAGGTAGCGGACATCACCATCAGCTTATGTATTTTTTTAATATCCCAACCCGACTCCATAAATTCTACGGCCAGCCAATCCAATAATTCGGGGTGCGAAGGTAAATTGCCTTGGTTTCCAAAATCATCGGAAGTAGACACCAAACCTTGACCGAAGTGCATTTGCCATAAGCGGTTTACAAAGACCCTTGCCGTTAAGGGGTTATTTTTATCGAACAACCATTGGCTCAGCCCCAGCCTATTTCGGGGCAAATCTTTATTAAAGGGCATAACCACTTCCGGTACATCGGGCTGCACCTCTTCCGTAGGGGCATCGTACATACCGCGATCAAGTACATAAGTGGGCCTGGGCTCCGGTAAATCGCCCAACACCATAATCTCCTTTATGGGCTCCAATTCATCGAGCTGTTTTTTACGCAGCTCCTGTATTTTTTTTCGTGTAGTTTCCGCATCCTTATCTATACTTTGATAATAAAAATCGGTCAGTAAGGCTTCATTATTTTTCTTTACCTCCTCCATGGCCTTTGCAGGGGAAAGGCTGTAAAGCACTTCCAGGTCGGATAATTGTCGCTCGTATATTTTAAGATTATCGAGCCCCCCGTCTTTAAAGGATTTGAACTTGCCACTTACTCCTAACCTGAAACCTCCGAATGCGTAATTATGTACATTTTTCTTAAATAGGATGGATTTGTACAGGTTGTCTATTTCAATCGCTACCGGCACTTTTTTTCCGTCAATATAGATATGCACCCCTTCCGCTTTACCCAGCCCATCATAGGAAACGGTTACGGTATGCCATTCCTTTTCGGGAACGGGATCCTTTGTTTTTAGCTGTATGGAATTAAAAGGCCAAGAACGGGCAATGATAAACTTGAGATGGTTATCCTCTAAATGCATGGAATAGCCTTTCAATCCCTGCCTTGATTCCTCACAATGTGTAAAAATAGAAGCCTCTTCATAATTTTTACCCGGCTTTATGGCAACGGAAACCGTAAAGGGGTCGGACTGATCGAACCAACCTATTTTATCGGGCATTCCCAGTGTAGTATAATCTCCCAGAAAAACAGCCTTTCCTTCTAGTCCATCCTCTATTATAGGTTCCCTTACCGCTACGGCTTGCCTGTTTCCTCCGCTGTTTTGAACCTTGTACGACTTTTCATCCCGTGCTGCAAACGAATCAAAATTTAAACTGGCCTGCAGTCCTTTCCCTAAAACCTTTTCTAGCTCTGCCTTTACTTCCGAAGGATTGTTCAACCAGGTCTTAACAATCTCAGGTGTTTCCCTTTCAACGGACACCAATTGCCCTTTAGTTTGATCGATATCCCTATCAATAAACTCCAATACCTTTTTTTCCTCTTCGTTGGTCAGTAAGAGTGAAGGTCCCGGCACTTGCCCCGGCCCATAAACAGGGGTTCCGATTTCGTTGGTACTGTTGAAAAAGGCAAAAAGCTCATAGTGGTCTTTTTGACTTATCGGGTCATATTTATGATCGTGGCATCTGGCACATTCCACACTCAAGCCTAAAAATGCCTTTCCAACCGATAAGGTCCTGTCGGCTACATACTCTACGCGGTATTCCTCAAAGACAATTCCCGCTTCGGAATTTTTTTTGTGCAAACGATTAAAGGCAGTTGCCAAAATACTTTCTTGCGATGGGTTCTTTATAAGATCTCCTGCCAACTGCCAGGTTACGAACTGCTCATACGACATATTCTCATTATAGGCCTTTATGACCCAATCCCTATACGGACTAAAATCACGATGCTTATCATCAAGGTAACCATCACTATCGGCGTAGCGGGCCACATCCATCCATTCGGAAGCCATACGTTCCCCATAGGCGGGAGAGGCCAAAAGACGGTCTACCACTTTTTCGTATGCGTTGGCCGAAGTGTCATTGACAAAATCTTCGATCTGCCGTAACGTAGGCGGCAGGCCGATCAGATCAAAATTCAGGCGGCGGATCAAGTGTTCCTTTTCCGCTTTCTTGGACGGCTCTACGTTCATAGCCTCCAACCTGTCGACCACAAACCGGTCAATGTCGTTCTTTGCCCATTCCTTATGTTTTACTTCAGGGGCCGCTTCCTTTTGAGGACGTATAAACGACCAATGCGGTTTGTACTCGGCTCCCTGCTCGATCCATTTGGTAAGGGTGGCAATTTCGTTCTTGCTCAAGGCCACGTTGAACTCCGCTGGCGGCATTTTCAAATCGGGGTCATCGGATAAAATCCGGGCCACCACTTCACTCTCCCCAGGTTTATGGGGTACAATAGGATGTTTCCCAGACCCCTTTAAAGCCTCGTAGGCACTTTCGGCTATATCGAGCCGGAGACCTGCTTTTTGATTGGCCATATCCGGACCGTGGCAGGCAAAACACTTATCCGATAATATCGGTTTTACATGGTAATTGAAATCCACCTTCTCCGGTAAACGAGTCATTGCTTCCTCGATTTCTTCAGGTGCATTCCATCCGCAACTGCTTAAACACAACAAACAGAGCGTTAAAATTAGTCTCAATAAAAATCGCATTGGTTTGGAATTTTTATCAATATACGCCTCGATTTTAACTGTTAATCCGTTAAAAAACAGTTTTATTAACTGTTAATAATTTTAATTATCTTTAAAAAATTCCTTCTTTGAAGTGATGAACGCTAAGGATTACGGCAATTACGTTAACAAGATAATTTCGAGCAAGTCGTTCGGCAGCTCTACAACCTATGCCAATTTGTTGCGGTACTTGGTAGAATGTACCCTCGAAAACGATGTGCCAAAAGAAACGACCATTGCCACAGAGATCTTCGCCAAAAAGGAATTCGACCCTTCACAGAGCACACTGATCCGAGTATATATTTATAACCTTCGGAAAAAGCTAAAAGTTTATTATCAGAAGGAAGGATTGCAAGACCCTATCCTTCTCCGCATCCCCAAAGGAAGCTATAAGGTAGAGTTCGAGCACAGAAAGAAAGAACCTAAAGCCGCTAAAGAATTCCTCTCTAAAAAACCACTACTGATTCTTCTTGGCTCCCTACTGGCTCTATCTTTTATTGGAAACTGGTTATTATGGAGCGAAAACCGACAGGTAGATCCTTTTGACGAATCGCGTATATGGCAAGCTATCTTTGAATCTAAAAACCCGATGATACTAGCCTTGGGCGACCTTTTTATCTATCGTGAGATAGACACTACCATCCATAAAGAAAAAGTTATCCGAAGCCCCCTCATCAATTCGGAAGGCCAGCTCTACAATGCTCAGCCACAATTTAAGGCCCCAGGTTTTGTTTACGAACCCATGGAATACAGTTTTTTAATACGGAACAGTATCGAATGGGTAAAAGACGTCAGTAAGGTACTCAATGCGAAAAACAAAGATTTCAACGTACGGACCATTTTACGCTTTAGCCCCAAAGAGCTTCCAGAGAATGATTTTATGGTGGTAGGAATGACAAAAACCTTGGGTATTTTTAAAGACTATATCAAAAAAACCAGCATAAGCTACAATCCGATCGAGGATACTTTTTCACAGAAAGCATCGGACACCACATATAAGCCTAGCGGAGATGCCGAAACCTACCATAAGGATTATGCCATCATTATTAAAGCACCCGGCCCCAACAACAATACCATATACATTTTTACAGGTTTGTGGGATACAGGGGCATCACAAAGCTTGAAAAACTTCACCAATCCGGTTTTGATCCAACGCTTAGAAGCCCGAATGAAAGCCGATTTAGGGGAAATACCCCGTTTTTTTGAGGTTTTTATGGAAGTAAGCGGTATAGACCGTATGGAACTGAGTTCCAAAATTCTACATGTAAAGGCACTTGAACTCGAATAAGGTTCGGTCTAGATACCTTTTACGCCATAAGCAGCATCGTTCCAACGCAGTTCTTGTTTAAAGCGATAGAGGTCCGTTTTTTCATCAATCAATAAAAACTCGATATCCATGATTTCGGCAAAATCTTCCAGCGATTCAGCGGAAACGTTCTGGCTATAGCAGGTATGGTGTGCCCCTCCGCCGTAAATCCATGCGGCCGCAGCGGTCTGTAAGTCGGGTTTGGCCTCCCATAGTACCCGCGCCACCGGAAGTTTAGGCATATCGTTCTTGATTTCGACAGCTTCAACCGAATTGACCAACATTCGAAAGCGGTTCCCCATATCAACGATAGAAGCGTTCAAGGCCCTACCCGCCCCGGCATTAAAGACCAGGCGAACGGGATCTTCCTTGCCCCCTATTCCCAACGGGTGTATTTCACAGGAAATATCGCCCTTGGCAATCGACGGACATATCTCCAACATATGGGAGCCGAGTACCGTTGTATTTTTAGGATCGAAGTGATAGGTATAGTCTTCCATAAAGCTGTTACCCCCTTCGAGGCCAGCGCCCATAACCTTCATGGTGCGCACCAATGCAGCGGTCTTCCAATCGCCCTCGCCACCGAAACCGTAACCACTGGCCATTAGCCTTTGGGTGGCGATGCCCGGCAACTGTTTCATTCCGTGCAGATCTTCAAAAGTATCGGTAAAGGCCGTATACCCACCTTCCCCTAAAAAGGCGCGCATACCCAATTCTATACGGGCGGCATCCCTTAAAGAACTGTGCATACTTCCATCGGACTGTATTTGGGCCGCCATGGTATAGGTATCCCTGTATTCCTGTATCAAAGTGTCAATTTCCCTTTCGGAAACCCCATCGATATACTTGACCAAATCACCTACACCGTAACCGTTTACTTCATAACCAAATTTCATCTGGGCGGAAACCTTGTTCCCTTCGGTTACCGCTACCTGTCGCATATTGTCGCCGAAACGGGCCACCTTCATCTTTTTAGAATCGGCAACGGCAGAGACTACACGGCACCAATTCGCCACTTTTTGCAGTACGCCCTCATTTTGCCAATGCCCGACCACCACCTTTCGGTTCAAGCGCATCCTAGAGGCCAGGAAGCCAAATTCACGCCCTCCGTGGGCCGATTGGTTCAGGTTCATAAAATCCATATCTATGGCATTCCACGGAATATCGCGGTTATACTGGGTATGGAGGTGCAAAAAAGGTTTCTGAAGGGCCTGTAGTCCCGCAATCCACATTTTAGCAGGCGAAAAGGTATGCATCCACATGATCAATCCGACGCAGGCATCGGTATTGTTCGCCTCCTTGCACAAAGCACTTATTTCCCCTGGGGTCTTTACCACCGGCTTAAAAACGACCTTTAGAGGTATGGCCTTGCCCGCGTCGTAATACTTGGCGATATCACGCGAATGTTCCGCTACTTGAGCCAAGGTTTCCGGTCCGTAAAGATGCTGGCTTCCGGTTACGAACCAAACTTCATTATTGCCTAAATCAATCATCCTTTCTTAAGTCAAATTCCTTCCTAGGAAAAATACACATATAACCCAATAACCATGGCACATATCACAAAGCCCACGGGCTTGGCAAATTTCCATGGGGTAATATCCACCTGTTCCGTATATACTTGCACATACTCGGTCTCCCTCGGCCAGAACTTACCGATAACGAACATCAAGAGCACTACCAAAACGAACAAGATACCCATAACGTGTAAAAAACTAATGTCGGGTTTAACGATATAAAGCGTGACCAAATAGGTAACCACCGCGAAAACGATACCGATGTTCGCAGCGATACCCGGAACCTTTTTGGTCAGGTAGCCCACTAGGATAATGGCCAAGATCGGCACACTGTAGGATCCGTTCAATTCTTGGAGGTAATTGAATATGCCCCCTTCGACACCGAACAACAAGGGTGCGATAATCATAGATATAATGGCAAGGAACATCCCGAAGATCTTACCCGCCTTTACCACCTGTTTCTCCGTAGCATCTTTATTGATATACTCCTTATAGAAGTCAAGTCCGAACAAGGTGACCGAACTATTAAGCGCACTGTTGAACGAACTCAATATGGCCCCGAAAAGGACGGCCGCAAAAAAACCGATAAAGGCCGTTGGCAATACTTTTTTGACTACCATCGGATAGGCCTGATCGGCATTGACCAGTTCGCCATTAAAGATTTGATAGGCGATAATACCCGGCAGTACCACAATAAAAGGCCCCAATATTTTTACAAAGGCAGCAAGGCTTAAGCCTATTTGCCCTTCCCTTAAGTTCTTGGCCCCAAGGGCACGTTGAATAATGGCCTGGTTCGTACCCCAATAATAGAAGTTGACGATAACCATACCTGTAAAGAGGGTCCAGAAAGGCACCGAAGAATCAGGTCCCCCTAAGATATCGAACTTTTCAGGGAAATTGGTCGTCAAGACGTCCATACCGGCAGTCAGGCTTCCATCACCCACGTACAACAATCCGAATATGGGGATGAGCGATCCACCGATGATCAAACCAATGGCATTAATGGAATCAGACACCGCAACCGCTTTCAGTCCCCCAAAAATGGCATAGATACTTCCGATGATGCCGATGCCCCAAACGGTGACCCATAAGGCCCCCTCTTCTCCCAAGCCCATAGCTTCGGGCAAATCGAACATTGTATTGATGGCCAAGGCACCAGAATAGAGTACGGTAGGCAGCATGGAAATGGCATATCCCCCTAAAAAGAGAAGGGACACCAAGGTCTTTGTCGATTTCCCATATCGCTTTTCAAGAAATTGGGGAATCGTGGCAATACCTCCCTTTAAGTATCTGGGCAACAATACCAAGGCCGTAAATACCATAGCTATGGCCGCCAAGACTTCATAGGCCATGATAAGGATACCCTCGCTATAGGCGATACCGTTCATACCTACGATCTGCTCGGTCGATAGATTGGTCAAGAGCAATGAGCCGGCAATAACCGGTCCGGTAAGGCTACGACCTCCCAAAAAATAACCATCGGAAGAGGTTTCGTCGGTTTTTCGGGTAGCCAGGTACGCTATGATGGCCACGAGAAGCGTAAAGCCGATAAATGATGCAATTCCCATATATTCAAATTTGTCAGTTAAAAATCAACAGCCTTGTCCGTAATAGGCATCCTTACCGTGTTTACGCTCAAAATGCTTCTTTTTCAAGGCCTCCTTCAAAGGGGACGCGTTCGGATTTATCTGCAAGGTCAAATGGGCCATTTTGGCCACTTCCTCACATACGGCACTATTATAAACCGCCTTGGCTACGGTCGCACCCCAGGTAAACGGGGCATGGCTCCCTACCAGTATCATACCGATCTCGTTATAGTCGAGACCCCTTTCCTTTAGGCAATCGATAATCTGATAGCCCGTCATATGTTCATAATCACCTGCAATATACTCGTCTTTCATGGGTGGCGCACAAGGAATATCTGAAATTAAATGGTCGGCATGGGTCGTCCCAAAAATAGGAATATCACGCAGGGCCTGTGCCCAAGCGGTCCCATAAGTGGAATGTGTATGAACCACCCCCCCAATTTTATCCCATTCCTTGTAAAGAACGGCGTGGGTCTTGGTATCGGAGGAAGGTCGCATTTTACCCTCCACGATCTTGGCATCAAAATCGCAAATGACCATATCCTCGACCGTTAGTTCGGCGTAGGGTACACCACTAGGCTTTATGGCGAACACGCCCTTATCCCTATCAACGGCACTCGCATTGCCAAAGGTAAAGAGTACCAGCCCCAATTCGGGCAATTGCATATTGGCCGCATAGGCCTCTTCTTTTAACGATGTATACTTACCCATTGTTCTTGATTTGGTTCATGATATGTTTTTCCATGGTATCGCACAGCCGACCGTATCTTTCATACACCTCGGCATAAGCCCCCACATTGGCCCGGTTCGGTTCGTACACGACCTCAAAGGCACTTCCCATGCGCTCCATGGCTTCGGGGACAGTGTCATAGACCTCTGCCGCTACGGCGCCGAAAATCGCGGCTCCCAAGGCACAAGCCTGCTCGGAAGCGACCACTTTGATGGGCATGTTAAGCACGTCGGCCATCATTTGCATAATAAAGGGGGATTTTTTGGCCACCCCGCCCAAGGCGATAACCCCTTTAATGGGGATACCTTCCGACAGGAAGCGGTCCACTATCTTTTTGGCCCCGAAACACGAAGCCTCGACCAATGCCCGAAATATTTTTGGCGAGGTACTGCCTAGGTTAATCCCGGCAATGACCCCTTTTAAGTTCTGATTGGCATCGGGCGTCCTTCTTCCGTTCATCCAATCCAATGCCAATTCACCCGATGCACCTATGGGCTCCTTGCTTGCGGCATTGCTCAACTCAGGAATGAGGTTGCCAAGGGCCTCCTCTATCAATTTTCTTTTGGTAGCCTCGTCGATCAAGCCAGACTTTGAGATCAATTCCTCAATGGGCCATGCCAGTACCCTTTGGTACCACGCATAGATATCACCGAAAGCCGATTGCCCCGCTTCGAGCCCTAGCATTTGGGGGATTACGGAACCATCTACCTGTCCGCATATTCCCTTGACCAGTTTCTCCTCACCTTCTACGGGTGCCACCAAGACATCACAAGTGGAAGTCCCCATGATCTTGGTCAAATAGTAAGGTTCGATCTTGGCCCCTACCGCCCCCATATGGGCATCGAAGGCCCCTACGGAAACCGTAAGGTTTTCGGAAAGCCCTAACCGTTCGGCCCATGCAGCGCTCAAGTTACCGACCGAAACATCGGAAGTGTAGGTTTTATCGAACAGACGTTCCCTAAGTCCATCTAAAAGCGGGTCAAGGGCCACAAAAAACGCATTGGGCGGCAATCCGTTATAGCTTTCATGCCAAAGGGCCTTGTGCCCTGCGGCGCATCTACTGCGTTTCATTTGTCGCACATCGTCGCCCCCGGTCAACAAAAACGGTACCCAGTCACAATGCTCCACCCAAGAATAGGCGGCCTTGTGTACCTCGGCATCGGCTCTAGACACATGTAATATCTTGCTCCAGAACCATTCGGAGGAATAGATGCCGCCTTCATATTGTGAATAATCGACATCCCATTTCGAGCACAGTTCGTTGATTTCCTGGGCTTCTTGAATGCCCGTATGGTCTTTCCACAGTACGAACATGGCGTTGGGATTCTCTTGAAAACCTTCCAAAAGGGCCAAGGGTGTTCCGGTCGCATCGACCGCTACAGGTGTACTTCCCGTAGTATCTACGCCTATACTGACGATCTGAGCGGAGATTTCCGGGCCCACTTGGGCCACCACGGACCTGACCGTAGCCTCTATACCTTCGATATAATCCAAGGGGTGCTGGCGAAAACGGTTTTCAGAAGGATTACAGTATTGGCCCTCCTTCCATCGTTTATAGTAATGTACGGCAGTAGCAAGCTCTTCGCCCGTTTGCGTATTGACCAATAGGGCCCGGACCGAATCCGAACCAAAATCTAAGCCGAGGCTATAGGTGGTTGATGACTTCATTCATATTATCTTTAAAATTTAGGCAGACCAAGTAAAAACCACCCTTGAAAAAGAGACTAATATAGGACTTTTTACAAGTGTTTCAAAAACACTTATTGTCTAAATTGTAAAGTTTTTTGATTTAGCGTATTTTTTTTCGTCAAAACGGTATAAAAATGCCCCTTTTTTTGACTCCGACATATCCTTTTCGTTCAGTTTTACGAGAAAATCCATTGTCGCCAGTTTTTTCCGGAAGTTGCGCTTGTCCATTTCCTCCTGAAAAATACCTTCGTACAACTTTTGCAACTGTGGCAGGGTGAACTTCTCCGGAAGCAGATTAAACACTATGGGAAAGGTTCGCACCCGTCTTTGAAGCCGTCGAATAGCGGACTCTACCATTTCCTTATGATCAAAAATAAGATCGGGGAGCTCGTCTATCGGAAACCATTTGGCCCGATACTCCTCTATCAGTTCTCTGTTGTATTTCTCCTTTAATATCAATGCGCTGTAGGTAGTCGACACTACGCGCTCATAGGGATCACGTTTGGCCTTTCCGAAGGTTCTTACCTGCTCCATATAAACATCCTCAAGACCGGACAAGTCTTTTAAGATTCGATTGGCCGCATCGTCTAAATCTTCATGATTCCCCACAAAACCGCCCATTAGGGACCATCTATCCTTTTCGGGCTCGAATCCCCTGTGCACCAGTAGCACCTCCAATCTATTGTCATTAAAACCGAATATGATACAATCTACGGCCAGCGTTATTTGCTGTATATCTTTATATGTTCTGTCCATTTTCAAATTTAATAGTAGTTAACGGTTCCTTCAAAAATACGTAAAGAAATCGGGTATAAGTGTATCACTAACATTTTTCAAATCTATCCTACATGGACTTTCATCGATTAGCTCCCGTCCTACATACCATGACCAAGAACAGGCAACGGTCTTTTGAACTTATCCTTACTTTTTACCCGATGGTTTCGGTGCATTTCACACTCTTGAAAACAATCAACTTACTGGGCCGGTTTTTCGGAAAAAAGCGTTCGAAATAAAATCTGCCCATAAATTTTCGATATTAGGTCTCTTTTTATCCACCAAACACGGAAAACCCATTTTACAAACCTGTTTTATTGGGGTATCTTGCACACCCTAAACCATATACCTTTTTTCCTTCAAAACAAACCTAACCATATGATTATAGAGAAAAAGAAAATTCTCGTTACCGGTGTTGCCGGTTTTCTAGGCTCTAACTTTTTAATAAAATGTTTGAGCCAAGGACATCAAGTTGTAGGTATCGATAATTTATCGATGGGTACACTCGACAATATTGAAAAAAGCCTTGACCATCAAAATTTCCATTTTATAAAAGGCGATGTACTAGACAAAACCTTAATTGACAATTTAGACGACGACTTTGATGTTATCGTTCACTTGGCCGCTTTTAAAATACCACGATACGGCAATGCGGTCGATACTTTAAAGATCAACACCAAGGGCAGCGAAAACATGCTCGAACTGGCCAGAAAACTCAAATGTAAATTTGTTTTGGCCTCAACTTCAGATGTATACGGCATGAGTCCGGATATCCCGTTCAAGGAAGACGGCAACTGTCTTATAGGTGACTCAAAAGTACCGCGATGGGCCTATGCCGTTTCAAAGCTTTTTGACGAACATTTAGCCTTGGCCTATATGGAAGATTATGACTTTCCAGTCGTGATCTTGCGATTTTTCGGTTCTTACGGTCCCAACCAAAACCTATCTTGGTGGGGCGGTCCACAATCAGTCTTCATTGACTGTATATTGAAGAACAAGGAAATCCCTATTCATGGGGACGGAATGCAGACCAGAACCTTTACCTTCGTTGACGACACCGTAGCGGGAATTTATGCCGCTACCATGAAGCCGGAAGCCAACGGTGAAATCTTCAACATTGGGGCCGATCAGGAAATCACCATTATTGAACTGGCCAATATGCTAAAGCGCATATCGAATGAACCAAGAACACCTGAAATTAAATTGATTCCGTATAACGAAATATCGGCAGGTCGTAAATACCAAGATGTTATGCGTCGCGTGCCCGACACTACAAAAGCCGAAAAAATATTGGGCATCAAGGCGCAGACTTCTTTAGAGGAGGGCCTACGCATCACATTTGATTGGCAAAAAAACGTTTCTTTACAAAAAGTATAATTTTTATGAAAATAGCTATAGTAGGGGGAGGTTTTATGGGTCTTGTTTTAGCCCATAAGATTTCAACCACCACTAATGCCACTGTTAAAGTAATAGAACGCGACTCTTTACCTGGCGGTCTCTCTACATATCACAACTATGGGGATTTCACTTGGGATAAGTTTTACCACGCCATTACACCTACAGACACCGATCTAATCGACTTTCTTACCGAAATCGGGTTAGAGGAACAAATACAATGGCGACGATCGCTTACGGGGTTTTACGAGAACAAAAAATTCCACTCCGTAAGTAGTTCGCTTGAATTTTTGTTATTTCCGCTTCTTGGCCCAATTGATAAAATGAGGCTAGGATACACCATACTAAAAGGTTCCAGAACCGACGATTGGAAGTCACTTGAAAAGATTCATGTAACTGATTGGCTTATTAAACTTGGCGGCAAAAAGACCTATGACAAATTCTGGGGCCCCATGTTGCACGCCAAATTAGGAGAGAATCACAAAAAGGTTTCGGCTGTCTTTATCTGGACTTACATCAAGAGATTGTTCAAGGCTCGTAGTTCTGCTTCCAAAAAAGAGCATATGGCTTACGTTAACGGTGGATACAAGACCATTTTTGACCGTCTCGAAGAAAATCTAAAACAGAAAGGTTCAGATTTGCTTTTAGACAGCAAAGTGGAAAATATATCCCCTGATCCTAGTGGAGGAATGAACATAAGCTACAACGGCGCTACCGAACATTTTGACAAAGTAGTATTTACCTCCCCGTTAAACGTAATGGAAAAGGTAACCGCTCCTGAACTCTATAACATCTCGAAAAGTAACAAACCTATAGATTACCTCGGCGTGGTCTGTCTTATCTTGGTCACAAAAAAACCGATTACCCCGTTCTACGTGCTAAATATAGGAGACAATGACACCCCTTTTACAGGCGTAATCGGCATGAGTTCCCTTGTAGATTTAGAGGAAACCGCCAACCAACACATTACGTATTTTCCAAAATATGTTGGTCAAGACAATGAGCTTTGGTCAAAATCGGATGAAGAAATTACCGCAGACTTTCTAAAGGGCGTTAAATACCTTTACCCAGAATTTGACGAGGCCGATATGATTTCATCTCACGTACACCGGGCATTTAAGGTGCAACCCATGCAGGTACTAAATTACTCTGAAATCGTTCCAAAAGTAAACACACCCCATCCCGATTTTTATGTTCTTAACACTTCGCAATTTGTGAGCGAGTCGGTAAACAACAATTCGGTAGTTACACACGTAGAAAAATTCATGAAGAGTTTCAAAACCGATATAGAGTCATATCCTGAAAAAAGCATAGCCCAATAACTATGAGTAAACCCTATTTGAGTCTTTCCCTTGACATGGACAACCAATGGTCTTACATGAAGATTCATGGTGAAGAGGGCTGGGAAAGCTACCCTTCTTACCTAGATATTTTTGTGCCCCATGTTCTGAAAGTTTTGGATGAGCTAAACTTGAAAATCACTTTTTTCATCGTTGGTCAAGATGCGACTTTTGAGAGAAATCACAAATACCTACGGGATATTGCAGAGGCTGGTCATGACATAGGAAACCATTCTTTTGTACACGAAACATGGCTTCACCTCTACTCTAGAGAAGAAATGACCGCCGAAATAGACAAGGCCCACAATATCATCGAAAAGGTTACCGGAAAAGCCCCCACAGGCTTCAGGGGGCCAGGGTTTAGTTGGAGCCCCACCCTGCTCGAAGTACTCGCCGACAAAGGGTACGTTTATGACGCCTCTACCCTGCCGACGGTCATCGGGCCCTTGGCCAGACTGTACTATTTTAGCACCAGTAATCTTTCAAAAGAAGAAAAGGAAGATCGAAAGGAAATCTTCGGAAAATTCTCAGATGGATTCAAAAAGTTAAAACCCTACCTCTGGAAAACTAAAAAAAATCAGCAGCTATTAGAATTACCGGTGACGACAATGCCTGTATTTAGAATACCTTTTCACCTTAGTTATCTTCTTTACATTAGCAACATCTCTAGCAATTTGATGATGCTGTACCTAAACATAGCCATTTTCTTATGTAAGATTACCAAGACCCAACCTAGCTTTTTGTTACATCCTCTCGATTTGATCGGAGGGGACCAGATTAGCAGTTTGGCCTTTTTTCCAGGAATGAACATTTCCAGTGACAGAAAAGTGCTCATTTTCAAAAAAGTGATGAAAAAACTAGGGACGCATTTTACTTTGACCGACATGAACGGCCATGTAGAGAGTATACTTGCCAAGGGTAATCTAAAAAATGTGACCGTACCCAAAAACTGATTCTAGAAAACAAAAACACCACATAAAGCGACTATTTTTATTACGTTAATACCATACTCAGGCAGATTGGTCGATACTAGTGCCCGCTTTAACGCCCTTCATGCCGAGATAGTCTTTAATTTTAATAATTTTGAAGTAGTTGACACCAGTTTTGTGTTTCGAAAAACCTATTTATCAGGGTACAATTTGTCGTTTAGCCGTTTAAACCGTACGGCCAACACAAGATTACCTACAGCACCGTGCAACCGAAACGCTTATCAAAACCAAACGACCTAAATGACACAGACAATCAGCAAGAACGGTAAAGAAAAACCCCTTGTTTCTATTATCTTGCCCGCATTTAATGAAGAAGCCATATTAGAAAAAAACGTATCCCTTCTATACGATTATTTGCAAACACTTGATAATTCATACCTGTGGGAAGTTCTAATCATCAATGATGGAAGCACGGATAAAACCAAGACCATAGCCGATTCATTGGCCGAATCGATAAGCAATTTAAGGGCCTATCACCACATTGTGAATAGAAACCTAGGCACGGCTTTAAGAACAGGGTTTCAACACAGTAAAGGCGATTATGTTATAGTGTTGGATATCGACCTCAGCTATTCTCCTGACCATATTGGAAAGCTCTTGTCTGAGATAGAGACTACCCAAGCGGATATGGTAATCGCATCGCCCTATATGAAAGGCGGTAAAAACACCGATGTACCCTTATTAAGACTTTTGCTCAGCAAAACGGTAAACTTTATGATGCGCAAAGCATCGCGACTGAATATCTACACCTTTACCGGTATGGTAAGAGCATATCAGGGGAATTTTATACGGTCTTTGAATACCAAATCGAGCACCTTTGACATCAACTCCGAAATCATCCTTAAGGCCTATATCTTACGCGCACGTGTGGTTGAAATACCCGCCCACCTTGATTGGTCTGAGCAAAAAAAAATGGGCAAGGTACGCACATCGAGTCTGCGTATTGTCATGGGCATATTCAATGGATTGGCCAATAGCTTTATGTTCAGGCCGTACATGTTTTTTTGGGTTTTAGGCTTGACGATTTTTATATTATCGCTATATATTATCATCTGGATCTTTATCAATACCTATAATGTATACCCTATGACGGCCGAAATGACACAAGGTTTTGAAAACCGTTTTTCTTTGGCCGTATCGGAAGTCTTTAGACAACGGCCTTACTCATTCATCGTTGGAGGCACTACCATGATTATTTCCATACAATTATTAGGGCTTGGCTTTATATCGTTACAAAAGAAAAGGTATTTTGATGAACTTTTTCATTTAAATTCGGCCATTCTAAGAAAAACAAAAGGAAACTAGAGTTTTGTTCATATGCACAAACCATTGATACCCCAGAATATAATTCGACTATTACCCCTGTTAGTAGTTTATATAGCTGTTGTTCTCATATTCTCGTCAAACGATTTTTTCGGTGACGAAAGCAGACATTACCATTATGCATTGAATATAAGCCAAGGGTTTTATGAGAACGCAGACAACCCTAGCTTTAGAAACGGACCAGGCTACCCCATGATACTTGCCCCCTTCGTGGCGTTGGATATGGGCTTTATGACCGCCAAACTTGCAAATGCGGTATTGCTTTTTTTGGCCCTCGTTTATTTCAAAAAAACCATTGATCTTTTTACAAAAAGCCGTTTTAGTCTTGTCTTTGTATATATGTTGGGGCTTTATCCCCCCATTATAAGATATGTTCCCTTACTCTATTCGGAACCCTTAGCTTATTTTACTTTTTGCGGCCTGGCCTATCACTATTGTAAAGTATGCCTTACAAAGCAATATGACTGGAAACAGATAGCCATAGCTTCTGTCTACCTTGGTTTTTTGGTCTTAACCAAAATCATATACCTACAAGTTATTTTAGCAAGCTTTTTTATTTTGGGGATCCTTTCCGTATGGAAGCGAAACCATGAAATCAAAAAATCAATCCTGGTCCTTTGTGGCGGCTTTTTGTTCATAACCCCTTACTTGTTTTATGCTTATGCCCTAACAGGAAAGATGCTGTATGTGGGCACTGGCGGAGGTGAAATTCTATATCATCGATCTACCCCATTTGAAAACGAATTGGGAAACTGGTTCTCCGAAGAAGATGTGCTCAACGGACAAGACCCCAACTACAAACCTTCGTCCAAGGTTTATCGCGATTTAAGTGAGCTATCAAAGAACCACAGGGACTTTTACCTGTCGATAGAACCAATGAGCCATATCGAACGAGATAGCGCCTTTAAAGCCGCCGCAATTGAAAACATGAAAGCCCACCCTCTCAAATATTTAAAAAACACAGTGGCCAATGTGGGGCGCTTTACCTTGCACTACCCCTTCTCATATAGGTCGCAAAACCTCAATACATATGGTTTTATGCTTCCGAATATCTTTTTAATATTTCTTTGGATGCTAAGCTTATACCCATTTTTTGCTGCCCGAAAAAACTTTCCGTTTGCTATTCAAGCGCTAATGGTTTTTAGTCTTATCTATGCAGGAGGCATCATACTTTTAGACGGTAGGGCAAGAAACTTTGTAATCATGGCCCCCATGCTCATCTTATTTTTCAGCTATGTCTATACCCGGGTTTTAAAAATCGAGATTAATCCTGGAACGAACTAGGAACGAGCCGATTAAAAATATCTTGCCATTTCTGACCAATTTTATCTATCGAGAATTTCTCTACATCTTTTATAGCATTTTGGCCCAATTCTTTTCTCAAAGCCCTATTCTCGATTAGAATGTTCGTTTTCCGAACCATATCATCTACATCTTGATTATTGACCAATATCCCCGATCTTCCGTCTTGAATTATCTCCGAAGGACCGGAAATACAATCGTATGCAATACAGGCAATCCCTTGGGAAGCGGCTTCCATCAAAACCATGGGTAACCCTTCATATCTCGAGCACAACATAAAGATTTCGGATGTCTGCAAAATCTCTTTTATATCAGATCTGTACCCTGCAAATTCAATCGCTTCCGCAACCCCTAATTCTTCTGCTTTAGCCCGAAGAATAGGCAAGCCTTTTGCTCCGTCCCCAACAATTTTAAATTGCCAATCCCCATGTTCCTTTACAACACCGGCCACTATATGCATCAAATTGTCAAAACCCTTATGGTGAAATCGGTCAAGATTACCAGCTACAACTATGGTCTTATCGCCCCTGTCCTCTAATCCTAAATTCGGCTCGAACGATAAAGGGTTGGGCATGACAATCACATTTTTGTTTCTCTTTTCGAAAAACGCTTTATCAAAAGAGGTAAGAATCGTAACGGTATCAGAAAACCTATATAAGAAATCCCAGAGAATCCTTTTTTTCAAAGAGACTTTAGTAGCTTGGTAATTATTGTGTTCCGAAACCACTAATTTGATTCCATATAACCGAGAAATGGGTATAGTGACCAAACCCATAGTGTGAATATGCGAGCTAATAATATCAGGTCTATTAGACTTTTTTCTGTAGAAATTGCTTAAATGCCATACTGCACGAACCAAATTAGAGTCAAAAATCATAAGAGCATCGTGCAATCTTACCCGTTCCACAGAGGGATTCAATTGATATCTATCCCCTTCCCTGAAGGTAATTATTCGAATTTTATGCCCTTTTTCAGAAAAATAATTTGCCAATGTAGCTACAACCCTTTGTGCCCCATCACTCCCTAAGTTGCTAATTACAAAATCTATCCGCATGTCATTTTTTCAAACTAAAGTTTAAACATAATTCCTTTGCCAACGTGAAAATAACACACTACAAATCAATCGCTACAGTTTTTTATAGAAATTTACCACACAATATAAACGGGCAGCATACGACCCTAATTTGGCGCTACCCGAGAATAAGAATCGGCACCGTAATTTAGATCCCCAGGTTTTCTTGTTATTATCCTCAAATCGCTCATGTAGGTTTCCAAATAGCCTATACCTTGGTTCTTCGAAGCCTCTACATTTTCACTATTGGCCCAAGGCCATTTGTAAATTCCCCATTTAGCATTTCCTCCCCATGGATAACCGGACAACATGGTCGACACCTGCCTATCATACACTTTCTTGCCATCTATCCAAACTTGTAAGAGGCCATTGGACGAATTCCCCCAAATGGCATGAACGACCACATCTATAGTTTGCCCAGCTCTTGGGACAATTCCCGTTGGATTGAACTTTTCGCCACCTGCCGCGTTGGTAACATAGATTTCACCTGCTTCATGACCTATAAATTGCCCTCCATGAATAATTTCCAATCCAATCTGAGGAGCTTTTCCAACAATACCGTTATGAACTTGAAAGAATTTCCATTGCGAGTTCTCATCTATGATATAATTGTCTCCGAAAGTATAGCTCCAACCAAACCATTCTTCAGTACCACTTTCGTGGCGCACGTCCCAAGGCCCCGTTCGAATTTCGGCCCGCAAATTAAAATCTCTTGAACACCAATCTTCCGTATCGGGTACCGTCGGATCGACTTTAAATTTTATCCTATTGCCGCTTTTGGTTACTTGTCGTTCGTAGCACTCAGAATCAATATGCAATTCCCCATTGCTAAAGGCCGCCCCCTTACTTCCTGAATAGCTTGGGATATCAATATTTGACCAGCACCAAATTTTTTCACCCGAATCGTTGGCAAAACCACCTCTCACACTACAATCTATATTACCAATCGGCATCTGTGCTACCGCAATTGTAAGATTATCGGTATTGACAAGCCCCTCTTCATCACGTACCGTAAGCTTTACCATATACGTCCCCGGATTGTTAAAGGTATGGGAAGGGTTGGTGCTTGATGAGGTACCGTCACTGAAGTCCCAAGAATAACCCACGACCCCCTTGTCATCGCTCGAATTTCCTCCGGTAAAATCAACTTTTAGTGGGGCTTCACCTGAGAGGACACTTGCCGAAGCTACCGCAGTCGGAGCCTCATTTTCCGGGGCACTTACCGTAATACTTATATGCTCCACGTCCTTTAGTCCGCCTTTATCGACCACCTCCAATTTAACTGAATATGTTCCCGGAGTATCAAAGGTATGCTTAGGGTTCGCTTCAGTGGAAATCGCCCCATCACCAAAGTCCCACTTATAACCGGTAATTTCATTATCATCCGTTGAATTGCTGCCCGTAAAATGAATTTCGACCGGAGCTTCACCCGATTGGGAACTGGCAGAGGGTTTTGATACCGGGGGATCGTTCTTAGGCTCTTCTACTGTTATCGTAACAGTCTCTTTGTCGGTAAGCCCTTCTTCGTCGCTTACCGCAAGTTCGACTACAAAAGTTCCGGCCTTGGCAAAAGTATGGACTGGATTTGCGGTACTTGCCGCTTTTCCATCCTTAAAGTTCCAAGCGTACGTTTTGATTCCTTGGTCATCACTTGACCCACTTCCTGTAAAGCGAACCTCTAAAGGAGCTTCTCCCGACTTTGTATTAGCACTGATTTTTGCGGTAGGCGCTTCATTTTTAGCAGCTAGAACCTTAATAGTAAGTTTACCCGAAGAGGATAATCCTTCTTCATCCTTTACTTTCAATACAACGTCATAAGTGCCGGCCTCTGTAAAAGTGTGCTCGGGGTTTTTAGAGCTAGCCGTTTCCCCGTCCTTAAAGTCCCATAGGTACGAAACTACGGCTTTATCATCCGATGAATCGCCCCCATTAAAACTGACCTTCAACGGCAAGCTCCCTTCCTTGGGAGTGGCACCGACAACGGCGACAGGAGCTTCGTTCGCCGGACTTGTAGGAGGTTCGGGAACCTCGGGATTTTCCTCCACCGGTTCTTCTTCTGCGGGAGTTTCTTCCTCAACGGGATCATCAATCGGTTCTTCCTCTTCTACAGGAGTCTCTTCCTCAATGGGAGTTTCAATAGGCTCCTCCCCTACAGGAGCCTCTTCCTCAACGGGATCATCAACAGGCTCTTCCTCTCCTTCTTGTTCGGTATCGTTACCCTCTGGATCCTGATCTTGACCTTCAGCGGTATCTTTCCCTGGTTCGTCATTTGAATCCCATTCGTTTTCTTCATTGGCGCCTAGGTTTTCCAATTCCAAAATTTTAGTTCCGACGGGTACCTCGTAAGACACGATCAACTTACTCCCTCCTATAGCGCTTTCCTTTGAGGCAAAGGCCAAATCGTCCCCATCTTTATGATCTAACACAAGGCTTGTATACCCTGCAGACAGATAGCTTTCATTTAAATCGATACGCACCTCTGAATTAACTCTAAATTCTTGCTCGACCACACCTAAAATATGTTCTATCTCAGGAGCAGATTCTTTGGTAAGATCAGTCTCGGTCCAATCATTTGAGCTTCCCTTATAAACATCTATTTCCCCATTCCCATCATCGGAATTTACCACAAAAACCAAATTTGCTGCAGTAATTTTGCCCTTAATAGAATCTATCGGACTTAAATCAAACATAAGATAACTTGTTCTCCGATTTTCCTCAAGCCTCATCAATGGTTCATTATAACCAATTCCGTTTTGAAGATAAGCATCATTGATAGGGTGAAAAACCACCATTCGAATCTCAGTCTCTTCCTCTGTTAATTGATCCTCTTGCTGACCTTCTCCCAGGTTTTCTTCAATTTCAGACTCCTCACTATCTATTACACTGTCGTCATCAATAGGAATTATGGGCTTGCTAAAAACAGCATCTTTTAAGTGGTCTACGTCTTTACTACAAGCAAGATTCAATAAAAAAGTTACGCCTAAAAAAAAGAAAACAAAGACGAACGTTCGTTTGGGGATAGTGTTCATAAGTAGTTCTGGGGTAGTTGTATTTTAATCCATAAGTTCGCCGCTATATACGATAAAAACACATGGTTTGGTCGACAAAAGGTTCAAAATAACCGATTAAAAGGCAAAACCAACAACTTCATTCACTAGTGTTCAGAACTTCCTTTAATTGTTCAGGCCAATTTTTAGAATACAGTTCCGGGTCTTTATGATGTAAGCCGTCCTTACTATACTCATTAGGGTAATATGTAATAGAACTAAAATACTCGCTTAACAACTCACCCCCCCTATTTACCTCTATTTTTTCAACATAATCTTTATTTGAAACAGGAAGCGGTGGAGAAACTATCTTAAAGTCAATGTTATTTCTTCTACAAACCGAATCTATTTTAGCTAAGTACTTAAGGTTGACCTTCGATATGTAATAGGGGGCCGCTAAAGTATCATTCAAAATATCGAATGCGTTTTGTAATTCAAAACTGGAAAACTTATACTTTAACAGGTCCCGATCAGGAAACATATGCTCAATATACTTTTTTTCTTCTCTATCTAAGTTTTTGAGAAGTGGACGAAAAGGCTTAACAAAGTAATTATATGTATATGGTTGATTTAGTGAAGAAATTAAAGTACGAGGATTGATAACCAATACCAGATTTTGAAATTTAGACTTATCTTTTAGTAAATTCAGTAGAAGCAGATAGTTCCCTGGTATCTCATAACTCTGATTTTCACACAAACAATATACATCATCTCCTTTCAGATTGCCAAAAAATTGGCGACAAACAGAATCACCCAAAAGGATAGTAAAACTATCGACATTATTTTTTTCGGTTTCTTCAACAAGATCATATACCTCTTTCGATTCATTTAAATACAAAGCATATTTTGTATTAAAAAAAACGATTACCAGCCCCATTGGTATGAGAAAAAAAATGAAAATATGTTTAAAAAATCTTTTCAAAACTGAAAATATATAAATGATTTTTCCCCTCCAAACTTGGCCGTTATAAAAACTAATAAAACAATAGTCAAAACGAACCAAAATGATTTGCTCACATGTTCTAAACGTTCATCTCTTCGAAAAACCCATTCTAACAGGATCAAGGGTAGTATGTATTGGACAAAATAATATTTATAGGATACGTGAAACGAAAAATTCGTAAAAATCCTTCCAATATAATCAAACGCTTGTAAAGCGTTTTCACTTCTAAAAAAAACCCAGGCAATAACCACGAAAAAAAAGTTTATACCCATCTGCCAAATTTCCCTCAAAGATGGCAAAATCCTGTTCTCTGCCACTACCTCACTTAGGTACTTCCTATTAGTTTTCAGAACAAACGAGGGTATATATAATATAGCGTGAATCAATCCCCATATCACAAACGTCCAATTTGCTCCATGCCAAAAGCCACTGACCAAAAATATCACAAAAACATTCCTAAGAGACTGCCACTTCCCTGCCCTAGAGCCCCCTAATGGAATATATAGATAATCTCTAAACCAAGTAGACAAGGAAATATGCCATCTTCTCCAAAACTCCCCGATATTACGAGAGAAGTAAGGGAATTTAAAATTTGACATGAGTTCAAATCCGAAAAGTTTAGATGTCCCAATGGCCATATCGGAATAACCGCTAAAATCACAATATATTTGAAAAGCAAAGTATACCGCTCCAAGAAAAAGTGTGCCTCCATCAAAAGAGGAGTACCCCGTAAAAATGTTATCGACTATCGGAGCAAGAGAATCGGCAATAACAACCTTTTTGAACATCCCCCAGAGTATTAAACGAAGGCCTTGTTCCGCAATACGATAATCAAAAACCCTTTTCTTTAGAATTTGAGGAAGCAAATTAGTGGCCCTTTCTATAGGACCAGCAACCAATTGAGGGAAAAAAGAAACAAAAGACGCAAAGGAAACAAAGTCTTTGGTGGGCTTTAGGTTACCCCTATACACATCAATAGTGTAAGACATTGTTTGAAAAGTATAAAAAGATATCCCTACAGGCAAAATAATATTCAGCGTCCATTTATTCTCTAGTTGATATCCGAAACCTCGAATGAGTTCGACCCAAGAATCAACAAAAAAGTTATAATATTTAAACACTCCCAAAACCCCTAAATTGAATAAGACACTCATCCAAAGGAATATTTTTTTCATTTTAGGAACTGTCTGCTTTTCAACTTCCAACCCTACGTAATAATCTATAACTGTAGATAGAAATATGAGAAATAGAAAACGATAATCCCACCAGCCATAGAACACATATGAACTGACAAGAACCAACAAGTTCTGATACCTTAGTTTATTACTGAAAACGAACCAATAAAGTAAAAATACTATTGGTAAAAAAATGAGAAATTCTATCGAATTAAATAACACTTCTTAATTGTTAGGACTTCGCCAAACTCCATTTCAAAACAAATTATATTCTGTTTTAAAACTACAAATGGGAGAACATATTTCAAGCGTCAAAACTAAGGCTAATTTCTAAGCTTTTTTATGTGGATACCTATATTTTAATAATAAAACCTTTTTTATCGACTCGTCATATTTCCAAAATATTCGGGCCAATTCAAGGTATTTCAAAAAACTTTTCATTCAACGATAGTTCGGGTCTACCAAAGAATATGCATCCTCCAAATAATCTGAATCGCCCGGTTTCCTAGTTACAATTCGCAATGCCCCCATGTAAGTATCCAAACGATCGATTCCTTGTTGTATAGATTTATCGACCCCTTCCGAGTTTGCCCAGGGCCACTTATAAATACCCCATTTTGCATTGCCGCCCCAAGGATGCGAATTTACAATTGTAGATACTTGCTTATTAAAGACAGGCTCGTCGTTAATCCAGACCTGGAGCAGCCCAATTTTCGCGTCGCCATAAACCACATGAACCACTATATTTATAGTTTCTCCTGCTTTTGGCAAAACACCGGTAGGATTGTAATTCGCCGATTCGTCAGCAACAGTAACATAAATTTCCCCCGCTTGATGCCCTTTAAATTGGGTAGCATTAACAATCTCAAGGCCTATTTGCGGAGATTGCCCTACAACACCATTATGTACTTGAAAAAATTTCCATTGGTTATTCTGGTCAATGATATAGTTATCGCCAAATGTGTAACTCCAACCGAACCACTCTTCCGTACCAAGTTCATGGCGAACATCCCACGGAGCAGTACGAATCTCGGCTCTCATATTATAATCTCTTGAACACCAATTGTTTACAGCAGGGTATATTGGATTAACAGAGAACTTTATCCGGTCATTTTCAATTGCAACCTGTTTTTCATAACATTCCGAATCCACATGAAGATACCCATTACTAAGAGCGACCCCTTTTTTACCCGTATAACTAGGTATGTTTACATCTTGCCAACACCACGATTTTAGTCCTTTATCATCTGCAAACCCACCTTGGGTAAAACAGGGTGTGTTTTTTGGAACAGATATGGTTTGTGTATCTGGAGTTGCCTGCTCTTTATTTTGCAGCAAAGAACCATCTTTAGAACAGGATACAAACTGTACCATACACAGGATCAACAGCCCCAATTTCCCGAAACGTACCACCATAGAAATATGCCGACAAAGTGCGAAAGACTTTATCTAAATTGATATTCGACCGCTACAACTAAATAGCTATCGAACTAGGTTAAGTTTATGTGTGAAAATCAACCAGAAAACCATTTAATCTTCTTGGCCAACCCTTAATTTGGTACTATTTAAACGAAGTCGTGTGTGGTTTATTATCTTTTTTCCTACATATAAAATTAAAGGAGGTGTAGATTACATGGCAACTAGATTAGCAACTATAAAACCGAAACAACCAACGGTCGGAACGATTTCAAAGAAGTCTAATTCTATATTAAAAAAAAACGAAATACCCCTCTAAACCAAAATTCGACCAAAAGAAAGTCGTGATAGTCAGTCTGGCATTACCTCATTATAAGACGGCTTGAGGTAATCTTTGTCTAGGGGTTTCCTGGTAATTATACGAAGAACCCCCATAGAGGTACTCAAAGAAGTCACTCCTTGCACTTTCGACTCTTCAATTTTATCGGTATGGGTCCAGTTCCATTTATAAATACCCCATTTTGCATTTCCCCCTACAGGGTTGCCTGCCCTTACGGTTCTTTGTTTTTTGTTGAGGACCATTATTCCATTTATCCAGACTTGCAACAGCCCTCCCGTATGGTCTCCCCATATTACATGAACCACAATCCTAAGTGTATCTCCAGCTTTCGGTATAAAGCCAGTAGGATAATAAAAACTTTTTGAGGCATAGGCATTATTTACCACATGAATCTCGCCCCCTTTTGAACTACCCGGGCCACCTTGGTTCATACTCCATAAAGCAATAAGAGGAGGCTTCCCCCATGTTCCTTCATGTACCTGAAAAAAAAGCCAAGGATTTTTTTTATCAATAATATAATCTTCATCAAAGGAATAATCCCATCCAAACCATTCTTCCGTACCGATGGGATGGTTGACCAACCAAGGAGCAGTCCTTATTTCAGCCCTCATGTTATAAGGCCTTTCACAATAATCGTTAGAAATAGGCTCTTGGGGATCTATATGGAACCTAAGACGCCCCTCATGAATACTGACCTGATCCGCATTACACTCTGTATCGATTTTCAAGTGATGTTCACCAAGAAATATCTTTTTACTTCCCACACTACTGAGCGAACACGACATATCCGCCCAACACCAAATTTTACAACCACTTTCATCAGCACGCCCCCCTTGGGTTACGCATCTCGTTTTTTCTGTTGAATCGATACTAATGGGTCCCTTTACATCACTTTCCTTTACCATACCCGTATAATCATCGCTGCCAGAATAGGTCAATTCCCCTCTAAGCTCCGATGATTGCCTCACTCCTTTTTTTCGTATCGCATATTGAAGCGAAAACGACACAAACACAGTTACAACGAATACATAAGCCCAATTCTTTGACATTTTACTTCTGTATAATTAAAAAGAAAATCACATATTTTGGTACAGGTGCTTATATTCAAGCACAATCTTATCCCAAGTATAACTAGAGGTTACTTTTTTTTGAGCATTAAGTCCCCGCTTATCAAAAGAAGCCCTGTTGTTTTCTATCCATTTAATCTTATCGGCCAAGTCACCTACATTTTTATTCTTAAAAAAAAGGACTTCCTCTTGACTAAAGACCTGTGTATTTTCAGGTATATCGCTGGCTAAAATAGGCTTACCCGTAGTGGCCACTTCAAGAAGCATAATAGACATACCTTCCGTTTCCGAAGGAAAAACAAAATACTCACTTCGTTCTACCAAAGCCAACAAGGGAGACAAAGGGCTCACAAAACCCAAAAAATGCACCTTTAGGCCAGTAGCTAGTTTTTTTATTCGTTCTATATATGCGGGATAATTATCCAATTCTCCTGCGATAAAGATATGCCCCTTATAATCCATTTTCTTATATGCCTCAAGCATAGTGTGCAACCCTTTCGTCCCCATAATCCTTCTCGCAGCAAATAACACATAAGGAGTGTCTTGAGGCAGGCCAACAGGCCAAAACTCAACATCTCCCGCATGTTGTTTTCCTTCGGCAAGATTAATCCCATTCGGAATAAACAACACATCGACATTGTTTTGTTCTTTATAAAAATCGCAAAGGGGCCGTGAAATAGCGGTTTTTACTCCTTTAAAGTTCAAAAACCTTCGTTCACATACTTTGAAAAAAACCTTTGCCAGTTTACCCCATTTATCTCTCTTATAAGGAGCTTCATGCGCCGTAGCTATAACTTTAGCACTTTTCGACAAACCATCCAAGAAAAAGAAACTATCTATTTTATGCGCATGGACAATATCATACTTTCCAAAAAAACGAATATGTAAATAACACAGAAAATAATATAAGAAAACACCAAAATTGCCAAATTTAATTTCTGGAAATTGAACCACTTCAACCCCTTTTATATGTTTCTTAGCCTGCTCATTTTTGTAACAATAGATAGTAATGTGGTAATCGTCGACCAAGTTTAATATGATGTTTTCAGCTACCCGGCTAGTACCCCCTCGAGAAGGGAAATATTTTATTCCGAAAAAGGCAATTCTTTTCTTGTCTTTCATTTTATTTAATCTCTAAAAAGATATATAATCAGACCGTTTTTGAACAGGCGTCAGTTTGATTCCCTACGAACATACACCCTTCCTCGATTTCCAAATTGTCAATATGATCGATCAATTTTAGATAATTCGAGCGAAAGGTCTTATAACTAAAATTAGCAGTTAAATGTTCAAGACTCGATTTGCCCATTTTAGTTCTCAATGAAGGAGAAAGCACCAATTCCTTGAGATAATCGCTTAGTTTCTCAACATCATCAACTTCTGCTACAAAACCATTCTTGCCATGAAGCACCAACCTTTTATTATCTCCCGCATCGGTAGCTACTATCGGCAAGGAACAGTTCATTGCCTCCATAATCGCATTACTCACGCCTTCAAAGGAGGAAGTACATAAATAAATATCGGCAGAAAGCAATAGCTCGAAAATATCCTTAGGCTCGGTAATAAGTTCGACTTCTTGTTCCAAATTTTGTTTTTTTATCTCTGTGCGTATTATTTCTTCACCCGGCCCTTGACCTACAATGGTATAACTAATCCTCTTATCAGTGTCACCAAGGTTCTTTTTTAAACGAGCTATGCATTTTAAAGCAGCATCATATCTTTTTTGTTCAACAAGTCTTCCCACGCTAATAACCTTAATCACACTTTCTTTTTTTTCGCGATTAGGCACTGGCTTCAATTCTATTCCATTGGAGATAACAAAAACCTTTTTCTTAAAACCGAATTTCAAAGCCGCCCTGTAAGCAGCAAAATTATTGGCAATCGTATAGTCAAGAATAAAATTGTTCGCCCATTTTAGACCTATAAACTTTGCACGGGCTAAATAGCTGTTTCTGATACCACCTATTACATACGGAACCCCGGCAATTTTCCCTAAAATAGCCGAAAAAATACTATCAGTAGGTAAAAATGAAAAAACTATATCTATCTCATTACACCTTAAAAAACGAATGAAACTCAAACTTTTCAAAACAATGTTGGCTGGCAAAAAAACGTGTTCAATACCTTCTTTTTCGATAAAAGAAATATGTGGCCTATGTATTGGCTTATCGCTTAGAACGACAACAGTAACATTATGATTTCTTCTTAAAGCCTTGGCCAACAATAAACATTGCTTTTCTGCTCCTCCCCGGTTAAGTGAGTTGATCGTAATGCAAATATTTTTCATATGTACCTTAACTTTTCAGAATACAAACGGGCAACTTGATTTTCAAATAGAATTACCCGTACAACTTATTAAATCTTGACGTAATTAGATACGCATGTAAACAGCTTGTCCGACGTTATGTGGCTGATATATTTTCAACAAATTCCCACATGTTTTCACCAAGGGTCCTATAGTCAAATTCTCTACGCCCCATTTCTTGACCCTGCAAGCCTATTTCCTTTGATTTTATCGGATTCTCAATTATAAATTTCATTTCCTTTGAAAAGGCATCCATATTATAACTATTAGCTATCAACGCTGTTTTTCCATGTTCAAAATAGTTTTTTACCTCCCCTATATCCGTTGTAATAACCGGATTTCCTGAGGCCAAATACTCCCCTATCTTGTGTGGGAAACGCGCCCTATCTTGAACGGTTGGCCTTAAGGGTATTAATAAGGCTATAGCATTTACGTACAGCTGCACCAATTCAGAATAAGGTATATTGGAAAATAATTTTATGGGCGCAGTCTTATATTGCTTATTGACTTCTGCCTGTAAGTCTTCCGTTTCTTTTACACTACCTCCGCTTACAATCATGTACAATTTAGTTTCTTCGTTATCGGCTATACGCTCATAAGCGCCAATAACGAAATCGCGCACTTCTTTGTACCTGAAACTACCACAATAAAGGAAGTAAGGCTCGCTATCCTTCCTTTTTACACTAAACTTGTCAAAATCACAAATAATGGGCACTTTCATGTTTGGCTTTCCAGGACAAACTTTGGCATAATACTCATGTAATTTATCACTGATTGGCAATGCTCCTTGATACAATTTAATCACCCAATTATCAAGAAAGAAATCGTTGATTCTTCGAAAAATAGAGGTTCTATGCTGCATTGAAGAAGCCATTTCCACCAAGTTCACAGCCATCGGCACATTCAACAACCTAGAAAACATCCAATAACGCAAAATGTGGACCACTTTCATCTCAGAGACAATAATCATATCTATACCTTGAGACGACTTAAGCGCTTTCAAGGTGTGAAACTCTCCCAATATACCGGCAATCTTCTGTAAGTTTCTCCTGAGAAAACCTTTCGGTTTAAAAATACTGTCTGAAGTATAGAAATAATCTATTCCTTCAAATTCCCCCCGTAAAGGAAAGTTTGCATTACCATCTTTAGAATGCACCCCTTTTCTACAAATAACCGTAGACTTAGCCCCAACATGAACAAAGGCCCTAGCCATTAGGGTCAACCTTTGAATTGTTGCCAATCCTAAGGGAAAACCAGATTCCCCCAAAAAAACAATATGTTTACTACCAAGCTTCTTATTGTGCAAAACACGAAATATTAAATTAATACTAACTAGCCTTCACACCTTAAATAGGTATTTTTGCTATCTCGCCCATATACCCTTGTCGCTTTTTGACAAAATTTTACCAACCTGAACGGGCGATACAATGGCCACTGGAATTAGACTAACTATTGTTCCCAATACAATACCTACAACGCCCAGATCCAATAATTTTACAAAAAAGATAGATGCAGGTATATTAATACATGCCGCAAAAACCCAAGCGTACATTTGTAGTTTTACCTTACCCGTACCGTTTATAACAATATTAAATATATTCACCCATGTAGTCAGACTGACCGAAATAGCCACTGCCACTGAAACAACAATAGGTACTTCCAAGTGATCTTGCAGCCACAACTTGTACACATACGGTGAAACAATTACCATAATTATTGCAATGATCAATGTACCTACCCAAACCTTCAGCACCGTCTTCAACGACTTTCTCATCCATTCAAAATCCCCTTTAGCATATGCCTCTATATTAGAAGGCCACAGCTGATTTGTGATTATAACAAAGAGCATTGTAAAAACCGAAAGATATTTAAATGCTGCCTCGTACTGAGGAACGCCTTCCAAAGAGACAAAACTGGCAATTAATATGTTGTTGGTTTGATGTATGACAAGCATTGCCATTTTAATAACAAAAAACTTGGTCCCCAAGGAAAATATATCTTTAAAATATTCGCGTTTTGCGTGTTTGAAGGAAGGCCTATACTTAAGGAATTTACGTCTAAAATAAAAGATACCTACCCCTAAAGGAACCAAAGCGAACGTAAGGGCTTTTGCTGATCCGAACAAAAACAAAGAATCCGATTGGATATAAGGCAATATAAGGATCAGTACCAAAAATGAAAACTTCGTAAGAAAGGTGAAATATTCCACATATGCCATTTTTTGTAAGGCATAAAATATTTCATATACATTTCCTGCGATGAACCGTATACCGAAAGCTACGATGATTACCGCGCCAAGCAATTTTACTTCGGAAACAAGAGAACTTTCTACGCTTAACCAATCAGTCCAAGGAAACGCAAAATTAATAATTAACAAAACGGCCACGACAAATACAATTATCATGGCTAGCGCAAAGTATGCCGTACTTACATATGCAACAGCTTTTTCATCATCATTTTTAGCAACGGCTTCACCGAACTTATTTCTGAGACCGAGGCCAATTCCAATATCAAAATTCAAGAACCAATCAATAACCGACAAAAGGGTAAGATAAATACCAAATTTAACGGCTCCTAAATAATCTAAAGACAATGGAAAATAAAGAAAGCCAATCAAGATACCGAGCCCCTTAATTAAAATAGTAAAAAATATATTCTTTTTGGCCTTTGCAGACCTACCCTTACCTTCTTTTCCAACAAGAGCTTTTACCTTTTCAAATAACTTCATACGTGAATCTTAACCTATTTTAGACGATTGGTTTTTGAGGTAAATACTCGACTCTCTTCTATTTTGTGTATTCCCATACCCATACCGATATGTACGGCATAAAGGACGGACAAATAAGATAAGAACAGAAACGTATTGGTCAGGTTTCCAATCATAAATATGATACTTACCAAAAACGGTATCACAAAATATAGGTTTGTATGAAACGAACGAGAATAATAATACGCGGACAAAATCACAAATAAAGTAAAACAAACAGCTGCCGGAATACCATATTCAAACAAAGACGAGAAATAACCGCTGTGCAAACTACCCGTTTTGGCGGTTGCCCGGTCACGGTCTTGGGTTATCCTCAACAAATTAACGTAATAAACTTCGTTTTTGAGCCCTCCGAAGCCTAGCCAAGGTTTCTTGTCGATATTGTTTAAAACCATCGTATAGTAGCCCTTTCTTCCCCCTACCGAATCTGTTAAACGTTCTTTCACCAAGGTACTATTCATAATATCCTGATAATAAAATATTGAAAGAGATAAAACTATTGCCAAACCGGTCAGACCTACAAATAAAAGTTTTTCCAACGCCACTTTATTAATGAAAATTAAATAGGTCACCAATACCAAGGCTAGTATAATCCAACTCATTCTCATAAACGAGGTTACCACGCCTATAGAAAATAAAATGACCAAACCGGTTTTCCATATATTTTTTTTGATGGTAGTAAGCACCCAGACAATCGCAATAATCAGGAAATACGAATTATAATATTCTGCAGTAAAGAGGCCATTTGACCTTAGAACATCACCAAAAGCCAGTCTTTCATCACCGATTCTAAGAAAATAAGGATTATAGGCAAATTGAATAATCGCCACAATACTATTAAAAATAGCCCCTATAATAATCGATTTTCCGATCAAATCATAGGTCGGTTGATCGGCCATAAGTTTTAAACCAAAAAGGATAATCACAAAAGCAAATGACTCGAGAACCGTTTTTAAAGCGTCGCCCATACCTACATCTTCAATATTGACGCCAATGGAAATGGACAGCAATATGATGTATAACACTAGAGGAATAATAAACAAAGGTGTTTTTCGGGTGGCTGGAGATGCCAACTTTTCTTTTGACAACCATGTCTTTCTCACAATAAAAAAGAGCAAAAGAAGGTATATAAGCCGAAGAGGCTGTATCTCAAAAAAACTGAAGCCGGGAATCTTTATGGTTAACAGGTCATTTATGTTTCCGGTCAAAAAATAAAACGACAACAACAAGCCTTCCAATTTGTATTTTGACTCGCTTTTATAAGTCAAATAAGAAGCTATGATTCCTGCAATTACAAAGTAGATGTAAAAGTGGTGAATCTGAACACCGGTCCAATTAAAATGTTGTTCGTAATTACCCATTCCTATATATTCGGTTCAAAAGTGAGCAAAGTGCTTATAAAGGAATTCAACCCTATACCGAAAAAGACTTATCTATCAATTGTTTTTCCTTGTTCAAACCATATTTTGCCTCGTAGCCATATTTATGATCTTCTTTAAGGGCATCGTTAAAAATGATATAGCTCTTTTTCTTTTTATCCCGAGGAATCAAATTATCTAGATCTTCTAAAAACTCCACTTTAGAGATATTCCTTCGTACCACAAAAAGATTGATATCCATAACATCTAAAAGCAACAAAAAGTCGGACACCAAACCTACTGCGGGAGTATCTAAAATCACATAATCGTATTCTTCCCTGAGTTGCGCTACAATAGTTTTCATTTTATCGCACGACAACAACTCATGAACATTACCGTCTACAATCGATGTTGGTATAAATTTGAGGTTATCGAGTTTGTCGTGGGTGTAAATTACATCTTGAACTGATTTCACCTCTCCTTTAAGATAATTTGAAAGTCCCCTCCCTTTCACCTTACCTACATGGTCGACCAAACTAGGATTCCGCAGATCGGCATCGATTATAATAGTCTTCTTTCCTGCTTCCGCAAAGGTTATACCCAAGTTAATGGCACTGTAGGTCTTTCCTTCTTCTGGCAAAATCGAAGTAATGCCAATGACACCTTTATCTTCCGAGTTAACGAGCTTAAGGTTGGTACTTAAGTCCCTAAACGATTCTTTTAGTTTCCATAATGCCACCTCGGAATCGGCATCGGTAGGTTTGAGATTTTCATTTACAAAATCGAAAAGCCTACTCGTTCCTTTAAATTTTCTGATCCACTTTTCAACCTCAACACCCAAAAAAGGAATGCCGCGGGATTTATCGGTCGAACTATTGTCGTAGTGAACAATGCTGGCAATAATAGGCATATCGCTATTGGCCATTACCTGATGAACGTTCTCTATGGTATCGTCAGGTGAAAAGAATATCATCCATCCAAGAGGTATGAGCATACCAAGAACCACGGCCAAGGCCAGCAAAAGTGATTTTTGTGGCGCCACGGGGCCGTTCCCGACCATTCTAGCTTCATCTAACACCCGTGTATCCGAAGTGCTTTCCGCCCTTGCTATACCTGTTTTTGCCAACTCTTGGCTTAGGTATTTATACAAATTTTCATAAAGGGTGTTCTGTCGTTGAATATTGAGCAGTTGTATTTCCCGGGTAGGCAAAGAACTGATTTCCTCATCAATGCTCGAGAGCTGTGACGTAATCCCCCCCAATGCCGCTTGTGATGACCTTACGGCACTTCTTAAGTTGTTCAACAACAATTCGGTCGCCTCTTGTATCTGCCCATTTAAAATGGTCATTTCCTCATTGTTACTGGTCACATAAAACTTCTTTCTTGATCGTTCGGCGTAAAGTTCTTTTAGCTCAAGAATGTTTTGGTTGATAAGCGGGTCTTCTATACCTATACCCGATGGCATTATAAAATCATCATTATTCCTATTATTTCTTACACTACGCATGATAGAATTATAATAGTTGATGTTCATTTTGATCTTGGCCGCCTCAACTTGTAGATTGTTCGTCTGATCAAGCGCGTTGGAAGCCGTAGCCCCAAGGTCAACCGCCTTTTTATCAATTTTAAACGCTTCCAACTCTACTTCAAACCGAGTTAACGAATCTGATATGATCATTAATTGGTTTCTAATAAAGGCTTCTTTTCCGGCAGCGATTTCATTTCTTGAAGAAAGTTCGTTTTGCACATAGTTTTCGGTCAGCTTCTTAAGAAAGTCAACTTCTTTGCTAACGATAGGCCCTGAAGACACAATTTTAAATATACTAGCCTGTATATCAATATTATCAGCCTCAAGCTTACCCATATAGTCCTTGGCTACATTTTCAATATTGCCGATGACAAAAGTAAAGTCATCCCCATCAAAGTCCTCTATATTGACACTATACTCGGGACGATTAAGGGTGAACGTAAAATACTCGTGTTCGACCATGTCCCCGAACTTATACTCTTGCGAAAAATCAAAGCTTCGTTCAACCTCGCGAACCGAACCGTTCTGTGGATTGGAAACCGCAAATTCATCATCGGCCTCAATAGTCAACCTATAATTATCGCCCCCAAGTAACTCCACTTCAAAAGGAATCCCATAGAGTTGAGGCTTAGACCGGTTTAAAGTGACTTCAAACGGAAAATAGCCATACCTCTCTTGTGAAGAAAACAGACTTTCGGTGTGGTAAGACACGTCAAAATTAAGGTCTTCTATGGTCTGCCTGATAAGACTGAACGACTTTAAAATACCTATTTCATTATATAGGTTCTTTTCCATCTCGATGAGGCTTACACCCCCATCAACATACTTACTGTCACCTAAAACGCGGTTTCGGCCTTTAGAATCGATCAGTACCGAGGACGACACTTCATATATAGGCGTTGCTGCAGCTATATAAACCAATGCCAAAAGCAGGAAGAAACCAATACTGGACATAAAGAACATTTTGTTCTTATATATCTTCCGAAAAAATAATTTTAGGTTAATCTCTTGCTGAGGGTTAACTTGATTATTCTTTTTCTCTTTCATTATATTATCATTATTGTTTTCCCCAATACCGTACAACTTTGTCCGCACCCGGTTTGGGATGTAATTCTCACCCTATACCCTATATTTAAAACGACATTGCAGTTAGTTCGAATTGAAACTCAACACCAAAATAGTTGTCGATATAGCAGATAAGACCAGACTGAAGACTCCAAGATTCCTTTGGAAGAGATTTTCTTTTGAAGTCTCTATATACAACACGTCGTTCGGATGCATGAAATAGTAGGGCGACCTTATGATACTAGGGCTAGTCAGGTCTAGGTTTACAACAATTGACTTATCCCCTTGTTGGCGAATTAATTTTACATTCTTTCTTTTTCCGGAAATATTAAGGTCTCCTGCAGCACTCAGGGCTTCAAAAATTGTTGCCTGTGTATTATAAATGTAGGTCGTGCCCGGATTTTTAACATCTCCTAAAACAGAAATCTTGAAACTGGTAAGCTTTACGGAGACCACCGCGTTCAACAAGTATTTGTCAATTTCACTCTGAACCATATCCCTGATTTCTTCCACGGTCAGATCTTGCACTTTTACCTTGCCTACCACGGCCAAGGTTATAGTACCCTCTTTATCTACCGTATAGCCGTTCAAGAACAAAGACGCAGGATTTGCCTGTAAATTCTTGTTCTCCACCATTGAATTATTAAAATACATCACCTGATCGGGATCTCTGCTCTGCACCTTTACACTTAACACATCATTTGGCTGTACCCCGTATTCGGTGGGACGCAAACGAATGGTCATTTCCTCATCAGAACTTTGCAAATAATTAACCCCTTTTGAGGTATAACAGGAAGTCAACGATAAAGTAACCAATACTACCATAATACGCTGTACCCATAATGCGGAAGGCCAACATTTAAAAAAAGTGAACGCTGATTTTCTAATGCTTGGTTTGATTGTCATCTCTTGAATTTTACTTGGTCTTTGTTTTATTGCATTTCAGATGGTATAGAACATACGTTTACAACAAGGTTCTTGATCTATTAAGAGGTAGTTTATTCCTAAAACGCTTTTTTATGATGGCTTCCGAAAATGGTTAAAAAAATAATTTTTGCGTCTAACCACGGACTCCAATTTTCAATATACCACAGATCGTGCTTTACACGTTGGCTTTTTTGTTCGTCGGTTATGGTTGGACCTCTCCATCCGTTTACCTGTGCCCATCCGGTAATACCCGGCTTCACATAGCCTCTCACCATATAATCATTAACACTCTTTCTAAAATCGTCTTGAAGATTCACTCGATGTGGTCTAGGACCGATAACACTCATCTCTCCCTTGAGCACGTTATAAAACTGGGGCAACTCATCAAGGTCCGCCTTTCTCAAATATTTGCCGATTCGAGTTATACGGGGGTCATTAACCACTGTAGACTTGGCGTTGTGCAAAGGATCTTCGGTTACCGACATGGTTCTAAACTTATAACACTTAAAAGTATCCGCAGCCTCGCCTTTGCGGTAAGGGGTATAAAAAATCGGCCCCTTAGAGTCTAGCCGTATTAAAATAGCAATTATTAGAAAAACAGGAGATAACAAGATGAGTGTTACCAAAGCAAAACAGAAGTCGAACAAACGCTTCAATATGGCCGTACTAAAATGATCGAGAGGAGACTCCCTTAATTTAAAAACGGCCAAATCTCCCATAGCAACGGCTTTGTAGTTTTTCGACATCAACAAGGGATTGGCTGGAATTAATTTCACCCGTACTCCAAAACTATCCGCAATTTTTATGGTTGCCAGGATCTTTTCATGCTCGACCCCTGACATGGCAATAAATATCTCGTCTATCTTTCTATCTTTTAAAACCTTAGGAAGGTCGTCAACAGCCCCAAAAACACTCATATCGAGCTCGTTCTTTACCAACTCTTTTTTATCTTCAAGATAGCCGATTACATTATAACCATATTGGGTCATAGCATTTGTAAAACCCTTCAGGTTCTCACTATCATAGCCAGAACCAATCAGTAAAGTGTCGGAAAAAAGGTGAGAAGCCCTTTTCTTTAAGTAGTGTAATAAGTATTTATGACTGATCAGATTGAGATATGAAAAGATAAATATGGGAATAATAAAAGTAGACCTTGGAAAATATCTGATCTTCAACAAAATAACCACACTCATCACAAATCCTACGAAGAAAAAGAGCGACGTAACAATGCTCTTAAAATATCCATAATCAGGATTAAAATAAAATTCGTTGTTCCTGATGTAGAGAATTATCACCAACCAAGTTAGGTTGTAAATCCCTATCAACCTTACCATATTCAAAAGTATGGCCGTATCGCTAAATGAAAAATCGGGAAGCCTAAACATAAGGCACACCACTAGCACCACATTTAGCAGAATAAATTCAAACGCTAATAAATTAATAAGTACATACCTATTTTTCGAATTCATGGGGGAAATTTAGTTGGCTATAACATAAAAATTAATGGCTATCACTTATGTAGTGACCAACGGACGCCAAATATAAGAATGAAATAATTAACATTTCTTCAATATAAGCCCTGCAAAGACAATCAACCAAATTATTAGTTAATCGGTATCTTTTAAAGGGAAACATCAAGAAACACGCTACCCATATGAGCCGGTATTTCCCAAACCACATCATTCTTCCCTCGTTCGGAATAACAGCTATCGATACTTCGTAATTGGCAACTGAACAAGGCAGAACAAATCTTTTTCATTACAGGTTATTAATAAGCCATTTACACTTCAAAAGCTAAAAATAAACCTTACATCCACAAGCAACGGCACATTAACTAGGCTATTCTACCCTACTCAACTTACAAATCACATCATCTTGATTGTCAGTCAATACATTCACATAAAAATACTACATTTTTTCAAAGGAAAAATACTACTTCTATTATTACGGCTTAACCGCCCCATTCTACTTGTAAAATTTGAATGGAGCCGCTTTGTCCCAAAGAAAAAGGGAAGCCATTAGCTTCCCTTTTTCTCCCATTCGGGTTTCCTGTAATCACACGCTTTTTCGTCGCGCTTCTTCGTAAGGGCTACGCCATATCATCCCTAGCCTTCAAACAACGAGGGGCCAATTAAATATGATGGTCTATGACCTGGTGGGCATCAATTAACGGTCCACCATGTATGACCTCATCCGAAGCTTGGTTAATAAACTTGTCGAAATTTAGATGAAAGGAATGGGCCAATTGTATCGCCTTGCTGATATAAGCTCCTTTCTGAAGCCAAGTATTCATAGGGTCCAACAATTCAGTAGGCACATTATGGCAGTATTTAGGCATGTGCAAACCAAAAATAGGATGCTGTTCATAATCTACCCTTTCCAACTCCCCTTCTAAAATAGAGGAAATCATAGCCCGTGTGTATTTCAATTTAATTCTAGAGCCCACCCCATAAGGACCACCGCTCCAGCCCGTGTTCAAGAGCCAGACGTTCACATGGGCCTCGGTCATCTTTTTACTGAGCATTTCGGCATAGACCGTCGGATGCAAGGGCATAAAAGGCTCCCCGAAACAGGCCGAAAAAGAAGGTACAGGTTCGTTGATACCTGCCTCCGTACCCGCAACCTTCGCCGTGTAGCCCGAAATAAAATGATAAGCGGCCTGCCCCGGTGTAAGCTTCGATACCGGTGGTAAGACGCCAAAGGCATCACAGGTCAAAAAGAAAATGTTCTTTGGATTGCCTCCGTAAGAAGGCACCTGTATGTTGTCGATATGATGGATCGGATAACTTACCCTTGTATTTTGCGTAATGGAACTATCGGAATAATCGACCTCTTTGGTCCCTTCCTTAAATACTACATTTTCCAAGAGCGCCCCAGGTCGTATGGCACGGAAAATATCAGGCTCTTTTTCTTCGGTCAGGTCGATAACCTTGGCATAACAACCTCCTTCAAAGTTAAAAACGATGTTATCGGCAGTCCAACCGTGCTCGTCATCGCCTATAAGTTTACGCTTTGGATCGGCGGACAAGGTTGTTTTACCCGTCCCCGAAAGACCAAAGAATATGGCCGTATCACCGTTCTCCCCATAATTGGCGGAACAATGCATGGGCAAAACGTTCTTCTCGGTAGGCAGAATGAGGTTGAGGGCCGAGAAAATTCCTTTTTTAATTTCACCGGTATAGGCAGAACCCGCAATCAAGACCGTTTTGTTCGTAAAATCTAGGACGGAAAAATTTCCCGCCCTTAGACCGCTATTGGCCGGGTCTTTGGCTTCGTAACCGGACGCACATATGACCAGCCATTCTTCCTCAAAGTTTTTAATTTCATCATCGGCCAACTGAATGAACATGTTCTTTACAAAGTAATTCGACCAAGGGTATTCCGTAATCGTACGTACGTTCATTCTATACGCTGGTGCCGCACCTACGTAGGCATCGCGCACGTACACTTCCTTATTCGACAAATACGCTACTACCTCGTCGTAAAGCTTTTTGAAGTTTTCCGGGGCTATCGGTTTGTTTATCCGGCCCCACCATACTTTATCTTCGGTATAATTGTCCTTTACGATAAAACGGTCTTTTGGCGAACGCCCCGTAAACTTTCCTGTATTGACACAAAGCGTACCATTAGCGGTCTCGGTCCCCATACCTTTTTCAAGGGTCAATTTTTGAAGGGTCTCCCCGTCGAGGTTCCAATTGGCCTTTACATTTTTCAGCCCATACTTTTCAAGGTTGGTATTCTTTGGTGTTCGAGATAGTGTTTCCATACTTCCATTTTTTTATTCATATTAAAAGGCCCTATTACGGACGCCCCAAGCCGCATTCCCTTCTTAATGACCGCCACCACAGCTCCCCTGACAGCTAAAAATAGTCCACATATCAGGGAAGAATGACAATGGACAAAGCCACGAACAATACTGCTATGATTTCTTTTGTTTATATGGTCTAATCAATAGCAAGTACCGGAATATGGGAATGTAAAGTCAACATTTCAGTAAGTTCTCCCTTTGACGGTTCGCTTTTCTGTACGTGGTTTCTAGGAAGAATAGCAATCATATCAAGCTCATTTTTAGACGCATAGTCCAGTACCCCTTTAACTACATCGGGATTTTCCACGAAAACATGCTCCGAATAGAAGCTTTCCAGATAATACTCTAAGGTATTTTCATTTTTCTCATCTGCAGGGGAATACCCGTAAGTTTCTTGACTGTTCTGTACGGTAATTACATATACCTTGGCATTGAAGCGTCTTGCCACCCTAAGCAAGGTATCAAGAACACGTTTATCTTCAATTTCTTCTTTTCCCAATACTAAACCGATTCGCTCTATTTGAAGCTTATCGGAGGTAAAGGGCACTACCAAAACCGGACAATCTATCTCCAAAACCAACTTCGATGTATTTGTGGGCGTAGAATCCTCCTTGTCGAATGCACCGAACGTACCCATGATAATAAGGTCTATCTGTTCTTCTTTCTGGATTTTTACCAATGATTCGGTCAAAGTTCCATTTATGACCATCCACTCGATCTTGTTCTTAAGAATTTTGGCATATTCTTGCTCAATACCTTTAAAAGCCTCCCTAGCCATATCCATATCATTACTTTCGGAAATATGGGCCAGTACGATTTTAAGTTTAGCATCTTGCCCTACATAATGCACGGCATAATCAAGCGCCTTTTTTGAAGTCTTGGAAAAATCAAAAGGAATAAGAATTGTAGGCTTTTGTTTCATCGTATGTAATTGATTATCGTTTACTTCAAATTTAGACACTGTATACCCCAAAAAACATGATTGTCGTCATATAAGCGAAATTTAGAATGCACAAGAACCTCCTTAAACCCACCAACCTTCCTTAACATTTAAAAAACACTGAAAGTCAGAGGCTTGAACACTTTTAAACCTATGTTACCAAACGGTTGTATCCAACAGGGTAGCAAAAATTGCCTAAAACACCTTTTCCTATGGATGGTCTGTAGCCTTTCTACCTTAGAAAAAAAATATTAGGGAGAGGGGTTCCGAACCAGGTTCAGTAGGAAGAACAACCCTCATTCAAAAAACATCTTCACTCCATTGAAAAAGGACATAACCCGAAAGGTCAAGCCCTTAAAAGCTTTTTAGTTGCACCCCACCCGGAATCGAAGCAAGCATATCCATGAAACGAAACACCCGTCACTATACCACAACAGGTTAAAATAGTGTCGACAAAAGATAAACAACACAAATACCTTATGATAATTTAAGGTTTTATTTGTGTTAAAACATAAGAATTTTACTACAAACATTTAAAACGGATCATATGGAATAGGCATAAGAATTTACAACCATGACCAATTCACCAACCCTTGCATAAGCATATGCAATCACACATACGCCCCTACCATTTACAAATAACGATTTACCGACAAAAAAGTCTTATTACCCACAGTAACAGAATTCACTTTTACCCCAAATTTTTATAAGAACAACTTTTAAACATTTAAAATGAAAAAACGAAAATTTAAATCCGTAATCTCTTTATTTTTGGCCGCCATTATCAATGCCACATTTCTTTTGGCCCAATCTAGCGCACCGATAACCCGACCTGTCGACCTAAATGAAAACAACTTTTTCAGCGACACTTCGGGCAGCATCCCAGCATCTCGAAGAAAAACATTAGCAAACAACGGTCCGGGAGACGATTCCGAAACCTTAAACCAATTAATAACCACGCTTGCCGATCAAGGTGGAGGGGTAATTACGATTCCAGCAGGAACTTGGCTCTTGGGCTCCATTAAACTGAAGTCAAATATCCATTTGGTTTTTGACCAAGGAGCCATAGTAAAACCCAAACTCGGAAATTTCACGGATCATTCGATTTTTGAAATAGGTTATACGGGAGTAAAAGTGTCAAATGTCAGCATCAGATCCAACACAAACAAGTTCAAAATTGACATGTCGGAACTCCCCTATAACACGAGGATATTACCCTTCAATATAAAAGAAACGGAAAACTTCATGATTTCCGGATGCCATGTGATAGACAAATGGACGGTCCATTCTACCGTAAATTTAGGGTTAAGTAAAAGAAACGGGGTATGGGCCGGCTCAAAAAATGGTCTGGTCAAAAATATTTCGGTAATAAATGCCCATGGGGGATATGGTGCCGTACAAACCAGGGTGGCACACAAAGTGTTTTTCAAGAATATTAGTTCCCAAGGAGGAGGAGCAACCCTTCGTATAGAAACCGATGGCAGGGAAACCAGTGGAAACCAAGCTCCTCAAAATATCGCTAGAGTTTCCGAAATTTCGGCCTACAATATATCGTGCAAAAACGGGAATTCGGCAGTAATGATTCAACCTTGGGGCGCAAAAAATGGTTGGTTCGACATCCAAAAGGTGAGAGCTACAAGTTGTATGGCCGCCGTACGCATCGATCGGGCATTTGTTGATTTGAACGCTCCAAGTATTGGTAATTTTGACCCAGATTCGCGTATTACCGACATCGCCAGTACTTACGGAACAAATGCCCAAGTAAAAGATGGAAATATCCCATTTGTTCCCTGTAATCTACGAACGAACCCCAATATTTTAAAAACAACCAGCAAACCTGGGCAGGCAAGATGGTTCCAAGGACCTTCTTTGGCGCCCCTTTTGTATTCGGCCAGTAGTACCACGGGACAAGATCCTAGATACTACAGCATTAAAATTCCTTCTGTAGCCACCCTTGAACAGAACGCCACAAACTTCCCTCCGAATACACCCGTTATTCGAAGATGGAACCATCGGGTAGATAATTGTGCCGCTCAAGGAAACAATGGTGATAACAACAGTGAAGCACCTATAGGAAAAATCATAACACTTAAAAATAATAAGGCCTATGTAAGTTCTGAGAATGGTTCAAAAGCCATGACCTGCTTCAGAGCAACCGCAGGAGATTGGGAAAAATTCAAGGTTGTTGATGCAGGAGAAGGAAAAATAGCCCTTAAAGGCAACAATAATAAATATGTTAGTGCCGAAAATGGGATAAACCGAATGACTTGCAATAAAAGTACCATTGGCCATACGGAAAAATTCAAATGGGAGGAGCTTAATACCAACACGGTCGTCTTACGCGGAAGCAATGGAAAAAACGTTAGTTCGGCAGGTAATAAAAACCCTATGATATGTAACCTCACCACCATTGGACCATGGTCGAAATTTATTTGGACCGTTCCCACCATCTCCAATAGGGCCGCTAATAACTCAAGCCTATCTATGAAAGCCAGTTCAGGGGTCATCAAGAGTACTACAGTATTTCCAAATCCATCAAAAGGAGGTACCGTATTCTTACAACTCGATGATATTGACGGAAACCTCATCACCTATTATTCATTATTAGATGTATCGGGTAACATAGTTCTACCGAGAAAAAAGGCGGTCAATCCAAAAACCATTATTGACACTTCATCCTTGAATATCGGGGTGTACTTTGTAAAAGTCGAAAACTCGCAGGGAAGCAAAATGCTTAAGCTTATCTTACAATAGCAGCATAAGACGGCGCATGGTTTTTACAAAATCACCGCGCTAAAAAAACTCCGATTTAGCCATAGGGGGACCAGAAAATGACAATTGTCAGGAGCGGGACATTTTATCCCGCTTCATCTGGTTAAAAAACTCCGAAATACAAACTATTCACCTCTACAATAAGGTCCCGACCTATAAACTTCTCGCCCGAACATCAATGCCATAAAAAACAAAAAATCCAACCTAAATTAATAGATTGGATTTCTAATTTTGCTCCCCCTCTTGGGCTCGAACCAAGGACCCTCTGATTAACAGTCAGATGCTCTAACCAACTGAGCTAAGGAGGAAAATATACCCGCTTTGTTTATCAAAGCGGGTGCAAATATAATTGTTTTTTTTATTGTCCCAAATAAATTTTGCAATCTATTTTCCAGTTAAATATCTATACAGGTCATTTCCGTTGGCAAATAGTATCAAAGCAAGCAATAAAAAGAAGCCGATCATCTGTGCATATTCCAAAAATTTATCGCTTGGTTTTCGTCCGGAAACTATCTCATATAGCAAGAACATTACATGTCCGCCATCTAAGGCGGGTATGGGCAAGAGGTTCAACACACCCAACATTATCGATAAGAAAGCCGTGGTACCCCAAAACACTTCCCAGTTCCAAGTATTCGGAAAAAGTCCGCCAATGGCCGCAAAGCCACCTACACCTTTATACGCGCCTGTATCTGGATTGAAAATTTTCTTCAATTGCTTTAGGTAGCCGGTAAATTTACTCACCCCTTTATTGATTCCTGCAGGAATAGACTGTGCAAAAGTGTATTTTTCCGTTTCCACACGTAAAAGTCCCCTTTGCTCCATATCCTCCATAGAAAGCCCCATCGGCCGCACACCTATTTGGGCCGAGTCATTGATAACTACAGGTATTACCTTACGTTCGTTATTCTCACGGACAACGGTCAAATCGATTTTTTCTCCCTTATGGTTTTCCAGAATAGGTTTTACCTCATCAAAATAGGTAACTTTTTTTCCTGCGATCTCCACCACTTCGTCTTGAGGTTCAAGTCCGGCTTCTTTGTTCAACGACCCGGGCGTAACCTCCCCTATGATAAAGGGAATACGAGGTCCTAAAAACAAAGCACGATCTTTATCCTCCATCAATGTAGCAATAAAGTCTACCGGAATGGCCTGTTCTATAGTTTGGCCGTCGCGCTCTATGGTAATCGAGTTCCCCTCGATTATACTCATAAAGATTCCGTTGAAATCTTTTACTTTGTTTCCATCGACCGCAAGAATCTTATCCCCCGTTTGAATACCCAGTTCATCACCTATCGTTTTCTCGATGACGTGAACCCCGTCTTTCAAACTGTCCGCAGGAATGTACTGATCACCATACCCATAGGCCATACCAATATAAATGACCAAGGCCAGGATAAAGTTTACCGTTACCCCTCCCAACATAATGATCAATCGTTGCCAGGCCGGCTTACTTCTGAACTCCCATTCCTTGGGTTCTTCCTTCATCGCCTCGGTATCCATACTTTCGTCGATCATACCGGCTATTTTCACGTAGCCCCCTAACGGAAGCCAACCGATCCCGTAAACGGTCTCACCGATCTTCTTTTTAAATAGGGAAAACTTAACATCAAAGAAGAGGTAGAATTTCTCTACACGGGTCTTAAATAATTTAGCTGGAATAAAATGCCCCATTTCGTGAAGCACTATCAATAACGAAAGGCTTAAAAGGAATTGTATAGTCTTAATAAGTAACGGACTCATCTATAGTTTTCTATAATTAACGAACTCATCTTGAATTCAGCCGACAAAAGTACACTTTTACGGCCGCTTAAAAAAAATTACTAGTCAACCTCAATTATTTTTAAGAAAGATTTAGGAGCACTCCGAGGGGTCTAGAGTTGAATGCTCGTAATGTCTAACGTATCTTTGCCAAAAAGATTATGCGCTCTTTTTTCGCCAAATACAAATTTTTCGGTCTTGTACTCTTAGGGATTTCATCCATAATCATTTATCTTTTCTACAACGCCCTACAACCCGCCAAAACCTTAACGATCTACCAGCCGACCATGGTCAACCCCGAACTCGTTGACAGTACCCTTCAATACAAAAGAAAATACCATACCATTGCCGATTTTTCGTTGACCAATCAAAATGGCGAAACCATTACGCAAGAAGATTACGCGGATAAGATTTATATCGCCGACTTTTTCTTTACCACCTGCCCTACCATCTGCCCCATCATGACGAAGAATATGGCCAGTATACAGGAACGCATCAAAAATTTTGACGATGTACTGCTTTTGTCGCATTCGGTAACCCCACAAATCGATTCCGTGGCCCAATTAAAAAAATACGCCATAGAAAAAGGCGTTGACGACGCCAAATGGAATTTGGTAACGGGTGATAAGAAACAGATATACGAATTGGCCAGAAAATCATACTTGGCCGTCAAAGACGATGGTGATGGCGGGCCCTTCGACATGATCCATACCGAAAATTTTATTTTGGTCGACAAGAAAAAACGCATTCGCGGATTTTACGACGGAACCAATCCGGAAGAGATAGAAAAACTAATGGGCGACCTAGAAATCCTTAGGGCATCCTACGAAAAGAAATAGATCCGCAGCCGAGACAATATGCATCAATTTTAGCATCTGTTTTATATCCCTTGTGCTATCATAGCTTTAAAGAGCGGAAACTTCCGAATTTTTAGGAATTTTTGGGATTAGGGAGCCTCATTTTAGGATAAATTATGCTACTTTTGTCCTTACTTATAATCAATCTAAATAAACATTGACAACTACGGTCGCGCAACTCAAAAAAGGACAAAAAGGGATCATCAAAGAATTCTCAGATGATTCGCTTCCCATAAAACTATTGGAATTGGGTTGTTTGCCCGGAAACGAAGTAGAGTTAATTCAAATTGCGCCTTTCAAAGACCCCATCTACATCAATGTTAACGGTTCACATATTGCCATTAGGCGCGAAACGGCCCAACTTATTGAACTCGATATTCTAGATGATACCCCGGCGCTATGAGCAAACAAATCAATGTTGCCCTTATAGGCAATCCTAACACAGGTAAGACTTCCGTTTTCAACCAACTGACGGGATTAAAGCAAAAGGTCGGCAATTATCCCGGCATTACCGTTGAAAAAAAAGAGGGTATTTGCAAATTACCCCGTGGCGTAAAAGCCCATATTCTTGATTTACCCGGTACCTATAGCCTGAATACGACCTCTTTGGACGAGAGCGTTGCCGTTGAGCTTTTACTGAACAAAAACGATAAGAACCACCCCGATGTGGCCATAGTGGTTTCAGATGTTGAAAACCTGAAACGAAACCTTTTGCTGTTCACGCAGATCAAAGACCTTAAAATACCGGCCATTCTTGTCATTAACATGGCCGACCGCATGTCGCGCAAGGGAATTTCGGTGGATATTGCCCTCCTAGAACAAAAACTGAACACTAAAATCGCCCTGGTCAGCACAAGAAAAAGGATGGGTATCGACCGCCTAAAGGAACTCATCACCGATTACAAAAACCTCTCTACCGAACAGAACGTAGACATCACGGTAATTTCACCGGAGTATTTTGATAAACTCAGGTCGGCATTCCCTAACGAAGACCTCTACAAGTTATGGCTTGTGATCACGCAAGACGTCAACTTCATGCCCATTGAAAAAAAGCTGTTCAAAGATGCCACATCTTTCGCTACCAAATCAAAATCGGAGCTGAAACGATTACAGCAAAAAGAAACCATTCTAAGATATCAGTTCATCAACGGCATTCTAAAGGAAACCTACAAAGTAGATTTGGCCGCGGCCAAGGGCTTAAGGGCTTCCTTTGACAAAATACTGACACATAAAGTATTCGGCTACGTTATTTTCTTTGCCATACTGCTTACCATATTTCAAGCCATATACGATTGGAGTGGATATCCACAAGACATGATAGAAACCTTCTTTGCCAACGCAAGCGGATGGGTCAAAGACACCCTGCCTCCTGGGGTGTTCACCAATCTCATTGCAGAAGGGGTCTTAACGGGTATCGGCGGCATTGTCATGTTCATTCCGCAAATCGCCTTTTTATTCCTCTTTATATCGCTTTTAGAGGAAACGGGCTATATGAGCCGTGTAGTGTTCTTAATGGACCGCCTAATGCGCCCATTCGGCCTAAGCGGGAAGAGTGTCGTGCCCCTCATGTCGGGTACCGCCTGTGCCATCCCTGCGGTAATGGCCACCCGTACCATTGAAAATTGGAAGGAAAGGCTGATTACCATACTCGTAACACCTTTTACGACCTGCTCGGCCCGATTGCCGATTTATATCATCATCATCGCCTTGGTCATTCCCGAAGGCAGTATTCTCGGATTGGGCTATAAAGCCTTGACCTTAATGCTCTTATATCTACTCGGTTTTGCCGCGGCCATTCTATCGGCCATGGTATTGAACAAGATATTGAAAATCAAAGGCCGATCCTTCTTTGTGGTCGAAATGCCCAACTACAAATTGCCATTACCCAAAAACGTGGCCTACACGGTATGGGAAAAGACCAAAAGTTTTGTTCTAGGGGCAGGAAAGATCATCTTGGCAATTTCCATAGTGCTTTGGTTCCTAGGCTCCAATGGTTATGCCGACGATTTTAAGAATGCCGATGAAATCGTAACCAACCAAATCAAGAAAGAAGGGTTTTCAGATTTTAACCAGGCCAATATCCAAAACGAGCTATCGGCCTATGAATCGGCCTTAAAGGACAGTATAAGTAACAATGTATATACCATTGATGCCGCGGCCCTCTCCGATTCCATAGCACAAAAAAAGACCTTTCTCGAAGAAAGGGCCCTACACCAAGAGATTTCGAGCTACAAACTGGAGAATTCCTATATGGGCTATATGGGCAAGGCCATTGAGCCAGTGGTCCATCCCTTGGGCTACGATTGGAAAATAGGTATTGCCGTACTCACTTCATTTGCCGCACGTGAAGTATTCGTGGGCACCTTGGCCACCATATACAGCGTGGGCAGTGACGAGGAGCAGACCATTCAAAACCGCATGGCCGCCGAAATCAACCCAAAGACCAAAAAACCATTGTTCAACTTGGCTTCCGGCATTTCGCTCCTGCTATTTTATGCCTTCGCCATGCAATGTATGAGTACGTTGGCAGTGGTAAAACGAGAGACAAACACATGGAAATGGCCCGCAGCACAATTGGTATTTATGAGTTCTTTTGCCTATATTGTTGCTCTGGTCGCCTATCAAATACTGAAATAAAATGAGCGTACTTCAACCCATATTGGTTTATATCGTAGTTGCTATTTCTGCAGGTTATTTAGTGAAGAAATTCCTTTTGCCCAAAACATTGTTCTCCACCAAAAAAGGCAGTAACAAAGCTTGTGGGCAAGATGGCTGTGGCTGTCATTGACCTTGCTACACCCTTGCCGTACCCCGCTACTTATGTAAGTTAATTCGTTAACAAAAGGATAAATCGGTATTAAATAAATCAAAAAAGGCATGCTTTCCTCAGTGCTATCGCTTTTTTTTGAATAGCCATTAACGATGATTATGTCAAGAGCTTTTGTCTTCCCGTTCGTATTTTGCCTATTTTTTAGCACGGCACAACATGCACAAAGTTTAAGTTCAACCATTGTAGACTCCGTCTCGAAAAAGCCGGTACCCTATGCCACGGTGCAGTTGAACAACAAAGGGATGATTACCAATGAAGAGGGCAAGTTCAAGTTTTTGCTCAAAGACCGGATAGCAGCACCCGATTCCCTTTTTATTTCCTGTATCGGATACGAATCTATAGGAAAACCTATTTCCGCTTTTACCGATAGTCTTATCTACCTTAAGCCTAAAGCCATAGAACTTCAAGAAGTTATCGTATCGAACAAAAATTACGAGCCCAAGGAAATTATTGAACTTGTTGAGGAAAACATTGAAAAAAACTATAATACCGGACTTTCCAAAAAGCGTCTTTTCTTAAGGGAAACCTATCAGAACAACATTATCAAGACCAACTACGAAATCAAAAAATCGACCATAGACGCCTTCAACAAAAACTTCCTTGACAGCGTAATACAGACCATTCCCAAAAACAATGTGTACTATACCGAAATGCTGGGCGACCTTTATGTTTCAGACGATGCCGAAACGCAAAAACTAGACCTTATAAAGGCTTCCGAACTATACGATAAGAGCAAAGACCTCGATATAGAAATGCTTGAAAAAAAGTTCAATAAAATAGCCAAGGAAAATATTAAGACCGACTCTTACTTTAAGATAAAATCAGGACTCTTCGGTACTAAGGTAGATGCCGAAGACATAGGCGATGTTTTTAAGGAGGAAGTCGATTCTACCGATGTTGCCGCCCTAAACAAACATATTGAGGAAGAGAAGAAAAACAAAGAGGAAAGACGTGAATTTTTTCTAGAATACAAACGGAAAACCTTGGGCAATCTTTTTCAGAACCTTCCCATTTTTAAGGATAGCGACTACAACGTTATTTACAAGCCCAGGCGTTACGAACTCACACTTGAAAACCACACTTATATAGGGGACCAGGCCGTATATGTCATTCGTTTTGTGCCCGACGGTTCCCCTGAATTTGAAGGCGTGCTCTACATCAACTCCGATGACTTCGCCTTGATTCGAATGGACTTCGAGAACACCAAACCCCTTCGCGATTTTAAATTGCTCGGCATTTCGGTGAACGAATATCTGGCCAAAGGAAGCATTCTGTTCGATAAGGGCCCGGACCAAAAATACTACTTGCGCTACTACAACATTATAAAAGGTGTTCGCGCCGGAATCAAAAGGCCCTTGACCATTATTGAAAAGAACAAACACGTTAAAGGAAGACGAAAACAGAACGAACTGGCCCTAAAGATCGATGCCTCCTTTGGCAATATCAACCGATACGAGCTGGTAGTTTTTGATGAAGAGTCCATCAATTCGGGCCAATTTGAAGCCTTTAAAGAAAAAACAGGCGTACTTCCCACCTATATGCCCGACTACGACCCGAACTTTTGGAAAGGTTACGACATTATAGAGCCCAATCAGGCCATTAAGGAGTTTACTTCAGAAGTACAATCGGAGCACTAGACCAGGTTCCGAAGAAAGCTGTACAACAACAGCACCCAACCGCACACCAACAATAAGCCGCCAAGCGGGGTCACAGGCCCTAAAAATCGAAGTTTCCTTCCTTTAGCAGCACTAATCACCAAAGCGTATATACTAAAAGAGAACAAGAAGGTACCTATTACAAAACAATAGACCATATACTCCTGAAAGGGAACATCCATATTAAAATTGAAGCCGATGAGAAGCAATACCATCGCGTGGTACATTTGGTATTTCACCCCGGTCTCAAAACTTTTGAGCTGATTTACCGAAAGTAACTTCTTAAGGGCATGGGCGCCAAAGGCACCGAACACAACCGCTAAAATACCATATAATGCACCAACAATTTGAGCCAGTAGAACCATGAATGAATTTTAAAGCAAAGATAGCCTTTAACCCTTCTAAAAGCAAAGAGCCGCTCTACAGTAGAACGGCTCTTATACTATGACTTTTCAAAATTATCTATCCTTTGTCATCGTAGAAGAATTGCTCTTTTACAATTTTACCTTCCTTTACTTCGTAGACCGCTATTTCCGACATGCTCGAACGTTGCCCCGACGGCTTATGGGTGGTATCCATGGTAAACTTTACCGAAAACCAGTTGTCCGCCACTACCGGGTTCGAAGCCTTACTACTGTGCACCTCAAAATTCTCACGCCACCACTCCCCTTTTTTCTTGATACCTTCAAAGCCTTCAACATAGGCTCCTTCGCCCTTACCATCGTTTTCTATACTGACGATTTTTTCACTGTACAATTCCTTGTACGGCTTTTCAAAATCACCTGAATTGCACCATGCGACCAATTTTGCCGCAATTTCATCTGTTTCCATGACTGTTCGTTTTATTGATTCCACGACAAAATACGACACATTCGCCTGAATAACAAAACACTGCAAATAATTTAAAGCAGATTTAATACGGAAAGTAAATAAAAAATCTCGCGCGTTAGGCTAATTCGGTTCTACGGGCAACTTACTCGAAAGCAAATCGAACAATTGCTGGGTTTCTGTAGAGTCTTTAAGGTTGATAAAGAGTTTTAGCGAATCGTGATGTACGATCTTTATCTTTTGGTTTTCAAGGTTATCTATATATACGTATACCTTTTTATCGGTAAGCGAATCTTTGAACTCCCTAAAAACACCTTTTTCCTTTTGGAAGGCGGAAAAACCGTTCAGCCGCACCATTGGAGGTATTTTCTCGACCAAATCAACACTGTCTAAAGCGGAAAACGGAACTTTTTGTAGATAGAAGCCAGAAATGACCCGCATTCCGGTAGCATCGGTTTTCGTCCAGTTCTTAAAATGTAAGACAAAGATCGAAAGACATACAATTACCGTAAGTACGCCCAAAATGTTCCACAATAGATGTCCTTTTTTCTGCATATTCAAGTAATTTCCCGATTTTGACCCTGACCGACAAAACCATCTGCCAATCACTCTATGAACGTACAAAATTGATGAAAATTTCCGATAGTGCTCAAAATTTTAGCACACCGGTCATTAATATCTTGTAAGCAGCGGTTTATATGTCTAAATTTAAGTGCAATTATAAACTGATTTTTATCGGGTAAACTACAACCTATTTGTACGGTAGTTCAGGTCAAAAGAGATGACTTCCCATAAAGCAATAAATACAATATGACCCACATCACCAAAGAACACCAAAGACTTGACGACCATTACAACAAGAAGAAAGATTGGCTCAAATGGGGCCCTTATCTTAGCGAAAGGCAATGGGGAACGGTTCGCGAAGATTACAGCCCTAACGGTGATGCCTGGAACTATTTGCCCCACGACCACGCCCGTAGCAGGACCTACCGTTGGGGCGAAGATGGTATTGCCGGTATTTCGGACCGTTATTGCAATATCTGTTTTTCGGTGGCGCTTTGGAATGGCAAAGACCCTATTTTAAAAGAACGCCTCTTCGGGCTTACCGGCCCTCAAGGCAACCACGGTGAAGATGTTAAGGAACTCTATTATTACTTAGAGAACACCCCTTCACATTCGTATATGAAACATCTTTACAAATACCCTCAAAACGAATTTCCGTACAATGATTTAGTAGAAAAAAACCGAAACATAGGTAAGCACGATAACGAATACGAACTGCTAGACACGGGCATCTTTGACAATGACGAATACTTCGATGTATTTACCGAATATGCCAAGGCGGAAAGTGAAGACCTATTGATCAAGATTTCCGTTTGTAACCGCGGACCGAAAACCGCAACGGCCCATGTATTGCCCACGCTCTGGATACGAAATTTCTGGAGCTTCACCGGTATGCCCGAAAAACCGATCATCACCCAACAAAAGGGCAATACCGCACCTTATGTTTCCGTTGACCACAGTTACGTCGGCCAATACAACCTGTATTTCGACACCCCAAAAAAAATACTGTTCACCGAAAACGAAACCAATATGGAACGGGTTTTCGATGGTACCAACGAACATCCCTTTAAAAAAGACCTATTCCACGACGCTGTAATCAACAATGACTTTACACTGGCGGAAAAGAACAGGAAAGGAACAAAGTGCGCCCCACTCTACACCTTGGAAATCGCCCCTGGCGAGACCCATGTAATAAAACTTAGGCTAACGAAAGACAAACTAGAATCTCCCTTATCGGACACCTTCGACTCCGCCTTCGCCCTACGACAGGAAGAATCGAAAAACTTTCTACATGCCATCACCGACAAATCATCGGAAGACGAGCGGGAAATACAAAAACAGGCCTTTGCCGGCCTGCTATGGACCAAGCAATATTACAATTACGAGGTAGACCTATGGTTAGAGGGCGACCCTGGCACGACCCCGCCCCAAGAGCGCCTGCACGGCAGGAACAGTACATGGAAAACTTTCCGTAACCACGATATCCTATCGATGCCCGATGCTTGGGAATACCCATGGTTCGCGGCTTGGGACTCGGCCTTTCATTGTGTCACCTTCTCGATGGTAGACCATGAATTCGCAAAAAAACAGCTTTTATTGTTTACCAAAGAATGGTATATGGCGCCAAACGGTCAAATACCCGCCTATGAATGGAACTTTAGTGATGTAAACCCTCCTGTACAAGCTTGGGCCGCCATCCAAATCTATCAAATGGAACAGCGAAAAACCGGCAAGGGCGATATCAAGTTCTTAAAACGGATGTTCAATAAATTGGCCCTGAACTTCACTTGGTGGGTGAATAGGGAAGATAGCCTAAACAATAACGTATTTGAAGGTGGATTTTTGGGCCTTGACAATATCGGGGTCTTCGACCGCAGTAACGGCGTGCCCGGAGGAGGTGTTCTTGAACAGGTAGACGGCACTTCTTGGATGGCCCTCTACTGTCTGAACATGCTGGAAATAGCACTAGAGATCGCGCAAGACGACGACACCTTTGAAGACATGGCCCTAAAGTATTTTGGCCACTTCGTTTTCATTGCCGAAGCACTCAATAAAATTACCAAGGACTCCATGAATTCATGGGACGAAAAGGAAGGCTTCTTCTACGATACGCTTATCTTGCCCCATGGGCAAAAAATACCTATTAAGGTTAGGTCTATTTCCGGTCTACTTTCATTGACCGCCGTGCTCAACATAAGAAAAGGATGCCTAGAGAAGTTGCCCCGGTTCAAGGCCAGTATGGAGTGGTACCGAAAATACCGTATTGAACGACAACAGTACCAAGTAGTCGAAGAATATGGCCCCGACAATGATGTTCTGCTCTCATTGGTCCCAAGGAAAAGACTCGACATCTTGATCAATAGCATACTCGACGAATCGGAATTCTTGGCCGAGTATGGCATTCGTTCGCTATCAAAAGAACACGAAAACAGGTATGAAGTAGAGATCAACGGAGCTACTTACGGGATCGAATATGAACCTGCCGAATCATCTACCGATTTGTTCGGAGGGAATTCGAATTGGCGCGGCCCCATATGGATGCCCATGAACTACCTATTCATCAGCACCTTCAAAGAATACCACAATTATTTTGGTGACAACTTAAAATACGCCTATCCATCAGGAAGCGATAAGCAACTCAATTTAAAAGAGATAGCATTCGAGATAAGCAAAAGACTCATCGGTATTTTTCAAAAAAACGAAGACGGGAAGCGTCCGGTAAACCTATTGCACGAGAATAAATATACCGAAAAGCACTTTGAGGACCTTATTCTGTTCTATGAGTATTTCGATGGCAACAACGGACGTGGCGTGGGTGCTTCCCACCAAACCGGCTGGACGGCCCTCGTGGCAAATCTTATAGAGGAAATCAATCGATGACACCCATCGTTTTACCTTTTTTAGGTTTATCAGGCCATTGAGGGACTCATATGGGAGGCTGCTTTTATCGTAAAGGAAAAGGTAGCTCCTTCACCTACCTTTGAGCTGACCGCAACTTGACCTCCAAGTCCTTCTACCACTTTTTTTACGGTAGCTAGGCCTATACCGGTTCCCTTTTCCCCAAATCTGTCCTTCGGAGAAACGATCTCAAAAATTTTAAAGATTTTTTCTTGATCTTCTTCGTTGATTCCTGGACCGTTATCCCTAACGGAAAACTCATAATGAGATTCGCTTTCCCCAACATCGAGGTCTATTTCAATTTTGGACTTGTCATTGTACTTTATAGCATTGGCAATCAAGTTGATCAAAATCTGTTCAACCGCCACCTTATTGGCATAAATGGAATCTAACTCACTGTTTATCCGTATGACACATTCTTTATGCCCCCCAAAAAGTTCAGAAATATTTTTATGCAGGTCGGTCAAACTTATGCGCGTCTTATCGTTGCTATTGTACTGTCCCGATTTACTATAATCTAAAAGTCCGGTTATCAGTTTTCGCAATGTTTCCGATGAACTTCTGATAAATTCAATAATCTGCTTCCCCTCATCATCGACTAAAGGCGCATAATCTTCGTACAAGCAGTTAGACAGGGTTAAAATATTATTCAAAGGCGACTTAAGGTCATGTGCGGCAATGGCGGCAAAATTGTCAAGTTCATGGTTCGTGCGGGCCAATTGTTCATTAGCCTTTTCCAATTCCATTTTTTTCTTTCGAAGATCAAGCAAGTTCATGATTTGATCCGACAATATCTTCAAAGCATTGACTTGGCTTTTTGTAAGGGCCCTAGGTTTGGTATCTATGACACAGAGGGTACCTAACGGTAGTCCGCCCGCCCCTTTTAGCGGTACGCCCGCATAAAAAATAACATGGGGATCACCTTGAACCATGGGATTATCGTGAAAACGCTCGTCGATACGTGCGTCTTCAATAACAAAGATACTATCGGAGGCATTTATGGTATGCCCACAAAATGAATATTCCTTTTCGGTTTCTCTTACATCGATACCATGATACGCCTTAAACCATTGGCGATCTTTATCCAAAAGCGTCACTACGGATATCGGGGTTCCACAAATTTCAGAGGCCAGTGTCACTAGGTTATCGTAATCTTCCTCTAAAGGAGTATCAAGAATACCGTACGATTCAAGCAGCGCTAGTCTTTCAGCCTCTCTCTTATGTTTTTCGGGAGCAATCATAAAAAAAAATTGAGATAGCCGAAGATATTTATACTTCTATCGGCTTGCTGTACTACAACGCTAAAGTATCTAATATCTTGTATTCCAAAGGTTAAAAATTTGACTATGCTAGTCTTGACTATCTTCCAAAACCCATCACAGAAAACAAGCACAAACCTTTATTTATAAGACGTCAGAATATTGCCGAACAGTATTATATTCGGCTTATCCCAAACCTACATCAAGGGTCATCATAATAATAAACCCGCCAATAAAACCCATGGTAGCAATATCTGTGTATTTGTCTTGCTGGGTTTCAGGTATTACTTCCTCTACCACGACAAATATCATGGCACCGGCGGCAAACGATAGGGCATAAGGCAACATCGGCTGAAAGGTCATGACCGCCCAAGCTCCCAAAACGGCGGCTATAGGCTCTACAATTGCCGAGGCCTGCCCATACATAAAGCTTTTATAACGGCTAAGCCCCTGCCTCCTAAGCGGCATAGCTACGGCAAATCCTTCGGGGAAATTCTGAAGACCGATACCTAAGGCCAAAGCCACGGCCCCACCGATACTCGCCCCTTCAAATCCAGCGGCCACACCTCCAAAAAGAACCCCAACGGCAAGCCCTTCGGGAATGTTGTGAAGCGTAATGGCCAAGGTCAGCAGGGTGGTACGGTGCCAAGGGGTTTTAATCCCTTCCTTTTCGCTTTCCTTAAAATTGATATGGAGATGGGGCAGCACCTTGTCTAATCCGAAAATGAACAACGAGCCCATAAGAAAGCCCACTGCGGCGGGAATTACTTTCACAAAACCTTCTCCCGGACTCATTTCTATGCCCGGGGCCAAGAGGCTCCAAAAGCTGGCCGCTACCATAACACCACCGGTAAAACCCAGCATACCATCTAAAAGCGCCCGGTTCATGCCCTTAAAGAAAAAAACCAAGGCAGCACCGGCAGCCGTAAGACCCCATGTAAACAATGTGGCATAAAAAGCCGCCAAAACCGGATCTATCGATTCAAAATAATCAATTATCTCTTGCATATCATTCGGTTATTTTAAGATACAAATTGGCCGCTATTTGATTTGAGATGTGAATACTCTTCCCTTTCACCTCAATATGTAACGACCCGTCAAATTCTTCTTTTTCCAATACCGTTATAGCATCGCCCAAGGCAATTTTATTCTTATCGAGAAATTTCAGGAAAGGCGCTGAAGAATCCTTGACCCCAACACAGGTACCGCTGGTTCCTACCGGCACCTCGTTCAGCAATTTTTTTACCGCTTTTTTAAACTCCCCGGTTTTAGACGGTATGGGATCGCCGTGCGGGTCGACCTCAGGATACCCTAGTAACTTATCAAGCCTATCCGTCAATTTTTCGCTCTTAATATGCTCTAGCTGCTCGGCTACTTCATGGACTTCATCCCAAGCAAAGTTGAGCTTGTCGACCAAGAATACTTCCCATAACCTATGCTTTCTGACCAAGGTCAAGGCTAGTTTTTGGCCGTGTTCGGTAAGGCAAACACCTTTGTATTTCCGATAGTTGGCCACCCCTTTTTCCGATAGTTTTTTGATCATATCGGTTACGGATGAAGGTTTCGTACGCATCTGCTCCGCTACCTCGTTGGTCGAGACCATGCTATTCTCACCCTTTCCTAGATGATAAATAGCCTTTATATAATCTTCTTCTGAAAGTGTCATAAAAAATTTGAATTACACAAAAATACGTTTTTATATCTAGAAACAAATATTTAGATTTGTCTAAATTTTAATTTATATAGATGAAAATAAATTTAAAGACTAGCCTATATTTACTCGTATGTGTTTTAGGCACAACATTGAGCAACGCCCAGAACAATCAAATTAGCGGTACCATCACCGATAAAAATGGTTCTGTTCCCTTCGCAAACATTTACCTAAAAGACACAAAAATTGGCACCTCGGCATTAGACGATGGGTCTTATATTTTGAAAAACATACCTTCCGGTACCTATAAATTGCAGGTTTCCGTACTAGGATATCAAGGTTTCTCCATAAAAATCACTTTAAAAGGAAGCGAGAACAAGTCGCTTGATATCAAGATCATTCCCGCCTCGGAACAATTGGAGGAAATGGTAGTTACCGGAACCCTAAAAGCGGTCAGCCGTTCGGAAAGTCCGGTTCCTGTTGAAGTGTATAGCCCTACTTTTCTTAAAAAGAATCCTACTGCCAGCATTTTTGAAGCGCTACAAAACGTAAACGGCGTACGACCACAGATCAATTGTAACGTCTGCAATACGGGCGACATTCATATTAACGGGCTTGAAGGCCCGTATACCTTGGTCTTGATAGACGGAATGCCCATTGTTAGTGGGCTGGGAACCGTTTACGGCCTTTCGGGCATACCCAACTCCCTCATAGAGCAGATTGAAATTATAAAAGGCCCTGCCTCCACGCTTTACGGTAGTGAAGCTGTGGGCGGATTAATCAATATTATTACCAAGAACACTTTAGACGCCCCTGATTTCTTTGCGGATGCCTTTGTTACGGGTTGGGGGGAGTACAATATCGATCTTGGCACAAAAATCAACATAGGTCAAAAGACCGATATGCTTTTGGGCATCAACTACTTTAACTATGACCATCCTATTGACAACAATGGCGACAACTTCACCGACCTCACCCTACAGAACCGTATTTCGGTATTTCAAAAATGGAATTTTCAGCGAGACAACAATCGCATCCTTTCACTGGCTGGCCGATTTTTCTACGAAGACCGTTGGGGCGGGGAAATGCAATGGACCCCTGAATTTAGGGGTGGAGACGAAGTTTATGGAGAAAGCATTTATACCCGAAGGTGGGAAGTTTTAGGCAAATACCAATTGCCCATTGAAGAAAAAGTCTTGTTTTCATTCTCATATAACGACCACAGCCAGAACTCGGTATACGGAGATGTGCCCTACATTGCCGATCAGCGTATAGGTTTTGGACAGTTTACTTGGGATAAATCCCTCGAAAACCATGACCTTCTCATCGGTACCGCCCTTCGATATAATTACTATGATGATAACACCACAGCAACTGCCTCCGCAGACGAAGTCGTCATACCAAGCCTATTCGTTCAAGATGAAATCGCCTTGGCCAACAAACACTCCTTATTGCTTGGCATGCGCTATGACTACGACGAAAGGCACGGCAGTATCTACACCCCTAGAATGGCCTATAGGTATAAAATGACGGACAACGATATTATCCGCCTTAACGCGGGTACCGGGTTTCGGGTAGTAAACCTATTTACCGAAGAACACGCCGCCTTAACCGGAGCCCGTGATGTTGTCGTAACCGAAGAACTCAAGCCCGAGCAGTCGTTCAACGTAAACCTAAATTACCTTAAAAAAATATATGCCGACAATGGCACTTTTGTCAGTGTAGACGCTTCACTTTTTTACACTAATTTCAGCAATGCCATCCTTCCCGATTACGATACGGATCCAAATAAAATCATTTATGACAACCTAAATGGCAAGTCCGTCTCAAAAGGCATTAGCGCCAATGTCGACTTTTCTTTTCCTAGCGGGTTTAAATTTTTGATCGGGGCCACCTTCCAAGATGTGAGCCAAACAGAAAACGGGGTTACCGAACGCCAAATACTAACGGAAAGCTTCACGGGTACCTGGAATGCATCGTACGAAATCAAAGAAATCGACTTATCAATAGATTACACAGGAAATATTTACGGCCCAATGCGTTTGCCGACCCTTGGCGAAAGCGATCCAAGAAGCGATTTCTCACCCACTTGGAGTATTCAAAACATTCAGTTTACCTGGAAAGGTCTCGAACAGTTTGAATTCTACGGAGGCATCAAAAATCTATTGAATTGGACCCCCAACCGTGGAAATCCTTTTATCATTGCCCGTGCCAACGATCCTTTTGACAAGAACGTAACTTTTGACACCGATGGAAACGTAGTAGCCACCCCAAACAACCCCAATGCCCTAACCTTTGACCCATCATATGTGTATGGCCCCAATCAAGGCATTCGCGGTTTCCTAGGGCTTCGCTATCGCATCAATTAAAAATGAAATGCGCTCAAATAGAATCGCTATTTTTGAAAAAGTAACGTTTCTACAATAGACTTGGAAAAAATCATACATTTTGACTATATCATAATAGGCGCAGGCGCAGCTGGCCTAATGCTCGCCAGTACCCTAGTCAAAGATGATTTCTTTAGCAACACGTCTATTTTGCTGTTAGACAGGGATGCCAAAAGCTCTAATGACAGAACTTGGTGCTTCTGGGAAAAAGGCGAGGGAAGTTTTGAGTCCATCGTTTCCAAAACATGGAATCACATTTATTTCGGCAGCGAAAACTTTTCAAAAGACTATTCCATTGCCCCATACCAGTACAAAATGGTTCGGGGAGCCGATTTTTACAAAGCTTATTTTGACGCGTTGAAAGGCAAGTCCAATATTACCTTCCAGCAAGAAGAGGTTGCGGAGATAGTCGACATAGGTTCAAAAGTAACCGTTACGACCCATCGTTCCACCTATTCGGCATCAAAGGTCTTCAGCAGTAGTTTCGATTATAAAATGGCCACCCATCAAAAGAAATACCCTGTACTGCAACAACATTTTCTAGGGTGGACGGTAAAAACCGAAAAGCCCGTTTTCAATCCTGACCAGGCCACTTACATGGATTTTTCCATTCCGCAGAAAGGGAATACCCGGTTTATGTACATCCTTCCATTTTCAAAAAACGAGGCCTTAGTGGAATACACCTTATTCTCTAAAAATCGCTTGCCTAAGGAAGCATATGAAGATGCCATAATATACTATTTGAAAAACCATCTAAAATGTGGCACTTATAACATCACGGAAACGGAACAAGGCAGTATACCCATGACCTCCTATGATTTTAGCGAACACCACACCGAAAACATCCGCTATATCGGAACGGCAGGCGGATGGGCCAAGCCAAGCACAGGGTATACGTTTATGAGTACGGCCAAGAAAATTCCCGTATTGGTCGATTTTATCAAAACCGGAAAACCTCTGAATACACTAAGCTTTAAGAACAGATTTTGGTTTTACGACCTGCTATTCTTAGACGTATTGGCCAAACACAATGACCAAGGCCATAAAATATTCGAGTCGCTCTTCAAGAAAAGCGACCCACAATTGATCTTTAGATTTTTAGACGAGAAGTCTTCCTTTAGGGAAGATATCGACTTCATTCTAAGCTGCCCTAAAAAAATGTTTATTGAAGCCTTTTTCAATAGGGTTTTTAAAAGAAAACGTCCCTCCTAGGGCTAAGTGACTTTCCTTAGACCTGTCGCATCATCAAACTATTTCCAAAACTCTCTAAAATAGCCTTTTTGTCTTCTGAAATCTTTAGTTTGGCCAATACCGAAAAAGCCTTTTCGGTATACTCCGCTATCGCTTCTTGCGTTTTTTCGGCCGAACCGCTATCCTTAAAGATTTCCTTTATCGTATCGACTTTAGCCGAAGGGTCTTTGGGTTGTATGGAATACATATCCCTAAGTTCCTTTTTTTGTTCGGCACTGCCCAACTCTAGGGCATTAAGGTACAAATAGGTCTTTTTGTTCTCTATAATATCGCCCCCCACTTGCTTGCCGAAAGTTTCCGGATCTCCGAAAGCATCAAGGTAATCATCTTGTAGTTGAAAGGCTATTCCCAAATTCAATCCGAAATCATAAATAAGCTTCTGCTCCCCTTCCGATGCCTTTGCGACTATGCCGCCCATCTGCAGTGCGGCAGCCACCAAAACGGCCGTCTTATATTCGATCATCTTCAGGTACTCGGGCAAGGTAACGTCATCCCTATCTTCAAAATCAATATCGTATTGCTGACCTTCACATACTTCCAAAGCCGTCTTGCTAAAGAGCTTTGCCAAATTTTTAAAGGTATCCCCGTCATAATTTTCAAATAATTGGTATGCCGTTATAAGCATGGCATCTCCCGAAAGGATTCCCGTATTGATATCCCACTTTTCATGCACGGTGGTTTTTCCTCTCCGCAATGGGGCATCATCCATAATATCATCATGGACCAATGAAAAATTATGAAAAGTTTCTACGGCCAAGGCTGCATCTAAGGCCTTGCGATAATCACAACCAAAAATTTCGGCCGATAATAAGGTGAGAACCGGTCTCAATCGCTTCCCTCCCAATCCTAAAATATAAGTAATCGGCTCATAGAGGTTCTTGGGCTCTTTGGTATGTTCATGCCGCTTCAAGTAATCGAGAAACTGGCCACGATAGAATTCTATAGATTGCATTCAACAAATTTTCCCCAAAAATACATCCATTTGATCAAAATAGGCCCCTTTCCCACATTTTGTAAAAAAATAATCAAAATCATGCAATAGTTTTGATTTCCTTCGTCTTTACTCTTGAAGACTTTTGACAACAGCCACGAAATGACCCCAGAAACGGATAATTACAACAAGCTTAAACTCTTTTTTGACGAAGAGTACCGTTCGCTCAAGGCTTATGCCAAATCGCGTATTGACGATGCTGCCGATCGCGATGCCGAAGACGTGGTTCAAGAGGTGGCATTAAAAGTATTCTCTAGGGCCAACAACCTGTCGCCCATAGACAACATTGCAGGCTTTGTTTACAATTCTATCCGCAACAAGATTATCGACCTAATGCGCACCAAACAAAAAGGGGTCCCCTTTGAGCAGGAAATGGAGGAAAAACTGATAGAGTTTACGGAGTTGGTATATGGCAAGACGGCCAACGCCTACTCCGACACCATGAAAACGAATCTTAAAACGGCTATTGCCCAACTAAAACCAGTGTACCGAAATATAATAGTAGCTATAGATTTTGAAGGTTACACCTATACCCAACTGTCACATGAGAGCGGTATCCCCATGGGCACGTTAATGTCAAGGCGGCACAGGGCCCTGGCCATATTATTAAAAGTACTAGAAATCAAAAAAACAGATCATTAACCAAGAAATTCTACAATTATGGAGAAACATATAGAACACAAAGTAAAGAGCAAAGCCGAAAAGTTCATAAAGAAAACCGTAAAAATACTGTTCTACATCGTAGCCGGTATCGGCTTTTTGGTACTGTTCGCCTATATTTTTATGTATCTATGGAATTGGTTGATGCCTGAAATATTCGGACTAACGACCTTGGACTTTTGGCAAGCAGGCGGACTTCTAATTTTGGCAAAGATAATTTTCGGAAACTTCAGTGGCGGTAAGGACGGCGCCAACAAGGGCAACAAAAAGAAAAAAAGGGAACGCGCCTGCAAGGGCAATGGGAGTCGTATGTGGTGTGATGATTTTTCGAAATGGGAGTTCTATGACGAGTTCTGGAAGAAAGAAGGGGAACAAGCTTACAACGACTATTTGGAGCGGAAAAAAAATGATGCCGATCAGGCTCCGTCTTAAAGAGATGTTAAATTACGGTAAAACTTTGGAAACTTTTAGTGTTTTTAAAGTTTCCTAGACTACATTTGCAGTCCTTATGAAGACTAAAATTTTAAACAAAGCGACGGATATGTTCCTGAACTACGGGTTCAAGAGTGTTACCATGGACGATTTGGCCAATGAAATGGGCATCTCAAAGAAAACCATATACACTCATTTTGAGAACAAGACCAAGCTCGTGGAACAGTGCACCACACATCTAGCGGAAAGCATATCGAAAGGAATCAATGCTATCTGTGCCTTGAACAAAAACCCTATTGAAGAACTTTACGAGATAAAAAAGTTCGTAATGATAAATCTCAAAAATGAAAAATCATCACCACAATACCAATTACAGAAATACTATCCGAAAATACACAACTCCATTTCGGCATTTCAATTTGAAACCATGCAAGCCTGTGTAAAGGAAAATATTCAACGCGGGGTAAGCCAAGGCTTTTACAGGGATAACCTAGATATCGACTTTATATCCCGTATTTATTATTCGGGTATGACGAGCACGAAAGACCATCGCCTTTTCCCCCCGGACAAATTTCCCGTGACCACTTTAATGGACAATTATTTAGAATACCATATCAGGGGAATCGTAACCCCATTAGGAAGAAAAATATTGAACAAAATTATCAACTCAAATCCCGAATAACGATGAGAAACCTATTTATACTAACACTGACGCTCTTCATCACCGCGCCAGGATTTTCTCAAGATCCAGAACCCTTAAAAACCTATAGTTTTACCTTGGAAGAAGCCATAGAGTTCGCCCTTGAGAACAACTACAGCGCCATTAATGCCGAGCGCGACCTGATCGACGCCCGAAAACAAAAATGGGAGACCATTGCGGACGGTCTTCCACAGATCAATGGTTCCGTCAGCTACCAAAATCAACTAAAACAGCCGGTTTCCTTGATTCCCGCAGAGTTTGCCGGAGGAACCCCCGGGGAATTTGTGCCGATCGTTTTTGGTCAAGCCCACCAAGCGACCGCTACGGCGACACTCACCCAAAAGATTTTCGACGGTTCTTATATCGTTGGTGTACAAGCAACGAAATCGTTTCTAAGCTATAGTGCCAACAACGAAGAAAAGACTGATCAAGAAGTACGAAAATCGGTGGTCGAGGCCTATGGAAACGTATTATTGGCCAAAGAAAGTGTGGCCATTTTCGAAAAGAACAAGGCCAATCTCGAAAAGAACCTGTTCGAGACCAATAAGCTGTATGAAAACGGACTCGCGGACGAGGAAAGTGTCGAACAGTTACAAATCACCCTTTCATCGGTAGAAAATCAGTTAAAAAATGCCATCCGACTGGAAAACATTACACTGCAAATGCTCAACCTGGTCATGGGTATTGCCATTGACGCCCCCACCAAATTAGAAGACGACCTTGATCAGTTGGCCACGGCCCAGATCGATTTTTCTTTAATGGAATCGGATTTCAATATCAACAACAACGTCGATTATAAGTTGGCCCTAAACTTGACCGAACAACGGTTTTACGAGTGGAAACTGGCAAAAAGCCGCGCCCTACCCACCTTAAGCAGTTTCATCAACTACGGTTCATCTGCCTTTTCCGATGACTTTAGCTTTTTCAAAAGCGACCAAGATTGGTTCGACTCGTCGGTCTTAGGTTTTGACCTCAGTATTCCCCTGTTCAGCTCCGGTAAGCGTAGTGCCAGTACCGCTAGGGCCAAAATAGCCATGCAAAAGGCAAAAACCCAATTATCGGAAGCCGAAGAGCAAATACGGCTTCAGCTCGAAAAAGCCAAGAGCGACTATATTCTTGCCATAGAAGAATATGAAACCGCAAAGCAAAACCTTGGTTTGGCCGAACGCATAGAAAACAAGAACCAAATTAAATACGCCGAGGGCATTGCAAGCAGCTTTGACCTTAGGCAAGCCCAAACACAGCTCTATGATGCACAACAAGGCTATCTTCAATCGATGGTCGAGGTCATTAATAAAAAGACGGAGCTCGAACTTATCATAAACGAACCCAATTCTAACCTAAAGTAATAAGGCAAACTACAAACAAACTTTTAAGATGAAAAAAATACTATATCTAGCGACCTCGGCCCTTCTCTTCTCCGCATGTGGAGGGAAACAGACCTCTGTGATCGATATCATTTCGGAGGGGAACATCGAAACCATACGGGCCAAGAAAACCGAACTTTCGGAAAAGCAAAGAGTCCTCGAGACCGAATTACAAAAGCTTGATTCGGCCATTAGCAGCATGAGCGGTGAAGAAAAACTGCCACTGGTTACCACCGTTGTGGCGAAGGTCGGAAAGTTCGAACACTTTTTAGAACTACAGGGCGATGTCAAGACCAAGCAAAACGTTTTGATCTACCCTGAAATGTCAGGTACCCTACAGCGTGTTTATGTGAAGGAAGGACAGCGTGTAACAAAAGGACAAGTCTTAGCGGTTATCGACGACGGAGGAAGAAGCAGCCAATTGTCGCAATTAAAGTCGCAAGCCGCACTTGCCAAGACCACCTTTGAACGCAGAAAACGCCTATGGGAGCAAAAAATAGGTTCTGAAATAGAGTATTTATCGGCACAAACCAATTATCAGGCCGCCGAAGATGCCGTAAAACAAGCCGAAAGCCAACTAGGCAAATCATCGATAAGGGCGCCGTTTTCAGGTATTATAGATGATGTCATCAAAGATCAGGGAACCGTTGTTTCTCCGGGCCCGGGATCTGAGGTTTTTAGGATCGTAAACCTTTCCGACATGTACATTGAGGTAGATGTACCTGAAACCTACCTAGGCGGGATAACAAAGGGTAAGGAAGCCAAGGTCTATTTTCCCGTTCTTGGCGATTCGATCTTGACCAAGGTGCGTCAGACCGGAAATTTCATCAATCCGAGCAACCGCGCATTTAGTGCTGAGATTCCCGTACCGAACAAGAAAGGGAACATCAAACCCAACCTTTCCGCCAAAGTGAGCATTAACGATTACACCAATGAGAATGCCATAGTCATTCCCCAAGGTATCATTTCGGAAAACGCCGAAGGCGAGCAATACGTTTATGTGGCCCAACCCACAGATGGCGAAAATGAGGCCCTATTGAAGAAAAGTATCATTCAAACAGGCAAGACCCAGGGCAGCCATATCGAAGTCCTCTCCGGTATCTCCGATGGCGACCATATCATTGAAGAAGGCGCCAGAAGTGTAAAAGACGGCCAAAAGGTTAAAATTCTAAACGACCAGACCGATGAACAGTAAACAACAGAAAAACGCCGATAAAGAGTTTAGCCTTGCATCGTGGGCCATTGACAATCCCTCGGTCATCTATGTGATGATCGCCATTTTCCTATGGTTGGGCCTGAAGTCGTATTTTGCAATGCCCCGTGAAGATTTTCCTGAAATCGTAGAGACCAAAATCTATATCAGTACCATTTACCCAGGTAACACGGCAGAAGACGTAGAACGTTTGATTACCGACCCTCTGGAAGATCGGCTTAAAAACGTAAGTAATGTAGTCGAGATAACCTCTACTTCGCAAGAAGACTATTCGATAATTACGGTCGAGTTCGATGAAGACCTAACGGTGGAACAGGCTAAACAGAAGGTCAAGGATGAGGTAGATAGCGAAAAGGCCGGAGAAGACTGGCCCACCTTTAACAATGCCAAAGTCGAGCCCAATGTCTTTGATCTTAACCTGTCGGAGTCATTTCCGATCATGAACGTGAATTTCACAGGCGACTATCCCGTTGAAAAGCTAAAGGAATTTGCCGAATACCTGCAAGATGAAATTGAAGACTTGCCCGAGATCAAAGAGGTAAACATTCGCGGGGCACAAGAGAAGGAGGTAGAAGTGGCCGTAGACGTCTATAAAATGATGGCCTCAAAAGTCAGCTTTCAAGATGTTATCAATGCCATCAGCAACGGTAACTCTACCATGTCGGCCGGTAACATCCAATCGGGCGGACAACGCCGGACCATACGTATTTTAGGCGAAATCGACGACCCCAAGGAACTAGACGACTTTGTAGTAAAATCCGAGAACGGGGCGGTATACCTAAAAGACATAGCCGAAGTTAGTTTTTCAGAGGAAGAAAAAACCACATACGCCCGAGAGTTCGGTAAAAACGTGGTAATGCTCGACATCAAAAAACGATCGGGCAAAAACATGATCGAAGCGACGACCAAGGTTCGTGAAATCGTAAAAAAAGAGCAAGAAAGCTATTTTCCGGCCGACCTGAACATCACCATTGCCAATGATTCTTCAGGCAGGACACTGAACCAGGTCGATGACCTTGTAAACAACATTATCTTTGGTATAATCTTGGTCGTAACGGTACTGATGTTCTTTTTAGGCTTTAGAAACGCCCTTTTTGTGGGCTTCGCCATTCCGATGTCAATGTTTATGTCGTTCATGATCTTAAACAATTTGGGCTATACCTTGAATACCATGATCCTTTTCGGTATGATTATGGGACTGGGTATGATGGTCGACAATGGAATCGTGGTCGTTGAGAACGTCTATCGTTTAATGAGCGAAGGCATGTCGCGCACCGAAGCCGCCAAAAAAGGTATCGGTGAAATTGCATTTCCTATCATCATTTCAACATTGACTACCGTGGCAGCCTTTGTACCCCTCGGTCTATGGCCCGGTATATTCGGCCAGTTTATGATCTATTTCCCGATTACCTTATCGGTAGTTCTGGGGTCGTCACTTTTCGTGGCCATTTTCATGAACTCCATGTTGGTTTCCCAATTTATGGAAATCGGCGAAAAAGAACTTACCGTCAAGCAACTCATCCGTATTAGTGCCATATTGGGCGGGTTCGGACTTTTTATCTTAATTTTCGGTGGGACCATGAGGGGCTTGGGCTCCGTAATGATCCTAACGGCACTGATGTTCTGGATCTACAAATACGCGCTTAAAAAGTGGGCTATCAGCTTTCAGAACGGCGCCATGGTGCGTTTTGAGAATTGGTACGAAAAACGTATCGCACATTCCCTTAGAGGTAAAAATGTATACTGGTACTTCGGTATTACTTTCGCTCTATTGATTGCCGTATTTATGGCTTTCGGGGCTTCGTTGGGCAGTGGACGTACGAAGGTGGAATTTTTCCCCGACAACAAACCCAATGAGATTTATGCCTATATAGAATACCCGCAGGGAACGTCTATTGAAAAGACCAATAAGCTTACCAAAGAAATCGAAAAAAGGGTATTCGAGGTAGCAAACCAAGATAAATACACCGATGGGGAGCACAACTTTTTGATTGAATCAGCAGTATCGCAGGTAGGCGAGGGCGCCGGTAACCCCCAAACCGATGGAGGGTCGGCGGCAGAAATGCCACATCGAGGCAAAGTCACCTTGTCAATGCGCGAATTTAAATATAGAAACGGACTCGATACCGAAGTACTGCGTGGTGAAATTCAAGAAGCCTTGACCGGAATATTTCCCGGGGTGGCCATCTCGGTAGAAAAGGAAGCCAACGGACCTCCGGCCGGCTACCCTATCAACATAGAACTGGAAGGTAAGGATTACACCGAATTGATCAACACCGCCGAAGATATTCGAAACTTTATCAATACCAAGAACATAGCCGGTATTGAAGAGTTGAAAATCGATGTAAACAAGAGCAAGCCTTCTATGGAGGTTGTGGTGGATCGCGAAAAAGCAGGTGAGCTAGGCGTATCCGTAGGCCAAGTCGGACTACAACTAAGACGTTCGCTTTTTGGCGAAAAAGCAGGCGTATACAAACTGGATGGTGACGATTACGACATTAACGTTCGCTTTAATGAGGATATCCGGTATAATAAAAATGCCCTGTTCAACCAGAACATCATTTTTAGGGATCCCGCAAACGGCCAAATCAAGGAAATTCCTGTCTCGGCCGTAGCCAAGCAGAAAAACTCCTCAGGCTTTAGCGCCATAAAACACAAAGACAAGAAAAGGGTAGTTACCATCTACTCTCAATTGAAACCTGGTTTTAGTGATGCCGGAGCGATCGTGGCCGAGATCCAGAAAGAAATGGACAACTTCAAACAGCTTCCTAAAGATGTAAAAATCGATTTCACGGGCCAAATCGAAGAACAAAACAAGCAAATGCAATTTTTGGTCGGCGCTTTTTTCTCTGGACTAGGGCTTATAATGCTCATATTGGTATTTCAATTTGGCGGTGTATCCAAACCACTGATCATTATGATTGCCATCTTCTTGAGCTTTATAGGAGTCTTTGGCGGATTGATGGTTACCGGATGGTCTTTTGTTATTATGATGACCATGATGGGTATTATCTCCCTCGCCGGTATCGTAGTAAACAACGGGGTCGTGCTGTTAGATTATACACAGATACTTATCGACCGTAAGAAAGTGGAACTCGGACTGAGCGACAAAGACCTTATCTCATTGGAAGAAGTCACCGAAATCATTACCAAAGGAGGTAAAGCCAGGTTACGCCCTGTAATTCTAACGGCCATTACTACCGTTTTAGGACTAATTCCCTTGGCAATAGGTCTCAATATCGATTTCTTCTCCCTGTTCTCTGAGTTTGACGCCAAAATCTATATGGGGGGAGACAACGTAGTGTTCTGGGGTCCATTGGCATGGACGGTTATCTTCGGATTAGTCGTTGCCACATTCTTGACCTTGATTATCGTACCGGTATTGTTCAACATTACCTATCGCATAAAAATTGCGGTTTGGGGAAGAAAAAAGGAACGCCCCATAAAGGTAGAAAACCATCTGGAAGCTTCCGCTTAAAACAACGGATCAGAACACACCCGAATAAAAAACCCCGCCAATTGGCGGGGTTTTTGCTTGTTATTTAAGGTACAGTAAAAAGAATTATTACTGATTCTCGGTTAGAGGAATTGGGAACATCGTCCATACATCATCTTCCGGTCTGTCTTTAGGTAGTTCATCCAACCGACCATACCTTCTCATATCTATCCATCGATGTCCTTCTGCATAGAGGGAATACCTTCTTTGGTTTAGTACCTCATCAATTAAAGAAGCTGCATCGGTATTACCCGTATATGCCGGTAAACCGGCACTTTCACGGATAAGGTCGATAGCGGCAACGGCTTCAATCGGATCTACCGTAATATTTGCCTCGGCGTACATTAATATCAACTCCTCGTTACGAATCATCGGAATAGGGTCCGTATCGGTTTTATACAAAGCCACCGCATAGCCTCCCGTTAATCCATCTTGGGTCAAAGGTTCGCTACGCTCCGCAACCTTACTTAACCTATTGTCGCCGGCCTCGGCATCGGACAAAAAGGTAGGTTGGGCTATTCGCGCACCGGCTGCCGTCGCTTCAACAGGGAAGTACATAGGGTTAAGTGCATCTGTCTGGTCTTCGGAAAAATTATAGTAAAGACCGGTACTTAAATCATCTTGAGCAGAGGTCAAATTCATAAACGAATTCTCCAAAAAGGATAAAGTTGCCGCCGCATCTCCTTGATATGTTGCCACCCTTGCCGCAATAGCTTGGTTGGCCTCAAGAAATGTAGCTGGGGTATCAAAACCATCGAAGCCTGAAGGAAGGAAAAAAGGAAAAGCATCCCCTCCATTGCCAAGATCCGTAGCCGCGTCTTCTAAAATGGTACGAATACCGCTCAAAGCTTCGGATTTTGAAACAAAAGGTCCTAAATTCTGCTCATCGGCGACATCGAGGCGGATACCGTTCTCATCGGTAAGGTTCAAATTCAACAACAGTTCATAAGCTATAAAGGTTTTAAGAAAGCCTTTCGTAGCATTCAGTTCTTCATCGGAAAACTGGTCCGACTGATCTGGGCCATCAATAAAGCCCAAAATCAAATTCGCGTTTTTGACCGTTCTATAACGTGCGGCCCAAGGGTTTGTAATATAGAAAGTATTATTGTCAAGAGTATTGGTTCCTCCTCCCAATAAATCCCCGGTCAAACGCGGATCAGAGGCAGAAAATCGAAAAAACTCCCTTCCGATTACTCCGGTATCATCAAAATAATTCCCCAAGTTGACTCTTGAACTGTATAGAATCCCGCCCACAAGGTCCGGTAGGTCACCCCTTGTGATGTTCTCTTGAAACGCCTCTACTTCTGGGCTGTTCAAATCGGAAAACTCTTGGACCTGACATGATCCTAGCCCTAAAAGGACCAAGGAACAAAGTAAAAATTTGTTTTTATATAATTTCATGGTTCTTTTTTTAAAAGTTAATCGCTACGTTGAACATATATCTTTTGGAGGAAGGAAAGGGTGTTACCTCAACTCCTGTAAAAATTGTTCCTCCACCGAAGTTGGACACCTCTGGATCATAACTATTGTAATCAAAGATATTGATCAAATTGGAACCCGAAAGGCCGAACTTAACACTCTCTACATAGTCTCCAAAAACATTGGGCAAGTTCTCACTGTCTAAGGTATAGTAGAGTCCGATTTCCCTTAACCTCAAATAGGAAGCATCCTGAACAAAAACATCGGCATTCGCATCGGGCCTATATTTTCCGTTAGGAGTTACACCAGCTGGATCCAAAGTAATATCGTCATAGTCGGCACTTGTTCCGTTCAAATCAGACAACAGGTTGGTCAGGTTGATATTGTCCCCGCCCTGTTTCCATTGCCATAAGAAGGACAACTGAAGCTTTTTGTAGCTTAGGTTATTACTGAAACCCATCTGAAAGTCAGGTTCACCATCACCAATTACCCTAAGTTCATCTCCATATGAGCCTACAATTTGAGTGGCACTCTTACCTTCTTCAAGCCTGTAACTTCCTAAACCTGCACCGAAGGCTCCTGTATTATAGGCAGGTACGTCAAGTTGGGTAACTTCGGAAGCATTCTTGAAAAAATTGACGCCCAAATCCCATTGAAAATTTTCCGTAGCAACAGGAACCGTATTCAAAGAAATCTCTATACCCTTATTACGAAGGCTTCCCGCATTAACGTATCTCTGCGTATATCCCGTGGAAGGCTCTAAGGAAGCCAACAAAATTAAATCGTCAACCATTTTGATGTAATAGGTTGCAGACAATCCTAAACGGCCATTGAAAAAATTCAGGTCAGTACCAAATTCCAATTCCTTTTGACGCTCCGATTTCAGTTCACTATCCCCTCTCCTTCCTATTAAGCTGATGCCCAAAATTCCATCTGTAGAAAAGGCGTTATAGGAAGTAAACAAAGCACCGGAAGGAGGGAAATTACCTGCCTCACCATAAGCGACCCTTAGTTTTAATTGGTTCCAAAAAGAATCTTCTTTCCAAAAATCGAATTCGTTAAGGCTAAGCGCCAAAGACGCCTTGGGATAATAAGCCATCTCATTGGCATTACCATTGTTCGATGACTTATCCCCCCTTAAACCAACGGTGGCGATAATTTTGTCTTGAAAATTGACTTCCTCCTGTACAAAGAATCCCGCATCTTCTTGACGCACCCGTGTTTGGTCGACCCCTGTATTGGCGGCTTGATCAACATTGGTTTCAGAAGCCACTAGACCGGTTGCCGTAATCAAGTCTGTATTTCGGTCAAAAAATTCATTGGTCAAACCTGCCTGTGTACGAAAACGAAGGTTGTTTTCAGTAAAGTAGTTATGCACCAAAAAAGCCGAAAGGTTGTAGTTTTTGTTGATGGTTTCCCCTTGAACGGACACCCCGTTACGACCTCCATTGGAAGGTTTTTGAAACTGTAGGTCCTTAGGAAAGATGGCTCGGGTCTGCAATTGATAAAAATCAAGCCCTCCTCTTAAAATCAATTCTAAATTTGATTTTTCAGCTTTGTAAATATCAAGGTTGGCCGTACCCCCCATGATTACCCTATTAATTTTTTCATTGTTGGTCACCTGATCACGGGTCTGCAAAATATTGGAAGCCCCGAGCGCGTAATCTGGATACACACCATCTGCATTTGGAAACAGGTCATACCACGGATATGTAGAAACTAGACCAACCCCGATAGTTGCACCGGTGTTATCATTGTTGTAAAAACCCCTGTCCGATGAAGAGTAGATATAATTCGAACTCAATGCAAATTTCAAATAGTCGGTAGCTCGATGATCGAGATTAAGTCGTATCGAAGCTTTTTCATATCCCGTATTTTTTACGATACCGTTTTCATTATTATAGGTAATTCCCGAAAAAAACCTTGTCTTCTCGTCACCACCGCTCATACTAAAATTGGTAATACTGATAAGCCCCTTCTCGCCAAATATCTCTTTTTCATAATCAATAAGTCCCCCAGAGTTTTTTGCCTGTGAAAACAGGGCCACTTGAGCATTGGCAGCATCACGGGAAGACTGATTTTCTGAAGGATCGTCACTTGGGGAGTAAAACAAATCAAAGACCCGGTCTTCGCTGTAGTTCCGTAGTCCAAAAAGGCGGATGGCCTGACTAAAACCTGTCGATTGTGAAAATTTGAATTTCGTTTCTCCCGCCACCCCTTTTTTCGTGGTAATGATTACAACACCCGCGGCAGCCCTTGACCCATATATGGCCGCTGCTGAGGCACCTTTCAATATTTCGATGTTCGCTATATCTTCTGGATTGATATCGGCAATACGGTTCGATGGGTTATCTTGGTTGGCATCACTTCCCTGCCCTGCTGCCTCGGAGACCACATTTAATCCCCCAGCAATGGAAGAGTTGTCAATATATACACCATCTACTATATATAAGGGTTGTGTATTACCCGTTATTGAAGTTGCACCACGCAATTTCACCGAAATACCACCACCGGGAGCACCCGAGTTAGAATTGACCACGGCTCCGGCAAATTTACCATACAAGGCCCCATCAAGGGTAGATGGAGGTGTTCTGCCCGTAAGTTCCGCAGCCGAAACCGAGGCAACGGCATTGGCGGAATTCGATCGCTTTACCGAAGTTGCCAAACCTGTAACAACTACCTCATCAAGACCCGTAGCCGATTCTTTTAAGGCAACATCCAATGTTGAAGTACCGGTAACTTCAACTTCCTTATCGGCATATCCCAAATAAGAAAAAACTAGGGTCGCAGGAAAATTATTCACCCGAATCTCATAAATACCGTCAAAATCACTAGTAGTTCCGTTCATTGTTCCTTTAACAACGACATTGACCCCTGGAAGCGGCATCCCACTCTCATCTGTAGTATTTCCTTTGATTGTCCCCTGCGCCAAAACCACGGTCGGTAGCACAAAAAACAGCAAGAAATACAACTTTCCAAATAAAGTTTGTTTCATTTTTAAAAGTTTTGAATTAGTTATTTTAAAAGCAATATAGTTAAGAATTATCTAATTATTAAAATATGTGTTAAATTTTAGAGGCATTAACAAAACAAGACCTCTGCATATACCACAAAAAGGACACTCGAATTTTTTAGCCGTTACCATCATAACTTCTTACATTTGCGCTTTCAAATAGACTTACACATGTACAGAAGCCATACCTGCGGAGAATTACGCGAATCAGATATAAATACCAAGGTTACCCTATCGGGATGGGTACAAAAAACACGTGATAAGGGTTTTGTGGTCTGGGTAGACCTGAGAGACCGTTACGGTATAACCCAATTGGTCTTTGATGAAGACCGTACCTCTTCCAAATTACTCGAACAGGCCAGAAGCTTAGGCCGCGAGTACGTGGTGCAGGTAACTGGCGAGGTCATTGAAAGGACCTCTAAAAACCCCAATATCCCAACAGGGGGCATTGAAGTACTCGTCGATGAGGTTATTCTCCTTAACAAGTCGAAAACCCCTCCATTTACCATTGAGAACGAAACCGATGGCGGTGAAGACCTTCGAATGAAGTACCGCTATCTTGATATTCGCAGAAACCCCGTAAAAAACAACCTTATTTTCAGAAGTAAGGTAAGTATGGAAGTTCGAAAGTACCTTAGCGACCATAGCTTCGTTGAAGTCGAAACCCCATATTTAATAAAATCAACACCCGAAGGGGCCCGCGATTTTGTAGTGCCCAGCCGAATGAACGAAGGGCAGTTCTACGCCTTGCCACAATCTCCACAAACTTTTAAGCAATTGCTTATGGTAGGGGGTATGGACAAATATTTTCAGATCGTAAAGTGTTTTCGCGACGAAGACCTAAGGGCCGACCGTCAGCCAGAATTCACACAAATCGACTGCGAAATGGCCTTTGTGGAACAAGAGGACATTCTCGATACCTTTGAAGGCCTTACCAAACATTTGCTAAAGGAAATCAAGGGGGTAGAGATATCGGCCTTCCCACGAATCACCTACGATGACGCCATGCGCATTTACGGAAACGACAAACCAGACATTCGCTTCGGCATGGAATTTGGCGAGCTTAACGCGGTTACCCAACACAAAGACTTTGGCGTATTCAACTCTGCAGAGCTAGTAGTGGGTATTGCCGTACCAGGCGGGGCCAGCTATACCCGTAAAGAATTGGATGCCTTGGTAAACTGGGTCAAAAGACCCCAAGTCGGCGCCAAGGGAATGGTCTACGTAAAATACAATGAAGACGGAAGCTTTAAATCTACCGTAGATAAATTTTACGACCAAGAAGACTTAGCCAAATGGGCCAAGATTACCGAGGCCAAACCAGGGGACCTTATTTGCGTACTCTCTGGGGACGCCAACAAAACCCGAACCCAACTCAGTGCCCTAAGAATGGAACTTGCCGAAAGACTGGGCTTGCGCAACCCGAATGAGTTCGCTCCGTTATGGGTTATTGACTTTCCGTTATTGGAACTCGATGAAGAAACAGGGAATTACCATGCCATGCACCACCCCTTTACCTCTCCAAAACCAGGTCAACTGGAATTACTGGAAACCGACCCTGGCGCAGTACGCGCCAATGCGTATGATTTAGTATTGAACGGTAATGAAATAGGGGGAGGTTCCATCCGTATTCACGACAGGGACGTACAGAGCACAATGTTCAAACACCTTGGCTTTACCCCTGAAGAAGCACAGGCCCAATTCGGCTTTCTTATGGACGCCTTTCAGTACGGCGCTCCACCACATGGAGGTATCGCCTTTGGTTTAGACCGATTGGTATCTATTTTGGGGGGACAGGAAACGATAAGGGACTTCATTGCTTTTCCAAAGAACAACAGCGGACGTGATGTTATGATCGATGCTCCAGCAGCTATTGACCGGGAGCAACTTCATGAACTAAAGCTCAAATTAGATATTGAAGCGTAATAAAAGTTAATCCCGCATTGGTGCGGGATTTTTCATATTTTAGATAGCAAACCTGTATAATGCCCACTAAACTACAAAGACTATCTACCAAATTTTTAAAGTGGCGATATAAAAATATCTCCAACAAGACTTTTACGCACATTATGAGTGTTTTGGTGGGACTTTTGGCAGGCTTGGCCTCGGTCACCCTTAAAAACATCGTGTACTTTATTGAGGTTTCCCTAGAGCAAGGTATTTTGATATCGAGCAACAGCCTGTACTTTATTTTACCTATCATCGGACTTACCTTGGTCTATCTCTACGTTAAGTACATTCACAAAGAGCAGCTACAACATGCTGTTTCTTCCATTCTCTTTTCGCTTTCCAAAAAAAAGGGAATCATCAAATCTAAACACATTTACACCCAACTCATTGCAGCCCCTCTCACCATTGGCTTCGGGGGTTCTACAGGATTATTGGGACCCGCTGTAGCTTCAGGCGCGGCCATCAGCTCTAACATCGGGCGTTTTTTCCATATTAATGCCAAAACCCGATCGCTCTTGATCGCATGTGCGTCGGCCGGTGCCATAGCTTCCATATTCCAATCGCCCATTGCGGCCATTGTTTTTGCGGTAGAGGTCTTTAGTCTTGATTTTACCATGCTATCTATGCTCCCCCTTTTGCTCGCGTCGATATCTGGGGTGCTCACCTCTTATTTCTTTTTGGGAAATGAGGTCCTGTTTAACTTTACCCTATCGGAAAACTTTGAGGTCAAAGACACTTTTTTTTACATCATTTTAGGTATAGGCACCGCCTTTGCATCAATTTACTTCACTCGTATGTATTTTGGTATACAGAAGTTATTCTCCCGTCTAAAAACACCTAAATACAAGTTACTTGTAGGAGGCGTATCCATAGGCATTATGCTCTATTTTATTCCACCCCTCTACGGTGAGGGCTTCAGCTTCATCAACGACCTCTTGCACGGAAACCATATTAAAGCCCTAGGTAAGACGCCCTTTGATTCATACACCACCAACATCTGGGTGGTCATTGCCCTATTGTTCGGTATCACCATTTTCAAGGCCGTAGCCATGACCACTACCTTGGCAGCCGGTGGCGCAGGGGGCATTTTCATTCCCACTATGGTTATGGGCAGCGCCCTCGGAAATGTCATGGCCAAGGTCATCAATAACTCTGGCATAGGTTTTTCCGTTTCAGAAAGCAACTTTACCTTGATTGGTATGGCCGGACTTATTGCGGGGGTGTTGCACGCCCCATTGACCGCCATTTTTCTGATTGCCGAAATCACTGGAGGGTATGAACTTTTTGTACCGCTGATGATTACAGCTTCCATATCGTATCTCATTACCAGAAATGCCATTGACTATACCATATATACCAAGGAATTGGCCCGAAGTGGATCTTTGTTGACACACAATAAAGACCAATCGGTACTAACTTTGATGAAACTTGACGATGTCATTGAAACTAATTTTAAAACCGTATACCCAGATATGACCTTGGGCGAGATGCTTCATAAATCCGTAGCAAAATCCACTCGTAATATCTTCCCCGTAGTCGACAAAAACAAGGCCTTGGTAGGTATTGTCCTCCTAGACGATATTCGCGAATTTATGTTCGACACCTCACTTTACGAAAACACCAAGGTAGAAACCTTTATGCACAATGCCCCAGAACACATATTCTACGAAAAGGACAGTATGCAAGTGGTAATGAAAAAATTTCAACACAGTGGAGCCTGGAATCTGCCCGTAATCAAAAAAGGACAGTATGCCGGTTTCGTTTCCAAATCAAAATTACTGACGGCTTATCGCAGGGAACTCATTAACTTTACCGGCTAAGCTTCGCTTGCTGTTGCAAAACTTTCTCAATCAAGACTATCAAAATGAAATATCTCATCGTTTGTATTACACTAGCCTGCTTTGGGGCGATTTTTTACGGCTTTTATATTCAAGAGGAAAACTTGGCCCTTGGCCATAAATTTATCGGGTCGGGCACTGTGGGACTCTTTTTGGTGGCCATGCCGCTTTTCTTAATTGTATACAGTAAAGGAAAGCAAATGAAAGACTACATGCTAACCGAGGAAAACATAAAAAAAATGCGTGAAAAAGAAACGGAAAAGACTGATAATCAATAAACTTTGTAGGATTATTTGATATATTTTAAGCCAGCCTAATCAAAAAATTTATAAATTAGATGGAAACTTTTATGAACTAATTTCTTTTAACATGACTGGCACAGTAAAATTTTTCAATGAGTCCAAAGGCTATGGATTCATTACCAACGACGACACAGGGAAGGACATTTTTGTACACGCCACAGCACTTAACGGTACAACTCTTAATGAAGGGGACAAAGTAGAATATGAAGAGGAAGAAGGCCGAAAAGGCATTGTTGCCGCCCAAGTTCAAGTGGTAGGCTAAATATAGATTCAGTTATCATTACAAAGACCCTAGCACCTCCATGTTAGGGTTTTCTGTTTTCAAATACCAATGATAAGACTTCAATTTAGGTTTCTCTTCTGAATAAAAAAGCGCTTGATCAACGCACTGGCCTCTTGCTCAAGAACACCCCCTAGTATTTTCGTTTTCGGATGAAGTTTGGTTCCCATAACCCCGCAGCCCCGCTGTTCATCTTTGGCCCCATAAACTATTCTCGATATTTGGCTCCAATACAGGGCGCCGGCACACATTTGACAAGGCTCCAAGGTCACATAAAGTGTACAGTTCTGCAAATACTTCCCTCCCAAAAAATTGGCCGCTGCGGTAATTGCCTGCATTTCGGCATGGGCCGTAACATCGTTCAATTGTTCGGTAAGGTTGTGCGCCCTAGCGATGATACGGTCTTCAATAACGATTACCGCACCTATGGGCACCTCCCCTTTTTCATAGGCGGCCTCTGCCTCTTGCAGGGCTTTTTTCATGTAATAACTATCATCAAAGGGCTCTAACATGGCAATGGTTTAACACAAATTTATGGCATACTTTATAAAAGATGTATATAATTTACACATATTACGCCCTCTTAGTGCGAAATGGTATCGAACAAACTTTATTTCAGTGCAATACATGATCAAAAAGAATTGGCCTAGCTCACTCAATCACCTATTTTTGCATTTTAAGCCACTATCTTGAAATCACTTTTAGACCATATTACTTATCCCGATGATTTACGCCAGCTTGCCCTGGAGAAATTACCACAGCTTGCCAAGGAACTGAGGGAATTTATAATCGATATCGTTGCCACCAAAGAAGGCCACCTAGGCGCCAGCCTTGGGGTCGTAGAACTTACTATCGCCCTGCACTATGTATTCAACACCCCCCATGACAAGCTTATATGGGATGTGGGCCATCAAGCCTATGGCCATAAGATACTCACAGGAAGAAAAGAAATCTTTGAGACCAATCGCCAATTGGGTGGAATTAGTGGATTTCCCAAACGTTCCGAAAGTGAATATGATGCCTTTGGCACAGGACATAGCTCTACTTCCATATCGGCTATTTTAGGCATGGCCATGGCCTCTCAGCTCAAAAAGAACGATCACATCCAGCACATTGCGGTAATCGGCGATGCCTCCATCGCAAGTGGCATGGCTTTTGAGGCCCTAAACCATCTGGGTTCTACAAATTCAAACGTATTGGTCATCTTAAATGACAATGCCATCGGAATCGACCCCAGTGTAGGAGCATTAAAAAAATATCTGACCAATGTAAAAAAGGGCACGGCCAAGGACGAGAATATCTTTGAGTGCTTAAATTTTCATTATACCGGTCCAATAGATGGGCACGACCTTGAAGCGTTGATCAGCGAATTAAAGCATTTAAAATTGGTAGCAGGGCCAAAATTATTACATGTCATTACCACCAAGGGAAAAGGTCTCAAAAAGGCCGAGGAAAACCAGGTTACCTACCATGCGCCTGGTAAGTTCGACAAACGCACAGGTGAACTCTTAAAGAAGAGTCCAGCGGTCAATGAGCCCCAAAAATATCAAGATGTCTTCGGCCACACCCTCGTAGAGCTTGCCGATAAAAATGAGGCCATAGTTGGAATCACACCGGCTATGCCCACTGGAAGCTCCTTGAAGTACATGATGCAAAAAATGCCGCATAGGGCCTTTGATGTAGGTATTGCCGAGCAACATGCGGTCACCTTGGCTGCGGGTATGGCCGCCGAAGGTCTTATCCCCTTTTGCACTATCTATTCTACTTTCCTACAAAGGGCCTACGACCAGGTCATACACGATGTGGCCCTTCAAAACCTGCCGGTAATCTTTTGTTTGGACCGAGCGGGACTTGTCGGCCAAGACGGAGCAACCCATCACGGAGTGTACGATATTGCCTATTTAAGGTGTATCCCCAACCTGTGTATTTTTGCCCCGATGAACGAAACCGAACTGCGCAATATCATGTATACCGCGCAAATGGGACCATCGCAGCCAATTGCCATAAGATATCCTAGGGGCCAAGGTGTACAAGAAAACTGGCAAACGCCTTTTGAAACCATCGAACTAGGCACGGCCCGCCAACTAAAGAAAGGTTCCACAATTGCGGTGCTGACCCTAGGACACATAGGAAATACCGTAACAGAACTCGTAGATAGAATGGCCGAACGTGAAAAAATAGGCCATTACGATATGCGATTTGTAAAGCCTTTGGATAAAAAAATGCTTGCCAAAATATTCAAACAGTACCAAACTATAGTTACCATTGAAGATGGAAGTAAAATGGGGGGCTTTGGCTCCGCCGTTCTTGAATGGGCCAACGAGTTGGGCCACACCCAAAAGATCAGCATTCTAGGCCTTGACGATGTCTTTATTGAACATGGTACGGTCGAACAACTACACCAGCAAGCAAAAATAGACACACTAAGTATCGAGAAACACTTAAAAATGTTATTAAATGAATAAGCGCCTTACCTTTTTATGTTCCTTTGTTCTTTTCTTTAGCCTCTTCACCTGTTCACTTTTCGGCCAGGTACAAGATTCCATCCCAAGTGAGCGGGAAATTGACCTCGACTCCATGATTATTGACACGACGGTCGTAGATACGGTCGTTATCAGAAAGACACAAAAGCGAATCAAATTCGTGCCCCGTGGCGTTAATTTGATGAACCCGGTGATTTCGTTCAAACGCACCAAAGCGCTAAACAAGAAACCGAACCGATTTAGGGTTCCTTCTTTTTGGACGAACATTAACAAACTAGGGGCGAATTTCAACGAAGTTGCCTTTGTAAACTGGAACGCAGGGGGTAACAACTCCATTGCGGCCTTGGGAAACGCCCGGTTCGAGCGTAATTACAAATTTCGATACATACAGTGGGACAACTATATGGAAATGCGCTATGGCCTGAACGTTCAAGACGAACAGAAACTAAGAAAAACCGACGACGCCTTGCGATTTAGCTCTACTTTCGGCTTTCAGCGCGATACCATTAGCAACTGGTACTACTCGGCTAAAGCGAACTTCAATACCCAATTTTCCAACGGTTACAAATATCCCGATAGAAGCACGCCCATATCGCGCTTTATGGCACCAGGTTATTCCTTCTTGGGTGCAGGAACATCATACATTACAAAAGATCAAAAGTTCAACCTATACATCTCCCCTATTACACAAAAGGCCACATTTGTTCTAGACAAAGAATTGGCGAACAAGGGTGCCTTTGGGGTTAAAAAAGCGGTTCTCGATGCCGACGGAAACGTTATTGAAGAAGGAGAAAAAGTGTTTTTGGAATTCGGCTTTTTAGTAACCAATCAATACGAGACGGAAGTATATAAGAACATGAACTTAAAACACCGCCTCAGCCTCTACACCGACTACCTGCAGAAATTCGGGAATATTGATGTGGACTGGGAGCTAAACTTCGACCTAAAGGTCAACAAATACGTAGTTACCTCAATCGGCACCCATATTATTTATGATGACGACATTCTTTTTGACGAAAAAAAGGATGCCGATGGCAAAATAACCGATTCGGGAGTCCCAAGATTGCAGTTTAAACAGCTGCTCGGCGTGGGTGTTTCCTATGCCTTCTAAAGTTGCTTGCCCATAATTTTGTTATGTATGTGAACCGCCGCACTATCGGAAAGGCTAGCTACATAACAACAAGTATTCAACAGTATATGATACACCGAATCATCGGTATCCCTATAGAATTCAGGCAATGTCTTAAGCATTAGCGCGTCGTAATTCGATGCCCGGTTTTCTTTTTTACGTATTAATGCGTTTATGTAAACATCAAGTATATCGGAAATGATCTTATAACCCGCTATTTCTTTCTCGACAACCTCTTGAGACCTATATATCTTATTGACACTCAAGGCAATAATGTCCTCTATCTGCGCCTTGAACACACTCCGATCTAAAAGACTGGTATCAAATGTACCGTTCAGTATTTCAGCTTCGTGCGCAATAAAAACGGAGATGGCATCCCGAATCAGGGTATTGATAGCCAGTGCCCTTAAATAACTAAGCCGGTCTTCCTTATATTTTAAGGAGTTATATTTTTTGGTATTGATACTATCCTTGACCAATTTGATAAGGTATTCCAAAGCGAAATCTTCGGAAATAAGTCCGAGATTAATACCATCTTCGAAGTCGATGATCGTATAACAGATATCATCTGCTGCTTCCACCAAAAACGTCAATGGATGACGTGAGAACGATATATCTTCTCCATTTCGCGTCTGAATCAGACCCAAGTCTGCCGCAATTTCCTGAAAGGCCGTCTTTTCGGTTTGAAAGAAGCCAAACTTCTTATCGGCAATATGCTTGGTCGGTTTCTTGGGAAGCGATTCTTTCGGGTATTTCATAAAGGCCCCTAACGTGGCATAACTTAGCCGAAGCCCCCCGGCAACCCCTTCCCTCGACTGGGTCAACAATCGAAATCCGTTGGCATTTCCCTCAAAATCTACTATATCACGAAACTCCTTATCAGAAAGAACCGATTGGTATTTTTGTCCGTTGCCCGTAATGAAATACTCTCCGATAGCTTTCTCGCCACTGTGCCCGAAAGGCGGATTACCAATATCGTGGGCCAAGGCCGCTGCCGCTACGATAGCCCCAAAGTCATTAAACCTATAGCCATGGATCTCGCTTAAAAACGGATGCTTTTCAAGAATCTTTTTTCCCGCAATACGCCCCAGGCTCCTTCCCACTACGGAAACTTCCAAACTATGTGTCAATCGGGTATGTACAAAATCGGTCTTCGACAGCGGGATTACCTGTGTCTTATCTTGCAAGCTCCTAAAAGCACTTGAAAATATAATTCGGTCATAATCTACCTCAAAACCCAGCCGGGTTTCGTCTTGTTCCTTTCTAAGTCTTTTATGCGTGTCGCCTTGCCGTTTTAGAGAGAGTAAATTTTCCCAGTTCATTGTATGTTTTTAAGTCCCGCAAGTTACATTTTTTCAAGATCAAAACGCTTCAGGGGCTAAAAGAAGCCCCCATTATTTAACCTTAAGGGAATCAACTATTAAACTTTAGATAACCCTATCTTAACACACTGTGGTTTTCTTTGCAAAGAAAATAAGAACCCATGAAAATAGCCGCTTTTTGCTTTATCCTATTCTGCACGTTTAATCTTTCCGCACAAGAAGAAGGGATAATTAAAGGCAACATATTTGACACCGAAATGAACAATGAACCTTTGTTGTTCGCCGATGTCAAGGTCAAAGGTTCGCAAGTAAAGACCCAGACCAATTTTAGGGGAAATTTCGAAATTAACGGACTTGAACCAGGAAGCTATATTTTGAAGGTGAGTTTCCTAGGCTATGAAACACGGGAAATTCCGGTTGAAGTCTCCGCTTCGCATACCGCATATATTTCAGAGGGACTACAGGCCGAATCCATAAGCTTGTCCGATGTGGTTATGGCAGAAGAAAACACCTTGCCAAATACAAGCACCTTAGCCTTGGGTATAGAGAAATAAACGGGCAATATTTGTAATAAATAAAAAAAGGGGGACTCACCATGTGAATCCCCCTTTTCCTTATAAAATAGTATATCAGTCTTTTGAAACGACGCCAGATTTTTTCTCCTTGCTGATAACGTTAGCTATTACATTGTTATCGAACTCAACTTCCTTAACGGTACCATCTGCATAAAAATACCATTTACCGGTTCTAACGCCCTTATCGTAAGTGCCTTTTGATATCTTTTGCCCTGCTTCATCAAAACTTACCCACTGACCGTGCAACTTTCCTGCAAGGTCAAAGGTTCCTTTTTGACTTACTTCCCCATTATCGTGAAAATAGGTTGCCTCTACAAGGTTTGTCTCTTTATTAAGTTTTACTTCCTTCTCCTTTTGGGCATAGCCCGCAGTAACCGATAAAGCAAGTGCTAAAAGTATGATTATATTTTTCATGTTATTTGTTTTTTAAGAGGTTTTGTGCTGAATTGCTGATTCAAATATAGGTAAAATTTACATTAAATACACGATTACTTAACATTAAATTTACATTGAAAACGATTTACGCACCAAAATATTGTTTACGAAGGATAACTTCATATAAATATACTGGCCTTCTTCTCTCTAAATCGTAACAAAAACCTTAATTTACCATCGCTTAGGCCTTTAAAAATCAATAGTTTTAAAGAGGTTGGCAAAACATACCGATTTTCACCGTTTTCATGGGACAATTTCAATGCCATAAACAACCGATAAGATCACTTCATAACCTTATTTTAACGTGATTAATAAATTATAATACCAATTTTGTGCACATTTAAATAACGATGGGCGAGAATCTTTACCTTTTCATGATTATAGCATTGGCCGTACTAGCCATCACCGATTTGGTAGTCGGGGTAAGTAACGATGCCGTGAATTTTTTGAACTCGGCAATCGGGTCAAAAGCCATTTCTTTTAGAATGGTCATGATTGTGGCCAGCATAGGTATAGCCTTTGGTGCCATTTCATCAAGCGGAATGATGGAGGTAGCCCGTAAAGGAATTTTCAACCCTGAGCATTTCGTGTTTGCCGAAATCATGATCATTTTTATGGCGGTCATGATTACCGATATTCTCCTTTTAGATTTTTTCAACACTTTGGGCATGCCCACCTCTACCACGGTATCGATCGTTTTTGAGCTTTTAGGGGCAGCGGTAGCCGTATCTTTGGTGAAAATTATGGGAGACGGCGAAGGCGCTTCAAGCCTTTGGATGTACATCAACACCGATAAGGCCACAGAGATTATTCTGGGCATTTTGCTTTCGGTGGTCATAGCCTTTACCGTAGGGGCCTTGGTACAGTTCATATCACGCCTGCTGATTTCGTTCAAATTTGAGAACAAACCAAGCTGGGTAGGTGCCATATTCGGTGGTTTTGCCCTGACCTCGATTATCTACTTTATTCTTGTAAAGGGATTGAAGAGTGCTTCAATTTTAAGCCCTGAAATTCTTGAGACCATAGCCAACAAACAGTTTCTGTTCATTCTAAGCAACTTTGTGGTATGGACTTTACTCTCATGGATGATTACCACCTTAACGCGTATCAACATATATACCATCGTCATTGTCATGGGAACCTTTGCTTTGGCCATGGCATTTGCCGGTAACGACTTGGTGAACTTTATAGGGGTACCCTTGGCCGCCATGGAATCGTATACTTCATGGAGCACTTCCGGAATAGATGCCAATGTATATACCATGGAAGGATTGGCTACTGCCGTCAAAACTCCCCAATACCTATTGCTTTTGTCCGGTATGATCATGGTGGTGACCCTCTGGTTTTCATCAAAGGCCAAAAACGTAGTCAAAACGAGTGTAGACCTATCAAGACAAGATGAAGGTGACGAGCGTTTTCAACCGAATTTCCTCTCGCGTCAAATTGTTAGGTTTTCTATAAAGGCCTCAGAAAATATTGCGGCCCTTATTCCCGATATCATCGTGAGAAAGATGGACACCCGATTTGAGAAGCCCTACGTATACGTTCCCAAAAGCAGGGTTCAAGACCTTCCTGCCTTCGATTTGGTACGGGCTTCCGTCAACTTAATGGTAGCGAGTGTACTTATTTCGCTGGCCACCTCAATGAAACTGCCACTTTCCACTACATATGTAACCTTTATGGTCGCCATGGGTAGTTCCTTGGCCGATAGGGCCTGGGGTGCTGAAAGTGCCGTATATCGTGTCGCAGGGGTGTTAAATGTAATAGGCGGATGGTTCTTTACGGCCATTAGCGCCTTTACCGCCGCCGCACTTATAGCCTACATCATTCATTTAGGGGGAATATGGGCCATTGGCGTACTATTGATCATTGCATTTTTCCTAATCGGAAAAAACTACCTGACCCACACCAAGAAGATGAAGGAGACCAAATTGGAAGAAAAGCTGGAAAGAGCTGAAAGCAATTCCATCATCGGCGTAATAGAGGAAAGTGCGGCCAACATTTCATTGGCCATAAAAAGAGCCAATAAAATATATACCCAAAGTATCGATGGCCTGGCCAAACACGATATAGAGACCTTGAGAAAAAGCAAGAAGGGAATCTCTAAATTCGATAAAGAGGTAGAAGATCTTCGCGACAATATTTTTTACTTTATCAAAAACCTAGACGAATCCAGTGTTAGCACCAGTAACTTCTATATCGCCATACTAAGCTACCTACAAGACATGACCCAGTCTTTGGAATATATTGCCAAAGCAGGATATAAGCACGTACATAACAACCATAAAAAATTAAGGTTCAACCAAATTAAGGACCTTAAGGAAACCGATGGCTACCTAGACCAGCTATTTACCGATATACAAACGATTTTCGAGACCAAGGATTTCTTAAAGCTTACCGAACTTATCATCGGCAAACAAGAACTCTTCAAGAAGGTAGACATGAAAATCCACAAACAAGTGGAGCGCACCCGTACCGACGAATCAAGCCCTAAAAACACGGCCCTTTATTTCAGCCTGCTCTTAGAGACCAAAGATTTATTGGTGGCCACCATGAACTTGTTGGAGACCTATGATCAACATGCCAACACTAAAATTTAGTCAAAAAATCGACGAACGGTAATTTTTTTAAAGACGCGTTCACTTCATCGAAAAAAATATACCTTTCCCCTGATTTAGGCGTTAGCACATAAGAATACTAAATCTTATCTAATGCACTTACTACGACAAATCCTACCTGCTGTTTGCTGTATGACCCTATTTTTCTCATGTAGTAAAGATTCGGACACCATAGAAGACGAAACCCTAACGTCACAACTTGACCCAACCGAAAGAGCGGCCGCCAAAAAACTTTACGAAGATTATTACGTAGCCTCAAAAAACGAGGCTTCCGATGTAGCTTGGTCAGGCGATGAACCAAGTTGCAACGCCGGCAGCGTTCCCGAAAATATTAGAACCAAATTGATTATGCGGATCCATTATTTCAGAAAGGCTGTGGGACTCAACAATACCATTACCGAAAACCCTAGCAAAAGTGAAAAATCACAACAGGCCGCATTAATGATGCACGCGAACGGCACTTTGGACCACTCTCCCCCAGAAAGCTGGAAATGTTTTACTGCCGAAGGAAAGGAAGGGGCAGGAAATTCATTGCTGACCTCTACAAAAAATTCTGTGGCCATTGATTCATACATGCGTGACCAAGGATCGGATAACTATCCGGTAGGACATAGACGTTGGTTGCTATGGCCAAGGCTCCAAGAAATCGGAATAGGAAATACCAGTCAGTATAATGCGCTATGGGTTCTTGGCAATCCCGGGACTACCCCTGAAGACGCCCCCGAATTCGTGGCTTGGCCACCAAAAGGCTATTTACCTAAAAACTTGGCCTACCAACGTTGGTCATTCTCAATACCCAAAGCCGATTTCACGCAAACCAGTATCAAAATGAAAACCCTTAGTGGCACAAATGTTTCTTTAGAAATCGAGGAACTCGACGACGCCTATGGTGATAGAACTATTGTCTGGAGGCCTGATATAAACGTTTACGATACTGTGGAAGACGTCACTTACAAGGTCATTATAGAAAGCGTACTAATAGACGACACCCCTCAAGACTACGAATATGAGGTAACCTTGTTCGACCCGGACAACTAGTCCGAAAAAAAGTAAAAAAACCCATACTTTTGTTTTATTTATAACTTCGAAATCGATTTTGAACCTTTAAATCGTATCTTGTTTAAAGAGACACTTTATGGAAACAATTGTTCCTGCCGAAACCAAGCTACTGGCGCAACGTGATTTTGGCATTGCCAAGTTTTGGTTTTACCCTAATTATTTAGTGGGAGAATTTGCAGAAGGCATGCATGTAACTAAAGAGAATGCCCTTCAACCCATTCGTTTCGCCAAACAGTTCTATGGAGACACCCCCATAATCTATATTTCGCACAGACGAAACTCGTATTCCATGGATACTATAGGTTACAAGGAAGTTGTAGACATGTTCCCCAATTTTATAGGCTTTGCCATAGTTTCAAAAAATAAGTACCGACGAATGATCGCCCACCTAGAGAAAATGTTCATTAAAAGACCGATCGGTGTATTTCTTCAGCTAGACGAAGCCTATGCCTGGGCCGAGGAAGAACTAGACAAACACCAAAAGCACTCTTCTCGTCCCTAGTTTTAATAACGCCTACTGATTCGGTCCCAAAACTAGCATCAGCCTTCCTACTTCAGAGATGTCAAGCTTGACTTGAACCTTATCGATATCCCGTTCTTATGTGCGAAAAGGGGCCATAATGCCGTTCGCCAAAGTCGAGTCGCACCCAATTGTTTCACCTAAACCCGCTCTCATGAAAAACCTGTCCTTACTTCTCCTTCTTCTATCCGTGCTACATTCCATATCCGCACAAGATGATCTATTGCTAAAAGATTTTAGGCCCGAAAGCATTTACAATACCTCCAATACCGTAATCGAACGGGCCAAATACCCTGTCATCGATTTTCATGCACACCCCAATGCCGCCACGAAAAAGGAATTGGAAGAATGGGTATCTACCATGAAAGGACACAATATTGAAAAATCGATCATTCTCACCTACTCCACAGGACAACGCTTCGATAGCATCTATGATATGTATGCCCAATACGGTGATCAGTTCGAGCTCTGGTGTGGTTTTGACTACACAGGGTACAATGAACCCGGATGGACGAAAAAAGCCATTAAAGAGCTTGAAAGATGCTTTGCCAAGGGCGCAAGAGGTGTGGGCGAATTGGGTGACAAGGGACTAGGACTTTTCTACTCAAAACCCTCCGAGGCTCCTGGGCTGCATATAGACGACCCGCGCCTACAGCCCCTCTTAAAACGGTGCGGCGAATTGGGTATGCCCATAAGCATACATGTTGCCGACCCTTATTGGATGTACTTGCCCATGGACCAAAAGAACGATGGCCTAATGAACGCCTACACCTGGAAAATAGACCGGTCGAAAGAAGGGCTTCTCTCCCATCAAGAACTACTGACTTCTTTATCGAATGCCGTTAAAAATAACCGAGGCACTACCTTTATCGCATGCCACTTGGCCAATTGCAGCCACGACCTTGACATTTTGGGCAAGCTATTGGACGAACACCCCAATTTATACGCAGATATCTCAGCACGATATGCCGAAGTAGCACCGGTACCCAGACGCACGAAACGCTTTTTCGAGAAATATAAAGACCGATTGGTATATGGAACGGATATGGGGATGGACGATACCATGTACCGTACTACCTTTAAAATTCTGGAAAGTGCCGATGAACATTTTTATGCCTGGGATTACTTTTCGTACCATTGGCCTCTGAACGGACTAGACCTCAACGACGAAACCCTCAAAAAAATCTATCATGAAAACGGCCGTAAGCTCATAAAACGATAGGCTAACGATAAAAATTCATTTCATCCATATACTTCCATACCGAATCGGTAAGCAAGGGACGGATATTCTTACCCTCCTTATGGCTTTTGCGAATAAAGGTCGAAGAGATTTCCATGATAGGAGCGTCTACCTTGTGAATCTTGGGATGCCCTTTAAAGCGATGCTCAATTTCCCCTTCCGATATTCTAGGGTACACATATACATCGTAATCGCTCAAAATAACTTCATAGTTTTTCCATTTATGGAAGCCCTTGAGGTTATCCTCCCCCATAATCAGGCAAAATGCATGGTCTGAACCGTATTTCTCGTTCAGATGAACCAAGGTATGGATGGTATAGTTCGGCTGCGGCAAGCCGAATTCTATGTTACTCGGTTTCAACTTCGGGTAGTCTTTTGTAGCCTCGTACACCATCTGGTAGCGGTGATTGTCGGCGAGCAAGGTCTTTTTGGTCTTAAAAGGACTCTGTGGCGTAACCACGAACCAAACCTCATCAAGGTCTGAAAATTCCACCATATGATTGGCAATGACCATATGCCCTATGTGTATGGGGTTGAAGGTGCCGAAATAGAGACCTATTTTTTTCATATTCAAGAACCGGTGACTTTGTTTCTTTAAGCTTACTTCTCAATTTTCGCCCCTACAAAATCAGCCACCAACTCGTGCGCTTCCTTTAAGGCCGTATCAAGGTCGTAATTCTTGATAATTTTATCGAATTGCGGAGCGGTAGCCAACTCTACGGATGCCTTCGCTATTCGCATATTGATTTTATCCTCGCTTTCGGTACTGCGTTTTTTAAGTCGGATCTTAAGTTCATCTACGCTCGGCGGCTTTACAAAAACGGCTAGGGTCTCTTCCGGAAACTTTCGTTTGATACGTAGTCCTCCCGCAACATCTATGTCAAAAATGACATTTTTGCCTTCGGCCCAGAGTCGCTCGATCTCAGATTTTAAGGTACCGTAAAAATTATCGCGGTACACCTCTTCCCATTCGAGAAAATCATCGTTCTTAATATGGTTTTTAAACTCCGAAATCGACATAAAATAATAATGCTCCCCTTGCTTTTCCTTGGCCCTACGCGGCCGTGAGGTGGCCGAAACCGAAAATGCAAGGTTGAGCTCGGGCTGCTCTAACAAATGTCTAACAATGGTTGTTTTACCGCTTCCCGAAGGTGCCGAGAATATAATTAATTTACCGCCTTTCATGAATTGACTGATTTTGAATTGCCTTGCCTAGAGCACGTTAAGCATCTGCTCCTTTATTTTTTCGAGTTCATCTTTCATCTGCACCACCAATTGCTGCATGGGCGCATAATTGGCCTTCGAACCTATGGTATTGATTTCACGCCCGATCTCTTGTGCTATAAAACCGAGTTTTTTACCGTTGGAATCATCAGATTTCAAGGTACTCGTAAAATAATCAAGATGATTGGCCAGACGTACTTTCTCTTCCGTGATATCGTATTTTTCCAAGTAGTAGATGAGTTCTTGTTCAAAACGGTTCGCGTCTAGGTCGGCCTGGAGGTCGCTAACGGCCTTGTTCAATCGTTCACGAACATCGGTCTGACGATCGGGATCCATAACCACGACCTGCTCCAATAGCTGCTGCAAATTCTCAATTCGTTGAAGAAAATCTTTCTCGAGTACCTCTCCCTCTTCAGAGCGAAATTTATTTATCTCTTTTAGGGCCTCTTGAACCGCAAGCTTTATCGATTCATATTCGTTTTCATCGATATCTTCACGTTCCGTCTTTAGGGCATCGGGCATTCTAAGCGCCATGTCAAGCAACTTTAGGTCGTCGCCGTCGGCGATGGCCTTTAGTTGTTTCATGTAGTTTTTTACGGCAGCCTCGTTCACCTCGGCCGAAGTCTCACCGCTGGTAAGTTCAATATATAGTCCGAAATCGACTTTACCGCGCATCAACGAACTTGCAATAGTCTTGCGTAGCTCTAGCTCTTTTTCACGATATGCGGAAGGCATACGCGCATTTAAATCAAGACTTTTACTGTTTAGGGATTTGAGCTCTACGGTAATTTTTTTTGTCGGAAGCTGTATAACATGCTTACCGAAACCGGTCATGGACTGAATCATAAATTGCTGCGAATTTTGGCAAATATAACGTAATTACAGAAAGTAGAAGCCCCTACCCTCCATTACTGACCACCTTAATCCACTAACATCCCGTCTAAGAAACATGGAGTGATTTCGAAAAATGGCCCTATTGGTTCGAATTGATTCGCACTACAAGTTAAAAAACAGCGAATCCTTCCCCAAAAAGCAAGGCATGTGATATCTAACCTAGAGCTGCTACTATAGTTCCTTGATTTTAATATTCCTGAAAGCCACTTGGTCACCATGGTCTTGCAAACCGATCTTTCCAGTAGTGAATTTTCCGAAATGCTCCCAGTCGGCAAATTTCGATTTTGACACCATTTCCTTCCACATTTCATTTCCAACAGGAAACTCGACAATAGGCTTTCCGTTCATGGCAATGCTTCCTTTTTCCTCTTTATGGTTTATGGTAATGACCATCGTGTTCCATTCCCCTACGGCATTGGTCACATCTTCCGAAGGTGCCACCATATCGTATAGGGATCCCGCTTGGTGGGTAGTACCGTTTTTGGCATCGGGATGTTTCTCGTTATCCAAGACCTGTACTTCAGGACCGGTCTGATATGCTTCCGAAAGTTCAGGGTTTTCACTTACGCCCCAAAAGACCCCGCTGTTACCCCCCTCGGAAATTTTCCATTCCAAAGACAACACAAAATCGGTGTATTCCTTTTCGGTGACCAAATTAAAAGCTTCCCCCTTTTTTCTGTCCTTTGGAGGATAGAAAACCATGGCCCCATCTTCTAATTTCCAATTCTCGGAAACTCCTTCTTTATTGTATTCCTTCCAACCCTCAAACGAAGAACCATCAAAAAGAACCGTCCACTCTTGAACTGGCTCCTCCACTTCGGTCTCGGCTATGGGAGCAGCTTCCATTTCCCCCTGTTTTTTTTCGGTCTTTTCTTTGCATCCAAAAGCGACTACCGCCATAAAAAGGATAAGTAATAGATTCTTCATAGGTCTTGATAATTTATGTATTAGTTTTTCCAAGAGAGAAAAATGTTTCTCTTGCCAAAAGACAAGAGAAAGCATTCTTCATTATTTTAAAAAATAGATGTCCGCAAGTCTGTTTTGGACTAAAGACCCAAAATCTTCTTGAGCATTTCCTTATCTATAGCTGCACCGGCAAAATCGTCAAAGGTCTTTTCCGTAGCTTCGATAATATGGTCTTGAATAAAGACCGCTCCTTCACGGGCCCCTTGTTCAGGGCTCTTAATACAGCATTCCCATTCCATCACGGCCCAAACATCGCAACCGTATTGGGTAAGCTTGGAGAAAATAGTTTTAAAATCGATTTGACCATCGCCCAAAGAACGGTATCTACCGGCACGATCACCCCAATCATTATAACCACCAAAGGCCCCTTTTTTACCTGTTGGGTTGAACTCGGAATCCTTCACGTGAAACGATTTGATGAACTCATGGTAGTGGTCTATATATTCAATATAATCCAATTGTTGCAATACAAAGTGACTTGGGTCGTAAAGGATGTTTACACGCTTATGGTTTCCTGTAGCGGCGAGAAAACGCTCAAAGGTATCCCCATCGTGCAAGTCTTCTCCCGGATGTATTTCGTAACATACATCAACACCTTGTTCGTCAAAATGGTTCAAGATGGGCATCCATCTTTTGGCCAATTCCTCAAAACCCATTTCAACCAGGCCTGCTGGTCGTTGTGGCCATGGGTGCCATGTATGCCAAAGTAGCGCCCCTGAAAAAGTAGCATGGGCATTAAGACCTAACCTTCTACTGGCCGTAGCTGCTTTTTTAACAACGTCTACCGCCCATTCGGTACGGGCTTTCGGGTTGTTCTTTACGGCATCGGGAGCAAAACTGTCGAACATAAGGTCATAAGCCGGATGAACCGCGACCAATTGCCCTTGAAGATGCGTAGAAAGCTCAGTGATCTCAAGGCCGTATGAATTTACTTTTCCCTTAAGCTCGTCACAATAATCCTGGCTTTCGGCAGCCTTGTCCAAGTCTATTAAAAAACTCTCCCATGTAGGTATCTGAATACCCTTGTACCCTAAATCCGCAGCCCATTTACACATGCCGTCCAAGGTATTGAACGGTGCTTTACTGTCTACAAATTGCGCTAAAAATACGCCGGGTCCTTTAATTGTTTTCATACTTCTATTTGTTTGTATTTAGTAACAGGTTTCTTCCTTTTGTATGTCCTTATAAAGAAAAACCCTATATTTAATTCTCGTAAATAGTCAAAGCCGACTTCCCGTAGGAAAGTTATAAATATAGGCATTACATCAGGTTTAAAACAAGAAATACTATTGTGAATAAAGAAGAAATATTCGATGCCATTGTTGTCGGAACAGGAATTAGCGGTGGTTGGGCCGCTAAAGAATTATGTGAGAACGGGTTAAAAACTTTAGTACTTGAACGAGGACCTATGGTGCGGCATATCGAAGATTATCCCACTATGAACGATGACCCTTGGGACTATCCCCTAAAAGGGGAGCTTTCCAAGGCCGATAAAGAAAAATACCACATCCAATCACGAGTAGGCTGGGCCCCAAAGGAAGATGTAAAGCACTTTTTTGTGAACGATCTTGACCATCCCTACGTAGAAACCAAGCGTTTTGACTGGATACGAGGCTATCAAGTCGGCGGACGATCCTTGACTTGGGGCAAACAGAGCTACCGATGGAGCGACCTTGATTTTGAAGCCAATAAAAAAGAAGGTATAGGCGTAGACTGGCCCGTACGCTATAAAGATATTTCACCTTGGTACGATAAGGTGGAAGCATATATTGGGGTTAGTGGTGAAAACCTGGGCCTACCCCACTTGCCCGATGGTATCTTTCAACCTAAAATGGACCTCAACTGTGTTGAAGAGGAATTTAAGGCCTCAGTGGCCGAAAAATTTGACGACGGACGTTTAATTACCATCGGTCGCGCGGCACATATCACCGACCCCGATGCCGATTTTGAAGGCAGGGGAACATGCCAAAATCGAAATAGATGCTGGAGAGGCTGCCCATTCGGGGGCTACTTTAGCAGCAATTCCTCTACCTTGCCCGCTGCGGAACGTACCGGAAATATGACACTACGGCCCAATTCCATCGTATACGAAGTGGTATATGACGACACTACCAAAAAGGCTACTGGCGTTAAGATCATCGATGCCGAAACCAACGAGAAGATTGAATTTAAGGCGAAAGTGATTTTTCTATGTGCCTCATCAATGGCATCGGTCGGGATTCTTTTACAATCAAAGAGCGAGCGTTTCCCCAATGGCTTGGGCAACGACTCCGACGCACTTGGCCGTGGCATTATGGACCATCACTACAAATTGGGCGCCTCGGCAAAAGTAGACGGTTATTTAGATAAGTACTACAAGGGACGAAGACCCAACGGATTCTACATTCCCAGATTCGTCAATTTGAACGACGAAACCAAGCGCGAAGGCTACCTGCGCGGCTTTGGTTACCAAGGAAGTGCCAGCAGGCAAGACTGGTCGGCTTCAATCGGAGAAATGGGATACGGAAAAGACCTTAAAGAATCCATTCTAAAACCTGGTCATTGGCAAATTGGCGTTACGGGTTTCGGCGAGTTTTTACCCTATGACGATAATCGCGTAACCCTTAGCCGAAGCAAAAAAGACAAATGGGGACTACCCCAACTGGATTTTGACGTTGAGTTCAAGGAAAACGAATACAATATGCGCGAGGACATTAAAAAGGAAATCGTTGCCATGTTCAAAGCGGCGGGCTTCAAAGATGTACAGCCTTATGATGAAGTAACCGGTCCCGGCCTGGGCATTCATGAAATGGGAGGTGCACGTATGGGACATAGCCCCAAAACGTCAATAGTGAACAAACACAACCAATTACATACCGTTCCCAATGTATATGTAACCGACGGAGCTTTCATGTCATCGTCAAGTTGTGTCAACCCTTCGTTGACCTATATGGCGTTTACGGCAAGGGCCGCCAACCACGCCGCCGAACAATTAAAGTCCGGAAAACTTTCATGATTATGTATAACGACCGATAAATCAATCTGATATTCTAAAATATCACCTAAAATTGTTCGTTCGTTTGTATATTGTTAACCTAAATTTTTCGCTAATACCGTGAAAAACTAGCTAACCGCAATAACTATATGGAAAACGCTTCAGCCCGAAATTTGTGGGGAGATTACCTTGACAAACATTTAGAACATGCTTTTGTCGATGCCCCACAAGTCGTACATTTCTGCAACAACGAACAGGATGCCAACGAATGCGCGGCATTGGTCAAAAAAGGCATTAAACGTGCCACCTCCCACTCGTTGTTGGGTCTGCAGTACCGCAAACAGCCATTGCCCAAGATTGGCGATTTTATGATCGTAACCAATTGGGAAGGCGAGGCACAGTGCATCGTTAGAACTACCGCAGTAAAGTTAAGGCCCTATTTCAGTATAGACGAGGCCTATGCCCAGCTCGAAGGTGAGGGCGACAAAAGCTTGGCCTATTGGAAAAAGGTGCATTGGGACTACTTTACCAAAGAACTGGCCGCTTTCAACCGCAAGCCCAACGAGAGCATGATCATTGTCTGTCAAGAGTTCGAAAAAATATTCGACCGTTAAACGGTTTTTATAGGGATTGAGGGACTGTGCTATTTTGTGATACCACAGAAGCCTAGTTTATTGTAAAGTTTTTTTACCTTGTACAGTATCAACGTAAACAAACTCTAGCATGAACTCAACTCCCTATAAGCCCTCATTCGGCCTATTTCTTCCGTTTCTTGGTTTATTCCTATCCATTTCTTTACAGGCCCAGGCGCCTAAATGGGAAAATCCAGAATGGGAAAATCCCGAAATATTTCAAATCAACCGTGAAACCCCAACGGCTTCGTTCTATCGATACAAAACGCCCGAGAATGCACTACAGAACGATAGTTGGGAAAATTCTCCCTTTTACCGCTCATTAAACGGCGATTGGCGCTTTAAGTATGCCGACAATGTTATGGCCCGGCCCCTTGATTTTCAAACGGCCGATTTTGACACTTCCACTTGGAGCACGATTCCAGTGCCTTCCAATTGGGAACTTCAAGGCCACGGCATTCCCATTTACACGAACATCGTCTACCCTTTTCCAAAGAACCCTCCTTTTATTCCCCACGACAAAAACCCCGTAGGAAGCTACAAACGTGATTTTGAAATTTCAGAAGATTGGAACGGCAAGAACATTTACCTGCATTTCGGTGGGGTCAGCGGCGCTATGTATGTTTGGGTCAACGGACAAAAAGTAGGTTACAGCGAGGGCAGCAAGACCCCGGCGGAATTCAACATCACAAAGTACCTTAAAGCAGGCAAAAATACCTTGGCCGTACAAGTACTTCGATGGTCCGATGCCAGCTATATGGAAGACCAAGATTTCTGGAGACTGAGCGGCATTGACCGCAACGTCTATCTGTACGCTACCGAAACCACCACCATTAAAGACTATCGGGCCATAGCCGACCTGGAAAACGACTATAAAGATGGATTACTGAAGCTTAACCTGAAACTAGAAAACACCGGAAAAAAGGCAAAAGGATACAAAGTAGGCGTACAACTTTTAGATGATGGCAAAGTACTTTACTCAGAGGAAAAAGAAGTGGTCTTCAACCAAAATTCGGCCGTAGTCGAATTTGATAAATCCTTAAAAAACATCAAAAGCTGGAACGCCGAAAAACCTAATCTTTACACCCTACTCTTTACCCTTAAAGACAGGAAAGGAAAGGTGACCGAAGCCATAAGCTCTAAAATAGGTTTCAGAAAAATTGAAATCAAGAACAATCAATTCTTGGTCAATGGCCAGGCCGTTCTCATTAAAGGGGCCAACCTACATGACCACGATGAAACTACGGGCCATGTTATCAGCAGGGAAGCCACATTAAAAGACATGGAGGTAATGAAACGCAACAACTTAAATGCCATACGCTGCAGCCACTACCCCAAAAACGAGTTTTTCTATCGCATGGCGGACCAATATGGTTTTTACATCGTCGATGAAGTCAATATTGAAACCCATGGCATGGGCACCACCAACCAAGGTCTTGACAACGATGAAGAGGCCAAAACAATACACCCTGCCTATAGGCCTGAATGGAAAGCCATGCATTTAGACCGTACGATGCGCATGTACGAACGCGATAAAAATTTCACTTCTATCGTTACTTGGTCTTTAGGAAATGAGGCAGGTAACGGCGAAAATTTCTTCGCTACTTACGAATGGCTCAAAAAACAAGACGATACGCGCCCCGTTCAATATGAAGGAGCCACCCAATATGCGAATACGGACATTCAAGCGCCAATGTACGCAACTATAGAACAGACTATTGAATATGCAGAAAACAACCCTAAAAGACCTCTTATTCAATGTGAGTACGCCCATGCCATGGGGAATAGCGTTGGCAACCTTCAGGATTACTGGGATGTTATTGAAAAATACGACGTGTTGCAAGGTGGCTTTATTTGGGATTGGGTCGATCAAGGCCTAAAGACCAAAAATGAAAATGGGGTCGAATTCTATGCCTTTGGAGGCGATTTCGGCGCCTCACACCTTCAGCATGACAATAATTTTTGCCTAAACGGATTGGTGAATCCTGACCGTTCGGCACATCCTGCTTTGTACGAGGTAAAAAAGGTATACCAATATGTAAAGTTTAAATCGAACAATCCTAAATCAGGTAAAATCACGATTACCAACAAATATGATTTCACCAATCTTTCAGAATATAATTTCACATGGAAATTGTTCAAAGACGGCATTGAGGTGAAGGCTGGTAATATTACCAATGTAGCAGTAGCTCCGTATGAGTCTAAAGAGTTTCAGATTGCCCTACCGGAATTGACCGACGAAAAATCTGAATACTTCTTGAATGTTTACGCATCCACCAAAAATGCCTCGCCACTTGTTCCGCAAGGTTTTACCCTTGCTTATGAGCAATTCCAATTGACCGATTACACCCCCAGTGTTTTTGAAATGGAAACCAGTGGACTTTCAGTTACGAATGTAGATGGCACCGTAAAAATTAAAGGAGAAGGATTTGAAGTCGGTTTTAGTAGTAGCGATGGTAGCTTGACCACACTAGATTACGGCCAAGGCAATTTGATCAAAAACGGACCGAGCGTAAACTTCTGGCGTGCGCCGACCGACAATGATTATGGCTACAATATGCCTAAACGTCTAAAGGTCTGGAAAGAGGCTACCGAAACTCAAAACCTGACGAGTTTTCAACTGAACTCCAATGACGGCAAAAAGGTCATTGACGCTGTAAAACTTAGTAAGAATCCGTTTAAAATCAAAAACGATTTACAGCTTACGGCCACTTACAGCCTGCCTTCCGTACAAGGTGAAGCCACGGTGACCTATGCAATCAACAACAAGGGAGAAATTCTAGTGAGTACGGACCTTTCCAACATTAAGGATAGCCTGCCCATCGTGCCCCGTTTTGGAAATAACTTTATCATAGACTCGGCATACGATAATGTGAGCTGGTACGGTAGAGGTCCACATGAAAATTACCAAGACCGGAACACTTCGGCATTGGTAGGTTCATATAATGCAAAAGTAAAGGACTTATATTTTGAGTACATACGTCCACAAGAGAACGGGAACAGAACGGATATCCGTACGGTATCCTTTTTAAACAGGAACGGAAAAGGAATCGAAATTTCCTCACCAAGACTGTTCGGGTTCAGTGCCCACAATCAATATAATTCCGACTTTGATGAAGGTATGCAAAAGCAGCAACGCCACACCTATGACATTCCTCAAAGAGACCTTATCAACATCAATATAGATTATAGCCAAATGGGTGTTGGAGGCGATAACAGCTGGGGACTATTACCACACGAAGAATATCAAATTAAACCAGATAATTTATCTTTTAGTTTTATGATACAGCCGGTGAAATAGGAGTTTTTCATCGATTGAACAAGTTTAAAACAAAAACCCCCGAAAGTCAAATGCTTTCGGGGGTTCTTATTTATTGCGGATTTTCTTTAGACTATTTAGTCTTCCAATTCCACCCAAGTATTTCCGTTTTTATTAGACTCTACGGTAGCTTCAATAAAATTCATACCACGAACACCATCGGTCATGGTCGGATACTCACCGCTATCATACTGCTCACCTCTTATCGCTTTGGCTACACCAAGGTAGATATTCGCCATAGAATCAAAAATACCTTCAGGGTGTCCTGGAGGAAGTTTTGTGCCACCTAAAGAAAGCTCGCTGTTATAGGCATGACCTGGTTTATACACCTGCGTAGGTTTGGTATCGCTCAGGACATACAGGTAATTAGGATTCTCTTGCTCCCATCTGAAAGCTCCTTTTTCCCCATATATAGCGATTCCTAGGCCATTTTCCTCACCCGTGGCTACTTGACTACTTCGAATAACCCCTTTAACATGGTCACTCATTCTAATAAGAACAGTTCCATCAACATCCATCTGGTTGTCTTCGTACAAATAATTGAAGTCGCTCAAAATAGACTTGATTTTTAAACCTGTGGTGTATTCTACCATATTAAAGGCATGCACCCCGATATCTCCTATACAAGAACTGATTCCTGCCTTTTTGGGGTCTAGACGCCAAACAGAAGAACGCTTCTCTTGATCGTGGATTATCTCATTGATCCATCCTTGATAATACACAGCGTCTACTTTGTGGATCCTTCCCAACTCCCCATTCTTGATCATTTCACGCATTTGGCGTACCATTGGGTAACCGGTATAGGTGTGGGTCAATGCAAAAACGGTACCCGCCTTTTCATGGGCGGCCTGTAGTTTTTTAGCTTCCTCCAATGAGGTGGTCATAGGTTTTTCGCAAATCACGTGAAAACCGTTTTCCAACAGTTTCAATGCCATAGGAAAATGAAGAAAGTTCGGCGTCAACACCGAACAAACCTGAATACGCTCGTCTTCAGGAAGCTTCATTTCTTCTTCGATCATCGTATCAAAATCTTTATAGATACGATCGGTAGGCACGTCAATCTCCTTGGCAAAAGCCATATTTTGCTCAAAATCAGGGTTGAATACCGCTCCTACTATTTGATAGTTGTCATTAATATGCGATGCTACACGATGTAGTACACCTATTAGAGAGTCTCCTCCTCCTCCTAAAATTCCAAGTCTGATTTTTTTTGGCATTTTGTAATCCTTTTAATTAGTAAAAAGTCGCTATTTGAACTTTTTGTGTTCTTTATTTTTTAAGAGTTTGAATTTAATAAAATAACTATGATTTATAGGCTATTTTTTCATTTTTGAACAAAATGGAGAACAGCAGTAGCACTAGAAACGCAAAAGCGGAAGGATACAGCCAAATCGTACTCCAATCGTGTTGTCCGCCATCCATAACATAGGTATCCGTAATGGCTCCGGCTATCCAGAAACCTATGAGCATACCAACGCCATAGGTCGCTAAAGTAATCAGGCCCTGAGCTGCGCTTTTGTATTTTGCCCCTGCTTTACTATCCGTATAAATCTGTCCGGAAACAAAGAAAAAATCATAACAAACACCATGCAAGGCTATCCCCGTCAGCAACATAAAGACCAGTTCTCCCGTATCGCCAAAGGCGAACATTAGGTATCTAAGCCCCCAGGCCAACATAGCCGCTACAATAGTCATTTTAAAACCGAACCGTTTAAAAAAGAAGGGCAGGAGCAAGAGAAAAAGAATCTCGGAAATTTGCCCAATAGTCATTTTTCCCGCAGGGTTGGCGACTCCGATTTCCCCCAAAAACTGTCCCGCATGCTGATAATAGAAGGCCAAGGGAATACAGATGAATACCGAGGCCAAAAAGAATATCAAGAAATTACGGTCTTTTAATAATGCCAAAGCATCGAGGCCCAGAATATCCGATAGTTTTATTTTTTGTGATTTATCTGCGGTTGGCGGCGTTTTAGGTAAAGTAAAACTAAACACACCCAATATAGCCGATGATACTGAAGCCATTAAAAACGTATTGCGCAAAAACCCTTCGGTAATACCTTCTTGTGAATCCCAATTAAAAAAACTGATGAGCAATCCGGCGGTGATCCATCCTATAGTTCCGAAGACACGCACGAAGGAAAACTCTTTGGCCGGGTCTTTCATCTGATTAAAAGAAACCGAATTCACCAAGGCCAAAGTAGACATATACATAATCATATAAGCGAGCAGAAATGGGAAAAATCCCGAGAAATCGGTCGCTTGGTACATGGCGTACATAAGCGCAGCACCTATTAAGTGCAGCACCCCCAAAATACGTTCCGCATTAAAATACCTATCGGCAATAAGTCCAATAATAAAGGGCGCTAAAATAGCGCCCCAAGATTGTGTCGAATAAGCCAGGGCGATTTCACTGCCTGTAGAGCCTAAACTATTTGGAAGATATATACCCAAGGTTACGAACCAACCACCCCAGATAAAGAATTCCAAAAACATCATTAACGAAAGCTGTGCCTTAATCTTTATAGTCATTGCGAAGCCTTAATTTTTATAGGTCATATAATCCGTTCGAAAGAACTCCAACCCATTCGCCTTGAAATCCACTTCTATAAGGCTTCTATAATAGGCCGACTCATTAATGATATGAAAAAGTAAGTCTTGCACCGTATGGATCAAGAGTTTCCCTTCGGCATCCTCATAATCAATACGTTTATCAAAATCATCGGTGGCCGAGGTAATCTCAAAGGAATTGCGCTGGTTTTCGTAATGAAGGTCGCCCCATGTACCCAAATCGTGCAACTGCCCCAACCGATAGGTAGGTTGCCCCTTACCGATATATTCGTTATAGATATGATGCATGTTCAAAACATCACTAAAGAGTGCTATACTTTTTTGAGGAACACTTTCCAGTGCCGTGCAAGCTTCAATGAGCTTTTTGTTACAGTAGAAATTATAGTCGAACAGCTGATTGAAAAATACTTTCACGGTAACGGATATCTATTTTAAGTTATTTGATTTCTTTTGATGCTTTTAGCAACAGTTCTTTGGTAGCCATAATTCCTTCTTCCTCGCTCAAGCCGTTTCCTTCATATTCGACCCCCACAAAACCTGTATACCCATGGTCTTTTACCATTTGAAGCATTTTCACATAGTCGATTTCGGTTTCATTGCCCTCTGCATCAAAATCATGCGATTTGGCACTTACCGCCTTGGCATAGGGCATCAACTCTTTTACGCCTTTATATTTATCGTACATAAGCTCACACTCCCGCGTGCCCTTTTTACGGGTAATACAGAAATTCCCGAAATCGGGCAAGGTGCCGCAATTATCCATTGCCACAGCCTTCATGACCTCGGCGTGCATGGCCCCATTGGAAGATAACCCTCCATGGTTTTCTACAAGAATATTAATATTTTTTCCCTTTGCGTAGGTACACAGTTTTGTAAGACCATCTATAGAATTCTTTTTCCACTCTTCTGGGTCATTGCTTCCGCTCAGGTTAACACGAATGGAGTGGCAACCCATTGCAGCTGCGGCATCCACCCATTTTTTGTGTTTTTCTACGGTCTCGTCCCTTTCCTTTTCATCGCTAACGGCCAGGTTGCCTTGGCCATCTATCATGATCAAAACATTCTGCAGCCCATGCTTTTTGGCCTCGGCGTTGGATTTTTCCACAAAAGCCGCCATGGCCTCTTCCGAATAACCTGCATCGGACAACTCGGGGTTATATAATTGACTGACATATTCCAAACCAGAAAAGCCCCATTTTTTGGCCTTTTCCGCAAACGTATATGGGTCTACCCCATCCTCTCGGACCATTCTATGTATAGACCATTGTGCTAAAGATAATTTAAAGAAAGGTTCTATTTCGACTTCTTCAGTTTCCGATGCAGCCTCTATCTGTTTTTCCTCTTTTTTGGTTCCCTTGCAAGCCGCAAGACCTAAAATTGAGAGGGCCAAACCGGCATTAGAGCTATTTCTTATAAAGTTTCTTCTTTTCATTATTTACGATTAGTTTATTGAATTATAAGGATTTGGAGGCAGATTACCCTTTATTGTACGACCTTAACAAGATGTATAGCGAATAAATGTAGAAAATTAATTTAATATTTAATAAATTTATGGACTAAACAATTTTGTACATGAGCAAATTTTATTACAACGAAGAGCAAGAATCATATGACGCGATTGTAGTAGGTACAGGTATAAGTGGTGGCTGGGCTGCAAAAGAGCTATGTGAAGCCGGACTAAAAACCTTGGTGCTGGAGCGCGGACGTATGGTGAAGCACATCGAAGACTATGAAACTGCGAACATGGACCCCTGGGATTTCCCTAACGGAGGAAAGCCAACAAAAGAGGACATCGCAAAACAACCGAAACAGAACCGAACAGGTTATACGACCAATGCCGCAAGTAAGATGTGGTTCGTAAACGACCTTGAACATCCGTATAACGAAATACAGCGTTTCGACTGGATGCGTGGTTACCACGTTGGTGGACGTTCCTTGCAATGGGGTCGACAGAGTTACCGCTGGAGCGACATCGATTTTGAAGCCAACAAAAACGATGGTATTGCCGTTGATTGGCCGGTTCGATATAAGGATATCGCCCCTTGGTACGCCAAAGTAGAAGATTATATCGGTGTTAGTGGAGAGGCATTGAATTTACCACAATTGCCCGACAGCAACTTTCTTCCCCAAATGGAACTCAACTGCGTTGAAGAGCATTTTAAGGAAAAAGTAGCGGAGTCTTTTGACGGTCGTACCGTAACCGTTGGTAGGGTCGCCCATATCACGGGAACCAAAAACTTCGATGGCCGTTCAAAATGTCAATTTAGAAATAGATGTATAAGAGGCTGTCCTTTTGGAGCATATTTCAGTAGCCTTTCATCGACCTTACCTGCGGCGGAAGCAACAGGAAATATGACCTTGCGCCCTGATTCCATAGTACACGAAGTAATGTACGACCCAGACACAAAACGTGCCACGGGCGTAAAGGTAATCGACAGGGAAAGTAAAGAAGCTTTCGAGTTCAAGGCCAAAGTGATTTTCCTTTGTGCTTCTTCCATAGCTTCCACATCTATATTAATGCAATCAAAATCAGACCGCTTCCCTAATGGTATGGGTAACGATTCCGACCAATTGGGCCGCAACATCATGGACCACCACTTAGGAGTGGGCGCTTCAGGTAAATTCGACGGTTTTGACGATAAATATTACAAGGGCCGCAGACCTAATGGTGTATACATTCCCCGATTCAGAAACTTGGGAGGTGATACCAACAGAAAAGACTACAAGCGTGGCTTCGGCTACCAAGGTGGTGCGAGCAGAGGCAATTGGGAAGAATTAATTGCCGAACTATCCTACGGAAAAGACCTGAAAGATGCCATTTTAAAACCAGGTGGATGGACCATCGGTATCGGTGGTTTCGGTGAAGTACTGCCGTACGAAGACAACCGTATGACCCTTGATTACGACAAATTGGACAGCTGGGGATTACCGACCGTTACTTTTGACGCAGGATTCAAGGAAAACGAGTTGAACATGCGTAAAGACATGATGGAGTCAGCTATTGAAATGCTTGAAAAAGCAGGTGTAAGGGACGTTAAGGGTCACGACCGCGAAACCGGCCTAGGCCTTGGTATCCACGAAATGGGTACGGCACGTATGGGAAGGGACAGAAAGACCTCCGTATTAAACGGCTATAACCAGATTCACGATGTACCCAATGTTTATGTAACCGACGGATCATTTATGACCTCCGCAAGTTGTGTGAACCCTTCATTAACCTATATGGCTTTTACGGCAAGGGCAGCGAATCACGCCGTAAACGAACTCAAAAAAGGAAATATATAATGGATAGAAGAAAAGCACTCAAGAATATGGGTATGGCCCTCGGTTACACCGTGGCCACCCCCACTCTGATCAGCATTGTCCAAAGTTGTAAGGGCGAGACCGTACTGGAATGGACTCCTGACTTTTTTACAAAGGAACAAGGTGCCGCCTTGACCCAATTGGTAGATATTATCCTACCGAAAACGGATACCCCATCGGCCTCGGAAACCCAAGTACATCTATTTATAGATCGTTTTGCCGACCAGGTTATGGAGAAAGAACAGCAAGACTTCCTTAAAATGTCTATGGACAGGTTTTTAGAAAAGGCCCTCAAAGATTCAGGCAAGGAGAAAGCGGCAGATTTAACCGCCGAAGACCTTGAGCCCGTATTGGCCGATGCCTTAAAAGCTACCAAGGAAGAAGAAGTGAGCAACTTCAAGTCCATCAAACAATACAACGAAGCTATAGCCGAAGGAAAACAGCCCCTTCTTGAAGATGGCATAGCCCGTTTTGCGTTTGCCAACAACCTTAGGGGTATGACCATTTGGGGTTATAAGACCTCAGAGTACGTCGGGGAAAAGGTCTTGGCCTATCTCCCCGTTCCAGGGGAATATATAGGTTGTGCAGATACCAAAGAACTGACCGGCGGAAGAGCGTGGTCGCTCTAAAATAAGTTCTGACATAGAACCATAAAAAGGGCCGATGGTAATCGTAAGTTTACTTTCGGCCCTTTATTTTTTTATATCATCCAATCCATACAAAATGAAAAGAAGAAATTTTATTCAGAAAACGGCCCTTAGCACTGGAGCCCTCTCCATGGCAGGCAGCCTTGCCTACCCTAACCTTAGCAGCACCAAGTCAAAACCCCATAAATTCAACCTAAAATATGCGCCGCATTTGGGCATGTTCAAGGCATTGGCGGGCGATGACCCCATCGATCAGATCAACTTTATGGCCGACCAAGGTTTTACCGCCTTCGAGGACAATGGTATGATGAAACGCGATGTGGCCATGCAGAACAAAATAGGGGAAACCTTGGCCAAAAGAGGAATGACCATGGGCGTATTCGTTATCGACAAAGGCGGTAATATGAAGAACACCCTGGCCGCCGGAAAGCAAGAATATATAGATATCTTTTTAGACGGATGTAAAAGAGCCGTAGAAACCGCAAAACGCGTTAATGCCAAATGGATGACCGTTGTACCCGGTGGCTTTGAAAGAAAACTACCCATTGGCGTACAAGACGGCAACGTTATCGAAGCCCTAAAACGAGGTGCGGAAATCTTAGAACCTCATGGACTCACCATGGTACTGGAGCCCCTTTCCGATTCACCCGACCTGTATTTACAGAACTCCGACCAAACCTATATGATATGCAAGGGTGTCGATAGCCCCGCCTGTAAAATTTTGTTCGACATCTACCACATGCAAAAAACCGAAGGGCATCTTATCCATAATATGGGACTCACCTGGGATGAAATAGCCTATATCCAAATTGGGGATAACCCAGGGAGAAAAGAGCCTACAACCGGTGAAATCAACTACAAAAACGTATTCAAATGGATATACGAAAAAGGGTTTGACGGCGTATTGGGCATGGAACACGGAAATTCTAAAGAAGGTAAGGCCGGTGAGCAAGCCGTAATCGATGCCTACAAACAAGAAGATTCATTTTTATAGAACAAACAGCGAACAATATTTACCGCAGCCCTGCCTTTGACCAAGGTGGGGCTGTTTTCTTTATAGGCCCAAATTTGTTAAAAAAATGCACTTTAACGGCAGTAAAAAAAGCCAATTGTGCATTTCAACGAGTTTTTTGACCTTTTTCGACCTAGAACATACTAAAGCTATAAGATAGCTAAAAAGTCGAACGTTGTCCCTGTATGGCTTCATACATCTACTTACTCATCACCTACGCAGCTCTCATGCTAATGTCAAAAGTGGCATTTTACTACTTTAACAAGAAGCAATCGAAAAAACTCACTCGTGCCGACGAGCCAGTTCAAAAAGAAAACCCACAAATCGTGTATTCGGCCGATCGTGCCATGGGCACAAGTCAAATTCGTCTATAAATGCCGCATATTTAAACGAATTGCTAAATTTTTGCCAAAAAAAGGCATTTTCGACAGTTTTATGTAATCTTTTTAATGATTTCCGTACGTATATAGTATAGAATCATTTTGGGGGCAACATGGACAAATACATCATTATACTCATCGTTTATATAGCTGCATATCTTTTATCGGTAGTAGCTAGACCTTATTTAGAAAAATAATAGCTTTTGGTTATTTTTTTAAAAGGCGGGCCTAGCCTTGACCCGGCAACAAGTGCATATACAAGATCTCACCCTTTAACCTTCCTCCTCCTTTACAGAAATCAAGCCTTTAGCAAGCTTTAGAGAGCACTCCAAAGATTTTACAGGCCTTACCTCCAGAAAACAAGAAACCCCGGCCGAAAGCCAGGGTTATTCAATATATCTTCTGTTAAGCCTAGGAGCCGCACATTAAACAATCATCGTCAGCCTGCCCTTCTTTGGCACGAGCGATCATTTCTTTCATTTCTTGTGGTGTCATAGGTTGAATATCCAACTCCTGCTGCGGTGTAACCGGAGTAGCCTTCACTTCCATTTCCGCAGCAGCTTCAACGGGTGGTGTTGTTGCCGCAGCTTCCGCCTCGGCAGCCACACTGACCGGTGCCGCTTTTTTCTTGCTGTTATCCAAGGTAAACTTGATCGCATCTACGGCCGCCTTGGTACGTAAATAGTACATTCCTGTTTTTAGGCCGCTTTTCCATGCGTAAAAGTGCATTGAAGTCAATTTGGCGTAGTTCGCATTCTCCATGAACAAGTTCAACGACTGGCTCTGATCAATGAAATAACCTCTCTGACGGCTCATATCGATAATATCTTTCATACTAAGCTCCCATACCGTCTTATAAAGGTCCCTGATGTCTTGGGGAATAGTCTCTATATGCTGTATAGAACCGTTGGCCCTCATAAGCTCTTGCTTCATATTCTCGTTCCAAAGGCCCAAGTTCACCAAGTCTTCCAATAGGTGCTTGTTCACTACGATAAACTCTCCAGAAAGCACCCTTCTCGTATAAATATTGGAGGTATAAGGCTCGAAACACTCGTTATTCCCTAAAATCTGTGAAGTGGAAGCCGTAGGCATAGGCGCCACAAGCAAAGAGTTGCGAACACCGTTCTTTTTTACTTCTTTGCGAAGTTTTTCCCAATCCCATCTTCCGGAAAGTTCTTCGTCTTTTACCCCCCAAAGGTTATGCTGAAATTCCCCTTGCGATATTGGTGACCCTTCGAAGGTAGAATACGGACCTTCTTCCTTGGCCATTTCCATAGAAGCGGTAACGGCCGCAAAATAAAGGGTCTCAAAGATTTCCTGGTTTAATTTTTTGGCCTCGTCGCTAGTAAACGGCAAGCGCAACATAATAAACGCATCGGCAAGCCCCTGTACGCCCAGCCCGATAGGTCTGTGCCTCATATTGGAGTTTTCGGCCTCCTTAACGGGATAGTAATTTCTATCAATGACCTTGTTCAAGTTTCGGGTCACCCTTTTGGTAACCTTGAACAACTCTTTATGGTCAAAGCTTCCGTTCTTAACGAACATTGGCAATGCAATGGATGCCAAGTTACATACGGCCACCTCGTCCGGTGAGGTATATTCCATTATTTCAGTACATAAGTTGGACGAGCGTATGGTACCCAAGTTTTTCTGGTTACTTTTTCTGTTGGCCGCATCTTTGTATAGCATATAAGGCGTTCCGGTCTCGATTTGGGACTCCAATATTTTCTCCCAAAGTTCACGGGCCTTTACGGTCTTTCTTCCCTTGCCCTCAGCTTCGTACTTAAGGTACAATTCCTCGAACTCTTCACTGTGGTGCGTAAACAATCCCGGACATTCGTTCGGACACATCAAGGTCCATTCCTCATTCGCCTCTACCCTTCTCATGAAGAGATCGGAAATCCACATCGCATAAAAGAGATCACGCGCACGCATCTCTTCTTTACCATGGTTCTTTTTCAAATCTAAAAAGGCATAGATATCGGCATGCCAAGGCTCCATATAGATAGCGAAACTCCCTTTACGCTTTCCTCCGCCTTGATCCACATATCGTGCCGTGTCGTTAAACACTTGAAGCATGGGTACGATTCCATTGGATGTTCCATTCGTTCCCGCGATATAAGAGCCTGTAGCACGTACATTATGAATAGAAAGGCCTATACCCCCGGCCGACTGCGAAATCTTCGCCGTTTGCTTTAATGTATCGTAGATACCATCAATGCTATCGTCTTTCATAGCCAATAAGAAGCAAGAAGACATTTGTGGTTTTGGGGTACCCGAATTAAAAAGCGTTGGCGTGGCATGGGTAAAGTACTTTTTAGACATGAGCTCATAGGTCTCGATGGCGGCATCAAGGTCGTTAAGGTGAATCCCCACGGAAACACGCATAAGCATATGCTGCGGACGCTCGGCAATCTTACCGTTAATCTTCAGGAGATAAGAGCGCTCCAAAGTCTTAAAGCCAAAATAGTCATATCCGAAATCCCTGTTGTAAATGATGGTCGAATCGAGTCTTTCCGAATTTTCGGAAATAACCTTATATACCTCGTCCGACAGTAATGGCGCCTTTTTATTGGTACGTGGGTTAACATACTCATAAAGGTCCTTCATTGTCTCGGAGAAGGACTTTTTAGTGTTTTTATGAAGGTTAGAGACCGATATACGGGCGGCCAATTTAGCGTAATCAGGATGGGTAGTGGTCATCGTTGCCGCAATCTCGGCCGCCAGATTATCGAGCTCAGAAGTGGTAACCCCATCATAAAGTCCTTCTATGACACGCATAGCGACCTTTAAGGGATCGACAAGGCCATTTAGGCCGTAACACAATTTTCTAACTCGGGCCGTGATCTTATCGAACATGACCATTTCTTTTCTGCCGTCTCTTTTGATTACAAACATTTAACTACGTTTTAGTGAGGTATTATTTTGGTTTGATTAGGTCTAACTGTTAAAAATTTTAACAGTTTCAAAATTGGGAATAAAGAACCCTTTATAGCTAAGAGCCTTTGGTTTTAAACTATTTAAAAATCTGCGTCGAAGCTTATTTTCTGCGCGTCATCATCCTTTTCTTTGTTCAAAACACCCGCTTTTTGGTATTCGGAAACGCGTTTCTCAAAGAAATTGGTCTTTCCTTGTAGGGAAATCATATCCATAAAGTCAAACGGATTGGTAGCGTTGTAAACCTTATCGCATTCCAACTCGACAAGAAGCCGATCCGTTACAAACTCTAGGTATTGGGTCATTAACTTGGAGTTCATCCCGATTAAGCTTGCAGGAAGCGACTCGGTAATAAACTCACGCTCAATATCTAATGCATCGGTCAAAATTTGGGTGATGCGTTCTTTAGGCACTTTGTTGACCAAGTGCTTGTTGTGCAAGTGCACGGCATAATCGCAATGCATACCTTCATCCCTGGAAATCAATTCATTTGAAAAGGTAAGTCCCGGCATCAACCCTCTTTTTTTCAACCAAAAGATAGAGCAGAAAGCCCCTGAGAAAAAGATACCTTCAACCGCTGCAAAAGCAATCAACCTTTCTGCAAAACTTGGAGACTCGATCCAGTTCAATGCCCAATCCGCCTTTTTCTTGATGGCCGGAAAATTTTCTATCGCCCTAAAGAGAAGGGCTTTTTCCTTTTCGTCCTTCACATAGGTATCGATCAGAAGCGAATAGGTTTCAGAGTGAATATTCTCCATCATAATCTGAAAACCATAGAAAAATTTTGCTTCGGCGTATTGCACTTCGCTTACAAAGTTCTCGGCCAAATTTTCGTTAACGATGCCATCGGAAGCCGCAAAAAAGGCCAATATATGTTTAATGAAGTACCGCTCATCTTCACTCAATTTATTGTCCCAATCGTTTTGGTCTTCATGTAAATCAATTTCCTCCGCTGTCCAAAAACAAGCCTCGCATTTTTTGTACCATTCCCACAAATCGTGATGTTTGATAGGAAAGATTACAAAGCGGTCGTTATTCTCTTCCAAAATAGGCTCTAGGGCTGCGGACATATCAAAGCGGTTTTAAAAAATTCGTGTATTGGGAAGAAAAGTCTTCCTTTGTGATGGAATAACAAAGATGGCAAAAAACCGCCAAAATATATGGGCTGTTTCATCATTTTGGCTACAAAGTTTTTAACACGAATTGTTGAAATGTAGCCTCGCATTGTATATACACTGACCTTCGCAACAAATACCCCTTACAACAAATTTGATGTAGAAATCGAACAAAAAAAATTAAACCAAAAAGTATATAAAAACATACTTTTTGGTTTAATTTTTAGAAGGCCATGGTCGACCAAGACCGCTACCCCTAATTTATTCTATACCCTTCAAAGAAACTGCCAAAACCATCGATGCGGGAATCTAGGCCGGCACTGTAATTACGCATTTCTACGTAGACCTCTTGCCCGGCGTTTAACTTAAAAATTCCGCTTACCTCGGTATCCACGGTGTCTCCGTCGACCGTTGACCCATCTAACCAATTATTTTGGATATTGAATTTAATCCCAAAAAATGCGCTGCTTATGGCATTTGACTGATCTACCCTGGCATGTAGGAAATAATATCCCTCCTCGGGACATACGAACCTTTTTGTGGTTCTATTGAAACTGTCGGTGGTGTCATATATCTTGTTTTCCCATATATCGGCCTCAATTACAGTGTTCCCGTCCAAATCCTTAACGGCAAAACCTGACCCTTTATACTTAAATACTACAGGCTCGCTAATTTTCAAATTTCCATTGGCATCGGCCACCACGTTTCGTTCGCCCGAACCTTGTAAGCTTCGCACCTGTACATCGCCATTGGCTTCAACGGTCAACCTGGGGACGGCCTTGGTCACCAAATGGACTTTTCCGGTGCTATTGCCACTCCCCGTACCAAAATCCATATCCCTGGCTCCCGAAAAAACACCTGAATACCCAATATAACCGTTCGACGTATCGTAACTGACCCAGTTGCGCACATCATCGGTCTCGAGCATTACGGGGTTGGCGGTGGCCCCAACGACATGCAACTGTGCACTGGGCGAGGCCGTCCCTATTCCCACATCTCCCCCGGTATAGTACACATCGCTCCCGTCTTCTTCCCACAGCGTGCCTCCACCACCGGCGCCCACCTCGTCGTTACCCGCGACCCATTGTCCCGAACCCGCATCCCATTTGGCCACTTGGCCATCACTGGTTCCGACCAAGCCTTTTATGGCGGAGCCGTTACCTGTCAGTAATCCGTTTTCCGCGGTTACATCCACATAATCACCCAAATCGACCGAGCCGGTACCGTCTTCAATAGTCAGCACATCACCGGTCAAAACCAAGCCTTGATTATCGGTATCTACCAATCCCCCTGATGCGAGTTCTTCTATGGCCGCCTGTGTATTGCTCGCCGCTAGGCCGGTACCCGCATTGTCAAAAGGGACTTCCGAGGCATTTTGGTCATCCGTACCTCCGGGCGGTATTATGGCAGACAAATCTATTGTCGACCCACCGGTTATGCCCAAATCGGTACCCACAAGGCTAATATCTTGAATTTCATTGGTGGGGTCGGCATCAGCATCGGCCCCTCCGCCAGAGGATGCGATTTCATCCAAGGCGTCTTGAACATTCTCGGACACTAGGCCAGACCCAGCATTGCTATAGGGAACTTCCGAAGCATTCTGGGCAACACCCCCTCCGCCGGACAAACGGTTGTCTACATAGGTCTTAACGGCTTTTTGCGTGGGTAGTACCCTATCGCTGTTCTCCGCCAGCCCCTCATCATCCGATATTCCATCAACTTCATTGCCCTGCCTCAAACCCAGGCTTCCCAAAACCTCAAGGTCACCCTTGACCTTAACTCCCCCTGTATTTACATTTTCAATATCCGCCCCGTTCACGGTCCATCTCTTATCTCCAGAAGCCATCGCATAGGGCACCGCCATAAGTTCCGTAGTTCCGGCCTCCGCACCATTGAACGAAACGGTAACAAATGTAGCTTCGCCCCAAGGCAAATTGGCAAAACTACCGGTACTCCTATTGCCACTTCCGATCTGCAAGCTAAAGACCCCGTTGGCATCGGTCGTTACCGAATGGCTTTCTTGGTATTGGACGACCGCATCGGCACTACCAAATTTTAAGGCAATACTAATTTCCATGGTCTCTTGCGCCATTAATTCGTTATCGGAATTACGGGCTACCCCTTGGTAATTGATAAAGTTTTTTTGCTGCGCCTGAACCATTAAGGTTCCCAAGAACAACAATGAAAGCACGGTAAGTATTCGATAGTATTTTCTTTTCATGGCCCTATTCTTTAATCAGTTTATATTCTTTAGTTTCCGAACGGCCCTCCAGGTAGAGTTTTAACACATACACCCCTTTTGCCATATAGGCCATATCAACCTTGTATTCCAACTCGAGCTCGTCGATTTTTTGAGTGAAGACCTGCTGTCCGTTTACAGCAAATAGTTCAATACCGTACACCTCGTTGCGACCTGTAAAAACGGTGACTTCCTCTACCACAGGATTAGGATATACCAAAATATCCAAGGGTTCCTCGCCAGGGGTCATCGGCATGACCCAAATGCCCTTTCCGGCCCAAAAACCTTGATCTACGGAATTGGTTTCCATCAACAAGCCCACCGCAGGCTCGCCTATGGTGAAACTTACGGACATAGTGCTCGTCGCCATGGTTCCGCCCACGTTACTTATTACGCTCCGTTCTATGGACTGGGCAAAAGAGCCGCCCACGCCAAGACACAGCAATACGAGAAGTAGTGTTTTTTTCATTTTCCTACGTTTTAAGATTAATGTTCCTCCAAGGCCAAGGTTAACACCATTGACGAAACATTTTCGTTTCTACCGACAAATACCGTGGTTCCCCTTTTTCCACATACACCGTAAATAAGCGACAAGGGTTAATAGGCGTTCCGCAATATGTCTTGAAGTATCGGCGACTAGGCCTGCCTCGGAACGGCAATGAAAACCATTAGAAGAACTATAGAAGAAAAGCCCTTTTATTCAAAAAAGTTTAGGCATCAAAGTTTTGAAGCACAAAAAGTAGGCCCGTTGACGAAACTATCGCATAATCGATAAAAAAGAAGGCACACCGTATCAACGGTCTACCTTCAATTTTTATGGGATAACGGTCACCCCTTAGACCCCCTTAAACCAAACCTCATATTTCTTTCCTAGAATAGGCGCAGGGCTTTCCTTTCCGTTTAAAGCGTTCATAAGCGCCATCACCCACATATAAAGCAATACAAAAACACCAAGTATGTTTATCAACCATCCCAAAATAGGTATGAGGCCGATAATCCCCAAACACAATCCTGTAATACAAAGTCCGACCGACTGACGAATATGGTACCTGGCAAACTCTTGTTTTTTCTCATTGTTCATCACAAACGCCACGACCAAGCCGATAACGGTAATATAGGCCAGTATGGCAATGGTTTTATCATTTTCATCCGTCGTGGCCGCGGTTTGGGCCGTATCAATTTTGGTCTCTGAATTTTTCATGATTTTTTGTTTTTAAGTGCTATTGAATGAGTTTTACTCGGCCATCTCGGCCAAATCGACCAAATCAAGCTTGTGAACCAAGTCCCAAGTCTCGTCAGGTTGCATTTTATAGGCATTTATCGTTACCAAGAAGCGCTCATCATAGGCGAACATGAGCTGGGTATCGTTGCTCTTTTTTTTATAGGTCTGTTGTGCTTTTATACCCTTGACCTCAACAGTTTGCCTATGCTTGACGGCATCTTCCTCTTCCATATCGAAATTTCCCAGCATTCCATACCCTGCCGCCATCATACTACCGATAGGCCCTGCGCCATCGATTACCGAAACCTTCAACTTTTTCTTATCGTCAAGATTCCCATAGGTCGCCTCGACGGAATTCACTTGATACGCTCCTACCCTTCCGACTTTAAAAGCCGTTCGTTTCATACCCGATAAGTTTTCAGGAAGCCAGCCCTTAAGTTGATCGTTGGTCAGTGGCACAGCATTCTTAAGTTTTTCAATTTTATCTTGAGCTTTCGTCGTCTCATTGACCAACTTAGACGTATTCGATATCTGTTTCTTTGCCTTGCCAAGTTTTTCCTTGGCTTCGCCCAAACAAGAATTCAGCCCGAAAACCATCAGACAAATCCCTAAAATCTTCATTATTGATTTCATAACTCTTCATATTTCGGTTAGAAAAAGGGTACGATTAATCGCACCCATCTTTATCAACATTTTCCTTAGCTTCCTTTATGGCCTTATCATATTCGGCCTTATTGGTGCCGGGCACACAATCGGCCCAACCTTTTAATGCATTAAAATAATCTATGGCGGCCGCCTTGTATTTATTACAATTTTCTGCGGTAGGATTCTCACTATAAGCCTGACCTGCAGCCGATAAGGCCGCAGTTTCATCGAGTATATTTTGTGACCAGACGCCACTGGCACATCCTCCCAAAGGATTTACAGGGTTGTCTTTGCTGCAACTGCACATAAAGGCAATCATTAGTATGGTACATCCGTAAAGAAACATCTCTTTTGTTCTATTTGTTTTCATGGCTTTCCTTGTTTTTGTTATTAATTATTTATGGGTACTTATTTTCGATTATCAATCTTGACACAAATCACCTGAGCTATTGTTCGAATAGTTTAAATTCGACTCCTCAAGGGTTGCAGCAGCCCTTACATATATACCGCACCCACCACTATTGGCCAACAAGGTATTTTGAACCTTCATTTTCCCGGACTTTACATAAAGGGCACTTTTATCGTTACAGCAATACACGTAATTTGAACCAGCATTACTGATTTCGGCGTAATCGATAATATTATTGATACTGTTGGTTTCGGTATGTATCCCTCTCCAATATCCCACACTATTTTCCACACCTCTAAAAATTATATTTTTCTCTGCCGTACCCACGGCATTGAATGAACCGGAATCATACACGCCAAGTCCGGAACCAGAACCAAACTCCATTATCACACCAGGCAAAACACTCAAGGCAGCGGTGATGTCAAGCACCTTATTTTCCGTCAGCCTATAAGGAATATCGGTAGCGGAAATGGTGGTCTCTTCTTTGATCTTACCTCCATCAATGAGTATATAATTTTTGGTATTTCCCGTATAGGAAGAAGTACTTCCATCTAAAAACCGGACAACCGATGGATCTATAAATAGGGGGGCCTCATCATGGGTAGTAATCGTATTTGCAGTGTATTCTTCAAATTCAAAACCATCCTTGGCCACGATACCATATGATTTTCCGTTACTTAAGGTTGAATTGGAGATACTGGCCTTTCCCGAATTAAAGAGAATGGCAGCCTTTTCCCTACAGCAATAGACATAATTTGAGCCGGTATCGGAGAGTTCTAAATAATCTATTTTGTTATTGAGGCTGTTGGTTTCAAAATACAACCCGCGCCAAAAGCCCTTTACAGGAGACTGGCCACGCATAACAACGGGTGCATCTGCATTTCCGTCAACGGTCAGAAACCCATCGCTATACATTCCAATACCACCGTTTTCATTAAAAACGATCTCTGTTCCTGCCTTGATTACCAAACCTGACTTCACATCCAGCACCTTACCTGGCAATAAGTAGGGAACATTTAGTTCATACCATGTAGTCGGATTATTTATTGCAGCTCCAGTAACATTTATAAAATCTTTATCGTTGCCGCTATAATCAGAGCCCATACCATCTAGGTCGGACAATACCTCGGCATTGACTTCAGCCGGATAAGAATCGTGGGTGTCGATTGTTATATTACTATACGATTCAAGCTGTGTACCTGTGGAAGCCATCAGACCTATTTCCTTTCCATTCGTCAAATGCACATTTTTAAGAGCTATTTTAGCTCCTTTTAAGAATAGACTGGCCGCTTGATTACAGCAGTAGACATAATCTGAACCCGCATCTTCAATAGTTACATGCTCTAGTTTATTGTTGACCGATTGTGTTTCGATATGAACACCACGCCACCATCCTTTAATGTCGCTGTTACCCCGCAGTACAATCGGCTCGTTATCAGTGCCCACAGCATTCAAGGTTCCTTCGTTATAGATGCCCAAACCGGCATTTTCAGCAAATTCGATCACTACCCCCGGCTCGATTGTCAAGGGGGCCGTAACATCGAGAACACATTTTACAATATAGTCTACGGAAGCGGGACCGTTCTTTAAAACCGTCTCCTCCTTTATTTCACAGGAAAGCTCTTGGGTTTCTACAGGGCCGGCGTCAGCAATCGGCGTATATTCGCCTTCCCGAACCCATTTCTGAATATTACCCGCCCCAGATGAGCCAACAGAAATTCTCAGGGTATCATCTTCCCTCAGTTCCATAGTAGCCGAGTAATAGGCAGCATCACTACCGAGTTCCTCATATATATAATTTTCTTGGTCCTCTGGCTTAATGTCTTTCCATTTTATATCTCCAACACCAAAGGTAGAACCGGCCTTATCGACTATTTTACCTTGCCCATCTTTCATCTCTACAATCATTCCGTCGTTCGACGGAAGGCTACTGGCAATTCGAATCCATGAACCTGTTAAATTATCAAGGTTCAATTCTTCCTCTGTTTCTTCCTGGGTATTGGGTTGATCTGGGGCATCATCTTTGGAACATGCTACAAAGAGCAAGACAAAAAGTGCGATATAAACTACATTCTTTGTTTTCATAATCGTATGTTTTTATTGTTTTATACATCCGTTTATACCCTAATTCCAAAAAGGTCAACATCCCCGATAAAAAAAATTTATATTTAAGGGATGTTTACTTTTTAACCAACCGAACACCAATGGAAGACCGGCAGCTTATTTCCCAAATGAAAAAACGGGACAGGAATGCGCTGAAAGATGTTTACACGGGGTATAAATCTGAATTTTTCAGGTTCGCCTCGCGATATACTTCAGATGATGTTGTATTGGAGGATATTTTTCAAGATGCCATAATCGTTTTATACGAGAACGCCCTATCGGGAAAATTAGATGAGTTAAAAAGTAGTCTTAAGACCTATCTTTTTAGCGTAGGAAAGTTTATGATCTTTAAAAAGTTCAGGGATACCAAGGAGTTGACAACAGACGAAGATTACGTTTTCGACCAAAACGAAATTACCGTCATTAACGATGTACATGAAGACGAAGGGCCCAATGAATACCAAAAAAAATTAGTGAAGAATTTTAAGAAACTCGGCGACAAATGCCGTGAAATACTAGAACTGTTTTATTTAGAGGGCCTAAAAATAGATGAAATAATGCGTGTACAAGGCTATGAAAACAAGAACGTAGTGAAAAGCCAAAAATCACGATGCCTCAAATCTTTAAAAGACCTAATTCTTAAGCATAATGGATAACGACACTTTAATTAATGGCTACTTTGAAGGCTCTCTCACCGAGAGTCAAAAAAAGGATTTTGACCATCTCTTAGAAACGGACGTACAGTTTGCCGAGGATTTTAAATTTCAGCGCGAGTTGCAAGAGTCGCTCAAAAAGGAAGAACGCAAAGCCGTGAAACAGATGTTCGCCGCAATGTCGGCTTCTGAACCAAAACAAGAAGCCAAGGTCATTTCTTTACGCCCCTGGCTCGTGGCCGCCTCAATCATCTTTTTGGTCGGTATCGGGTCATGGTTCGTATTCTTCAATACCCACAACTACAGCACCGACGAACTTTACAATGCCAACTTTGTGGCCTATGAAAATGTAGTCCACCCCATTGAGCGAAGTGCAGAACTGGAAGACCTACAGACTAGAGCTTTTACCGCCTATGAAAACGAAGATTATGCCGAGGCCCTTTCATTGTTCAAGACCCTTCAAGAAAAAAACAACGATGGTTATATACAATTCTACGAAGCCATTACCTTGATGCAGCTTCAAAAACACAAAGAAGCGGTGCCACTTTTAGAAAACTACATAGAGGCCGATGGTGAACTCAAAGACCGGGCCATTTGGTACCTGGCCTTATCGGACCTAAAACTGGGCCGTATTGACGAAAGTAAAATACAACTACAAAAATTGGTTTCAAAGAACGGTTTTAAGGCAGCTGCCGCCAAACGATTATTGGAAGAATTGGATTAACCCCTGTTTTAAAGGTTTATCTGTGTGCGGCGTTTCCAAAACCAAATTAAGAACACCACCAAGGCCAGTATAGCGGCGCCCCAGTACCACCAAAAAGAATGGTCCGACAAGGGGGATCCGTCACCCGAAACAACAAAGGCCGACCAGTAATAAGGGTGTTTTAAAAGCTCGTCATCAGTACTTTCCAAATACTTCAATTTAGCATCGCGCAAGGCCCTTGTTTTTGATTTTCCTTCGGATAAGCCTTCATAAAAATCCTCCATCAGCCTTACACTGCTCTTGTCGTTTATCTTCCAAAGCGTATTGACCAAAGATTTCGCCCCGGCATAATAAAAACCCTTGGACAAACTAAGCATCCCTTGACCTTTTTGAAGTTTTCCTATACCCGTTTGACAAGCACTCAAGGTAACCATATCGGCATCTAAAGCGATGTTGTACAAATCTTTTATATACAAGATACTGTGCTGCTCACTATCTGCCCCTGCACTGAATGCGAGATACGAATAGTCGGGAAAGGCATCGTTAGCCGAAGCATGGGTAGCCAAGTGCAATATATTATAACACGAAAGGTTCGACTTGAAATAGGACAAGGTGGCCTTTTCGTCTAAAACCACTTCGGTATGGTAAAAACGATCAATTTTAGAAACCTCGTCATCGTTATAGAGTAACCTACCGAATTGCCGCACACCCTGAACCGGTCCTTCTCCGGAGAAGCTCGGCGCAAAAGCCAATACACTATTCGTTTCGGCTTTTCTTTTTGCCTTGAGTTTCATCAGCGAAGCCACCGAATTGGCATATCCGATATTCTTGGTTTTCAAAACATAGTCGTCATTATCACTTAAAAGATCAAAAGGCAAGTAATGCAATACCCCATCGGGAACTATAGTGACCTCTTCACCATCAAAGCCCCGCAAGGGCCGCTCCAGCAGTTTTTCAAAAAGCTGGCCACCGAGTTCCTTGATAGGTTCTTGACCCGTTAAGGAAGGATGGGAGAGCAATCGGTACAATTCTTTTACTTTATTTTGGTCGTCTTGGTCAAATGGGAGCTTTATGAACTTTTCACCCTGACCATGCAACATGATTACGTAAAGCCAATCATCGGCAACGGTATAGGAAACCAATGCCGAGCCATCTTTCAAAACCCTTTTCTTTACGCCGGCCAGATCAAGACGTTCACTCTCGTATTTTAACTCGTAGTATTTAGGAAAGTCGGTTCTCAGTTTTTTCAAAAGACCATAGTACTCTTGTTTCAGGTCGAATAATTGTTCTTGATAGTTGGTAATGGTATCCGTAGCATCGAATAGTTGTTTTTCCAAATGGGTGATGCCTGCCCTCAATTGCACTTCTTTATTCAACAATTGTGGAGGTACGCCACCATATTTTGTCGCTTGGGCATTCCGCAGGGCTTCCAGCAACACAAAGTCTTTGTTTTTTTCCGCGATATTCAACGCAAACCCTATCGTTTTTGACGAAGGATTTCGTTCATAACTCCTATACACTATCGCTAGCATACGGTAAAAAATAGGATAGACCCGTTCGGCCAAAAACTGTTTGTCCAGTTTACTGTCAAATTCACCTTTCAGTGCATCAAAGGTTTTCAAAATGGCGTCACTGGTTCGTAAAGCTTGTTCTTCATAATTGAGCTCGCCGGTTTTCCCCAAAGCCATTTGTAAAAGCTGCAGTTTTATATCGAGCAAATGCAAAAGTTGGATTTTGGAAAAGGTTTGATCGGGACTAGGATTGCTTTCGGAATCGGCAATATGGTTTCCGGCATTTAGAAAAGCGTCTTGAACCGCCTGCAGCCCTTGCTTAAAATCCATGCGCCGTAAATGCAGTTCGGCTATCTTCCCATACGCCTCGGCTATATCTTGGTGCGGTTTGTTGCGTCGGTACTCTTGGTACGACTTCAAGGTCTTTTGATAATAGGACAAGGCCATTGAGAACTCCTTTTTTCCTAAAAAGGCATCACCATATATCATATCGACTTCCTTTTTAAACGGATTGTCTTCGGGCCTGATGACATTGTTTTCGTTCAAAACCGCTATGGCCGAATCAAAATCTTCTTGATTGATATAGTTCTTGGCCAAGAGCATATAGGTAGACAGAAAGTTATTCTTAAATCTCGGGTTATCGACCTTGGTTTTGTAAAAAATCAAGGCTTCCTGTAACAATCGATTGGCCTCTGTTGTGTTGTTTTGGTCTTCATACACCTGCGACAATAATTTTTTAGTATTAAAACCGACCGACCGGGCATCTTCAATACTATCGCTATACGTTTCTATCAGCCTCAAATCTTGGGTGTAGTAAAACTCGGCCTGTTCATATCTCCCCGTGTGCCGGTGTATCAGCCCTAAAAAGCTATAGATGGCGGATAAGGTATCGATATCCAAGGCGGTAAGTTCATTTTGGGGTATCGATTTCAGTTGGCCGTAGAGTTCTAAAAAATAATTCTGGGCCGTTACATAGTCTTTAAGCTTGTAGTGATAATTTCCCCTGTCAAAAAGCAATCTTTGCTCGTATACCTGTTTTAATTCAAAACTATCAAGGCGGGCATCACTTTCAAGCAGTGTGCCCATACGCTCCAGATTGTCTCCGTACTGTTCAAGGTCATAAAAATTACTATTGGCATTGATCAAGTAGCTAAGTCCCCCCATCAGCACATCTAAATTATCCTGCGCATCGGCCATAGAAATGACCTTGTCATAATAAAAATAGGCGCTGTCTTTATTGGTGTAATGGTTTTCAAAAGCACGACCGAATGCCTCATCTAACCCGATTGAATCTACTTGGGAGACCCCTTGGGCGATAAAAACAAAGAAAAACCCTATACAGTGTAGATATTTCATAAAATAAAGTCCCTCACAAGATACACAAGGAAGGACTTTAATTGAATTAAAAATTGATTCATTCTTTATAAACGGGCACCTGCAAGACAATTTCTTGACCAAATTTGCGTATATCCGTTTTTTTGATAAGCATGGTAGCATCTCCACTAAAATCTCCCTTAAGCATAATGACCGTTTTGCCATCTTTCAACTTTTGGGGAGAAGAACCCTTAGCCAGCACATTGTTTTTTTTGTCCACCACAATTACCTCGACCCCTTCTAGACCGTCGGTTATTTCAATGCCATTGAAGTCGCTGATATTTATTTTCGGGACACACCCTAATCGAGGGTCGTCAAAACAACCCCTTGGCGGTCTTGGAGGGAACTTGCCCCCCCTCGGCATAACGATACTAACGAGCCCGGTTTTATATTCACTAAGCGCCGATTCTTTTTTTTGGGCCATTTCCAACTTGGCAATCTCGCCCTTGCTCCCTTTGTTAAGGTCAATACCTTCCTTCAACTTCGCAATTTCCTGTCTTACCACTGTAAGGCTCTGTATGGTTCCCAATTTGTAGAGTTCTGCCCCATTCAGGTATTGGGGCTCTTGAAAATGGTAATATCCGAAATTGGTAGCGGTCAACTCTTCTTCCGGAGCTTCTGTTCGAGTACACGACAGGCTCAACAGCATAATCGTGGTCAATAGTACATAGTTCATAGTTTTCATATTTAACAGTTCTGTTTAGGTTAGTTACCCCTGCCGCAAAAAGGTTAACACGAGTATTCATTTTTCATGCTAAATATGATTGTAATTTACCCAGGCCACAATCAATCATGTTCAATCGGTAAATTTTTATGTACCGATGAACCTATTTCTTGTATCAATAGCAAACACCCCTTCTTACCCTTTCTTGAAAAAAGTAATACAATTCGCTCAAAACAAGCGTCTTACATCGAATACATAAACATAAAAAAGCCGGAAAAAATAAATTTCCGGCAAAGTTAAATAAGGTATGATACCGCCAAACCGTACGGTTCCTCTAATGTATCAAAATCGATTATTACCAGAAAGGGTGCTGATTCAGGTAGTTCCCCCGAAACCTATAATCGAGCAATCACTTTTCCAACAAGTTGGACGAGTGTTCCCCAAAGTGGTTTCATTAGACGGACAATTCATGTTCTTTATCTTAACACGACGCCTAGAACCGTACCTTTTTGGTTGGCAGTTTCATAAAATTGTAGCTAGTTCCCCATTGATTTTTTGTATATAGTTATGCTTGGTCTATTCTTCTATATTTATGCCCTAAGGCGTACTCATACTTGGCTTATAGCAATCGGGGGGATGGTAAAAATAAGCATTTTCTTTACACCGCGCACTATACAAAAGCATATTTGTACATTCTAACTTGATCACTGGTAGAATATTACAAATAATGCTACATGCCCGAAAACTTAGCGTTTCGCAAGCATGTTTTCATAGGTCTCCACCTCTTTTTTGACGGCAGTGAATTTTCTTTTCACCTGAATGATTTGACCCTCAAAATTTTGAAACTGAATATGGATATCACCACTCATAGACAGTCCATTATACTCATTGACCGTAAAGGTGCCGTTGTAGGCAAAAAAAGGCTTTTCGCCCAAATCGTCAACATTGACAAAACCGAACACTCCCTTAAAATCTTGTAGAAAACTCTCTGCATTGGGCCGTACCGTATATTTCTTCAACAAATTGGTGGTATCGGCCGAAGACATTGAAACTAGAATACCCATTACATTTTCGCGCTTATCGGCATTGTTCATCATTAACTCGAGTGTAGTATACAAACGACCATTCTTAGAAGCTATATCATTCATTTCAAATACCATAGGAATGGCCAATGCTTCGTCTACATCGCTCATAGCGGATATCATAGGATAAACCCCGTCTTTATTTTCGGCATTGACAAAACCATTTTCTACCGTTTCACTAGACAGGAACAAAAACGAAAACAATATCCAAAAACTAAATTTACCTGCTCGTATAAAAAATTGAAACAAATCGTTCATATCTATCAATTTTTTGAGGTGAGTACTGACTCTTCCGAAAGCTCATTCATTGTGTTTTCGACAAATTGTTCGTTTCCTAAACGATTCTTGTCATAATTACTTTTCCCGTCTTGATTGGTATACATTGCTACTATTAGCAGCACTACCAATACCGTGAACATAACAACACACTTTCTCATTGTAATTCTTATTTAGTTCAACCTTACTGCGGTTTGACATCAAACCTTAATGGGGAAACATTAATATCCATCACAATTTCAAGCCTAAATTAGCCTTGACCTTATGAGCTTTACAGGCCTTATGTGTAAATGGTGCTTTTTTCTGTATAAATAGCACTTTGCCTGCTTTTAGAGGGATTTTGGTGTTAACAAAACCCTAATTATGTGGGTAAAATCAATAATCGCGCCAATTTTTAACCTTTAAAACCATATTTACATTTTTTTAGGCCGATTATACGAGAAACCCATCCAACGGCACATCTTTTTTTTAGAAACCACGGTATACCATTAAATTTGATTAATTTACCTTAAAGCTGAATTCTATGTTAGAAGCCGTAATTGTTGATGATGAAATTAAGGCATTGCAAAGCCTATCTTGGGAATTGACCAATTTCAGTGACGAAATTAAGGTCGATGCTTCATTTACCGACCCTTTTGAAGCCCTGAGCTATCTTGAAACACACACTCCCGATTGTCTTTTCTTGGATATTGAAATGCCGACTATGGACGGGTTTCAATTTATCCAAAAGCTTACCAACAAGAACTTTCCGGTGGTCATCACTACGGCCTATAACCAATATGCCATTAAAGCATTGAAAAACGAGGCTATTGATTACCTTTTAAAACCTATAGATACCGACGATCTTAAGGAAACCATTGTCAAAATCAGAAGGTACAACGCCAAAAACTATACGGCCGAGCGGTTAGAGAAATTGCTCTTAAACTTTAATTCTAACGCCAAGCACAAAAAAATAACCTTTAATACCGATGGCAAACTGGTGTTTTTAGACAGCGACGAAATTCTGTATGCCGAATCGGATGGGAACTACAGTACTATTTTCTTGGCCGATGGCCATAAGATCGTACTCACCAAAAAACTGAAAGAAGTCAATGAACTGCTTCCTGCCGATACGTTTTTCAGGATCCACAATTCATACATTATCAACCTTACTAAAATAAAAGAATTCTTAAAGACAGATGGCTATGTAATACTCGAATCGAACCATAAGATTCCCGTTTCCAGGCAAAAAAAATCGGACTTTCTGGATATGCTATAAAACTTAATGCAGTTTCAACGGATACATATTAAAAATTCCCTCATCTTTTATTACCCACCTATGGCCATAAAGGTGATTTGCCTTGTGTTTTTTTCATGTATTACTTTTTGCCATGCACAATTTGTTCCCTCATCGTTCAAACAAACTGTTGACAGCCTGATCCATGCGGCCCCAGAGACCTATGGGGAAATACACTCCGTACTACAACCCTATAAGAGCGATACCATTTTAATGCGCTACCTGTCCAATACCACTTTAAAGGAGAACTACTTGCCCGGACGCACCTATGCCCTAAATGAATTGGGCAGGGTCTACCGCAACACCTCACAATACACCAAGGCCATAGCATTGCATAAGGAAGCCCTAGAAATAGCCAATTCAACCAATAACATTGAATTTAGGGTCGCCAGCCTAAACGATTTGGGAGTCGTATACCGACGAACCTCATCGATTCGTACGGCCATGGACTACAACAAAGAAGCCCTTGAACTGGCTGAAAGTGTCAAGGAAAAATCAAAAAGTCTAAAAAAGAGCATAAACGTGTCCCTTAACTGTATAGGCAACCTATACATTATGCTGAACCAATACGGGCAGGCCATTGAGTACTTTAAAAGGTCGATGAAACTCGAGTCTGAACTCGGGAACACCTTGGGCATGGCCATCAATTATCAGAATATTGGGGAATGCCAAGAACATCTAGGTGAATTAGACGAAGCCCTCAGCAACTACCGCACTTCATTGGCCTATAACGAAGAAATAAACAGTGATATGGGCCGTGTAATCTGCAAGAACAGCATTGGCCAGATCTACCTGAAGCAAAACCGCATTACCGAAGCATCGAATCTTCTGAGGTCTACCTTGCCACTTGCCGAAAAATTGGGAGATGGCTTCTTGATATCGCCCATTTATACGAACATCGGCTGGTCTCAAATGGCAACGAACAATTTTTCCGGTGCGGAAGAAAACATTCTCGAAGGCCTACGCATAGCCGAAAAGTATAATTTACGGGCAGAAGCGGCCAGGGCCAACCATTTGCTGACGGAACTCTACCAATATATGGGCGATTACAAAAAGGCCTTGACCGCCAATATGAGGGCCTATGAACTCGACGAGGAAGTAGCCAATGAGAGTACCGTACGCTATGTTAACGACATCATCTTTAAATACGATTCGGAAAAAAAGAACAATCAGATACAAAGGCTCGCGCAAAACTACGAAATAGTCCAAATGGAACTTCGAACCAGTCGCACCACCTTGCTTATCGGGGGTATCGCCCTAGCCCTTTTGGCCGGCATATTCTACATATTGTACCGACAATACCAACTAAAGAACGAAAAGAAACTACTCACCCTTGAACAAAGCATGCTCCGAAGCCAGATGAATCCGCATTTTTTGTTCAATTCGTTGAACAGTATAAAACTGTACATCATCAACAATGAACAAAAAAATGCAGTCCACTACCTGAACAAGTTCTCTAAATTGGTACGAAAAATATTGGAAGCTTCATCGATGCGCGAAATTCCCCTTGCCGAAGAGCTCGAGACGGTTGAACTCTACATGAACATTGAAAACATCCGCTTCTCGAATGAAATCGACTTTAAGGTTCGCATCGATGAAGGTGTCGATACGCATACGATAAAAATTCCATCGCTAATTTTACAGCCTTTCTTAGAAAACGCCTTGTGGCACGGCCTTTCGTCAAAAACCGGAAAAAAATCCATCGACCTTCATATTTCAAAAGACCAAGAACAATACATTCACATTTCCATTACGGATAACGGTGTAGGAAGGGAAGCCGCGGAAAAGTTAAAATTGAACAAGATTCTCAAACGCAAGTCGGTCGGAATAGATATTACCAAGGAACGTCTGGCCAATTTCTCAAAAGACTTTCAGAATTCGTTCGAAGTTGAAATCGTAGACCTCTACCATGAAGATGGAACATCGGCAGGCACAAGGATTATTTTACATATTCCTACGGTTTAGTATGCTCTTCGGCCACTTCTTCGAGTTCTTTGTACCAAGCCTCGCCGAACTTACGGATCAGCGCTTCTTTTACAAATTTGTAGATGGGCACTTGCAGCTCTTCCCCTAAAGCACACGCGGGATCACAAATGCTCCATTTATGGTAATTAACTGCGGTCAACTCGGTGTATTCCCTTATACGAATCGGATATAGGTGGCATGACACGGGTTTTTTCCAATTGATCGCGCCATCGTTATACGCCTCTTCAATACCACATTTTGCCGTACCGTTTTCAGAAAACACGACGTAGGCACATTCGCTATCGTTGACCAATGGGGTTTCCCATTCATCATCTTCGCCTTTGATAAACGCACCTTGTTCTTCAATGGCATCTATACCCTCTTTTCTGAGGTAAGGCTTGACCTTACTGTATATGTCCACCAAAATTTCGGTTTCATCTTCATCAAGCGGAGCGCCTGCATTACCGTCAACACAACATGTACCCTTACAGGCAGAAAGATTACAGACAAATTCGTTCTCTATAATCTCTTCAGATACGATGGTCTTACCCAATTGAAACATAAATACCTATTTAGATATGCAAAGATACTTTTTAAAGGGGGATTTTGACCTAGTAATTTATTTGAAGTTGCATGCCGCTAATCCGTTTTAATAAATGTAATTTTGCCGAAAATTTAAAAGTATGAAGGTACATTTCGATTTTCGGGAAATTGCCACGGCCACAATGATCCTCTTTGCGGTCATCGACATTTTAGGAAGCGTACCTATTATTATAGGCTTACGAAAAAAAGTGGGGCATATCGAGTCAGAAAAGGCGTCGGTGGTATCATTGGTCATCATGATCGCCTTTCTTTTTGTCGGAGAGAAAATACTGAAACTGATCGGCATAGATGTCTACTCCTTTGCCGTTGCGGGATCTTTCATTCTTTTCTTCCTGGCCCTTGAAATGATATTGGGAATTACGCTGTACAAGGAAGACGAGCCCGAAAGTGCCTCGATCGTACCGATTGCATTTCCGCTCATTGCCGGGGCAGGTACCCTTACCGCATTGCTTTCACTAAGGGCCGAATATCATGTTGAAAACATCATTGTCGCCATTACTATAAACACTATTTTTGTATATATCGTTCTGAAATCTTCAAAACGCATTGAAAGTGTTTTGGGTAAAAACGGACTGAATATTATACGAAAGGTCTTTGGTGTTATTCTCTTGGCCATTGCGGTAAAACTGTTCGCCGCCAACATCAACGAGCTTTTCTAGTAGGATAATTGCTTTCGAAAGTTGCCGGAAATATTAAAAAACATACCATGAACAAGACATTCACCTTAATTTTAATCGCATTGGCCGTTGCGCTGATTGCCTACAACGTCACTATTGTCGATTTTCAAGACCCGCTCAATGGAGACAGCACTATAGCCCTTATCGGCATAGTGGCCTCTTTATGTGCCGTGTTGCTACTTTTGATCTTCAGGACGAGCAAAAAGATCCAGAAAAAAATAGAACAGCGAGATTAGTCATTGATCTCAAGGCCTTCCACCTGTTCTCCATAGGCTTCGGGCTTGTCTAATTTGAGTACCTCTTGCAGCATTTTATCTTGGGCACTTTTTATTTTTGCATGGATATTGGGCCCGAACAACTGCTCGGCCAAGGCCGCCTTTAAATACAATTTGATACTGCTTTCATACTTGTAGAAGTCCATTCTAAGGTTTCGCCTAATGGAGTAGTCGACAAATTTCTCAAATAGGATATCATCTACCCTAAAGTCTTCTATAAATTCCTTTTCGGTCAACGAGCTATAGCGCTTACGATCGTCATCTAGATGTTCGAATATAAAATAAGAAAGCCAGCCGAAGCTATCCATACTTTCTACCGCTTCCTCTTCATTGGTACCTATTGGAACGAATACGTCGGGAATAATGCCCCCGCCACCATAGACTACCTTGCCCTTGGGCGTAACAAATTTGAGCGAATCGGCTACCTTGATACTATCTACCGAGATCAACTCGCCACTGTGATATCGGTCGGTAAATTTTTGGTAATAGTCTTTATTGCCGTTTTTATACGTCTTTTGAATGCTTCTTCCCGTTGGGGTATAATAACGTGATACGGTCAAACGAACGGCAGAACCATCGCCCAGTTCCATTTCGCGCTGCACCAAGCCCTTTCCAAAAGAACGACGCCCTACAATGGTCCCAATATCGTTGTCTTGCAATGCCCCGGCGATAATTTCACTTGCCGAAGCCGACCTTTCATTGATCAGCACATATACAGGCTTATCTTCAAAACTTCCCTTGCTCGTGGCGTGAATCTTGTTCACTTCCCCTCTTTTGTTCTTTGTAAAGAGTATGAGTTTTCCTTTTTGCAAAAACTCGTCGGCCATCTGTTCGGCCACACCAAGATACCCACCGGGATTATCCCTTAAATCGAGTGTCAACTTGCGAGCCCCCTGCTTTCTGAGTTCCGACAGGGCTTGTTTAAATTCCTTATAGGTAGATTCGGCAAAGCGATTGACTTTTATATAAGCCATATCATCGGTAAGCATAAAATAGGCCTCGACGCTTTTTATGGGTACGATATCGCGTTTTACATTGACCGTAAATACTTTATCCTCTTGCTTTCTGTACACCTGTAATTTTACGGTACTGCCCTTTTCACCTTTGAGCTTTCCTACAATATCATCGTTGCCCAAGTCTTTACCGTACAGCGTATCGTTATCGGCCATTAAGATCCGATCGCCCGCTTTGATTCCTTTTAGATAACTGGGCCCTTTAGGTATGGTTCGTATGACCGAAATGGTATCTTTATAAGGGTAGAAATTGATGCCTATTCCCACAAAATCCCCCTTCATATTCTCCGAAACGCGATCCATCTCATTTTTAGGGATATAGACCGAATGCGGATCTAATTTTTCGAGAATTTGATTTACGGTAACATCAACAATACTATCGGTATCAACATCATCTACATACTCATAGTCGATATAATCGATCAAGCGGTTAAGCTTGTCTTTTTTTGAGTTGGTAGTGAACAGCCTTTCGGGGGTATCGGCAAAATGCAACTTTCCCCCAACAAAAATGCCCAAGGCAAGTGCCGCCGCTATAACCGTTGGCCATATATAGTTTTGCTTTCGCTTCATAAATTAGATTGTCTGGTCTACCTCGACCTCTATTTCGGGCATATGTACCAGTTCGACATTGGCACGTTCTAAAAAATCCAAGCCCGAATTGTCTTTGTAGGCCGTTTTGTATACAACACGTTTTATGCCAGACTGGTGGATCAACTTGCTGCATTCGCGACAGGGCGATAATGTAATATACAGGGTAGCCCCTTCACACGACTGGGTGGAAGACGCCACTTTACTGATGGCATTGGCCTCGGCGTGCAAAACATACCATTTGGTATATCCTTCGTCGTCTTCACAAATATTGTCAAAGCCCGTTGGTGTGCCATTATAACCATCGGAAATGATCATTCTATCCTTTACAATAATGGCGCCTACTTGTTTGCGTTGGCAGTACGACAACTTTCCCCATTCTTGGGCCATACGCAAATAAGCCTTGTCGTATTTGGTCTGTTTTGATTTTTCCATCTAATGCGAAGATACAACACTCTGTATCACTAGCTTTTATCTATTTGTAAGACTACTAAGATACCCGCTTTGAAAAAGACCGACAATAATTGGCGGTTAATTTTTAGTGAAAATAAATTAGTGACTATATCGGAAACGTACGAACCAGCATCGGTATTGTCAAGAGAAGGATTAAAATAGACGTAATACCCACATAGTACACTTTTTTAAGTTTTGCTCCGGAAACAACGGCCCAACCCAATACCAAAACGGACAGAACAACGGTAACCTGTGAAAGTTCAATGCCCGTGGCAAAGCCTAAAAGGGGCACCAACTTGTCGTCTACCTCGGCCATCAACATCCTGAAGTAATTACTGAAACCAAAACCGTGTATCAGACCGAACACAACTGTGGCAATGGCATGCCAGACTATGCTTTTTTGGGCCGTTTGGACCTTGAGATACACCAAATTAAACATAGCCGTAGCCATAATCGTCACGGGAATCAAGAACTCGATAAGGGCTACATCAACCCTAGCGACCCCATAAGCACTCAATGCTAAGGATAGGCAGTGCGCAATGGTGAAGACGGTAGCCAACAAGACCACTTTTTTCCATGTTTTAAATGAGAAGGGAACGGCCAATGCCGCCAAAAAAAGAATATGGTCGTACGCGTTAAAATCAAGTACATGCTCCAGACCCATCTTTATGTAAAACAGAAATTCTTGCATTTTCTACAATTTTATATGACTATGGGAAGAACAAAAATAGTAGGCCTACAAACCTCTTTCGGCCTGAATCTCCTCATAGGCTTTTTGCACTTCCTTAAATTTCTCCTCGGCACCCTTTTTAATGGCCTCATTCTGCGTGTTTACGCGATCGGGGTGATATTTTTTGGCCATCGTACGATATGCCTTCTTTACCTCGTCGTTAGTGGCAGACTTGTCGATCTCAAGAATTTTATAGGCATTGTTGACCGATTTTATGAACATGGCCTTGATGCTTTCAAAATCGCGCAAGTTTACCCTCAAATAACCCGCAATTTCACGGATCTTATCTATCTCCGGATTACTGACGGAACCGTCGGCCTGGGCAATTCCAAAAAGAAAGTGAAGCAACTGCAAGCGAACCTCGTAACGCGTTCTTTGATTTAAAAACGTACAAATACGTTCCGCCGATATCTCGTGTTTTTTGTTGATATCATTGAACGTCCTGAAAATGGCATTGGCCTTATCCTTTCCATAGGTGCTGACAAAATATTGCCGAACATAATCCAATTCACGTTGACTTACCGTACCGTCTGCCTTGATCACAATGGAACACAAAGACAACAAATTGAGCTCAAAATCGGCCGGCGACACTTTCTGTCTCGCCATATCCCCAAAAATGGCCTGCCCCCCTGCACTACCACTTATCTTAAAACCATCGATCAGACTTCCTACCAAGTAGCCCAAAATAGCACCCGGAAACCGAAAGAAATAATACCCTATGATGGCCGCGAACCATTTGATCATGCCTTTTCTAAATTTGGGCAAAGATATTAAAAGGAGGCAGAACTAAGGCATCAAAAAAGCCGTGAGTCATCTTTGTTTCGGCAAAGAATGCCATTGCCCCACGGCCATAATCCCTCCCAAGATGCTTTTTCTCAAAGGAAACGTTAAGTCTATCAACAAAATGCGACAAATTAAGTATCTTTGTTAACCACATTAAAATTAAAGATTTATGTATCCTCCAGAATTGGTAAAACCTATGAGAGACGACTTGGCTTCCGCCGGGTTTGAAGAATTATATACGGCCGAAGCGGTCGAAAATGCAATTAAAAAAGAAGGTACCACCTTGGTAGTAGTAAACTCCGTGTGCGGTTGTGCAGCGGCCAATGCAAGACCGGCAGCAAAGTTGAGTCTTCGCAATGCCAAAAAGCCCGACCATGCGGTAACTGTCTTTGCAGGTGTAGATATCGAAGCAGTTAATGCGGCAAGAAACCTTATGGTTCCTTTTCCTCCATCATCGCCTAGTATGGCACTTTTTAAAGATGGCGAATTGGTTCATATGATAGAACGCCACCATATTGAAGGTAGACCGGCAGAATTGATTGCCGAAAACCTAATTAGTGCTTACGACGAGTTTTGCTAAGACTTTAATTTATTGCCCTTCCCTCGTAAAAGGGAAATAAAATAAAAAAACCGCTTCACAAAGAAGCGGTTTTTTATTTTTGCACCATGCAAAAGCTATTCGCATATCCGCTTACCTTACTCTACATGATTTTCTTCGGATTGTGTCTGTTGGTGTTTCACCCTATTCAGTGGATCTGCTTCAATCTTTTTGGATACAATGCCCACAGGGCCAGCGTTGCCTTGCTCAACCTCTCGCTAATGCGCTGTACCCATATTCTGGGAACTACCTATTCATTCAAAAACCCCTATAATATTCCCACGGACCGGCCCTTGATCATAGTGCCGAACCATCAGAGCATGCACGACATCCCTCCCATCATCTGGTTCATGCGGAAGCACCACCCTAAATTTGTCAGCAAAAAAGAACTCGGCAGGGGCATTCCTAGTGTTTCCTATAATCTAAGACACGGAGGCTCCGTACTGATCGACAGAAAAGACAGTCGCCAATCACTGACCGAAATCGCCAAGCTCGGACGCTACATAGAAAAGCACAAGCGAAGTGCCGTTATATTCCCCGAGGGCACCCGAAGCCGTACCGGGCACCCCAAACCCTTTAAGGCCACCGGTTTGAAACTTCTTATGAAAAATGCCCCTTCGGCCTTAGTGGTCCCGATAAGCATCAACAACTCATGGAAGATGCTCAAATACGGTAAATTTCCCAACGGTATTGGAAACCATATTAGCTTTCAAGTACACGAACCCATTGAAGTCACTTCTGATTTCGATTCCGTTTTGGCCGAAGCCGAACGGAAAGTCGTATCGGGCGTAACTTCCTTTAAATCATAAGATGAGCGACCCTGAAATTATAGAACAGACCATTGCTTTTGCAAAAGAGACTTTACAAGGGGCCGAAGGCGGTCACGATTGGTTCCATATCCAACGTGTTTTTAAGAACAGCTTGCTTATTGCCAAAGAAGAAAACGTAGACGTTCTTGTCGTTGGTCTTGGCGCCCTTTTACACGATATTGCCGATGCCAAATTCAACAGTGGTGACGAAAGTGTGGGACCAAAACTCGCCCAGCAATTTTTGGCCGAGCTCAAAGTAGACCCAAAAATCGTTGACCACGTGGTCAAGATTATCGAAAATATCAGCTTTAAAAATTCACTTGAAGCACAACAGGGCCAAAAATTCGACTCCTTGGAGCTACAAGTGGTGCAAGATGCCGACCGCTTAGATGCCCTAGGTGCCATTGGTATCGCCAGGGCCTTTAATTATGGTGGGTTTAAAAACAGGGAACTCTACAACCCCGATATTGCCCCAAATCTAAAAATGACCAAGGAGGAATATAAAAAATCAAAAGCCCCTACCCTCAACCATTTTTACGAAAAGCTTCTTTTGCTAAAAGACAAAATGAATACGAAAACCGGAAAAAAACTGGCCGAAAGGCGACATCAATTTATGTTGGACTACCTTGAGGAATTCTATAAAGAATGGGACCCACTGGTCGCTACAACACCATTTAACAATGTAAACGCATAGGAAAGCCCTGCATTCCCTTTCTCTTTTACATTTTTTTGTACCTTCAATTCCAGAACCATAATCCAATTATTGAAGATGCAAAGAAGAAAGTTTATCAAGAATGCCGCTGCGGCCTCTACCGTATTTTCCATCGTACCCAGTTTTGTTATGGGCAAGAACCACGTTGCCCCAAGTGACACGCTCTATATGGGCGCCTTTGGAGTAGGAGGGCGAGGAGCAGGAGTAATCAGGGGTTTAAACGACACCGGAAAAGTAAAGTTCGTAACACTATGCGATGTTGATGACCGAAGGGCGGCAGGTACCTACGAGAAATACCCTAAAGCTAAAAAGTACAAAGATTATAGAAAGGTATACGATAAGCATCTTAAAGACATCGATGCCATTATGGTGGCAACTCCCGACCATATGCATGCCTCTATAGCATTACCGTTCATGCGCGCCAAAAAGCACGCTTATGTAGAGAAACCCTTGACGCATAACATCAATGAAGCACGTCTGATGACCAAAGTGGCCCAAGAACACGGAATCGTTACCCAAATGGGAAACCAAGGAGCTTCAAGTGATGGCAGCCGTGAGGCCAAAGAATGGATAGACTCCGGTATTATTGGAAAAGTATACAAAGTAGACTGCTGGACAAACCGCCCCGTATGGCCGCAAGGCGTTCCTGCGCCTACCGAAAAACAACGTGTTCCAAAAGGTCTTGATTGGGACCTTTGGCTAGGTGTAGCCGCACAACGTGATTACAACGCCGCCTACCTTCCCTTTAAATGGAGAGGTTTCTGGGACTTTGGAACCGGAGCCCTTGGCGATATGGGATGCCATATTATGGAAACGCCATTTAGCGTACTTGGCCTAGGTTACCCTACTGAAGCGGAAGCTAGCTGTACTACGAACTGGGTAGGCGATTTTGTTGAAGCTGATTATAGCGAATCTTGCCCCGCTTCCTCCATAGTAAGATTAAAATTCAATACGGAACAGCATGGCGATATTGCCTTGAACTGGTACGATGGCGGACTTATGCCCGACCTACCGGATGAATTGGCCGATGGCGAAACTATCGGCGATGGCGGAGGAGGCTCGGTGTTCTATGGAACCAAAGGTATTTTGGTAACAGACACCTATTCCCGAAATGCCCGATTGCTCCCCAGCAAGAACATGGATATGTTCAAAGCGCCCGCACCCTACCTAAAACGAATTGATGGGGATGTAGAAGGCCACCAAAGAAACTTTGTAGAGGGTTGTTTAAACGGAAGCGAAACCTCATCGGACTTTAAAAAGTCAGGACCCTTGACCGAAGCTGTATTAATGGGCAATTTGGCCATTAAGGCATTCCAGTACAAGAAACTGAAAGAAGGTAAAAAACTCGGTGATTGGGATCCTTTCGATTATCCGGGAAGAAGAAAAATCCTATGGGACGGTGCCAACATGAAAGTCACCAACTGGGACTTGGCCAATGAATGGGTAAAGGGCAAGTACCGCAAAGGCTGGGAATTAAAATAGGAAATAAAAAACTTAACAAATAGTAATAAGCGCAATAAGGAAACCTCTCAAAAAGGAATCACTATTGCGCTTCTTCTATTTTATCTGAACCTGATTAAAAGGCGTAACCGGCCGAAAGCTGAAATACGTTGTTCTGGCTGTTGCCCCCCGTATACGAATCGCCATTGATGTTGGCAATACCTTTGTTGTACCGAAGGCTGAAAAAGATATGGTCGTTCAGTTTGTACGAAGCCCCAATAGCAAAAGCAACGTCCAACTTATTAAAACGATCATCGTCATCTTCGTTTGTAGCTATCAAAAAGCCCACCAATGGCCCAGCTTCGGCACTAAGTCCCTCTAAAAAGTAATACTTCCCTAAAATCGGCAGGTTGATATAATCTAAATTCAGGTTATTATCTCCAGTACCATAACTCCAATTCGTTCCTTGAGAAGAGAACAAAAGTTCTGGTTGTACCGCCATTTTTTCCGATATAGAAAACTCGGCGACCCCTCCTAAATGAAAACTCACCTTAGTACCCAAACTACCTAGGCCCGAATAGGCGCTTCCGCCTATGGAAGCCACGTTAATACCTCCTTTTACCCCAATACCGAAATCTTGGGCATGGCCAATGGTCAAAGCGAAAAGTGCGGTCAATAAGAATCCTAGTTTTTTCATAATTTACATATTTTATTTAACTGTTTCCCTTGTTAGTGCCGCACAGATAAAAAGGTTAACATGAACTCAAAACAATTTTAACTGCCCATCTTTAAATTGCTCGTGCAATTCATGGTTTAGGGGAGGAAAAGACTTGTTTTTAAAATACGTATGACGCGCCAAACGCATCAAATCATGAATTTGCGTCGCTATCTTGCCCTCGCCCCGACTGCGAATTCCGAAACGACTATCGTTCAACGTGCCCCCGTGACATTCCTCGATTTGATGCAATACCTTATCAGCTTTATCAGGTAAGGTTTTACGGATCCAGTCCGTAAAGACCTCACCTATGGCGCCGTTTAAACGAACTACGGTAAAACCGAATGATTTTGCACCATTGTCGGAAACCGCCTTGGCCAAGTTCATGATTTCATGACTGTTGATTCCAGGAATAATCGGCGCCAGCATGGCGTTTACAGGAATGTTGTTTTCAGATAATACACGAATGGTCTCCAAACGTTTTTTAATGGTGGTCGTCCTTGGCTCTAGAATGCGTCTTGTTTCCTCAGACAACGAAGTGACCGAAACATTAACGGCAATTAACCGGTCTTTCGCCAGTTCCTTCAGTACATCTAGGTCACGCAGGACCAAAGCGTTCTTGGTAATAATACCAACGGGATGTCTGTATTTAAGGAAGATTTTGAGGCAGGCACGGGTAATTTCAAACTTTTTCTCTGCGGGTTGATAGCAATCCGTATTGCCGGAAAGTACAATGGTCCTCGCTTGCCAGCGCTTGTTTCTCAATTGGGCCTCTAGCAGTTTTGGGGCATCCTTCTTAATTAAGATTTTCCGTTCAAAATCAAGTCCTGCACTATACCCCCAAAACTCATGGGTATTTCGGGCATAGCAATAAATACAACCATGCTCACAACCTTGATAAGGATTCATGGAATAGGCCATTCCCACATCGGGACTGTTGACCTTATTGACTATGGTCTTCGGAAAGATAGGAATGTATTGGGTCTTGTTCTTATCGGCTTCTTCTCCTTCTATCCGACAAAATTCAAGAAAATCATCTCGGGTTTCATAAATGTTCTGAAGAAATTTATTGGGCACATTCTGTTGTGCACCCCTCCCTTTAATATAGGATTTGGATTTCAATATAATTGGATTTACTCCAAATTTATGGAATAAATCCAATTATTGTTTATCCTTGTCCCTATTTAACAGTTACTTCCACCAATTGCTTTTTGGTACCGCGCTTGGCGTAGAACAACAGGTGATTTGAAGCCTCGCCAACAAAGGGCCTTGACACCATAATGGGCAATCGCACCTCTTTATCGTCTACCAATTTTTTATAGGAAAGGTCTCCTTCGGCATCTACCTTAATGACAAACATATTGGGGTTTCTGCTAAATCCTTGTTTGAACAGGATACGTTCTTTGCTCATTTTCTGTGGATTTTCCCCCGAATTGATAAAGAAGTACATGTCTTCCCCATGACCATACGCCGTGTAGGAAGCATAAGAGGCATCTCCTTGGGTCACCTCGGCCTTATTGATGTTACGGGCCCACTCCATTGTACCGGAGGCATCGAGTTTGGCCAATACAATATCGTTGTAATGGTAGCGATCTACTTTTTTGGTAGCCCCGGTACCGATATCTTCTCCCGCCGTTACAAAATACTCCTCGGCACTAAAGAGAATATCGTTGTTGGGGGTTATGTGCACACTCTTAAAAATAAGGTTCTTGATTTCCGCATCGACCTCACGACCGAATTTATCGAGCATAAACTGATCTGAAAACGGATTGTATTTTTTGGCCTTGATCACCAAAGAATTGGCATCTAAATTAAAATAGACCAAACCGTTGTACCGATTGTCTTTTCTATCGGCATAGAAACCGACCACTTTGAGGTCATTGCCCAACAATACCGGCTTCAACGATTCGGGAAATCTTCCGGCATCGGCAAATTCTTGGGTTTTGCTTCCTCCTTTGACCACACGTACCAGCTCATACTGAAACCTTCTTTCTTTGACATCGAACCTTCTTTTCTTGAAAAAAGCCTTCCCCATCAAATACAGTTCCTTAAGATCTTTGGACACCGCAATATTTTCGAAGGCATAGTTCTTTTCCTCTATATAATTGCTAAAGTCATAATCTAACTGAAGTTTTAAGTCGGTTCCGAAAAGATAAATATGGTATTTCTCATTTTTCCCTTCACGATGGTGCACGGTAACGGCAAAAGCCGATCGATCATCGGTAAAATGCGTGGCCGTGGAAAAACCGTTGCCAAAGCTCCGGTTGTACTTATTGACCGCAAGTGGGTTCAAAACCTCTTTGGAAGGAATGGAAAGCAGTTTTCTTTCGGTAAAGTTAAACTCGTCTAAGGGACTCTGGTGTACCACATAGTTATAGGCTTCGTCATTATGGTCGTACACCAATTCCAACAAATAAAGCTGACCGTTCTTTACAAAGCCGTCGACCATATGTTTGCCGGCATATTTGTAATTGTAGTCCGCCACCAAATTTAAATCGGTATCGTATACCTCGATAAAATGGCCCTTGGGCCTCAAGGGCATGCCGCCGTAATAGGTACGCACCAATACGGTCTGTTCTTGGGCGGAACGGTCGATTGTCAATACGGTAGAATATTTATACCTATCGGAATAATTCTCGCCAAGTCTATAGTCAACAGGAATCTCCTGTGCTTTTGAAAAAGTTAGGGCTGCCAAAAACAGCAGTACGGTCAAGCTTCTTCGCGTTCGCATAAGTAGGTTTTAATAAGTAGGGTTAAGGGGATATGCTACTCTCCAGGAAAATCGGCCTTCCGCTTTTCCAAAAAGGCGGAGGTACCTTCCTTAAAGTCCTCGGTTCCAAAACAGGCACCGAAAGCCTTTATTTCTTCGTCATATCCGTTACTGTTCTTAAAACCCGCATTTACCGCTTTTATTGCATAACTCAAGGCAACGGGTGAGTTATTCGATATCTTGCTCGCCAGCTTTTGGCAGAACTCGATCAATTGTTCTTGAGAAACGACATGGTTTACCAATCCGTAACCCAAGGCACGATCGACATCGATCATACTGGCGGTCATAATGAGTTCCATTGCCCTGCCCTTTCCGATAAGTTGTGGCAAACGCTGGGTTCCCCCATACCCTGGAATAACACCGAGTGACACCTCGGGAAGGCCCATTCTTGCGTTGTGGCTAGCCACCCTAAAGTGACAGGCCATGGCCAACTCCAATCCCCCTCCCAAGGCAAAACCGTTAACTGCGGCAATTACCGGTTTCGAAAGGTTTTCCACAAAATCGAAAAGTAGTTTATGACCCTTGGCCGACAACTTACCTCCCTCCTTTTCTGAAAAATCCGCAAATTCGGAAATATCGGCTCCTGCAACAAATGCCTTTTCCCCACTTCCCGTTAAAATTATGACTTTGACCCCTTTATCTTTTTCCAAGGCCTCGAACGCATCGTGCAGCTCTTGAATGGTCTCGCGGTTCAGGGCATTCAGTTTTGTAGGGCGATTAATGGTTACTATCGCCGTTGCCTCCTTATCATTTACCAAGATGTTATTGAATTTCATGAAGTGGGTTTTTGAGTGTTATGCTTGTTTAAAATTTCATTTTTTCGCTACAGCACCAAGGTTATTTTACCTGCGGGAATTTAACCGTAAATACTGTTCCTTTTCCGGGTTTTGAGGTAAATCCGATATAGCCGTTATAGGTTTCGACTATATTTTTTACCATACCCAGGCCTAGGCCCATTCCACTTGATTTTGTGGTAAACTTTGGTTCAAATATTTTCTCCTTGAAGCCGTCTTCAATACCTATACCGTTATCTGCCACACTAATTTCAGCATATTTTCCATCTGAGACCACCGAGACCAAAATTCGGGGCGCTTCTACTTCCGGAACGGCCTGAATGGCATTTTTCACCAAATTGGTCACCACACGTATCAACTGGGTGCGGTCTAATTTCGTGATAATTTCTTCCTCCTGAGAAATAAAATGAATGTAATCTTCATTAAAAATATCCAAGGCCAAGCGTACTATTTCAACGATGTTCACCGTTTCGTTCTGCTGGGCAGGCATTTCGGCAAAGTTGGAAAAGGCCGAGGCTATACTGCTCATGGTATCGATCTGCTGTATTAGCGATTTTGAAAACTCGGCCACCTTGCTAGCAATGTTAGGATCTTTAGGGTCGAACTTGCGTTCGAAACTCTGTACCGTTAAGCGCATCGGGGTCAACGGATTCTTTATTTCATGGGCCACCTGCTTGGCCATCTCACGCCAGGCCTGCTCCCTTTCACTACGTGCCAATTTTACGGCACTTTGTTCCAGCTCATCTATCATGGCATTATAGGCCGTAACCAACTTCTCAATTTCCTCGCTGGGGTTGTCGATCAATATTTTTTGGTTTCTTTTCCGCAGCTCGGTCTTGCCCAACATATCTGAAATCGTCTGGAGCGAACGGGTAATATATGTAGATATAAAATAGGCCAAGCCAATGGCAATAAGCAACATCAGAAAATAAACCCCGGCCAAACGCAGCAATAACTCCCTGAGTTCCATATTGTTGAACGAATCGTCTTCGTAATAGGGCAAGTTTAAAATACCAATCGGTTTAAACCGTTTGTCATTGATATAAGTATAGGAAGCCTTATAGTTGTCTCCGGCCAAGGCTTTTTGATCTACGAAGCGTTTGGTCGGACTGGTCTCCAAACGGTCTAGGATATAAGGGTCTAAACAATTGGCAATCGAGTCTACCTCAAATATGGCACGGGAGCTTTTGATCAATTGCCCGTCTAGGTCGTATATGTTGAGCCTTTGGTTCTGGACATTGGCGATTTGATAAATCTCTTCGTTGAAAATCATTCCCAAGTTTTCCGTAGTAACCGGATAAGTTGTCTTCTTCAGCACGTAATCAACGCTTTGGCGTACCTGTTCCTCTTTACGCTCCAATCGGTCCCTGTGGTAATCTTCCGATTGTTCCTTATACTGATACACGGTAACGCCGGCAATCAGAATAGAAGCTACGACCACAAGTAGGATCATAGATAAGAAGATGCGCGACCTTAGCGATAGTTTTGTAAACAAAAGTCTGGAGTTTATATCAAAGGTAGCAAATATCACGCCATTCTATACACAATTTCAGGCCCGTAAAACGACTCCCCCGACCTGGGTCTTATAGAATTTACATCCCTATGCTTTCGGATTTTTAGCCCTGATACGCTTATACAACCGAATACCGAGCATCAACAAAATACCAAGTACGATAATGCCAACCACACCGAATACCCAATTAAAGGCATTCTTCAATATCACCAAGAAGACTATGGCGAACAAAATAAGGGTGGCCCCTTCATTGAATATACGCATGAACTTTGAACTGTACTTGACCTCATCGCGTTGCAGCTGCTTAAAAATTTGGTGCGTCTTCAGGTGGTATACAATCAACAAAAGCACAAAGGCGAGCTTTACGTGCATCCAAGGTTGCTGTAACCATGCCGGGACCAAAATCAATAACCATACGGCAAAACATACGGCCAATACGGCCGAGGGCCAGGTTATAATATACCAAAGGCGTTTGGCCATAAGCTGCAACTGCTTGGTCAGAATTTCCCTTTCGGGCGATGCTTTTTCCGAGGCTTCGATATGATAGATAAATAATCGAGGTATATAGAAAAGACCTGCGAACCATGTAATCACAAAAATCAGATGTAAGGCTTTAACGTATTCGTACAAAGGGCAGGGATTTAGTATTATCGACCAAAGTTAGGCAAAACTGCAAACACCGTTCATATAAGCATACAAGGTTTTTACATTAGGTTAGGTACCGCACCAAGCCCAAACCATAAGAAGGGAAGTTTTGTCAAGGCCGTGAAAAATATACAGTGGCAAAAAACACCTTATACCCCCAATAAACTTCGGGAATGCTTATTTTAGTTCTGCCCGAACCCAAAATATAGACGCTTTGAAAATAGAGAACAAAAAATTGGCCCCTGATGACCTGCTCACCCTCCATAAGGCCAAGCAAAAAATGGAGCAAATCGGCTGGGCCATGCAAGGCCTCAACAAAATGGGCAACCTTATAGAAAGCCGCATTCAACTCCTTCCCCAAAAGCAACGTGACCGAATACAGCAAATTACCTACAAAGTGCTGCACACGGTGGTGAAGAGCAATCTGATCTCAATGGACAAAAACGCCAAAACCACGCCTTCGAACAAATTGTACAAGGCATTGGTGACCTCATCGGGCGCCATAGGAGGGGCACTAGGCGTAACGGCCTTTGCGGTCGACCTTACACTGGCCACCAAGCTTATGATGCGTTCCATTATGGATATTGCCCGTAGTGAAGGCGAAGACCTGAACTCCCTCGATTCGCAATTAGCCTGCCTACAGGTTTTTGCCTTAGGAGGAAAAAGCAAACACGACGACCACCTTGACACCGGATATTACGCCACAAGAATAGCGATTAGCTCCACTGTTAAAGGAGCTAGTGGAATTGCCGGAAAAACACTGACCTCTCTTTTAAACACAACAGGAAACCCGCTTCTTCAATTGATTGCACAGGTCGCATCCCGTTTTAGTGTACAGGTCTCGGAAAAGTTCGTGGCACAAGCCATACCTATTGTAGGGGCGGCCGGTGGCGCTACGATCAACCTGGCATTTATCGACCACTTTCAAAATATGGCCCATGCCCATTTTAGTATCAGGCGGTTAGAGCGCAAATACGGGGAAGACCAAATTCGGTTAGCCTATGAAGAACTATCGATTACAAAAATTTAACACCGTATCGTCTTCTTGTGAAATTTCATTACATTTAGGTCTCAACCAATTGTAACACTATGAAAAACCCAGTTCCCGTTTTCTTGAAAAACACCTGTACGATTACAGCCCTACTCCTGTTTTTATGCGCGACCCTTAGCTTACAAGCACAGGACTTTCTATACGGCGATGCCCTCCCCGATGCCCCACAACTGGCGGAAAGGGGCGATTATACCGTTGGCGTACGCACCCTTGAGCTGATCCATAAGGACCAGGTCGATATCTTAAATTCAAAAGGAGGAAAAGACCCTTTGTACGACCGACCGCTCACCATAGAGGTTTGGTACCCTTCAGAAGCTCCTGACAAGAAAGGAAATACGGTAATCTATGAAGATGTAATGGGTACCCGTGGTGATTCTTTACGCCCCTTGATCCCTTTCTCCTTTAAAGGTAAGGCCTATCGTGATGCGACACCCAAGGCCACGACCGAGGGCTATCCCCTAATTGTAGTATCGCACGGCTATGTCGGATCTCGCTACCTGATGACCTATTTGACCGAAAACTTGGCTTCAAAAGGCTACGTTGTGGTCTCCATAGACCATACCGATTCTACCTTTAAAGATGCGAATGCTTTTCAAAGCACCTTGCTCAACCGGGCCAAAGACATCCAATTTGTCATCAATACGATTGCCGATAAGGGAAGCTCCTCGTCAAAGGATCCGCTTTCTGGAATGGTAGATTCAGAAAATATAGGTATTGTGGGCTACTCCATGGGAGGTTACGGCGTGCTCAATGTGGCCGGTGCTGGTTATAGCGACGGCCTTACCGCCTTTTTCGGTCAGATGACCGGTGGAAGCACGGCCATATCGGCATTGGCGGCCAGCAACGCATCCTATCAAAAACAAATCGACCCCAGGATCAAGGCCGTAGTCGCCTTTGCCCCTTGGGGAATGGAACGCGGGGTTTGGGATGCCAATGGATTGGGCGGCCTAAAGAAACCCACACTATTTGTTGCGGGTGACCAAGACGACATATCAGGTTACGAAAAAGGAATCAAGGCTATTTACAAGGGAGCGGTCAATGCTGACCGATATTTGCTCACCTATAAGAATGCACGCCATAACGTAGCGCCCAATCCCCCTCCGGCCGAAGCATTACAACCCGGTTTGCATATCGATGAGTATTACCGATACGCAGAACCTTCTTGGGACCAACGCAAGATCAATAACATCAACCAACACTTTCTTACGGCTTTCTTGGGCATCTATCTAAAAAATGCCGATTACAGTGCGTATTTGAGCCTCCCCAAAGAATCGAACGACCAAGATTGGCACGGGTTCAAACCAAGGTCTTCAACAGGTATGCAGTTGTTGCACGCCAAGGCCTCGGAAGCCAACATAAAACAATAGGGACATTGCCCCTATCAGGTCTAAAAAAGAGCTTAAGCCCCCTTGGCGACCAAGGTATTCTTGATTTCCTTTCTCAGATAAAATCCGGTTACTATGGTAGCCAAAACATCCGCTATGGGAAAGGAAAGCCAGACCCCCAGTTCCCCAAAGTAATTCGGTAAAACCAATATAAGCGGGATAAAGAAGAAGCCTTGTCGCGATAGTGTTAGCAGTAAGGCCGGTATGGCCTTTCCGATGGCCTGAAAATAGGCCGCACCTATCAATTGTAAGGCTATAATGGGAGTTGCGGCGAACACCAATCGCATGGCCAAGGGAATATGTTCCAAAACATAGGCATTGGCCGCCAAATCATGTGCCGATTGGCCGGCCCTATCGCTCAAGAACAAAGAGGCTATTTCCTTTGGAAAGCCCATAAGACCGATAAAAACGATAGCCGCCAATAGCGATGCGTATTTGATGGCCGTGTTGATCGACTCTCGTACCCTTTGGTATTTTTTTGCGCCGTAGTTGAAACCGGCAATGGGCAGAAAACCTTGGGTAACCCCGAATATTGGAAATAGGGCAAACATCAGCATACGGCCAACGATGGCATAGACCGCAACCATAGCTTCACCTCCAAGGCCGAACAATATATTGTTCATCAAGAGATAAACCACACTTGTAGTAGCCTGGCGGGACAAGGTCACAAAACCCAAGGAACCTATTTCCTTGATTATGGGCAAATCCAACCGAAAACAGGCCGGTGTCAGTTTCAATTCCGATTTTTTCGATAGAAAAAAGTAAAAGATATAGGCTGCGCAAAGTACATTACCGATAGTGGTGGCCCAAGCCGCACCTTCCATACCCCAATCGAATATATAGATGAATACGTAGTCCATTACAAGATTGCCCACAGAAGGAATGATCATGGCGATCATGGCAAACTTTGGTTTTCCTTCGGCACGGATAACGGTGTTTCCCATCATACAAAACGCCAAAAACGGCACCCCGTACAAGACAATGGTATAGTAAATTTTAGCGGGTTCAAAAATCGCTCCTTTTCCTCCGAAAGCCGGTATGAGCGAATCGACATAATAAAGCCCCAGTGCTACCATTGCAACGGTAATCAAAAGGGTTAGGGTAATCTGGTTTCCGAAAGTCTTAATGGCCTTTGCGTAATTGTCCGCCCCAAGCGCCCTAGAGATAATACTCGCACCACCGATGCCGATAGCCATACCCAATGCACCGATAAAAAAGGAAACCGGAAGTACCACATTGATGGCCGCAATGGCAATGGAACCGATCCAGTTGCCCACAAAAATCGAATCGACCAGTATATTGAGCGACATTACCAAGATACCGATAGAAGCAGGTAAAGCCTGTCTCACCAATAGTTTCCCTATTGGCTCCAATCCTAACTGTTCTGCCGATACTTTAGCCATCTATAGTCGATTATCCAATAGGCCAAAGATTTATGCGGGTAAGGCCCCCGTTTCTTGCCAATCTTTGATCCAAGAAGCCATAACCTTGACCCAAGAATCACTTTCGTTCAAACAGGGAATATGCTTGTAACCCTCACCACCAGCTTCCTGAAATTGATGTTGGCCCTCCATGGCGATTTCCTCCAAGGTCTCTAAACAATCGGCAACAAAGGCCGGTGTGATAACCGCCAAATTCTTTATTCCTTCCTTAGGAAAACGTTCAAATTCAAAATCGGTATACGGTTTTAGCCAAGGGTCGTTCGGAAGACGCGATTGGAACGAGTTACTGACCTTGTCGGCCGGAAGGTTCAAATACGCCTTGACCGATTCGGTGGTATCAAAACACTGATGGCGGTAACAGGTGTTGTGTGCCACGGAATTCGTTTGGCAGCACTTCCCGTCTATTTTGCAATGAAAACGGGTAGGGTCAGACTTACGAATATGTCGTTCGGGAATACCGTGGTACGAAAACAGAATATGATCGTAGTCGAAGCCCTCAAGGCTTTCGGCAATTTTTTCTGAAAGCACACGAATGTACTCGGGATTTTTATAAAAAGGAGGAAGCGTGGTCAGCTTCATGTCGGGGAAAAACCGTTCTTGCTCTTCCATTACCTTAACCACGACCGTTTCATAAGATGACATGGCATAGTGCGGATATAAAGGAACCAACAATACCTCATCTACCCCTTTATCATTCAGCTCTTTCAAGGCATTTTTTATGGTCATACTGCCATAGCGCATTCCCAAAGCTATCGGCATATCGGAATGCTCCTTTAATTTCTCGGTAAATCTTTCCGAAATAACGATCAAAGGGGATCCTTCTTCCCACCATATTTTAGCATAAGCCTCCGCCGATTTCTTCGGACGGGTCTGCAAAATAATTCCGCGCACCAAGATGTTTCGCAACCAATTGGGCACGTCAATAACACGTTCGTCCATTAAAAACTCGTCGAGATAAGGCTTTACATCTTTTGCCGTGGGACTGTCGGGAGAACCCAAATTGACCAATAAAACTCCTTTCATAGTTTAGCTACGCTTTTTTTTGGTTTCAAGATGCCCATTATGCCTTAAAGAACTTTCGGCTTTGAACAAATATGGCTATCTTCAAGTGCCCGTTTAAAGGGAAAAACCAATAATTTTTACAAAAATACGCCTTGAAACCTATCTAAAGTGCATGTTATCAAAATACTTTTTGATGCAGCTATAGATTCCGTCGATCTTACAAGCCGTGTAGATATGCCGATTTGAAAAAACAACCTATTATTACTCTTTGAACGACTTCCTATGATAAATGATTTTTTCAACGAAAACTATCAATCGCTCCTTCTACTTTTAGGAACCCTGACCATCTTGATGGTGGCCTATTTCCTATTGATCAAAGTACTTCGGAAATTGGGAAAAAATCCAAAATATCTCATCCCGCCATCTTCGGTAAAGCAGGTAAGTAAACCTATTTTTCTCATTCTATTTTCCATATTGCTCAGAATGGGTTCCTTAAGGCAATTGCTCAACCTAACCCACCTCGAATTTTATTTTCGAAAGGCCAGCACCCTCCTTTTTATTTTCGCTTTTACATGGCTTGTGATCAAAGTAATCAAGATCGTCAAGCAACATGTCATGCACACCTACGACATGAATACCACCAATAACCTCAGGGCCCGAAAGGTCGCTACGCAATTCAACATACTGGAGCGCATCGTGATTTTTATCATCATTATTCTTGCGGTGGGTATCGCCCTTATGAGCTTTGACGGCATCCGTGAAATTGGGGTAAGTATATTTGCATCGGCAGGACTTGCAGGGATTATCATTGGTTTTTCCGCCCAAAAAATGATTGGTACTATTCTAGCGGGGATTCAAATCGCCATCGCCCAACCCATTAAATTAGACGATGTTGTTGTGGTCGAAGGCGAATGGGGACGTATAGAGGAAATTATGTTGACCTATGTGGTCGTGAAGATTTGGGACAAAAGGCGACTGATATTGCCTACTACCTATTTTATAGAAACTCCCTTTCAGAACTGGACCAAGTCCTCCGCCGACATTTTAGGTTCCGTTTTTTTATACACCGATTATTCGGTGCCTTTTGATGCCTTACGGGAAGAACTCACCCGGATCCTCAAAAACACAGAGCTTTGGGACGGGGAGGTCAACAATATCCAGGTTACCGATTCTAAGCCCAACCACATTGAAATCAGGGCCCTTATGAGTGCCAAGGATTCTTCCACCGCATGGGACCTTCGTGTTCTCGTTCGCGAAAAATTGATTACCTTCTTACAGCAAAATTACCCTGACAGTCTGGCCCGTACACGCCTGCAAATAGAAAATATGGAGGGCCGGGAAAATACAACCCGCGAATAGTCGTTATACCTTAAAACCAACATTTTTTTAACGGTTTGTAGGGATATACCGCGCAAGGCGCTTTTCTATTTTTGTAACAAACGCCAGTTTTTTCGGCGTAAATTGAAGCTATTGCACATACCCCTCATCAAAAAAGCATTTATGCGGTTCGTATCGATTTTTCTATTGCTTATTTCTTTTTCGGTCAAGGCCCAAGAAGAAAACAGTCTCCTTTGGGAAATTTCAGGAAACGGCTTAGAGAAAACATCGTACCTATATGGCACCATGCACGTCAGTAAAAAGATTGCCTTTCGCCTAGACGATGTCTTTTTCGACGCCTTGGACAAAAGTGATATGGTCGCCCTGGAATCGGATCCGGGACTTTGGCTCGAAAAGGAAAACCTCATAGGCGGGAGTCCCTATGGCGCGGAAGCGGGATTTGTAACCAAAGGCTTCTACGCCCGATCGTTTAAAGTAGAAAACCCCAGAAAAGAAGTGTTGGGGGCCTACTTGGCCTACGAAGACCGCATTGTAAACAACATTCTCTATCGCACCAATGAACTTTCTCAAAACTTTGAAGAAGAAACCTATCTTGATATGTTCATTTATCAAGCGGGCAAAAAGTTCAACAAACCCATCATCGCCCTTGAAGATATGGAGGAATCCGCCGCCTTGGTAGGGCGGGCCAGTTTAAACGCCATAAAACAGAAACCCGACGAGTGGCTCCAAAAAAAGATGCAGCAATCCGACCCCATGTTTCTGCTTCAAGATGCCTACAGAACCCGAAACATAGCTTTATTGGACTCTATTGACCATGCCATGTATACCTCGCACTACATGAAGAACATGCTGTACATCCGCAATGCCAACATGGCCGAAAGAATGGATTCCATAATGCAAAAAGGAAAGGTGTTTGCCGGTATCGGTGCAGCACATCTGCCCGGGGAAGAAGGGGTTATTTCACTTTTAAGAAAAAAAGGATATACCGTAAAACCCTTGGTTTCGAAGGCTACTTCCAAAGGAAAGAGACTAAAACTGAAGTTTGAACAGAAGAAAAGGGAAAACCAATACAGCACTTACGGCCCGGAAGACGATTTTTTCAGCGTTGACCTGCCCAACAAATTATATCCGGTTTCCGATATCGGAAAAACTACCTATGTCTCTCCAGACTTGGCCAACGGGAGTTTTGTGGTTATCAACCGCATTCCTACCTATTCTTTTTTAAAGAAGGACGCCCTTTTCTCTTTAGAAGAGATCGACAAGCTGCTATTCGAGAACATTCCCGGAAAAATACTGGAAAAAAAACCGATCAAGAGGGGTCCGTTTGCCGGGCTTGACATCAAAAACTTGTTAAAAAACGGAGACCACCAACGTTATCAGATTTTCGAAACCCCTTTAGAACTGGTCATCATAAAAATGGGCGGGGAAGGCGATTACGTCACCCAATTTTCAGATCGGATTTTCAATAGTCTAGAATTTAGGGCCGATTCCATTCCGGATTCTAAAACGGTTTCCTCGGTCTACGACGATTTTGAAGTACGAATGCCCTCGCTGTACAGCTTTACCAATCGCAGTAGAAACGGTGACCGCTGGATAGAAGGCTATGACTCGATTGCGGACAACTACTACTTTCTCCATAAATCAGTTTTAAACGATTTCAATTTTATCGAAGTAGATACCTTTGAACTAAAGCAAATACAGAAACGCTTTTACCAAGACTTAGAGCTAAAACCCGACTACGGTCCGTTTGAAGGCAGGAAGCTCCTCTCATCGGCCGAAATTGACGCCATCCCTAAAAAACGCCTATATCTTATGACCACCTTGCGCCAGGGCGAATATTACCTTTTAGGCATGGTCGGTCGGACCCAAAAAGAGGCCGATGCATTTTTTGAATCCTTCAAACTCAAAGAAGGCAAAAGCACAAAACCTTTTGAAACCGTTATAGATACCGCCCTATACTTTAGTACAAAAAGCACGGTAAAACCACCTAAATTCGTAGAGAGCAGCACCAAGTATTACAGTGGCGCGCCCCAAGTAAAACCCTATGACCCCTTTTACAAAAAGACGGTCTACCAAAACGAAAATGGGGAAGCCGTGTCCGTAGAACTGAATAAATCGCACAATTTTTTAATGTTCAAGAATATAGATTCGGTCTGGGCCCTGCGTAAAAAGCTATACGCACATAAAAAATACAATATCATTGGAGAAGAGACCAAAACTTCCCCTAAAGGATATCACGAACTGCAAATGATCTTGACCGACACGGCCAGCACTAGGGGCATTTTGGTCAAGAACATCATCAACAACGGACTCCTTTACGAACTAAAGGCCGTAGTGGATACCATGGGTCAACCGAGTGCCTTCGTCAACGAGTTCTTTAACAACTTTGTGCCGAAAGACACCCTAATCGGACGGGATTTGCTTGAAGACAAAGTACCCGAGTTCTTTAAGGCCTTGAGCGAAAATGACAGTATAGCCCTTGACGGATACCGATTTATAAAATTCGAGCCCAAACATGCCGATTTACTCAAAAAGCACATTTCGGAATATGACCTAAACCGGGAAGACCGACACATCCAGCTGTACCTGATTCGGAAATTGGCCCAACTAAAAGGCCTTGACCTTACCGATTTCTACAAAACTTTCTATGCCAAATCATATAATAACTCCACAGCACAGGCCGTGCTCCTTCAAGAAATTGCCAAAAAGACCGATGAGGCCTCCACAAAACTACTGTTAGAATTAATGGAGACCGATTTGCCGTTGCTATCGAACACCTTCAACATCAGTCTTATATTCAAACCTTATAGAGAAAATTTGGAGCTGGCCAAAAAATTGTACCCCAAACTATTGGATTATAGCTCCATCCCAGAATACAAGGCCCCTATTTTTTCCTTATTGGCCGAATTGCTCACCCAAAATACCATCAAACCCAAATTATACAAAAAGTACAAAACCCAGATTCTAAACGATGCCAAAACCCTTATCAAAAGACAACTGGGAAGCGACCTTGCACATATCAACGATGACTTCTACAAACTGGGTGCGAGTAAGGCCAATACAATTCTGTTAGAAAATTATATCACCTTGCTCTATCCCTTCCATACGGACAAATCGGTGGCACATTTCTTTGACCAACTCGAACTTGTAGAAGAACCTAGCGTACAAGCGACCTACCTTGCCTTATTACTAAAAAACGGGCAGCAGGTATCTCCCGAACGCTTATCGGACCTGGCTTCCGATATAAACGGCAGGCTCCCTTTGTTCAAAAAACTTAAGGAATCGCGAATGCTGCGTTATTTTCCCGCCGACTATAACTCCCAACAGCACTTGGCCGAAGCCCTACTATACGAAGACACAAAATATAACAAGGCTAAAGACTCGGTCGTCTTTACAGCCCATAAAACTTTACAGTTTCAGGGAAAAACATATGTTGGATACTACTTTAAAAAACGCACCAACGAAGATTACGACAAGAATTTCTCCATGCACTTATTGGTCTTTGAAGATGAAAAGGAATTACAGACCCAACCTTTTTATGAAAGTGAAGCCATGCGCATTGAAGATACCGACACCGAAGAAGAGGTCATTGGCTATATCACCGAAGCCTTTGAATTAAAGGACCGAAGACGTGCCGATATCTACAGACCTAATGGTTATGGACTCTTTGGCCATCACGGGTTTTAATTTGTATTTTTATACTATGTCTAGATGTATCTTTTTTTTATGCTGTATTCTAAGCCCTATCCTAGGTATAGCCCAACAAATCACCTGTTCGCCGGCCGATAAGCAAGCCGTAGAGAATAAACTCATTGCTATTGACGGCCTATTGGAAAAGGACTTTGGAAAAACCATTGTGGCCATTGGCAAAACGTTTATGGATACACCCTACGTTGCCAAAACTTTAGAGATCGGAGAAACGGAAACCCTAGTGATCAACCTGCAGGGCCTAGACTGCACCACTTATGTCGAAAACGTCTTGGCCTTTGGCCTTATGCTAAAAAAGCAAAAAACAGGCTTCCATGATTTTACGGAAACCCTTGAAAACATTCGATATAAAGATGGTAAGCTTGATGGCTACGCTTCACGGCTCCATTACTTTTCGGAGTGGATCGCCAATAACGAAAAGAAAGGCTTATTAAGGGATATTACCTCTGAAATTGGCGGGAAGGAAATCACCAAACCCATCAATTTTATGAGTACGCATCGCGACCTTTATCCGTTTTTAAGCGATGATAAGAATTTTGAAAAAGTAAAGGCTTCCGAAAACTACCTTAACCATCAACCGATTTGCATTCTGCCCCAAGATGAAATTGAGGCCAACGAACATTTGATCCAAACCGGAGATATCATCGCCTTGACCACATCCATTAACGGATTGGACGTTACCCATACCGGAATTGCTACACGGGAAAAAGACGGACGCATTCATTTGCTACACGCCTCAACAGGGTCGATGAAAGTAGAGGTCTCCGAAAAACCCCTTGCCGAATACCTCAAGAAAATCAAGAAAAATACGGGAATTATGGTGGCCAGACCTACCAAATAATGCCCTTAAGACCCCAACACAAACCGACCGATCAGTTTGTTGTTGGTAAGATAGAACCCCAAATACCCTTCTATTTACCTTTTGACGAAAGTTTAACAACGCTCATCGCCCCGTTGACCGTAGCCGTTTAGGAAAATTCATCACAACACCGACTCTCCGGTCGGTTGTAGCTTTTCGCCCCTTTTAAAGCATTATCGACCCAAACAGTAAATGAGCCCCCCAAGTAAATGTTGTTTAAACTCCGGTTCGTCGTAAGATGCATTGGAATGACCGCCCGCTGTATAGAAAGCCCTTCCCCCATCATAAACATGGTACCAAGAGAACGGATGATACGCACCATTGGTCCCTCCTTTATAAGTAGACTCGTCCAATTGTATCAACGGAGTTATATCGGTATTGATGTCTTTAAAGTTATACCACTCTTCCGTTCGAACCCAATTGCTTGGCAAATGACTAGTAGAACCATGGTTGTGATCGATTACGTTCAAGCTAGCTTCCTGTATGCTAGGGTGACCATTAAAATAAGCACCTACCAGCTTGCCATACCAAGGCCAATCATATTCGGTATCGGTTGCCGCATGTACCCCCATAAAACTACCCCCAGATCGAATGTAATTTTCAAAAGCCTTTTGTTGAACGTCGTTTAAAACATCGCCCGTAGTATTTAAGAAGACCACGGTCTTGTATCGCCTCAAGTTGTTAAGGGTAAAATCGTCTCCATTTTCGGTTTGGTCCACTTCAAAATCATTGGCATCGCCCAAAGCCTTTAAGGTAGCGACCCCTTTATCTATCGAACCATGACGGAAAACGCTCGTTTTGGTAAACACCAAGACCCTATCCGTTGTTTCAGGTATTGGCAAGGTAGTAACACGAATCGCCTCACTTTGCCGCGATTCATTTTGTGCGGCATCAACGGCCGAAACGGTAAAACCATATAAGGTAGCCGGTGCGAGTCCGTTTATAGATGCGCCCGTAGCGGTAGCCGTCTGGATCTTTTGTCCGTCTTGGTAAATGATATATTCGGTGATACCGATATTATCGGTAGCGGTACTCCATGAAAGGGCAACACTGCCCTCGGTGATATCTTCCGCCCTTAAATCGCCCGGCGCCGAGGGAGGCACGTCATCAACGTACACCTCTGCCTCAGTCGTCACTTTCAAAAGTCCACTTTGTTGAGATTCGTTTTCAGCCACGTCAAAAGCTGAAACGGAAAACGCATATTCCGTTCCGGGGGTCAAGTTCAACACTCGGTACCGCGTCTGGGTTACTGTCGCAAAAAACTCCCCGTTCATATACAACTTATAGCCCGACACGCCCACACTATCCGATGCCTCATCCCAACCCAAATCTATCGCAACCTGACCAATTGTATCGGCAGTCAAAGAGCCTGGCACCGTGGGAGCGGTGGTATCCTCCTCTTCTTGAGCTTCTTCTTTTTCGGTTCTTACGGAAAAGGGCACGCTCGCCGGCGATTCGTTTTCGGCGGCATCTAGTGCCGATATCGTATACACATACTCCGTATCGGCATCAAGCCCCGTTATGGCGTAATGGGTATCAACCTCCAATGTTATAGGTTTTCCATCTTGAAAAATTCTATAATTGACCACACCGACACTATCGGTCGATGCCGCCCAATTCAATTTTAAAGAAGAGGACGTAAGGGCTTCTACACTAATATTTTTGGGTACCGTAGGAGCGATCGTATCTTTCGACACCACTCTTTCACTTAAGGTCGTAAAACTTAAGGGATCACTTTTTTCCGATGTATTGCCTGAATTATCATTAGCCACCACCGAAATGGCATATGCCGTATTAGGACTTAGTTCTTTGGCCATATATTCGGGTTCGGGCGTCTTGGCCACAAGAGCTGCATCTAGATAGACCGAATAGCCCGAAATGGGTATGCTATCATTGGTCTCCGACCATGTAAAACTCGCCGTAGTAGCTCCCAATTCGGCAAGGCGTACATCTTTGGGCGCCCTTAATACGATGCTATCGGTGTTGGTACCCTCCAAGGTTTTGACCATAAGAGCTTCACTGCTTTGGGATTCATTTTCGGCAGCATCTAAAGCACTTACCCTAAAATGGTATTCCGTGCCCCCCTCTAAATTATCAAGCAACAAAAGCGTATCACCAACCTTACCGACCAAAGTAGTATCCTTATAGACCGAATAGGAAGTAACCCCCACATTGTCGGTAGCGGCCTGCCAGTATAGTTTCAGACCGTTCTTCTTTACCTCGGCCACGCCAAGCCCAACAGGAACGGAAGGCGATATGGTATCTTTCTGCGGAAGCTCTTCGAGAGGAAGCTCGACTTCCACCACATTACTCGGTTTTGAAGCCTTACCGATCAAATCGATCGCCGCCACGCTAAAACTATACGTATCACCGGCATTAAGCTGGGGCACTTGATACCACTTTCTATCAACACTGGCGATTTGGACCGTATCTTGAAACACCCTGTATTCCTTGACCGCCGAGGCATTAATATCTAGGGCCCACTTGAGCCTGACCATATTTGACGATACACTATCGACCGACAGTATTGGCGCCATGAGCACGGAACTATAATCGTTAAGGGTATCGTTTTTTATCAAGGTATCTTCTTGTACGGCCGCCTCGGTAAGCACTTTTATTTTCTCACTGAACTTAGAACTGTTACCTGCGGCATCGGCAGCACGAACGGCGAAAATATACTCGGTAGCTGCCTTCAGGTTTTTGGCATGATAGGTAGTAATAGAATCGCGAGACACCTCAACACTATCTAGATAGACCACGTATTGTACCACCTTAACATTGTCTTTTGAAGCTTGCCATGCCACGGTGACGGAAGAATCGGTAACATGAACAGGTTCTAGGTTTTTGGGAGGATGGGGAGCCTCTACATCGGTTGCCACGGTAACGGCATCGTCACTCTTGTCCTTTTCACAGGCAACAAAGAAGAAATATATACATACAAACAATGCAGAAAGCAGGCCTACAAGGGGTCTTTCTTTCATTTTCAAAGGGAAGTGTTTAAGATGAATTAGCGACTATAGTTTCTCTAAATACAAAATTCAGGAATTTCATCGATAAAAATATGCGTTTTATCGAAGGTTATTAACAAAATCGCCAACATTTGAAATCGGAGCACCGGTTTTAAGGAAGAAGTAAACCCATAAAAATTATCCATTGTTGGCCAAAGCCATCAAATATTTTTTAGGGGTGGTACCGTATTTCTTTTTAAAAGCCGAAATAAAGTGACTTGCCGTGCTATAGCCAACTTTTAGTCCCACTTCATTTACATTGTGCTGACCCGTTTCCAGCATTTTACGGGCATATTCCATTTTATAGTCGAACAAGAAGCTAAACACCGAGTCGCCATATATTTGCTTAAAACCCTCTTTCAATTTTTTGAGCGACAAACCTATTTCTTCGGAAAGTTCCGTAAGCGTAGGTGGTTCCGCCATACGTGCAATGATTATTTCCTTGGCCTTTCGAATACGCCTCACGTTATCTTCATCTACCAAAAACGGACACTGTTCGATATCGGCATCATCACTTTTGTTGAAGTATAAGGAAATAAGTTCGTAAACCTTACCCTTGATATAGAGTTCTTTAATGGAAGGATGAAGATTGTAATTCATCATCTGGCTTAAGATTACAGCTATGGCCGGGCTCACCCCTTCTTGGGCATAGTACTTTTTATCTTTGTTCTCCGCACTTAAAAACGGTATGTAATCCGCCTCTTTCGAAAACAGGGAATGGAACTTCCGGATCGTCATGACTACCGAGACCAACCACGAATTCGGCTCCAATTTCAAATCCATGGGCAAATCGATCTGCGTATTGTAAAGCAGTAATGAATTCTCTTCAGAAACCTCAAGATGGTAATTGCCCTGATTGAATACAAATCGGGCCTTTCCCTTCAAACAAAAATGAAACTGAATATAACTACTGTCGATATCACGCACTACATGTTGGGTTTCAGCGGTATCGTTTTGAATTTTAAGCACATAAAACCCGTCTTCGATAAGCACTTCCTGAAATGAACCTTGAGCGATATTTTTTCCTTCCATATAAAACAAGAATTGGCAGGTTTCTATTTAGAAACATTCTAAATAGATGCGCCGTAAAGCGCAGTGTTTCCTACAAAATTACTGGTTTTCAACGGATTTATATCCATATACAACTAAAAAAACCCTAAACGACACTTATTGTTCCTCTAGCGTTACTTTTATAAGCATAAGCCTCTTATTTTTGTGTGCGCTTTGAAAAGCTTTCATGAAAGATTACCATATTTCAAAAAACAACTCGTTCTATACCATTGGCCTTAGCTACTTAAAAGCTGACGCCGAGGTACGTGGCAAATTCAGCCTAAACGATGCTGCCATGGAGAACATTTTGGTGGAAGCCAAAAAATTGGGCATTGACGGCCTCTTAGTAACTTCTACTTGTAACCGCACCGAACTTAACGGTTTTGCCCAGCACCCCTTTCAACTGATCAAATTACTTTGCGATAACACCTCCGGCTCCGTCGAGGAGTTTCAAGAGGTAGCCTACATCTACAAGAACAACGATGCCATCAATCATCTGTTTCGGGTAGGTACCGGTTTAGATAGCCAGATTTTGGGCGATTTTGAAATCATCAGTCAATTGAGGGCCAGCTTCAACCGCTCTAAAAAATACGGCATTGCAAACCCGTTCGTCGAACGCCTTTGCAATTCGGTCATTCAAGCCAGCAAGCGCATCAAGAACGAAACCGAAATTTCTTCGGGCGCCACATCGGTCTCCTTTGCATCGGTACGCTATATTATGGAGAACGTTGCCGACATCTCGGCGAAGAACATCTTGCTTTTCGGTACGGGTAAAATTGGCCGGAACACCTGTGAGAACCTGATCAAGCATACGAAAAATACACATATTACCCTTATTAACCGTACCAAGGACAAGGCGGAAAAAATTGCGGGTAAATTTCATTTGGTGGTCAAGGATTACGGAGACCTACAAACCGAGATTCGTTCTACCGACGTGCTTATCGTAGCAACAGGTGCGCAATCGCCCACCATATCAAAAGAGCTCATCCATACCAAGAAGCCCCTTTTGATCTTAGACCTTTCCATTCCGAAGAATGTTTCCGACAATGTAGAGGATCTTGACAATGTTACTTTGGTACACTTAGATCAGCTTTCCCGAATTACCGACGACACCTTAGAGCGCAGAAAGCAATTTATTCCCGAAGCGGAAATTATTATAGACGAGGTGAAAGGTGATTTCATCCAATGGCTTGAAACCCGTAAATTCGCCCCCGTCATCAAGGCCTTGAAAAAGAAGCTCAAAACAATGAAAGACGAAGAAATGGACTATCAGTCCAAAAAACTATCGGACTTCAACGAGCAACAGGCCGACGTAATATCCAATAGAATCATTCAAAAAATAACAAAGCAGTTCGCTAATCATCTCAAAGACGACAATGTCGATTCTGACACCAGTCTAGAACTCATTCAAAAAGTCTTCCAACTCGAACTCGACACTCCATGAGCAAGGTCATACGAATCGGTACACGCGATAGCGAATTAGCGCTATGGCAGGCAAATACCGTTAAAAACAAACTTGAAGCTTTAGGTCATAAAACTACATTGGTTCCCGTAAAATCTACAGGAGACTTGGTTCTTGACAAACCACTGTACGAACTGGGCATTACCGGTATTTTTACCAAAACCCTTGACGTGGCCATGCTTAATGGCGATATCGATATAGCCGTACACAGTATGAAAGATGTACCGACGGCCCTTCCAAAAGGCATCGTACAGGCCGCCGTATTGGAGCGCGCCAACTTTCTTGACATACTGGCCTTTAAAAAGAACGAAGAGTTCATGGGCGAAAGGGATGCTATAATCGCTACCGGAAGCCTTCGCCGAAAGGCACAATGGCTCAACCGCTACCCGACCCATACAGTGGTCGACCTTAGGGGCAACATCAATAGCCGGTACGAAAAACTCGAGAACAACGATTGGAACGGTGCCATTTTTGCCGCCGCCGGGCTTGAACGCATCGGTCTCGAACCCGAAAACACCATTGGCCTCACCTGGATGGTGCCAGCACCCGCACAAGGTGCCATAATGGTCGTAGCCAAAGAAGATGACGAGTTTATTCGCGAAGCCTGTGCCGAAATCAACCATGAGCCAACAGAAATATGTACCAAACTCGAACGTGAGTTCCTTCGTATTTTAGAAGGAGGCTGTTCGGCTCCCATAGGGGCATTGGCGACCATTAGCAAAGAAAACGAAGTAACCCTTAAAGGGGTGCTCCTGACCATTGATGGCAAGAAAAAACTAGAGGCCGAGTTCACGGCCCCCTTGGGCAAGCATTCCTACTTGGCCAAAGACTGTGCGAACAGCATCCTTAGCCGCGGAGGGAAGTTACTTATGACTTACGCAACGGACATTGTTGAAAACACCAAAATATTTTCAACGAGAACCCTCACCCCTGATCAAATCAACCTTTTTGACCAAGACATCAAGGTGAAATCGGAAGATTTTATCAAAATCAGTCCCAACCGAATTTCCAGTCTTATCCTAAAGAAAGAAATTCAAAACGTAATCATCACGAGCCAGAATACGGTAGAGGCGATTTTAAAAAGCGTATCCCCCGAAGAATTAAAGTTTAAGAATATCTATTGTGTAGGCGGAAAGACCAAACGCATGATCAAGCGTTATATCGGCCCTGTAAAGCACCAAGAAAAAGACGCTAAAAATTTGGCCAATTATTTGGTGGAGTACATGGAAGGAACCGAGGTTACTTATTTCTGTAGCAACCTTAGACTTGACCACCTGCCCACCGTCTTGGCCGAGAACAATATTAAGGTAAGGGAAATCGAAGCCTATACCACCAAACACGCTCCCGCAGAAGTGGAGGATAGTGTTGAAGGTATTATGTTTTACAGCCCCTCGACCATTACCAGCTATTTGCTAAAGAACAGCCCTGACAACAGAGTGGCTTACTGCATTGGGGATACCACGGCCGAGGAGGCAAGAAAACACTTTGAAACGGTTTATGTAGCCAAAATTCCTACGGTAGAGAGCGTTATCGAGTTGGTGAACCAGACCTACGGTAAGGATTAATTTGTTTTACGATTGGAATAAAAAAAAACGGACTTCCCCTTCTAAGGGAATCAAAATACACCTATGTCACTAAAGAACGACCTTTTTCTTAGGGCCCTAAAGGGCGAAACGGTTGATCGTCCACCGGTTTGGATGATGCGCCAAGCCGGAAGATATCTTCCCGAGTTTATGGAAATCAGAAAGAAATACGATTTCTTTACGCGCTGCCAGACCCCTGAATTGGCTTCGGAAATTACCGTACAGCCGATTCGCAGGTTCGGTATGGACGCCGCGATTCTTTTTAGCGACATCCTGGTCATACCCCAGGCCATGAATATCGAAGTAGAGATGAAGCCGAACTTTGGCCCCTACCTACCCAACCCTATTCGCTCTCAAAAAGACCTTGATAGCGTTATCGTTCCCGATGTGAACGAGGCTTTGGGCTATGTAATGGACGCCATAAAGCTTACTAAGGAAAAACTGAACAACGAAGTACCTCTAATCGGTTTTGCCGGATCACCCTGGACCATTCTGTGCTATTGTGTACAAGGACAAGGAAGCAAGACCTTCGACAAGGCCAAAGAACTTTGCTTTACCCAACCGGTAGTGGCCCACGAACTTTTACAAAAAATAACGGATACCACCATTGCCTACCTAAAGGCGAAAATCAGGGCCGGCGTAGACGCCGTACAGGTTTTCGATTCTTGGGGCGGTATGTTATCCCCCACCGATTACAATGAGTTTTCTTGGCAGTATATCCAACAGATCATCGACGCCCTAAAAGACGAAAGTCCCGTTATCGTATTCGGTAAAGGTTGCTGGTTCGCCCTAGGCGACATGGCCAAATCGGGAGCGGCCGCTCTTGGTGTAGATTGGACCTGCTCCGCGCGAAACGCACGATACCTCACTGGAGGAAAAGTTACCTTACAGGGTAATTTTGACCCGGCCCGATTGCTCTCTCCTCCTTCCGAAATAAAGAAGATGGTGACGCAAATGATCAATGAATTCGGTAAAGACAGCTATATCGCCAATCTCGGCCATGGTATTTTGCCCAACGTTCCCGTAGAGAACGCAAAAGCTTTTATCGACGCGGTAAAAGAGTGGAAGCCCGTAAGCTAGACCCGCACCGACTATGGAAAACGAAAACGCCCAGATTGCCCTTTTCGAACACTTTTCCATAGAACCCATACATGAAAAGTACGCTTGGCGTATGTGCGACTTCGTAACAATAAACACCAAGCGTTTACAGCGCTACTTTCCAAAAACCTTGGCCGCAAACCTAAATCCCACCCTTTCGCAAATCTTTGTGGAAGAAAAGGTACGCGAGTACATGAAAAGGGAGGAGTTTCTTTTTGTGCTAAAAGACAATGAAAGCCGAGCCCTTATCGGACTTGTCTATATCAAGGAACTGGACTGGGAAAAACGACAGGCCGAATTGGCCTACTGCATCGGATATCAATACGAAGGAAAGGGCATCACTTCGCTGGCCGTAGATACCTTATCGAAATACGCCATTAAGGAATTAGGACTCAAGACACTCAACATCATCGCCCATAAAACCAATACAGGTAGTGTAAGAGTTGCCGAAAAATGCGGCTACACATGGCGAAAGCAACTCCCCAAAGAACACACCCCGCCTAATGAAGCCCCTCTTGACATGGAGCTCTATGTGCTTTCGGTATAAAATCGCAGCTTACTAAAATAAACCGCTTTTGTCGAGCATATCGCTTCATAGCTTCCCCCGTAAGTCGTAAATTTACAGCCGATTCGCATAAAACCATTTCTCTTGATGAAAGACAAATTCTTTAGCTACATTCAAAACCTTCAAGATTCGATTACCAACAAACTTGAGGAAATCGATGGTAAAGTCAAGTTCCACGAAGACCTATGGGAGCGGCCGGAAGGTGGCGGTGGACGTACCCGCGTCATCGAGAACGGAGACGTTTTTGAAAAAGGAGGGGTAAATATATCTGCCGTACACGGCGCTTTGCCCAAAAGCATGCAAAGCTACTTTGGTGTTGAAGATGCCGATTTTTATGCCTGTGGATTGAGTTTGGTGCTACACCCGAAAAATCCCATGGTACCCACCGTTCATGCCAATTGGCGGTATTTTGAAATGTACGACAAGGAAGGAAACATTGTAGATCAATGGTTCGGCGGCGGACAAGACCTAACCCCTTACTACCTTTTTGATGAAGATGCCATTCATTTTCATACCTTGTGCAAGGCCGCCTGCGATGCACATGACCCCAATTTCTACTCGACCTACAAGAAGAAATGTGACGATTACTTTTGGAATGCCCACAGAAATGAAGCTCGTGGTATAGGCGGACTCTTTTTCGACTATTGCAAGGCTACCGAAGGGATGGACATGCAGAATTGGTACGATTTCGTAACCGAAGTAGGCAACAGCTTTCTAGAAAGTTATGTACCGATTGTTTTAAAAAGGAAAAATCTGGACTACACCTCTGAACAAAGGGACTGGCAAGAAATCAGAAGAGGACGTTATGTTGAATTCAACTTGGTTCACGATAAAGGCACCTTGTTCGGCCTAAAGACGAACGGGAGAATAGAAAGCATTTTAATGAGTTTGCCTCCCCATGTTCAATGGCGCTACGATCACCAGCCGGAAAGCGGAAGTAAAGAAGAGCGCTTACTCAACATTCTTAAGTCTCCCAAGGACTGGGTATAAATTTATAAGGCCTCATTATGTCAAAAAAAGGCAAAGAAAAGAACAAGGCCAACAAGGCCAAACACACCAAGCTTCTGAACCGAAAGAAAAACAAGCTCAAATCAGAAAAGTTGAACCGTAAGCAGCGTCTGAAAGAAATCATTTCGCTGAGTAAGCAAAAAGAAAATCGATCCGGGGATCATGAGTAAGCAAAAACCGTTGCGTTTTTTCTTTTCGGGGGTAGTCCATTCTACCACCTACCTCCTTATTTCCCTATGTTTTTTATCGTCTTGCCAGTCGAAAAAAACGAAAAGCGACCTAGACATTGTCTTTACCCAAGACACCCTAAACGTTGGCTACACCTATTGGTGGGAAGAATCAGGCCCCTTCATCGGCTACTGCGGAAAAGAATACGGATTGGTATTTTCTGGTATCGTCACACAAATCGACTCCCCGACCAATGAAGCCGCCCCACTGTATATCTCCCAACGCGGGACCATAGCCATTGAGGAAGTCTATAAGATAAAGCCTTTGGAAAGTCACGGCTACGCCAATCAAAAATACTTTGTTTCCGATTGCTTTAACAACCTAGATGTGTCAGTAGGGGATAAAGTACTGGTGTTCTGCTACGATTATGAAGATCAAATCAGCATCCCAGGACCCAACTCGATTGTCCCAATCAGTGATTTCGACCACCCTTTGGTTCAAGCGACCAAACGGTATATCGATGAAGATGAAGATGCGGCGGCCATAAAAAGGGATTCCAGCCTATGGTCGGCCTATGGTTATGGTAAACAAGTGGACCAGCTGCTACGCTGTAAAGAACATACCGAAGATGCTATTTCCAAGTAATCGTCTTTTCGGAAACCTCCTTAAATTGATAAACCACATGGGCCAAACGCGCCTTTAGCAGTTCCCTTCTACCCGACCGGGTTCGTGTATACAGGAGTTCTGAATCGTCTACGTGCTTCTTCCAAAAGCGATGAAAGCTTAAGGCATCTTCTTTTCGCCTCCCTAAGCTTTGTGGTACTACATAATACTTGCGGATACCCCATTTTTTCTTTAACCCATGGTTGCCGATCAATAAGTACCTCGGATTCTCAACAGGGGCCAGTATTTCGTGCAGCAATTGTACAAATAAATTACATTCGTAATTACTAGCTCCTTTTAGGTAACAAACAAAGGCACCATTGGCCTGCTGTTCGGCCGAAACGGAAACCCTAGAGTCTTCCGTATGGATCTGCCCTGTTTGCATGAGATAGTCTAACAAAGCATTAGCTATCTTCTTGGTCTTCTTAAAAGCGTTTCCGAATAAGAAATACAGCTTTAGGGCCTTATAGGTTTTTGGGGCAAAACCAATGATTATACCCGCCAATAAAAAATACATAAAGGCAAAAACACCCTTGTTCAGTAGCGTTGTTATATTCTTCATCAGAAACTCAGGCAGAAAGAGCCCCAAACCGGCGACCACCTCAATAAGCAGATATTGTGCCGCATCTACCGAACGCATTTTTTTGGCTTTTCTAAAAGGCGTTTTTCCCGCATAGGGTATCTTCACCTCCCTTACCAGCACACTACCCTTATCTATAGCCTCATGCCACCTCCCCTTTAACGTTTCGCGATTTGAGGCCGAATCAACCATGGTTTTGTTCAGTTCGTCAAGCTGGGCTTCCCCACTAAAGAGTTCTGGCAGCTGCAGTCTATCCAGTCCATTTTCAATATAAGCCTCGCCCACTATAGAAACCCCTGAAAAAGCGGTAAACCTCCGCTTTAGTTTTTCCAAGTCCTTACCGCCATCGGTCGCAGTAGGGTCCAAACAAGCCAAGTGCCAAATGTTTCCACTCTTGTCGGGGTCATTGGTATCGGTTCGAATCGCCCTACCCCGCATTTGGTTTGAAGACACAAAAGACCCAACATAAGACGCCAATACCAAGGTATTTATAGCAGGGGCGTCCCAACCTTCCCCCAAAAGGGATTTTGTACCAATGAGTATTTTTATTTTCCCTAACTGAAAAAGCCGGGTGACCACCCCTACAATCCTATTCTTGTGAGTCCCCGAAACCGAAATCTCTACAAAATCGCGATCCGAAGACATGGGTTTCATACCAATGGCCCCATCATCGCCCAACAACGCTTCAAAATCGGCGGTTAGTTTTTTATGAAGCACCACTAGAGAGCCCGTAAGAATGGCCAAATCATCCTTTTGCCCGAATTTTATCCGGAGGTACTGAAAAATAGATACCACTCCCAATTTATTGAGTGGGCGCGTCGCCTCCCCTTTAAATTCTAAAAATTCCTTTCGTATAAAATCAGTAAGTACTACCGCCTTCAAGCGATTGCCTAGCACCTTGTGTTCTTCCTCAAGAATATTATGAATACTTCTCAATTTACTAGAACTACTCGCCAAAGTCCTATAGAGCCGCTCATCTCCAACAAAATTTACCCTTTTCTTTTCGTATACCCCAATACGGGCCAGTCGCTTTTCAATCTTATTCAAGATGGACTCGTATGTGATCAACCCTTCACGCTGGACCACCAAGAGCTCTTGCAACAACAACTCTATCCATTCATACGTAAGCGCGGGAAACTCAACCGTTTTGCCCTCAAAACCGAGAAATAGCAATTTCTCTTTATCAATCTGAACCCCTGCGGAATTCAGAAAAATCAAGATGGCCGACAAAAACGAAGGTTTGGCATAAATTTCCTCAAGTCTATCTTCGGTTTCCGCATAAAAGGGATGCTCCAAAAGAAGCTTTTGAAACCCTATATCGGCCTTCAGTTCACTCATAAACCGAATAATATTCTCCCTATACGTGACAATAGATTTTATCTGTGCCTCTGAAGGTTTGGAGAAATACACAAAATCTTGATGCGGACAAAGGTCTCCGTTCTTTATAAGATCAGGTACGGCAATTTCATCATCTATAGGACCACAGAGCTCAAAGTACTTTTCGAGTTCCCCTCCTGAACTATCATAGGGCGGTGTTGCCGTCAACGCGATAACGGTCAAGCCCTTGATTTTCTTTAAGGCCATCAGACATTTATACCATTCGTTTTTTAAATGATGTGCCTCATCCAGCACAATGGTTTTTATACCATTCTTCGTGATGAATTGCAACAGGGAATCCTCTCCGTCGCCAGCAAAACGTTTGCTTAATGCATGTAACGACTGGTAGGTAGAAAAAGTCAAAAGTTGAGGCACCCTAAGATCCATGCTATAATCGGAAAACGAAGGGTCTTTTAAAAAAAACGATACCAATCGGTCTTTCCATTGGTTCCTAATAGTCAGTGTGGGCGCCAAGACCAAGGTGCGCTTATTGACCCTACGCAGCACTTCCAATCCTAAAATGGTCTTTCCTGAGCCAGGAGGGGCCACCACATGCAAATGATTATCCTCTATATGGTCTTCGAAATTATCTAGAAAACCCTGCTGATAGCTACGCCATTCAAACTTAAATTTTAGGAGGTCTATAAGTTGCGTCAAGAGTTGGTCCGTTTTCTGTTTTTTAGGAGGATAATAAGTAACTTTGGGTATTCAAAAATAGGCAAAAGTATGTACCCACTTAGAAGAAACCGTAGATTAAGAACAAACGATTCCATCAGACATTTAGTACGCGAAACCATTTTATCTCCCAAGGATTTTCTGGTACCGCTTTTTGTGACGGAAGGCAAGGGCATCAAAGAAGAGATCGCCTCTATGCCGGATTATTACAGATTGAGCCTCGACCTTCTAGAAACCGAGATCAAGGAACTATGGAATATGGGCTTACATGCCGTTTTGCTTTTCGTAAAAGTACCGGACGAGCTCAAGGACAATAAAGGCACCGAGGCCCTCAACGATGACGGACTCATGCAACGTGCCATAAAAACCATAAAAAACGCATGTCCGGACATGTTGGTAATGACCGATGTCGCCATGGACCCCTATTCTTCGTTTGGCCATGATGGTATAGTGGAGAACGGATTGATCCTCAATGATGAAACTTCAGAATTTTTGGCAGAAATGAGCGTTTCCCATGCCTTGGCCGGGGCAGATTTTGTTGCGCCGAGCGATATGATGGACGGTCGTATCCTTTCGATTCGTGAGGCCTTAGAAGATGAAGGCCTTATCAATACCGGAATCATGAGCTACAGTGCCAAATACGCCAGTGCCTTCTATGGCCCCTTTAGAGACGCCTTAGATTCGGCTCCCGTGGATGTAAAGAACGTCCCCAAGGACAAAAAAACCTATCAAATGGATTATGCCAATCGGTTTGAAGCCCTAAAGGAAACCGAAATGGATGTCGATGAAGGAGCGGATATCGTTATGGTAAAACCCGGACTCTGCTACCTAGATATCGTACGTGAAATTCGCAATGAAGTAGATGTACCCGTTGCCGTATACCAAGTAAGCGGCGAGTATGCCATGGTAAAAGCAGCCGCAGAAAAAGGATGGCTAGACCACGATGCCGTAGTAATGGAGCAATTGACCGCCATGAAAAGAGCCGGCGCCAATATCATTGCGACATATTTTGCCAAAGATGCTATTCGCTTGTTAGATTAAACCGACCCACAAAGTTATGCGATCGTGAAACAGCTATATTCCATCTTCCTGATTTTCGCACTAAACGTAATGTTAGCGCAGGAAGATGGACCTATACCCCTTAACTTGGACAAAGGCGAGGATGTACTCACGTACGCGCATCCATCGGAGGTGGGTTTGGACTCTTCCTATATATACTCCGAGGTCTCAAAAATTATAACAAACGGTATAAAAAAGAAGGCCTTTCCGGGTGCCCAAGTATTGGTCGCCAAGAACGGGAAGATTATCTTCCACCAAGCCTATGGCTATCATACTTATGACAGCATTCGGGCCGTTGCTCTGAACGACATTTATGACCTAGCCTCGGTCACCAAAATTACGGCGGCCCTTCCCGCCTTGATGAAACTCGTTGACGAAGGCGTACTCGACCTTGACCAAGCTTTTAGCACCTATTGGAAACCCTGGCGCAAGAGGAAGGACAAACGCGATATTACCCTACGGCAAATCTTGGCTCACCAAGCCGGCCTAGAACCTTATATCGTGCTACTGAACACCGTGCGAAAAAAAAATGGCACCTTAAAAAAACGCTTCGTGAGAACCAAACCAAATCCACGCTTTAGACGACGCGCCTATGATAACATTTATGTTAAAAGCAGATTTATAAAAAAAGCACATCGTCTCATCGACCGATCTCAGGTTTCAGATAAAAAAAGCTATAGATATTCCGGATTGGCCTTCCTTATTTTTCCTGATCTCATACAACAACTAACTGGCCAATCATTCTCCGAGTATTTACAAAGTAATTTCTATGGCCCAATCGGCTTAAATACCGTAAATTTTAATCCTAAGCTAAAATCGTATACGAATTTTATCGTGCCTACCGAGCAAGATTCCACCTTTAGAAAGGCCCTGACACACGCTTGGGTACACGATGAAAACGCAGCCTTGCTGGGTGGGGTGTCGGGCAATGCCGGACTCTTTGCTTCCGCTACCGATTTGGCCCAACTAATGCAGATGTACCTGCAATATGGCGTGTATAACGGCAAACGCTATTTCTCAAAAGCTGTCATCGAGGAATTTACCCGCGTACAATTTCCAGAAAACGATAACCGAAGAGGCCTAGGCTTCGACAAGCCCTTATTGAACAATGCGGAGCTAGCCCTCTCCAAGGCATACCCAGCTCCCGAAGTAAGTCCCGACAGTTTTGGACACAGTGGTTTTACAGGGACTTTCGTATGGGCCGACCCCGAAAACCAATTGGTATATATTTTCCTTTCCAACCGGGTATATCCCTCCCGTTCCCATCGACAGATCTACGACCTCAATATTCGTCCGGCCGTGCAACAGGTTTTCTATCAAGCTAGGCTCGCTATCGAATAAGTGCATTTCGTTTTCTAATAATTGGTATCTTCGTAAGATAAAACCGATTTATGGGCTTACTAATTTTTTACGCTTTCGTATCGATTTTCTTTTCTTTCCTCTGTTCCATTCTTGAAGCTGTGTTACTAAGCATCAACCCCACCTTCGTAAACGTCAAGAAAAAGGAAGGAAAAGCCTATGCCTTAATTTTAGAAGAACTAAAGAAGGATGTAGACAAGCCACTAATCGCCATTTTGACCCTTAATACCATTGCCCATACCGTTGGAGCCATTTTAGTAGGGGTACAGGCCAAGGTAGCCTACGCGGAACTGTACGGCACCACCACACGCCGTATATTCGGAATTGCTTTTACCGAAGACCTCATGGTAGGTGTGGTATCTACTTTGATGACCATACTCATTTTGGTAGCCTCGGAAATCATACCTAAAACCATTGGCGCCACCTATTGGCGACAATTGGCCAATTTTACGGCCAAGGCCCTACGTGTTATGGTCGTTGCCTTAAAGTATACGGGACTCTTATGGGTTCTGCAGATCTTTACCAAACTTGTAGGCGGCAAAGGCCACCACGGCAGCGTCTTAAGCCGGGAAGATTTTACCGCCATGACCGATATGGCCCGCGAAGAAGGTGTTTTCGAAAAATCTGAATCGACCATAATAAAAAACCTATTACGTTTTGACCAAGTATTGGTCAAGGATGTAATGACACCAAGGGCCGTGATGAAAATTGCTCCGGAAAGTAAAACAATAGCGGAATTTTTTGCGGACAACCCTAAAATGCGTTTTTCACGTATTCCGGTATATGGCGATAAAATGGACCATATAGACGGTTTTGTGCTGAAGGATACGATTTTGGAGGAAATGGTAAATAACAATGGGAACACGCCTCTTTCAGAAATAAAACGAGAAATTTTAATCACCGAAAGAAATACACCCATACCACGCCTTTTCGATACATTCATTTCCAAAAGAATACATATTGCCCTTGTTGTGGATGAATATGGCTCAGTAAGTGGATTAGTGACTATGGAAGATATTATAGAAACCCTTCTCGGCTTAGAAATAATGGACGAGAGCGACAATGTTGCCGACCTGCAGGAGCTAGCTCGAAAAAATTGGGAAACCCGTGCAAAACGCACTGGAATACTCGACAAGTAGATTTCGGGGCCGTTCCAATGGCCCACCAACACCAAAAATACCACAAGCTATGGAAACCGCCTTTATTCGCACCCCCCTCGGCATAGCCAAACTTGAAGGTGATGCCAATGGCCTGGCTTCCATAATTGTGCTGAATACCGAAGAAAACGTTTCATCCGTCATTCCGAAAAACCTTGAAGCGGCCGTAAGTCAACTGCAAGAATATTTTGCCGGCGAACGGAACAACTTTGATCTTGCGTTAAATCCCACGGGTACCGACTTTCAAAAACGTGTTTGGAAGGCCTTATCAAAAATACCCTACGGCAAAACGGTCTCTTACCTTGAACTTTCCAAGACCTTGGGCGACGTAAAGGCGATTCGGGCAGTAGCTTCCGCCAACGGAAAAAATCCTTTATGGATTATAGTTCCCTGTCACCGTGTCATTGGCACCGATGGCTCCTTAACCGGTTATGCCGGCGGTCTGCACCGGAAAAAATGGCTGCTAGACCATGAAAATCCCGTAAAACAGCAATCGCTCTTTTAAAAAAACCGACCCCCTGGTCCGTTGTTCCAAAAAATTCGCCCGATGCGTTCGCCGTTTGGCCAATCATCGATCAAAACGTATATTTCATTTGCATTCGACCTAACCCAAGCACATTCGCAAAAAAAGAAACCGACGCTAGGGTCGGTTTCTCTTAAAACGGTAAAAAAGACCTTCGGCTTAATTACACCTCGTCTCGCTTAAGTTTGCATCGTCGGAAATGGCATCCGCTTGGGTAATTAAATCATTAAAAAGTATGAATCGATCGATACCATGACCGGAAGACCTCGCTGAGATTTCCATGGTATAGACTCCCGCTTTCGCAAACACCACATAAATATTATGCCCATTATTATCGAAAGTACTGGACTGCCACTTAAAATCGAGATTATTTCCGCTACGGTAAATTTTAAACCATCCGTCTTTTGATGCACCTTCCGGGTTGGGAGTTTTTCCGGTGTCCTTCGGATAGACGATACTGTCGTCCTTCTGGGCATAAAAATCATCGGCATCGTTAAATCGTAGCCACGTATCGTTGTGGTCTGAGCCACTATTTCCCGATTTTACCGCAGATTTCCACAAAAATCGATAGGTACCCGTATTTTTTATCTCAATTTTAAAACTGGTCTTTCCCTTACCTGGGCTTCCTAAATACTGATCTCCTTCCCAAACCATATAGCCTTTTCCCGAAAAACTATCACCATCGTCCTTTAGCACCCAACCATCAGGGAACTGTGCATTTTCAAACTCGACATTCACCAAACCGTTCTTTTCCTTAAAAATATAATTGGCAACATCGGTACATGGCGAATTTCCAACTCCCTCGGTTTCGTCAGTCTCATCGCTCTCGTCAGTTTTATCGGTATCATCGGCTTCGTCGACCACATCGATTACATCGGTTTTATCTTCGGAATCATTGTCCATATCGGCATCTTTACTACAAGCCGCCAAGACCGTTAACAATACCAACACAGACAAGCCGCCCATTAATCGGCACCCTGTTTTAAAGCGATTTTTCATCATGATAAATACGTATAATTATAGTTTACAAACCCCAAACGTTACAATTTCAAAAAAAAGTGGACGCGATTCCATTATTTCGATGAACACCCACCAGGATCAGAAAGGAAGAAGGTGGTATGGGAACAAATTTGGCGGCAAACAGGATTAGTTTGTATATTTCAGTTGCTATTAAACAAAAAATAAGGTGCTATATAAAATCAATCTTGAACACATTCTTTTCCTTGATATCGAAACCGTTCCCGAAGAGCCGAATTTCGAAGCCCTGAACGATGAGAAAAAGGAGCTATGGGAGCAAAAATCAAGATACCAACGCAAGGATGAATTTACCCCCGAAGAGTTTTACGAGCGCGCCGGCATTTGGGCGGAATTCGGCAAAATCGTTTGTATCTCCGTCGGTTACTTCAGGTTTGTAGGGGAGAACAAAACTTTTAGAACCACCTCCTTTCACGGTGACGAGGCCACATTATTAAAAGAGTTCAAAAACCTCTTGGACGGTCATTTTAACTCCCCAAGACATTTACTTTGTGGCCATAATGCCAAGGAATTCGACTTTCCCTATATCGCACGTAGAATGATCATACACGGTATACAGTTACCTTACAAACTCAACCTGTTTGGCAAAAAACCTTGGGAAATCCCGCATTTAGACACCATGGAACTGTGGAAGTTCGGCGACTATAAAAACTTTACATCCTTAAAACTATTGGCAAATATATTGGGCATACCGTCGCCCAAACAAGACATTGATGGCAGTATGGTACGCCACGTCTATTACGAAGAAAACGACATCGACCGTATTGTTACCTATTGCGAACTTGATGTGGTCACTACTGCCCAAGTATTCTTGCGCCTACGCGGGGACGACCTTATCGATGAGGCCTACATCAAAAGTATATAGGCGTTATTAAGCGTTATACTTTAGCTGGATATAGACAGGAAAATGATCACTATACCCTCCTAAGTACCTATTCCCAACATAGGTGCGATAAGGCGAACCCATATATTTCCCTTTAAATTCAGTCAAAAAGTGCTCATCAAAAATATTGGCATGGGCAAAACTATGGGTACCTTTTTCAAAATTCAAAAAACTGTGCGAAACCATAATCTGGTCAAACAGCATCCACGACCTCTTATAATTGGCGCTACCCCTATCGGGTGTCAATAATTTTTCCATGGGATTGTAGAGGGTCTTGGTGTCGATAAGCTTTTTGATACTATCCGATTGCGGACCATCATTAAAATCGCCCATAATTATATAGTTTGGCTCGGCCTCCTCTTCTTCGATACGTGCCATAAACCGGATCATGGTCTCGGCGGCAATCATCCGCTTGTGCTCGGTAGTGGTATTTCCGCTTCGACGCGACGGCCAATGGTTCACGAATATATGCACCTGTTCGTTATTGAGCTTGCCTTTAACGTAAAGAATATCACGGGTGGTATCCCGTCTTTCATCCTCCTCATAAATCAACACGGCTATCGGTTCGGAGTACAATACCTCAAAATGATCTTTGTGATAAATGAGTCCACAATCAATACCCCTCTCGTCGGGCGAATCGTAATGGACATAATCGTAACTGATGTTGGCCAGAGGCTCGCTCGCCAAAAGGTCTTGCATCACCTGTTCGTTTTCAATTTCGGCCACACCGACCAGGACGGGCGGACTTTGGGTCTCCGTATTCCCGATTTCCGCTATAGTCTTGGCCAATTTGTACAGCTTTTTTTTGTACCTTCTAAGAGACCACTTTTTGCGCCCCTTTGGCGTAAAATCGTCATCAAGGGTTTTAGGGTCGTCTATCGTATCAAATAAATTCTCGAGGTTATAAAAGCTAATGGTGTTTAAATGGCTTCCCTTTTTCTTTCTGAAAAATGAAAAAATCATAAATTTCTCGATTGGAACCTTAAATTTACGAAAATAGCTCGGTCGGTATTACTTAAATTTGCATTTTAGTTTCGATATGTTAGAAAAGAAGACCATAGATCACGAAAAGGCCGTATTAATCGGCATTATAAACCGCGAACAGAGCGAGGGCAAAGTTACCGAGTATCTCGACGAGCTTGAATTTTTAACCTATACCGCAGGTGGCGAGGTAGTTAAACGATTTGTGCAACGCATGGATGTTCCCAACCCCAAGACCCTAATAGGTACCGGTAAGATGGAAGAAGTGGAAGCCTTTGTCAAAGCGAACGATATTGGTTCGGTAATCTTTGATGATGAGCTTACCCCGGCCCAACAGCGAAATATAGAAAAGCTACTACGCTGCAAAATTGTGGACCGTACCAGCCTTATTCTCGATATTTTCGCCCAACGCGCTCAAACGAGCTATGCACGCACCCAAGTGGAGCTGGCCCAATACGAGTACTTATTGCCCCGTTTAACGGGACTTTGGACCCACTTGGAACGCCAACGTGGAGGTATCGGGATGCGCGGACCCGGTGAAACCGAAATTGAAACGGATAGACGTATCGTAAGGGACCGTATTTCTTTATTGAAGAAGAAGCTCCTAAAGATCGATCGACAAATGGAAACCCAACGCGGTAACCGTGGTGCTTTGGTACGTGTGGCACTCGTAGGATATACGAATGTGGGTAAATCTACCCTGATGAACGTTATCAGTAAGAGCGACGTATTTGCGGAAAATAAGCTTTTTGCCACATTAGATACCACAGTGCGCAAGGTTGTCATAGGCAATTTGCCGTTTTTACTCAGTGACACGGTCGGTTTTATCCGCAAACTCCCCACCCAACTTGTGGAAAGTTTTAAAAGTACCCTAGACGAAGTTCGCGAAGCGGATCTTTTGCTACATGTTGTCGATATCTCCCACCCACAATTTGAAGAGCATATTGAATCGGTAAATAAAATATTGGACGAAATCGATAGTGCCGACAAGAATACTATCATGGTTTTTAACAAAATCGACCTCTACAAACATGCCGAAATAGATGAGGACGATTTGGTTACCGAACGCAGCGAAAGACATTTTACGATTGACGAGTGGAAAAAAACGTGGATGCAGCGTGTGGGCGACAAGGCCCTCTTTATATCGGCCCTGAACAAAGAAAACCTAGACGAGTTCAGAAAAAGGGTCTACGACGAAGTACGCGACATTCATGTGACGCGTTTTCCGTACAACAACTTTTTATACCCCGAACATTTAGACGAGTATTAGAATTTATAGGTTTTTGGCTTACCGTTCGTCGGATAAACCGAACCGCTGGTATTTTTCACAACAAGCTGCCTAACGTACACAACAATAATTTAGACAGCTAGGTATTCCGACGTAGGTTTACAGTGTAATTAAATGATAGTAATGACCCCAAATCGACTCTTGAACTTAACCCCAACAGCTAACAACCCCCAAATGTGTTAACTGACCTAAAAAGACAAACACCAAATTGACCAAATCTACTTGATAAAAACCTCTTTATAGAGGTTTTTTTTATGCCCTTACTTTCATAAAAAATACGCTTTGCCACTAGGGGATGCCGTTCATCGGATATACCGAACCACTGGTATTTTTCACAACAATTTGAGCTGCGTACACAACAATAATTTAGACCACAGGGCAAACCTATGTAGATTTACACTGTAATTAAGTGAGAGTAACGACCCCAAATCAATTCTTGAACTTAACCCCAACAAGTACGAATCCCAAATCCGGACTTGACCTACGAAACGCTTATAAACCGTGACCCCAAATCACGACCAAATCTTACAAGAATACCTACAAAACAAAAAAGCCCGTGTGAACGGGCTTTTTTGTTTTTGCATTTAACGCTCTTATCCGAGGGAAGAAATAAGCTGCATTTCATCGAACAAAAGTACATTTTAACGAGTTACACCACAAATTGGGCATGCTTTACAACAAAAATTTAGTGTTCACGACCTTGCCGATTACATTAGTCTTGTATTTGAAATTTAGTGTACGTCCCAAATAAATTACTTAATCAAGGTTTGATTTATTATTGACTGTACAACCAAACTTAACGTATCCTACTTAAAAACAAAACGCCCCGACAAATGTCGGGGCGTTTCGTTTATACTGAAACAAACAATTCTCGATTAGAACGAATAGTTAAGACCGAAAAGGTAGTAACTCTGCAAATCATTATCGATATTATCAAAAGTCGGGGCAGGAGTTGGAACCGGAACGGCGGCCAATGCATTGCCCAAAGCCTCTTGCTTATTGTTTCTCAATCCGAATTCAAAACCTACACCAATACCTTTCCAAAGTGTGTAACCAAAAGAGTTGATCCATGTCCAGTTTGAAAGGTCTCCACTCTTATAACTCTGAAATGTAGAGAAATTGGTCTTAAAGTTGATAGCACCCAATTTTTTGGTATAATCCACAACAATCTTAGCACCCGCAGATGATTCGTAAGCCGCATCGTTATCGGCAAAGACAAAGTTGTAGTTCAATGGGTGAATAACCACTACCATATCAGGAATAGGAGTCCATGTAGCACCAACACCAAAATCGAGGTAACCCGGGTCATTGAAATTGTTGATAATAGACGTTCTGTATTCCCCTAAGGCAGAAATTGCAAAGTTCTTGTTCAACTTATACCCGTAGAGGGACACAATGTTAAAAACATCGGTAGTTCCGTTAAATCCTTCTTCGTCTGCAGGGTTATCCTTATCATCGAGTTTTACCCACTGCAAGTTAACATTGGCAGAGTTCTTCCAGAAGAACTTCTCTCTATCTAAATTGGCATATGCGTTTACCGTAACCCCTATGTTTCCAGAAGAGTTGTTCGGTGTTCCTTGCGAATACCAATTGTTGAATTTTGAAAGATTGGCTCCAATGGTACCAAAAGCACCGATTTTCCATCCTGGAAAAGCATCGATTTGACCTTGAAGGGCATCTACCCTAGCCTGTATGGCGCTGATAGAATCTTTTTTAGCGGCCTGTTCCGCTTTTAATTCATCCACTGTTTGAGCAAAACCGAACGAAAATGTCAGAATTGCCATAGATGATAGAAGTAATTTTCTCATGGTTAATGTGTTTATTAGTTAAGACACGCAAAAGTACTAATTGTCACATTTCTTTGAGAAAAAATACTACTTTCTTTTATATAAAGGTACCGAAGAGCAGGCTTCGCCATACATAAGGGACTTAACAACAGGCTGTAACTTGCTTGTTGCTAGAAGGTAAGCATTTGAAGGAACAGGTTTATTGCTACACCCCTTGATGATTACCATCTTATCTTTAAACTCCGAAATTTTCAAATTGGAAAGGGTTTCGGTGTACAAAACGGTCTCCAAATCCTCTAAAGAGCCTTGAACACACTTTTTGGCAAAGGGATGTAGGTGTGTAGCCAATAACATATAAGCCCAACCCGGCACAATGGCATCGGTAGAACAATGTAGGGCCACATAGGCATCTTGATATTGAGACCAATCATGCTCCGCCGCACGGGACCGGAAATCCTTTTCCTTCAAAAGAAGTCCCTCAAACAGCCAGTTCGAAATATCAAAAAGCACACGCCTCCCCTGAACATAATAATCTTCCAAGTTAAACGTAACCAATTTGCTTTCGGCTACCCTATTGATGATTTCGTCAGACATAATCAACTTTTATAATAAGCCTAGTTCCAATTTAGCCTCTTCACTCATCAGATCTTGGGTCCATGGGGGATCAAAGGTAATCTCTACCTCGGCATCGCTTACCAAATCCAAAGATTTCACCTTCTCCTCGACCTCGGCAGGCAGTGACTCCGCAACCGGACAGTTGGGAGAGGTAAGGGTCATTAGAATTTTAACCTCATTTTCTTCGTTCACGAATACATCGTAAATCAACCCGAGTTCATATATATCAACAGGAATTTCAGGATCGTATATCGTTTTAAGTACGGTTACTATTTTTTCGCCCAATTCTTGGCTATCTACTGCTATTTCTTCGCTCATGTTCCTTAGATTAGTTCTTTTAAAATTCAGGCAGGTCACCCATCGGCCCACTACCTAGTTCAATTGGGTTTGGTACGCCACCGCATACAATTTCAATTGTTTTATCATGCTTACCAGACCATTGGCCCTGGTAGGCGAAAGGTGCTCTTTTAATCCGATTTCATCAATAAAATCGGTATTGGCGTCGATAATATCCTGTGGTTTTTGGTTGCTAAAGGCCCGAATCAAAATAGCGATTATACCTTTCGTTATAATTGCGTCGCTATCAGCGGTGAACACCAATTTATCATCATCGAGTTCCGCATGTACCCATACTTTGCTCTGGCATCCTTTGATGATATTGTCATCGGTCTTATATTTCTCGTCTATGAGCGGCAAGCTCTTGCCCAGCTCGATCATATACTCGTAGCGCTGCATCCAATCATCAAACATTGAAAATTCGTCTACTATTTCGTCTTGTATTTCCTTTATCTGCATTATCGCTATTTTCGGTAAAAATACAACAAGTATCTATGGATTTCAATACTTTAAGAGAATGATAACGCCCTAAGCTATTCCAACATCGCTTTTGCGCGTGCTACAGCCTTGACCAAGGTATCTACCTCATCCTTGGTATTGTAGAAACAAAAACTCGCCCTTACCGTGCCTGGAATCCCGTAAAAATCCATTATAGGCTGGGCACAATGGTGGCCTGTACGCACGGCAACCCCCAGTTTATCTAAAATAGAGCCGATATCATAGGGATGGAGCCCTTCAATATTAAACGATATCACCGAAGTTTTGTCTTTGGCCGTTCCGTAAATTCTAAGTCCCTCTATCTTCAGAAGTTCTTGGGTAGCATATTCAAGCAGACCGTGTTCGTATTCGGCAATTTCGTCAAAACCGATATGGTTCATGTAATCGAGAGCGGCACCAAAGGCGATACCTCCGCAAATATTAGGCGTTCCGGCCTCAAACTTATGTGGCAGATCAGCATAAGTCGTTTTTTCGAAGGTTACTTCGGCAATCATCTCTCCACCTCCTTGATAGGGCGGTAACTTATTTAGCCATTCTTCCTTTCCGTAGAGCATACCTACACCCGTCGGTCCGCACATTTTGTGGGCAGAAGCTGCGTAAAAATCGACATCCAGTTGTTGCATATCCGCTTTAATATGGGGAGCCGCTTGTGCCCCATCAATTAAAACAGCAGCGCCGACCGCATGTGCCTTATCTATAATTTCCTTGATGGGGTTAATGGTACCCAATGCGTTCGAAATATGGTTACAGAATACCAGTTTGGTCTTATCGGAAAGCAATTCATCATATACTTCCATCAATAACTCACCCTCCATATTCATCGGAATTACCCTTAAAACAGCACCTGTTCTTTCGGCTAACATTTGCCAAGGCACGATATTAGAATGGTGCTCCATCGCCGACACCAGTATCTCATCACCTTTTTTCAATAAGGTGGTAAACCCGTTGGCAACGATATTAATACTGTGCGTTGTACCTGAGGTAAATATAATCTCGTATGAATTCTTTGCATTGAAGTGCTCCTGAATCTTTTGCCGAGCTACTTCATACTTATCGGTAGCTTCTTGCGAAAGCGCATGCACACCTCGGTGTATATTGGCATTGTAATTATGGTAGTAATCCACTATAACATCAATCACCTGTTGTGGGGTTTGAGATGTAGCGGCATTGTCTAAGTATATTAAAGGCTTTCCGTTCACTTCTCTTTTCAGAATGGGAAAATCTTCTCTTATTTTTGTTATATCTAACATAGTCGGTCTTCTTAGATACAAAGATACCCGATCGTAAAAACAAATCGGGTATTAGAGTACTTGAATTTGTATCTGAGAATTAAAACCTAAAACCAACTCCAAATTTTAAATAACCCCGATTATAATCTACTCCTACGTTAGACCCATCATAATCATATGTATCCTTATCATTGATATAATCATATTGAGCTTGTAAAAAAAACCTATCCGTTATATCGTAGGAAAGTCCTAGGTTCAAATTAAATCCACCTGATGACACAGTATTTTCGTACGGTTGACCAGAAACCAATCCATCGTACTTAGATTCAATAATAGCATATCCTAATCCAATACTAGGGTGAAGCTTTTTTATTACCGGTATGTTGAACTCAGCGAAAATTTTAGGCTGTATCAACCAATTAGTTTCGTCAAAATCCATATTAGCTGGACTGACTTGATCATTTATATTTTCTTTAAAAACCCCTGTATTAATACCGGCACCAATTTTTACAATACTTAAATCTAAAAATAGATATTTTATACCAAGATCTATAATGCCTGGCGCATCATTTCCTAATTCATCTCCAATGGATAATGGATAATTTGCTTCCACACTCCATTTGTAATCCTGAGCAAATAAACTGGCTCCTAGAAAGAAAATTAAAACAGATAAAAAGTAGATTTTTTCATACGAACGATTCATTAATGGTTTATAATTCGGTCGTAAATTTATACGAAAATTCCTTCAAAAAAATAACGGCACTATTAAAGTGCCGTTAAAAAAATTCTATGTTTTAAGATAATTTCTTGTTAAGAAATCAAACAATTCTCTTTATAAGTCAAACCCAAGATTAACCCCCAACTTTTTGGCTATCAATTTATTGATTCGCGCTTTAAGTTCAGGGATGCGTACACTCTCCAAAACATTATTGGCAAAGGCATACATTAACAAGGCTCGTGCTTCTTTCTTAGGAATACCACGGGATTGTAAGTAGAACAAAGCGTCTTCATCTAACTGCCCTATGGTACAACCATGGGAGCACTTTACATCGTCGGCAAAAATCTCCAACTGTGGTTTGGTATTGATAGTTGCCTTATCGCTTACCAAAATATTATTGTTCTGTTGAAAGGCATTGGTTTTCTGTGCAATCTTATCTACGATGATCTTACCGTTAAAAACCCCTGTGGAACTATCCCCATAAATACCTTTATAATCTTGGTGACTTTCGCAATTGGGCTCTATATGATGCACTAGGGTGTGGTGGTCAACATGCTGCTTATCTCCCAAAATGGTAACCCCTTTCATGGTAGAATCGATATACTCGCCGTTCTGATAGAAATTGAGGTTATTACGGGTCAATTTGCCCCCAAAAGAAAAGGTGTGGATTTTTACCACGCTCTTGTCTTTTTGATCGATATAGGTGTTGTCTATCAAAGAAGCCGAAGGCGCATCGTTCTGGATTTTATAATAATCGACAATGGCGTTTTTGGCCGCAAAGATCTCGGTAACCGAATTCGTCAAAACTTCATTGGAAGTCAAACTCTGGTGACGTTCTATAATTTGAACTTCGGCGTTTTCTTCAGCAATGACCAAGTTTCTAGGCTGCAACAAAAGGGAAGCCTCATTACCTGTGGCGAAATGAATAATTTCGATAGGCTTTTTAGGCATTTTGTTTTTTGGGATGTATATATACGCCCCTTCCCTACTGAAGGCCGTGTTCAAACTTGTGAGCGATTCGTCTTTAGAGGCTACTTTATTGAAATATACATCAATGACAGGCCTGTACATGGGCTTGGTAAGGGCAGCGCTCATAAGGCAGATATCTACCCCATCATGGGTAGTTTCAGAAAGATAAGAGCTGTAAATACCGTCTACAAAGACAATTTTATACGAATCGACTTCGTGTAAAAAGTACTTTTTAACGTTTTTATACTCAAGGGTATTTTCTTCTCGTGGAAAAATGCTGAAATCTATCTTTTGAAGACTGTTCAAGGAAGTATACTTCCATGCCTCCTCCTTTTTGCTGGGAAAGCCTTTGCGTTCAAAATTCTTCATGGCCTCGGTTCGAACGTCGTGCACGGGGTGCTCGATATCTACGTTGTTTTCGAAGGCCATAAAAGATGATATCAATTTGTCTTTTAAATCCATATTTTCTAATATTTAGCAACAAGCACAAAGTATAAAGTCCTTTGTCCTCTTTACTAGGTACTTCCGTACTATTTTAAACCGCGGTCTCTTGCTTTAACCAATCGTAGCCTTTTTCTTCTAGTTCCAATGCCAATTCCTTTCCTCCGGACTTAACAATTTTACCATTGTGCAGTACGTGGACAAAATCAGGAACGATGTAATCCAACAAACGCTGGTAGTGCGTAATCACTATTACCGCATTGTCTTTACTCTTGAGCTTGTTTACCCCATTGGCCACGATGCGAAGGGCATCGATATCCAAACCTGAATCGGTCTCATCCAAGATGGCCAATTTAGGCTCTAACATAGCCATTTGAAATATCTCGTTTCTTTTCTTTTCCCCTCCGGAAAAACCTTCGTTCAATGAGCGCGACAAGAACTTACGGTCAATTTCCAAAAGCTCCGATTTTTCACGTATCATCTTCAACATCTCGTTAGCGGGCATATCGGCAAGACCTTTGGCCTTTCTAGATTCGTTTATGGCGGTTTTCATAAAGTTGGTAACGGAAACCCCTGGAATCTCAACAGGATACTGAAAAGAAAGGAAAACCCCTTTATGGGCGCGCTCTTCAGGAGACGTTTCTTCCAAATCCTCACCTTCCAACATCACGCTGCCTTCAGTTACCTCAAATTCCTCTTTACCTGCAATAACAGATGCCAAGGTACTTTTACCGGAACCATTAGGCCCCATTATGGCATGAACCTCACCGGCTTTCACCTCAAGATTGATCCCCTTTAATATTTCTTTGTCCTCTACACGGGCGTGTAAATTTTCTATTTTAAGCATTTTACGAATCTTATTTATTATTCAAACTATAAACTGCATTTGGCAAGATTAACCTACCGAGCCTTCTAAACTAATTTCCAACAATTTTTGGGCCTCTACGGCAAACTCCATAGGCAACTTGTTCAATACTTCTTTACTGAACCCGTTTACGATCAAGGCTATGGCTTTTTCGGTGTTGATTCCCCTTTGGTTACAATAGAAAATCTGGTCTTCGCCAATTTTACTAGTGGTCGCCTCGTGCTCTATTTGGGCGGACTTATTCTTCACCTCGATATAGGGAAAGGTATGCGCCCCACATTCGTTGCCCATTAAGAGCGAGTCGCATTGTGAAAAGTTTCGCGCATTCTCCGCACGGCTGTTCACTTGTACAAGCCCCCTATAACTGTTCTGTGATTTTCCTGCCGATATACCTTTGGAAATAATGGTACTACGGGTATTTTTACCCAAGTGTATCATTTTGGTACCGGTATCGGCTTGCTGATAATTATTGGTAACGGCAATGGAGTAGAATTCCCCAATTGAGTTATCGCCTTTCAATATACAAGAAGGATATTTCCAAGTAACGGCGGAACCGGTTTCTACCTGTGTCCAAGAAATCTTAGCGTTTTTCTCGCATAGCCCCCTTTTGGTCACAAAGTTGTAAACGCCCCCTTTTCCTTCCTTATTCCCCGGGAACCAGTTTTGTACCGTTGAGTATTTTATCTCGGCGCCATCTAGTGCAATAAGCTCTACGACCGCGGCATGCAATTGGTTTTCATCCCTTGACGGTGCCGTACAGCCTTCTAGGTAACTTACATAACTTCCCTCATCGGCTATGACCAAGGTTCTTTCGAACTGGCCCGTACCCGCTTGGTTGATCCTAAAATAGGTAGATAGCTCCATAGGGCAACGTACGCCTTTTGGAATATAACAGAAAGAACCATCTGAAAATACGGCCGAGTTCAACGCGGCGTAAAAATTATCTTTCTGAGGGACTACCGAACCAATATATTTTTTGACCAATTCGGGGTGCTCTTTGATTGCCTCCGATATGGAACAGAAAATTATCCCTTTTTCGGCCAAGGTCTTTTTAAAGGTAGTGGCCACTGAAACGGAGTCCATAACGATATCCACCGCAACACCTGCCAGCTTCTTTTGTTCGTCGACCGAAATCCCTAATTTTTTAAAGGTGTCCAACAATTCGGGATCCACCTCGTCCAAACTATCGTATTTGGGCTTTTTATTCGGGGCCGAATAGTATGATATGGCCTGAAAGTCGGGCTTCGTATAATTGACGTTCGCCCATTCGGGCTCCACCATTTCTTTCCAATGTTTAAAAGCTTCCAAGCGCCAAAGCGTCATCCATTCGGGCTCTTCCTTCTTTTTCGAAATGGCGATAACGATTTCTTCACTCAATCCTTTCGGAAAGGTGTCGGAATCGATATCCGTATAGAAACCGTACTCGTACTCCTTGGTTTCAAGTTCTTTTTTTAGTTCTTCTTCTGTATATGCCATCTTTTCCTGTTAACCAATTACCCGGAGTAATTGCATAAATATTTCGTTTTTTTGCTTTTCGCCCTATAACGAAAAACTCTCACCACAGCCGCAAGTACGTTGTGCGTTCGGATTGTTGAAGACAAAGCCTTTTCCGTTGAGTCCGCCCGAATATTCCAAAGTGGTACCCACTAAATAGAGAAAACTCTTTTTATCAACGATAATACGTACTTCGTTATCTTCAAAAACCTTGTCGGTCTCCCCCATTTCCTTGTCGAAATCGAGTTCATACGACAGGCCACTACAGCCCCCGCTCTTGACGCCTACGCGAACAAAGTCCTTAGAGGCATCAAAACCTCCTTCGGTCATCAAGTCGATCACTTTCTTTTTTGCTGTCTCAGATACTTGAATCATAAGCATTTGGATTTAATCTAAATAGTTCACAAATATACAGTATTAGTAGGGTTTTACCATAAGAACTAACATTATTATAACGCATATCTACATAAGCGTTTTCTATAGTTGCCTCAAAATTTGCACATTAAGCAAAAGACAGGCTTCCCCCTACCAATACACTTATTATATTCTAATATAAACAAGATTACCAAAGTGTTTTATAAGCTGCCACACTCAAAAAAACCGTTTTTGCGTTACCATAAAGCATAACGATTCTACCAGACTGTGCCCAGAAAGATATTTATTGTACGCTATTGCCTTAAAATTAGGTCTATGAAGATTTTCATTCTTACTTTTGCAAAATGTTAGAAGATAAAAATCCACAACGTACATCTTTGGAGAAATTGGGTGAGTTCGGACTCATTGACCATTTGACCAAAAATTTCGAAATAAAACACAAATCGACCTTAAAAGGGATTGGCGACGATGCCGCGGTCTTTGACCATAAGCAGCAGACGGTATTGACCACCGACTTTTTAATTGAGGGCGTACATTTCGACCTTAGCTATATGCCCCTAAAACACTTGGGCTATAAAGCGGTAATGGTCAACCTTTCCGATGTATACGCCATGAACGCCAAGGCGACCCAAATTACGGTATCCTTAGCCGTTTCGAACCGCTTTCCGTTAGAGGCCCTTGAAGAACTCTATGCGGGTATCGCCCTGGCCTCCAAGGTATATAATGTAGACCTCATCGGAGGCGACACGACCACCTCAACTTCGGGCATGCTTATCAGTATTACGGCCGTAGGCGAGGCTAAAAAAGAGGAAATCACATACCGTAGCGGCGCAAAACCAAACGACCTTCTTGTGGTCAGTGGTGATTTGGGAGCGGCCTATATGGGACTGCAGGTTTTAGAGCGGGAAAAAGAAGTCTTTAAAGTGAACCCGAACAACCAACCTGACCTTTCCCCCTATTCGTACATAGTAGAACGTCAGCTTAAACCGGAAGCGCGAAAAGATATCGCCGAGCTATTGAAGCAACTCGATGTGCTACCGACGGCCATGATAGATATAAGTGACGGACTTTCTTCGGAAATTCTCCACCTCTGCAAAAACAGCAAGGTCGGGTGCAATCTGTTTGAAGAGAAAATTCCATTAGACCCTACCGTAATAACTACATGCGAAGAGTTTAATATAGATAGCACCATGGTCGCCCTTAGCGGAGGCGAAGACTATGAACTCTTATTTACCATTGCTCAAAACGATTTTGACAAGATCAAAGGAAACCCCAACCTGACCGTAATCGGACATATGACCGAACCCAGTGAGGGAGCACACCTGGTTACAAGGGCCAATACCAAAATAGAATTGACCGCCCAAGGCTGGAATTCGTTCAAATCAAACGATTAGACCCTTATGAAAAGGCATAAAAGCACTGTAAAATGGGGACTACGGTTTTCTGTTTTCACCCTAGTTTCACTTTTCTTTTATGCTTGCGCATCGGTACCCAAACTATCGGATGAGACGGAAAGTATGATCAAGGAAGTCATGCACCAACCCGTGCCCGAAATGGTTAAGGGCCATACCGGTTACGCGATTTCGAACGGATGGAAAGTGTGGTACGAAAGTATTCCTCCCCAAGACCCCAAAAAGGGAAGCATTATTTTGATCATGGGCGCGGCCAATGACGCATTGAGCTGGCCTTCGGACTTTATCTCAAAACTTACTGATGCCGGATATGAGGTAATCCGTTACGACCACAGGGGAACAGGACTGACCGAGCGCCTAAAAAAAACGGACAAGGACTACTCCCTTACCGACATGGCCCACGACCCTATCGCCATTCTCGACAGCCTGAATATAAAAAAGGCCCATATTTTAGGGGTTTCCATGGGAGGTATGATCGCACAAGTGGCCACTATTAAAAATGAAGGGCGATTTAAAAGTTTGACTTCCATAATGTCATCGGCCGATCTCTTCGACAACTCACTACCGACCCCATCTGCCGAAGTACTGCCCAAAATGATCAGTGCAGTACTGAAATACGGTATTTTCGGAGGCAAGAAAAGCCAAATAAAACTACAGTTCGTTCACAAGAAAATCCTAATGGGTGAAGCTACGGGCGATATCGCCAGCCGAGAGCTTGCCGAAGCGGCCCTGTACACCTTAAAGAAGCGCAGCGGATACCATTTTATCGCGGGCAGGCAACACCAGAAAGCTATTGAAGGCTCCGAATCGAGATATACGCCCTTATCAAAACTGAAGATTCCTGTACTGGTCATCCATGGCGAACAAGATCCGGTCATACCTATTTCCCACGGCAAAAAAATGGCTTCGATCATACCAAATGCCGATAGCCTTTGGGTAGAGAATATGGGCCATGACCTGCCAGAAGCAAAAATGGACCTGATATGTGATAAGATTTTAAGGGGAATGGAAAAGAAATAATACGCTACCTGTTGATTTACTATTAACTACAAACAGATTCCGTGCGATTTAAAAACAAAAAATTCCCGAAAATAAAGGACATACCTAACTTGTACTGTTGTGGGGCGAACGACAGTGGAGAACGAGGCTGTTTCCTAAATTTCCGGAAATAAGTTTAAAATCCCGATACCTTTTAAAGCTCAGGATTTCGGTGCCAAAGCATAGTTAAGCGGCATGCTCTGCTGCCCTATGTCTTTTTTGAAATATATTTTCTAAAGTTTTATTGATGTCTTGCAGTTCTGGGGTAAGCGTCGAGAGGTTACCGCTTACATCCGTTGTTACTTGCTTGCCACAATGGATACATTTATACTCTTTAATGTGTAGGGTTACTTTCTTAGACACCGTGTAATGATGCCCGAATAAACTGCAAAAAAACTTCTTCATGATTGTAGGTTTTAAAACGCATCATCGGTTTTTGGGAAACCGCTTACTGCAAAAATTTGGGTCTAAAATTAAAAGTGTTTCCAATTACTTTATTACATCAACGCACACCTATCTTTTTTTATTGGATGCTATACTATCATTGCACGATTTTTTCGATGAAATACATTTTTTTCGACAAACGGAACACTAAAATGGATGAAGCCATCATTTGTTATCAAGTGAATTTACGGTATCTTTCCACGATTTTATCACTAAAAAAACAACCTCACGATTTAAGGGTATCCGTTCGTCGATTTCGATGAACAACCACCCTTTTTTCGATGAAGTGCCAAGCAAGCAATGGATAGTTAGCCGTGAAGTACCTTAATATTTTTTCTCGATGTATCTTATAAGAAAGGAAACCAAAGAGGTTTTAGTAACCGCATTTGCGCTATTCTCTTTATTCTTTGGGGCCGGCAATCTCATACTACCTCCCTTGTTAGGAAATCAATCGGGGGACCTGTGGTGGCTCGTTGCCTTGGGCTTTTGTGCCTCCGCCGTACTCATTCCCATTATGGGCATTATGGCACACGCCAAGCTTCAGGGCACCATATTCGATTTTGGCAAGAAAGTGTCCCCCACCTTTAGCCTTGTCTATTCTTTGTTAATTTACGCCATCTCCATTAGCCTGCCTTCACCACGAACGGCAGCGGTTACCCATGAAATGGCGATCGAACCTTTTTTCAACTCGCCTCCCCTACTCACCAGTATTATCTATTTCTCCCTGGTATTCGTTTTCGTAATCAATCGCTCAAAAATTCTGAATATTCTCGGGAAGCTTTTAACGCCGGCCATTATCCTTATTTTGTTCCTTATAATAGGTACGGCCATTTTTTCCTATGATTTTGCATTTGACGAAACCGTATTTCAAAATCCGTTTTCAGAAGGTATTCTTGAGGGCTATCAGACTTTTGACGCCATAGGTGCCGTAGTAGTGGGCGGCGTGATCATCATTTCGATCAACCTAAGGAAAAAAGAAGCCACCTATGAAGAAAAGAAAATGCTCATCAGGCGCTCAGGCTGGTTGGCAGGCTTAAGCCTCTTTCTAATTTATGCCGGACTCATTGTTACCGGGGCGCTCATGCACGGTGAATTTAGTGCCGATATTTCACGTACCGCCTTATTGGGCGGAATCAGCACCAAAACCTTGGGCGGCACCGCCAATTGGTTTTTAAGTATTTTGGTCAGTCTTGCCTGCTTTACTACCGCTGTAGGTATAGTAACGGGAACGGCCGATTTTATCAAGTATCGTTTTCACGATTCCCAAACCGTATATTTAACTACGGCCATACTAGGTTGTATTTTAGGAATAGTGATGGGCCAATTTAATGTGGGCTATATAATTGCGGTAGCCCTCCCCGCCCTTATGTTCATCTACCCGATTACCATTGTGCTTATTCTTTTAAATATAGTGCCGGATAAATTGGCTTCCCAAAAAGTGTTTCGGGCAGTGGTACTTACCACCATTATCTTTAGCATTCCCGATTTCTTGGGAAGCATTGGCTTTGCCGAAGCCTTATCGTACGTACAAACGTTCATTCCTTTGAGCACCTATAGCCTAGGATGGGTATTACCGGCAGGGGCGGTTTTTGCAATGGTCAATGTGCTCGATAAAGAACAGACCTAAAACTACCCCTGCCGGCTTCACCACTTAAACTATTTTCAGTAAGCTTATTCCGCGATCTCTGGGGAAAGCGCTTTGTAAACGAGTCCTGCCAGTGCGGCACCAACGATCGGGGCCACCCAAAACAACCACAGTTCACCCAAGGCCCAATCGCCCACGAATATCGCCTGGCTCGTACTACGGGCCGGGTTTACCGAAGTATTCGTGACCGGTATACTGATAAGGTGGATCAAAGTCAAACAAAGACCGATGGCCAATCCCGCAAAACCTCTTGGCGCCTGTGTATAGGTAGAACCAAGAATTACGAACAAAAAGACAAAGGTCATTACCACCTCGCACACCAAGGCCGCCATCATACTATAGCCTCCCGGGGAGTGTTCGCCATAACCGTTCGCGGCAAAGCCGCCCAATTCAAATCCGGGTTGACCGGAAGCAATAACATACAAGATACCTGCGCCGGCGATACCGCCCAATACCTGGGCTACGATATAAGGAACCAGGTCCTTTACATCAAAACGGCCACCGATCCAAAGACCAATGGATACCGCCGGATTCAAATGGCAGCCCGAAATATGGCCAATGGCATAGGCCATGGTCACGACCGTTAGACCAAATGCAAGGGCCACGCCCACAAAGCCAATTCCCAATTCAGGAAAACCTGCAGCCAATACTGCGCTTCCACACCCCCCTAGAACCAACCAAAGGGTACCGATAAATTCTGCTACTAATTTCTTCATTTTGAAATATTTAGTTAATGGTTATACAAAAGTACAACCCTAAGGTAGCAAAATTTTAAGTTTATTTTTGTAAGTTAAAGATTACTTTTTATTGAGCGATTTACTTTTCCCACTTCAATAGAAATTGGATTATTGAGATAAAGGGTTCTCCCCTTCTTAGTCTTTTCTACTTTTTTTAGAGAAGTAGTAAAGGGCATAGGCCACCAAGGCCAAAACTACAAATGGAAGGTAGGTACCTATGGTCAAACCTATTTCATAGGCATTATCCGGGGCCGCTTCGATTTTCTTTTCGATTTCGGAAACATCTTGCCAAAATAGAAACATACCCATACCCTAAAATGATATTTCAAGACTAATAGGGCAATGGTCGCTTCCCATTACCTGATCGTGAATTTCAGCTGATTGAACCTTGGGCCAGATAGATTCACTGACCAAAAAATAATCGATACGCCAACCAACATTACGCCCACGGGCGCCTCCGCGCATACTCCAAAAAGTGTATTTATCAAAGGTGGTCGGGTGCAAGGTTCTAAAACTATCTACCAAGTTCAACTCTTTTAATATAACATCAAAGCCATCTATCTCTACCTGTGTAAAGCCCGAGGTTTTATTGTAATTGGACTTAGGGTTGGCCAAATCGTTGGCGGTATGGGCCACATTGAAGTCCCCCGTAATTATCAAGGGTTTGCTCTCCGACAACTTTTTAAGATAGGCCGTAAAATCCTTGTCCCATATCGACCTATAATCCAATCGCTTTAGACCACTGCCACTATTGGGCACATATACATTGACCAAATGGAATTCTTCGTACTCTACATGGGTAATCCGCCCTTCGGTATCGTGTTCCTCTTTTCCCATATCGACGGTAAAGGTCAGTGGTTTTTTCTTGGAAAGGATTGCCGTACCGGAATAGCCTTTTTTTTCGGCACTGTTACAAAACAACTCGTAATCGGAAATCCCCGCCAAGGCTTCTTTAACCTGATCGTCTTGGGCCTTGGTTTCCTGAACACAAAACACATCCGCATCAAAACTTGATACAACTTCTTCAAAGCCCTTTTTCACCGAGGCCCTTATTCCATTAACATTCCACGATACTAATTTCATAATGCGGTATTATTGGTTCATCAATTCTTCAATTTCCTCGACTTCAATAGGAATATTGGCCATTAGGTTGAACGGTTCGCCACTCTCTTGGATTACCACATCATCTTCGATACGTATACCCATTTTTTCTTCAGGGATATAGATACCTGGCTCAACGGTAAAGACCATATTGGCTTTCATAGGGGCCTTTAGTTCGCCATAATCATGGGTATTCAATCCGATATGGTGACTGGTACCGTGCATAAAGTACTTTTTATAGGCGGGCCAATCTTTGTTTTCGTTCTGAACATCGGCCTTGTCCAATAGCCCCAAGCCTAAAAGTTCGGAGGTCATCAGTTTTCCGCATTCCACGTGATACTCGGCCCAAATAGTTCCCGGAACAAGCATTTTGGTAGCTTCGTTCTTAACGCGAAGAACCGCTTCGTATACCTCCTTTTGTCGTGGGGTAAACTTTCCGCTTACAGGTATGGTTCGGGTAAGGTCACTAGAATAATTGGCATACTCGGCGGCAACGTCCATTAAAATCAGGTCCCCGCTTTTGCACTGTTGGTTATTTTCAACATAGTGGAGTACATTCGCATTGTTTCCCGATGCGATAATAGGGGAATACGCAAAACCTTTTGAACGGTTTCGAATGAACTCATGCAGCAATTCGGCTTCTATTTCGTACTCCCAAACTCCGGGCTTTACAAACTCAAGCACACGACGGAAGCCTTTTTCCGTAATGTTGCAGGCCGTTTGCATCAACTCGATTTCTTCAGGTTCTTTTACCCCCCGTATCTTTTGTAAGATAGGATTACTTTTGGCCACCTTATGGGCCGGAAACTTGCGTTTACATTCTATAATAAACCGATCTTCGCGGGTTTGGGTCTCGACGGCCTGACGATAGTGCTCGTTGGTATTGAAGTAGATGGTTTCGGCCTCCGTCATTAAATCGAAGAACACTTTATCAAAGTCTTGTAGCCAATAAATGGTTTCAATTCCTGAAACTTCGGTCGCCTTCTCCTTGGTCAGCTTTTCGCCTTCCCAAATGGCTATATGTTCATTGGTTTCACGTACAAAGAGAATTTCACGATGCTTTTTTACCGTTGCATCGGGAAACAAGACCAAAATAGTCTCTTCTTGGTCGGCACCGCTTAGGTAAAAGATATCCCTATGCTGCTCAAAAGGTAAGGTGCTGTCGGCACTAATGGGATATATATCGTTAGAGTTGAAAACGGCAATGCTCTTCGCTTGCATTTCCGCCATGAATTTTTTCCTATTCTTTACAAATAGACTACTCTTTATTTGCTCGTACTTCATATCTATTTTGAATTTGATCAAAATTAATGATTTAGGACAACTCTCAAATGGTAAGGCCCCAAAGGTTTGTTAAAACCTTTGGGGCCCCTAATTTAAGTTGGTTATGTTACTTATTTGAAAGTCATCCGTTTCTGTACGAAACTTTAAACCATCATATGAATTTGAAACTTAGGTTGATTATCGTTTCAATTCCTTATTTCCAATAAATTAACAAAATTTTAAGCTCTCCTGCAACAGTATCTCATTTTTTTAACGATTTATTGCCCAACTGATCATTATAAAACGTTTTAACAGATCTACATCTCAGATTTACCGTAAACGACCCTATTTTTATATTTGAGTTTTGCTAACTTTCCTAACTATAGCAAAACTGTTTGCCCATGAAATCGTTTTTCCTTTCCCTTCTCTTTATCTGCCCTTTAATAGGCCTATCTCAAATTACGGCTACCCCAGCGGAAACCAGGGCTCAAGCCTTGGAACTCAAGGCACGTATGGCCAACCGTTCCCTGGTTAAAAACCTTCCGCTAAAGAGTATCGGTCCTTCAATAATGAGCGGTCGGGTAGTAGATGTAGACGTTAATCCCGACAATCCCATTGAATTTTACGTAGCCTATGCCAGTGGCGGACTGTGGTACACGAACAACAACGGAACCTCCTTCATTCCGGTAATGGACAGCTCACAAACCCAAAACATCGGTGATATTGCCGTGCATTGGAAAACGCGTACCCTATGGGTCGGCACAGGCGAAAACAACGCCTCAAGATCTTCCTATTCGGGCATCGGCATCTTAAAGTCGACCGACCAAGGCAAGACATGGCAAAATATGGGCCTGCGCGATTCGCACCATATCGGTCGCATCCTTATAAACAATAAAAACCCCGACGAAGTTTTAATCGGTGTTACCGGACACCTGTATTCACCAAATACCGAAAGGGGCGTCTACAAAACGACCGATGGCGGCAAGACATGGAAGAAAACCCTTTTTATTAGCGATACGGCAGGAATCATCGATTTGGCCCAAGTACCGGGCAATTTCAATATACTGTTTGCGGCCGCATGGGAAAAAGATCGTAAAGCATGGGATTTTTTAGGAAGCGGTAACGACTCGGGCCTGTACAAAAGTATTGACGGAGGAAGCTCTTGGACCAAAATATCAAACGAGGGAAGTGGATTCCCGACCGGTTTCGGCGTCGGCCGTATTGGTTTGGCGGTCTATGATGAAAACACAGTCTACGCCCTCCTCGACAATCAATACCACCGCGAGAAAACTGAAGTGCCGAAATCAAAGTCGAACGGACTCACAAAAGAGGACTTCAAATCGATGTCGGCAAACGATTTTGTAAAGCTCGATGACAAAAAACTCAACGCTTTTCTCAAAACCAATGGCTTTCAAGAAAAATACCGTGCCGAGAACATTAAGCAAATGGTACGCAGTGGTGTAGTCGCCCCAATAGATATTACCAAGTATCTGGAAAACGCCAACACTTCCCTTTTTGACACCCCCGTTATCGGTGCAGAGGTGTACAGAAGTGACAACGGAGGAAAAACATGGCAAAAACAGAATGAAGACTATATCGATGGCCTGCTTTATAGCTACGGTTACTATTTTGGTGAAATACGGGTAGCGGCCTATGATGCCAACAAAATATATTTGGGAGGAGTACCCCTTATCCGATCCGACGATGGCGGAAAAACCTATATATCCATTAATGGCGATAACGTTCATGCCGACCACCACGCCTTATGGGTGAACCCCAAAATGCCGGGCCATTTGATCAATGGCAACGATGGGGGCGTCAATATTTCTTATGACGACGGAGCCCATTGGACCAAGAACAACTCCCCTGCAGTAGGACAATTTTACGCCATTAACGTTGACGACCAAAAGCCTTATCACGTCTATGGAGGACTACAGGACAATGGGGTATGGGAAGGACCGCACAATGCCAAGGAAAATTCAAGATGGCACCAGACCGGCGACTACCCTTGGAAGTCCCTTATGGGAGGCGACGGCATGCAGATCCAGATCGACAAGCGCAACCCTAAAATCGTATATACGGGTTACCAATTCGGAAACTACTATCGTATTGACAAAAGTACAGGCAAGCGCCATTACATCCAGCCGAAACATGAATTGGGTGAAGCCCCCTACCGTTTTAATTGGCAAACCCCTATTTTGCTTTCACCACACAACCAAGACATCCTTTACCTAGGCGGCAACAAGCTTCATCGTTCCATGAACCAAGGCGACGATTGGGAAGCCATTTCGCCCGACCTTACCCGAGGCGGTAAAGGAGGCAATGTGGCCTACGGCACCCTAACGGCCCTATCAGAATCTCCCTTTAGCTTTGGATTGCTTTACACCGGAAGTGATGATGGCCTGGTTCACGTATCAAAAAATGCAGGGGGCAGTTGGGAAAACATTTCAAAGAACATCAATATCCCTGAATTCAAAAACCCAAAGCATATTGAAAAAGAGGCCCATCTTTGGGTAAGCCGCGTTATAGCCTCCAAACATAAAAAAGAGCGTGTCTACCTTACACTAAACGGCTACCGCTGGGACGATTTTACGCCTTATGTCTTCAAGAGTGATGATTATGGAAATACTTGGACCTCAATTTCCGGGGGAATTCCAGATGCGCCGGTAAACGTGATCATCGAAGACCCCGAAAACGAAAACCTTTTATTTGTGGGTACGGACAACGGGCTCTATGTTTCCTTTGACCAAGGAAGTTCTTGGGAAAACTTTCAAAACGGGATGCCCAACGTAGCCGTTCATGATCTTGCCATTCAACCCACGGCCAAACACCTTCTGGTGGCCACCCACGGCAGAAGCATTTACAAAGCGGACATTGCCCCTTTACAAAAAATGACGACCGAACTCTTAGCGAAAGACCTACATCTGTTTGAATTGGAAGATATCAAACACCTTAAAAACTGGGGCAACCCAAGCGGTGCATGGGCCAAGGCGAACACGCCCGGCCTAGATATCACCTTTTATAGTGCCCAGCCCCATACGTACGAAGCCATCATTAAAACGGAAGAAGGCTTAGTCGTCAGTGAGACGGAGCTTCAAGCGGACAAAGGATTGAATATTCTCTCCTACGACTTGGCCTTCTCGAAAACGGGTTTAGAGGCATACCTTAAGAAAAACAAAGCCAAAATCGAGGAAGCAAAAGACGGAAAGACCTATTTACCAAAAGGGAAATACACCGTACAGCTCAAAGGCAACCGCACCACGGAAGAAGCAAGGTTTCAGATCAAATGACACAAATAAAAAAGCTCCGAATCGGAGCTTTTTTTAAGTAGGTTTTGATTTTTCCGGTGGGGACCGGGATTTCTTGTAAGCTTGCGTAGGTTAAGTAGCGGACTTGGGATTCGTTACTTGTTGGGGTTAAGTTCAAGAATTGATTTGGGGTCGTTACTCTCACTTAATTACAATGTAAATCTACGCCAGTATAGGCTACTATCTAAATTATTGTTGTGAACCGGTCCATCCGTGTTGTGAAAAACACAAGCGGTCAATTTCTTCGACAAAATACCTCTTTATCAAAGCTTTAACTTCTCTATTTCCATAAAAAAAGTCCCTGCGCAAGGCAAGGACTTTATATTACTTTCTATATGCTTTGACCTAGAATTGATTAGGCATGTTGTTCCTCATGCTTACCTTCCTTGATCTCTTCTACCAACTTAGAATTGAAGGCAGGCAAATCGTCAGGGTTCCTACTGGTTACAAAACCTTGGTCTACTACGACCTCTTCATCAACCCAATGGGCACCGGCATTGACCAAATCGTCTTTTATAGAGTGGAAACTGGTCATTTTACGGCCTTTTACCACCTCGGCACTAATGAGCGTCCATGATGCATGACAAATCGCCGCTACGGGCTTCTCTTGCTTAAAAAAATCCCTTACAAAAGTCAATACTTTCCCTTCCCTTCTCAGTTTGTCGGGATTAATGACTCCCCCGGGCAACATCAAGGCATTGTAGTCTTTTGCCGCCACTTGGTCTATAGTCTTATCCACTTTATACGAATTGGACCAATTACCATCGGCCCATCCTTTGATTTCCCCAGATTCCAAGCTTACGATATCCACTTGAAAGCCTTCTTTCTCCATGGCCTCCTTGGGAGATTTCAATTCACTTTCTTCAAATCCATTTGTAGCTAATATGGCTATCCTCTTCATAGGTATAATTTTTAATGATTTATAATTCGTTATACCGCAATTTAGGTGTAAGCATAAGGATAGCTTGACGGAAAACAAATAGATGCTTGCTCTATTGAAGCGACCGTAAATGCTGAAGTACAGCACCCAGACATCTATCCAGTTCCTTTTTTATTTCGGTTTCCCAAAACCGGAATACTTTATACCCCAACCGTTCCAATTCAACATTGACCTCTTCGTCGCGTTGAATGTTCCGCTCTATTTTAGCGATCCAAAACTCACGGTTGGTCTTAACCTTGGGCTTTCGTTCTTCCCAATTATAGCCGTGCCAATATTCCCCATCTATAAATATGACCGTCTTATACTTTTTTAAGGCGATGTCGGGCTTACCGATAAGTTTCTTATAATCGACACGGTAGCGGTAGCCTGCTGCGTACAAGGCTTTACGAAAGGCCAGTTCGGGCTTGGTATTCTTTCCTTTGATCTTGCTCATGATCTTAGAGCGCTTGGCCGTCGTGTAGAAACCCGATTCCTCGTTGAAACGGGGCACTTTAATTCGTTCTTTCGGATAGTCTTTGGGCATGGTTTAAAATAACAAAAAATCCCAAACTCCATAAAGAGAAGTTTGGGATTTTATATTGTTTTAACGGTACCGGATAGGCACTCGTATTTTTATCCTTTTACGGACGCGCTTAAATATTCGCGGTTCATACGGGCGATGTTCTTCAAGGAAATTCCCTTAGGACATTCCACTTCGCACGCACCGGTATTGGTACAGTTTCCGAAACCTTCCAAGTCCATTTGGCGCACCATATTCTGCACACGGTCTACGGCCTCTACCCGTCCTTGGGGCAACAACGCAAACTGCGATACCTTGGCCGAAGTGAACAACATGGCACTTGCATTCTTACAAGCCGCCACACAAGCACCACAACCAATACAGGTTGCCGCATCCATGGCTTCATCGGCATCGTGCTTGTTAATAGGAATAGCATTGGCGTCTACGGTATTTCCTGAAGTGTTCACGGAAATATAGCCACCTGCTTGTTGAATTCTATCAAAAGCACTTCTATCTACCACTAAATCGGTGATTACCGGAAAGGCGGTTGCACGAAACGGTTCAATAACGATCGTATCGCCATCGTTGAATTTTCGCATATGCAATTGACAGGTGGTAACCAAACGGTCAGGCCCATGGGGCTCACCATTAATCTGTAATGAACATGCTCCACAGATACCTTCACGACAATCATGGTCGAATTGTACCGGCTCTTCTCCTTTATTGATCAATTGTTCGTTGAGCACGTCTAACATCTCAAGAAAAGACATATCGCCCTCTATACCTTTTAAGGTATAATCGACTAATTCACCTTTGGTCTTAGCATCTTTTTGACGCCATATTTTTAAATTAAGCTTCATAGCTATCTATTTATAACTTCTTGTCTTCAACTCGATATTTTCGTACACCAACTCTTCCTTGTGCAAGACGGCATCTTTAGGCTCGCCTTTGTACTCCCAAGCGGAAACGAACTTAAAGTTTTCATCGTCACGTAGCGCTTCACCTTCAGGAGTCTGGTATTCTTCCCTAAAGTGACCTCCACAAGATTCGTTTCTAGTAAGGGCATCTTTAGCGAAGAGTTCGCCTAGTTCTAGGAAATCGGCCACACGGCCCGCTTTTTCCAATTCTTGGTTCATTCCATCGGCCTTACCGGGTATTTTTACATTCTCCCAAAAATCGGCCCTTAGGGCGGCAATCTCTTCAATGGCCTCTTGAAGCCCTTTTGCGTTTCTTGCCATACCACATTTATCCCACATGATCTTTCCTAGTTTCTTGTGGTAATAATCTACGGAGTGCTGTCCACTACCCGACATCAATTTTTGCAAACGCTCTTTTACCGCAGCTTCTGTAGCTTCAAACTCGGGCAAGTCGGTAGGTATGGCACCAGTTCTAATATCTTTCGACAAATAATCGCCGATAGTATATGGCAATACGAAATAGCCGTCAGCAAGACCTTGCATCAGTGCCGAAGCCCCCAAACGGTTGGCCCCGTGATCACTAAAGTTCGCCTCGCCCGCACAGTAGCAACCCTCTATGGTAGTCTGTAGGTTATAATCGACCCATAGTCCGCCCATGGTATAGTGAACCGCTGGATATATCATCATTGGAGTTTCATACGGATTCTCGTCAACGATTTTTTCGTACATCTGAAAAAGGTTTCCGTATTTGGCCTCGATGACCTTTTTACCCAAGCGTGTTATTTCTTTCTCATCAGGATTCTTGATACCGTGAGTAAGGGCCTCTTCCTTACCGTAACGTTGAATGGCCGAAGCAAAATCCAAATAAACGGCCTCCCCGGTTTTATTCACTCCGAAACCGGCATCACAACGTTCTTTTGCTGCACGCGATGCCACATCACGAGGCACCAAGTTTCCGAATGCGGGATATCTTCGTTCTAGGTAGTAATCACGATCTTCTTCTTTTAATTGGACTGGTTTTAACCGACCTTCCCGAATGGCAATGGCATCATCGATACGTTTTGGCACCCAAATCCGTCCATCGTTACGAAGTGATTCCGACATCAGGGTCAACTTAGATTGATGATCTCCGGAAACCGGAATACAGGTTGGGTGAATCTGCGTAAAACATGGGTTCGCGAAAAAGGCTCCCCTACGGTGTGCCCTCCAAGCCGCCATCACATTACTGCCCATAGCATTGGTAGACAAGAAGAATACGTTTCCATATCCCCCTGTAGCCAAAACTACGGCATGTGCCGAATGACGCTCAATTTCGCCGGTAACCAAATTACGGGCAATGATACCCCTTGCTTTTCCGTCGACAAGCACCAAATCCATCATTTCATGACGGTTATACGCTTTGATCTTACCGCGATTGATCTGTCTATTCATTGCGGCATAAGCCCCTAACAATAACTGTTGGCCGGTTTGTCCCTTGGCATAAAAGGTACGCGAAACGAGTACACCACCAAAAGAACGGTTGTCGAGCAATCCGCCGTATTCCCTGGCGAAGGGTACACCTTGTGCCACACATTGATCGATTATGTTGGCCGATTCTTCCGCTAAACGATATACGTTGGCTTCACGCGAACGATAATCGCCCCCTTTTATCGTATCATAAAAGAGTCTATAGGCACTATCGCCATCCCCTTGATAATTCTTCGCCGCATTGATCCCTCCTTGAGCAGCAATGGAGTGAGCCCTACGTGGGGAATCTTGATAACAAAAAGTTTTTACGTTATAGCCCAATTCCGCTAAAGTAGCAGCGGCGGAACCACCTGCAAGTCCGGTACCCACAACGATAATATCAATATTACGCTTGTTGGCGGGGTTTACAAGATTAATGTCGTTTTTATGTTGGGTCCATTTATTGGCCAATGGCCCTTTAGGAACTTTAGAATCCAATATGCCCATAATTAATGTGTTATTGGGTTAAAATGATGGTATAGCGCGATAAATATGAATCCCAAAGGAATAACTATCGCATATATTTTTGTGAAAGTCTGTATGCCGGCCGAATACTTGTTATTGACACCCATAGTTTGAAAAGACGAGGCAAAACCGTGCCATAGGTGTAATGACAAGAGTACAAATGAAATAACATAGATTATAGTACGCGCGAAAGGCTCGAACTTATGTACCGTTTCCTCAAGGTATCGGGTCGGGTCTTCAGGACCCACCTCTATATACTTATAGGTTATCTCATGTATCCAAAAATCATACAAGTGCAACCCGAGAAAGGCAAGTACGACCAAGCCCGTGATGATCATGTTTCTCGACATCCAAGAAGCATTGGCACTACCCTTGTATTGTTTGTACTTAATTGCCCTGGCCTTGTTGTTTTTTATCTCCAATGCAATACCCATGGCAAAATGCACTATAACCCCAGCAATCAAAACAGGCTGAAGAATGTACTGGACCAACCCGTTGTAACCCATGAAATGAGACCACTCGTTGAACGTGTCGGGTGCAATTACCGAAGTAATGTTGATAATAAAGTGTTGCAAAAGAAAAAAGACCAAAAAAAGACCCGATAGGGCCATGACCACTTTTCGGGCTATCGAAGATTTTGTCAATCCGCTCATTTTATAATAAGTTGGAGTTAGTTTAAAGACTGTTCACAAAATTAGGGCATAAGCTCGGCTTTAACAAACTTTTGGGCATTTAGTAAAGGTATTTAGAAACGTTTTAAGCAAGCCTTCCCTACCCATGTGCCAAGGCCCGCATAGTCTTTGAACACTATCGGGCCACGCCATGACGTCAGCTACAAAAAAGAAGTCGCCCCTATATTTTTTTCCTTGTCCTTCGTCTTATTGCAATTTTTGACCGATATTCAAGTCGCAAACGACCACTAACCTTCTCTTTTAATTATGGATATTGGCCTACTATCAATGAGTATGAACGTCTATTCAACCCGGCGAATAGCGGATGAAGCCAAAAAGCTGGGACATTATATCGAATGGGTCGACCATACCAAATGCGCCATAAAGATAGGAGCCCACCCGCCCCAGATTATCTTTCGCCAGGAAAACATCATCGATGCCTTTGATGCCATCATACCCCGTATCGGAACAAAGGTCACCCGACATGGGGTCGCCGTTGTCAAACAATTTGAGATGAACCGTGTTTTCAGTACGGCGCACTCATTGGGCATTTCTAGGGCGCGAAACAAGGCAAGGGCCCTTCAAATCGTAGCCCATAATAAAATTGCCGTACCCGATACCTTATTCTCTATCGACCCCGAAAATATCTCGGCACAAATCGACGCTTTAGGAGGTGCCCCGGTAGTCATCAAATTACAGGAAGGCACCCAAGGTTTAGGGGTGATACTCGCCGAAACCAAAAAATCGGCAAAATCGATCATCGACACCTTCTACAAAATGGAAACCCATATTCTTGTTCAAGAATACATCAAAGAAAGCAATGGCGAAGACATTCGCGTCTTTGTAGTTGGCGATAAGATTGTTGCCGCCATGAAACGCAGCTGTGAGCTCGATGATTTTCGGTCGAACCTACACCGCGGTGGCACCACGCAAACGGTTAAGCTTTCTTCCAAAGAACAGGACATGGCACTAAATGCCGCCAAATACATCGGTCTAGGGGTGGCAGGGGTTGACCTGATCCGCTCAAAAAAAGGCCCTTTACTATTGGAAGTGAACGCCTCTCCCGGATTACAGGGCATTGAATCGGTATCGGGCGTAAACGTTGCCAAAGAAATCATTTTGTTCGTTGAACGTAGTTGCCGCAAAAGAAAACGATAGCCTATATAAAAAGTTACTAGTACCCTATGCACAAAAATAAAACCATAACCATTGGAGGTGAAAGCGTAAAGCCCGGTGAAAACAAGTTGCTGAAAATTCCTATCGACCGTTTGCCCACCGGAACCTTGATCGATATACCTGCATATGTTTTCAATGCCAAAAAACCAGGGCCGACCCTTTTGGTCCAGGCCGGACTACACGGAGACGAGATCAACGGAATTGAAATCGTAAGGCGCATGTTGGCCGAAAAACTATTCCATATTAGTGCAGGCGCCATTATAGCGGTGCCGGTATTGAATATTTTTGGTTTTATCCACTTTTCAAGGGATGTTCCTGACGGGAAGGATGTCAACCGTAGCTTTCCAGGTACCAAATCGGGTTCTATGGCCGGACGTATCGCCTATCATTATATGACTTCCATCCTTAACCAAATCGACTACGGTATCGACCTACATACCGGAGGAAGCCAAAGACACAATTTTCCACAGGTACGCTATACCGAAAAGGATGAAGAGAGCGCAAAACTGGCGGAAATTTTCAATGCCCCAATTTCCTTCCCTTCAAAGTTGATAAAAGGTTCTTTTAGAAATGCCGCCTTCTTGATGAAAAAACCCACCATCGTTTATGAAGCCGGGGAGAGTATGCGGCTTGACGATTACTCCATTCTCGAAGGAATGCAAGGCATTTTAAATATTATGAGCCACTTCGGCATGGCACAGCCCATAGCCCCTCCTTACGTACAACGCAGCAAAACCGCCCATATAGATAGCCGGAAATGGCTCAGGGCCCCAACTGCAGGTATGTTCATACCCAAAATATCGAATGGCAGTGAAGTTCACAAAGGACAGATATTGGGCATCGTTTCCGATACCTACGCCAAACATACAAAAACCATCAAGGCACCTTTTGATGGACTCATATTTTGCATCAACCATCAGGCCGTGGTTAACCAAGGAGAGGCTCTTTTTCATGTCGGGAAAAAAACCGTAGAACTTAAACGCCGGTAGCCCTAACCCAGACCCCTTGGCCCAATAAACTTTTAAAGGTCCCAAAACCTACATGCTATTGCGTCTTTGGTCGGTAAGGGCAAACCATTTGCCTGTCGAAACCAAATTTTTACAAGAAAAACGAAAAGAAAAACCGACCTCAAGGTCGGTTAATGGGGAACACGTTTTAAAACAACACCCAAATCCTGTTCTGCATCAATCATAGTCTATGCTATAGTCAACGGGCGGAACGCCTTCGGAATCGGATACAACCGAAAAACCCACCAGTTGCCCATTTTCGTTCCTGACCTCATTTTCATAAGTAAAACCATACTCCCCATATCCGTAGGATATGATGTTCTTCTTGTTTAAAAAGTACAGTTCCGAAGGGTTCAAGTAGTAGGTATTGGCATACCAAAGCAACATGGTCGTAGAAATATCGGCTTCGTGGAAAAGACCTTTTTCCGAATTACTGGTTACAAGTTCCAGCTGGGTTTCGCCAACACCAACTTCCCCTATATTCATATCGGAATCAAAGCCAAGGGTTATAGAAAGGCCCATATCGTAGTTAAGTCGGTATCTATGGTTCGGCACATCGTGCAAGAATTCGGTGTCTTGCTGCGACCCGCCATAAAATACGGCCACGTCGGAAAGAGTATCCGCTCCCGTATAGGTAAAGAACATTTCATACCCAGTCCCATTGGGTACATCTTCAAAAAAAACCGCCATTAGGTTTCCATTCGCATCGTACTGAAATTCAGAAAAAGTATGGTATCTATCACCCCCGGAGTCTCGATACATTTCCAATGTAAGTATCTGTTTTGCCCCGTTATAGGCTATTGTATACGTTACGGTTTGATCGTCGTTGTAATCTATGGTTATCTGGTGCGGAAGTCCGGTCTCCTTTTCGACCCCAGCTTCTTCAATTTTCGATTTATCGTTCTCTTTTGAACACCCTACGATCCAAAATATCAACACGTAAACTAGAAGGGACTTATTTGTATGTAGCTGTTTCATTTTAAATTATTAGTACGACACAGGGTTATTTCGAAAGGCAGAATTATACGGCCGCCCGAAACCTGTACCATGTCCTATTCGACAGTGACCCGGGGCAATAATAGGCGGGTGGGCCCATTTTATTAATCGTAATTTGCATTTGATATTCTACCTCCGAACTGCCCCCATAGGGTCGATGAATCGGGGTCGAACCGTATTATATACCACTGTCCCTGAATACTCGCCCCATCACTGCCATAATTGACCAAGGTTCCTGAATAGAAAGAATGTTCATCATAAGTCGGAACCTCCAATGAATCTGCGACTTCACAAGAAAAGCAAACATGCATTTCAAAAAGATTCCCGTTCAGGGACCACACCCCAACACCTAAGGAACCTTCTTCGTTAATGATCTTTACTTGCAAGGTGCCGTCGGAATTTAGTTTGAGTTGACGGGAAATCACTATGAGTTGGTGAGCATCGCCTTCTTTGTCATTGTTTCGGCCGAAGAGCCAATACGATTCCGACAAGGTACTCTCTACGGTCAAAGAAATTTCAACCCGGTCATTTCCGTTCTCGACCACAACCACTATGGGGGTAGCTCCTACCGCCAAGGCATTGTTCCAAGAAATAATGCCGGAATTTGCGTCGATGGCAATCCCTTCAACCTCATTTTTTAGTGAGAATACACCTGCGTCACCATTTCATTTCACATAGGGTGCCGGGGTTTCGCCCTCGGACCTAAAATCGACATCGAGCGTCTGAAGTCCATAAGAAACATCGATTTGGTGCGAAGCTTCCTTGCTACAGGCCGACAAAAGGAAAAGCGACATTATCAAAAAAAATCCTGTAATCGTTTTTAGTATCATATCTGTACATTTTACTGGTTCGATAACTTCAAAAACCGTCACCAAGGGGTATTGAAGTCCATTGACCGGCATGCTTGTTACCTAATATTGATTTCCCTTAGCCCTGCCCAAGGTCCATCTTGATCAAACCCACCGTTGTAACAAAGGGGGTAAGTGGTTTGCCCGGTCGTATCGAAACTCCCGGGCAATACCGGCCTACCTCCTTGCCGACTATCTTATTTGGGAATACCGAAGTAATCCACGACTTCGTCGTAAGACATTTTAGAATAATCAACAGCGGCCGCTTTTGTAGTGACCCCGCCAATTCCATCGCTCGCTTCCGTCCCTCCGGGGATTAATACATACCGATAGGTAGAAAATAGGGGCGAACCAATATCAGAAGTCCCGTCGGCCGTTGCCAGTCGTATATTGATTTCCTCCAAATCGAAGTAGTAATAGTAACTGACCCCTTGATTTCCAAGGTATGGCAAGGCATAGACAGTCCCGTTCGCCGCAACCTTACCGTATACCAAAACGGTTCCATAGTCGACGATTTCTTGACTAAGTCCCGCCACTTCCATAGAGGCGTTTGCGGTAGGAGACATAATGTTATTGTTTACAAAGGGCGAGTCGACCCAACCGGAATAAATAACGTTGGCCGTACCCGGGTCTCCTTTTTCGCCCTGTTCCCCTGTGTCACCCTGTTCACCGGTGTCACCCTGCTCTCCTTGAATACCCTGTTCACCTTGTGGGCCCTGTGGACCAACGGCTCCATCTTCCCCATCCTTGGAACAGGCGATAATAGATAAGGTCGCCACAAAAACACATAATAATTTAGTTTTCATCATATTATTTTTTAATTAGTTCCCCAAAACTAGATTTCACACAAATTCAAGTGTCCTATATTTTACAAATCGCAAAAAACAGGACTCCAAAAAATGTATTGACTATCAGTTATTTATATGTTTTTATTACTAATTGTAATCGATATATGACCTATTGTGTGCCATTTGAAACCATTTATACAAAATATTCCAAAGGAGCATTTTTGAAGGTTTTTTTAAGAGGAGAGAACCCCTATATATGCCATTGGAATACCGAATCACGGATAAGACAAAGAAATTATGATCTTCAGTGCTTTACGCCAACGCCTTTTTTAGCCTTCCCATCCCCCTTTCTGAACCCTGTTGGGGTAAGTCCAGTGTGCTTTTTAAAAACGGAGTAAAAAGTGGACTTAGAATTGAAGCCTGCTTCCAGGCCGATGGAAAGAATGGTATAATCATTATATTTTCCGTCGGCAAGCATATCTTTTGCGTCAAGTATCGAATAATGGTTTATGTGGTCGGAAAAGTTATGTCCGCCCAACTTATTGACCAAATGTGAGAGATAGGTTTCACTAATATTTAAAACGTCGGCCATGGCGCCCAGACTCAAGTTGGAATCACGATGCACCCTTTCTTGCGTCAAAAGTCGCACCCACTGCCCAGAATAAACCACCCCGTTGATCAATGGTTTGGAATTCTGAGTGCTTATACGCTCTAATTTTATGCCCGTGAGCTTGGCTATAAGTTGAAAAATAAGCACATGGCTTTCGGTAAAAAAGTTCTTTTCCGAATGTTCAAAATCAAGAACCCCCAATAAGTCGCCCGATCTCATTATAGGAACGGCCAATTCGGAAAACCTTCTTTTATCGTCCAATATATACCTCGACTCCATAGAAGTATCCGAGAGCAATATGGGCTGTTTGATTTGAGCGACCCGCCCACAATACCATCGCCCACTTTAATTTTCAAGGGACTCAATATTTGCCGTCCGCAGTATTTTCATTTCTTAATCTCCCAACACGAACGGTCTTGACCACAAAAAAAGAAAAGACCACTAGAATAGCGATAATTACGATGTGGTAGACGGTCAATCCCATAAGCTTGTATTGAACAATGCGTTTAAAAAAACCGACCGAACAGTTTGCCCATCCCCCGTCAAAAGGATTGGAACCCCTAGTTTTGGCAGTTTATCGATAATCGGCCCATAGAAAACGGGATTGTAATCTGGCGGTCTGTACCACTTACAACCTAGGAACCGACCCTTGGGTCGGTTCCTATAATTTTGCACAGAAAAGGGAAAGCTATCAGATTTTGCCTCAAATGTCAGTGGATTCAAGACTCAAAAAAAGCCTTTTGAACGCGGTCTGCCTACCCAGTATTGAAAACCTATTTAGTGAACTTTCGTGAACTGGTCTGCCCGGCGGTAGGAAAATCGGCAGGAATAGGCTGGCTTACCGCGCCTGTGGCCGCCCATTCGGCTCCTCTAAGCATACTGGTCAAAAAGCCGACACATTCTACCGAATAATCGACATGACCCATGATGTTATGAAAGATACGGCCCTTACCGTACTCTAGGCTCATAAGCGCAGGTTCGTGCCTACCTGTACCCTTGTTTTCCGGATCTGAATACGCGGTTGCCAAAACCTCCATATTCTCCGCAGGGCCACGAAGACTATTATACAACTCATCTTTGGTATGGAACCACACTTTGGGCATACCCTTGGTAATCGGATGGTCTTCATTTCTTATTTGAACCTGATATTCGCTTTGCGGACCATGGGAACCGGCATTTCCAGGACTATTATCCCTAATAAGCTCACCTGCATCATTGTAATACACATAAGGTCCGTCTTTTTCGGTACGATCGCCCCAACCGCCTAAACCGATCATTTGGTTATAGGCTTCCCATTCAGGAAAAGAATTGTCCGCAGCATGGAAAACGACCAATCCGCCTCCTTTTTTTATATACTTTTCAAACTTCTTCTGGGTCTTTTCGGGCCATGGTGCAGCGTTCCATCCAAAATTACAGATGACCACATCGTATTTTGAAAAATCGGGACTATAGTTCGGGTCGGCCATGGGCTTTTCCTTTGCCTCCGTTTTAGGTAAATCTTTTATTGGAAATTCAGCGATAAAGTTATCTCCTTTCCAAGTATATGCCGAACGGGCGACCTCTACGGTAAACAAGCCGGTGTTCTCCATTTCCGTTTTCAACATATACGTAATCTTCGGCCATTGATCGTGATTGTTTTGACCATCAACAATAAGTGTTCTTATTTTTTTGGATGAAGCCGTTTGTGAAAAAAGGGTATTTATGGTAAAAACCATGGAAAAAACTAAAACTAGAGTTCGAAAATTGCGCATATCATATGTTTTGGATGCATAAATATAAGGGATCACAATTAAGTTTATTAAAAAAAGAAAAAGTATATGCCCCATAAAGTTGTAAATTGAAATCTTAATTGAACAGTACCGAATGACTTCCTCTAATTTGAGATTTTCATCTAAACTCCCCAAGGCAAAAACCACCATTTTCACTACGGTGGGCAACTTGGCACGAAAGAATAAGGCCATAGACCTTTCCCAAGGCTTTCCAAATTTTGAAATAGACCCCAAACTGAAGGAGTTGGTCACAGATGCCATGGAAAACGGCCATAACCAATATGCCACCATGCAAGGCTATTATGGTTTAAGGGAAATTATTTCAGAAAAAATAGAAAAACTGCATAAAAGGCTTTACGATCCCGAAAGCGAAATTACCGTTACCGTAGGCGCAACACAGGCCTTGTTTACGGCAATTACCGCCTTCGTAAACCAAGGGGACGAGGTCATTGTAATAAAGCCTGCCTATGATTGTTATGAACCGGCCATACTATTGAACGGGGGAATTCCCGTTTATGTACAACTCGACGCCAATGGCTACGAGATCGACTGGCAAGCCTTGAAAAGCAAGATTTCCGAAAAGACGCGTATGGTCATCATAAATACGCCCCACAACCCGAGCGGACGTATATTTTCAAGGGAAGACATGCTGCAGTTACAGGAAATCCTTAGGCCCACCAATTGCATCTTGGTGAGCGACGAGGTATATGAACATATTATTTTCGATGGAAAGGAACACCAAAGTGCTTCCCGCTTCGACGATTTGGCCCAGCGCAGCTTTGTATGTGCCTCTTTCGGCAAAACTTTTCACGTCACCGGATGGAAAATCGGCTATTGCGCCGCACCTGCCGAATTAATGCAAGAATTTAGGAAAACACACCAATTTGCCGTGTTTTGTGTGGACCACCCCGTGCAAAGGGCAATGGCTTCCTACCTTAAAAACGAGCAAAACTATTTGGGCCTTCCTTCATTTTATCAAGAAAAACGAGATTTGTTCCTAGAAGGATTAAAAGGCTCCAGATTCAAGTACAGACCCTCGGAGGGCACCTACTTTCAACTTTTGGATTACACGCAAATCACGGAAGAAGGCGATGAAGCTTTTGCCATACGATTGATCCTTGAGCACAAATTGGCCAGTATACCTATATCGTCCTTTAATGTCGGCAATCGGCAAGACGGTGTATTGCGGTTCTGCTTTGCCAAGAAAAATGAGACCTTAGAAGAGGCCGTTCGCATTCTGCGTTCACTCTAGCAAGCACTATTTCGGCCCGAGACCAAAATATAGCGCATAAAAAAAGCGGCCTTTGGGTGAGCCGCTCTTTTAATTTCTTTTTCAAAACATTTTACAACATAAACAACTTCTTGGTCAGCATTACGATTCCGCTGAAAAAGTCATTTTTATAAACTTGTATTTCTTCTTGTGTGTGATTGATTTGAGCTTCCATAGGTTTTTTATTTGGGCAAAATCGGATTTGGGATGCGATTTTCGATTAATAACAATATAAATATACGAATCACTCTTTAAACGGTAAAAAACTTGTTGTGAAGTGTTCCCACATTGTTGTGAAAGCCAATTTTTATACGCCCTACAACAGAGAAACCCCTTCCTTTAGCCTAAATCGGCATTTCAGGAACAGTGCCTTCCACGATCAAACGGCCTTCGGTAGCCGCCTTAATTTCATCTACGGTCACCCCCGGGGCCCTTTCTACAAGCTTAAAACCAGCGGGCGTTACTTCAAGAACGGCGAGGTTGGTGACAATCTTGGTAACACACCCCACGCCCGTAAGGGGTAGGCTACACCTTTTTAAGAGCTTAGATTCGCCGGCCCTATTGGTATGCATCATGGCTACGATAATATTTTCCGCCGAGGCCACCAAATCCATGGCGCCGCCCATTCCCTTGACCATTTTTCCAGGTATTTTCCAATTGGCAATATCCCCGTTTTCGGCAACTTCCATAGCCCCCAAAATGGTGAGGTCTACATGTTGCCCACGGATCATACCGAAACTCGTGGCCGAATCAAAAAAAGAGGCTCCCGGCAAGGTGGTAATGGTCTGTTTTCCGGCATTGATAATATCGGCATCCTCTTCCCCTTCAAAAGGGAAAGGCCCCATTCCCAAGACGCCGTTCTCACTTTGAAACTCTACATTGATATCATCCCTGACAAAATTTGCGACCAAGGTAGGTATACCAATACCCAAGTTTACGTAGTAACCGTCTTTTACCTCTTGTGCTATTCGCTTGGCGATTCCGTTTTTATCTAACATAACAGTTAATTTGAAATGTGTCAATTTGAAAATTGAACAATTACGATTTTTTACTTGTTGATATAATTTTCGAAACAATCAAAGTCACAGAATTTAAATGAAGTAATTTTCAAAGGGTATACTTATCGCTTCCTAACCGTTCGTTGTTCTATACGCTTTTCATAGTTGCTCCCTTGAAAAATACGTTGTACGAAAATGCCCGGTATGTGAATCTGATTGGGATCTAGCTCACCTGCGGGAACCAACTCCTCCACTTCGGCGACCGTGATCTTCGCGGCCCCGCACATACAAGGATTGAAATTTCGGGCCGTACCTTTAAAGATCAGGTTTCCGGCTTCATCGCCCTTCCAGGCCTTAACAAAGGAAAAATCAGCTTTAAAGGCTTCCTCAAGCACATACATTTTTCCGTTAAATTCTCGGGTTTCCTTGCCTTCGGCGACTTCGGTACCATAGCCGGCTGGGGTATAAAATGCCGGGAAACCAGCTTGCGCGGCACGGCATTTTTCCGCCAAAGTTCCTTGGGGCGTAAGCTCTACTTCGAGTTCGCCACTGAGCATCTGACGTTCAAATTCTTCGTTCTCGCCTACGTAAGACGATATCATTTTTTTAATCTGGTGCTTGTGAAGTAAAAGTCCCAATCCAAAATCGTCTACACCGGCATTATTGGAAATACAGGTGATATCCTTGATATTGGAAGCGACCAATTCGGCAATGGCGTTTTCCGGAATCCCGCAGAGACCAAAACCGCCCAACATAAATGTCATGCCGTCTTGAACACCATCTAAGGCTTCTTTAACACTTGCTACTTTCTTAGAGATCATATAATAAGGAATAAAAGATTTCTATTGCAGTCAAGTTACAATTTTTAAACGAAAATTGCCCGTGACTTCTATTGAAAGTCACGGGCAATTCTTGTTATACCTTTATGTAGTAAGACCTTAGAAATCTAGGTCGTCTAAATCATCCTCTAGATCTGAATCTTGTTGATTGTCACCCGAGCTCTTGCTACAATCTACCTTGATAGACAGGTTTTCGGGTTTTTCAAAGGCTCCGTCAGAGATACCCAAGTCTTTATTCTCATAATTCTTTTTCATGTACAGTCCCCAAATCGGCAACGCCATAGAGGCACCTTGGCCATAGGCGATCGATTTAAAATGTATAGAACGCTCTTCACCGCCGACCCAAACACCGGTGACAAGGTTTGGTACCATACCCATAAACCAACCATCACTTTGGTTTTGTGTCGTACCCGTTTTACCGGCAATGGGGTTTGTAAACCCGTAAGGATAGCCCGTGATAACCTTTTTGTACACCGTAGAGTTCTTTGCCCCTGAATGTCTTAAACGCGTACCTGAGCCTCCTTGGGTAACCCCTTCCATAAGGTTTACCATAGCGTAGGCCACGTCTTTACTCAACACATCCTTGGTCTCGGGCACATATTCGTAAAGCACCGTACCGTTCTTATCTTCAATACGCGTTACCATAACAGGCTTTACATAAACTCCCTTATTGGCAAAAGTACCATAGGCACCTACCATTTCATAAACGTTAAACTCAACCGTACCCAGTGCAATGGAGGGTACTTCGGGGATTTCCTTCGTAAGTCCTAAATTCTTGACAATAGACACCACCGAGCGTGGCCCTACCCTGTCGATCAACTGGGCCGTAACCGTATTCACAGAATTGGCCAATGCATCTTTAAGGGTGTACATCTTACCCGAATATTGGCCTACGGCATTCTTAGGACACCAAGGGTCTGGATTACCGTGCTTATTGGCCTCAATACAATATTGCGTATCGGGAAGTGAATCACAGGGAGACAAGCGCAACTGATCAATAGCTGCCGCATATACAAAAGGCTTAAAGGTAGATCCCGCTTGACGCGAACCTTGAATAACATTGTCATACTGAAAATGTCTGTAGTCAATACCCCCGACCCATGCCTTAACATGTCCGGTCTGTGGCTCCATAGACATCATGGCCGCCCTTAAGAAGTTTTTATAGTATCTGATGGAATCTATCGGCGTCATAATGGTATCGCGTTCACGGCCATCGCTATTCCAGTCAAAAACGGTCATCTCCGTTTTTTTGGTGAACGATGCCCGGATAACCTCTTCAGATTTCCCTTCAGCCTTCATCTTGCGCCATCGATTCGAACTTTTCATTGCCCGCTCTAGAATACGTTTTTCTTCAGATTTATCTAAATCCAAGAAAGGTGCGGTCGGGTTTTTATCCGGTGTGTTTTGGCGAGAGAATTCATTTTGAAGATTGGCCATATGCTTCCGTACGGCATCTTCGGCATTCGCCTGCATACGTGAGTCTATGGTCGTATAGATTTTAAGTCCATCTAAAAATAGATTCCACTTATCCCTGCCACCTTCCATAGCTGGCTTAGGGTTTTTGGAAATCCAATCGTTCATAAATCTTTGGAGGTACATTCTAAAATAAGTAGCCAGGCCTTCCTTATGCGATTCTGGATTAAAGTTGATATCCATTTTCAGGGCCTGTAACGAATCTTTTTCCTTTTCAGTGATATAACCGTACTTCGCCATTTGGCCTAGCACTGTATTTCTGCGGTTGGCCACCAATTCTTCCCTTCTTATAGGGTTGAAGTATGAGGAGTTTTTAAGCATTCCGACCAAAACGGCAGATTCTTCGACCTTTAGCTCTTGTGGTTCTTTACCAAAGTATATTTTCGCCGCTGATCGAATACCATCGGCATTATTCAAAAAGTCGTACTGGTTCAAGTACATAGCAATAATCTCTTGCTTGGTGTACTGCCTTTCCAATCGAGTGGCCAAGACCCATTCCATCACTTTCTGCTTTATGGTCTCAAACTTGTTCTTTGACCTGACCCCCACAAAAAGCTGTCGTGCCAATTGTTGGGTAATGGTACTAGCCCCCCCTTTTTTTCCTAAATAGACAAAGGCCCTTAGGGTTCCTCGGGCATCGATTCCCGAGTGGTCAAAAAAGCGGGCATCTTCGGTAGCTACCAGGGCATCTACCAAGTTTTGTGGAAGACTGTCATAAGGCACCGGGGTTCTGTTATCGTCTAAATAGAACTTGCCCAATGTTTTTCCGTCTGAAGAAATAATCTCGGTAGCCAGATTGGTCTGGGGATTTTCGAGATATTCATATTCGGGCATGTCGCCCAAAAGGCCCCATGAAGCCGACAAAAATATTAATGCAACCAATAGAATACCTGAAACAAACAGGATCCAGAACCATTTGATATATTTAAAATACCCGGCAGGCTTTTTCTTTTTAACAACTTTGGACATAAGTTATTCGTTACTTTTTTCTATTTCAAATCCAACATCGGTGATTCCTTTCAAATCTTCAATACCGTTTACGCTTCCATTTTTGCGCATGGCGTGCCAAACGCGTAGATTATATACGCCCGAAGAGGGAAAAACGATGTTTTCTTTGTACCATAATTTATTTTCTTTGATACTTCCGTACCCTTTACCCAACCACGAACCATCGGGCAAGGCCATTTCGTACTCCAACGTATCTTTAACGGTTTCTCCCGAAGGAAATTCAAGTTCGGTAATCAAGAATAGGTTATTGTATGGAAAAGTGGCATCGTTACGGACCGTAATGAACATATTGTGCCTTTGCATGGTATCGATTTCAGAGAATGAAAAGTGAATGCTGTCGGTTTTGTTCCAGACGCCGCCTTTTGTGGCCTGAAATTCAGATTTCACCAAATTATCGTTACACGAAACGAGCCCTACGGCAAGGGCCAAAGCTAGCAAGACCCTAGCCATTTTTTTGCTGCCTTTTTTGATTGTTGTTTCTACGACCTCTTTTCTTTTGGGGGTTCGCGTTGTTTCCGCTATTGTTGTTATTGTTCTTCCCACTATTGCTCTTCGCCTTGTTTCTCTTACGGTTTCTGTTCCTAGGTCTTTTCGGCTTATCGAAACGGGTAAGGCTATCTTGGCCCACCACGTTCTCAAACACCTTTTCTTCCTTAACGAAATTATCTACCGTATATTCCTCTAGACTGGCAACTTTTTCTTTCTTTTTGTTTTTTTCCAGAATTTCCTGCACTTGTTCCTTGGTCAGGGTATGCCAATTGGAAGGGTCTTCCTTGTATGAAAACCACAACATTCCCTTGAAAATATCGGTCTTTTGACAGAAGGCGAGTCCTTTTTCGGTAAATAGTTTGGTGTCTTGTGAAGGAAAATCTTTTAAGGCCTCCAAGTACATATCAAGCTCATAGTTCAGGCAACATTTGAGCTTTCCGCATTGTCCTGCCAATTTTTGGGGATTCAATGACAGTTGTTGATACCGTGCAGCGGAAGTACTGACCGACCTAAAATCGGTCAACCATGTAGAACAACAGAGTTCACGCCCGCACGAACCGATTCCGCCCAAACGTTGGGCCTCTTGGCGGTATCCGATTTGGCGCATCTCGATCCTAATACCGAAGGCTTTGGCCATATCTTTGATCAACTGTCTAAAGTCGACCCGATCTTCGGCCGTATAATAAAACGTGGCCTTTGAACCATCACCTTGAAATTCTACATCGGAGATCTTCATTTGAAGCTTTAGGATGATAGCTATTTCTCGAGCACGTTTTTTTATTTCCTCTTCGCGGTCACGGCATTTTTGCCATTTATCGATATCGTTCTGCGTAGCCTTTCGGTGTATCTTAGGCAGGTCTTTATCTTTATAGTCTACCTTTTTGCGCTTCATTTGCACCTTGACGAGCTCGCCCGTTAAGGTTACCATGCCCACATCGTGGCCCGATGACGCCTGTGTTGCCACAATATCACCAATGGAAAGCGTAAGGTTTTCCGTGTTTCTGAAGAATTCTTTTCTACTGTTCTTAAATCGAACTTCGACGCAATCGAACGGCTTTTCCCCATTGGGAAGCGACATGTTGGAAAGCCAATCAAAGACCGTTAATTTATTACAACCATCGGTACCACAAGTTCCGTTGTTCTTGCAACCACGAGGTTGTCCGTCCTTACCGGTCGAACAACTGCTACAGCCCATATATTATATCTTGGTTTGGCCCAAACGGGGGTTTACGGCCAAATAGGGTTCGTACTAATTTTATATGTAAAGGTACTAATTTTTTAATGTGAACGAAAGTTATCTCAACTTACACGGCTTCTTCGTTTCTTTGCACGACATATGCATATGTTTAAAAAACAGGGAGACGGTCTTTATGGAAAAACCCAGAACACTAAGTAACGCGGTTCTCTACCTCATGAGTATCTCGGCAGGCCTGGTTGCTGCCAACCTCTACTACAACCAACCTTTGTTACACTTGATTTCCATGAGTTTTGAGGTAAGCGAATCGGCGGTGAGCAATGTGGCCCTAGCTACCCAGTTGGGCTATGCCTTCGGTTTACTTTTCGTAGTTCCGCTTGGTGACATGGTAAACAACCATAAAATCTTGAAATTGGATTTTATTTTAATGCTGCTCTCCCTTGTGGCCGCAGGCTTTGCCCCCTCACTATGGTTTCTGGTCATTGCCAGTTTCTTTATAGGATGCACTTCTGCCCTGCCCCAATTATTCGTACCTATGGCCGCCCAATTATCGAATGCCGAAAACAGGGGGCGGGCCATTGGCATCGTTATGAGCGGTTTGCTCATAGGTATTTTGGGAAGCCGTACCATAAGTGGTTTTGTAGGGGAACAGTTCGGATGGCGCAGTATGTATTTTGTGGCGACCCTTATCATGCTCATTCTTTTTATCGTCCTCAAATTTAAACTTCCGAAAATAGAACCGATCTACAAGGGCAATTATGCCGACCTTATGACATCCCTCCTACACTATTTCAAGTCGGAACCCCCGTTGCGACTAGCCGCAGTGCGAGGCGGACTCTCATTTGCCGGACTAAGTGCTTTTTGGACCACCTTGGTCTTTTTGATGGAAGACAACTTCGGTTATGGCAGTGGTATCACCGGAACTTTCGGACTCATTGGGGTAGTTGGGGCCTTGGCAGCCAGTATCGTCGGCAAATTAAGCGATAGGATAAGCAAGAACCTCATCATTATAACTTCTACCGTAATCTTGATCCTTTCTTGGTCGATTTTTATGATTTCGGCACATTCGATCATAGGAATCGTTCTCGGGGTCGTATTTGTCGACCTCGGGCAACAATCGCTTCACATTGCCAATCAGAACATTATATTCTCTAGAAACGAAAGTGCCCGAAACCGGATCAATACTATTTATATGGTCATTTTTTTTCTTGGAGGTGCCTTGGGCACTACCCTAGGAGCCTATGCATGGCAACATTACCAATGGATAGGAGTATCGGTGCTAGGCCTTAGCCTTTCGATACTTAGCCTTATCGCACATTTGATCTATGGTGACAAAAAAATGTAAAGTGAGCCTTTAACGCTTAAACTTCAACACCTCTGAACGGCCTTTTTTAAAGATTTTATTGCTAGCTCCCTTACCCTTACGCAGCTTTTTCTGTTCTTCGTAAGGCAATGCGTGTATTTCTTTACACTTATCGGAACAACAATCATCCATCTTTTTGGCACATTCCTCGCATTGTATAAATAAGAGGTGGCAGGCTTCGTTGGCACAGTTTACATGGGTATCGCAAGGTTTTCCGCATTGGTGGCAATTTGCAATTACATCATCGGTAATGCGTTCACTACGTCGATGGTCAAAAACGAAATTTTTTCCCAAGAACTTATTTTCGAGTTTTTTCTCTTCAACCTGTCGGGCATAGTCGATAATACCGCCCTCCAGCTGATAGACCTGCTTAAAACCTTTGTGCTTGTAATAGGCACTCGCCTTTTCACATCGTATACCGCCTGTGCAGTACATGACCAGCTTTTTGTCTTCCTTATAATCGGCCAGGTCTTTTTCTATAATATCCAAAGAGTCACGAAACGTATCGACGTCAGGAGTTATGGCATTCTTAAAGTGGCCTATCTCGCTTTCGTAGTGGTTTCGCATATCGACCAAAATGGTGTTGGGGTCCTCAATAAGTTCATTGAACTTTTCGGCACCTACGTGAACCCCTTTGTTGGTCACATCAAAGGTACTGTCGTTCAAGCCATCGGCTAGGATTTTCTTTCTAACCTTAATCTTCAGTTTTAAAAACGAAAGGTTGTCTTGTTCAATGGCGATATTAAGCCTTACGTTCTCTAAAAACGTTATGCTATCCAAGTGCTTTTTAAAAGCCTCGAAATTCTCGGCAGGAACCGATAATTGGGCATTTATACCTTCGTGGGCTACGTAAATACGCCCTAGAACCTCAAGTTCGTTCCAGTGTATAAAGAGATGGTTCCTAAAGAGTTGTGGGTTGCCGATTTGTGCATATTTGTAGAAAGAGATCGTCAAGCGCTCTTGTCCGGCTTCCTTAATAAGGGCCGCTCTTTCTTTTGCACTTAAATTATTGTACAGTTGCATTCTATACTAATGTTTTAAGTTTATAAAGATTTTCTAAGGCGGCAAAGATAAGAAATAATGTCACGTTGTTATGACCCCATACGCCCGGATTAAGTCGGCATGGTAACATCACAAATAAAAAAGAGCCCTGATGTGATATCAAGGCTCTTTATTGGCCACTCCATTTTTTTTCTTTTTCATAGCATCTTTTCAAGTACAAAAAAGGAAATGACCACCAACACTCCTCAACACTTAAACTAGAGAAGTCTATCAAGTATACGTACTTGGTTATGACCATAGACACTATTTCATACAATAGATGCAAAAACAGCTTTTCGGTTGCGTAACACCAAGTACCATAAATCTTTATCGCATAGGCTTAGTCGGCATAACCTATTCAAACTTACACGATTTCAATAAAAATTTTCAAACTTTCACTTCGTCAAAAAAAGCCTTGCGAGTTAATTTTTCTTTTTATAAAATGCAGGCTTTAACTGGCATTATGATAAAAGAAATGCTAATTTAGCATCCCTTAAAAAAAGAAAATATGAGCGCGGAAAAAGAAGCAAAACTAAAAGCCCTTAAATTAACCTTAGATAAATTGGACAAGACTTACGGTAAAGGTGCCGTAATGAAAATGGGCGATAGTGTGGTGGCAGATGTAGAAGTCATTCCTTCAGGCTCATTAGGTCTAGATATAGCTCTCGGCGTTGGCGGATACCCACGCGGAAGGGTCATTGAAATATATGGTCCTGAATCTTCAGGTAAAACGACCTTAACCCTTCATGCCATTGCCGAAGCACAAAAAAACGGTGGTATTGCCGCCTTTATCGATGCGGAACATGCCTTTGACCGTTTCTACGCACAGAAATTAGGTGTCGACATAGACAACTTGATTATATCGCAACCCGATAACGGGGAGCAGGCCTTAGAGATTGCCGATAACCTTATCCGTTCAGGTGCCATCGATATCGTAATCGTGGATTCCGTTGCCGCATTGACTCCAAAAAGTGAAATCGAGGGAGAAATGGGAGACTCTAAAATGGGGCTCCATGCAAGATTGATGTCACAGGCCTTGCGTAAACTGACCGGTTCGATCAGCAAGACCAACTGTACCGTTGTTTTTATCAACCAGTTGCGTGAGAAAATTGGCGTGATGTTCGGAAACCCAGAAACCACTACCGGTGGTAACGCCTTAAAATTCTATGCCTCCGTTAGGTTAGACATTAGAAGGTCTACCCAAATCAAAGATACCGACGGCAGCGTTCAAGGAAACAAGACACGGGTAAAAGTGGTCAAAAACAAAGTAGCCCCGCCATTTAGGACTGCTGAATTCGACATTATGTACGGTGAAGGAATCTCCAAAGTAGGAGAGATCATCGACTTAGGCGTTGAATATGAAATCATCAAGAAGAGCGGATCTTGGTTCAGCTATGGCGACACCAAGTTAGGACAAGGGCGAGATGCGGTTAAATCGTTATTGCTCGACAATCCCGAACTTTTTGAAGAGCTGGATGAAAAAATTCGTGCCGCTATTAATGCCCTTAAGAAATAATTTAGGCCATTAGCCTATTCCCGTTTTACAATTTACGCCTTAAAGAATGGTTGTCAACCCTTTCTTTAAGGCGTATTCTTTTTCAGCCTTTATGTGGTAAACTACGCAACCCTAGCGCCCTTTTTTCATCTTATATGTAAAAATCAAAACCACATGAAGAGAATATATCTAAAGCTACTTACCATAGCTTTCACCCTAGCGATTGCCTCCTGCAGTCTTGACGACGACGGGACCAACTTTCAGTACGCCCCCTTGGAAATAACGGGCGCCAGCTTGCCGGACACTTTTGAACTCGGGCGTGTATACAGCATAGATGTCAAAATCTTAAGACCTGACGATTGTACCTTGGTCGACCGTTTTGACGTAAGCCGTTCGTTTACCGATTCGACCCAGATCAGAACCGTCTCGGCAGTAGGTATTATTTTAGACAAAGAAAAATGCAATACGGTAGATGACGAAGTTCAAGATTCGTTTCAATTTGAAGTGCTTTATGACAAACCCTATGTTTTTAAGTTCTACAAGGGGAACGATGATCAAGGTGAACCTGAATTTTTAGAAATAGAAGTGCCTGTAAGCCAGAAACCTTAATTATCTTTAACCTAAGGAACCGTATGTGCTTTGCACAAAACCCATAAAATCGGTTTTAAAGGCATGTATAACCCCAAGAACACCTTGTAAAATGATGCGACCTTGAGTCTTGAAGAACTCATACATAACTGTAAAAAAGGAAACAGACAGGCACAGGAACAATTGTACCGTGATTATTCACGGGTATTGTTCGGTATCTGCCTGAAGTATTCGCGTAACCGTACGGAAGCCGAAGACAACCTGCATGACAGTTTTATGGTCATCTATGAAAAAATCGGCCAATTCAAGAATAAAGGCTCTTTTGAAGGATGGCTTAAGCGCGTTACCGTAAATACCGTTTTACAAAAATACCGAAAAGAAGAACCCCTTTCCTTGGTGACGGAATACGCCGAGAAAATCGATACGGACGATGAAAACGACTATGAAAGCCTAAGCTTGGACACCTTGCTGAAACACATACAAGAACTGCCGGATAAATACCGGTTAACATTTAACCTTTATGTCCTCGACGGATATACCCATAAAGAAATAAGTGAGCTCTTAGGTACCTCGCCAGGCACATCAAAAAGTAACCTGGCCCGTGCCCGCAACCTACTTAGAGAAAAAATAGCCACGTCTAAAAATAAAGCCATCATTGGAATGTTGCTTCCCTTGCTATTGCAAATATGCACCTGACCGATGAAAAACTATTACATCAAAAGAAAAAACCTTGTACCTAAGGCATTGAATAATGAATAAAAAAAATATAGACGAACTGTTCCAAGAGAAGTTTCGAGACTTCGGCGAAGTGCCGGACAAAAAAGTCTGGAATACCATCGAAGCTTCCTTGAACAAGAAAAAGAAGAAAAGGGTCATTCCCATCTGGTGGAAACTGGGTGGAGCGGCAGCCATCTTAACCGGTGTAGTGCTGGCAATAAACCTCTTTTCCACCCCGACCGATGCCGAAGGCAGTATCACCGACACCAAAACCCACGACAACAAACAGACCGAAGGAATAAAACAAGGTGAAGACAAGGACTTTCAGGAATCGTCCATCAGCAATGAAAATGCGATAACCCATACACAAAACGATTCCGGTTCGGAAGAAGGCGACGTAGAAAACACCGCCCATGATCAGGATGTAGAACACAAGTTAAACACCCTTCCCAAAGAAAATACCAATCGTTCTAAAAATTCAAAAACCAATAGAATTGCCCCTTCGGAACTAACCGAGGCCGGAAACCCAAGTAAAGACAAAACACAGGAGCCCTACAACGCCAAGAAGGAAGCTAGCGACAATAACCTAATAAACCCCGAAGCGGAAAATGCCCTTGCAGGCAGCCCCTCTACCGGTCAGGATACATATGCTTCGGACGATGGAAAAGAAGGGGCAACATCCCCTATCGACCAAGACCAAGAAAAACACCCAGATCCTATTGGTCTTAAACCCTCCGAAGGCATAGTACAGAATGCTATCGAAGACGAATCGCCAAACATCCCCGAAAATCAAGAAGACATTACTGAAAAGAAGTCCATTTTTGATGAAATCGACCCTGAAGAGGAAATTGCAAACAACGACGGGGAAAGCCGCTGGTCCCTTGGGCCGAATATAGCCCCAGTGTACTATGACGCCTTAGGCAACGGATCACCCGTAAACGCCATTTTCAGCTCCAATTCAAAATCGGGCAGCACCAATATGAGCTACGGCCTCTCAATAGCCTATGCCGTCAACGACAAGCTAAGGGTCCGTTCCGGCGTCAACAAGGTCGATTACGGTTACGACACCCAAGGCGTGGAATTTTCCGGCACCCTACAGGCCGTCGCCTCAGACTTATTGAAAAACATATCATATTCCGGCACTTCGAAAAACGTAGTCTTACAAAGCGAGACTGCCAACATTAAAAATTATGAGGTTTCCGACAATTCCTTTGCTCCTTCCCCAGGGCTCACGGAAAAGCCCGGGGGTCTACGCAACGGGTCGATGGCGCAGCAATTCGGGTATCTGGAGGTGCCCTTAGAGCTAGAGTACGCCCTAATCGACCGAAAGCTAGGACTAAACCTATTGGGCGGTGTAAGTTCGTTGTTTTTGATCGACAATTCAATCTCGCTTTCCTCAGGAGACCTCACCACCGAAATCGGCGAAGCCAACAACGTAAACTCGGTCAATTTCAGCACCAATGTGGGTTTTGGGGTAAACTATAAATTCACTCCCAAAATACGATTGAACATCGAACCCGTTTTCAAATACCAATTGAACACGTTTTCGAATGTTTCCGGAGATTTCAGACCCTTCTCGGTAGGGGTTTACAGCGGCCTGAATTTTATGTTTTAATTCCGCTCATCGACAGGAAGGAAACGTAAAGCCTTTCGCACTAGAACAGCATCAAAAATTTGAACGACTGATGAAGCAAAAATTCCAAATTTTCAAGGCAGCAGCGAACCATCTGAGCTTTACAAAGGCCTCTGAACAATTGTTCATATCGCAACCAGCGGTTTCAAAAGCCATTCGCAGTATTGAAGAAGAGTACAAAACCACCCTTTTTCTTCGCAAGCGGAATTCCATAGAACTCACCGAAGAAGGCAAGGCCTTTTTATTGTATACCAATAGAATATTGGACATACATGCGGAAATGGAGAATCAATTTCTCTATCAAAAGGAACACATCCCCGAAATGATCCAGTTTGGCGCCAGTACTACTTTGGTCAATCATATCGTTCCCAAAATAATTGCCCGATTCAGAACACAGCACCCACGTACCAATTTTGATATTAAAAGCGGCAACTCTGAAGAAATAGAGGAATATATCTTAAACCAACAATTGGATTTTGGGATTACCGAAGGAAATAACACCAATCGTAAACTACACTATAAAAAGTTTATAAAAGACGAAATCGTACTTGTCACGAACGCCAAGAACAACGGCATCAAACAAAGTGCCATAAGCGTAGACACCTTAGAACAACTACCGATCATAGAACGCGAAATGGGTTCGGGAACACGAGAGATTATTTATGATGCCTTAAAGTCGGTCTATATCAAAAAACTGAACAATGTAGTGACCCTGAACAGCACGGAAGCCATAAAAAACTACCTCAACAACTCCGATGCCTTCGCCTTGCTTTCCATTAGCGCCATTCACGAAGACCTGGTCACCAACAAACTCAAGATCATAGATATTAAAAACCTTACTATAGAACGCTGGTTCTACTTTGTTTCCAGAACCGGTTACCAGTCTCAGGTAATGGACTATTTTGAAAAGTTCGCCCGAAGCAATTATAACTTTTAGTTATTTCATATAGTATTTTAAATTGCTTAAAAGTAATTTGCCGACCCTACTTTTGTATCGTAAAAGAAAAATGATATGAAAGATAGAATCGCGAAAATTACGTTTCTCCTAATGGCCCTTATCGTTTTTAGTGGGTGGGTCAATAGTCCAACCGCCCTACTGCTCGGTTTCGGGTTTACCCTGTTTTTCAACAATCCATTCAAGGCATACTGCCACAAGGCCATTCACTCGTTTCTCAAGGTTTCGGTAGTTGGGCTCGGTTTTGGCATGTTCATCAAAGAGACCCTAGAAACGGGCAAGGAAGGTTTTATGCTGACTTTTTTATCGATCACCTTGACGGTAGGCCTCGGCTTCCTGCTGACGAAAGCACTAAAACTAGACAAAAAATTAGGCCACCTTATCACATCAGGAACCTCAGTTTGCGGTGGTAGCGCCATTGCGGCCATCTCACCGGTGATCAATGCCAAAAGCAAGGCCATTAGCATTGCATTGGCCGTTGTATTCCTACTTAACTCCATAGCCCTTTTCGTCTTTCCGGCCATAGGCCACTATCTTCACCTGAGCCAACATCAATTCGGACTATGGTGTGCCGTAGCCATTCACGATACGAGTTCGGTTATCGGTGCTTCCATAGGCTACGGTGACGAGGCATTGCGGACCGCCACAACCGTTAAGCTCTCCCGTATGCTCTGGATCGTACCTTTATCCATATTGTCTATGCTCGTTTTTAAGACCAAGGGTGAAAAAGTAAAAATGCCTTACTTCATCTTGCTTTTTATAGGGGCTATAATCGTAAACAGTTATCAGCTTATTCCGGCCATGGCAAGTTTGACCATCGTCTCCATTTCCAAAAAACTTTTGATACTAACCCTGTTTTTAGTAGGCTCTACCCTTTCTATTGAAGATTTACGCGCCATGGGAACAAGGCCTATGGTCTTGGCCGTATTACTCTGGGTCTTCATTTCGGCACTCTCATTGCTCTATATCCTATATTAAAGGCAAGAGGGGCGATATTACAGGCTTAACGGTTATCTTGTTTGCAGTTCTTTCAAGATAACCGTTCGTACTTTCTCCCTTAGGCCCGCCTTGTCGTCTTCGGAAAGGTTCTCGGTTTTGTAAAATGAGTGCACTTTGGCACGGATTCTTCCCGGTCCTCCACTGAAAAAAGAGAAAGAAAATCGCTTTTTGTTATCGTAGAAGGTCATCGGAACGACAGGAATCGTATGGGCTATGGCCATTTTAAAGGCCCCATCCTTAAAGTTGTCCAATAGGACACTTTCATCATCGGGCACTCCCCCTTCAGGAAAAATACAGATGCTCAAGCCTTGGTTCAACCTCTTTTGTGCCCGTCGATAAACGGCGGTTCTGCTCCTCGCATCGCCCCGATCTACCATAATACAGACCCGCTTATAGAAAAACCCGAAAACTGGAATTTTCGCCAGCTCTTTCTTCCCCACAAAAACAAAAGGGTTTTTACTGATGTAAAGCATCAGCATAATATCTAACATACTGGTATGGTTGGCAACGAGCATATAACTCTTTCCCCGCTCCAATCTTTCATCCCAATATACTTTTGGCGGGCAACCCATACCGTACAAAATGGGCAAGGCCCACAGGTTTCTGGCCAACCAAAAAAAGTACGGATACCATTTTTGCGACAAGGTGGTCAACAATAAAAAAGGAAAAAACAAGAAGATGGGTAGGGCTACCAAAATATAGAACCAAATACGGTACAAGGTGTAGCCAATTTTTTTAACTAATCTGGGCATAAAATCAAAAGTAACAATTTTATCAGGTATAATCGATTTCTTTTATCTTTGTGCTCCTTTGAAAATCGACAAATGGCTAGAATCTTAACAGGAATACAGAGTACGGGCATTCCGCACCTAGGAAACATTTTGGGCGCTATTATGCCCGCAATAGACATGGCGCAGGACCCAAAGAACGAATCGTTTTTGTTCATTGCGGACCTACATTCGCTCACACAGATCAAAAATGCGGAAGAACTTCGAAAAAACACCTATGCCATAGCTTCTACTTGGCTGGCTTTCGGACTGGATATTGAAAAGACCGTTTTTTACCGTCAGAGCGATGTCCCACAGACCACCGAGCTCTCTTGGTACCTAAGCTGTTTCTTTCCATATCAACGATTGACCTTGGCACATTCGTTCAAAGACAAGGCGGACCGCCTAGAGGATGTCAATGCCGGACTCTTTACCTATCCGATGTTGATGGCCGCCGATATTCTTCTGTACGATGCCAATATCGTTCCGGTAGGAAAAGACCAAATGCAGCATATTGAAATTACCCGCGACGTGGCTTCGCGTTTTCATGCCCAATTGGGAGAAACCTTCGTACTTCCTGAAGGAAAGGTACAAGAGACCACCATGTACGTTCCTGGAACCGACGGAGAAAAAATGAGCAAGAGCAGGGGCAACTTGATCAACCTTTTCCAGACCGATAAAAAGCTGAGGAAACAGATCATGGGCATACAGACCGACAGCACCCCCATGGAAGACCCAAAAGACCCAACGAAAGACAATGTATTCGCCCTGTACAAATTACTGGCCACTCAAGAACAAATTGAAGAAATGAGTGCCAACTACCTTGCGGGGAACTACGGGTACGGCCATGCCAAGCAAGCGCTTTACGAAGTCATTGTCAACAAATTTGGCGATGCCCGGGAAAAATACGAGTATTACATGAACAACACCCAAGAAGTAGACGAAGCATTGGCAATCGGCGCGGAAAAAGCCGGCAAAGTAGCCGATGGGGTACTTCAAAGAGTACGTGAAAAACTAGGATACTAAAATTTAACAAAACCGACCCTGAGGTCGGTTTTGTTTTTATACGGTCTTCCCCATATTCATAAACCTTTCGATTTGGGGAGGTTTTTTATCGATAACCGTCATTTATACCGATACAGCACCGGCATACACCAACTTTACAGACTCGTTGGTCGGTTGACCCATCATCACAGCTTCCGGTTTTGTTAAATCGCTTCGAACAATTTTCCGGGCAAAGGACGCACAACGCCCTTCATTTCCATATTCAACAAAGTAGAAGAAGCCTTAAAGACAGGTAAGCGACATTCCAAGGCAATACTATCGAGCAATTGCTTTCCATTCTTTTGTAAATAATCATATATCGATTGTTCGTCAGGCTCAAGATCCACGAAGAGCTGTTTTTGAACGGGCTTGGTTTCTTTCTCGGCCACATCCCATCCTAGGAGATATACCAAATCGGCAGCGGAAGTGAGTATATGTGCCTTTTGCTGTTTTATAAGATTGTTACAACCCGAACTGTACTTGTCCTGCGCCCTTCCCGGTACGGCAAAGACCTCGCGATTATAACTGTTGGCAATATCGGCCGTGACCAAACTCCCCCCTCTTTCGGCCGATTCAATGACCACCGTAGCTTCCGTCATACCGGCGATAATGCGGTTTCGTTTTAAAAAATTCTCCCTATCGGGCCGGGTCGTACTGCGAAATTCGGTGTAAAACCCTCCATTCTTCTCTACATCACTGACATACTTGCTATGGGCTTCGGGATAGATTTGGTTGAGGCCATGGGCCAGACATCCTATGGTTTGCAAACCATGTTTGATGGCGGCCTTTTGCGCGGTAATATCCACCCCGTAAGCAAAACCACTTACGATAACGGGATTCAAGGGCGCTATTTCCTCAATAAACTTTTCACAGAAGGCAGTGCCATAACTTGTAATCTTACGAGTGCCCACAATACTGATAAGCCTTCGGCCCTCCAAATTAATATTACCTCTTTTGTAAAGCAATACCGGACTATCGATACAGTGCTTTAGATAGCTGGGATAATCGGCATCTTTAAAATACGAAAAACCAATCTGGTTCTTTTGGATATAACCATATTCGCGTTCTGCGGCTTCTTGATGTTCCCCATCGTGCAAACCTTTTAAGATATGTGTGCCAATACCATCGATCTTTAAGAGATGGTGTCGTTTTTCCTCAAAAACGGCTTGGGCACTACCACAATGCTCAATAAGCTTTTTAATGGTTACATCTCCAATTTTCGGAACACTTTGTAAGCGCAAAATCGCAAGCAATTCATCTGTAATCATTTATACTAGCATCAAAGTTATCCACAAAATACACAAATTATAATGTTAATAAAAAGTGAGGTGGACTCTAGTCTTACCCTATAATTTTTTCCATATTTGCGTCATATGGGATTAGAACGCTATATATCTGAGTTAATGTACAGGTACAACTGTGTAGTTGTGCCAGGTTTCGGTGCTTTTTTAACCGAACAGAAATCTGCTGTCATACATGAGAGCACCAATACTTTTTACCCTCCAGTAAAAACCGTTTCATTCAACCAACAGTTATTGTCTAATGACGGCCTTTTGGTTTCATACGCTGCCGAGGCACAAAATATTTCCTTTGAGGAAATGCTCGGGCAGGTCAACGAAATTGTGACCGAGTGGAAAGCGGAATTAAAAAAAGGCGGTCAATTGCAATTGGCCGATATCGGAACCCTTTGGTTCAGCTCAGAAAATAAAATACAGTTTCAACCCTCCGGAAATGTCAACTACCTGACCTCTTCCTTCGGAATGTCCTCTTTTGTTTCCGCACCGGTAACCCGAGAGGTCTTAAAAGAAGAAGTGTCTCAGTTGGAGGAAAGCATTCCTTTGGCATTTACACCGGAAAAGCGGGAAACCCTGACCCTTCGCCCGTACTTAAAGTATGCTGCGGTCGCTTTGATTGCCTTAACATTGGGCGTTACAGGATTTCAGTTTTACAAATCTAACGCGAACAACCAACAGTTAGCTCGCGAAGAAGCCCAAGAACAGGTTTCAAAACGCATTCAAGAAGCCACATTCTTTGATGCACAACCATTAGAACTACCCACGATTACGCTTAAAACTTCCAAAAAAGAAGCGGCCGATAAAGCGGAGAAACGCATGCACCACATTATTGCCGGGGCATTCCGATACCGTACCAACGCCGACAGAAAAATAGAGGAATTAAAGCAGAAGGGATACAATCCATCTTATATAGGAACGAATCCGTTCGGCCTGTACTTGGTGGCCTACGACAGCTTTACCGACCCGAACAAAGCGTTAATGGCCCTTCGTGAAATCAAGCTTACCCAAAAGGATGCTTGGTTAAAATCAAGCCACTAACATTCCTTTAGACTTACGGTTTTACGCCTAAAACGTTCAATAGTCCATCTTTTTTTCAACTTGCCCAAGGCGAAAAGGTTCTGCTATGGAGCCCATTAAAAAAAGTATCTTTGACAAAAAATTGATTTATGCAGGCTAAAAATCCCAGCGATTCTAGAACGATACTGACCGATATGGTACTCCCCAGTGAGACCAACCCCCTTAACAATCTCTTTGGAGGCGAATTATTGGCCCGAATGGACCGTGCCGCAAGTATAGCCGCTCGTCGCCATAGCCGTCGTATTACGGTTACCGCTTCGGTGAACCATGTAGCCTTTAACCAATCCGTGCCCGTAGGAAGCGTTCTCACGGTAGAAGCAGCAGTTTCACGGGCTTTTAAGACCTCTATGGAGGTTTATATCGATGTGTGGATGGAAGATCGTTTTACAGGTGAAAAATCAAAGGCAAACGAAGCCATATACACCTTTGTAGCCGTTGACGATACCGGAAGGCCTACGGTAGTGCCCCCTTTACAACCCGAGACCCAGCTCGAGCAAGAACGCTACGATGGCGCTTTGCGCAGAAAGCAATTAAGCCTTGTCTTGGCCGGAAAAATGAAACCTCACGATGCCACCGAACTAAAGGCATTGTTCATGGAATAACCCTTCTTTAAAAATCGAAATTGTCGGGATCGGGTCCGGTGTGCTCACCTTTATCGAGACTATCTAGATAGTTGATATCCGAATGAGTAAGTTCAAAGTCGAAAATATCGGCATTGGACTTGATCCTATTTTCATGTATCGATTTCGGAATGGCCACTATGCCCTTCTGTAGATTGTAGCGCAAAATAATCTGTGCAATGGATTTATTGTATTTGCCGGTCAGCCCATCAAAGACATCGGACTTTGCATCAAAGACCTTTCCGTGCATAAAAGGCGACCAAGATTCGTACTGAACACCCTTGTCATTGCAAAAATCGATCAGGTCTTGTTGCACCAAATATGGATGGAATTCCATTTGATTGACCATTGGGACAATTTCGGCCGTTTCAAGCAAGTCTTCTAGGTGATGTCGTAAAAAGTTGCTCACACCGATCGCCCGAATACGCTTTTCGCGGTACAACTTCTCCATGGCACGCCAAGTATCCTTGTATTTTCCGGCCACTGGCCAATGAATTAGATACAAATCGAGGTATTCTACCCCCAGACGCTCCAAACTCGCTTCAAAAGCCTTTAAAGTGCTTTCATAGCCCTGATCGGCATTCCATACCTTAGACACCAGGAACACCTCTTCGCGCGCGACATTACTTTGCCGAATTCCCTTGCCAACCCCCTCTTCATTTTTATATATTGCGGCAGTATCAATATGTCTATAACCCAGGTTCAAAGCCGTTTTAACCGCATCAACCACATCTTGGTCATTATCGGCCAAATACGTTCCCAAGCCTAAATAAGGGATTTCTACCCCATTGTTTAATGCAAATGTGCCCTGTAAGTCTGTTATCTTCTTCATATCATTCCTATAATTGATACACCCACTCCTCTGGATTGAGCTTGGAAGTGTTCTGGTGTAAGTAAAACTTTAATTTGGTCTGTCCGTTAGACCGATTGGTATAAATCTCGCCCAATTCGGTTTTGGCTTCAACGCGATCTCCCTTCTTAACATAGAGTTTGGAAAGGTTATAATAGGTACTGATAAAGTTACCATGCTTCAATTGCACGGCCTTATTCCCCCCCGGTATAGACAGAATGGCTATAACCTCTCCCCTAAAAATAGCCCTCGCCTTCGCCCCTTGGTCGGTAGTTATGATGACCCCGTTACTCTGGTGTTTTATTCCCGGGTAAATGGCATCGGCATAAACACCGAAACCTTGGCTCTTAAACCCTTTCTCCACCGGCCATATCAAACGGCCCTTATTGGCGGTAAAACTATTGGCAACAATAGCGGCCTCCGGCGTCAATAAGAATTTACTCGGATCATCACTTTTCTTTCCGCTGTCTTTGTTCGACGCGGCGATGGCCTCACGGATCAAACGTTCGATTTGACGATCGATTTGCTTGGCTTGATTTTGTTTATCGCGTATTTGGGCCGCATATTTGGTCTCACTCTTACGAATAGACCCCAAAAGTTCTTGGTGGGCCTTTTTTTCGGTAGTCATGGCCTTCTTTGCCTTCAAGTTCTCGGCCACCAAACGTTCCTTTTCTTTTCGTTGTATGGTAAGTCCCGCATTAAGCTTGCCCAACTCTTCGGTCTTGACCACAATTTTCTCCCCCTGTTTACGCCTAAACTCGGTATATTGCTTGATATACTGCATCCGCTTAAAGGCTTGATAAAAATTTTCGGAGGAAAGAAGGAACATTAATTTACTCTGCTGGATCTTACTCTGATACCCCTTTTGTATCATCATGGCGTAATCATCCTTGAGCGCTTCCAATTCTTCCCTCAATTTGGTAATGACACGAATATTATCATTGATTTTCTTGTTCAGCAAATTCGATTGTTGATTGGTAACATCGATAAGCTTTTGGCGCACCTTTATCTTATTGTCAAGGGCTTCCATTTGATCGAGAACATTGCCTTTTTTCTTCTTTTGATCAAAAAGCAAGTAATTGATCTGCTCTATTTCCTTTTGCAACTGTTCGCGTTTAGCCTCTAGGGCTTCCTGCTCTTCGCTTTGGGCACAAAGCGTGCTCCATCCAAATAAACAGAAACCAAGAAAAATAACAAGAAAGTACTTATTACCGCGCATCGTCAGTTAGTGTGATTTCTTTAAAACCTTTCGGTATTTTATATGGAAAGTTCATGGGTTGGTCAAATTCAATATTGCGATATTCGATATCTACCGTATTTCGGTCGGCACCCTCTATGGCCGCAACGGCAATACGTTGGGGAAGAATATATTTTCCTATTTTTTGATAATCGGTATAGTTGACCTGCAGCAATCTTTTCTTTAAGGGTTGCGAGAGCTGTTGTGAGGCCATCTTAAAGTTTTTCGGTTCTATCTGAAAAACGACCTTGAACAATTCCATGGCTTTTTTAGGCTTCAACTGATAATCACCATTAACCACGGTAGCATCGTACTTTGCTTCCTTAAGGTTAAAAAGGGCCTGGCCCATTAGAAGGTTCTGCACCTGCTCAAAATCGAGTTCAGTACCTAAGAACTTGCTCAAATAAGCAAAATCACCATCAAAATACTCGTTCTGCAGTTTGTTGTAGAAAGTAACCCTTCCCGGGGTAATATAAGCCTTGACCATGCCCAAGGGGGCACTCATCCAAATGGCCTTGTCCTTTTCCATACGCAAGCTAACCGAAACCCCTTGTGTCGATTCACCGTCGGAATAATCAATACGCATTTTACCGCTCAAGGTATTGAAATCGGTAGTATTGGCATAATGGTTTTTAACTATGGCCTTCGCCGAAAGATTGCCATCGACCTTTCCGTCTGCCAAAACCTTGTTCGACTTACAGGAAAGAGAAAGGGATAGTACAACAAGCGCCATCAAGCGCAAGACAATTCGCAATGGTAAGGCCATAATTTTTGTAACAGTTTAAAACCCGGATTTTATCTTACGAAGATACATATTTGCCTTGACTGAATTGTTAATGGAATTATAAGCATCGGACAGCTCTTGATAAAATTTATTGGCCAGGGAGATATCGCCCACCAAGTAATCAAGTCCCGTTTCAAGCGTTTCAATGGCTTCGCGTGCCCTTCCTTTCCTGTTCAGGGCAAGTCCTTGGGCGTAATAAAAATAAGGTTGCGAAGGATAACTTTCCAAGGCTTCGGCCGCAACCCGGTCTAAGGCGAGGTAATTCTTGGTTTGAAGCATTCCTTGAATACGGCTTCTATATTGCTCAAAAGACCCCGATTCAGAACCGCCGTCATTGGAGAAGGTAAAGGAACTTTTGCTGGCCGCGGCTTCCTGTGCCTCGATTAAATCGGCCACTTTTATGGAAAGCTGTTGGGTAAAACTAGACTTAGGTGTTTCCTTTAAAACGGACTGTGCCTCCTTGGCCCTTCCCTTCCTGAAGAAAATCAGGGCGAGGTTTTCCTTAAATTTTACATTGTCAAAAGGCAATTGCTCCCTTGAGGAATCTACGGATTTTTGCTGCTTCAACGCGATATCAACGTAAGTATCGACATACCAAGGATTGTCGGGCCGGGCCAAAAGTGCGGCCAAGGCATACTCTTCGGCCACAGGATATTGTTTTTCCTTTAAATAGAGCTTTGCGAGCTCATGGTCTACCACATCGTTTTCGGCGTCGAGCTGTTTGCACTCGAGCATGAGATTAATGGCCCTATCATAGTTCTCGATACCCTTTTGCTTCAGGGCTTCAAAAAATTTCTCTTGAAAGTCGTCCGAATAATCCTCCAAAAAAACTTCGGCACTCTGGTTTTCATCTATAGCGGGCGTTTCTTGGGCATACGCCAATAGGGAGACCCAAAAAAATCCCCCTACAAATAGCAATATAAGCTGTCTCGTTTTCATTTGATACCCAAGGTAAATACTATGTTAGCCCTTGCCTATTTAACACCGGTACTTCCGAATCCACCCTCACCTCTGGCGGTTTCCGATAATTCTTTTACTTCCTCCCATTCCGCACGTTCGTGTTTGGCAATTACCAATTGCGCAATACGTTCACCATTTTCCACGGTAAAACTTTCGTTGGAAAGGTTGACCAAGATCACACCAATTTCACCACGATAGTCGGCATCTACCGTGCCCGGGGCATTCAATACGGTAATTCCTTTTTTAGCGGCCAAGCCACTCCTTGGCCTCACTTGGGCCTCAAAACCGACCGGAAGCTCTATAAATAGTCCCGTTTTAATAATGGCGCGCCCTAGAGGTTGTAACGTTACCGATTCGGAAATATTGGCTCTTAGGTCCATTCCCGCAGATGCTCCCGTTTCGTAATGGGGAAGTTCGTGCTGCGATTTGTTGATGATCTTTATTTGCATACTCTGTTTTTGAATGTCAACTATTGGTCTTATCCGCCCATTGCCATCTACGTCCGATGCCTGAAGGCAGATTTAATTCTTCTGTCTAAGGAAAATCTGTGTCAATGTATCCTTTTCAAGCTTATACACCAACCCCAGGAACAACAAAAATAAGATACTCCCCACAATTAAGTTCCTATCGAAAATATAAAAGGACAGTATAGAAAAGAGAATGGAAACCCCCAGATAGAAAACAATTTTTCTAAAATTGTACGGCACCGGATAGCGCGATTTTCCCAAATAGTACGATAGCACCATCATACTACCATAGGCCATGAGCGTTGCAATGGCACTGGCCATATAACCGATATAAGGGATAAAAATATAGTTTACGACGATGGTTATAAGTGCCCCGAAAACAGAAATAAACGCTCCGTAGCGTGTTTTATCGGTCACCTTGTACCAAACCGATAGGTTGTGGTAGATTCCAAGAAAGAAACTGGCCAAAAGTATGATAGGCACGACGGACATGGCTTCCCAATACGCCGGGTTTTTAACAAAAAGCACCTTGAGTACATCGGCGAAAACGACGACCCCCAATAAGATCACACTACCCAATACCACAAAATAATTGGTGATCTGCGCATAGGCCTTTTGCGGGTTTGCCGTACCCGCATGACTAAAAAAGAACGGCTCTATCCCCATACGGAAGGCAGTAGAAAACAAGGTCATGAACAAGGCTAGCTTTACACAGGCGTTGTACATGCCCACCTCTTTATTGGCAATTTCCTCAGGCAAGAGCGCTTCGAGCATTACCCTATCAAAAACTTCGTTAATGGTGAAGGCCACGCCCGCAATCAGTACGGGAATCGCATATTTCATCATTTGCTTCCAAAGCTTGTCATCAAAAGTATAGCGACTGATCAAATAGGGTTTCAGCATCAATAAGAGCGTAACGCCACTGGCGCAAAGGTTGGCTATGATGATATACGAAATTTGAAAATTGGGCCTGTACAAGGCGGCTAGAAGTCCATCTGGATTACTTGCGGCAATACCCGGTAACAGCAGTAAGAAGAACACATTGAGCCCAAAATTGATGACCACGTTCAAAATCTTGACCACGGCATACCTTAACGGCCTTTCATTGGCCCTCAACCACGCAAAGGGTATAATGACCAAGGCATCTAAAGAAAGGATGAACACCACGTACTTAATGTACTTTGGATCTATGCTCAAAAGCCGGGCCATTCCGTCTTGAAAAATCAGGGAAACCACCATAAAGAGCATAGTGGAGGCCAAAATAGAAATCAAGGAGGTAGAAATTACCGTCTCTTTATCGTCCGATTTGCTGTAAAACCTAAAAAACGCCGTTTCCATTCCATAGGCCAAGACCACATTGAACATGGCGAAATAGGCAAAAATCACTGCTAGCTCGCCATATATTTCCGGGGGCATGGCATCGGTATGCACCCTGACCAAAAAGAAGGAAATCATTCTGGGCAATACAGTGGCCAGACCGTAGATAGCCGTTTGCTTGAACAATTTTTTAAGCGGATTCAATAGAGCTGCATTTATATCCAAAAGTACCTATTTAAAGGCATCTAGCAAAGTGAAGTTAAACACGGATGGATTTCTTTTTAACAACGGCGGCTTTTTTTGGTTGAAAGGGAGGCGAAATAAACCAAAAGGGGGCCGTATCCCGCCCTTTAACGAGCTCTGCACAACCAAGCCCCATGCAATGAAAAAAGAACCCGTTTGGTCTTTAAAATAGATATTAGATGAAATATTACAGGGCTCTAAACCGTAACGAACGACACCGCAGTTTCACGTGGCGAGTTCGCTACGGCCCCATATAAAAAAAGAACCCCCACATGACTGTGGGGGTTCTTCTTATATCTATCATTTACTCCGACGAGGTCAAAGCAATGGTTAAGCCTAATTGTTCAAGGCTTCCGCACCACCTACGATCTCTAAGATCTCGTTGGTAATGGCAGCCTGTCTAGCCTTATTATAAGTTAATTTCAATTGGTCCCTCAATTCCGTAGCGTTATCGGTAGCCTTGTGCATTGCTGTCATTCGGGCCCCGTGCTCACTGGCAAAGGAATCACGAATACCTTTGTACAATTGTGTCTTTAACGACTTAGGTATCAACTGCTCTACGATTTCCATTTTTGATGGCTCAAAAACGTAGTCGGTGCTCAAGTTTTCCGCACCGGCCATAGGAACGATCGGCAAAAACTGCTCGGTCATTACAATCTGCGTAGCGGCATTCTTGAATTTGTTATATACGATATCGATACGATCATAATTACCTGAAGTGAATTGCTCCATTAAATCTTCGGCAATAACCGATACCTTATCGAATGTCAAATCTTCGTAAAGGCTACTATGATTGGCAATTACTTTAGATCTTTTGGTCAGGAAATCGTTGGCCTTCTTACCAATGGCAACAAAATCAACCTCTTTACCGGCATAGGTTTCGTTAATCAAAACCGTACACTGTTTTAAGATATTAGAGTTAAAGGCACCGGCCAAGCCCCTATTGGAAGTAATAGCTACTACCAAAACTTTCTTCACCTCTCTATTATCGGCATATTTACTACCAGAATCGGCATCTAAACTTGCACTTAGACCTTGTAACAACTCGGTAAGCTTATCGGCATAAGGTCGCATTGCAGTAATGGCGTCTTGTGCTTTCTTCAACTTTGCAGCCGATACCATTTTCATGGCACTGGTAATCTGCATGGTCGATGATACCGATGCTATTCTGTTTCGTATTTCCTTTAAGTTCGCCATTTGATTCAGTATTTAGTAAGCGGTACAAAGTGTTATTTTGAGGATAACACTTTGTACCTGCCACTCAGTACTCAGTACTTATTTAACTCTTATATTTACCAGAAAGGTCTTTGGCCACAGCAGTCAAGGTATCGGTTACCTCATCGGTAAGTTTACCGGACTTTAAGGTATCCAATACATCCCTGTGCTTAGCGTTCAAGAATTCCAAATAATCCCTTTCGAATTCCTTTACCTTTTCTACGGGAACATCACGTAACAAGTTTTTAGAACCTGCATAGATGATCGCGATTTGGTTTTCAACGGTATAAGGATCGTTTTGGGCCTGCTTCAAGATCTCAACGTTACGACGTCCTTTTTCAATAACGTTCAACGTAGCGGCGTCCAAATCGGAACCGAACTTGGCAAAAGCTTCCAATTCACGGAACTGGGCTTGATCCAATTTCAGTGTACCTGCCACTTTTTTCATTGATTTGATCTGCGCATTACCACCCACACGAGATACCGAAATACCCACGTTGATCGCTGGTCTTACCCCTTGGTTGAATAAATCTTGCTCCAAGAAAATCTGTCCGTCGGTAATCGAGATTACGTTCGTAGGAATATAGGCAGAAACGTCACCTGCCTGAGTTTCGATAATAGGAAGGGCCGTTAAAGAACCACCACCTTTTACCATGGGCTTCAACACATCAGGTAAATCGTTCATGTTCTGCGCGATCTTATCATCGTTGATGACCTTAGCGGCACGCTCCAACAATCTAGAGTGAAGGTAGAAAACGTCACCTGGGTAAGCCTCACGTCCTGGTGGTCTTCTCAAAAGAAGGGATACCTCACGGTAGGCTACGGCCTGTTTTGACAAATCATCATAGATGATCAAAGCAGGACGGCCAGTGTCACGGAAATACTCACCGATAGATGCACCTGCAAAAGGAGCATAAACCTGCATTGGCGCAGGGTCGGAAGCATTCGCGGCAACAATGGTAGTATATGCCATGGCCCCTTTATCTTCTAAAGTTTGCGCAATTGCAGCAACGGTAGAAGCTTTTTGGCCAATAGCAACATAGATACAATATACTGGTTCACCAGCATCGTAAAATTCTTTTTGGTTCAAAATGGTATCGATACAAACGGTAGTCTTACCTGTTTGACGGTCACCAATTACAAGCTCCCTTTGACCACGTCCCACAGGGATCATGGCATCGATTGCCTTAATACCGGATTGCATAGGCTCGGTTACCGGCTCCCTAAAGATAACACCGGGTGCCTTACGCTCCAATGGCATTTCGTAAGTTTCACCAGCGATAGGTCCCTTACCATCTATAGGAGTACCTAGGGTATCTACCACACGGCCAACGATACCTTCACCTACTTTGATAGAAGCAATTCGTTGTGTACGTTTTACGGTAGCACCTTCTCCAATAGCCTTGGAGTGTCCCAAGAGCACCACACCAACGTTATCTTCTTCAAGGTTAAGAACAATTCCTTCAAGGCCGCCTTCGAATTCCACCAATTCGCCGTATTGGGCGTTTGATAGACCGTAGACCCTGGCGATACCATCACCAACCTGTAGTACTGTTCCCACCTCGTCCAATGTGGCGGTGGCTTCAAATCCTGATAATTGTTTCTTTAAAATTGCTGATACCTCAGCGGCTTTTACTCCTGCCATTTTTATAGATATAAGACATGGAACTTAAGAAATTCACCTCAAGTCCTAGTTATTATTATAAACTACTTGAAAACTCTCTTTTTAAATTATTCAATTTATTAGAAATGCTGGCATCATACTGCAAATCGCCAACACGTAAAACAAATCCTCCAATAATACTTTCATCGATTTTGTTTTCGATGGTTACCTCATTACCGGTAATCTGAGCTAATTGCTTAAGCACCTTCTTCTCAAGGTCGGCGCTTAAAGGAACGGCTGTGGTAACATACGCAACACCCTCACCTTTTAAATCTTCGTTAAGAATGATGTACTTTAAGGCAACCTCGTTCAAAATAGATATCCGTTTGTTCGCGGCAAGTGTATTGATCAAACCCAAGGTAATCTGGTCACTACCGTCGAACACGGCCGCCAAGGCTTTCTTTTTGGTCTCCCCGTTCACTACAGGGCTGGCCAACATGGCTCTCAACTCTTTACTATCGGCAATCGTTGCCACAACCGAACGCATGTCTTTCTCGACTGCATCCGTGGCCTTGTTCTGTACCGCTAGGTCTAAAACCGCCTTTGCGTAACGTATTGCTGCTCTAGAATCGCTCATTTTTTATTTTGTTTTATTGTTCTGTCGGCAGACCTTCATCGGCACAACAAAAAGCAATATAGCTACTTAATTCAATTTAACATCGCCCAACATACTTTCCACCAATTTCAATTGCTGGTCTTTGTTGGATAGTTGCTCTTTCAACACCTTCTCTGCAATCTCTACAGAAAGTTCGGCCACTTGGTTTTTGATGTCGGCTACAGCGGCTTTCTTCTCACTCTCGATAGCGGCTTGGGCCTGCTTCAACATTTTGTCGCCTTCCACCTTGGCCTGCTCCTTAGAATCCGCGATCATTTTCTCTTTGATCTCACGGGCTTCCTTCAACATTGCCTCGCGCTCCGCACGGGCTTCCTTCAACAACTTATCGTTATCGGCCTGAAGGTTCTGCATTTCGGCACGGGCTTTTTCAGCGGCGTCCAATGCACCCTTGATTCCTTCTTCACGTTCGTTCAATGAAGTCAAAATCGGTTTCCAGGCAAATTTCACCAATAGGAATATCAAACCTAATAATAATATCGTCTGAACAACGAAAAGGCCTGGTGAGAAATCGTTTAATAAAGTTTCCATATATAATATTACTTTAAAATTCTAAACTTGATTAAAACACTTCCTGCAACCAACCGTTGCAGGAAAATGTTTTTTTGGTTTTTAAACCCTTAAGCTTTACCTAAGAACAAGGCACCGAATGCCAAACCTTCTAAAAGTGCAGCAATGATAATCATCGCAGTTTGTATTTTTCCGGTTGCTTCTGGCTGACGGGCAATACCTTCCATTGCTTTACCACCAATTTGACCAAGACCGATACCTGCTCCGATTACGATTAAACCAGCTCCAATTAAGTTGTACATAGTAATTGATTTATATAATTAAATTAAAAAACTCTCTTTTAGATGAAATCCCCTCGAACGTCTTCCGCGTCTGGAATCTCATGTCCTGTAGCATCGTGCTCATGATCGTGATCGTGCTCAGCAACGGCCATACCAATAAACAAGGCTGACAACATAGTAAAAATATAGGCCTGTAAAAAGGCGACCAATACTTCAATAAGCGTAATGAAAAACGACAACACCAATGATAGCCCTGTTGCCCCGACTACACCTAAGCTTTCCTTAAGCGTAAACATGATGGCGATCAAACTCATTACTACAATGTGACCTGCAGATATGTTCGCGAACAAACGTACCAACAATGAAAACGGCTTGATCAAAAAAGCACCGGCCAGTTCTATAATCGCAAGAATCGGTCTGATCAAAACAGGAACCCCCGGCATCCACAACATGTGCATCCAGTAATCCTTGTTTCCGCTAAAGGTATAAATGACCAAAGTAAAAATTGCCAAGGCAGCGGTTACGGCCAACTGGCCCGTTACGTTAAAACCTAATGGCGTCAAACCTAAAAGGTTCAAGATCCATATAAAGAAAAACACGGTCAACAGGTAACCTGTGAATTTGCGATATTTTTTCTCGCCGATGTTCGGCTTGGCGATCTCATCCCTAACATAGATTACCAATGGCTCCAATACCCTACCAAAACCGGTAGGTACTTTTTTACTGGCGTATTGTTTTGCCAATGAAGAGAATCCCCAAAGCATAAGAAGACCCACCAACAATATTCCAAAAACACTTTTGGTTATTGAAAAGTCAAGGACTTTGGCGGCATTTTTCGCATGGTGATGCTCATCAAACTGAACTTCGGAAGCTCCTGGGTTCAGTTCATATATTTTACTGTGAAGTTTTACAAATTTAGAACCACCTTTCTCGACAACGACCTTACCGGCATCGTCATGATGAAATTCAGAAGACATGAAAGTTACCAATCCGTTGCTCGACCAAAGGATGACCGGCAAAGGAAAACCAACGTGCTTACGCTCCCCATTATCACTTGTGTATGAAAACAAGTGAAAGTCATGAGCGTCCTTAATGTGGTGTTGGATATATTCACCTACCTCATCTTTTGTGTCTACCGCTCCTTGATCACCTCCCTCGGAGAATGCAAAACCCTGAAGAGAAATGCATAGTGTACAAAGTAATACTAGTGTTCTGATCATTTTTGAAACTTCCTTCATTATTTTTTATCAAAAAATTATGCTCCTGAAATTTTGCGCAAAAGTAGGTAATCTTGCCGTAATACAAACCATTTTTGTCCTTTAAAATTTTGAAACTATTCGCGTTGCAAAATTTTTGAAACAAAAAAGACCTCTAGGCACAAAAAAACAAACACTGGAATCAAAAGTGAAGCTCTATAAAATCTGGGTAAATGCTCATCTCCCATCAGTTGCGGGTAGCACATTGCAGTATATGCGGCAATTTTAAAAACCAAAAGGCCGATATAAACAAAACCCAATTGAACGAAGATTTTTTCGCTTTTGGAGAGTAGACGAAAGGCTATAATCACCGATAAAGAGAAAATGAAATGAAAAATATAGGCTTTTTGAAGCAGGGTATTGAAACCCGAATTGTCATCTGCCAATAAAAATTGATGAAGAAAAAAAGAAGCCGTGCCCACCAAAATGAACACGACTATATATTGTACTAATTGTTTGACCAATGCTACTTATTTAATGTCATCACTTTTTTGATGACGATATACATCGACAAAAATACGGCAAGTAAAGTAATTGTATCTTCTAAAAACGTTTTTTCAAACTTTACATCTAACCAGGCCCCCAAAAGATTGCCTAAATAGATGGTTGCCCCCATTTGTATGGCAATGCCCGAAAAACCGGCCGCTGTTCGTATTAAATTGGAATTATCACGAGGCTTTTGCTGCTTCATTGTTTTTGCTTAGCGGCGACTTAAACCCAGAGGAAGTACTACTGTTCAAGCTCCCCCCTTTACCTTTCATGGTACAAGACGCGTTAAAAGTAGCACCGGGCTCTACCGCCAACTTGGTTACCGACACTGTACCTTCTATTACTGCCGAAGACTTAAGCGACAATAGGTCCGACACCAAAAGCTCTCCGTTGAAGCTTCCCTCTATGTCGGCATTGACACACTCTACCTTACCATGGATGTAGCCATCTTTACCAATAACAACCTTACCTGTTGTCTTTACGTTGCCGTCTAATTTACCGTCAATTCTAAAATCAGCTTCAGATTCGATATCCCCTTTAATTTTTGTGTGCTTGGAGATCCTGTTGGGTTGTGCGCCTATTTCGTTCATAGTTCTTGGTTTTTTGTTATCAGAAAACATTGTTTATGGTTTTGGGGTTAAAATTTGACTTTTATACTCTTGTAAGTTTTTATGTACTTGAATAATTTTATAATTGGTAGATAAAATTACAAAATTCTCATTCTCAATACGGTAATCCTTGTTAAATTTTATAAGCTCGGCAAAACCGAGGGCGTAATCTTTAGATTTAAAGCCATGTACGACGACGAATTGGTCTTCTAAAGTATAAATATCTTTTGAAACCTTGTTCTTGTACCTCAAATCGATAATGGCGTCTTCTAATTCTTTCTTTACCCTTTTGGCTATTTCATCATTACTTCTTCTAAAGGGAAATACCACTTTCCAATTACCCGTTCCGGTTGAACCTAGTTCGGTAGAAAATTCCTTTACCGCTAGTTTAGGAAGCTGTTCGGCTACCATGGTCTCCGCTTTTTTCCCTTCCGGATTGTTAGGATAGGTCAATGCCACATAGTTGAGGGCCTCTTCAAACGCCTTAAAACCGTTAAGCCTTCCGATGGCGTTGGCCTTCAACATTTCGAACTTGGGAACTATGGGGTCTCCCGTGTACTTTTCTATATTCTCTTCGGCTCCCGTAATGGTCTTCAAGTATTCTTGCTGTCGATATAGGCGATATAGGGCCGCATAACGTGCCTCTGGGCTATCGGCATCGTCTTCGAGCACCGCTCTCGGGTTTAATATGATTTCGGCATAGCGCGAATCACCATGGTTTTGGAGAATATCTTGTTTCATGGAGGCCAAAAGCGGACTCCCCTCTTCTTCGTATATCTTATACAGGTTGTATTTGGAAGGAAGCACTAAACGCTCCTCAGGATCGGCATCCAAAACCTTTTCGAGTTTTTCGGCCGCCAATAGATTTTCCTTGAACTTCTCCTTGTAGATCAATCCGAGTTGATAATTGGCAAAATTTCGTTCGCCCTTAAGACTATCTATCACTGCTACATCCGTAGGCACTCGGTCCAAATAATAGTCCACAGAAAAGTTTTCCTCATCGGTAACCGTTCCCAAACTATCGTTCGAAACCGTGGCATTACCCGCTACTTCTTGTGGCAAGACTCGTCTTTTATCGCTCCAACGCCAGTCGTCTTCAAGCGTTCTCTTGCCCCATCTCTGAACAAAGTCGTTTTTACCATAGCCCAAACTGGTCAGGTTGTAGAAATAGAATTTTCCCTTGTTCTCTTTTCCGCCTTTGCTCTTTGCAAACTGGGCAAAACCGGCCGCCAATCTTCTTTCCTCTTTCTTGGCCGCGGCCTCTTTTGCCGCCTTGAGCTTCGCGATATGCTCTTCAAAATAAGCCGTACGCTCGGCCAAGGGAAGGTTGTACAAGCTTATGATACTGTCGGTACGATGTGCAATATCCTCATACTTGATAACGTCTTCAAGGTTATCGAGCTTTTTCTTGGTCCTCCTATATCTTTTTGTGTTTTCCTCTAAATTACTAACGACACTGTCGTAGTAGGCCCCCGCCAATTTATATTCGTTTCTATCAAAGTGGTAGACGGCCAGGTTTTCGTAATTGAGCGCGTTCAACTTCGGTTCGTTCTGTGTGGCGCGTAGCGACTTGTTGAAATAGACTACGGCCAAACTATCGTTTTCACGATCGAGGTAGTACTCCGCCATCTGGCGATAAATTTTATCCAAAAACGGGCGGTTCTCACGATTTTCCTGAAGGTCGGTCAGGTATTCCAATATTTCCTCGCTGTTCTCCGAAGTAATTTCGGTATTTCTCAACTTCTGTATTTCGGCATTGATCATATAGACCCTTGGTGACCTACGGTTTAGCTCAATTACCTTATTGAATGCGTAATTGGCACTGTCTTTATGGCCCAACCGATTGTACAATTGTCCTATAATGTAGTAATAACGCCCTTTTTCTGGGTTTTTCTTAGTGTAGTGCGATGCGATCTTTAAGTTTTGAACGGCAGTATCAAGTACCTTTTCATTGATGTAGGCTTGGGCGATCATAGCCCGTGTATCGGCATATTCTTGGTCGCTGAGCTGTTCATATTTCAAAAGCCGCTTTAGGTTTTTAATGGCCAGTTCCTCGTTTTCGAGGCGAATGTTGACCTTCTCGCGCCAGATATGGGCCTCGTTCAGTTTATCGCTGTAGTTGTATTTCTTTATAATGTAGTTGAAGGCCTCAAGTGCCGGCATATAGCGTTGATCAAAATAACGCGCCTTGCCCAAAAGTAAAAAGGCCTCGTCCGTTTGTGGGTTGCGCTCCACATCCTTAATATCCATACTGTGCTTTTGTATGGCCTTGGTCGCCTTTTCTTCGGCAATGATAAAGTTGGGGTTGTTATCTTCGGAATCTAACTTGATATCTTCGGTAACCTCCAAACGTTCAATAGGAAGTATTTCCCAATAGTCATCTTTATAGTTCAGGTTGAGTTCTTCCCTACCTTCATCAAAGGCAATATTGCCATTGTACAAGGTGTTGTACTTGGTATTGAGCGCGTGCCAATTTCGGTTCACGAACGCGTCTTTTTTGGTGGAACACGAATTTAACGCGATACCTCCTAGAACCGTACATAAGATGAGTTTAATGTGAAGTTTCATCTGCTCAAGTCAATCATTGTTTATGGTCAGATGCAATTTGCCCCAAACTGTTTTCATACTTTTTCCGTGTGTAAATGGCAGATTTTTATAATGTTCACCTGCTTACTTAACTCTAACTAAAAAAGAACCGGATTATTATGCAGTTGGTCGATAAAAAGTTAATTGTTCGGACCTTGCGTTGCCCAAAAAAAATAAAATCAGCCACAACCCAAATTCTATTTTCAAGGGATTATCCGCCGCTAACCGCCACTTTCTATTCTCGATTTCGATTTACCGCTTCAAATTGGGCCCTTATTTACTTGCTTTTTGCGCAAAATACGTGAAGTTAAAAAAAAGTGGAAGAAGTCGCTTTTATTTTTTACCGACCCAGCGGTCTGTGATTGCCCTTTTTAAAGATCAGGAGCCCGTTTTATACACATTAGACGGCAATAGGCAACAACTTATCGATGCATTTGCCAAAGTGCCGAATCGCCAAAAAAACAAGAACCGACCCAAGGGTCGGTTTACGGGTTTAGCATCATAGCGCAGATATTTCATCATGCGGAGCTTCGCTTCCCCCAAAAAACGACTCCAATTCCTTTAAGGTAGCCTCTGAAGTCTTTATATCTTTGACAATTTCCCCTTTGTTCAACACGACAATGCGTTCGCATACCTCCGTCACATGGATCAGGTCATGGCTAGAGACCAGTACGGTGACCCCTTGCTTAGATGCCAAGTCTTTAATTATACCTTTTAATCGTATTTGGGTCGTGGGGTCGAGATTGGCAAAAGGCTCATCTAAGATTACCACATCGGGATTGCCTATAAACGAGGCGACGATTCCGGCTTTCTTTTGATTCCCTTTGGAAAGGTCGCGCAAGTACTTTTTCTGGTTTAGGATCTCGCCGTGAAAGAAATCGTCAAAATTCATCAATAGCGTATCCACATCGGCCTTATTTTGGTTACGCAATTCGCCGATAAAATAAAAGTATTCCTCAGGGGTCAGGTAACCGATCAAAAAGCTCTCATCTATAAAAGCCGAGGTAAAAGGCTTCCATGCTTCGCTCTGGTCTACTTGCACCCCATGGTTCACTATATGTCCCGTAGTGGGTTGGATCAGATCTAATAAAAGGCTGAAAAAAGTAGTCTTGCCAGCACCGTTGTTCCCTACAAGTCCAAAACTCTGTCCTTTGGGTATATCAAGCTGTTCGATATTCAATACGGTTTTACCAAGATACTTCTTGGTGAGATTCTGTACGGTAAGCATAGATTCGATATAAAGTTCCTGTTTCGTTTAAAGCGTCATAAAGTAAATTGGGGTTTAGCTGTTCCGCTCCTTAAAGCCGGCAATCATCACATATTTTTTCTTCCTGTAGGCCCTAGTAATTAGGTCCAGCAATATATTTCTTAGGGAAAAACCTATAATTCCAAGGAGACAAAGGGCAATTATGGCCGCTTCAAAGGAGACGAAAAAGGACAATAGCCCATAAATCGCCATAGGCATTCCAAATAGCGGGAGGGCTACCAAAAACTGGGTTGCACTCGTTCCCTGCATATTACTAAGGGCACTTTTGGTCAAATCGATACGCTTTTTGTTCATAGACCCAAAGAAAAGGATTACCGGAACGTTGACACCTAGATTGTACAAGGCACAACTAAAATTTATGGCCAAGGAGTCCCACCCAAAATAAACATAGGGAATAGAGAGCAAAAACATAATTCCGATACTAACCGAAATCAGGGCCGCCTTAGACTCCAGGTATTTTCTTAGGGGAATGTTCTGCGACATCATCATACTGTAATAAGCGCTGTCCCAAGCCGGAATAAACTGCCCGAAGTTCATTAAAAACACCCCGGTCATAAAAATGCCGACAAAAACCAACATTCCAGACTGCATACCAAAGTCTTCCATAGTATAGAAGACCAATCCGTAAAAGGCCATTCCCAATGACACAAAGACCTGTGACCTCGTCCGCTTGTTTCGCCAAATGAGTTTTAGGTCCAACTGCAAAAAGGGCGCTATGGCTCCGAAACGGCGGGTCCATGCCAACTCCGAAGAACTTGCCTCTGCCATTTCCTTTTTTAGGGAGACATCTAAAAAAATGCGTTTCCTTAGATAGGAATAATTGATAAAATAGGACAATGCCGCAAGACCCAAGGGAAGCATGGCATAAAACGGATTTTCATAAAGGGCGTAAAATAATCCTCCGGCATAGGCCCTTATGGGGAGGAGTTGAAAATAATCCAAACCGTAGCAAGCCAACAAAAGCGTGCCGACCACGATCAAAGCCTTATCACTCTTATTTATGATAAAATTGATGTAGTTGACACTCAACACGATTCCTATAATCCCCAGCATCCAAAACGAAACGTTCAGAAGGGCATAGCCTTTTATAAGAAGGACCACCCCAAAGGGCACAAAGAAAAACAGGGCTAAAAAATTATAGAAAGAAACCGCCGAACGGCCTAGAATGTAATGTGCAATACTGCTTTTTTTTATAGGAAGGACCAGAAACGGCTTGATATCCATAACCGGAAGCTTTTGCATAAAATACCGTAGAAACAGTTCGGCGAGTACCCAATACACTAGATATTGGCTTAAGATGGCAAGCGGATCCGTATCGGGAAAGATCTTTTCTAAAGCAAAGAACAATGTGGACCCCAAGACGGACAACATACCCAAAAAGTACAGCGCGAAAAAGCCCATCATTATTTTCACCCCAAGGCTTTTGCCTAAAGATGAAGACCTAAAGAAGGATTTCCACTGCAGCCAACTGAAACTTTTAAACATAAGAAAGGGGTTACCTGTTCGGTAAGTTAGTATTTAAAGCGATAGGGTTTGTTACAAGCCATTACAATAATTTATATTCAGGATAAGTCTTCCCTAGCAATTCATCAGCCTTTGACGGAATAACGAAAATGGTAACATAAGAAAGAATAAGGGTAAGAACAATGCCTATGGCAAAAGCCATTAGCACCCAAAAATTATCCATGGGAACCCTATCTCTTATATAACCCATATTAAGGGTTAGGGGTAGAAGGTTTATCATATGGATTAAATTTCCATAGGAATAGATTACGTCTTTAAGCATCCATTTTTTACCATATTTTTTCGCTTCCAATTCATTATCCCTTCTGCTTTTGAAAGCCGAGTAAAAGACGGTCAGAACTATTAGAAAAAAAATCGCTATTACCGCGTTATACCGAAACACAAGCGGAATAAAAAGAAGTAAGGTCGTTATGAACAAGACCAAACCAAATATGAGTCCTATTTTAGGCCATCTAAAGAACTCTTTATAAAACCCCCATAGGATATGGCGGTATTTTTTTCGTATGGCTTGGCCCTTTTTATCTATGACATCTTGAAAACCGGCGACCCCAAACTTTTTAAATTCTAAACAACAGGCCTCGTTAAAACTGAGTTTCGGGTGACGTTTCCACTGCTCTTCTATACCATTGGCCAAGTGGTCGACCAATTCGGTCTGCAGATCGTAGTGCTCTACAAAATGTATCCGGGTAAACTTATAGAGTTCTTGTATTTGATTTTGGGTCAGGCCTACCATAACACTCAATTATTGTATAATTTGCTTTCGTAAACAGACGAAGCATCGCTTATTATGTTTTGAATTTAAAGCATCAATCAATGCTCCAATTCGGATTCACTAATTGCTGCATACTACGGATAAACTCCTCCAGTTCGGCCAAACGGTTTACGGTTTCCTTTTCTCCTGCTTCGGTCAGTTTATAATATTTGCGCAAACGGTTGTCGACCTTGGCCACTTCAACATCGAGCAGGCCTTCCGCCTCAAGCTTGTGAAGCGCCGGGTAAAGCGCCCCTTCGGTTATGTGAAGTTCGCCCTTGGTAAGGGCCTTCACTTTTTGGGTAATTTCATAACCATACATTTTTCCCTGTTCTTCCAACAGTTTTAAAATAATGGTGTTCAGACTTCCTTTATAAAGTTTTGAATTTGCCATTACTTCAAATATATACATAAATACCTTATGCATAAGATATTTATGTATTCTTTTTTTCATCTTTTCCGTTTCAATTGGCTATTTCAATGCTTATTTTCGCGTTTACATTACACCCAAAAAATTAATAATGGTGCATTTTCATTCCTTGACCGTAAAACATATCAAACCGCTCACGCCTAGTTCCGTGGCCATAACTTTTAGCTTACCTAAAGATCTTATACAAGCCTTCGATTTTATTCCCGGGCAGTATATTACCATTAAAACCGAGCTGAAGGGAAAAGAAATTAGAAGAGCCTATTCGCTATGCTCTTCGCCCAAAAGCGATTCTATCACCATTGGGGTCAAAAAAGTAGACAGGGGCGGATTTTCGGATTATGCGAATACCAAGCTTAAGGTCGGCGATATACTTGAGGTCATGCCTCCCGAAGGTAGATTTACCTTTCAACCTACCGGGAAGCCCAAGAATATAGCCGCTTTTGCAGCCGGTAGCGGTATTACCCCGATCATGAGCATTGCCAAGGCGGTATTGGCCGACAACCCCAACAATAAGTTCGTGCTGGTATATGGAAACAAGTCGTATAAAGAGACCATGTTCTATACCGATTTGGCAAAACTGGAATTGGACTACGCAGGCCGATTCAATGTATATTTCATTACCAGCCAGACCCAAGAGGACGACTCCCTTTTCGGACGCATTGATGTCTCAACCGTTAACTATGCCCTTAAGAACAAGCATAAGGATGTAAATTTTGACGGCTATTACCTTTGTGGCCCCGAGGCCATGATCCATTTGGTTTCTGATACCTTGCAAGAAAATAAGGTTCCAAAAGACAAAATACACTTTGAACTTTTTACCTCCACCGAAATTTTAGATGAAATGCCGGTGCAGGCCGAAGGCAAAACCGAGGTTTCCGTAGTGGTCGATGACGAAGAGTTCACCTTGACCATGGATAAAAAGGAAATCGTTCTCGATGCCGTTCTAAAACAGAATATCGATGCCCCCTACTCTTGTCAGGGCGGTGTTTGTAGTAGCTGTATAGCACGAGTGACCGAAGGCAAGGCCGAAATGGTAAAAAATCAGATCCTTACCGATGGGGAAATCGCCGACGGCCTAATTTTAACCTGTCAGGCACACCCAACAACACCAACTTTAAAAATCGATTATGACGATGTTTAAAAAATACATCGCCTAAAAATAAACCGAGCCACAAGCGTACCTTACACTTGTGGCTTTTTTAGTAGTTCCTCTAACCTGCGACAGGTGTTTTCATATCCTACGAGATAGGCCTTCTCTATTCCTTTACGGTCTAATACACCGATTTTTTCGAGTTCCTTAAACTCCATCAACAGATTACAAGCATTGAGTTTTTTGCGGTTGATGGCATAGATCATGAGTCCTGTTACCCTTCCGGTCAATTGCAAGGAATTCTTCAAGGCGTTTTTATTCAGTTCGCCCACCACCGATACATTGCTACCAATGATATAATCCGCTTGGCCCATTATGGGTTCCAAGGGGAAGTTGTTCATGATGCCGCCATCGGCATAAAGTTGCCCTTCCATCTCTACGGGACTAAAAACCGGAGGCAGGGCAGCAGAGGCCAATAGGGGCCGGATCAGTTCACCTTCGGAAAAATATTCAAGATCTCCCTTTTGAAGGTTCGTGGCCACCACGTGCAATTTCTTTTCGAGGGTATCAAAGCTGTTCTGGGGGAAATAGGTCTTGAACACATCAAAATACCTATCGGTATCAATGAAGCCCGGTTTGGCTATGGTCAAGAAATTGTACCGAAACAAGGGAGTTTCCTTAAAAAAGGCCATCATATCCAAAACAGAATTCCCATTAGCGTACAAGGCCCCTACCAAGGCTCCCACGCTACTACCTCCTACTACCTGTGCCGAAAGGCCAAACTCGTTCATCGCTTGTATAAGGCCAATATGCGCCATACCGCGCACCCCTCCGCCCGAAAGCACAAGACCAATTGATTTTGTTTGTATATCGTTCATTGTAGTTTGTCTGAAAGTCGCACTACGAAGGTATTTATTTCAACAGACTATCCATTAATTTTTTATGATAACCCGAAACTACATCATAGCAGTACTTCACGGGGAATCCTTCGCTTTTATCGCAGAGCAGATAGGCTTTAAAAACCTGTTTGTCGTTTTCCCGAACGGTATCGTCTTGGTGTATTTCAAGCCGCGCGTTCAGTTCTTCGCATACAATATCTTCCGGGGCGATGATATAGTGACTTGCCAGTACGTCAAAGGGGTTGAAACCCTCAGCACCTTGGTCGAGCCATTGTTGCAACCATGCCCTAGAAGCCTTGGCCAACCATTGGTTGCCCTTGTCCCCTTGCTCCAAAAGATCTAAATCTTCCGCTTTTAACCACACCTTGCTCGAAATTTCGAAGGGACAAAGGGTTACCGGCACACCGTGTTCGAACATTACCCGAAAGGCAACATTATCCAAATCAAAATTAAGGTCTTGTGCATGATTGCCCTTATTGCCGATCTTAAAATAATCTTGGGGGGTTCTACGGCCGGCGACAAGCACGACCTCCAAAATTCGGGATTTCAACTCAGGATATTTTAAAAGCAAAAGCCCTATGTTCGTGGCCGGACCGATGGCCATGATGACCATAGGCTGTTTTTTTAGCGCTTCTGCCAAGGCTTCTACCGCTTCGTTACTCTTTACCTCGTTCAAATCTATAGCTTCACCAGCCCCTTTAAAAACCGGTATTTCACCCAAGGCAAAATCTGAACTCATTTGTTGACTCAGCGGATAGGAGTTTTCGATAAGGGTATTTCCAAAAACGGCACTGATACCACATATTTCAACATTTTCGGCCTTCATCAATTGTAAAACGGCATATCCATCGTCTACATCACAGTAGCCTTCACGCTTATGTCTTGTCATACCTACGGAAAGATCGGTGTCTATCCATACCATTTTCTTCGTCATCATTATCTAATTTTACTATTGTCTTTTAACTCAACTTTTTTAGGGATTATTATCTTAGGCCTCCCCAAAATTCTATTTCATTTTGAACTCCTGTTTGCGGGTCTTGAATAAAATCTTTCTTGTCGTTATAAACGGTTAAGAGCCCGTTTTGCATAAAACCGATTTGGTCGCCCATCAATACGGCCTCCTTTAGGTCGTGGGTCACAAAAAGGGACGTAATATCATATTCCGCGGTCAGTTTTTTGAACAGTTCTTGCATCCGTTGCCTTGTGCCCGTATCTAAACTACCAAAGGGTTCATCCAAGAGTAAAAGGGAGGGATTGGTACTAATGGCCCGCCCAAAGGAAACACGCTGCCGTTGGCCGCCCGAGAGCTGGGTCGGCATTTTTTCGCCCTGCCCCTCAAGTTCAAGGCTATGCAGCATATGCCCTACCTTTTCCTTAATTAAACCTTCCGGTATTTTTTTTAGCCTTAATCCGAAAGCAATATTTTCGTATGCGTTCAAATGTGGAAACAATAAGTCTTCCTGATATAAATAAACGATGTTGCGCTTCTCGGGTCGGGTCTCCGTAATATCCTCACCATCCAACAGGATCTTTCCCGAATCGGGCGATATAAGCCCCCCTATGGTCTTGAGCATGGTGGTCTTGCCACAGCCCGATTTCCCCAAAATACTCAAGGTCTGCTTGGCCCGCAGCGAAAAACTCAGGTCTTTGACCACTTTTTCGGCACCGAAACTTTTTACAATATGCTGAACCTCAAGAAACATCAAACCAATTTTTTAAACACATAACGTTTGTTAAAATACAATAAAACCACGGGTGGAAAAATCAATAGGCAACAACTTAAGGCCCCATAATAATAATTGGCTTCCTTAATGAACATGAACACCTTGATGGTCAGGGTCTGCACTTTTCCGATACCAATGATCGAGGTGAGTCCGTATTCGAACCAAGAAATAAGAAAGGTCTGAAAAAAGCAGATCATCAAAAGGCCTTTGGCCAAGGGCAATACTACTTTTGTATAGGTCTGCCACTTGTTGCCGCCCAAGGTAGCCACCAAATCTTCATAACTCTTTACCTTTTCATTCCAAAAACTACTGAAAAACAGCAGTGCATATGGAAAGGCGATGATAAACTGAGCCACCACTACACCGGTCATATTGCCGAACAGGCCCATCTTTAAAAAGAAAAAACTCAAACACGCCGCAAACACGACCGGCGCCAAGATGTACGGGAAATAAGCCAATAGCGTTAAGGTTCTTTTCTTGGGATGGTAAAAAACCGCTTTACTGATCATAAACCCGGAAGCCGTAGAAAACACCGCCACGGAAAGCGAAATCAATAAGGATGAGAAAAAACTCTCTAGCAGTCCCGTTTCCGAACCAAAAACAGTGACCCAGTTCTTCAATCCAAGGTATGAAGGCCATACTTCGGGAAAGCGCCACTCTGAAGCCAATGATAAAAATACCAGGTACACGAAGGGAAATAGGATCAACAGCACTACCAGGCTCAATACAAAAGGTTTCCAATTAACTCGCATAGGCTCTTTTTCTTTTAGGGAGAAACAAGGCAAGGGCCGCTACCGACACCAATAAGGTGTATAATACGGCCACCACATATCCTTCTGAAATCTTATCCAGGTCATATTGTTTGATTTCCTGAATAATAAGCACCGATAGCATTTGTGGTGATTCTTGTCCTAAAATTAAAGGGACTTCATAGGCGCCCAATAGAAAGATAAAATAGAGCACGATAAGCACCCATGTCTTTCGAATAAGAATAGGAAGAAACACGCGCCGCACCACTTGTCGGCTATTGGCCCCGAGGGATTGTGCCAGTATTGAAAGTTCTTCTATCCGTTCGTTCTTGTACACATTCAAAAAGAGCAGTACAAAAAAGGGCATGACCATAGTAATAAAAGAAAGTATGATTCCGACGGCCAGGCCATCATTGACCAAATCGGGAAACTGCGAAGCCTCGGTAATAAAACCGAGTTTATGACTTATCCGAGCAAAAAAACCGCCCTTGGAAAAAAGTTGAAAGGTAAAGAAGCCCGTAACAATGCCCGGTATGGCCAAGGGCAAATAAATGACGAACGACAAGATCCGTTTTTCCAACTGCCTTCTAAACTTGAGGGTTATCCATAGGGCCCCTCCTACGGAAAGGCTTGCGGCCACGAACGCAATTACAACACTATAGCCCAACGATTTAAAAAATGTGCCCGAAGCCAACACCGACTTCCAGAACTGCAGGGTAAAACCGTTGTTCGCCACGCCTATTATACCAAAGCTATACAATAGCGCGTATACAAAGGCTGCAGCAAATGGCAGCACACCAATGACGACAAACAATACTATTCCTATGTTCGGTTTTTTAGTTTTCAATCACCTTTTTTCTAAAATCTTCGTACAAACGTATCATATATTCGGGGGCGGGTTCGGCAATGGCATTGGCCTCCAGTTCCTCTAAGATAGGCCCATATTGGCGTTTACGTGCTTCCAAGAACTTATCTTTCCATTCGAGTTCAAGCTTATCCATGGCCAAAACGGTATTGGAATCCATTCCATTTGCATCTGCCTTTTTAAATTGCGCCTCAGGGGAAAGCAAAAAATTAATGACCTGCATGGCCCCCGCTTTTTGCGGTGAATTATAAAGAATCCCCAAGTAATTTGAGTTTCTTATGGTGCCGTTTTCCCAGGCGTATCCTTTTGTGGTTTTAGGATAGAGACCGTTCAGTACTTTATCTTCTATTCCCCCTTCACTAAATCCATAGGCAATAAGCAATTCCCCGTTGGCGTAAAGCTGGTTCATTTTAGATTGTTCCTTGGGAAAAGTACGTCCTTCCTTCCAAAAATACCGTTTGTTATCATTAATGAATTTCCAAAGTTTTTCAGATAGCTCAATGTATTTTTTTTCATCGAACGGGCCATTTAATGCATTGGGACTTCCACCCAATTCTGCCAATAAACTCTTTAAAAGGGTCATTCCTGTAAAATCGTTCGATATGGTAAATGTACCAGGGTGCTCTTTGATGAAATTTTCAAGTTCGGGAATGCTTTTGGGCGGGTTCGGCACCTTCTTATAATCGTATACGATTGCAAATTGATTTATGCTCCACGGGGCTTCCATGCCATTTATAGGCTGCTGAAAATCGGTACTGATGAAACGGTCTTCAAAATTGATCAAAGCGGAGTTGGGAAGCTGTTCTACGAATGGCCCCCATAGGCCGTTTATCTTTCTTAATTGAAAAAAGGTCTCCCCATTGATCCACACCATGTCTACTTGGCCCTCTTCTCTATCGGCTTGTTTTTCGCCCATGACCAACTGCACAATTTCCGGACCTTGCCCTCCGCTGATCTGCAAGTCGATATCATATTTTTCCTTTACGGTAGGAACCACATAATTATTGATATAATCATTAATGGCGGAACTGCCCTGCCACATCATAAAATTGACCGTGGTTCCACGCGCCTCGGACGCAATCGATTCCCAGGTCGCCGTTTTGAGCCGCTCATCGTTCTTTGAGGCTTTCTCCCCGCAGGAAAGCAGTATCGCCCCCAATAATAAACCGACTAGTATATAATTGATTTTCCTCATTTTTTAAACTTCATGGTTATCTGTGGCCCTTAGTCGCTTAATCCGCTGAACCTTTAAAAAACTTCGCTATCATCTTTAATTAATCTTTTTCCCACCAGGATGGGCTGTTGATATTATCCCCGCCGATACGTTCTGCCGCAGCCTTGTAATTGACACTATTGGTCGCTTGCTCGGATTCCGGATATAAATACCGAACGGGATATTTATTGTCATTCAAATTGTCCGGCCCGGGCTTCAGCTTGGGAATGCCCGTTCTGCGTACGTTAAACCACGCTTCATGACCATTGGAAATAAGACTGAGCCACTTTTGGGTCATAATCTTGGTCAAGTTATCGCTACCGTTGAGGGTCACTGCCTCTTGGTCTAGGTACCCTTCTGGAAGCCCCACCTTATAATATTCGAAACTGGCCGCAATACCCGCTTCGTAATAAGCTTCAACATCACCGGTAATATATCCTCTTTCCGCAGCTTCCGCCAAGGCGAATTGAACCTCTGAATACTGCATAAATTGGGCATCTACCGCGTCGGGTACATCCCTAAAAATGGCACCGAACAAAGAAATATCATTTAGGTCGATTCCCTTTTCCGCGATGGTTTCGCGGTCTTGGCCGTTACGCAACCCTTTATATTCAGGTGTGCCCGCATTAACACTGGCCTGTGTTGGTTTGTATAGCACCTCTACCCTTGGGTCGTTCCACAAGGTCAATACCGAATCTACGGTAGTTGTCATACGGTGCTCTTGGTATAATCCCAAAGACGACAAGGCCATAGGGTATTGGTTCGGGGCGGAATTTAAATAGGGCAATACCGCATTGTCGGCATTCGACTGCATCAGTTTGCCAGAACTGGCCAAAGCCTGTATCTCCGAATAATCGCTTAAGCGTTTACTGATGCGCATAAGGTACCTTAAACGCAATGAATTGGCAAAACGTACCCATTTGTTCAGGTCTCCGTTGAACAACACGTCACCATTTATAGTCGCATTGGAATTTTCCAAGGTAGTCGCGGCACGCTCCAAAACGGCGAGAATTCCTCTTTCCGGGTCGGTATAAATACTTTCCTGGGTGTCGTAGGCAGGTGTAAACTGCCCGTCGAGGGCCTTTACGGCTTCGGTGTAGGGCACATCTCCCCATAAATCGGTGAGTTGAGAGAATAAAAAGCTCTGCATAATATCGCCTACGGCATTGTAAGCTTCGTTAGTTCCGGGTAGTTCCCGCATCGATTTTATGTCGCTCAGCAATTGAAAAATGATATTCCAATATTCACTGTTCGTTCCCATTTCATAGCGGTCGATCCGTTCAAATTCGACACTGGCGGCAAACTGTTCGATATAATTTGCCAAACGAAACCCTTGATAGAAGGCATTTTGATCCGCTTCAACTGAAATAACGTTCGCCAATAAAAACTGTGGATCTACGTTTTCCGGGGCGTTGGGATTTTCATTGAGTTCCTCGAAATCATCAGTACAAGCACCCAGCAGTCCGATACACCCTATAAAACCCAGTATATATAATTTGTTCATTGTTTTAATTTTTTGATTTCCGCTCATTGTTCCTTCCCTTTAAAAATCAGTTTTAACACTAAAGCCGAAACTTCTTGTGGACGGATATGAAAAGTCTTCCACCCCATAAACAATCCGCTGTTCTTGTAGCGCATTCAGTTCTGGATCGAAATGCGGGTTTTCGGTAAATAGCAATAAATTACTACCTACCAAGCCCAATTTAATGTTCTGAAAACCGATAGATTTAGACACTTTTTCAGGAAGGTTGTAATACAGGCCAACTTGGCGCAACTTCACATAGGAAGCACTGTAGAGGGCGCTGTCTTCATTTCCTCGATCATAAAAATTATTGTAAAACTGGCTGGCAGGTACCGAAGTGGTATTCGGTACATATTGCGGGTTTTCTACCGTGCCCACGTTCACGACCCCATCGCCGATAATGCCCTCTTCACGGCCGACCAAGGTTTCTTTTAAAACACCGGAAGTACTCCCTAACGCCTTAATACGGGAAACAATGGTTCCGCCCTTTCGCCAATCGAAAAGCACGGTCAAATCGATATTTTTATAGGAAAACCTATTATTGAAACCTAGGGTAAAATCAGGATTGTAATTGCCCAAAAGCCTTAAGTTTCCATCTTGGATCGGAAGTCCGTTGGCACCGTACAGGGTTTTTCCATCGATCTCAACAAAACCGGTACCGTACATATCGCCTACACGACCATTTTCCCTAGCGATATAAAAAACGGTATTGGAGCCTCCCCCACCGGAAAAAATATTGGCCGTGCCCGTTACAAACTGGTCGACCCCATCGGGCAACTTGGTGACTTCACTGCGGTAGGTTGAGAAATTCACCGATGATTGCCACCCGAAATCTTCAGAACGTACCAAGGCGGCACTCGCCAAGGCTTCAAAACCACGGGTTCTCACCTCTCCCCCGTTTACGTTAAAGTTCGCGAAACCACTGGTCTGTGATATGGGCCGTGAGATGATCTGGTCGATACTGGTGTTTTGATACCCGGCCAGGTCCAATTGAAGCTTTCCGTCTAAAAACCAAGCTTCTACACCCGCTTCCAAGGCATTCAAGCGCTCGGGCCTTAGATTGGCATTTTTCAAGACCGTTTCATTGGTCACCTTAAAACTAGAGCCGTAATTTTGGTTGAACACAAAATTCTGCACGTTCTGGTAGGGGTCGGTGTCATTACCTACACTGGCCGCGCTGAACCTCAGGTTTAGATACGATATGGCTTCGGGCAAGGTAAACATGTTGCTCACCACATAACTGAGTCCCGCTGAATAATAGCCAAATGAATTGCTATCACTTGGCAGTGTACTACTCCAGTCGTTTCGGAAAGTGGCATCAAAATAAAGGGAGTTTTTATAAGACAGGTTGCCGCTCGCATACACACTGTTAATGCGTTTACGGAATTTCTGACTGTCGCCCTTTAAAGGAGTCCGTGAATTGGCCAAGGTATAAATGCCCGGAATGGCCAATTGTGAGGCTTCGGAATATTTGTATTGAATATCTTGATCGAAACGATTGCCTCCTACCGATAGGTTGTATTTTACATCTTCATTGATCCTATCGGAATAAGAAAGAAGAAAATCGGTATTCAACTCCCGAAAACGTACATCGTCTTCGCGGTAGGTACCCAAGGGATTCTGGTTGGTACTGACCGCTCGGCGAAACTCCCTTTTATCATCGTAGGTATCGATACCTGCCCGAAGGCTTAAGCGCAATTTATCGGAGATATCGTACGTAGCGGACGCATTACCTAAAATCCGGTTTTTGTTGAAGCTATTGGTGTTCTCAAAAACGGTCAGGTACGGATTGGTCAGCCACAGGTAGTTAAAGTCAAAATGTTGTATTCCCTCTTGACCGGCCTGCCAGTAGTCGCGCAACGATTCAATATTGGTCTGGCGGCCCGTCCAGTTGAACCCATATAGCGGATTTTCATATCCATAGCCCAAATTAGGACGGTTGCCACTACGCGTATTGATATAGTTAAGGAAGGCCTTGACCTTGAGTTTCCCATGTAGCTTTTGGTCGACGCTAATGGCGAGACCGTTTCGTTTTAGGTCCGTATTGGGAACGATGCCGTCGTTCTTCAGGTTACTGTACGACAAGCGTGCACTCCCTTTTTCGCCGCCCGTGCTGATCGAAATATTGTTTTGATAGGTTACGCCCGTTTCAAAGAAATTGCGAACGTTATCGGGCCTTGATACCCAAGGTGTCGGGGTAATCTCGGTAAACGAGCCGTCGGACCGTGTCCTTGAGATGACATCGCCCGCACGAACGGGGTTTCCTTCAATATCAACGGAAGGGCTATCGAACTGGGCGATCAACTGTCCTTGATCCAAACGCGGACCATAACTACTGATTCCCCCGTCGTTTATACCGGCCCCTATTCCGTTCTGAAAGGCATACTCGCCATTCGACCCTCCACCGTATTCATTTTGATAATCAGGTAAGGTCAACAAAGTCTCTACGGTCAATGTGCTGTTAATACTTATGCCAAGACCTTTCTTCTTTCTGCCCCTTTTGGTCGTGATGACGACGACACCATTGGCCGCCCGCGCCCCATACAAGGCCGCCGAACCTGCTCCCTTTAAAATGGAAATGGAAGCAATGTCATCAGGACTGATATCGGCGCCCCCATTACCAAAGTCCACTTCTTGAAGTGCACCATCGTTTACTAGGTCACTCGTAATCTGCTCGTTGCTAATGGGCACCCCATCAACCACGAATAAGGGCTGGTTGCTTCCGCCCAAAGAATTCTCGCCACGGATAACGATACGTGAGGAAGAGCCCACACCCGATGAGCCATTCGTAATCTGAACACCGGCGACACGACCCGCCAGACTGTTTACCATATTGGTAAGGGGTACTTCGGTAAGCTGTTCGGCCTTAACGGTCGTTACGGCGGAGACCAGTGATTGTTTCTCGCGTTCAATTCCCAAAGCCGTTACCACGATTTCATCGAGCTGTTCTGAAGACAGTTCAAGGATAATTCGGTCGGGCAGGCTTCCGTTGACCGTTTTTATTTCTTTCGTTGTGTAGCCTATAGAGGCAATACTAATGGTAAAATCAGAGGCATCGGTCCGAAGGGTAAAAAAACCCGATTCATCGGTGACTACATAATTATTGGTTCCAAGTTCGTTTACCGTTGCATAGGGTACGGGCAAATTCTCGGTATCCACTAACTTTGCAGTATATGAATTGGCCTGGCCAAAAGACAAGACCGCACATAGCTGCATAAGCGCTATCATAGCTGTTTTCATTAAAAATCTTATAAGGAAGTTGTTATTTGCTTTTCGAGAGGGAAACCGCCACGTTATGGCCGTCTTCTCCCCTTAACCTAAAAATAGGTTTCAACTAGGCTGCTATGAAGGATGCAGGAGGGCCCCTTAAATAAGAAGAAAGCGAATGTTCGTTGGCATATAGCAAAACCGCCCCCTTAAAGGTCCGGTCAGTATAAACAAGCAAATGGGTTAAAATAAAGTCTACGAGGACTGCGTCTTCAGAACTATAGGCAAATTGAAGCAGTTGACGTACGGTATCAATATCCGAAAGTTCCTCAAGGCAATAGGCTCGGGCCCCTTTCGAAAAAGAGCCGTTTAGCATTGTCTTCAACAGATCCGATTGCAACCAAGGTAGGGCCTTGAATTTATCAAGCTCGAAGAATTCGCGGTGCATTCCCAGTAAATAGACCCCTCCATCGGACGAAGGCCCGACGAGCAAATCGTTTTGCTGCATCCGTTCAATGGCCTCAGCAAGAATATCGGAGGTTAAATCGGGCGTATCGTTCCCTATGGATATGACCTTGTCATAGCCTTGATTAAAAAGTCCTTGAAAGGCATTGGCATAGCGCTCGCCAAAACTTCGGCCTTTTTGTTGATGCTCATCCACCACAACCACATCGGCGCCGGTTCGGCTGGCCGTAGTCTTGGTAAGTTCGATGAGCATATCAAAAAAACTTTCGGTGGTCTTTTTGCCCCGTTTGCCAAAAAGCGTTTTACGCTCTGCTTCCCGACGTGCGGAAAGAGAGAATATCAATATGGCGGTATTCGTTTTGGCTTGCCCCATTTGCGGAACTTGGTCGTAAAAGTTGAAGAACCTTACTTGAATTCGCCTGCAAGATAGTAAAGAAGTGATGATACTTCTTTTCCGCGTGTGTATTTTCACACATTATATAGGTTATGAAGTCCAAAACATATCCATTGCTCGAAAAAAACAAATTTTATAAGGCCTCGAATGGATTTTCACTCGGCAATCGGCATCAATTTTCCGACTAGCCGGTTTGTAAGCAACTCGATGAATGACCACTTATGCAACGATTTTTACCTTTCATCGAAAAAAATGGTAAAACATCCCCCCATTTCTCACATAGCCCTAATACCGAAGGTTCTTTGTATGAGACCAATCGGTCGGTTTAACCCAAATCGTGAAATTATGACCAAGAGTTTAAAACGCATGGCTACCATGCAAAGAATGCAAGTAACAGGACTGGAGCTTTTTTACAGAAACGGTTATTACAACACTAGTATTGATGACATATTAAAAGAATTGTCATTGTCAAAAGGAGCTTTCTATTATCATTTTGAATCAAAGGAAGACTTCTTTATTCAAATCATAGAAAATCTTTTGGTCAGAAAAATGTACAGTATGCTCATAGAACCTATCGAAGGGCACGAAAACACCCTGGACCTTATTACGCAGTGTTTTGAGGAAGCTTTGGAAACCGCTGTACACAACGAATTCGACTTTGGATTTGTACTGAGCAATTTTATCAGCGAATTCAATGGCAAGAATGAAACCATAATGAAGCACTTGAACGATATCTTGCGTATTTGGGAAGTGAACTTGGTATCTGCGGTACAACGCGGAAAATTCAACGGATATATAGATAGACACGTAGACAGTGAAGGCGTTGCGGTGTACCTTATGAGCTCGTATATCGGTGTTAGGACCCTAATGGTGGAAACGGCCCCAAGTGCCCGTAAATATCGTTTTATGTCGCAATTACGCCAATACTTTAAATCATTGGAACCTAAAACGACTACAGCGTAAAACGGTTCAGTCCCTATCTAAAATGAGTTGGAGTTTATCTACAACGGTTTTGGGTAGTATAGTATGCATGGCCTTTTCGTATCCTTCCGGCATTTTATTACCATAGACCGATGTCGGAATCAGGGGATAAGTATTGCGATCGGAACATAGGGCGTTATCCAGATCTTGACCAAAGGGGGAAAAACCGGCGAACGGATGGGTAACCCCCCAAAGCGTAACCACGGGAACGCCATACATGGCGGCAAGGTGCGCATTTCCGCTATCCATTGATAACATGAGGTCTAAATTTGAAATCAGGGCGAGTTCTTCACCAAAAGACAGTTTCCCGACCAGGTTCAAGCAGTTTTTGAACTTCTTCTTAAAGCCTTCAAGCGTTCGCTCTTGATCGGCCCCTCCTCCAAATAGGAAAATAGTATACTTTTCACTTTCATTAAGTTCGGAAACGACTTCCTCCATTAATTCCAAGGGATAGGTTTTACCTTCAAATGCCGCAAAAGGGGCAATACCGATCCATTTTTTTGAATTCGCCCCGATCAGCCCCAGGGTTTTTTCGGATAAGCGCTGTTTAGACAACACCTGTTTTTTCGATACGTCTACGGGAAGTCCCGATTTTACGAATACATCGATGTATCGCTGATGCGTGGTCTTAAGCGGTTTAAAAAATTTTGGATTACCCGATGTCAGGGCCTTCTTTTCAGCCCGGCCCTTATCGATTTGAACAACGGGAATTCCCCCGAACTGAAAATACCTCTTCAAGACCTTGCTCCGCAACACATTGTGCAAGTCGGCAACAGCATCGATTTTCAATTGAAGGAGCTCTTTGTAGAGTTTCCAAAGTCCGAAGACCCCTTTATGCCTTCCCTTTACATCGGCCTCGTACACACTAAGGTTCGGTATGCTTTCGAACATCGGGGCAAAGAACTTTCGGGTAAGTACCGTCACCTTCAGTTTGGGGTGCTGCTGGGTCAAAGCAATAAGCACAGGCACTGTCATGGCCACATCGCCCATGGCAGATAGCCGAATGACCAATATATGTCCCGGTTTATTTTTGACCACGTAGGATAGGGTTCATCTCATCGTCATTGTACATCTTCATCTGCTTGTATACCTTCATGTATTTATCCCCGGCCTCGATATCGGCCAACAATTGGTCGATTGCCATGGAAAGGTCTTTACGCTGTTCGAGCAGTATGTTCAGTTTTTGGGTACATTTTTCAATGTGTTCGGAAGAAGCATCGGTGCGGCCGACCTCTTCTTGCATATGGTAAACTTTCAATGCCAGGATGGATAGACGATCTATGGCCCAAGCCGGACTTTCGGTGTTGATCGTTGCGCCCTCCTTCACCTCAACATCTTTGTACTTGTTAAGGAAATAACTATCTATAAATTCGACCAAGTCGGTTCGGTCTTGATTGCTCGCATCAATTTTTCTTTTTAGGACCAAGGCATCGGCAGGAGCGATGTCAGGGTCACGAATAATATCTTCGTAATGCCATTGTACGGTATCTATCCAGTTCTTACGATAGAGCAAGTGTGCAATATCATCTTTGGGATAAGGGTTTTCGAAAGTTTGATAAACATCGTCTATGACGTGGTACTTTTGAATACTTTCTTCAAAAATTGAGTAGGCGAACTTACTGAACATCTCTTTATAGCTTTAAAGGCAAAGTTATTCATAAATTATTTGATGGCAATGCCCGTTGCCAATACCAAAAAAGGAATTACTACGGCGGCCATAAGTACGATTTCGCGCATGCTCGCCTTTCTGAGCGACTCGACATATTTGGTCATGAACACTACGGATGGAAAAAAGGTGATCATCACCGGATACACGTTATCGGTCAACATAAATACGTTCAGTACAAGGCCTATAACAAAGGAGAAAGCTATTAAACGCATGGTAACCACCTTGCCAAAGCCCGCCTTTCCCAGTTTTAAAAAAGCCAGTAGCCCCGCAACAAAGGTAGCCAAGGCGAAAAGTATCAACTTGGAACTATGCCCCCAATAGGAAAAATAATTTACATCAAATGAAGCCTGAAACGTATAATGATCCACAAAAAATTGTTGATTATTGGCCAGCACAAGCACGCATTCGGTTATCATAACCACGGTAAAAACCCCGGCCAAGGGCACAAGCCAGTTCCTGAAATTTTTCGGTTCATAAAAATAGATGGCGGCAAAAACGAGGATCATGTACAACAAGGCCCAATCATAAAAAAGGCTGGCCGCCAGGATCCAAATGGTGGCATCAAAAATCTTAAACTTTATATTTTTCAGGGAACGCAAGCTAATAAGCCTACGTGTGGCCAGTAAAAGAAAAAAACTACAGAAGACCGCATTGGAATCGATCAGGGTCTCAGGAAAAATAACGACCAAAAGACCGTAGAAAAGGATGGCATAGGAGTTTAGCCCGGTAACCTTGTTTCGCTTCACTATAAAATTGACGAGAAAAACACTGAAAAACAGTACCGCTAAAATAAAAACATGCCATATCAGGTCAAAGGGTTCGTAAACTCTTTGGAAAAGATAGTAATGGGCGAACCAATAGAAAACAAAAAGAAACGAATAAACGATTATAAAATTTATTGGCTTTGTCTTGCCAAAAATGATTGATATCATCTGAAAACTATCTATTTATAAATGAGACGGCCTGAATATTGCCGGTACGAGCTTACCCCAAAACTTTCCGAAATACCTCTTAAACACTACGACCAACGACAGGTAAAAGAGGGAGCTGCCCGATAGCAACGATTAAAATTTAGAAAGTTTCTCAGCTTTTTTATACTTTTGCACACGTAAATATAGCTAAGATGACATCATTTTTTAAAGGAATAGAAGATTTGTTCGTAAACCACTTGTTTTGGCCACTTGATCAATTGCGTCACATGCACAGCTGGTGGGGCGCCAATACATTGAATTGGATCCTTATGGCCATTTGTTTTGCCGCATTTGTTTATTGGATGCTGCAATTGAAACAATACAGTGACAATGATGAAGAAGACAAATCGATTTCTTCCCATTCATACCTATAAATCCTAGTACCTTATTAGCTAAGGATTTTAAAGACATTGGATTCTTTCTTAAAGATCGAACCCAATGTCTTTTCTATAATTCATCTTATCGAACTTGATTTTTTCGATGTTCTTGTAGGATGTAGCCAAGGCTTCCTTAAAATCGTTGCCATAGGAAGTAATCGCCATTACCCTACCCCCACTGGTAACCACCTTGCCGTCTTTCAATTGTGTACCTGCATGAAAGACCAATGAATCCTCTACCCCTTCAAAGCCTTTGATCTCTATTCCCTTGGTATATGCTTCGGGATAACCGCCCGAAACCAACATTACGGTCGATGCCGTACGCGGATCGAGCTCTAAATCTATTTCATTGAGCCTTCCTTGGGCCACGGCTTCCAAAACGTCAACTAGGTCATTTTTGATACGTGGGATTACAACTTCGGTCTCGGGGTCTCCCATACGAACATTGTACTCGATAACCTTTGGGTCCTCGCCCACCTTGATCAGACCGATAAAGATAAAGCCCTTATAAGGCAAATTATCCTTTTTAAGCCCCTCTACGGTCGGTTTTACGATACGCTCGTGTATCTTACCCATAAAGCTGTCATCTGCGAAAGGGACGGGGGATATGGCCCCCATACCGCCTGTATTCAATCCGGTATCGCCTTCACCTATGCGTTTGTAGTCTTTGGCCGTGGGCAAAACCTTGTACCCTTCGCCATCGGTCAATACAAAAACGCTAAGTTCGATACCCGATAAAAATTCTTCAATGACCACTGTAGTGCTTGCAGCGCCGAATTTAGCATCGACAAGCATGGTTTTTAGTTCTTTCTTGGCCTCTTCGATATCTTCAAGAATGACAACCCCTTTACCTGCTGCCAATCCATCTGCCTTTAACACATATGGCGCTTGTAGGGTTTCGAGAAAATCATACCCTTGTTGTAAGGTTTCAGAAGTAAAGCTTTGGTAGGCCGCCGTAGGTATGTTATGGCGCATCATGAATTTTTTGGCGAACTCTTTACTGCCTTCAAGTTCGGCACCGGCCTTTTGCGGACCGATAACCGGTATATGCCGAATAGCGGCATCGTTTAAAAAGAAATCATGAACCCCGTTTACCAACGGGTCTTCGGGGCCGACCACGACCAAATCGATATCATTTTCCAAGACCGCTTCCTTAATGGCCTCAAAATCGTTTACCCCAATTGGCAGGTTGGTAGCGACTTCGCGTGTACCGGCGTTTCCGGGTGCGACAAAAAGATGGTTCAATTTGGAACTTTGGCTAAGCTTCCATGCCAAGGTGTGCTCACGACCTCCGGCACCTAAAATAAGAATATTCATGTTCTAAGGTTTGCGCAAAAATACGTTTTGAAGTGGAATTAGCACTAAAATGCACAAAATATTCATTTGTTGTGCCAGCTCTATGGAACCCAGCAATGGCAGCCCTAGGAATCACCAGGTTAAACGCCCCTGGAAAACAGAACTGTGGTCACGGTTTTGAACAATATTCGAAAATCGAGTGTTATGGATTTGTTCTTGACATAATACAGGTCGTACTCAAGCTTACGGATCGAGTCTTCAAGGTTTTCCCCGTATTTATATTTTACTTGGGCCCATCCGGTAATTCCCGGTTTGATCAAGTGCCGAACCCCGTAATAAGGTATCATTTCGTTCAATTGGTCTACAAACACCTTACGCTCGGGTCTCGGGCCGATAAATTGCATATCGCCATTGATTATGGAAATAATCTGTGGCAACTCGTCAATTCGGAACAACCTCAATATTTTACCAAAGGGGGTAATTCGCGCATCATTGGCCTTGGCCATGGCCGCACCACTTTTCTCGGCATCGACGACCATTGACCTGAACTTATATATCTTGAATTCCTTACCGTGTAAGCCGACCCGCTTTTGGGTGTAAAATAAGGGGCCCTTATTGAAAAAAAGGTTTAAGAACCAAACTATGGGGATACAAAAGACACAAATGAGCCCCACTACAATAGAGAGTATAAAATTTACACTGAAGGTAAAGATTCTACCTAGGTATCGTATTTTTCGATTTCTCAACTGCAATATCTCGTAAAAGCTATCATTTCGAGATCTAATGGGCAAAGCTTCGTAAGTATTCTCGTAGAACGAAGTAAATGTTACCACTTCCCTTCCCAACAAAATAGCCCTTAAGAGCATTTTCTCTAAATCTTTGGGCAAGTCGTCATAGCTTCGGAGGTTTATAATGTAGGCATCAATTTTATCGGCTGCCGAAATAAACGATGGCTTATTAAAGTAATTGGCGTCATCTAAGGGGTAGGTCAGCTTAACCTTGTAAAAGGTCTTCATCTCGTCCCCGTTGATTAATCCGATGTCGTCCTTTACCGTGCCCATTGCATGCCCGTCGTAGATATAAAGCACATTCTTAGTAACGGGAATCACGCTAAATATATTTCTAAAGAACAATCGCCAAAGACCGATTTCTATAGGGGTAAGTACCAAAAAATACAATAAGGGCATTCGCCAAAAACTGACATCGTAAACGATGACCAAGAAGAGGAAGACCGCCAAAACATATAATCCGCTTATATAGAGCGATTGCGAAAAAACCTTCTTGCGATTCGATACTTTCTCAAGATTATAAAATTCTAGAATATACGCTAATACCAAGTAACTAGTTATTCCGAATGAAAAAACAATTACTTTAATGCCCATTAGGATATACTTGGCATCAATAGCATTATTGACAAGTACATTCAACGATGCCAAAATAATAATTAAGTCACCTACAAACAGTATAAACTTTCGTTCTACAGAATTTAAAATGGAAGGCCTAGGCATTTCTTAATAATTTTGAACTACCAAATGTAGCTTTTCAATTTTAAAATGATTGCGGAAACGGTATAAAATATAGATTGTAAGAGGGATAAGCCTTCTACTTCTCGGTAAATTCGCCATTCATATTTAATCAATTTAAACTTATTGGAAGATATTGATTCATTGCCTATTCTGTAAGTAGATAATATCTTGTCTAAGCCATAGGCGTCGGTTTTCTTCAATAATTTCAGCCAAAGTGCATAATCTTGGCGCTTACGAATCTCCGGCATATATTGTTTCCCAAAAAAATCTACATCATACATTGCGGTCAAACAGCCAATAGGGTTTTTGAATAAAGCAGAACGGTAGGTGGTTTTAGATTTTACATTTACAGGTTGATTCAGAGATTCACCCAATTCATTCATTTTGTCATAGGCCGTATACGTAAAATAATAGTTGTTATCCTGCATAAAGGATACTTGCGTCTTTAACTTTTGGGGAAGCCAAGCATCATCACTGTCCAAAAAGGCTATATAACGCCCTTTGGCGGCTTCTATGGCCGTATTTCTTGCTATACCCGCACCACTATTACTCTCTAATTGCAAAAGACGAATTCGTGTGTCGTTTTTCGCATACTCAGATATTATTGCAATACTCTTATCTGTAGAACAGTCATCAACAAGAATATGCTCCCAATTACCGTAGGTTTGGGCGAGTACAGACTCAATACAATGAGTAATATACTTTTCTGAGTTATAGACGGGTGTTATTATACTAACCATTAAAAAAAATTAATTATTCCCCCTTCAGCTTCATCACACAAATTGACCTTACACCGGTATGGACAGAATCAAAACAGATCATATTCCCCAATCTATCCCATCTTGGATGCAAATCACACCTGTAGGTTTCCTTATATTTTAATGGCGAAAAAAAGGAGCCTAACACTTTTTTCTCTTGCTCAGCGACATCCAAGAGAAATAATTGTTGCATCCTGGACCTGTTAGGATAGGTGTCAGATACTATCAACCCGTTATTATTACAAAACTGAGGGTGACCATCTGAGTTAAATTCATCAGGATTTAGAATCGCAACATCTTCCGACTTATCCGTAAAAATAGTGTAAGCATCACCATATTTTTTTGTTGAAGCATAGGCTAAAATCTTATTCCCCCCAAACCACGTTAAGTGAGAGACCATCCCATTGCTATTGAGGAGATAAAGGTCTTTCCCTTCCAAATCACTTGTCAGTAGCCTGGTATTAACCCTTTTACTAGAACCTTCTTGCCACCTATGTAGAAATAAAAATCTTTTTGAATCTGGTGAAAATTGTGTGTGGGTCAAAAAGTGATACGCCCCATCCATTGATTCTTCCCTCTTATAATTGGCAATAGTCTTTACAGAAAATAACATCTTAAAGGTGTCCCCTTTGTAATCATAAAGGTAGATTCCACTATCCTCAGGTTCCTGAATAGAAACGTCTTCACCCCTGTCTACATGTTCATACCCATATCCCGGCATTCCAACACCAAGTCGATTGAATGAAAATGAAAGGGCAAACTGTCCACAATTGGAAACTACGCTAACCGGATAGTTAAGGTTTCTGATAACCTTTCCCGTCAAATCAATTATTCTAGCTCCATTGCCCTTTCCGTCCCAAACATTAAAAATAATCTCTTCACTATTTACCCACTGCAACATACTTCCCTGTTGCCAATTCCAAGATGAGGTTACCCCTAATGGCTCGAACGTTTCTAAATCTTCATGGAAATACCCAATTTCAATTTCCCCTTCACTATTGATTGAATTTACATTTTTGATTCGGTGTGCCAAAAGCTTAGAATTGTCATAAGACCATGGAATTTTATCATGAAATCCAAAAAAAAAGCCTTCTCGCTCAATAACATTATTGTCTGTTACTTTCTTGCTTTTAGGAGGAGAGACCATAACCATTATGCCCTGATAGACATCACGAACAAATGATTTCAAAAATGGAAATTTCTTAACCGTATTGTAAACGACCTTCTCGAACTTATTCATTTATTTCTATATTTAAAAAAGCCTTTAATTCCTGAAGAAATACCATTCATAAAGTTGAGCCCAGAATCCTTCATTTCTTTTCTTTTCTTAATACAAAAAACAATAATTATCGCTAATCCTTTTAAACCAAACATCCTTCTAAATACCGCTCCCTTTGCAAAAAGGTGTCCTGCATTTAGCACTCGTCCGGAATTTTCAAAAGGGTGAATTACGATTGTTTCGGGAACATACCCCATTAGCAGTCCTTTTCTATGAGCGTCGAAAAGAAAGATATTGTTCTCACCCGTATTATACTTGGCACCCAGACCGAACTGTTCATCAAATTTTACGTCAGAATTCAACTCACTAACATTCAACACCATATCAATCGACGAAACCTTTAGAAGACTCCTTGCATTATGCTCAAAAGCTTCACTAGCATAATCCTTGAAAAATCCGCCCTCGGGTGTTTCGATCCTAAATGTAAGTATAGCTCGCTTTTTGAACTTTTGAAAAGCCTGTCTTATTCTTTCTTCAAATCCATCAACATATACCACATCATCGTCAGCTACGATTGCATACCCGGACCTAACCTCGTTCAATGCCAAATTCCTACTGACGGACAATCCTTTTGTCTTACTGTTTATGATTTTACAGTGATCTCTCTGAATAGATAACGGCACATCGTTCTTTATCATTTGATTTACGATTACCATATTCAAACTAGTTGAAAGAGGCATGTTTAAAAGGGTGTCGTTCCGTAATATTCCACCGTCAACCGTTGATACCAAGATTGTAATTTTAGTCTCTGACATAGAGCTTATTTAATTTGATATTGACCATAATGTAAGAGACAAGAGGAATCAGAAAAAAAACAGCACTAATTCTATGTCTATAAGCTCCGGAAATATTTGTTTCAAATAAAGCCGGAACAACTAAGAAAATCAAAAACAGCAATAACCAACCCTTCATATATTTTTTATAAAACAGCAGAATCGGTGTAATTAGCACAAAAATAATATAGAATGAATCAATTAATGGAATTAATTTATTCATGGTTACCGTTGGGGAAACCAAAATAGGTAGAGGAGACAGTAAATATTGTAAAACTAAAAACATAACATTCTTAACGTAGTCAAAAGGTCCTGACCAGTTCATCGTAGAATAGCCTTCCGTTCCAAACCTTGCATTGGAAGCGTCACGATAAGATATAAGCCAAGCCATATTAAAGTCCAACTGGTATAAATTTGAAACCACTGTCTTTATACTAAAATTCACAATTACAATTATTACGGCCAACCAAATAAAGTTCTTTAAGGAATAGAGTTTGTTCTTATAACAATACCCCAAGAAAAGGGCGATTACCGAACACACCCCAGTTAGTGGCCTAGTTACAAAAACAAGGGTTAAAACAAAAAGGGCCATTAGCATCGTGCCTTTTTGGGTTACGATATATCTAATCAACAAATAACTAAATATAGCCAAGAACATAAGAGCCATAGACTCCCGTAAAATACTGGCATTAATAATGACTGTGATTGGATAAAACGAAGACAAAACGACAAGTATAGCATAAAACTTTCGCTTATCCACTATTTTGTTGTGGTAAACAAGAAAGGTCTTAAATGCCTTATAAACAAATAGAACGGCAACCTGATAATAGAAAATGTTAAAGACAACAAAAACAAAGGGCCTTTTAAAACAAAGTTGATACTGAAGGAAATTAAGGATAGAATACCCTTTTACACCAAACGAGTAAAAATTGAAATAAGTGCCAAAATCTTGTATTATACTTGCGTATACCACGCTATCAGGTGGGGTTGATTTGAAATTTACCACCTCATTTACAATGAAGAAAAAAAGGGGCCACAAAAAAGAAGCCATAACCAATATACAAACGACAAGGGAATTAAGTTTTTCTCTTTTTAGCAAAACAAAAAACAGTGCAAACAAGAAACAGGAATATACCCCCATCAAGAGCAATCCCAGAGCATCTAAAGTGAAAACCTTATCTAATTCAATCATCTAACCGGTTTTTTCAAATTCAACAAATGCAGTTGAAAAATAAATGCCATATATATTACCCCCATTTCCCGAACTAAGGTGCTTTCGGTCAGGGAAAATAACAGAAAGATTAAAAGTACGCCCAAGAAAAGGAAATCTTTGTATTTAATAAAGAAATAAAAACAAACTAGAACGAATAAAAACAAGACAATTATCCCCAATACTCCGTATCGCAAACCGAACTCGAGAAAATTATTGTGTGCGTTTTTTTCGACTAATTCTTCCTTGTTCGTTTTATCAAGTCGAGACCATATTTGTTCTTTGGTGTCCATACAGAAACGGCCAAAAGGGTTCTCTTCAATAAGCGTAATACTGGTACGCCAAATATGAATTCGCTCAGAAGCGGGACTGTTATTGTCTAAAACAAAATTTTTAGAAGCAAAGGTGCGATAATCTACGGTAATCCTATCTTTAATTGACGGTAAGGTATGGTACAACACGGATATCAGAACAACAAACACAAATAAAATACCTCCAACCCATTTCAATTTATTCGCTACAATTAGCCTAACTACAAATAGAACGAATAAAACAACTAAAATTAAATATGCCATCTTAGATGATAACAGCACAAGAAAAGTGAGGTTCAAAGCAAATACCGCTAATGACAGCCCACTAACTTTATTCTCCAATATGCTCCTATACAATCGCTCTAAATTTCCATTAATGGCAACCAAAACGAGCATTGAAACATAACTTGGGTGAAGGTTCAAAACAGATACCAAGGACCGGTGGACAAACAAATTCCACCAATATTTAGGAACATTATGGCTTAAGTCCAAAATAACATCCCCTAAGCATAATACAAATACAATTGCGATAATAACATTCAACGATTCGTACAAAAAGTGAATCGTTCTATTTTCGGAGAAACTCTTTGAACCAAATATGAAGAAAAATAAGGGAACAATAATATTAAGAACTACTACTTGGCCGCTACAATAGTTAACAAGAAAAAAAAGTAACGGCAAAACAAATAAAAACTGCAGAAGAAAAGAGGATGCCTTAAAAGAAACATCTCTTTTTTGTGAAACATAATCAAATATTGAAAAAAGCAGCATTCCCCCAAGGGCTATTCTATTGGGCACTAAGGTTCGCTCCAATAAAAATATGGATAGCACATACAGAAATACGAATAAACGAACGAATCCCTTCCTTAATCCTGGTGTATAGTATTTTTTAAGTTCCGTTTTCAAAAAGAAGGTCTATTCTAATTAATTACTTTGACGAAGAGCGTAATGACGCAAAAAATCAATATTTTACTATTTTGTTTTTAAGAAAAAATCAAGTCTTCTTTTCTCGAGAAAAGACACATCTATATATTGTAGAACATCTTCTTGCTTAATATCAAATGTGGCACACTGCATTAAGAACTTTTCTATTTTCGACGCATTCTCGGCTATCGAATAATTCTGAAAATCAACATTCAAAACCCATTCCGGGTAGCCATTAATTTCAAATGCCGTATCCTTATAAGGCAGGATCAGCGGTAGACAACAAGCTATATACTCCCTTACCTTAAGCGGGCAGGCTTCTTCCATTCTATTTCTAAACAGGGCCAATGAGCCAAGAGCAGCCGATGAATTCAATAAAATTTTCATATAATCTTCCTTGTCCAAAAAGCCGTGTAAAATTACATTTGGGGAAACATCTTTAACATCCCCTTCCTTGTAACCTATTAGATTAAAATCAACAAGAGGGAGCTCTTTCGCTAGATCCCTTAATATATCAATGCCATGCCAGGCCATGCCAGGGGTGCCCAAAAAAACAATACTGGGTTTTTTGGATCCGACAGGAACTTCACTCAATTCATAATTAGATACTTTTAGAGAGTTCGGCACCACTGCCACGGGTAGACCTTTATATTTTTGGGCGATTTCAGTGGTCACAGCAACTACACCCGAAACACTTTTTAAAAATAAAGAGTCTGTGCACTTAAAATATAGAAACCTAAGATACCTTTTAAGGTTTTCCTTTCGTATCAGATAGTACTCCGACGCAAAATCTGTATTAATTTCAACTATGAGCTTAAATTTTTCACCAATCCTACGGTAAAAAGGTTGAAACATACTGTATCTAGCATAAACTACATCAGGATGATAATCATCAAGGACCTTGCGTGCTTTTTTAAAAGATGAAGGTAAGCCTAACCAATCACCAATAACATCCGTAGGAAGCAAGCCTAGGCTCTTAACCTTGTATAATTTTACCATGCCGCTTTTAGCCAATGAAGAAAACGAGGTGCTATCTAGGTCTACTTCACTATCCCCTGTCATTATAATTAGCTTTACTTCATGTCCCATTGACTGCCAAGCTTCAACTTGATTCTTGATTTTATTGATAACCCCATTGTTTTTATAAAGGTTAATTTGGGCGAAATAAGCAATTTTCATATTGAACGGTTTTAGAAGTAGGCACTTTTGGATTAGGACTTGAATTACCTTAATACCCCATTAAGGGAATTTGGGCTAGGTTTTCACTCAATTGATTTAATAATCTTCGCAGGGTTCCCAGCTATGACCAAACGTCCCTGAGGGAAGCTTTTTGTAACAACAGAACCCGCTCCTACAACGGTATGATCTCCAAGGTGGACACCCGGCAAAAGAACAGAATTCATACCTATCCAACACTTTTTACCTAAAACAATATCCTTACCTTCTAGATGCTTGTCTAAATCGTTTAAATCGTGGTTCGTTGTTATGAGGCCAACGTTAGGAGCAATATAGCAGCCTTTTCCTAAAATAATTTTAGCCGAAAAATTTTGAAAATAGCAGCCTGGTGATTGAAAATTATTCAAATCGTCTACATGGAAATCTATATTTCTCCAGTTTGAAAGCGTTGAAGTATGGTTCATGGGCCAGGGTATGGACTTGTTGAACCCTAGAATTTTCTGTTTGAATAAACCATGGGCAACCCATCTCCAACCAATTTTTGAATCTTTAAAATATTTTCCATTAAGATATTCCTTTTTAAAAAAAACAGGGGCTATCAGCTTTACAAAAAAAAACAAGATACTTTTCATACTGTATAAAATTTTCAATAAAACCTATGCACTTATTAAACTGTTTCGTTTAAACGAACTATAGATATATCCTAGAATCAAAATGTAAACCACACTTAAACCTATTGCATATAGTTCAATGGCGTTTTTAATGCTCATTTCATAGATATATGCAAAAAACCAGATTAAGCCTGTGCCTATAATGATGGCAACGTGCATCAATAATTCTTTGTCTTGCTTTTCCATAACTGTTAGCGATATTGACAATGTTGAGACAATAAACCTAACGCCCATCAAAGGTGTCAATATTTTGGCATATTCTCCCGCAACGACCCATTTTTCTCCAAAGAAAATTGGGAAAAAATCTTCTATAAAAAAATACGCAGGCAAGAAAACGATAACAGCTATCAGAATTATTTTTTTTAAACTACCCAAAAAAATCTTCTCCATAGATTTGGCATTTCCACGTTGAGAAGAAAGTTTTTGAAAATAAACCTGACCTATTGATTTGCCTATTAAAGTGATGGGGACCGTTAAATATCTATAAGCATGGGCATATTGACCTAATATCACCATCGAATAGAACCAAGAAACAAAAAAGTTGGTTACATTAATAGCCAGTGTATTAAGAAAAATACCCCACATTGAAAATTTAGGAAAATTAATATATCTCTTCGCCAAAACTTTCAAATCTAATCTGGAAGTACTTCTAATTTCTTCCTTATATCTTAAAAAAGTCTTTGCCATTTTAATATTCCCAAAAAGATGGGACACTACTTGACCAATGATTAGCCCTCCACTTGTAAATTTTGCAAGCCCCAGAAAAAGTTGTGTTAAATTACCTCCAAATGATTTAAAAATATTTGCCTTAGCAATATTTTTAAACTTCTTCTTTCTCGTGTTGAAGTAATTCAAAGCATTAAACAACCCCATTAACAAAACACTAAGAGGAACTAAATAAAGCCACTCTGACAACTTTGGATCCCCAAGAGCAATGGCTATGTCATTCGAAAAGAAAAGAACAGCCAATAAAGTAACTGTTGAAAATATAAAAGTAATTATAATAGAAAGCAGTGTAACCTGAACTCCTTCTTTTTGCTTTTTAGGCAACATTATTGCCAACTCATAACGACCACTTGATACTACTCCTAAAACTTGAACAATTGACAAATATAAAGCCAATCTACCAAACTCCTCTGGGTTATAAATTCTAGATAAAAATGGGGCTAGTAGTAATGGTATTAACTGAGCAAACGCCGTTCCAGATGTCAGTGTAAGTACATTCCTAACGAACTCCGATTTGATTGTGAACTTCTTGGTCAAACTCCGGTTTATTGCAAAAATTGAATAATCTTATCAATCATTTTTGATCCACTAGCGCCATCACCGTACAAGGTTTCATCCCATTTTTTTGGGAGTTTTTGCAATTCTTCTTTTATTTTCAACAAATCCGTAAATACAAGAACATTTGCGTTGTCTTCCAAGGTTTCCCTCCACTCTGTCTCTTTTCGTATGGTCACGCATTTCTTTTTGAGCCAAAAAGCTTCTTTTTGCATGCCCCCACTATCTGTAATAAGACCATCCGAGTTTTGAAGGTACCCCAGGTTGGAGAAATAGGATTGTGGTTCTATAAAATTGATGTTGGTATAGTCTTCTAGATTTAAACCATAGCTGGAAGCCAAGTTTTTCGTTCTTGGATGAAGTGAAAAAACAACTTTTTTATCCAGTTGTTCAAGAACGTCCAACACATGTTTTAGTCGATCTTTTTCATCGGTGTTATAGGGCCTATGTATGGTTGCATAATAAAAGTTCCTTTCTTTTGGAACATGCTCCCTCAATAAATCGTTTTGGGTTACATATTGCACTAAATCCTTCATTATATCCCCAACTACATGTACTCCTTTTCGAACCCCTTCGTTTTCAAGGTTCTGTACAGAAATAGCACTAGGTACGAACAGTAAGTCTGAAATATGATCGGTAAGCACGCGATTCACCTCTTCGGGCATTTTTTTATTAAAGCTTCTCAAACCCGCTTCGATATGAAACAAAGGAATATGCATTTTTGATGCCACCAATGCACCAGCTAGAGTTGAATTGGTATCGCCATAAACAACCACCCCATTTGGCTTCGTCTCTTCTATGATTTTTTCTATCTCGATCATCATCTTCCCCGTTTGCTCACCGTGGGCACCACTTCCAACATGTAGCGTATAATCGGGCTGGGTCATTTTCAGTTGATTGAAAAAAACCTCACTCATATTTGCATCATAATGTTGCCCCGTATGAATCGTTACCAGTTCAACCTTCCCCTTACAGGCCAGTTCAAATGGAAAATGTTTGATAAACTGGGGCCTCGCTCCAATTATGGCTACTATTTTCATAAAATTTATTTACTATTTCAAAAAACTGTGATACTCCCCCTTCAAACCCACAGGCTTCGAGTTTCGAATATCATGAACGATTTCTATAGCTGTTCTGGCGGCATCAACGCCATAACCTTTGCCATCAAGTATATCTTTATAGACCATGGTGTGAAGGTCCGTAAAACCGCCGCTAAATTCCAATTCCTCGCCATTTATGGTAATCGACCTAAAGGTGGTCTGCCCTTTTTCCTTAATTTCTTTCGGCAAGTACTTTGAACTGATCGAAAGAAACCATTTTACCCTGGCGTTCTCGAACTCCAAATAACCCGCAGCACGGTCGTTTTCGTGCACGTGTACGATATTTTGCTGTACATCTCCGAATATCCAAGAGAGCATGTCATAAAAATGCACCCCTATGTTGGTAGCTATACCCCCTGACTTTGTCTTGTCTCCTTTCCATGAGGTATGGTACCAGTGTCCCCTAGAGGTAAGATAGGTAAGGTCTACTTCAAATTTTGTATCCTTCTTGGCGTTCTTTACTTTCTCCCTCAAGGCAATAATACTGGGGTGTACCCTTAACTGTAAAATGTTGTATATTTTCTTGCCCGTCTTTTCCTCAACATGCTGCAACTTATCTACATTCCAAGGGTTGAGTACCAAGGGTTTTTCACAAATGGCATCGGCACCACTACGCAATGCGAACCGAATATGCGCATCATGAAGATAATTGGGCGAACAGATACTTACATAGTCTAAGTAAGTATCCTTTTCATATTTCAACTTTTCTATATGGCGATCAAAACGCTCGAATTCGACGAAAAAGTCCGCATTGGGAAAATAAGAATCGATTACTCCCACACTATCGCCTTTATCGAAAGCCGTAAGTAAGTTGTTTCCTGTATCCTTAATGGCTTTCATGTGCCTGGGCGCTATATAGCCTGCTGCGCCAATTAGTGCGAAGTTTTTCATCTAAAAGAGTTTATTATGTTTGATGTTATATATTCTATTTCGTCGGTGGTTAAATACGGATTCATGGGAAGGCTCATGACCTCTGAAGCACAAGTCTCGCTAATGGGAAAATCACCCTTTTTGTGTCCTAAATAAGCAAAACATTCTTGTAAATGCATGGGTATCGGATAGTGTACCGCGGTAGGAATACCAGCTTCCTTCAGTTTAGACTGGAGCTCTTCCCGGTTTTTGATTCTAATGGTATACTGTGCCCAGACCGAAGTTCGGTCTTCTTTTATGCTCGGTGTCAATACATGGCCCTTGAGCAATTCGGTGTATTGCTTGGCAACCTGCTGCCTTCTTTCAATATCTTTCCCGTAATGTCGAAGCTTTACGTTCAGGATAGCGGCCTGAAGGTTGTCCAATCGTCCGCCCATACCGATATATTTGTGGGTATAGCGCTTTACCTGTCCGTGTACGCGCATCGCTTTCATTTTCTCGTAAAGCACCCGGTCTTGTGTAAAGACCGCTCCCCCGTCACCAAAGCATCCCAATGGTTTTGCGGGAAAGAAACTGGTACAGCCAATGGTTGAGGCCGAACAACTTCGTTTTCCCTTGTAAAGGGCCCCAAAGCTCTGTGCGGCATCCTCGATCACCACCAAGTTATGTTTAGCAGCAATGGCGTTGATTTCGTCCATATCGGCCATTTGCCCATATAGCGATACCGGCATAATAGCCTTGGTCTTGTCGGTTATGGCTTTCTCGATTTGAGAAACGTCTATATTGAAGGTTTCTTCATCTATATCGACAAAAACCGGTTTTGCTCCCAAACAGGCAATGGTCTCGGCCGTAGCTATAAAGGTAAAAGGCGTGGTTATGACTTCATCCCCTCCTCGTATGCCCAATGCCATCATACTTAATAACAACGCATCGGTGCCCGATGAGACCCCTAAAGCATAATCGCTTTTTACATATTCTCGCAAAGATGTTTCAAGCTCTTCCGTTTCCTTGCCCAAAATATACCTGGCCGATGACATCACATCTAAAGATACCTGCTCAAATTCGGCGCTATGTTCGTCATACGCCTTGGTCAGGTTGGCAAAATCGATTTTCATATAGGGTCTATGATTTAGTATTATTTTATTCGTATTACACTATTGCCCTCCAACTTGTATTCTTGTCCACTTTCTGGGCATATGGCCAAATGGTCCTCGTTAAATTTTAGACGGTGGCCGTACTCGCTTACCCAACCTATCTGCCTCCCGGGGTTTCCGACAATAAGCGCATAATCGGGTACTTCCTTGGTCACTACCGCACCGGCACCAATAAGACAAAACCTTCCTAAGGCATTGCCACAGACAATGGTAGCGTTGGCACCGACCGAAGCTCCTTCCTTTACGAGTGTCTCCTGATAACTATCGCGACGGATAATGGCACTTCTAGGATTGATGATATTCGTAAAGACCATGGATGGCCCTAGAAAAACATCATCCTCACAGATAACGCCCGTGTATATCGATACATTGTTTTGAACTTTAACATTGTTACCGAGCACTACCTGGGGCGAGACTACGACGTTCTGCCCAATATTACACCTTTGCCCTATTTTGCAATCGGACATGATGTGGGAAAAGTGCCATATTTTAGTACCTTCTCCAATGGTACAACCTTCATCGACAACGGCGGTTTCATGGGCAAAAAATGTAGGGGTAGACATATTGGGAAATTTATTCTATTATTTTTTTAAGACACTATACTTAGGCCTTCTAGCAAAAGTACGATAATTCTTCGCTTTCTCAAGCCGCACCTTATCCGCCAGATTATTTTCACTTAGTATTTTTTGTGCGAAACCGTACCAACTTAAACTTTCTTCATCCGTAAAATGGTGAATGCCATAAGTTTCACGGTCTTCTACGACTAAATCCAATACATATCTGGCCAAATTTTCTGCATGGGTCGGGCAACCGACCTGCTCATCGGTCACACTAAGATCAGCTCCTTCTTTGGCTTTTTGAAGAATCGTCTTATAGAAGTTTTTTCCATACTCCGAATAGAGCCAAGACGTTCTTACAATAAAATAGGCGCTCATCAAATTTTGGATATGCTGTTCCCCTTCCAACTTAGATGCCCCATAGACATTGATGGGATTCGTTGTATCGGTCACCAAGTATGGAGAACCTTTCTCCCCGTCAAAAACATAGTCCGTTGAAATATGGATCAGTACCGTTTGTTGTTCTTGACAAAGCAACGCCAAGTTCCTAACGCCCTGTGAATTGACTTTAAACGCCTTCTCAGGCTCTTTTTCAGAGTTTTCTACATTGGTATAGGCAGCACAATTGATACAATGGCTAAAGGCCTTATTCGAAAGTTTTTCCGCAATGGATTTTGGATCCGTAATATCTAAATCTTTGGAATCAGCGAATGTAAAGTGTAATTGTGGGTAGTCAGAAGCGATTTTCTGAATACTTTTCCCCAACTGCCCCTTGGCCCCGGTAACGAGTACGGACTTCATTGAAAAAATTCTTTAAAGGTAGGAAGTAACTTGTCTTTTTCAGAAATAATGGGCGACTCTACCGGGCCCTCCCAATCAATTTTTAAATCCTCATCATTATAGATTATACCACTTTCGGAAGCCAAGTTGTAAAAAGCATCGCACTTATATATAAAGGTGGCCTCTTCGCTCAAGGTCAAAAAACCATGGGCCATACCTTTTGGTATAAAAATAGAGGTTCTATTTTCACTTGACAATATTTGCTTAAAATGCTGTCCGAAAGTAGGACTTTCAGGCCTTAAGTCGACTACCACATCCAATACTTCCCCATGGGCTACCTGCACCAATTTGGCCTGGGCATGAAGCCCTGTCTGCAAATGAAGTCCTCTAAGTACTCCTTTTTTCGATACCGAGATATTATCTTGGACAAATTGGACTTCTTTCCCGATAGCGCTTTCGAATTTTTTCTGTTGATACGATTCAAAAAAGAGACCTCTCTCATCTCTAAATAATCTCGGTTGTATTATAAAACAGCCTTTTAAGCTGGTTTCCGTTATTTTCATATTGCGGTTTTCCGTCGATTATAACTCTAACAAATAGCTGCCGTAACCACTTTTTACCAGCGGTTTGGCCAATTTATGTAGTTGTTCCCGAGAAATATATCCCATCGTATAGGCCACCTCTTCAATGGCTCCCACCTTTAGCCCCTGACGCTCTTCAATTACCTCAACAAATTGCGAGGCCTGCATAAGGGAACTGAAGGTTCCGGTATCTAACCAGGCCGTACCGCGATCTAAGATACTCACCGTCAATTTTTCCTTAGCGAGATACTCTTTATTGATATCGGTAATTTCCAATTCGCCCCTAGGGCTGGGTTTAATGCGCTTTGCTATTTCCAATACCTCATTATCGTAGAAGTAGATGCCTGGAACCGCATAATTAGATTTAGGGTTCTGGGGTTTTTCCTCTATGGAAATTGCCTTTCCGTCCTTATCAAACTCCACTACACCGTAGCGCTTCGGGTCTTGTACGTGATAGCCATAAATAATACCACCATCAGGGTCGTTGTTCGCCTGGAGTAACTTTGCAAGGCCAGAGCCATAAAAAATATTATCGCCTAAAATAAGGGCAACTTTATCGTTTCCTATAAAATCAGCTCCTATAATGAAAGCTTCTGCCAATCCGTTCGGGTTCTCTTGTACGGCATATTGAAAATCACAGCCCAATTGGCTTCCGTCTCCCAATAATTTTTGAAAAAGGCCAATATCCTGTGGGGTCGTTATGATCAAAATTTCTTGAATACCTGCGGACAAAAGGGTGGCCAATGGGTAATATATCATCGGCTTGTCGTAAATGGGCATAAGCTGCTTGCTTACGGCCAATGTAAGGGGATGTAAGCGCGTTCCTGACCCTCCTGCTAAAATGATACCCTTCATACGCTAAACCTTCTGATATTTGTTTATATACCACGAAACCGTCTCCCGAAGTCCGGAATCAAAATCCGATTTCGGTCTCCAATCGAGTTCCGTCTTAATCTTGGTCGCATCTATGGCATATCTGAAATCATGTCCCAAACGATCTTTAACAAAGGTTATCTGTTCCGTATAGCTTCCTCCCTGCCTCGGATGTACTTCGTCTAAAATAGCACATATTTTTTGGGCAATGAAAATATTGTTGTGTTCATTATTCCCTCCAACAACATAGGTTTCTCCTGCTTTCCCTTGGGTAAAGGCGGCATTTATACCCGTACAGTGGTCCAGTACATATAACCAATCCCTAACATTCTTCCCATCTCCATAAATGGGGATTTCCTCTCCCGCCAAGGCCTTTCGGATAATGGTCGGGATCAATTTTTCATCGTGCTGTTTAGGCCCGTAATTATTAGAACAATTGCTGGTAACCACATTAAGTCCATAGGTATGAAAATAACTTCTCACCAAAAAATCGGAAGCCGCCTTCGAAGCGCTATAAGGACTATTGGGGGCGTATGCGGTATTTTCATTAAAAAATCCCGATTCCCCTAAACTACCATAGACCTCATCCGTAGAAATATGGTGAAAACGCGAGGTTTCAAAACCGGTCTTTGCACGGTTCGCCGTATCCAGCCAATGTTTCCGCGCAGCTTCCAGCAAGGTAAAGGTTCCGTTGATATTGGTCTTAATAAATGCCTCGGGGCCTTCTATTGAATTGTCTACATGAGACTCTGCCGCAAAGTGAATAACATCCGTAATGCGGTCGTTGTTAAAAATTGACCCCACCAAACCGGCATCGCAAATATCGCCCTGAACAAACTTATACCGTTCGTTATTTCTAACTTCTTCGAGATGGTCAAGGTTTCCCGCATAGGTAAGTTTGTCAAGGTTCACGATGGAAACATCGCGATGTTCCTCCAAGAAAAACGGAATGAAGTTGCTTCCTATGAAACCCGCCCCACCTGTTATAAGAATTGTTCTATTAGGCATTTTTGCTTTTCTATAACTGCAACTCTTTAGCTCTCCTGTTTAAAAACCGTATAAAGGATATCACAAAAAACAAAACCACCAAGGCCATAGGCACCAAGAAGAACTTATCGTTAAAAAAAGGCTTTTTAAAGACTTGGGGGTTTCCCATGTTGATAATACTAAGGATTTCTCCTTGATTCGTAAGTTCCGCTTTCTTTTCCTCTATTTCCTTTAAAAAATCGTTCTTTAGGGTCAATAGGGAAGCTATGTTCAAGGCACTTTCGTTTTCCATATAAACCGAACCATTTGCCTTTTCGGAACCCTCCCTCAATAAGGTTTTGGAGTAGTTCTCCAAAAGCTGATCAATTTGAGCAATAAGCCCGGTATTTTTGTCGATCCGCATTTGAGCATTTTCCTTAAATGTCTTTATAACTTTATCATAATAGGCGTTACCGTTAATATAATCCAATATTTTCCGGGCCGCTTCGGTTCCCTTGTCAGCATCGATATACGTAAAGGTCACACGGTGGGCCAAAATACTCTTTTTGGTAAGTTCTGAACGTACAATATCGACGACAAAGCTCTCCTCCTTAAAATTCTCTAAAAGCTCCAGATAACGCAGTTCCTGCTCTTCCTTCTCCTTAGCCTCCTCTAGGTCTGAAATAGGTTGGATCTCAATTTTAAACCCTTTTAAATCGTGTACCGAAATCCCCATTTTTTGAAAGAAGGCCGTGTCTTGACTGTAAATGTTGGACTGTATTTCCGCAATGGCATCGTACACATAATCCGTACTGTCAAAATTGGGCCTTACAATGGTCTCCGATTTCAATTTTTCATTCCCCAGCATGCTCAATACAAAACTAATGACCACGCCCAGCACAATCAGACCGATTAATATGAGTGCATTCCTCTTAAGGTATAAAAACACACGTAAAAAAGCGATCCCCACACGGTTAAAGCCATTCGCAATCATCTTGAGCAACTGCCCCAAATCGATTTCATCAGAGGAGGTAGTACTGTTTGGTTTGTTATCGGTCATCTATTATGAATTAAAAATTTGTTCCAATATTTTCTCGGTTATGAGATAGGTAGGCTTTACCCCTGTAGTTCCCAAGCCGCCCGAGGCCAAGGTACTTCCGGTTTCCAATGGGTTATCGGAGGCATAGTACGCATATCGTACTTTAACATTATCCTGTATGCTTTTACGAATCTTGGAGGCTGATTGTATGGCCTTTTGATAATGAACCCCTTCCATTTCAAGGCCTACCACGTTCCATGTACTTTGGTGAAAAAACTCGAGCACATCCTTGTTTTGAAGGGAAGTACCCAAAACAGTTACCATGGTACCTTCAAAAACCTTAAGTCCGTGTCCTTTAAAATCGTCGGCACACAGTTCGTTTTTGAACGGATAATTGTCTGCCGTACCTTCAAAGATATGGGCCGAAGGAATCATCAAATCTCCTTTTCCTCCTTCAAGAATACCCGCCTTTCCCATCACGGAAATAGAAGCTACATTCAGAAAAACCGGTTCTTTGCCCGGTTCCTTATAAGGCTTCAAGAGTTCATCAATGGTTTCATAGGCTTGTTCGCCAAAGGCATAATCCATTACAAAGATTACCGGCTTTTCCTCTTCCTTTATCCCTTTGGGCAAAGTATAACCACAAGCGTCCGCACTCATTTTTGCCGTATCGAACAACTGTACGTCTATGTTGGTACCTGAAAAATCATCAATAGCGATCATCCCGTTCTTTTTGGCCACTACCGTAACCTTGGCTCTCAGTTCTTCATTTAAGGAAGAGCTTAAGGCTTCATAGATTTTTAAGGATTCCTTTCCGGAAAATTCCTTTTTTAAGGCATTTTTGGCGAATAAGGTATTCATTACACTGTGCATATTCGCACTGATGATATGAATCGGCCGATGTAAGAGTCCGTTCTTTCGCAAGGTTTCCTTAATGGTGTCCGCCCAACGTTCCCCGTGGATATGGTGGCCCAAACGCTCGCGCAATAGCGAACTGAAGGTTATCGCCCTTTTATTACCGGTAATTTCTTCTTCTATGGCCAATTTGCCCAACCAATAAACAATTTCCAAAAAGCGATCGGGTTGTTCTTCGGTGGCAAATTGCTCATGAACCTCCATAATTTCAATAAAGGAGCGGCCTAAGATATTTGCGGTATGTATAACGGCCACCTCTCTTTCTGCCAAACTAAGTTCATCCTTATTGACGGCCTCTTCCAATTTAGACCAATCACGTATCGTACGATCGGTATCTTCGATCAACACCCTTTTACAGATTTTCTCCGACTCAATGAACAGAAACGTAAGGTGGGTCAAAATATCGTAGATATCTGAGCGTCCACGGGTAATTTCGATGTTCATTTGTTCGTCATCGATACGATAACAATTTCTTCGCCGTTTGGGAGGTACTATAGGTACAAAGTGGGATTTGCTATACCCTTCATCTGAGGTCAAATTGATAAATCGGCATTGTTCGATGCCCTTTGGCAAGCGTTCAAGGACATAAATGAGTCCGCTCAACTCGGCCTTTTCTTCAGCTATGGATCCGTATATTTCAGGTCGAAGTTGCAGCAATGCGTTTTTCAACGATTCACCCGATACGCCCGTAGGTTTATAGAAACCACGGTTGAACAGATGGCGCATTGTGATATAGAGGCGTTCAATGGCATTTGTAGATTCTTGAGCCCTCGTATTGTTAGTTGTATTTCCCATAACTAATTTCGTTCAAAATTACAATATTTTTCCCGGTATCGAGAACAAGGTAAATGTTGGTTTTTTCTTTGCTCGATATCCGTCTTCAATTGTTCTTAAGATTAAAAATATGGCAACTATTGCGCCCTACCAAAAAGAAAATATTCTTCTTCGTATTATTTCTTGAAAGAAACCAATCCATCCGCCACTTTACGGTCGTTGGCCAAACGTTGAACCTTGTTCTGCCCCCCCAGTTTTCCAATCGATTTCATATAAGCGTTGAAACCGCCTTCCTTTATTGGTGTGACCTTTAGGGTCTGCAAGATTTTCCCATCGATCAGGTCAAAATAATAACTGTTCTGCTTTTGTAAGGAAACATCTAGAATTTCTATGAACTTCGCCATATCGGTGGGTTCCTTTTCAAATTCCACCAACCATTCGTGATAGGGCAATTGATTGCCCTCGGGAGTAATTTGGGGTGCTACCGTAAACTCGTTTATACTGGCCCCGGTTTCGTTCACCGCCAATTGCATGGCTTCTTCCACTTCTTTCGCGATTACGTGTTCACCAAAGGCCGAGATAAAATGTTTGATTCGCCCAGAAACAATGATTTTATAGGGCTTTAAAGAAATAAACTGAACGGTATCCCCTAAGTTATAGGCCCAAAGACCGGCATCTGTGGAAATGATCATCACGTAGTTCACGTGCAGCTCTACATCTTTGATGGTAATCCGTTCGGGATTCTCATCAAAGAATTCATCGGCCTTAACAAACTCATAGAATATTCCCGAATCCAACAACAAAAGCATCCCCTTTTCATTTTGGGCATCTTGATAGGCAAAGAAGCCTTCACTTGCCGGAAAGAGCTCTATACTATCTACCTTTTTGCCGATCAAACCTTCAAATTTGGCCCGATACGGTTCGTAATTGACCCCTCCGTAAATAAAGAGTTGAAAGTTTTTGAAGAGGTCCCCTATTTTCTGTCCCGACTTACTTTCCAACTTTTCAAAATACATCTGAACCCAAGAGGGTATGCCCGCAATAACGGTCATATCTTCGTTCATGGTCTCTTCGACAATGGTATTTACCTTGGTCTCCCAATCTTCAATACAATTGGTCTCCCAACTGGGGAGGCGGTTTTTCTGGAGATAGTTGGGCACATAGTGAGCCGAAATGCCTGAGAGCCGACCCAATTTGATTCCGTTTTTTTCATCCAGTTCGGGACTCCCTTGTAAAAAAATCATCTTCCCGGTAACAAAATCGGCATTTCCGGTTTCGTCAATATAATTGAGAATGGCATTACGCGATGCGTTTACCTGATGTTTGATGGAAGTATCGGTAATGGGGATATATTTCGCCCCTGAAGTCGTTCCCGAGGTTTTGGCAAAATAAATGGGTTTGCCCGGCCAAAGGATATTTTCCTTGCCTTCTACAACTTCTTGTACATAAGGTTTTAAGGCCTCATAATCACGTATGGGCACCTTTTTCTTAAAATCTTCGTGCGATTTTATGTGCTCAAAACCATGGTCGACACCGAATTTGGTACGCTTCGCCTTTTGAATCAATTCACGAAAGACGGCTTCTTGGGTCGCTACAGGGTTATCTCTCCACTTCGCCGTTTGCTTGGCGATGCGTTTTGCGAAAATTTTTGCTGCAAGTGATTTTATCGACATATTAAGAATCAAATATCCAGGTTTAGGTGAGCACATCGGCCACGGCACTTCCGTAATTAATTAGGGGTATAAACTTAAAAATCTATGTAGTCTAAGGGGTTTACCGCATTACCATTGCTCCATAATTCAAAGTGTAGATGAGGTCCGGTGGTGAATTCGCCGGTATTGCCTACGGAGGCGATCACTTCTCCGGCCCTGACCACTTCGCCTTGCCTTTTATTGAGTGAACCATTGTGCTTGTAAACACTTATGAGTCCGTCCTTATGCTCTAGAATAATGACATAACCTGTATCGGCCGTCCATTCGGAGAAAATTACGGTACCGTTGGCAACTGCTTTTATAGGGGTGTCTTTAGGGGCCGTTACATCAACCGCGTAGTGTTGTTTTTCGGGATCGTAAGCGTTTGATATTTCACCGCTCAAGGGAGGAAATAGTTCGATTTCGGCCCCTGTGGCATTACGCTCGAACAAATTGTATTTATCTTCCAGGGCCACCTCGGCCCTTAATAGCGAATCTTCCTTTATTGGGGTAAGGTCTATACTCGATGGGTCAATTTTAAAACGTTCGCGCAATGAATCCAAATTCACTTCCTGTGATGCCACATCCCCTCGTAAGACCATACGTATACTCTCTAAATATCGATTCGTATTATGTAGGGACGCCACCAAAGAATCGGTTTTATAGGTCAGATCAGTAGCCTGTTTCTTAAGTTTGGTACTCGAGTAGCCCGGTATATATTCCCGCAGTGGCGTAAAGGCAATCAGCAGGGTGGTGAGTGCGATAAGACCAATGGTACAGAGCGAACCCGTAACAAAAACGTTCAGGCGACTCAGCTTGAAAGAGATTTTCTCTTCAAAGGTAGACTCATTAAGAATGACCAAACGGTACTTGTGCAGTAGCTTGCGTTTGATTTCTTTTCTCTTTTTGACTTTTTTCGCCATAAAGCAAATATAAAGGATGGAATCGGATTCTTATACGGTTGCCCGAAATTAATGATTCTTTGAAATACCACGGTCTAGCTTATAATACATTTAAGAAAACTCGGGCATATCTGTTAAAATAATTGCGTTGCCACTACATTTACGGTGATCGGAGTAACTTTTTTAGTATCTTTGAATCTGTTTAAAAACAAAACTATGACAACTTTACAGATATTTTTGGCGATAGGACCATGGCAAATAGCCATCGTCGTGTTGGTGGTTCTTTTATTGTTTGGAGGAAAAAAGATTCCTGAATTGATGCGCGGACTTGGTAGTGGTATAAAAGAATTCAAAGATGCTTCTAAAGAAGACGAGCCCCTAGAAGAAAAGAAAGACTAATTTATTACGACATAATTTTAGTTAGAAACCTTTGCCCAAAGCAGAGGTTTTTTTTGTTCCACAAATATACCATTTAGTATATTTATATTGCGGATTACGGGGAATCACTTGTTCCCTTCGACCTCCCAGACTTGAGAAGGCCTACTCTTCAGGCATCGTTCGTATAGGGTTTCATGCCTCAAAACCAGCATTTCACAACAAAAGAAAGCTCGCGTATAACCTTCACCTGAAATTTACGTTATCAAAGAATAATAGTTAAGGTATCCCCCTATCCAAAATAGCCTTAGCACCTACGTTTTTTAAAAATCCTACATGCCGTATCTTATGGATCGGCAAATTTTTTTCAACATACCAAATCATGAAAAAACTAATCGCCGCCTATATTTTTCTAGTGTCGTTCACCTGTATGGCCCAAGAGTTTCAGAATATCGACTCGGAAGAAATCGCACCCCCTTCCGAAACCCCAAGTGTTGATTTTACCCCAGTCTCGGAAGAAAGCTTTTCCGTCACCGAAACGTTTGAAGCGGCTGCCGATCGGCACGGTATTCCCAACCGAACCTTCAGCGACCTTGAAGGTGTTGAAAACGGCTATTACCTCATTTCCGGGGTTTTCACCGATTCTAAAACACTTGACAAAACCGTCAAAAAGTTAAAAAGAAAAGGCTTTGAATCGGCCAACTATATCAAAAACACAAACAATGACCTCAATTACCTCTATATAGCTTATTATCCTTTTGGACTAGAGGCCGTAGATGCATGGGTTTCAAAACTAGACGGTACATACAAAAATGATCTTTGGATATTGGAAATTGAAAACAGTGAAGCTATTGGTGGTGAAGGTATAATGTTCGACGACGAAGCCAAAACTATTGAAAGTGGCATAGCCTCTCTCAAAGACCAACCGGCCATGCCTGTCATTGAAACACGTGAAGACGGGATGTCCGCCGTTACTGAAACCACACCAAAGCGCGGCATCAGTGAATCTTCCGACAAGACCAAACTCATTCAAAGAGCCGATCATTTCTTTGATAAAATGTGGTATGCCGAAGCCGCCGAACTATACGAACAGGCATTGGAAAAAGGTGATAAATACCGATCAAAAGATGTCATCCAAAAAGCGGCCGACGCCTATTATTTCAACACCAATATGGAAAAGGCATACGAATGGTACAACGTACTTTATGAAAACTATGGCGAAGAGATGTCTTCCGAGAATATTTTTAAGTACGCCCATTCCCTAAAAGGCACCGGAAAATTTGCCCGATCCAAACGCCTTATGCGCCTCTACAACAAAAAAGTTAAGGATACCCCTAACGACGCATTGGCGAACAGGGCCCAAGCGAATGAGACCACCTTGGACAACATCCTAAGTTCCAAAAGCGATTTAGAACTCAAAAATTTGGCCATAAATACCCAGTACTCCGATTTTTCCCCAATGTTCCTTGATTCAAATCAGGTGGTTTTTTCCTCCGCCAAAGACTCCTCTATATTTACCTCCCGTAAGTACAAGTGGAACAACCAGCCTTACCTCGACCTGTACGTGGCCAAAATAAACGAAGAGACCAACGACCTAAAGGAAGCCTTAAAGCTTTCCAAAAAAATTAATACCAAATACCATGAAGCCTCGGTTACGTTTTCCCCCGATAACAAGACCATGTATTTTACCCGCAACAACTACGGTAAAAAACTCAAGAGGGATAAGAAGGGCATAAACCATTTGAAAATCTACAAATCGATCAAAGTGGACACCGAATGGACCGAAGCGACGGAAGTCTCTTTCAATAGCGATAATTACTCCACGGGCCACCCCGCATTGAGTCCTGACGGCAAGCAGCTTTATTTTGTTTCAGATATGCCAGGTAGCTTGGGCAAAACCGACATCTTTGTTGTAGACGTGCTTGATGACGGCAGTTTCTCCGAGCCCAGAAACTTGGGTCCGAGCATCAATACGGAACAACGCGAAATGTTCCCTTTCTTTAATGGGGAAAAGCTATATTTTTCTTCGGATGGATTAACCGGTCTTGGAGGATTGGACATCTATGAGAGCGCTTACGATCCCGAAAACGGTTTTCAAGAAGTAAAAAATCTCGGACAACCGATAAACAGCAATAAGGATGACTTTTCATATATCGTGAACGAAGCCAAGCAACAAGGATATTTTGCCTCGAACCGTGAAGGCGGCAAAGGCGATGACGATATTTATTCGTTCAAACGTTTGACCCTAGAGGAAACACCTGCCAACCATAATGCCATTGCCGGTGTCGTCACCGAACTGGTAACGGGTGAAGTAATGCCCCAGGCCTTGGTCGAGCTTTTAGATGAAAACGGGATAAAACTTAAAGAAACGATTGCCGATGATGAAGGGAATTTCATTTTCGAGGACCTCGACAGCTCAACCAAATACCTTCTTAAAACGGTTGAAGACAAATTTGTAGATAACGAAAGATTGATAGAAACGACGAAAAACGATACCGTAAAAGTCGATATCGCCATGAAACGTCTTGAAGAAATGATTGCCATTGAAGATGGTATCAAGAAAATCAAGACCGAAATGATCTATTTCAATTTTGACAAGTCGCACATCAGACCTGATGCCGCCAAAGAATTGGATAAGCTCGTCAATGTAATGAAGGAATACCCGAGCATGGTCATCAAAATTGAATCGCACACCGATTCAAGGGGTAGCAAAGTATACAACGAATACCTATCCGATAAAAGGGCCAAATCCACTAGGGACTATATCGTTTCCCAAGGTATCTCCCCTGAACGTATAGAGAGTGCCATCGGTTACGGTGAGAGCAAGCTTCTTAACGAATGTGACGGATCTACGCCTTGTTCGGAAGCGGACCACGTACTCAACCGAAGATCTGAGTTCATCATTACACATATGTAAAAACCAAAAAATATGGAAAAAGAAACCGCTGCCCTACCAACAGCGGTTTTTTTATGTCTTAAAGACACGGGATACTTTCAACATTAAGAGAAGTTTTTAAGTGACCCTACCCTCATTTACAGATGATAACACCCTAGGTACAGCGACTGTAAAAAGAGTTTGTTAGAATCCTTATGGCTACCCCAAAACGATTAGTTAAAATAGGTTTTGACATGGAAGCCAAATGTGTCAATACTTGTTTTAAGCGTATTTAAAAGTCGTTTCCTCCCTAATCGAGGTTCTTCTACTATGTCCGGGCGAAAAGACTAGGCAAAAGCCCCTATTTGCCCAAATAAAGCGTTTAGGCACCAAACAAATACGGCCATCTTTGAAGATGGCCGTATTTGCTGTTTTATGTGAGTAAAATCAGTTTTTGACTCCCTCTATTTTAAATGTCTTCAAGATTGCCTCCAATTCAAACAGATCGTTTCTTTTTTCGGTTGCCGGGGCAAATACAAAGCCTTCCAACACCAGTTTCCGATTGTTTTCCTTATCGTTTAAGATGTAGGTAAGAAAGGGTCCTGCCATAGGGAAGTTCTTAATATCCCAAAGGCCTCTTACTTCAACTCCTTTTAAACCACCGATTTCGGCAGGATAAACATAGGGAGCAAATGCAGGCTCGGTGCGCATATGGGTGATCTTGTTGGGCACATCGGGTCCGGGAATGTATAGGGCCCCTATAGAATCACGCATGGCCACAATATCCTTTACCAAGGTAGAATCGTTCGAAAAACTATCGCCGGGCATTTCATATACGGTGATATTGGCGGTGCCTCTTTGTATCTCTCTATCGATCCAAACAAAATTGTCTTCTTGCTTTCCCACCTTGTAAATAGAGGGTATGTTCAGGGAAATACCGAACTTGTCTTGCAATACGGTCTCTTTGCTCAATGAGCGTTCAAACCGTTTTTGGGCCGCCTCGATTTCCATATCCTTAAAAGCGGTGATGATATCATCGGCCTTGGCCTTTACATTTTCTATTATCTCGTCCTTGCTCGTACCCTTAATAACACCAACACGCTGCGGTGAGGCGTACATATCGGTTTTTACGTGGGCCAGGTTCAGAGAGTCTTCCATCACGTAAAGAATAGATCGTGTATTTCGAATTGATCCCGTGAAAAATTTTGGGGCGACCTGATCAATAGTGAACAAAGGCTCGTCCATAGGCATTCCGACCACGGGGGCCGCAAAGTGTCGCCTTATGGTATCACCCACGCTCCCCTTCCATAGTTCGTTATCTATAACAACGACCATAGAATTGATCGCGCCAACTGAAGATGGCAGGTATTTTTTGCTTTTTGATTCTTTACAAGAAGAAAATAAGAGGGTTAAGAGTAAAAATAATGTTCCAGCTTGTTTCATTTTAAGTTTAGGTTTACGATGAACATTCGCACAATTTCAATTTTGTGCCCGGTTTTAGGTTTTTACCACTAATACCGTTCCATTGTCGTAAATTTTCAACAGAAATTCCTGGATATTTTTTCGAGATGGTCCAGAGTGAGTCCCCGCTCCTTACTGTATGGGTCTTTGTCCCAGATGCGTAGTTTTTTGAAGAAGTCGATGTTTTGGTCGACGCCACCGTTGAACCTGGCATTCTTCTCGGGTAAATGGTAAGGCGCTGGCCAATTCTAAGATTGTTGCTTCTAAGACCGTTCCATTGTTTGATCTGGCTTACGCGCACCCCATAGAGTTCTGCGATACGTCCGAGAAAATCGCCGCTGCGTACCTTGTAGCGAACACGGTTTTCCTCTGCCTCCTTCACCAATTTCGGCAGGGGACTCTCCTCGCTCTCCAATTCTTTTTTTACATGGGCATAAATGGCCTCTTCGTTATGTACAAAACTGCCAATAGCATATTTCGGTAAGCGCAAAACGTGTTTTTTTCCCTCAACATAAGGGATAACGTTCAACTTGTACGAAGGGTTCAAAACGATGAGCTCTTCTTTTCCAACACCCGTAAGTTCGGCTAGCTGATCAAAGGTAATAAGGCTCTTTACATGAACGGTATCGGTTTCAAAATAGGCCCTTTCTACCTGTTGCCCCTTTAGACCGTGCTCTTCGGCATATTCAAACAAGTACATTGTAGCCAAAAAAGCCGGTACGTAACCTGCTGTTTCACGTGGAAGATAGCGACGAATGTTCCAGTAGTTCTTATAGCCCCCTGACCTTCTTATCGCCTTGTTCACGTTACCCGGACCGGAATTGTATGCGGCCAAGGCCAAATCCCAATCCCCATAAATATCATATAATTTCGCTAAGAACTGGCATGCGGCGGTGGTCGATTTAATAGGGTCGCTCCGTTCATCCACAAAACTGTTCACGTTCAGATTATACTGTTTTCCGGTACCGTACATAAATTGCCAAAGACCGGTAGCACCTACACGTGACCTTGCCCGCGGGTTCAATGCGGATTCAACAATGGAAAGGTATTTCATTTCCAAAGGAATATCGTAATTGTCAAGCTCTTGTTCAAACAAAGGAAAGTAGAACTGGCTTACCGTTAGCATGCGTTCCATTAGATCCCTTTTTCTGAAAAGAAAAGATTTGATGACATTTTCCAACGAAGGGTTATAGGCAATATTGAACGGAGTCTTTTGGTTCAATCGCTCCAAACGGGCTTTGAGGGTATCAGTAGGCAATGAGGTCGGATAGGATTTGTCGTAATCCAGCTTTTCAACTTCGTTGAACATCTCTTGTGAGAGGCTTGCGTTGGCGTAAAGTTCCTTCATCCACAGACTATCGTACTTAGCGGCTTCCGGCAAATCACGCAATTTCACTTTTAAGCCGGTACTGTCCTTTAAAAGCACAATGGGACTGTCGTTCAATGCGATACTGTCATGGGCCATTTGCTCCATTTGTTCAATACCGTTCAAATCCATCGCCAAGGTATCGGATACCATACCGACCGTTTCGTCTTGAGGGCCTGTAACAGAATCTCTTTCCTGTTCTTGGGCCACTATAGGCAAAGCCAATACCAGACTTGAGAATATCGTGAGAAAATGTTTTCTGTTCTTTGTCATCAAATGTGTTTATAAAACAAGGCGAATTTATTTATACAAATAGGGTTACAGCATGCCGTAACCCTACTAAAATCGTTCTTTTTTATTGAATAATAAAATTTTTAACCAATAAAGCGGTGGCGCACAGCCTCCCCGTTTATCGATAACGCCTTTACTAGCCCTTTATTGCAGCAATACCGGGTAGTGTTTTTCCTTCTAGGCTTTCTAACATGGCACCTCCACCGGTAGACACATAACTTACCTTGTTCTCAAAACCGAACTGTTTTACGGCCGCAACCGAATCACCTCCACCTACAAGTGAAAATGCCCCATTTTTAGTGGCCTCATCAATAAAATTCCCTACGGCTATGGTTCCTTTTGCAAAACTCTCCATTTCAAAAACACCGATAGGTCCGTTCCACAAAATGGTCTTTGACTTCAAAATGACTTCCTTGAAGATTTCCAAGGTTTTTGGACCGGCGTCCAATCCTTGCCATCCGTCAGGTATTTTAGTGACATCGACTATTTGGGTATTGGCATCATTGGCAAAATCGTCAGCTGCCAAAACATCAACAGGAATATGAACTTCAACGTTCTTTTCCTTGGCCTGCTTTAGAATATCCATTGCCAAGTCCATTTTATCGTCTTCGCAAATGGAGTCCCCAACGTGTCCTCCCTGGGCCTTGATGAAAGTATAGGTCATTCCCCCACCGATAATCAAGTGGTCAACCTTGTCCAAAATATTCTCGATAATGGTAATCTTTGACGAAACCTTAGCTCCCCCTAAAATTGCAAGAACCGGTTTTTCACCCGTTTGCATCACTTTATCGATAGCTTCGATTTCCTTGGCCAATAGTAGTCCAAAACATTTCTCTTCCGGAAAGAACTTGGCTATAATAGTGGTCGATGCGTGGGCCCTGTGTGCCGTACCGAATGCATCGTTGATATAAATGTCTCCCAACTTTGAAAGTTGCTCGGCAAAGGCTTCATCGCCCTTTTCTTCCTCAGCATGAAACCTTAGGTTTTCCAATAACAAAATTTCGCCCGGCTTCAAGTCGGCAACGGCCTTTTCGGCCACCTCACCAACACAGTCGGCTACGAATTTTACGGTTACGCCAATAACATCGGAAACCGTACTGCAGATATGCTGTAAAGACAGATCCGGATTGCTTTGTCCCTTTGGCCTTCCTAAATGGCTCATCAAAACAGCGCTACCGCCATCTTCAAGAACCTTGATAATAGTAGGTTTGGCCGCTTGAATCCGGTTGGAATCGGTCACATTGAAATGCTCGTCCAACGGAACGTTGAAGTCAACGCGAATTAGGGCTTTCTTATTTTCAAAATTAAAGTCGTTTACAGTTTTCATATCGTGCAGTTTTAGAGAGTCGCAAATGTAATAAAAAGGATGTTAGACTGGTAACCGAAAACCATTAGACTTATAGATATTAACCATATTTAAGAAGTGGCCCACCTAAGAATGTATGTATTAAAAAAGTTATCTTTGGGCCATGCTATTCAACACTATTTTAGGGCTATCGCACATTAAGAACCATTTGGCCACTAGCGCAGATGCTGGCCGAATTCCACATGCCCAATTATTCGTAGGGCCCGAAGGCTCGGGAACCTTGCCCATGGCCATTGCCTACGCCCAGTACATCATCTGCGGAAACTCAGGAGGGGAAAACGACGGAAGCAACGAAAGTTGCAACCTAAAATTCGGTTCGCTTTCGCATCCCGATATGCACTTCGCCTTTCCGGTATCGAATTCCGACAAGATAAAGAGCCATGCCGTGAGCGATCATTATATGGAAGAGTGGCGCAAATTCGTAAAAGAACAGCCCTATGGCAACCTTTTCGATTGGTACCAATTGATCGGTATAGAAAAAAAACAAGGCCAGATCGGGGTTGACGAAGCCCAAGATGTGGTTAAAAAGCTCGCCTTGAAATCGTACGAAGGCGGGTACAAGGTCATGTTGATCTGGATGGCCGAAAAAATGAATACCGCGGCCGCCAACAAACTCTTAAAATTAATAGAGGAACCCCCCAATAAAACGGTTTTTATATTGATTGCCGAAGACGAAGAACAAATTATACAGACCATACGTTCACGCTGTCAAGTATTACATTTTCCCCCACTGGCCGAAGAGGTAATGGCCAATGCCCTAGTCGAAAAAGGCGCCCTAAGGGAAGAAGCCTTGCGTATTGCCCATGAGGCAAACGGCAACTTTAACAAGGCCCTTGACCTCATGAACTCCGACTCAGAAGATTTGGTATTTGAAAAATGGTTCGTGCAATGGGTACGTAGCGCCTTTAAGGCGAAGGGCAACAAGAGTGCCATTCAAGACCTGATCATGTGGAGCGAGGAAGTGGCAAAGACCGGGCGCGAGACCCAAAAGAAATTTCTACTCTATTGCCTTGCGGTAATGCGACAGGCCATGCTTATTAATTTCAATGCCGACGAGCTTGCCTTTATGAAGGTTCACGTAGATGGTTTTAGCCTTGAAAAATTTGCTCCCTTTATTCACGAAAACAATATCATCACTATTACACAGGAGTTGGAAGACGCCATATATCATATTGAACGCAACGGAAATTCGAAGATTATCCTTACCGACCTATCGATAAAATTGACACGTCTTTTACACAGAAAAGCGGCCTAGTCTGTGCTATACTACGGAATTTTTGGTAACTTAATAGCAACCAACCGTATAACCAAGCCAGTATGGACACTTTTTTTCACTTTATTACCGAAATATTGATATTGATTTTTCTGATTATCGTCTTTATTCAAAGCGGTATCGATAAAGTATTTGATTGGAAGGGAAACCTCACATGGCTACAAGAGCATTTTTCAGATACACCTCTTCAAAAACTGGTTCCGATCTTATTGGGCACATTACTCCTAATGGAAATGGCCTCGGGCATCCTCTGCGCCGTTGGCTTATACCAAATGCTAATTATGGGGGAAAGCCATGTTGCCCTATACGGAAGCATATTATCGTGCATAACCTTGCTGATGCTGATGTTCGGTCAGCGTTTGGCCAAGGACTATGAAGGAGCGAAGACCATAGCCGTGTATTTTGTCCCTGCCATCTTTCTGGTATACATCTTACAGAAATAAAAAAAGCGTGCTTAGGGCTATTCCTAAGCACGCTTTTAAGACCCTGAAAGGCCTTATTATTTTTTCTTGTACTTCTCGTTCAGTAAGCTAACAATTTCGCTCGTTAGGTCGTTTGCATCTTTTCCATAAAGCACTGAACCGCCATCGCCGCCACCAAGTATGTAGCTATAGCCATTGGCTTTTCCGTACGCCTTGACTTCTTTCTTTACCTTGCTGATGATACTATCCATCTCGGTCTGCCCTTCTAATTGCAATTGTTGGTCTTCTTGCTGCAATTGCTGCCCGATCATCTGACCTTTTTGCTGCATCAAACCGTACTCTTCTTGCGCCTTTTGCTGCGATAGTTTTTGAGCCTTTATTTGGAAAGCCTGGGCTTCTTGCTGAAAAGCTTGGGAAATACTGTCTCTTTTCTTGGCTAAAGCATCGGCCTTAACTTTAAAATTGGCTTCAACGTCAATCTTTTCTTGATACTCTTCCATCAACTTTACGTTGTCTACAAATCCGATCTTTTCTTGTTGGCAAGAGGCCAATACCAAAATCGCCAATACCCATACTACGTTTTTCATAATTCTGTTTTATTTAAAATCTGCTTTGGTTGCTTCAAACCTGAAATCGAAAAAATTATTTGTGATGAAAGTTTATCGACCCATTCGAAGTTGGGCAAAAATAGAAAAGCTTTTCTAATTCACGAGAACTATTTTTTTTATGTGGACCCAAGACATGGTTCTCCATAAAATCCCTTCCCATCATCAAAATTACAGCAAAAATAGCAGCATAAACAATTCCTATGACATCTACAAGTGAGTATCAGAAAAAGCTATAAAAAACAAGCTTCTCAAATGCGCTCATTTAAACGATTAAAAATGAATCGACCCAATACACGTCAATTGGGTCAAAACGCCATTAAATCGCTCGACAATCAATTCTAACCTTGATTTTAAGGTCTAAGCTTCCTTTTTTAGAATGTATATCAATGAAGATGCCTGTCCGTTGAACAAGGCGAGGATATTCGACCACAGGCCAACACAAAATGCCCTAATAAAGTTTTGCTTGCCTGTTTTATATTTTTCGGAAAGCATGGACACATAGAACGAATCGAACCACATCGGTTTGATCTTTATCAATTTCATTTGATGCGAAGCAAACTTACCTTCGATAGCTTCACGCGAAAAATGCCACAAATGTCTGGGCACATCATAAGCCGCCCAAAACTCTTTATAGAACTTTGCGTCCTTGGATTTAAAATTTGGAACGGCAACAACAAGAACCCCGTCCGTTTCCAAAAGTGACAATATGGTCTTTATTTGATTATCGAGATCGGGTAAATGTTCAAGGACATGCCAAAGTGTAATGACCTGAAATTTGTTTCCGGCGACAAAAGACAGATCGGAAACCAGTTCCATTTTTTTTTCGCGCGATCTCATACGCGCATCAAGACTGGGTTCTACCCCATCAACGGACCACCCCCTACTTTGGGCATGCAATAAAAAATCGCCCGTACCGGCACCCACATCTAATAACGTTTTGTTCTTTTTTGCATAACGGCCGATCAGGTTTACTTTATTCCATAAACTAAACTTTTTGACCGCATGGTACATCTTATCCAGAGTAGACTTTCTGGAATCGGTGTGTGAGATATAGGCATCACTCTCATAATATTTTTGAAGATCTTTCGGCTGCGGTTGGGTCACCAACATTTGTAGATCTTCATCTAAAAGCAATTCAAATTCTTCACCGCTAACGGAGAAATCTTTAGTTCTTAAAAATGGTTTCATTTTAGTTCTGCGTGGTAAGGTATTCTTTCTTGAGGTAACGAAGATAATTTAAAACAACGGCTCTGGAAAACGATTTTCTACAAAGACCATCCTTGACCAAATTTGGGTATACTTCCATGGCCGTATATCAATTTTCATTTCGAACATTTGTACCACAATCCTGTAAAATTTCATCAGCATTTTTCAAAAACCAAATCTAACCGACATTGTTTTTCGTCGGGACAAAGTTTAAGGCTCCATTCGATTTCCCTACTCCATAAAGTGGAAAAAAAATCAATTCTCCCCCCTCCTCTTCAAATGAAACATCGTTATAAGCATTTTCATAATTCAACTCAAACTTGGCATCTACATAATCACAAAATTACTTCTCTTTTTGTTTCGCCAAGGATGAACCTATTCTGTTTTGAAAGCGACCGTTTAAATTCTTTCGCACCGATGACTTGATGTATTTTTTAAGGATGGCCCCATTCGAACAGGAAGCCAGGAGGGAAATAAAAGCAGACATGAAATCCCCCCAAAAAGTAATTTCATTGCTGCAATTTTCAATCTAGTTTTTATCGCCACAAAAATAAAATTCAACACAATTTTCCGCCTAAGAAAAACGTTCATAATACAAGGCCGCCTGGTTGTTAAAACAGCTCGACCCAATAATAGATTTCTCTGGTTCTATTTATTTTTTTTAAAGGCCTTAAATAAAAAACCTCGCCCGATTAAGGCAAGGCCATCTATATCCTCCAACCGATTTTCATTGGTGTCCGGAGGAAACCATCATTGTTCCACGTGGAACAATCAAGAAAATTATCTCCCCAAATACACCAAGAGAACACTTATATCGGAAGGGTTAACCCCACTCACCCGCGCCGCTTGTGCAATGGTAACAGGCTGTATAGAGTTGAGCTTTTCACGTGCTTCGTACGACAAGGATTTCAACTTTGAATAGTCAAAATTTTTGGGAATTTTTACGCCTTCCAAACGCAATAATTTATCGGCATTATGTTTTTCCTTCTCGATATATCCTGAATATTTCACTTGAATCTCGGCCTGCTCCATCACTTCCCTATCTAGATTATGTTCTTCTACAAACCCGGAAACAGCATCTAATTGAAGCATGTGCTCCATCGTAACTTTGGGTCTAGAAAACACCTTGAACATCTTATCGGATTGTTTCACTAAAGCGGAATTCACACTGTCCAAAATGGGATTAATTTCTTCGGGGCGTACACTTGTTTCCTTAAAAAAACTCACAAAGGCATCGGACTTTTTCTCCTTCTCCTCCATTCGCTTTAAGCGATTTTCCTTCGCCAAACCAATCTCAAAACTACGGGGTGTCAATCTCAAATCGGCATTATCTTGACGCAACAGCGTTCGATATTCAGCCCTGGAAGTAAACATTCGATAAGGCTCTTCAGTACCCTTTGTAATTAAATCATCGATAAGAACCCCGATATAGGCCTCATCCCTTTGTAGTATAAAATCTTCCTTTTCATTGATTTTAAGATGGGCATTTATACCCGCCATCAAGCCTTGGGAAGCTGCCTCTTCATAACCAGTTGTACCGTTAATCTGTCCGGCAAAATATAAATTCTGAACAAGCTTCGTCTCTAGCGTATGCTTCAATTGCGTAGGCGGAAAATAATCGTATTCTATCGCATAGCCCGGTCTAAAGAATTTTACATTCTCAAAGCCTTTTACCGATCGCAAGGCCTTGTATTGAACATCTTCAGGAAGGGATGTAGAAAATCCATTTACGTAGACTTCTACCGTATTCCAACCCTCTGGTTCGACAAAAATTTGATGGCTATCCTTATCCGCAAAACGATTGATTTTATCTTCGATGGAGGGACAATATCTCGGTCCGATACTTTTAATTCTACCATTGAACATGGGAGAACGATCAAAACCTTCACGCAATAAATCGTGAACCAAAGCACTGGTATGCGTCATATGACAATCACGCTGTGTTGTAAGAACCGGTGTATCTAAATAGGAAAATTTTTCGGGAACCACATCTCCTGGTTGGGGTATCATCACCGAATGATCTAAAGAACGGCCATCGACCCTAGGTGGAGTTCCCGTCTTCATTCGACCACTTTCAAAGCCTAAATCAACCAATTGTTCGGTAATACCGGTAGCAGCTTTCTCTCCTGCCCTACCACCTCCAAATTGCTTTTCCCCGATATGGATCAAACCATTTAGAAAAGTTCCATTGGTCAACACCACGGCTTTAGAGCGAATATCTATGCCAAGCGACGTCTTTACCCCGACCACCTTATCCTTTTCAATAAGTAGTCCGCCAACCATTTCCTGATAGAAATCTACATTAGGCGTACGCTCCAATGCCAATCGCCATTCCTCTGCAAATCGCATTCGGTCGTTTTGCGCCCTTGGACTCCACATAGCAGGGCCCTTAGATTTGTTCAGCATCTTAAACTGAATGGCCGATTTATCGGTAATTATTCCGCTATATCCACCCAAGGCATCAATCTCACGTACAATCTGCCCCTTGGCAATACCGCCCATGGCAGGATTACAGGACATCTGCCCAATAGTTTGCAAGTTCATGGTCACCAACAAGGTTTTTGAACCCATATTGGCAGCAGCGGCAGCAGCCTCTGCTCCGGCATGACCTCCACCAACAACAATTACATCATATTCTTCTCCAAACATTCTACACTCTCTTAATTACATGAAACCATGTCAATCCGTTAGAAACGGACGGGCATATTCTTCCTATTGTTCCACGTGGAACATTGCCATTTTTTCTTCTTCCTTAGTACGCATCAAACTGGCTTCCTCATCCGTCTTATCCTTATAGCCGAACAGATGCAACACGCCATGTGCCATAACCCGGCGCAACTCTTCTTCAAATTCGGTGTTTAAATCCTGGGCATTGTCCCTGACCCTATCGACCGAAATAAAAATGTCACCCGCTATGGCTTTATCCTCAGTATAATCAAACGTCAAAATATCGGTATACGTATCGTGCGAAAGATATTTTTGATTCATATCCAAGAGCTCTTCATCAGAACAAAAAATATAATCCAATTGCTCTAAGGAACCCTGTTCGGACTCAATAAGCTGTTCTAACCAACGGCTATATTTTTCTGGGTTCTCCAAAGAAAAATCAGTATTAAAATGAAAGTCAATCATTGCTCTTAAAATATTCTTTTACCTTATTTTGAAAATTGTGGCGCAAAGGTAGTGCTTGTCGGTTTAAAATCTCAATTTCATCCCGATAATTCTCTAATACTGAAGGCTTGGAGGTGATAGGGTTTTTAAACTGATTGGTATTGGTGTTGCTCTCCCTTTCGGACTTCTTCCCTTGCTTCAAGGTAGCATTCTCCAATTTCAACATTTCGTACTGAATGTTATTTATTTTCGAAAGACTTCGCTGGGTCACCCCGTTTTCCAACAGGTCATTTTCAAAATCTTCCATTTGCTTCACCAGCTTCTGGCCCAACTTCCTGTCGCCGGAATTCATCATATCCTTCAACTGCTGCTCCAACTTCTCCCGCAACATTTGCTGTGTTTTATAAATTTCGTAAATCTCTTTAAGTTCTTCTTCCGAAACTTGGTTAGAGTTCCCGCTCCCCTGTCCACCATTGGCTCCGGACTTCCCACCGTTCTCTCCTTCTCCATTCTTTCCTTGTCCCTTTCCCTTAGGGTCTCCTTGGTCACCACCTTGACCTTTACCCTTCTTCTGGCCTTCTCCTTCTTTACCCTCGCCCTGTTGGCCTTGGCCCTTCCCCTTTTGTCCTTGACCTTGGCCTTCGCTCGGTTTTCCTTGGCCTTCCTTTCCCATGCCTTCCATTTTCTCCTTAAGCTCCTGCTGGCCCTTGATAATATCTGGAAGTTGAAATTCCTCTCCTTCACCCTGCCCTTTACCGGACATCATACTTTCTTGCATATTGTCCAATATCCGAGCTAGAAAATCAGCTAAGCTATTCGATGCCGTAAGTACATATTTTTGATAAGATACACCTTGGTATATTTGATTCTCGGCCACGCTTTCCAAAGTCTTGTCGATATTGTAATACACCTCGGTGATTTGCTCATTTACAAATTCAGAAAGTTCGGCACGACGCAACGACAAGGCAAATAAGCTATCGTCAACATGTTCGAAAAGATCTCGTAATTCTTGTTGCTTACGGATGCTATTCGAAAACTGTGAGGTGTTGGCATCGACTTCCTCCAAATTTTCATACAAGCGCTCTTGCTTAAAACTAAAGGTAACTAGGTTATCTAAAATTTGTCGGAGCATTTCAGCATCTTCAGTAATGGAAGACCCCCCACCTCCAGCGGCCGCCTTAGATAAGGCTTCACTCATTTCCTTCATCTTTTGGGCTGCCGATTTTTGCTTCTTTGTGGCCTTTTCCCCAGACTCTTTCGGTTCTCCGGATTGCCTCTCTTTCTCTAACTTTTCAAGGGCATCCTTAGCTTCTTCCTGATCCTTTTCAACAGCTTCCTTCTTCTGTTGATCCATTTCTATACTCATTGGTTTTTTAAGATCTTGATTGTCCTTTTCCAACTCTTCAAGTTCTTTACCCAACTCGCTAAACTTCTGGTTCAACTTTTCCTGCTCTTCAAGCGATTTGGCTTCTGCCTTTTTTTGTGCTTCTTTTTCTTGTTCTTCGGCCAATTTTTCCAACTCCCTCCCTAACTGGTCCGCCTTTTCCGTAACATAATACCGTTTGGTCAATTCCAATAATTGCTCAAGGTTTCGCTCGCTGTTCTGTTGTTTTTTACCTAGTTCTTCGAGCTTCTTCGCCAATGATTGCTTATCAATTTTGTCAGCCACCTTATTCAATTCCTCCAGTAATTTTTCATTCTTTTTGGCCTCCATCTCCTGCCGTTCCAATCGCTCTTGCAACAACTGGTTCAACTTATCGTCCTTGTCCCCCTTGTTCAGATTTTCCTTTAACTGCTTCGAAAACTTTTGCATCTGGTTCTCTTGCAGCTGTTGTTTCCTAAGGAAGTCCTTGATTTGATTCTTATCATTAAAATTCAGTTGTTTTTTTTCCTTCTGGTTCTCGTTCAATTCCTTTAACTCGGTCTTTTGCTCCTTGAACTTGTTCAGCGATTTATCCAAATTATTAATAATGGCCTGCTGCGATTCCAACTCCTTATTTTTAAGCTGGGCTTCATCCAACAAAGCCAAAGAAAAGACTTGACTCTTACTACTCTTTCCTTTATGGATCGCGTCATTATCGGTGGCCTCAAAATAAAAGCTATAGTCTACCCCAGATTTCAAATCCAATCCCGAGGGGAAGGTATAGTAAAACTGATCAAAATTGGTCTCAGGTGTAGATATGGCGATACTTTGTCGGTCTTCAGGCTGGGAAGTCGAATAGCACACGAGTCTCACCTTACTCAACCTATAGTCATCGGAAGCCTCACCCACATAATAGGCCACATTGGGATTCAAGCTATCACGTATCTGCTGTACTTTAATTGTCGGATAGGCATCTCGAATTACCTTGAACTTATATCCCAATCTCTCATAATCACTCACATTACTGTTCGATGTGGTAATCTCATAGGCCAGATCGCGATATATACTTTTAGATAGTGTGAAGAATTGCTTCGACATCGTAAAATCCTGAACGGTGTCCTTGGTCAACAACCGTATCGATTCGGTGTTTTTTCCGATGACCTTCCACGTTACCCTTGTACCTTCCGGAAAGGTAGCGTTGCCCGTACTTTTTAGGGTTTCGGGAGGCATGTTCAAATAACTCGGGTACTGCAAATTTACCTCAAAGTCCTGTACGGTCGGTGTTCTCAATACCTTTAGGGTATATTCCCTAGAACGCACACCATTTGCCGTAAAAGCGAAACTCATATCACCTACCGGCGCATCAAAGGTATACTGGTAACGGCCACCAAATTCTTGTAAAACCGATTGCTTTCCATCGATTTCAATATAAACCATCTCAGGACGCACTTCCCCCTTGGTCATCACTTCAATGGTCAAGGACTCGGTGTCGAGTACACTCAGGTCATTGGATAAAAGGTGAAAGCTAAAAGGTGCTGGGGGTTCATAGGCCATGTTATAATTTACGACCCGATCCGCAGATCCGAAAAAAGGCCTAAGGTTGCCGGTAAGCCACATTATCAAAATCACAAGTAACGGTATACCCAAGTATTTGAGGTACTTCAGGTTTTCGCGAAAATCCACCGCCTTGGTAAAGGGCACGACCCCCATCTGCTGGCTTCGCTGTTCTATACTGGCCAAAAGCAACTCGGAACGATCCTTGTCCTCGCCCAACTCTATTAGGTTATACAACTTATCCCCTACCTCGGGAAAATGCTTTCCGATCAATACGGAGGCTTCCTTCTTGTCCATTCCCCGCTTTAACCTAAAAAGATAGAACAAAGGCGTTAAAATGTATTTAAACAACAATAACAGTTCCACGGCTATACACCCCAACAAAAGCAGCAAACGTCCCGTAGAATTGAGCCAAAGCATGTACTCGATGCCCAAAACCACAAAAAAGAAAAGCAAGCCCAAGGCAATAAACAGCAAAATGCCTTTAACCAGCATCTTGGTATAGTACTTTCTAACGAAAGCGTTGAGCTTGTGAAGTATGTTCTGATAGGCGTTCATAGATTGTAAAGATAAGGAAAAAAGGGCCTGGGCTCTTAGAAGCGGAATCAGGCGAATATAAGCGCGGTTTAAAGCTTATACCTTTGGGAGCTAGGGCGCTTTTTATACCTTTACGGCATAAATATTTTAGCCATGAGCCAAAGAGTACGCGTACGTTTTGCACCCAGCCCTACAGGGCCCTTGCACATCGGTGGTGTCCGCACTGCCCTATTCAATTATTTATTCGCCAAAAAACACGGTGGCGATTTTATATTAAGAATCGAAGACACCGATCAGAACCGCTATGTAGAAGGTGCCGAACAGTATATTATCGATGCCTTGAACTGGTGCGGACTCGCTTTTGACGAAGGTCCGGGATTACAGGGTGACCATGGTCCCTATAGGCAAAGTGAACGCAAACATTTATACAAGGAATACGCGGAAACCCTCATTGCCAAAGGAAAGGCATATTACGCCTTCGATACCTCGGAAAGCCTTGATGCCCACCGCAAAGGTCACGAAGCGGAAGGCAAGACCTTTATATATAATTGGCACAACCGACTGAAACTGGACAATTCTTTATCATTATCGCCAGAGGAAGTCAAAAACCGCTTGGAATCCGGTGAAGACTACGTGGTACGTTTTCTTACCCCTCCAGATGAGAAGTTGCATCTAAAGGACCTTATTCGCGGAACGATTGAAATCGACACCAATATCTTAGACGACAAGGTTCTTTTCAAAAGCGACGGTATGCCTACCTATCATCTCGCCAATATTGTAGATGACCATTTAATGGAAATTACCCATGTCATTCGGGGTGAAGAATGGTTGCCCTCTTTGGCCCTACACCAACAACTCTATGATGCCTTTGGCTGGAAGGCCCCTGAATTTGCCCATTTACCGCTCATTATGAAGCCGGTAGGAAAAGGTAAACTCAGCAAACGCGATGGTGAAAAGTTAGGCTTTCCCGTCTTCCCCCTAAGTTGGAAGGAATCGGAAGGCTATAAGGAAGCCGGATATTTTCCGGAAGCAGTTGTAAACTTCTTGGCCCTTTTAGGCTGGAACCCTGGTACCGAACAGGAGATTTTTAGCCTTCAGGAATTAATCGACACCTTTAGCATAGAACGCGTGAACAAATCAGGGGCACGATTTGATCCTGATAAAACCAAGTGGTACAACCAACAATATCTTCAAAGTAAAGATGACACGGAATTGGCCGCTCTTTATGCCGAAATCTTGAAATCAAAGTCGGTGGCAGTCGATGACAAACCCAAGGACTATATTGAAAAGGTCGTTGGCCTGATCAAGGAACGCGCCGTATTCGTGTCGGATTTTTGGGATTTATCGGATTATTTCTTCGAAGCCCCAACATCTTACAACGAAAAGGCCGCCAAAAAACAATGGAAGGCCGATACCCCTGACATTTTAAACCGTTTGGTATCAGTACTAGAAAGTATAGAGGACTTTAGCTCGGCACATGTTGAAACTACCGTAAAAGCATGGATTGGAGAAGAAGAACTATCCTTCGGTAAAGTCATGCCGCCCTTGCGCTTGGTCATTGTCGGCGATATGAAAGGTCCTCATTTGTTCGATATCATGGCCATGATCGGAAAAACGGACAGCATCGCCCGTATTCAAAAGGCGATGACCGCTTTAGCATAAATTATACCCACTATATTCCGATAAGGGGCAACGATTGGTTTTTGCAATCGTTGCTCCTTTTTTTGTTGGTCCCAACCAAGAATACTAGCGGCGTGTAACAAACTCACGAAAAATACTACATATATATAAAGCATTTCGTAAATTCAGTAATTCATTAAATCATCTAAATCTAAAATTATGGGCAGTTTTCTCTGGATACCAATTGCATTTTTCGTTATTGTGACCATCCTCTCAGGAGTCTTTATCGTCAAACAACAAACCGCGGTTTTAATTGAAACCTTCGGAAAATTCACTAGTGTCAGACATTCGGGCATTCAATTTAAGATACCCTTCGTTCAACGTATTTCCGCAAGGGTCGGACTTAAAATACAGCAATTGGATGTTATTATTGAGACCAAGACCTTAGATGATGTATTCGTAAAACTCAAGGTTTCGGTGCAATATGTAGTGATAAAGGAAAAGGTATACGACGCCTTCTATAAATTGGAGTACCCGCACGAGCAGATTACCTCCTACGTATTTGATGTAGTCCGTGCAGAAGTGCCAAAAATGAAATTGGACGATGTTTTCGTAAAGAAAGATGATATCGCCATTGCCGTAAAATCGGAGCTACAGGATGCTATGTTGGATTATGGTTACGACATTATTAAAACCTTGGTAACGGATATAGACCCCGATGCCCAGGTAAAGGAAGCCATGAACCGTATCAATGCGTCGGAACGTGAAAAAATAGCCGCCCAATTCGAAGGTGACGCCGCCCGTATCCTTATCGTAGAAAAGGCTAAGGCCGAAGCGGAAAGTAAAAGACTCCAAGGTATGGGTATTGCCGACCAGCGTCGTGAGATAGCACGAGGACTCGAAGAGTCAGTAGAGGTACTGAATAAAGTTGGTATCAACTCGCAAGAAGCCTCGGCCCTTATCGTTGTTACACAGCATTATGACACCCTACAATCCATAGGTGAAGAAACCAACACCAACCTGATCCTGTTGCCTAATTCACCACAAGCGGGTAGTGACATGCTAAACAATATGGTCGCCTCCTTTACGGCAAGTAATATGATCGGCGAGTCGATGAAAAAAACACATAAGAAAAAAGACAGCGAGTCATAAGGTACGGGAGCTTCACCTCCCCTGTCCCAATAATTAAAAAATGGCCTTAGGAAATTTATACCTAAGGCCATTCTTTAGTCTAAAGTAATACTAGTTGAACTTCTTCAACAGCTTTTTCGCCACCATGGACAGGGTCAGTTTTTGAATAATTCCGCTAAACCCACCCAACAAATGGCTTGGATATAGACTATTCTTTGTAATCTGTACATGCATCTTAAAATTTTCACGGCCTATCTCCTGCTCCAATTTCAAGATTTTCAAGTCTTGATCGATCTGTTCGAACGTAGTATATTTTTTTGGTATCATATTTCTTCAAAATAAAGTTCGGAAAAACGGGCCATGAGCGGTTTGACCAAGGTACGTCGGAATACAAAAACCAAAATACCCAACAGTATATAAAATCCCCCGACAATAAGAAAACCTAAAGCCGTATCCTCCAATTGGCCACCTAACCAAAAAGCTGCCCCTAGTGACAGGAACAGAAGGGCCAATATTAGCGCCACGGATAGAAAAGCAGCTTGGGCAAAGCCTGTAATTCCTTTCATAAGCAGCTTAAAAGCCTTTAACTTATAAAACTCCCTACTGCTATCAAGGTATGACTTGGCGCTTGCCTCGGCTTCTGATATACTTTCCTTTAGTTCCTCAAATGCCATATGCTATTTCTGTAGTTGTGCATTCTTCTTCTTCAGCTCGGCCAATTTAGCTTCCAAAGTCATGATAATATCATCAGCCTTATAGCTCATATTTGAAATGCTATCCTCAAGCTTCTGTTCAAAATCCACTTTCTTGGCCTCGGCAGTTTTCGTCAACTCATCGGTAGCCTGTGATATTCTGTTTGAAATATCCTCTTTGGTCTTTAAGGCATTCTTTTTAATTCTCTTTCTTGTTTTCTCTCCTTTATCAGGTGCATACAAAATCCCCGCTCCTACTCCAACAATTGCCCCAGTCAATACGGCTAATAATATATTTCCACTATCATTTGACATAATCTCAATTTTTTAAATTCATAATCCGTTAAATCTGTTCAGAAATATTTTAGGGAAGACCTAAAAAAATTTCACCTCCAACAGATACCATGCAAGTTAGCATGAAGAAATTCTAAAAATTACCTCAATCGAATCTAAAATTGACGTTTAAGTACATTTTAGGTGGACTGACGCCATTTAAGCCGATTTAAAAGCGCCGAATCACCCAACTAAAGCAATCTATAGGGAGAATTTTAAAACAGCCTGAAATCCCACGGAAATAAGTCGTTTTTAATATATATCATCAATACTCATTATGCTTTCCATAGAAATTAATTATACCGAGGAAAATGGGTGTTGCGCATAAAAAAAACTCCTTAAAAACAAAATTGCCTTTAAGGAGTTTCAACAAGTAAAAATATTAAATCTATTTGCTTTGAATTTTTGCCCAAGTATCCCTTAAGCCGACCGTTCTGTTAAAAACCAATTTTTCATCTGAACTATCGGGATCCACACAAAAATAACCCAAACGTTGAAACTGATAACGATCACCTGCTTTGGCCTCGGACAAACTCGGTTCCAAATAACCGGTAATCACTTTCAAAGAATCAGGATTTACAAATTCCATAAAATCTTTGTCCTTATGTGTATCGGGACTCTCATCGGTAAACAAGCGATCGTAAAGACGAACTTCTGCTTTCAAGGCATGGGCCACCGACACCCAATGTAAGGTTCCTTTTACCTTACGAAGGCTTTCCTCGGTTCCACTTCCACTTTTACTCTTAGGGTCATAGGTACATTGCACCTCTATAATATTCCCATCGGTATCTTTTGTACAGCTTTCAGCCTTGATGATATATCCAGATTTCAATCGTACCTCTCCCCCTAATTTTAAACGGAAGAACTTTCGGTTGGCTTCCTCCCTGAAATCTTCCTGCTCAATATAAAGTTCCCTTGAAAAAGGAATCTGCCGTGTACCGGCCGATGCATCTTCGGGGTTGTTTTCGGTATCCAACCACTCTACTTCTCCCTCTGGGTAGTTCGTGATCACCACCTTTAAGGGGTTAAGTACACCCATTACCCTAGGCGCAATTTTATTCAAATGCTCACGAACGTGGAATTCCAAAAGGGAAACATCAATAAGGTTATCACGCTTGGCTATACCAATGGTATCTACAAAATTACGGATAGATTCAGGCGTGTAACCCCGCCTTCTAAGTCCTGATATCGTGCTCATTCTCGGATCGTCCCAACCTTTGACCACCTTCTGCTCAACCAACTGTAGCAGCTTCCGTTTACTTACCACGGTATGGCTTAGGTTACGTCGCGCGAACTCACGCTGCTTAGGTCTAAGCTTTTTGGAGTCTACTACTTGATCCAAAAACCAATCGTAAAGTTCACGGTGCATAGCAAACTCTAGGGTACAAAATGAATGTGAGACCTGTTCGATATAGTCGCTCTCGCCGTGGGTCCAATCGTACATTGGATAAATACACCAATCGGTATTTGTTCTGTGATGGGCTTTATGTAACACTCGGTACATTATTGGGTCGCGCATTAACATATTGGAAGATGCCATATCGATTTTCGCCCTTAATACATGTGTGCCTTCGGCAAATTCACCGGCTTTCATCCTTTCAAAAAGCTCTAAATTCTCCTCAACGGAACGATTTCTATACGGACTCTCGGTTCCGGCTTGTGTGGGTGTACCTTTTTGGGCCGCCATTTCCTCTGAAGATTGCTCATCTACATAAGCCTTTCCTTTTTTGATCAACTCAATCGCCCAATCATATAATTGTTGGAAATAATCAGACGCATACCGTTCGGTATCCCATTTAAAACCGAGCCATTCCACATCTCTTTTAATGGCATCTACATACTCTTGTTCTTCCTTTGCCGGGTTGGTATCGTCAAACCTCAAATTTACCGGTGCGTTATACCGCAATCCCAATCCAAAATTCAAACAAATCGAACTTGCATGGCCAATGTGTAGATAGCCATTCGGTTCGGGCGGAAAACGAAAACGTAAATCTTGCTTTGAATAACCATTTTTCAGGTCTTCCTCAACTATGTGTTCGATGAAATTCAACGACTCGACTGCCTCGCTCATAGGGTTATTTTTTAGAGCCACAAAGGTAGTCAAAATGCACTAATCGCACTGCTTTGAATTTGCTTTCATACAAATACTGAGGTTTCACAACACTTTTTTCCCTTGATACAACATTAAATTCAGTGCGCGTGATATATAAGCCATATTTGTTTATAGAATTCCTTGTATCAAACCCAAATTGATCGATGAATTTGTAGTAAACCCAAAACTACGCCTACTTATGAGACAGAAAAGAAATCACATTCCGCGCACAATTTTGATGGCCGTTTTATTGATGGCCACCGTACAACTCTCTGCACAAACGGTTGTTTTACAAGCACCGAAACCTGCAGGAAACCCGAATTTTGGCGACCAGCCCAACGAAAACCAGTGGACGCAAATCTGTGCTGGTAACGCAGGCTTCAACCAATACTTCGCTACGATCGACTGGGCAGGCAACCCGAACAGTGACAACGAATGGATCCTTGAACTCTCAGATTCCAGTGGTAGTTTTTCCAACCCGGTTGAACTAGGGCGCGAATCAAGCAACACCACGGTTAAAAACCCCGGTTTTGAGTTTCAGTTGCCTACAACCGCTAGAGGTTCAGGTTACAAAATGAGGGTAAGAAGTACAAGTCCTGCCACAACAGGCCCAGAAACAACCGCTTATTCTATGTACTATTTAGGCTATACATCGAACTTACATATGAGTCCTAATGGAGACGGAACCACCCCTGGTACCGTCGAATCTTGCGGTGGTACCCAAATAACCCTAACGGTCGATAACATTCCGGCCAGCGAATTAAATACCTATCAGTATTCTTGGTACAGAAGCGGAACCAAGTTAGCTGAAACCGGCCCTTCCATAACCACCGATGGCGCAGGTGAATATTTTGTCTTTTTAGATTACGGTGCATGTACGGGTTCTGCCAATACGGAATCGAATCATATTATACTGAACTCAGGAATATCTACGGGAATCGCCATAACGGCCCCGGCAGCAACTTCCTTATGTGCAGGAGATACCGTGGCCCCATTGGAAGCTACCGTACAAAATGCTAGTTATACATATACATGGTATAGAAACGGAACCGAAGTACAGGCTGCCCAAACTGGCGGCTTTACCTATTCTATCGATACCAACGACCCCGCATTTATAGGGGACTATACCGTTGAAGTAAAAGGAGCCGGCATCTGTACCGAAACCTCGGCACCCGTAACCATAACAAACGCCGGTGCCTTTACGGTAACAAGAAACAACAATGCCAATTTAGTGGTGTTGCCTTCGCAGAGCCAAACCTTAAGTGTAACTACCGATGCCAATGCACCGACTTATGAATGGTTCAGAAACAATACACCCATACCAAGTTCCAACAACGCCACGTTAACGGTAACTCAAGCCGGAACGTATCACGTTGCGGTTACACAAACCGGGGGTACGTGTTCATCGACTACCATCAATTCGGAAAAAACCGTAGTGGTAGCACCGACTTCCTTCAAAACGGAAATCAACTATGCGACTTCTTACGAAGCGTGTAGCAGTACGAGCATAGCCTTGACCGCCGATAAGATATATGCCGTTTTAGGCGATGGAAGCGAGGTAGACGTTACTGCCGATGTAGCTTCGTCATTCACCTATCAATGGCAAAAAGACGGTGTAGATGTCACCGGTGAAACCTCACAATCGATCAGCTTGACCGATAGTGACCACAACGGTTCGTACCATGTAAACACCGAACAAGGCGGTATGACCACGGTCTCGAATACCCTACCGGTACAACTAGCTTCAAACCAATCGGTATCAATAACGGCTTCCAGTACGGTATACTGTAGTTCCTCCGATGTAATTACCATTACCACAGATGCCGATCTAACCGATAAGACCTTCGACTGGGAACGTGATGGAACAGTAGTAAACTCTACCGATACTTCCTTAAGCATAACCGAACCTGGGACTTATAGATTGGTCATCAAAAACGGTACTTGTAATCAAGTTTCGAATGAACTTTCCATTACGCCCCTAGATCCAGACCTGATCACTTTAGATGTTGACGGTGATGTTATTTTTCCTGAAGGAAGTTCAAAAACGGTGAACGCTAGTGGAGGTACCGCCTACAGATGGCTCGATGCCAATAATGTAGAGATTAGCAGCTCGTCTTCTGCCACATTCACTACTGAAGGAGACTATCTCCTAATTGCGAATATTGACAATTGTGAAGTAAGCAAACCGATTACCGTATCATACCTAGACCTATTTAATATACCAAACGTTATTACACCTAATGGTGACGGCGCCAACGACCAATGGGTTATTCCTAATTCATATTCGAACAAGTCAGACGTGAACGTCATCATCTACAATGCCAAAGGTGTAGAAGTCTTAAATGCAACCAACTACCAAAATAACTGGCCGGAGTCTTCGGTAAGCTTCGCTAAGCAAAACATGGTATTCTACTATGTCATCAAAAACGCTAGCGAAACTTTGAAGCAAGGCACCATAACAGTTATTAGATAATCTAACCACCATGAAATTTGTAAAATACCTTGCACTAACCCTACTAGCTGCCCTGACGTTTGCAAACGTTCAGGCGCAGGAAGACGATCCAGTACTGCTGTATAGTCCAGCATCACAGAATTTGTTGAAATTCAATCGATTCTTGATCAACCCAACGTTTTCGACGGTACAGGAAGATAAATCGTACATCAACCTGCTTCACAGAAACCAATCGGTACAATTTAAGGATAACGACCAAACGTATTTCTTAAGTTATAGCGGTAGGATCGGTGATAGGAGTGGACTAGGGCTTAGCCTTTATACACAGAGTATAGGTCCCGTTTCAAACATTGGGGTTTTGGCCAACTATGCCTACGGTATCAAGTTGAGTGACAAGAGTAATTTTACCTTTGGTGGTAACTTGGCCTACTATAGTACCGGCCTTGATCAAAACAGCATCGATGTTGTAGATTTGAACGATTACCGACTAAACGGTACGGAAGACAGCAATGTGCTTTCGTTTCAACCCGGTTTTAACATTTCCTATGGTAATTTTGACTTCGGTGTTTTTGCAGAGAATCTATTCGATTACAATTTAAAGACCAGCGAATCACTTACCGATTTCGCAGATAAGACCTATTCTAGTCACCTTCAATATACCCATAGTTTCAAAAACGGAGAGGGTATTATGGAAGGCAGTCGTCTAATGCCCATTGCACGAGTGCGGATGAATGGTCAAAACCGGTTTGCTTCCTCGGATGGCGAATCGCAAGACCTCACTTTTGGGGGTGGCGTAATTCTCGATCTACCTAAACTAGGTTGGCTGCAAGGAGGCTATGATAGCTTCTACGGAGCCTCTGCCGGAGCCGGATTTAACATCAACAAAAGACTTTCCTTAGGCTATACTATGGAAAAGGGATTTGGTACGGACTTCGACAACTTGGGGGTTACCCATGAAATCTCCTTCGCGTATTCCTTCACTCCGAACTTGACCGAAGACCGTGTAATGTTAGAGGATGATTATGAGGATAGCTTGGTAGAAGAAGACGAAATCGAAAAGAACAACTTGGTCGACAATGATGAAATAGAAGAGCTCAAACGCAAATTGGCCGAAAACGATGCCATAATCCAAGAGTTGATGTTCCGACAAGATTCATTGGAAGCCGACCGTCAAAAAGACCTTGAACGTCGTTTCAACATGGTCATGAGCATGGTCAGAAACGAAACCAATGGCAAGCGTCCCGACCTGGAAGACCGTGCCGAAAAACTCTTTTTAGGTCAGACCGATAAACCTACGGTAGCTTCAAATACTACGACACAAAACAATAATATACCGAACGGCACAACCGATGCCCTTGCCCAAAATACAGTTCGTCCCACTAGACCAACAGTAGCAAGAGACAAAACCCAAAACCAGCTTACGCGGCCGACCTCCACAGAGAGCAGTAGCAAAACCACTGCCCGTAGTGGTGTAAAAAGCCGAAAATTCAAGGACCTTGATGGCGTAACCGATGGCTACTATGTTGTGGCCAACGTTTACAAAGGAGGTCAATACATGCACAAGTTTATGGACAAACTTCAGCAAGATGGCTTTGAAAGCGACTATATAGACAACCCAAAAAACGGTCTGAAATACGTCTACCTAAAGCGTTATGATACTTGGGATGAAGCCGTAGCGGCACACAATAGCAACATGAACGGAGCCTATGATGGCGATACGTGGATCATGAACGTAGACAATCGCTATTCAAACGAAGCTTATGCCAATAACGTAAACAAGCTAAAAGAAAAATCGGCCAAATACGATACCGATGTCCTACAGACGAAAACCGTAGTAAAAGACCAAGTGGTATCGAACGAGATAACACCAAAAACACATAAAATAGATGGTATCGGCTCAGGCTATTATATCATCGCAAATGTATTTGCCAACCCAAAAAATGCAAATCGTTTTGTAAAACTTCTTAATTCTTACGGGCTTAGTGCCAGTTACTTCATCAATCCTGAAAACAACTGGAGGTATGTATACCTGAAAAGACACCAATCTTGGAACAACGCCCTTTTATCTTATTACACCAACCTAAACGATGCGTACAACGACAAAATGTGGATTATGCGTGTCCGACCAAACCTAATGGCCTAGATGAAATCTAATTTTTTCAAAAAATTATTAGTTGCCAGTATTTTACTATTGGCTTATTCCGGTTTTTCACAAGAGTACAATTCCTTTGAGGTTCGCTACCAAACCAACATTAAGGGAGATCTCACCTTTATTTCAAATAATATTTTGAATAGGGATGGAGGTACCTCAAGCACCGAACCGGAAGACCCGTATAATAATATTTCCACTAGCTGGAGTTCTAACCCGGAAACCGGTGGCTACTTCAATTACAACGATGACAAAAATATGCAGTACATCGATGTAGATGGCGACCCTTCTACATTTAACTCGAGTTCTGCGACATTTTCGTTTCCCAATGCCGATTGTAACCTCATTCGGTACGCAGGTCTATATTGGTCCGCTACCTATCCTAGTGCTACGGCCAATGGTCAGACTTATTGGTGGGGTGCCGTAAACAACAGTATACCCATAGGTCAAGGCCGACAAAACGATTTTAACCAAGTAAAACTTAAGGTTCCTGGCGGTACTTATGTAGATGTAACCGCTGATGAAGTACTCTTTGATGGTTTCACGAGTGCGGATAACTCGGTTAGAGGCAATAGTCCGTACGCCTGCTATGCAGATGTTACCCATCTCATAACGCCATTGGGCGATCCAACAGGAGAATATACCGTGGCCAATATTAGGGCTACATTAGGTTCATTAAAAGGACAGGGGGGTTCATCCGGTGGTTGGACCCTTGTGATCGTATATGAAAACCCCAATCTAACCGGAAAACTCATCACTACTTTCGATGGGTTCGCGCGCGTTAGGGATACCGATAGGGTAGATATCAACTATTCAGGCTTCAATACCATTCCCGTGGGTCCCGTTAGGGCCAATGTTGGTGCTGCCGCCCTCGAAGGAGATTATAGAATTACCGGAGACCGTCTAAGAATACGTGCCGCTAGCAGTGGTGGGTACACGACCCTGAGTAACGGAACCAACCCATCCAACAACTTCTTTAACAGTAACATTACCCTAAACGCGACCCTGACCACCAACAGAACACCCAACAGTAGAAACACATTGGGTTATGATACGGACATGTTTTATGTCTATAACCCGGCCAACGCCGTAATACCCAATAACGAAACCTCGGCAACGCTCAGGTTCGAGACCAACGGTGACCAGTATTACCCCTTCTTCAACTCCTTTAACATTGAAATCATCGAACCCGATATCGTTCTTGAAAAGCGGGTTGAAGATATTAGCGGTGTCGATATCACAGGGCAAGGTGTAAACTTAGGGCAAACCTTAGATTACGTACTTACCTTCCAAAACACGGGTAACGACAATGCGGTAAACTATACGATCCGTGATGTTTTACCGGTGAACGTAACCCTAGACGAGGCCAACATCACCATGCCTAGCGGTACCACCTATACCTATGACCCCGCAACGCGCGCCGTTGAATTCCGCATTCCCAACAGATATGTAGAGGTCGGCGACACCCCCGCAAACATTCGTATGCGGGTAAAAGTAGCGGAAAACTGCTTTGATTTTATAGATGCCTGTACCGATCTAATCGAAAACTTGGCCTATTCGACCTACCGTGGAGAAATTAACGATAACCAAATTACCGATGACCCCAGTGTATCTGACTTCGATGATTGTGGTTTTGTTACCCCAGGGGCGACGAACTTTTTGTTAGACGATCTTTCGGACTGTAATTTTAACCGCACCGTACAACTTTGTGGGCTCAATGTTACCCTAGATGCAGGTGACAATTTTGACGACTATATTTGGGTTCGCGATGATAACGAAAACGGCGAGATAGACGCATCCGATACCGTTTTGAACGATGGCGACCCCGACGGAGACCCTAGCACCTTGGTCGTTTCCGACATAGGTACCTACATTGTTGATAAAATCGTAGCCGACCCATGTAAAGGCTTTAAGGAAATCATCGTAGTGGAACGTTTTGGTACTACCCAAACCAACCCTATTGTAGATTATTTCAATGCCTTGAACAGCGATGCTGATCCAACTAACGATATTCAGGGAGAAATTGCCCAATGTAGTATTGATGGTGATCTTTTGCCCAAAATTTTTCTCTGTGGGTCGGGCGATACCCAACCTTTTCAGATAAACATAACCGATGCGCAAAGCCTAACATGGGAGCGTCTTGACGAAGGTAGCTGCTCTAGCGTTACCGATGATTGTGCCAACAAAAACTTGGGTTGTACTTGGAATACCGTTGGAACAGGAAATAACTTTAATGCCACATCTGCAGGTAAATACCGACTTGTCATCAACTACCAACTAGGATGCTTTAGCCGCTTCTATTTTGATGTTTACCAAAACAACCTAGACCTTCTCTTCAATAAGAGGGATATTATTTGTTCTACCGATGGAAACATTACCATCACCAATTTGGGCAGTAATTACGGTTACCAATTGGTAGACATAACCAACAACACCATTGTAGTGCCATTTAGCGCCAATAACGGCCCTAGTTTTGACATCTCTACCAATGGGGCCTATAGAGTAGACGTAACGCAATTAGACAGCTCTGGAAACCCTATTCCTGACGCATGTATTTTCAGTACGCCCGACATAGGTATACTCGACCGAGATTTTCAGGTCGACGTAAGCACGACCCCATCTAATTGTAATGCCCAAGGTATTATAAAAATCGACGTTCTTAATGTAGAGCCTAATTACACCTATGTACTTAGAAGAAGTGATGGAACCCTAATTGACGATGAAACCGCACAATCGGATAACACCCACTCCTTTAATGTAAATGCCGGTGATTATACCATTGAAGTTTCAACCGATGATGGGTGTTCGTTTAGCCAAGACGTAACCGTGGCCAGAACACCTGACCCAACCCTTATCGCACAAACGACAAAAGATATCGGCTGTACGGCTGGAACCATACAACTTACCGGTAGCGGAGGCTTGCCTAGTCCTGGCTATTCTTATGCTATTTGGAGTAAAGACGGCACCAATTTATATTCCGATGTAGCTTCAATACCCGGTGATGCCTATGAAACCGATCCTATTTTTACCTTCGGATGGCGTGACACGAATAGTGACGGTACAGACGAATATTTTGCAGGAGAAGAAGGGGATTATGTTTTTGTAATCGTTGATTCCAACAACTGTTTTGCCTTTTCCAACGAGGTGACCATAAACGATAACGGGGCCATGGCCCTTGACTCGATTACCGAGACATCGCCTTCTTGTAGTGGTGATTCAGACGGGGCCCTTACCATAAACACTACGGGCGGTGTCGCTCCATTTGCGTACAGCATCGATGGTGGAACCACTACCCAGGGATCGCCAAACTTCGTAAACCTTATTGCCGGCACCTATGAAGTACTGGTAACCGATTCTTCCGGTTGTAGTTTATCACAAACCGTAGAATTGACCGAGCCCTTCCCATTAAGCGCTTCGGCAGGTGTTTCTCGTGACGCTACCTGTGACCCGAACGGCGCGGAAGTCCGTGTAACCAATGTGGTGGGAGGAACGGGCTCATATCAATATAGCTTTGACGGCGGTGCAACCTATGGCGCCTCAAGTATAGCTGTACTTCCCCCTGGAGACTACACCGTAATCGTAACCGACGGTTCTTGTGAATATCCCATGAACGTAACCGTTGAAGATGAGCCGGCAGAACCGACCGTAACCCTTACTCCCGAGGTTAGCTATGATTGTAACGGAACGGGAACTATTACGGCTACCCCAGATATTGCTACGTACAACTATACTTATGCCTTAGATGGCGTACCCAATTCACCAGACCCCACAAGCAATGTTTTCCTTAATGTTGCTCCCGGCACCTATACGGTGAGCACCAGTTATGTATCTCAGACCCCTCCAACCCCCAGTTTATTGCTTACCGAGGATTTCGGAAGTGGGCCCACCATACCTAGCCCAAACACCAACGGCTATACCTACGAGGATCAAACTACAAACCCTCCTGGCGATGCCAACGAAAACATCAATGACTTTGAATATTCCGTAACGAGTGAAATAGTCGCTCCATTCGGCACATGGATCAATCCTATTGACCATACAACGGGAACAAGAACAGGTCAAGGCCGTTATTTGGTCATGAACGTAGGTACACCTACACCTACCCAAATCATATATTCCAAGGAAATAAACGATATTATTCCAAATCAAGATATAAGCGTAACCTTGTATATCATGAACCTGCTACGTCAGGGCACAAGCGGCCTTGACCCCAATTTGACCATAGAGATCCGAGAGCCCGGAACGGGCACCGTAGTACGCTCGATCACCACGGGAACGATCGCCAAAAACACAGGGGCCGACGATTGGATCGAATTTACGGCAGAACTCAACCCGGGAAGTAATACCACTCTAGATTTTGTAATACGTTCCGAAATACCTGGAAATGGCGGTAACGATTTCGCCCTAGACGACATTGTTATACACCAAGTACCCGAAGTCTGTGAACAGACGGTTGAAACCCCGGTTACCGTGGTTGCCGGTAAGCTTTTCTCAGCAACTATTACAGGTGCTACCGATACGAGTTGTAACGGACTTGACAACGGTTCCATCACCTTTGAAGTAGAGAACTTTAACGCCGCCGGATTTGAGTATTCAATAGACGGTAGTGCTTTTGTAAGCTCCACCACTTCACCGATTACTACTCCTGCCACCCTAAGTTCCGGTTCCCACACCGTGGTGGTCAGAAAGGTAGACGAGCCTAGTTGTTCTAGAACACTGACACATACCATCAATGCTCCGGAAGCCCTAGTGGTTTCGGCATCGATTACCACAGAATTAAGCTGTACCAATGGCGGTGCTACCATTACGGCCAGTGCCACTGGCGGTACCACGGCCTACGAATATCAATTGGAAGACCAGCTGGGCAACGTTATCGGGAGCTATGATTTTGCGACCAACGGAAACAATACCGTTTTCCCGAACCTTGTTGCAGGCGATTATATCGTACGCGTCAGGGATGCCAATACATGTGAAGACGTCATTGATACAGCCCTTACCGTTGCTCCAACAAACCCGATTACTTTCGATGTAACCCCTACGGCTTGCTATACGGGCGGAAATACGGCCTCCATCCAAGTTGATGTTACCGATGGTAACGGAGATTATACCTTCAGTATCAACGGAAACCCATGGATAAGCCCAAGCCCTGCGAACAGTACAACACATACGTTTTCGGGACTATCGAACGGAACATATACCATCAATGTACAAGATGGTTTGGGCTGTACGGGAACACCACAGACCATTACCATCGACCCACAATTGACCGTTAGCGCCACGGCCCCAAGAATTACGGCTTGTGCTACGGATACCGATATCAGCATTTCGGCCTCCGGCGGGGACAATAACTACGTTTATGCGGTAGTGGACAATGGTACCGCCGTAACCGACGGGGACTTTAATACGACCAATCCCGTGACGGTTGCCATCGCCGGCGATTACGATGTGTACGTACGCGACAACAGTGGCGCTGCAGACTACTGCCAGGCCATGTATACCGTAACCGTAACCAAAGACGACCCTATTGCCATAACCGCAACACCAACGGCGGTAAGCTGTTTTGGAAGTTCGGACGGAGCCATTTCAATTACCGTCGATTCAGGAGGAAATGCACCCTTTATGTACAGTATCGATAACGGCGCCACCTATGTACCCGGAAACAACTTCCCGAACCTATCGGCAGGAACCTATCCTGTACGTGTCAGGGACGCCAGCAATTGCGAAACCGTAGCGCAGGATGTAATCGTTACAGAACCGGCCCAATTGGTCGCAGAAGCGGTTATTACACAAAACTATACCTGTCTTGTCGATGGAGAGATCACCGTTGGAAGCATCACCCCAACATCAGGTGGCTCAGGAAACTATCAATACAGCATCAATGGAGGCGCTTGGACGGCCTCTACCACAGGCGGACATACCTTTACCGGTCTAAACGACGGAACGCACAGTATTCGCGTTAGGGATGCCAATGCCACTTCGTGCGGGATTACTTTGGCAGACATTATAATTTTGCCATTGCCCACCGAACCTACGCTTTCTACTTCCGTAACATACAATTGTGATGGAACAGGAAACATTACGGTATTGCCCAACGACCCTTCATATACCTACAGTATTGACGGAGGAACGGCCCAAACGGCAAACCTATTTAGCAATATCACTTTAGGAAACCATACCATTACCGTTAACTACGGCAGTGATTGTACCGTTGATACTACCGTTATTGTAGAAGACGGTCATGCCTTTGAAGCTAATATTACGGCTTTCGAAAACCTTGACTGTAACGGTGACAACTCAGGTAGCATTACCATAGATGCCAGCAATTACGGGGCAGGCGGATTCGAATATAGCTTGAATGGAGCGGCCTTTGTCGGTCCCTTTAGCGCACCGGAACAAATTACCGGTCTTGCCGCCCAAGCGCACAGTATTGTCGTAAGGGATGTAAACGACCCTGTTGCGGGTTGTACGGTTACCTTAACCCAAACCTTGACGGAGCCCGATGCCCTAGATGCCTCGGCCAGTATCACGGAACAGTTTACCTGTAACAATACCGGCGCTACCATTACGGCCAGTGCCATAGGGGGTACGCCCACCTATGAATACCAGTTGGAAGACGACCTGGGCAACATCATCGGAAGCTATGATTTCGCGACGAACGGCAACAACTCGGTTTTCACGAATATTCCTGCGGGAGACTATATCGTAAGCATCAGGGACAGTAACAATTGTAGCGATGCCATCGATACCCCGATTACCGTAACCGCTCCCTTAGTACCGACCTTTGACGCTACTCCTACAGCTTGTTATTCTGGTACCAACGATGCTTCCATTCAGGTGGATGTTACCGATGGAAACGGCGGATACACTTTCAGTATCAACGGCGGACCCTTTGTGGCTCCAACACCGAGCACCGATGTTACGTACACCTTTAACAACTTATCGAATGGCACCTACACCATAGATGTTAGGGATGCCTTTGGATGTACAGCCGTGCAACAAAGCATTACCATAGACCCACAGCTTGTAGTATCTGTTGACGTTGTTGACATCAATTCGTGTAACGACGGATCGATAACGGTCAACGCCACAGGCGGAAACGGAACATTGGTGTATGCCATTGTACCGGCCGGAGACGACCCATCAGGACTTTATACCACAACCAATACCTTGACCGTAACCAGTGCCATGGCAACCGCTCATCCGGCCGGTTATGATGTCTATGTACTTGATAACAATGGAGCATCACCCTCTTGTTCCTTTGTTCAGGAAGATATTATATTCACTCCTGCCACGCCTTTATCGGTAAGCGGAACGGCCACCGATCCCGAGTGTTTTGACGGACTGGGATCCGTAGATGCCACCGTTACAGGCGGTACGGCCCCATTCACCTATCAACTGGTAGATTTAACCCCAGCGGATGGTATCGATTATGGCAATACGAGCACCAACGTATTTACCCCTTCGCTAACCTTTAACGGTATCGGGGCAGGTGATTACGAAATAAATATTACGGATGACAACGGTTGTACCGTTACCTCAACAACAGTAACGATCAACAATGCCGTGGAAATTACGGCCGATATCATTCCTATACTACCTGCTACATGTGATGATCCTGATCTTAATCTATACGGATTTGAATTTGAGAATATAGTAACTCCAGCTGGAGGTACTGTTGAATATAGTGCGGATGCAGGTGCTACTTGGGAGCTTACCAATGAATTGAGAGGACATGATTCAGGTACGGTAGTATACCCTTCCATTCGAGTTACCCTTCCTAGTGGTACCATTTGTCAAAAAGATTTTGATCGATATATCATTCCTTATCCTTTAGATGACTTGGATATTACTTTGGCGGCCGTGGTTGTCAATTGTAACGACCTTCAGGTTCGCGTATTGGGTAGCGAAGGAAACCCGGTTCCTGGCTACGAGTACACCTATAGCGACGATCCGGCGAATTTTGACCCTGCCACCGCTATTTGGACCGCTCCAATCCCTGACGGAACGCCTCATATTTTCCAAAATATCGATGCTACCACACCCCAAACCCCAGGCTTGCCCCTTTTGGTTCCTGGAAGAACCTATGTCTTTTATGTTAGGGATGGTTCGGGCTGTGTACGCCAGAGCAACGAAAATGTAAACGAATTGCCCGGTGTCAATCTACCGATTGAGATTACTACGGATATAGTTCCTAGCTGTTTTGGTTCGTCAACAGGTAAAATAACGTTCAACATTAATCCAAATACAGCGCACCCTTTCATGCGCTATGAAATCTATGAGCTTGGCAACCCAACCCCTATAGAGGTCAGTGGACCTGGGCCGGCGGCCAGTAATGTTACCTACGATGACGAAATTGAAATCACCGGTCTTGGCGAAGGGGAATACTATATTCGACTCGTTCAGGTAGATGGAACAAACACCGATGCCTGTATTGGTGGTGGTGAAAATGCCCTTCTTGAAGAATTGGATGCCATCAACGCTACGCCAACGGTTACGCGTGATATTTCCTGTAATCTTCCGGGATTGATTACCATTACCGATGTTACCGGTGGTGGTGGGGCTCCGTACACTTATGATGTTACCGGTCCTGGTGGATTTACCTCCTTGACGGGAACGACTTCGAATCCTATTGAAATTCCAGTAAATTCCCCACCAGGAAGCTATACCGTTACGCTTTATGATCAATATAATTGTTCCGTAACCTTGGCTCCGGTGAATTTAGACCTTTCACCGAACCCGACCATAGACTCGGTTACCCAAGACAACTGTAGCGCTCCTATCGACCTTAGCGTTGTAGGTAGCTCTGCTGCAGGAAACATACGATATGCCATTGTACCGGCAGGAGATCCCGCACCGACAACCTATTTAAACAATGCCGGCTTATTTGAAAATGTAGCCGCAGGTTCATACGATATTTACATTATGGACGGCAATGGTTGTACCAACTCACAATCGGCCTTCGTGGTCAACCCCGTACTTTCGGCCAAAGCAGAGCTTACCAAGGTATTGGATTGTACCGGATCACCCGATGCCCTTATTAGCATTGAAGTATTGGATGGATCGGGAAGCTATGAGTACTCTATAAGCAATACCGCGGGTGTACCGGCAGTTGCACAAACGGCCATCCCGGGTAATCCGTTCGATTATCAAGCACCGGCGGCAGGAGATTATACGATTACCATCTATGATACCAATACACCGAACAGTGCGGCGTGTAACAGGCAATTTGTTGTAAACGTTCCAACCAGGGTCGAGCCTGTAATCGATACCTTTACAGCAACCGATGTTACTTGTTTGGGCAGTTCGGATGGTAGCATTACCATTTCGGCCATAGATAATGCCACGGGGCCATATACCTTTGAAATTACGTCATTTGATGGAACACCGGTGAGCATCCTTCCGGCAACTACCACAAATACCTCGGCTACGTTCACCGGTCTTGCTCCGAATTCAACTACGCTGCCAAGTGGCTATGTAGTTACCGTTAGGGGCAATTCGGCCACGAACAACTGTACTACGGATAGCGCTCCTATTACCATTGCGGAGCCGGCCGACATTGCCGTGACCCTAGATCCCGTTGTAGAGTTTGGCTGTACCACGGCCAACAACCAGAACGATGCAAGCATTTCCGTAGCCAGTGCAACGGGAGGTTCGAACAACTTTGTACGATACGAATTCATTAAAAACGACAACCCCGCCACCGCTGCGGTAGAACCCAATGTTGTGGTTCAGGACGGCTCTAACGACACCTATATCGAAACCGACCTCTTAGGTGGTGCCTATACCATCAACGTATATGACGATAAGGGTTGTGTTGGTACTACCACGGCCATAATAGCTCCTTTTGTAGCCATAAGCAATCCTACGGTAAGCATCGATACCGATGTAAGCTGTAACCCTGGTGATGATGCTGTCGTTTCCATAGGGGTAGACTTAACACCTCCTTCAGGAAGCCCAACACTCGAATATTCCGTAGTAGGTACCGATAATGCCTATAGCCAGCTTGGTCAAACTTCCAATTCATTTAGCGGAATAGGAGTAGGAAACTATGAAGTGACCGTTACCAATACCGATACCGGCTGTTTCGTACAGACTACCTTTGAAATTGAAGATCCAAATACCTTTGAAATCGATGCCACCACGGTCGATGTGGTTTGTCATGGGACAGATGGTTCCGTTAGCTTTACCATAAGCGATAGCACCAAGCCCTATACCGGCGGTTTCACATGGCAAATTTATAATTCACAAGGTACGGTCGACCCAGTCGATGATACCCTCATTGCCTCGGCAACCGGAACCTCGGCCAATGCAGGTCCCACAACACCTTTTGCCATTGGCGCGGGAGAATACCGCGTTGAGGTTACCCAAGATAGCAATCCTTCTTGTGTCGCTTCCGAAATGTTCACCATTGCAGGTCCGAGCGATCCGATCAGCGCAAACCGGGTATTTACCGATATCACTTGCGTACCTGGTAATAATGGAACCATAGAGGTTACCGAGGTTACCGGAGGATGGGGCGGTTATTCGTATCTCATTTTCGATACGGCCGGCCCAGTTATCGACACCAACGATGCTGCAAACTATGTTTCGAATCCAAAAGCAGAAAACCTAAGCGCGGCTACCTACGAGGTTTGGGTTATGGATTCAGAGGGATGCGCACATCAATTGCCCGATGTTACGCTTAACGACCCAACGCCGATTACGGCGGACCTAAGGATAAACCAACCGAATTGTACCGATTTGGAGGGAGAAATAGAGGTTATCAACGTACTTAACGGTCAGGGTAGCAACTATAGTTACCAGTTGCAGATGTACAATACAGGTACTTCTGCTTTTGAAGACCTAAGACCGATACAGACTTCTCCTATATTTGGTGGTTTAGGTGCAGGCGAATACCAAGTGATCGTTAGCGATCAATGGGGTTGTAGCAGTGCCACAAGCGCGAGCATCGACCTACACGAGCCTATTTCACCATTGGCATCCGTGGTTAAGACCATAGATTGCTCCGTTACCGATCCGGGAGGACAGATTACTATTAGCCAAACGGGAGGTTCGGGCAACTTTAGATACGATGTCCAATACCCATCATCGGCCCCTGCTACCGTAGATGATAGCAACACGACCGGTGTGTTTACAGGCCTGACCGAAGTTGGTGACTACGTGTTTACGATTACCGATTTAGATGCCGATCATAGCTGTAGTACTACTATAACCCAAAGATTGGAGCCAGCGGTAATACCTGTAATAGGCGTAGATTCATCTACCAATGTAAGCTGTAACGGCGCTGATGACGGTACAATTTCAGTTAGTGTTACCGACAATGGCGTAGGCCCCTATACCTTTACCATTACGGCGGGACCAGGAAGTACGGCAACATTCCCAATAACTGCTACTTCCTCTACCTCGACCTCCGCTTTCTTTGATGGACTCGAAGGTTCAACGACAGGAATAACCTATACCATTGAAGCCCGTGGTGCCAACAACTGCGCCATAACCACCGATGTTACCATTACCGAACGGGAAGCTATTACCGTAGATCCTATGAGCATTGTTCAGTATGGATGTACGGATGGCAATAACGGAAACAATGCCAGCGTATCGTTTACCAATGCATCGGGAGGTACGGGTACTTATGTAAGATATGTATTCGTACGTGACGGAAGCGTTGTTCAAGACGGTTCCAACACTACCTATTTTGAAACCGACGGTTTAGGCGGTTCATATGAAATAAGGGTATATGACGATGCAGGATGTTCCGCCATCTCGGCCGCGAATACAGTATTGCCTTTTGTAGAAATCAGCGATGCGATCGTAACCACTACCCAAGAAGCGGCTTGTTCGCCATTGAACAACGGTGAAATCGAAGTTGGACTGACCGTTAGCCCTGCTGCGGCAACACCTAACCTAGAGTATACCGTTGACGGAATCAACGTGACCTACACGAACACGATCGCCTCTACCAACAATCCCGAAACCTTTACAGGATTGGAAGTAGGTAACTACAGGGTAACGATCACCAATTTAGATACAGGTTGTGTTATCGAAACGGTACACACCATAGACGACCCAGATGTAATTGAAGTAATAGCCACAAAATTGACGGACGAACAGTGTTTGAACAATGGTGTGGACGACGGTAGCTTTAGTGTCGCTATCAATAATTATACGGGGCCGTATAGCTATCAAGTATATGACGTTAACGATAACCCGGTACCTGGGGCCGCATTCAGTGGAACCGGAGATACCAGTACGCCATTGATCATAACAAACCTTCCTGGAGGAAGCTATCATGTACGTATTGCGGAAACCAACGCGCCATTGTGCGACGACGATTCCAACATCATAACCATATTGGCGCCAAGTGACCCGATTACGGCCACAATAACTGAAGAAGCCAATGTTTCATGTAGCAATGACAAAGGCGAGATACTTGTTGATCCCGTCGGAGGCGAAGGTCCGTATACCATAGTATTGGATAATACCACTACTTCTCAAGTATATACGGAGACCAATGTTGAGGCTTTCATTTTCAGAAACCTATCTGCCGGTGATTTCCATGTAACCGTAACAGACGCCTTTGGTTGTGTGCTTTCTGATAACATCACCCTAATTAGACCTGATGATATCGTGGCCAATATTTCAGCAACGCCCCTATCGTGTTTCAATGGAAATACGGCAAGCGTCTTGGCTACCGTTGACCCTAGAAACATTACGCCTACATACCAGTTCCAGTTGAATACCTATGACGATCTTGCAGGAAGCAACTTGTTGACCACTTCAGTAGGTCGCAGTACCGGTAACTTCAACAATTTGGCTGCTGGTTTCTATAGTGTTACCGTAAGTGACGACGTAGGATGTTCAGTGGAAACCGCTATTGTCGAAATCGTTAATCCAACGGAAGTTGAAGCCCAACTGATAAGAACAAGTCCGTTGACCTGTGCTACCGGTGTTGAATTTGAATTGAGTGCAACAGGAGGAAGCGGAACCTACGAATTCAGTGAAGATAACGTGACATGGACAGCAATGCCCGGAAACAGTGTCAATTTACCTCTAAGTGGTATGTTGGGTGCCGGTATTTATCGCTACTATGTTAGGGATGCCGTAAACCTATGTACCGCGGTACAATCAAATTCGATAGAAGAAGATATTATCGAGCCCTTAACACTTACTGTAGATACGACAGCTGCCTTTATTAATTGTAATGGTGATAATACCGCTACGATCTATGCAGAAGCTGATGGAGGTCTTGGTAACTATCAATTTGCCCTGTACACCGATGCTACCTTAAGTGTGGCCTCACGTGTGGCCGGACCACAAAGCAATGGTATCTTCAGTAATCTGACAGCAGGCACCTACTATGTAGATGTAACCAGTCAAGACTGTACGACCACTGCGGAAAGTGTGGTTATTACCGAGCCTACGGCCCTTAGCTATACCGATGCGGTTACCAACGTTACCTGTAATGGTGAAGAAAACGGTTCCATTACGGTTACCTTATTGGGTGGTTCAGGAGGATATCAATATGCCATATCTCCAAACCTTAACCAGTTTGATGATAAAAATACCTTTGATAACCTTGCCCCTGGTGATTATACCGTAATAGCACAAGATCAAAACGGTTGTTTTATCCAATTGGAATACACCATTGATCAACCTGCTATAATCGAAGTAACGGCCACCTCAACACCTGAAATTTGTGTTGGCGAAGCCAATGGTACCATCGACCTTACCATCAGTGGTGGTACACCAGGTTATAGCACCCGTATGCATACGGAATCGGATTTTGTACAAGACAGGACGACCTTTACCGGTCTGGCTGAAGGAACATACATCATTTTTGTACGTGACGCCCAAGGCTGTGAAGAGGATATAACCGTAACGGTTGAGCCCGGTGTGAACCTTAACGCATCCGTAGAACCCGTGTATGGTTGTAACGGCAACATTCCGAACAACTATATCAATATTTCCCTTGAAGATACAAGTATTGCCGATCAGGTTCTTTATGGGGTGGATACTATGGATCCCGCAGAAATGCAACTGAATCCATATTTCAGGGACTTGTCTCCTGGTACGCACTATGTAGCCATATCACATGCCAATGGTTGTATTGTTACCTATGATGTAGAAATTGAAGATTACCAACCATTGAACATTACCCTAGAGCAATCCAATATCAATGAGATAACGGCCAACGTTTCTGGAGGTAGGGGTACATACACCATCACTTTTGATGGCAAAAACAATGGTTCAGATAATACTTACTATATCACTCGTACCGATACATACGTAGTTACCGCTACGGACGAAAACGGTTGTGAGGTGATGGCCACCATTGATATGGAGTTCATTGATCTTGATATTCCCAACTTCTTTACCCCAAATGGAGATGGGCTAAATCAGACCTGGAAACCTAAAAATGATGAAGGCTTCCCACAGATACTAACCGTCATATTTGATCGTTATGGTAGGGAGGTGTACCGAATGGGTCTTGGTGATCCAGGATGGGACGGTCTTTACAAACAAAAAGAACTCCCTTCCGGTGATTACTGGTATGTTATCAAACTCAACGGAGAGAACGATGACAGGGAATTCGTTGGACACTTTACCCTATATCGCTAAATAAAAAACTTAACCTACAACCTACAGTACCATGCGCAAATTTATATGGACCTTGCTGCTCTTATCGGGCATTACAACCGCGAGAGGCCAGGAGCTCAATTCGCCCCAACTCTCTCAATATTTGGCAGATAACCCATTTGTTCTCTCTCCGGTCTATGCCGGTATCGGAGATCATGTAAAAATCAGGCTTAACGGTCTTACCCAGTGGGTAGGTATTAAAGATGCCCCACAGACCCAATCTTTGGCAGCAGATATGCGTTTAGGCGAACAATCTGGTTTAGGACTGTTCTTGTACAACGATAAAAACGGCTATACGAAACAACAGGGGGCAAGGGTTTCTTTTGCACACCACTTGACCCTTGATAGATACGATGACGAATTTCTATCATTCGGTATTTCGTATAACTTTAACCAGTTTAGAATAGATGTCGATAAGTTTGTAGATGCCAACCTGGATCCCGGGGTTATCAACAACCGCCAGACCAGTAACCATAACTTTGATGTAGGTGCTTTGTACCGATACGGTAAATTCTATATCAGTGCCAACGCTTCTAACCTTTTAGGTAAAGATCCCAGTAATTTTACCTTTAATGTGGACGAACCTAACGAACTAAGAAACTACTATGTATATACCGGTTACCGTTATAGGAAAAACAAGAACAGTGACCTGGAAATAGAACCCTCTTTATTGTTCAAAATGTTCGAAAGTGATGGTCGATCGGAAACCGATTTAAACCTAAAATTCAGATGGTACAATTTTGAGGACTATTTTTATGCAGGTGTGAACTATCGTTTCCTAAATGACCAGATCGGTAGTCCGCTCTATATTGCACCCTTTGCCGGTCTAAAAAAGAACAATTTCTATTTTGGTTACTCGTATCAAATCATTCTTAATGAGATTATTACCTACAGTACTGGTACCCATGTAGTTACCATTGGTGTAGACTTGTTTCAAGGGCTTAGTAACTGTCGTTGTACGTATTAATAAAAAACATAGCAACAGTTTTCAACATGAACATATTTCTAAAAATTACATCTTAGCTTTTTATCCTTATTTGGCCTGTTTCAATTAAGTTTGCAGAAATAAATTTTATTTTGGATAAGGTTAAGGTTAATAACATAAGGGTATATGCCCACCATGGTTGTTTGGCGGAAGAAACCGCTATAGGTAGTGAATATTTGGTCAATGTTGCCGTAGATGCCGACCTAAGCAAGGCATCGGTTTCCGACAAGTTATCCGATACGGTAGATTACGTTCACATCAACCGAATTGTAAAGGAGGAAATGAAAATTCCCTCCAAACTTTTAGAGCATATCGGTAAACGGATCTTAGATCGAATATTTAAGGAAATAGCCATCGTTCAAAAAGCGGAGGTCGAGGTTTCAAAAATCAACCCTCCCATAGGTGGTGACGTTGAAAAGGTGACCATCGTTTTGAAGCAAAAACGAAAAAAATAGTTTTTTTAAGCGCTTTTAACATCATCCTAAACAACTGTAAATCTTTACCCTTACCCGTTTCCTTGCACTTTGTAAGTAGAACCGGTGAAAAAAAAGTAAAGTAAAAATAACATTTCCATCAAAAAAACTATCTTTGCACCTGCAAATGGCATCGTGGCCGAGTGGCTAGGCAGAGCTCTGCAAAAGCTTGTACAGCAGTTCGAATCTGCTCGATGCCTCAACAAAAAACCTTCGTAAAATACGAAGGTTTTTTTGTTTCCATTAGTGTACCATATCTTCAATAATCCAAATGACACCGGTTTCTTCTATAATTTTTCAATACGCTCTATACCGTTTTCAATATTGAACCGGTCTTTTGGTAAGAAGCCTTTGACTATAAGTACAATTCCGCATATGATAAGGATAATACCTATGCCCTTTTTTATAAGATAAATTCTATTGATCGTTAGCTTTTTCTTCAATTGTTTCGCCAGGAGAATTTTAAAGATATCGGTTACAAAATAAGCCCCGACCATGGTCGAAAAGAATACGATGATACGATTGGGATCATTATTCAGGCTCGGTCCGACCACAATGATAATCCCCAACCAAAAAACAAGTACACCGATGTTGATAAAATTGAGCAGAAAACCTTTGACGAACAGCCCCAAGTAATCACTTTTTTTGACTTTGATGCTCGTATCGACCTGTTTAGGAGGTTTTTTAAAAATGGTGGTAATCCCATAAACCAGAAGAATCACGCCCCCAAAGACATAGAGTCCGGGTTGGTTACTCAAATTTTCTAGAAGTTGAAAACTACTGAAATAGGCGATAACAAGAAAAAGGCCATCGGCAAGGATAACCCCGAAATCAAAAACGATTGCGGCCCTAAACCCTTTAATGGCACTAGTTTCAAGAAGCACAAAAAACACAGGCCCGATCATAAAGCTCAATAAAAAGCCTAATGGAACTGCTGCCTGAATGTCTTCCCACATGCGTTTTCTGCGTATTATAATTAATCGTTCGGGTACGGTGCAATCATTGACGCTATTGGTCTAAACGACAATGTTCATCATACAAAACTACGGGATTACAACAGGAATGAAAAAATTACATTCGAATTACCTTACCTCCAAAAACCGTTTTCTCATCCATTTTTGTTGGATTTCCATAAACCAGTACTTCTCCACCTGCCTTTACCGTAGCCTTTACATAGTCTGAGGCAAAGATTTCGGCCCTCGATCCCGCATTTACGTTAATGGTTGAAAACTTTGTCTTGAACTCCTTCCCTTCATAGATACCACCGGTATTAATGGCTACGTCCTGCAAATTTGAAGAGCCCTTGGTGACTATAACCCCACCTGTAACCGTCTTTATCAACATTTGTTCAACTTCTGCCTTGATGTCGAGCTCACCACCCTCTTGGGCCTTTAATTCAAGAACCTCTTGTTTTATAGACTGTTCACTTATGATGCGGGCATCTTCGTTAACGTCTATAACTACCAAGTTTTCGGTATAGTACAACTCTACAAAAGTGCGGTAACCACTAAAGATCTTTCCTATTTGCATTCGGATCTTAAGCACCCCATCGTTATTAACAATGGCCACCTTGTTGATATTCTCACCGGTTATGATCGCTTTGTTCACATCTGATTTTATCAGTTTAACCGATAGACCATCAAACGCCTTGACCTCAGTAAACTTCGTAAGGTCTTGTGTCATTTTTTCCCCTTGGGCCTCAAGTAAATTTTGCCCGAGTATAAAAACGACAAGCCACACAACTTTTTTCATGATGTACCTTTTAGGTTTATTATCGTTCAAAAACAAAATCCATTCAAAGAAATGGACTATCCCTCATGTTTTCCTAGCAGTGAAAAATCGAGATGGCGTTTGACCAAATCGGTATTTTTAACCATAACTACGACTTCATCGCCTAACTGATAGGTTTTCTTTGTTTTTTCACCTACAATAGCGTACTCCTTTTCATCAAAGGTATAATAATCATCTTTTATATCGCTTATCCTGACCATGCCCTCACATTTGTTGGCAATGATCTCGACGTAAACGCCCCATTCGGTGACCCCGCTGATTACCCCCACAAACTCTTGGTCTTGGTGGTCTTGCATAAACTTGATCTGCATGTATTTGATCGAATCGCGTTCAGCGCTAGAGGCCAAGTACTCCATATCCGACGAATGCTTACATTTCTGTTCGTAAACCTCTTCTTTGGCCGAATCGCCCCCATCTAGGTAATGTTGCAACAAACGGTGCACCATGACATCGGGATATCTTCTGATCGGCGAAGTAAAATGGGTATAGTAATCAAATGCCAAACCATAGTGCCCAATATTTTGGGTCGTATAGATGGCCTTGCTCATACTACGTATGGTCAGCGTATCGACCAAATTCTGTTCCTTCTTGCCCTTAACGTCGCTCAAGAGCTGGTTTAGAGAGGCGCTAATGGACTTTTTATCTTGAAAGTCGATCTTATGCCCGAACCTTGATATCAAGCCGTTAAGCGCGATTAATTTGTCTTCGTCCGGATCATCGTGGATACGATATACGAAGGTTTTTTTCGGTTTTTGTTTTCCGATAAACTCGGCCACCTTTCTATTGGCCAGTAGCATAAATTCTTCGATCAATTTATTGGCATCCTTAGATTCCTTAAAGAAGACTCCTATAGGCTCGCTATTTTCGTTCAGATTAAAACGTACTTCTACCTTATCGAAAGAAATAGCCCCTTGTTGCATACGTTTATCACGCATAATTTTTGCGAGACGGTCCATCTCCAGGGTCGCCTTAACTACATCATCGGAAACCGAATAGGCCTCTTCGCGTATAGAAATATCCTCAGGGATATGGCCTTCGCCGGTTTCTATAATATGTTGGGCTTCCTCATAGGCAAAACGTTCGTTCGAATTGATGACCGTTCGACCGAACCATTGGTTCTTTATCTGTGCCTTTTTATCGATTTCGAAAATTGCCGAAAAAGTATATTTTTCTTCATTCGGCCTTAGGGAACAGGCATTGTTCGACAAGACTTCCGGAAGCATGGGTACCACTCGATCCACCAAATAGACCGACGTAGCCCTTTCATAAGCTTCATCATCTAAAATGGTATCGGGTTCAAGGTAATGCGAGACATCGGCAATGTGGATACCGATCTCATAATTGCCATTTTCTAGCACTTCAAAGGAAAGGGCATCATCAAAATCCTTGGCATCCTTGGGATCGATAGTAAAGGTCAATGTATCTCTCATATCCCTTCTTTTGGCAATCTCCTCTTCCTTTATGGAAGTATCTATCTTATCGGCAAAATGTTCTACTTCCTCAGGAAAATCGTAGGGAAGTCCGTATTCGGCCAAAATAGCGTGAATTTCGGTATTGTGTTCCCCGGGTTTTCCGAGAACCTCGGTAATTTTTCCGGTAGGGGAATCGTCTCCATCAGGCCAACTTTCGAATTTTACGACTACTTTGTCACCATCGTTGGCATCCTTTATCTGGCCTTTCGGGACAAAGAAATCGGTATACATCCTAAAATCGGTAGGACGGACAAAGGCAAAGGTCTTCTGCAGATCGACTATACCGACAAACTCGGTTTTCTTACGTTCCAATACTTTGGTAACCTCACCTTCCAGCTTCTTTCCTTTTCTTCTAGGAAAGATATATACCTCAACGGTATCGCCGTGAAAGGCCTTGTTTACTTTATTGTACGGAACGAATACGTCATCGTCTAGACCTTCTATAACGATATAGGCATTCCCACGTCCGGTAAGGTCAACCGTACCGACACTGTATTTTTTAGTACTAGAGGCGATAGCCTTGTAACTTCCTTTGGCTTCTTCCTGTATTCTATTCTTTTCTTTGAGCTGCCCTAACCTTTTTATCAATTGGTTCCGGTCTTGAGTGTTATCTAGACCAAGTAAGGCGGCCATTTGTTTATAATTAAAGCTCTTCTGAGGTTCTTTTTCAAGAATAGTGAAGATACCTTTGGTTATCTCGTTGTTTTTATGGTTACGAGATTGTTTTTTCTTTTTTGACATTAACTGTTTTTATTTGAACGTAAATTACGAATTATAATCGACTACCCTTTATTGTTCCCCTCATCTTGATCTAAAACAAGGTTATCAACAAGTATATTATAATTTCTTTTTCTTTTAAATTTTTAAAAAATAAAATGGTGGTTATGATAGCTTGTTAATAGTGCTCATAAAATTATGGGAAAAAATTTGCTGTGAACGTGTTTAAGAAGTTGTTGACAATCTATACAATTATCATTTATCGGAAAACCAATGCAATAGAATAATTATCCATAATCGTTCATAAGGTTTATCAACATAAATTTTTTAATAAGTAAACGTAAATTTAATGTTAATTAGAGTAGATAAGATTTTAATAGCGGATTATAAAAAGAGGAAAAATATATTTCTCATTTCACGAATAGTTTTGTAGAGTACTATTCCAACGAGAAATCAAAATTTAAGATCTAATTTCTATTGTAAGGTTATTAACAATAAATACACCTTTTAACAATGACAAATTAACAACGTACATCCCTTGTAATAAAACTTATGTTGTGAGTGTATCATAAATTGTGGTGAATCAGTTCTATTTGTACCTTTACGCCTAAAATCAAAGGTTTTTTAATAGGGACATACCTCTATATATAATGTCAAACCATTCGTCCCATATAAGAAGTAAGATACAATGAAAATAGCTATTGGTAACGATCACGCAGGTACAGATTATAAATTGGCCATTGTTGGGCTGTTAAAATCTATGAGTATAGAGATAACGAATTATGGTACCGATACTATCGATAGCGTAGACTATGCCGATTTTGTACATCCTGTGGCGACCGATGTTCATAACGACGATGTTGATTTTGGTATCATTATATGTGGAAGCGGTAACGGCGCTTCAATGACGGCCAATAAGCATCAAAAAGTACGTTGCGCCTTGTGTTGGACAAAAGAGATCGTTCAACTAAGTAGGGAACATAACGATGCCAATATATTGAGTATTCCTGCACGTTTTGTTTCATTGCCCCAGGCATTGGAAATGGTAAAGACATTTTTAGATACGCCTTTTGAAGGCGGTAGGCACGAAAGAAGAATAGAAAAAATTCCTTGTAGTTAAAAAGGTAAAGCCCTACTTTTATAAAAGGGTTTACCAATTACCTTTCAATCGACCACCACACCAGTTTAGATACCATGGGCCTATAACGTGCAATGCACTTTATGACCTTGCCATTACCGTTAAGATAACTGTTAATTTATTTTTGAGACGAAATGGGAAACTTACATGATCGTTCCCACGGCCATTCGCATTCCGATTTAAAGGGAAGAAACCTAATCATATCTATTTTCCTGAACCTGTTGATAACGGTTTGTCAAGTTATTGGGGGCCTCGTTTCAGGTAGTTTGTCCTTGCTTTCGGATGCCTTGCACAATTTTAGTGATGTACTTTCTCTTATCGTTAGTTATATCGCTACGTTGCTAGCCAAAAAAGAGGCCTCTACCAATAGAACTTTCGGCTATAAACGCGCCGAGATCATTGCTGCCTTTATCAATGCGGCTACATTGATCGTAGTGGCCATTATTTTAATCAAAGAAGCTTCGGAACGTTTTTTGCAACCCCAAAAGGTAGAATCGGACCTGGTTATTTGGCTTTCGTTATTGGGTATTGCCGCCAATGGTTTTAGTGTACTGTTGTTGAAAAAAGATTCACAGAGCAGTATGAACATGAAATCTGCCTATTTGCATCTGTTAACGGATATGTTGGCTTCCGTAGCGGTACTTATCGGTGGCTTGGTAATGAAATTTTATGAAGTATATTGGGTAGATGCGGCCTTAACCCTGGTGATTGCCCTTTACCTGATTTTTGTAGGGTATGATTTATTAAAGGAATCGACCCGGGTCTTAATGCTCTTTACACCTAATACCATTCAGGTTCGGCAAATTGTCGAAGAGGTAGGCATGATCGATTCGGTGAAGAATATACATCATATTCATATCTGGCAATTAAATGAAAATGAGGTACACCTAGAGGCGCATGTAGATTTCAAGGAAGACATCAGGCTTTCTGAGTTTGACAAGGTTTTGGGGCAAATAGAGGAAATTGTATATCACAAATTCGGTATCAACCACGTTACTATACAGCCTGAATACGGTAAGAGTGATAGCAAACAGATAATAGTTCAAGATTGATAGAATGAAAATACATATAAAATCGTTTGAAGAACTAACGACAACGGAGCTTTATGAGCTACTTAAGATAAGAAGCGAAATATTCGTTGTTGAACAAGATTGCGTGTATTTGGATATCGACGGCAAAGACCAGAAGGCCCTGCACGTCATAGGAAAGAGAAACAATGAAATTGTAGCGTATACACGTATTTTTAAAGGGGGGGATTATTTTGAAGAGGCCAGTATCGGTAGGGTAGTGGTCAAGGCTTCAGAAAGAAAATACGGCTACGGAAAAGAAATCGTTAAGGCTTCAATACATGCCATAGAAGATCATTTTAAGGAAAGGCGTATAAAGGTATCGGCACAATTGTACCTTGAACGCTTTTATCACACCTTAGGTTTCAATCAAATAGGCGATGGTTATCTCGAAGATGGTATACCCCATATTGCAATGATCAGAAATAAGTAAGGCCCGTTTATACGGACCTTTTATTTTTATAATTACAAAATGTACGATTAAATACGAATAGGTTCTTTGTTGGTAAGGTTGATATCTTCCAACATATTATCGGTGAACTTGTAGTGTCCCTTGGTGGTAATGATACGGAACCGGTTCGAGTTCATTCGACTTAAAGTATCCAAGAAAAGCCATTTGGTTTTTAAGAGTCTTGGTTTAGATGATTTAAGGCTAATTTCAAAGTAATATTTTCTACCGTTCTTAAGGGCTACGATATCTGGTGTAATCTTTGAATCGCTTCCTTTTCTAACATAGGATTTAGGAGTTTCGTACCCCTCTATATCCGCTTTAATATCTTCAAAGCCGGTAGCTTCGAGATGATTGATCGACTTCTCTAAAAATTCCTTGTTTTCTGACTTTTCTGTTGTTACCATAAAGGATAAGATAGTAAAATTTTGCACAAAAACAAGTTTTTAGTATTGATTAACAGCATTTTAAGAGCTTAAGACCACTTATCAATTTTTATAGTACTATTTGTCAAAACCGACCAAATAGTCTGTTAGCGATTGGTCCGCTTGGGAAATAGAAGATTCTCAACCGATAAAAAGAAGCTTTCAATCGGTGTAAACCTATACTGCTGTATATATTCATGTGTTTGCCCAATTTACCGACCAAGCGGTCTGTAAAAGTTTTAGGCCAGTCTTTTGGCCACACCGGATTCCTCTAAAAAATCGAGTTTCAAAATAAGGTTTAAAGGCCTTTCCGCCTTGTTTTTGGTTGACGAAAATAGATATCCTTCGCTTCTATGGTGTAGCATATCCAGTTTTATTTTGCCGTGCAGCTTTTGGCGCAATAAGGCATACTTTTTTATGGAGGCCGCGGTAATGGAACGGCGTTTCAAAAGGGCAATGAGTTTTTGCCGGTTTACCAAGGTGATTTTACATGAGGTAAAAGTGTTCGGGGCATCGGCATAAATAGAAGTAATCAAAGCATAGAAATCCGTTTTCTTTGAGGTATCGAATAACCAACCTTTCTTTAATGAACCTTTCTTTTCATAACTCAGTTCAAAGGCAAAGGTGGGCAGGTTTTCATTGACATAATCGAGCTGTGCCTTTTCGTCTATAAAAAATTGCTTTCCATTGGTTTTATGCGTAAAGATGAGGTCTATACCTTTCAATTGGCGTCTTAGATCGCTTACCCGCTCAAAAGTGTAATGTTTAAGGTAGTGTTTGTAATAGCGGTCCAGTAAAATATAAAGCCTTTGTTCCCGCTCTAGATCCGATTTGAAATTACTCTGAGTGGACATATTACATTGATGGATGTAATTTTTAAGGGATTAAACTTCAATTTTATCCGCTAGGGCTTCGGCTATTTTTTCAACAACGCCGACAACCAGGGCATTGCCCATAAAAAAAGCCCGTTTGGTATCGCTTATGCCCTCTAAAAGGGTGTGATTGTCAGGAAACATATTCAGGCGTTCGAGTTCTATGGGCGTTAAGCGTCTCAATCCCTTTTTGGTCTGTACCACATGCTTGAAACGAGAAGGCGATTTTCCGCCCTCTCCGGTAATGATCGTCCTTGAAGCATTGTCCAATGCATCGGGAAATATCATTCCCCCTTCGCTGTAGTTATAAGTAAAACCTGATTTGGCCGTTCGTACTTCCTTTTTGGCCCCTTTTAAGTATTCCCATTTAGGATAGTCCTCTTCGGGAATGAAAAAGGCTTCGGTGACTTCCCCGTTTTGAAGCACATCGCCCAAAACGGTACGTTTGCCATCGTAGCTAGGTGCCGTTTTTACGGTAAAGACCTTTCCGTCGATAAATACCCCAGAGTTTTGAAAAGGGGAAAGTCCTTCTCCCAAATTAAAATTCTCCGAAATATGTACCAAATCTCCCTCGATTTCGAAGGAGGTGGGCTTTTGTACCGTTTGTTGAACGGGAAAAGCAGCGGGCATCGTTCCCGATGTATGTACCCAATCGGCGGCATCCGATTTTTTAAGGGCATTATAAAGGGGGGTTGATTTGTGGTAGCCCAAGAAAAAAATACGTCTACGGCGTTGGGGCATACCATAATCCGCAGCGTTTATCACGCGCCATTCGACGGCATAGCCCAGGTCGTCCAAACTTTTCAACATAATGGCAAAATCACGGCCACGTTGGGCGGAAGGTGATTTTAACAGGCGGTCTACATTTTCAAGAAATAAGTACTTGGGTGGGTTTTTCTTTTCAGACAATATGCGGTGTATGCTCCACCAGAGGACCCCTTTTTTACCGATCAGCCCTTTAGAATTTTGTAAAGTGGTCGCTACCGAGTAATCTTGGCAGGGAAAACCACCAACCAAAAGGTCGGCATCGGGAATGGCGTCGGTAGGTACTTCGGCTATATCTTTGTTGCAATGGTTCGCCTTACCGAAGCGGGCCTCATAAACGATAGAGGCATGTTGCGTTTTTGTAGAAGGTTCCCATTGGTTGCTCCAGACCACCTCGTATTGTCCGGTTTTTTCGAGTCCGAGGCGGAATCCCCCGACCCCTGCAAAAAGTTCTATTGCCTTGAGTTTGCTCATTTGCGATAAAATTACATAATTTCACGAAGAGACTGTTTCAAAATAGCCTCTAATGCAACGAAAAAATGATAATAAATTTAAGAATGAAGGGATATAAGATAGGTGGTTTGATCATTGGTTTTTTAGTATTGTTTTTGGTTTCCTGTACCGAAAAAAGCAAGAAGGAAGCCAAACTTTTAAAGACCATTTCTGAAATACGGGAGGAATATGCACCGGATAAAAGAACCGCACTTTTTGATGTACACGTTTTTACCGATACCGAAAAATATATATTAAAAGGAGAAAGCAACCTGCCGGAAGCTATAGGGAAATTAAGGGCCACCTTAAAGGCAGAAAACATTACCTATACCGATGCCATAGAAATATTGCCTTCAAAGGAACTCGGGAAAAAGACATGGGCCGTTGTCAATATCTCGGTGGCCAATCTTAGGAGCAAGCCCAAACATTCTGCAGAATTGGCCACACAGGCTACCTTGGGTACCCCGGTAAAGGTTTTTAAGAAAGACGATGACTGGTATTATATTCAAACTCCCGATAAATATCTGTCTTGGGTCGATGCAGGGGGAATTGTTCTGATGGATAAAAGCCAGGCTGAAAACTGGAAAAGCAAGGACAAACTTATTTATACCGCAACGGCAGGATATTCCTATCAGGATGCCGAGGAGGAACAACGGGTTTCCGACTTGGTTGCCGGTGATATTTTGGAAATGATAGGGGAGACCGAAGAATTTTTTGAAGTGCAATATCCCGATGGAAGAAAAGCTGTTGTAAGCAAAGAAGAATCGGAACCGTACCAAAGCTGGTTGGAAAAGTTGGAACCTACCCAAGAAAGCCTTGTCGCCACCTCAAAAACCCTAATGGGGGTGCCGTATTTATGGGGAGGGACCTCGACTAAGGGAATGGACTGTAGCGGTTTTACCAAAACTATCTTTTTCCTTAACGGAATGGTCATTCCCAGAGATGCTTCACAGCAGGTACATACAGGTAAAGCCGTTGATTCTGTAAAGAATTTTGATAAGCTACAAAAAGGCGATTTGTTGTTCTTTGGAAAAAAAGCAACGGATTCGTCCCCTGAAAAAGTAGTACATGTAGGTATGTGGATCGGCAATAATGAATTTATTCACGCCTCGGAGATGGTACGCATTAGCAGTATGGATAAAAATGCCGATAACTATGACGAGTTCAACCACGACCGTTATCTACGCTCAAAACGCATCTTAAAGGAAAATGATGATGCCTTAATTAGTTTGGTTAAAAACCCTGTTTTTAAGGATTAATGTTCGTTATGGGCACGAGCATGATGCTGGCGCAAGCATCATGCTTGTGCCAATGGCTATGGATGGTTTTACTTAGCACCAGTATGAGGCGTGCCTTAGCGGGCGGTATGAGCAGGTATGAAATAGAAGCTTAATGGCCCGTCCCAATTTTAACTGTAGAAACAATGGTTTCCATATCTTCAAGGCTCTGATGAATACTTACATAAGCGTCCAATTGGAGCAGTCCATCATAATCAATAGGTTCTCCGTTATCTAATTTTGAAACAACGGTTTCTCCAACGGAACACGTACATTTTTTGAGCGTGATAGCAATATTATCTTTTTCATCACCACTACTGTACCTAATGTAAGCAGGATGTTCATCCGTATTGGAATCGACTAATTTTACCAATACGTTTGTCGTGCCATCATCTCCTTCCGTAAAGGTTACTGTACCGGTAACATTGAAACCTTCCGTGGCTTCAAGTTGATATACTGTGCTTCGTAAGGCCTCTTCATGATCATCATCTTTGTTACAAGCCACTGATAAAACCACAATTACAAATAAAGACAGAAGTGATATATACCTTTTCATTCTACAGTTTATAGATTTTAATTACTTTTTTTCGACCCTTTTAAATAGATAATAGGGCCACCCAAAAAAAGATGCTAATGTAGATATTAAAATATTACGGAAATTAAGAAATTAAGAAATAATAGGGATTGAAAAAATAATTTACGTTCGTAGCGAAACCCTTGCTTAAAATAGCGGGTTCTTTCTTAATATTCTCTTGGTGATGTGTTTAACACTCCCCATGGTTTTGTCTATTCGTCTTCAAAGGAACTACCCGCCCTTCGGGAACTGCCTTCAAAGGGGTGTTTTTTACTTAACACGGGCATGATGTTCGTGCTAGCGGGGGACAATTTACTTTTCTTGTAGAACACCTTCTTTATAGTGCTTAACGGTTTTTGATTGCCCTGTTTCATCATAGTAACACCATTCCCCTTCCTTTTTACCGTTTTTATAACTGCCTTCTTCCCTTAGAATGCCTGATTTATAATAGAAATCTTTAAATCTGCCATCCCCGTTTAGTCCAAAATTGGTATTATAGAGCATGTTTCCATTGGTATCATAAACCTTATATACTCCGAACAAAAGGCCATTCTTGAAGTTTTCTGTCTTTATCAATTTATTCTTGAAGGTGGTTTTCCAAAGACCATTTTTATAACCTTTTACAAAAGACCCGAGTTGATTAAAATCGGTTTTCAGCCCTTTGAAAGGAGTGTTGGGAATATCATTTCCTTCCCCGTCATAATCTTGCTTTCTCTCTTTTTCTTTTCGAATCGATATAGAATATTTCCCCCTTAGAGCCTTTCCTTTTGGGGAACAATATTTCAATTTACCATCAACATTTTTTGCAATTATATCGAGGGAACCGATAGGAGTAGTTATTGGTTCCATTTTTTTTTGGGCAGACAACAACGTCATTGTACTGAAATAAACAAGTAATAAATATCTCATATTTATGGATTAGCGTAAAACTTTAAGACTTCTTCCTGCAATACCTTCCATTGAAACTTCCAAAAGCTTATACGGTCATCTGAATAGTCCATCAGATTTTCAGTACTTTTCTTATCAAATTTATAAGGGTTTCGATAGTGCGAATTTAAATAGCCTCGATACTTAGCATAATCTTCCTGATAATATCGCCATAGCTCCGATATTTCATTTTTAGGATCGTTGTTTGCTAACATAGAATTCATTTGATTATCAACAGCTATAATGTATTCATTCATTGCATGAATATCAGTTTCAGGAACATCATCACTCCCTTTAAAAGAATGCTCTAAGCCAGCAAAGTGGGCAATTTCATGCGCAAAAGTAGTAAGAGAATTTAAATTTGAGAGATAAATAGCCAGCTGTCTGGCATCCACATCCCTTAAATTGCCTTCTCCGCCTGCATCTTCTTTTTTTAATGGATTTAAGAAAACGACCATATCCTTTTTGTTCGCTTTATTAGGGTGTTGTTTTTGAAATTCTTCAAACAATTTATCAAGAACAGCATCTCCTTTAAATATGCACCCTTCATCTAAAATAAGGTCATCGGCTATCCATTTATTTTCATCGATGACTATATCATAAACTTTGCCAATGGTACATTGTAATAGGGCTTGGTTCAACGATCGCTTGTTTAGATATGTTTCCAAATTTTGTAAATCGCCTTCTATGTTACTATTCTTATTCCCAAAGCCATTTACACCATCTATTGTGTCCTCTATAGTTTTGGCGTCGTTAGCAGCTATTCCTTTTCTTAATACACGCACTGGAGTAATATTAAAATGCAATTTTTTATGGTGCGCATTTTTATAAACATTCAATTTACCAACAATTTCATCATCCCTGTTTAAAATGTCTATACTTACGTCATTAGTTAAGGGCTGATCACAAAAGACAGTGATAACATCGTTATCTTTGGTATCCTGTAAGGTCATTTGTTCAGGCTCAAATCGGATACCACTTTTTGCCTTGAACTTTATAATATCGTCTTCTGTAGGCGTACCTATGTTAGTATGGTTTTCCGGTTCGATCAGAACAAGTTTAAGCTTAACACCTTCTTGATTGGGAAACATACTCAACCAAGGCACGAAATATTCCTCGCCCTCAATTTCAGTAGGCGTATATTCATTCTTCAACTTATCATAATCGGCGCAACTATTTTTATAATCTGAACGCATCCAATCAAAACCAAATTCTCCAGAATAGTCATCCGGTCTTTCTAAGATCGCAAAGAATCTTATATCATTCACTATAACGTCCAAAGTTTTGGTTTGGCCCATTACTTCTAGCTTAAACGAATTCTTTCCCATTACTTTAGCTTTTGTCTTACTACTTCCAATTCGATTTTTTCTTTATTTTTTGAAATGGTCAAATCTTTTAATGTATCGTTCTCTAAAACCACTCCTTTATACATAAAATCTACAGTAGGGTCGTTCAAACCAATCGTCATGGTTTCCCCAATCATATCTTGGGTAATTATATTCAAGGTAATCGTTTCCCCTATCCTTGACTTCTCTATGCGATTACCATCTTTATCCGTTATATAGTAATCTTTAATGGTGGGTACCGTCTTTGGTTCGGCAATTTGAACCTGCTCGTCTTTTATTGCCAAATCAGATAATTTCCACCATTTTTCGAAGACCATATCTCCAATACGCAGGATTCCAGGAGAAAAAACATATTGATCAGTGGTAACCTTACCGCAAGTTCCATCATAATTTCGTCGATAGTTTACTATATACGTGTCAAAAAATTCATAATCCACCAACTTGGCCATACCACCCCTTTTGTAAAAACGTATATACCCCTCACACATGGTGTCGGGTGAAAGGGCAAGACCTAAGAGATCTGTGGCGCCGTCAGCTTCTATCGTAAGGCTGAATACCCCTCCCATTGGCAAGGATGCAGGTTTAAAATTATCGGAATCAACTTGTTGGTAAAACTGTATATTCGTATCCAATACATTAATTATCCGACTGTTGATAAATAGTTTAGCAAGAAAACTCATTAATTTATCTCTTTATTTTCTGAATTTAAAGTACAGTTTTCCTATTTAAACTAAGATGAATTATAACTGTATTCGTCAAAATACAAATTCAGAAGCCTTTTTCTTTAGGAAAAACGTCTTATCGATTATTGGTTGACCGAATCTTTTCTGTGTTTTTGGCGGGGTAGTAGTGGTGTTACTCTCTTAAACAACAGAATCTTTGCGGGATGTTATACTACCTCCGAATGTATTGCCCAAAGCTCCTTTTACGTTCGCCATGTATTTACTCAATATTCACTCCCCATATTTTTATCTTTTCGGATGTAAAGAAACATCCTCCGCCCTTCGGGCACTCCTTTTCAAAGGGGGGATTTATTTAAAATACCGCTGCAATATTTGCGTAACGGAGGCTTTGTACGAGCTTTCAAAAAGGTTGAGGTGTACTAAGAGATAGTAGAGTTGGTAGAGGTCGTTCCTTTCGTTTTCATGGCCTACAGGCCTAAAATGTTCTTGATAGGCACTATAGAAAGAAGGGCCAAAACCTCCAAAGAGCCGGGTCATGGCCAAATCTACTTCGTGATGGCCGTAATACACCGCCGGATCTATTAAATAGGGAGTTCCGTTTTGTGAGATCAAGTAATTTCCGCTCCATAAATCACCATGCAGCAAAGAAGGTTTTGCGTTTGGAAATAGATTTTGACAAGATTGCAGCAGCTTGTCTTCTGTAGGGATTTCGCCATCATTTAGCTTACCCGTTTCTTTTGCCAGTTGCAATTGGGGCATAAGTCGTTCCTGCACATAAAATTCGCCCCATTGCATGTGGTTTGAATTAGATTGGATGAGGTTGCCGATAAAGTTGTCGGTAGAAAATCCAAATTCGTTTTGGGTCGTATGGTGATGTAGGGCCGCCAGTTGATGGCCCAAAAGTTCAAAGTCGGTTTCTGTGGGGCGTTTGGGTTCGATATAGTCCATTACCAAAAACCCGCCTTTTTCAAGGGACTCACAGAGTAGAATCTTCGGTACGCCTATGGTTTTGGATTGGGCAATAGCCTCCAAGCCCAATTTTTCGGCCTTGAACAGCTCATAACCGTTTTTCCCATGATTGATTTTACAAAAGAAACGCTCCGTTTCGGTTTCTAGGAGATAGGCCTCTGAAATATCACCTCCGGAAACGGATTGAATCCGGTCAATATTCACACAGAGCAAATACGCGATATGTTCCTTTAGGTGCTTATCCACGCCGCTAAGTTAATACTATCGATTGATTTGCGCCGTTGGAGCAAGCTTCAGGCTTGTGGCACATCCGTATAATTTCTCGTCTTTCAAAGGGGACGTCATACCCCGGATATTACTCCAAGGCAAAAGCGATGATCGTATTTCCCTTTTTCGTTCCCAATTTTTCGCCCCCACAGGCCAGGGCAATAAATTGTTTTCCGTTTACTTCGTACATCGCCGGGGTGGCAAAGGCCGGGGCGGGCAGTTGGTATTCCCATAACTTGACTCCCGTATGTTTGTCGAAAACCCTAAAATAACCATCGCGCGTAGCGGCTATAAATAGGAGTCCGTTTTCCGTAACCACGGGCCCGCCGTAGTTCTCGGTTCCTGTCCCGGTGATGCCTTTTTTTAGGAGTTCGGGAGATTCGCCTAAGGCAATGGACCATATATACTCTCCGGTATTTAAATCGATGGCGTGCATCGTTCCCCATGGGGGATTTAGGGCCGGCAGGCCGTTTTTATCCAAAAATTTGTTGTAGCCCATATGTTTGTAGGGCGTGCGGTATCCTTTTTCGGCATTCGTGTTTTCCGCAAGGTTATGTTTGATTTCCTGGTTGAACAAAAAACGGATAAGGGCGTCTTTTTCCTTTGGCTTCAATTGGGGAAAACCCGTCATCATACCTTTACCATGGGTAATAATCAAAGCAACCTCATCTGCCGATTTACGGAGTTCAATATCTACCAATGAAGGAAATCCGCTCGCGGCCAGTCCTTTTCTATCTTCTTGATGGCAGCTTACGCAATATTGGGTATAGGTAGCCTCGCCCAAGGGCAGGGTTTCTAGCTTGGTGTCGTTTAGGCCCATTTGCATGATCCAGGGCATCTCGTTTGAATTCACGTAAATAATCCCTTCTTCGGGGTCTGCCGCCGTTCCGCCCCATTCCGCCGCTCCGTCGTAACCGGGCAAGAGCAAGGTGGGCTCCAAACTTGGCGGGGCATAGATGCGCTTGTCCAGTTTTCGTAAAATGGCCCTGAGCGAATCGGGGTTTTCGGCATAGGGACTCACATTGTTTTCGGTGATGTCGGTAGATTGTCGTGCAAAGGGTTTTGGTTTTACGGGTATGGGTTGGCTAGGCCATGCTTCTTCTCCTTTCAAAGTGGAGGCCGGTACAGGCACTTCTTCGATATCAAAAAGGGGTTCGCCCGTTTTTCGGTCAAATACGTACACATAGCCTTGTTTGGTCACTTGGGCGACGGCGGCAATTTTTTTCCCTTCCCGCTCTACCGTTAAAAGATTGGGCGGGGCAGGGGGGTCGCGGTCCCAGAGGTCGTGATGGGTAAATTGAAAGTGCCATAGCCTTTGGCCCGTATTTGCATCCAAGGCGAGCAGGCCGTCGGAATAGAGGTTACTTCCTTTGCGGGCTCCCCCGTAAAAATCGGGGGCGGCGGAACCTATAGGGGCATAGATAATTTCGAGTTCCTTGTCTACGGCCATACCGGCCCAATTATTTGCCGCACCGACCTCGTCGCTTCGATAGGCGTTTTCTTCCCAAGTATCATAGCCTTCCTCCCCAGGATGCGGAATGGTATGGAAAACCCATTCCACGGCCCCTGTAATTACGTTGAAGGCCATAAGGTTTCCCGGAGCGGCCCCAGCGCCTTCGGAGAGCCGAAGCGGCATTACAATAAGGTTTTTGAAGATGCTTCCGGGGGTGTTGGATATTACAAACTTTTCCCGTGCGCTTTCGGGCATTCCCGAACGCAGGTCGATTTTGCCCTTATCGCCAAAAGTGGGTACAGGCTTTCCCGTAAGGGCATCCAAGGCATAGAGATGGGGTCCGCGGGTACAAAGGATCCGTTTGTCATCGCCCTCTTCCCAATACGACACCCCCCTGCTGGTAGAGTGCCACACTTGTATGGAATCGCCAAACTGCCAAATTTCCTTGCCTGTTTCGGCATTTAGGGCCACTACCCGTAGCGCTGCGGTAACCCCGTACAAGATACTGTCTACGACCAAGGGGTTCATCTGCATCTGGCCCCAATCCTTGGCTTCATAGGTCCAGGCCACTTTTAGGTCTTTGACATTTTCCTTGTTTATTTGGGATAGCGTAGTGTAGTGGCTACGACCCGGGTCGCCCAGATACGACGACCAAGTCGTATAGGCCTTATGGGCCTGCCCTTTTTCGGTGTCTGATCGACAACTGAAAAGCACGCTTCCCAAAACAGTGCACAACACGGGTAAAACTAATTTTTTTAAAGACATCTAGAAGAAAGTATAGCTCCCCTAAATGTAGTCAAAAACTGAAAACTAGATTGTTACCAATTGAATTCTACGGTTTCATTGGGTTTTAAAGTAAGTTTCTTCTGCTTTGTGCCGTGCTTTAAAACAGTAGACCCTCCGGTAACGGAATGTATTTTTACCTGGGTAGGCACTTTGTTGTTCCAAGTAATGGCCACTTCAAAATTTCCACGCGCTTTCAAGCCCTCGACGGAACCATTGGCCCAAACATCGGGCAAAGCGGGTAAAAGGCGAATCTCTTGCAAAGTGGACTGTACCAACATTTCCACTACCGCAGCGGCACCACCAAAATTCCCGTCGATTTGGAAAGGGGGGTGTGCATCAAACAGGTTCGGATAAGTTCCGCCTCCTTTTTCATAGGAAGCCCTTACACCATCTGGGGCCACATAACGTAGCAGCTCACGATATTGTTTGTATGCACGGTTTCCGTCGAGCAAGCGGGCCCAAAGATTAATACGCCATCCTTTTGACCACCCCGTAGTTTCGTCGCCCTTAATGTTCAAAGTGGCCCTTGTAGCATCCGCTAATTCGGGAGTTTTTTCCGGACTGATATGATGCCCTGGGTAAAGGCCGTACAAGTGTGATTGATGACGATGCTTGGGGTCTACGTCTTCCCAATCGTGGTACCATTCCTGTAAATTACCTTTTTTTCCCACTTGATAGGGATAGAGCTTGGCCAGGGCCTTTTCCAGCTGGGTCCTGAACGCTGCGTCGGTTTTTAAGGTTTCAGAGGCGGCTATGGTCTGTTGAAAGCATTCTCTGATCATGGCAAGGTCCGATGTGGAACCGTACAAGGTAGCGCCTTGATATCCGTCTGGGGTGATGAACTTATTTTCTGGTGATGTTCCGGGCGAAGTCACCAAGTTTCCATCTTTATCTTCTACGAGCCACTCCAAACAAAATTCAGCAGCTCCCTTCAGGAGGGGATAAGCTCTGTTTTTTAGAAAATCCAAGTCTTGGGAAAAAGTGTAGTGTTCCCATAAATGCGAGCTTAACCATGTTCCGCCCATATTCCAATTGGCCCAGTTGATTCCGCCTTGACCAAAATCGCCCACAGGGTTGCTCATCGCCCAAATATCCGAATTATGGCATGCGGCCCATCCACCGGCACCGTAAAAGGTCTTCGCGGTAATTTTCCCTGTTTGGGCTATATTTTCTATAAAGCCCAGCATAGGCTGGTGCATTTCGGAAAGATTGGCATTTTCGGCCAACCAATAGTTTTCCTCGGCATTGATATTGAGGGTGTAGTTACTGCTCCATGGCGGTCTGATGTAGGGGTTCCAAATCCCTTGTAAATTGGCAGGTACATTCGGTGTTCTAGAGCTTGAAATCAACAAATATCGTCCATATTGAAAATAGAGCACTTCAAGGTTTTTGTCTTCCTCCCCTTTTGCGTAGCGTTTTAGGCGCTCGTCGGTAGGCAAGTCTTCCGCAGTGCTTTTTCCAAGGTCTAAATGCACCCGGTTAAAGTATTTTTGATGGTCTTTCAGGTGGGCTTCAAACAAGGCGTCAAAAGGCTTTGAACTAGCTTTGGAGAGTTGTGAACTTGCCATTGCTTTATGGTCGAGACCTTCGGTGGCCGGGTTTTTGTCAAATCCGTTAAAACTCGTGGCTATGGAAACATAAACAACAGCTTCGGTGGCGTCTTTTAGGGCTACCGTATTGTCCGTGCCGATGAGTTTTCCATCAGTGTGCTTTATTCTGAAGAGTGAGGTAAAACGCGTGCCCCTATTCGGGTCAAATTGCACCGGATTGGGCATTTTTCCGCGATAACTGGGCTCTACGTGATAGGGGGCATAGCCGTTCACTTCTAAGGTAGGGCCATTGGTGGCAAGCTCATATTTGAGCAAACTGTTGAATCCGATATTAAAATTAAGGGCCCCTTTTTTACTGCTCTTTAGCCGAATGACCATGGCTTGGTCGGCATGTGAAATAAAGTATTCGCGCGTAAAAGTGACGCCATCGACCTTGTAGGTCACCGTAGACAGTGCTTTTTCGAGTTCAAGCTGGCGGTGATAGGATTGGGGCTGGTTTTTGTGTTCAAAATTGAGGTATACCGTACCCAAGGGCATGTATGATTGTGAGAAACTCCCCTGTAATTTGCTTTGCAAGGAATCTGCCAGTTTGTAATTCTCGTTTTTTAGGGCCTCGCGAATGGCGGGAAGGTTTTTGTACGCTTCCGGATTCATATACGGGTCTACGGGTTCGCCGCTCCACAGGGTGGCATCGTTCAAATAAATGGAATCTGTGGCAACACCTCCAAAGATAGAAGCACCGGCCTTTCCGTTGCCCAGAACCAAGGTTTCCTCAAAATGTTCGGCCGGTCGGTCGAACCAAAGCGTATGGGCCGATTGAGATGAGAGTAGGTTTACCGAGACCAAGGAAAACAAAACGGGAAGTACTGAGGCTATTTTCAGCAAATAAGCGAACGGTTTTACCATGAAAATGAAGGTATATAAAATTAGACCTTAGCAAGATAGCAGCAATTAGTAAATGACAATGGTATTATTTTTTCTAAATTAGGGCAAATTTCAACCCAAGAGTCCCGATTTATCACGTTAGGGCAAAATATTCCCCTGAGGGTGAAATTCTAACTTGATCCGACCAGCCTATGTCTCAATTAGCCGAAAATGTATCGAAGCGTCTTTTTTCCTTGGATGTTTTTAGAGGTCTTACCATGTTTCTATTGATTGCGGAAGCAGCAGGTTTTCACCATAACTTTTCTGAATTGACCGAAGGCACGGCCTTTTCCGGCTTAGCAGATCAATTGCACCACCATCCGTGGAACGGACTCCGGTTTTGGGATTTGATCCAGCCCTTTTTTATGTTTATCGTAGGGGTGGCCATGCCCTTCTCTTTGCGAAAACGACTGGCCTCGGGAGATAAAAAAGGGGTGACCAAACACATTTTACGGCGTTGTTTTTTACTGTTCGCCTTCGGGGCGCTCCTGCATTGCGTATACAGTCATGCCTTGGTTTGGGAACTGTGGAACGTGTTGGTACAGTTGGCCTTCACCATCTTGATCGCCTATGCGGTAATGAACCTTTCGAATAAGACACAGATAGGCATATCTGTGGGGTTGCTTGTGCTTACCGAAGTGTTGTATCGCGCTTATAACCCTGAAGCGCCCTATGTGCAGAACCATGAGAGTTTTGGTGCGTATGTCGATATGCTGGTCATGGGGCAGGTAAATGATGGCTATTGGGTGTTCGTAAACTTTATACCGACGGCGGCACATACCATTTGGGGGGTTATTTGCGGAAAGGTCTTATTGTCGCACATCCCTTCAACCCAAAAGATCAAACCTTTTTTGATTTGGGGAGCGGTTTTGGTGGTTCTTGGGTTTGCTATGGATTTTGTCGGCATCACACCGATAGTTAAACGTATTGCTACTAGCTCTTTTACCTTGGCATCGGGAGGCATCGCCATTTTGACCCTAAGCCTTTTCTACTGGCTTATCGACATAAAAGGACATCAAAAAAATTGGCTGAAAATTTTCTCGGTAGTAGGCACTAATTCCATTTTTATCTACCTATTCGCCGAAACGGTAGGGGCACAATGGTTTCGGGGCTTTGGAACAATTTGGACGGAAGGCCTGTTGGCGCCCATTGGGGTTTCAGAAAAAGTCATTATGGTCATCAACGCCTTGTTTGTACTGTACATCTTTTGGTACATTACCTACTTTTTAGACAAGCACAAGGTCTACTTTAAAGTTTAAAACTCATATCTCAAATATAATTTTACTCAATACGCATACTATGAATCGCACTAAAATTGCCCTTTTTATTTCTTGTATGGCCCTAATGGCCTGTAACTCTACTAAAACAACGGTTACCGACGGGGGCTGGGAAGATATGTTCAACGGAAAAAATTTGGATGGATGGACCACCAAAATACACCATTACGAAACCGGCGATAATTTTGGTGATACCTTTCGGGCCGAAGACGGTATGATCAAGGTACGTTATGATAAATACGACGGTGATTTTAACGATAGGTTCGGGCATTTGTATTATGACAAGCCCTACTCGTATTTTCACCTTTCCCTTGAATATCGTTTTGTAGGGGAGCTGCATCCGGGTGCACCGGTTTTTACCGTGATGAACAGTGGGGTCATGTACCATTCACAGGATCCGCGTACCATGTTAAAGGAGCAGAACTGGCCCATATCCGTTGAGATGCAATTTTTGGGTGGTGTGAATGAGGGCGAAGAAAGGCCAACGGGCAATATGTGCTCGCCGGGCACTGAAATCGTTTATCAGGGCGAACTCTACCCGAGCCACTGTTTGAGCTCTTCTTCCAAAACCTATTACGGAGACCAATGGGTAAAGGCCGAATTGATCGTAAGGGGCGATTCTTTGGTAACGCACATTATAAATGGGGAAGTGGTTTTAGAATATACAAAACCTCAGATCGGCGGGGGTACGGTAGAGGGTTATGACCCCAAGGTAAAAATTGATGGTAAGCTGTTAAAAGAGGGAATGATTGCCTTACAGAGTGAAGGGCAGCCTATAGATTTCAGGAATATCAAGATCAAGAACCTGAAACCCTGATATTTCAGAAATTATTTTTCGTACAGTTCAAGGGGAAGTCCATCGGGATCGGCAAAGAAGGTGAATTTACGACCAGTAAATTCGTCGGTTCTGATGGGCTCGACGCTTATGCCTTGGTCTGACAGCCTTTTACTTTCCTGGGCAACATCGTCTACCTCAAAGGCCAAGTGGCGCAAACCTTGGGCCTCGGGCCTAGAAGGACGTTTTGGCGGGTCGGGAAAGGAAAAGAGTTCAATGATGTACTCCCCATTGAGGGCGAGGTCTAATTTGTACGACTGCCTTGCTTCCCTAAATACTTCGCTAAGAATCTCCAGGCCTAGAATATCTACATAAAAATGCTTTGATTTTTGATAGTCGGAGCAGATGATCGCAATATGGTGGATCTTGTTCAAGGCCATGGTCGAATGATTTGGAGTACAATTATTTTAAGATGCTCCAATATTTACTTTCGTTACTCAAAAGTTCGGTAGCGGCCAAGATGGCCTCATCGTTCTTAAGGTAATAGTCGTAAAGACCTTCGCGGTAGAAATAGCGTTTGACGATTTCATCTTCCAGCTTGTTCTTTATTTCGTTTTGGTAGTCTTCCAAGGCCGTGATCTTGCTTTTTTCAATATCGAGCAAAAGCTTTTTAAAATCGTTTTCTATGGCGTCGTTAAAAATAACCTCTTCGCGGTTGGTCATGGCCGTCTTCAGGGTTTTTTCGGTCTTGGTCTCAAAGGAAAAATCGCTTTTCGAGACGAAGTTTTTAAAGTCCTGATAGTCGCTATCGGAAAATTTGAACGTGTTTACATCGTTCACTTGGTGCTCGTAGAAATATTTAGTGGCATAGTCGAAGATGACGTTGTTTTGCAAGAGGGCCATGGTCAATTCGTTGGCCTTTGTAGCGGCTATTTCAATATCGGGCAGTACACCGCCACCATCTTGAACCTTGCGTCCGTTTCGGGTGGTAAAATCATGAATATCGGTTTTTTTAACGGCGTTGCCGTCCTTGTCCCTGTTCCAATAATCAAGCGATTGGATGCATCTTCCCGAAGGGGTGTAATAGCGGCTAATAGTGACCTTTAGTTGGGTGCCATAGGTCAGTTTCAAGGGGCGCTGTACCAAGCCTTTTCCAAAGCTACGGGCTCCCATGATCACGGCACGGTCAAGATCTTGGAGTCCGCCCGAAACGATTTCACTCGCCGAGGCACTACTTCCGTTTACGAGTACTACCAAGGGGATTTCCATATCCACAGGCTTGTTCTTCGTCTTGTATTCCCTATTGAATTTTTTGACCTTTGATTTGGTGGTCACGATCAATTCCCCTTTGTCAACGAAGAGATTGGTGACATTGATGGCTTCGGAAAGCAATCCTCCGGGGTTGTCCCTAAGGTCCAATATAATTTTTTCGGCACCTTTACCCTTGAGGTCTAAAAGGGCGGCCTTGGTTTCGCTTGAAGCCTTGGCGTTGAATTTAGAAAGAACGATATAGCCGGTTTTGTCATCTACCATCTTATAGAAGGGTACCGCATCTACTTCAACGGCGGCACGTGTTATGGTGGCCACCTTGGTCTCGCCCTGTCTTTTAAAGGTAACTTCGACCGAAGTATTGTTGGCCCCTTTTAGAAGCTCGCTGGCGTTATCGTCAAAATCGGAAACCTTAATGGCGCCGATCTTGATAATTTCATCACCGGCCTTGAGTCCGGCTTTGTCGGCAGGGTAGCCCTTATACGGCTCTATGATCAATAGTCGGTCTTTGAACGAGCGTACTAGGGCGCCTATTCCCGAGTATTCCCCCGCATTGTTGATACGGTAGGTCTCTACGTCTTGTTCGTTTAGAAATTTGGTGTAGGGATCGAGGTCGTCTAACATGTTCTTTATAGCCGTATCCATCAACTCTGCAGGGTTAGTCTCGTCTACATAGTTCATGTTAAGCTCTTTAAAGAGGGTAGTGAAAATTTCGATTTGTTTGGCAATCTCGAAGAAATCACTTTTTACAAACCCACTACCTATTACCAGAATAAGCACGGCAAAGGTGGAAACCAGCAGTTTTTTGCCGAAAAATTTTTTCATGTTACTTGTCGTTTGTGAGGGTTTTGGTTCTTAAAACCCATAAATTCTTGTTGTTTGGACGCCTTTTACGATTCATTTTTAGCTACAAACCGTTGAAGCAAGGCTTTCATGCTTCGCTCGGTAGAGGCATATGAAGGCATATCTTTACCAAGGTATAAAAATAAAAACGCAAAAGAGCCTTCCGTATTGTTAAGAATGTCGGGTTTGTTCAAACGGTAACTTTCACGTAATAAGCGCTTGATGCGATTGCGTTTCACGGCACTTTTAAAGTTCTTTTTAGGTACGGCCATACCGGCCTTAAAACGGACTTCATCGTTAAAAGGGGTGGGTAGGTATATGAGTTTTATCGGATAGACGGAAACGGACTTCCCCTCGGCGAACAAGCGTTCGATAAGCTTTTTGCTTTTCAGCTTTTCTTTTTTTGGGAAAGTGAAGTTCGACATCTACCTATGTTTAAAAAGTCGCCCCCTGGGAAGAGGGGGCGATTACAAATTTAATTCTTGAAATGGAAAGTAGTGTATATTATGGCGTTTTTTGCCAAACATTGTCTTCCAAGTCGATATCGGCCATTAATTGTGAAGGGTCGATCACTACTGCTTTTACGTTTTCAAGCGGTTTGTCGAAAGTGAAGCTGTAGTTGGACTGCGCCCATGGCCAATCTTCTAATACCGTACGGTTTATTTGTGGATAAGGATTTTCCTTTTCCCCACGCATCATCCGCAATGGCGCGTAAAAGATCTCTTTTGTTCCATCTTCATATATCACTAGGATATCTATAGGCATAGGCATGGCCCCTTTACGGATCAGGGAAACTTCGGTTTTGCCCTCCTTGTCCTTAACATCGGTAATACCGTAATCTATGGTGTTGGTCGTCTGTGTCCAGTCGGTTAGATACCAATCGAGTTCCATGCCCGAGACTTTTTCGGCGGTACGTTTGATATCGTTGGGTGTGGGATGCTTGAACTTGAAATCTTCATAATATTTGCGAAGGGTTTCCATCAATTTATCCTGACCGATAACATAGCCCAATTGTGATAAGAAAATAGACCCTTTGCTGTAAGCGGCTATTCCGTAGGCAAAGTTGAGGTCGTAACGATCGGCATGGGTGGTCTGGGGTTGTTCCTTACCGGAATTTACCATGCTGTAATAGCCTTTGTAGGTACCTTCAAAAGGATTTTCCTTGTTCTCTTGCATGACTTCGTTCATGGCCAAGGAAGAGATAAAGGTGGTAAAGCCTTCGTCCATCCATTCGTGTTTCGATTCGTTGGAGGCCAAGATGTGTTGAAACCAGGAGTGTGCCATTTCATGGGCCGTAACCCCGACCAAGCTTCCAAATTTTCTTTCACCGGTAATCAATGTGGCCATGGCGTACTCCATACCACCGTCACCGCCTTGTATCACGGAATACTGCTCGTATGGGTATTCGCCTATGTTCTTGTTGAAAAACTTCATGAGCTCCGCTGTTTTGGGCTGAAGTTTTTTCCAGTTGTCTATAATCTCTTTATTGTCTTTGTACAAAAAGTGAAGCGTAGGTCCGTTTTCTACTTGAAGGGTATCGTGTATATAATCGGGATCTGCCGCCCACATAAAATCGTGTACCATCGGTGCCTTAAAGTGCCATGTAAGGGTCTTGCCTTTCTGTTTTTTCACTTTGGTACCGGGAGCTTCATAGCCGTGACCGATTTCTTGAGGGTTTTGCAGGTAGCCAGTTCCTCCCACTACGTACTTTTTGTCTAGGGTCAGCTTTACGTCAAAATCGCCCCAAACGCCGTGAAATTCACGTGCAATGTAGGGGTCGGCATGCCATCCTTCAAAATCGTATTCGGCTAATTTCGGATACCATTGGCTCATAGATAGGGCTACACCTTCGGCACTGTTTCTTCCGGCCCTTCGGACCTGTAACGGAACCTGTCCCTTGAATTCCATTTCAAAGGTGGTCTTTCCGCCAGGAGGTATCGGTTGGGCCAATTCGACCACTAAAATCGTTTCCTCTTCCACAAAATCGACCTTAACACCGTCTTGGGTGAGCGAGTTTACGTGCAAATAACCGATTTCACTTTCCTTTAGGCTGGCAATACGGCTCTTTTTTTGATCATCGGTCATTCTACCGTCGGGATCCGGAATGCTCTGTAGTCGCATGTCCATTTCACTTCCCGGCTGAAATGCGTTGAAAAACAGGTGGTAGTATACGCGACTAAGCTCGTCTGGGGAGTTGTTGGTATAGACCAGTTTTTGTGTACCGGTATATTGAAAGTTGTCAACGTTCATATCAACTTCCATGGTATAATCCACGTGCTGTTGCCAATATGAACCGTTTTGCGCAACCGCCGCTTGCCCCAATAAGAGCATTACGGCGGCTATTCCTTTAAAGAAGTGTTTCATACTAATTATAATTTAATTTTGCCTTTTGCCACGTTATCGGCCATAATCAAGGCGTTGTAGGCATTTACGATTTTACCGGAGGTCGAAACCTTGTCCAAGCTTGCGGTTTTGGCCGCATCACCTCCCAAAATCACCTTTACCCTTGGAGCCAAACCAGATTCCATGATAATGTGTTTTACTTGGGAAGCGGTCAATTTAGGATAGTAAGAACGAATTAAGGCCGCAACACCGGCAACGGCGGGAGCCGCCATTGAGGTTCCTCCTTGAAAATCATATGAATTGTCGGGCATAGTTGAATAGATTTCGTCACCAGGGGCAAAAACGTCAACATTAACAGCTCCGTAATTTGAGAATGAAGCAAGCATTTCCGATCCGTATTTTGAAGACAATGCGCCTACGGTCAATACGTTATCGGCAATTTCAGGACCGTTGTCCACTTGGTCGTTCGGAAAGTTGGGATTTGCGGGATCGTCTAGGTCGGCACCTTCGTTACCGGCGGCATGAACAAAAAGCACATCGTTGTCGGCTGCGTATTTAATGGCGTCGTAAACCCATTCGGCCTTTGGGCTAAATCCTTTTCCGAAACTACCGTTAATAACCTTGGCGCCGTTGTCTACCGCATAACGGATGCCCAAGGCGATATCTTTGTCGTATTCATCACCGTTAGGTACCGCGCGAATACTCATAATGGCCACATTGTTGGCCACTCCGTTGGCCCCTTTGCCATTGTTGCGCTTGGCGGCGATAATACCTGCTACGTGCGTTCCATGGCTTTCGTCTTCTACCCTGTTTTTAGGATTTCCGTTTCCATAGCCCAAATCGGTAATGTCGTAGGGATCGTCTCCCACTACCTCACGGCCATTGAAATCAACGTTGTAGTTGTAGTTCAATTGATCGGAAAAATACTTGATACCCCCTTCGATTTGCTCTAAAACTTCAGGAATGCTGTCTTCGTAAGTGAGCATTTGTGTCAAGATCCCAATATTCTGCTGCATGGCCTCATCTTTGGGCTCGATAGCGGCAAGGTCTTTTTTGGTATAGGTCTCCTTACCCAATTCTTTTTTAACGGCATCATCGGCGTTTTTGACCGCTTGGTAGATTTGCTCGTACTGCTGTTTTTGTTGACCGGCCTTGGCGTATTCGCTGTCTACTTTAGCTTTGGCCTTGGCCTGCAATGAGGCATCGCCCAATTTCAATTTTACGATACGGGTTGCTTCCAGTTGTTCGTTGTACGACTCGCCTAAAAAGTTATATCCGTGGATATCATCGATGTATCCATTTTTATCGTTGTCTATACCATCACCGGCTTTTTCGCCTCTGTTGGTCCATAGAACGTCCTTTAAATCCTCATGGTCTAAGTCCATGCCAGAATCAAGTACGGCAACGATGACCGTTTCGCCTTTTTTATTTTTTATGATTTCGGCGTAGGCCTTGTCAACACTCATACCGGGAATGGTATCCGCTACAAGGTCTAGATGGCCCCAGTTTTTTTTCTGGGCATCGGTTAAATCGGATATTTTTAAGGGAGTGGTATCAATGTTCGCAATTGGGGTAGATACCAAGGCTGTTGAACCACAGCCCATAAGCAAAAGACCGGCGGATAAGCCTAATAAGGGTCTTGAAAAGAAAGGTGTCATATAGTTATATAAAGTTTAGTGTTTAATTGTTTTATCCATTTTTCGGGGTCAAATACATCAAAATAAGTGGATTACCATTGGAAAGCAAATTATTATTTTAACAGAATTGCTAGCAAAGGTAATATTTGGCACAATTTTTTAACCCAATCGTAATCTTTTTATGATTTTTTTATAGAGAATTTTACTGGGTTATTGTTTTTTTATGGGGTCAATATTGCCGGTCTCCCCATAAAATTTATCGCGGGCAATATGAGCCCCCAAGACATGTTTACAAATTTATTGAGCTCGTCTATGCTAGTGGAATCAGGGGCGGATGCGTTTTCGTATACGATTATAATCCGTAGCAAATACTTGAAGCCTTGGGTAAACGAGGGGTGAATTAGCCATAAATTGACTCAAAACGGAACGTTTCGTTTAACCGTGCCCCTTTTTCGGTAGCCTTTAGGGTACAGATCTCGTTATGGGCATCATGTTCAAAGAACAGATAGTAGTCGTTGGCAATGGCATCGTTCAAAAAAGCTTCCTTTTCGGTCAAGGTCAAAAGGGGCCGTGTGTCGTAGCCCATGACATAAGGCAAGGGAATATGCCCGACCGTAGGAAGCAAATCGGCCACAAAGACCAATTCCTTTCCTTTATAAGATATATGGGGCAACATCTGCTTATCGGTATGGCCGTCTACAAAATGTACCTTAAAACCAAGTTCAGGAAGCATTTGATAGGTGTCGGAGGTTCTTTCAATAAACTTTAACTGCCCGCTCTCTTGCATGGGCAGTAGGTTTTCCTTTAAAAAAGAGGCCTTTTCACGGGCATTGGGTTTTGTTGCCCATAGCCAATGGTCTTCGTTTGTCCAAAATGTGGCATTTTTAAAAGCGGGCTCGTAACCCGTTCTATCCTTATTCCATTGGATGCAGCCCCCACAATGGTCAAAATGCAAATGTGTTAAAAAGACATCGGTGATGTCATCGCGGTGAAAACCTAATTTCTGTAGTGAAGCGTCAACGGAATGATTGCCCCATCGGTTGTAATAGCTAAAGAATTTCTCCGATTGCTTTTGGCCCATACCGGTATCCACCAGGATCAACCTATTACCTTCTTCTATGAGCAGGCTGCGGGCGGCAATGTCAATTTGATTGTTGGCATCGGCAGGATTGGTACGTTGCCAAATAGTTTTGGGCACTACGCCGAACATGGCTCCGCCGTCGAGCTTAAAGTTTCCGGTTTCTATGGGATATAGTGTCATCGATCGTGGTTCAGAAGGGGTGCAAATTAAGAAAAGCGTTTATGAAGTACAACAAATGTGTAAATATCGAAAGAAACACCGAAGTAACGGAATCCCATAAAAAATACCGAATATTATATTTTATGGGATACCCATGGCGGACGGCCTTTCGATTTCGCAGATTAAGGCTTGGCGAGCCCGTTATACCCGCTTAGGCGGATTATTGGATATAGATTACATGCTCTCCGGGTTTGATGGTGTCGTTGTAGTGAAATGGTCGCTTAACCCCGTGCCCATCAAGAATCAATATGGGTAGCACCTCCTTGTCTTTTGAGTTTTTCTTTACCCAGTCCCTAGGGGTCATCTCTTTGTCGACCTTTTCTTCCTTTTCCTCAAAATCACCGGCCGAAATCTTGTACGACCAAGCGGCCATATCGGTTTTGTTGGCAAATAGGGAAGAGGCCTCCATGTGGTTCAATAGATTGGGGCCGGCCCCGTTTTCAACCGGGGACATCAGCACGATTCGATTGGGGATATAAAACGAATTATAGGCCAATTGTGCCGAGAGGAGGTTGATTTCACTGTTGCCCGTCAGGGCAATAAAGGTGTGTTTCGAAAGGGCGTCGGCGGTTTCGAAGGCCTCTTCCTTCAGTGCGTTTCCGTATATGGCCTTTAGTCCTTGTGCTTGGGCTTCGTTTACATGGTCTTTATTGGAGTCTATAAGGGTAACCTCGCTCTGTTGGGCGAGTTGTTTTGAAATGTACAGGCCCAAGGGGTTGGCACCTAGTACCAAGTAGCCTTTTCGGGCATCTTGTTTTACCAGTTCGCCCCGTTTCCTGAGCCAATTGGTGGTCCAGGTGAGTAGTACGGGAACGGTAAGCGTTGTGGAAATAGCCATAAACACCAATATGGAAAAAATCTCTTGGGAAATGATGTTCATCTGCAGTCCGATACCGGCAATAATGATCTCTACGGCGCCCCTTCCGTTCATTCCTGTACCGATAGTAAGTCCTTCGCGCCATCCATAGCCGCTTGGCAGGTAAAATAGGGCCGTTCCTAAAATTTTACCCACAACGGCACCTATGATGATCAATACCAATAGGGCGAGGTCGGTTTGAAAGACCTCCAAGGTAACATGAAAACCGGCCGTGACGAAAAATATGGGGGCCAGGAAACCGATGGAGATATCGTGAAAGACCCCGGTAACCTCTTTGAGCACCGGTCTTGAAAAGACGCCGTCGCGTATAAAGAGTCCGCCCATAAAGGCCCCTAAAATCCCGTGAAGCCCTGCGAGTTCGGCCAATTCGGCAAAACCCAATACGATGATGACCATGATGCTGAAATAGGCCGTACGCCCCGTGAGTTTGATTTTGGTAAGTAATTTTCCTATCAGGGGGAATAGGTAGACACCCGTTAGGCCCGAGAAGGCGAAAAACAGAATGGCCTTGGCCGCCACCCAGCCCAGACCAAGGGCATCGATACTGCCGGCATCGACAAAACCGATAATTCCGGCAAAAATAATCAGTGCCAAGGTATCGGAAATCAGGGCGCCGGCCATTAACACATAGGCTATACGGGTATCTAAAAGCTTAAGGTCTACCAAGATCCTGCTTTTTGTGGCCAAGGAAGTAACGCCTACGGCGATACCGACGAAGAGGCCGGCTATTTCCGTGCCACCAAAGGCCAAAATGGTATAATAGCCCAAGGCAAAAGGCACTACAAACCCACCAATGGCCGCCAGTAGACCGGCCCATGAGGCCTTGCCCAGATCCTTGAAATTAATTTCCATTCCGATATAGGCCATAAGAAAGAGAATTCCTATTTCGGCCAAAATGTTCAGGGCTTCGGAGGTATCGAGAATTCCCAGTATGGCAGGACCCAGTACGATCCCGATAAGGAGTTCGCCCAAAATGGAGGGGAAGCCCATACGTTTTGCCCCTATTCCTCCGATCCAGGCGGCGAACAATACCAATAGCAGGTTTACGATACTAAGTTCTTCCATAGGTTAAATTTATGGGGTTCAGGAAATTAAGATGAAAAAATAACCAATTAAAAATTATCCTGCAAGAGCGCCAAAAAGATAATTTCCAGGCCATAATCGCCAGTTGTCTGTAGGGCTTTGCTTACAGCGTCTTTTGTTGATTTTGCATGGAGCCTTTTTTAAGATGGGTTCAAGGTTTTTTTTGCTGTAGATGGATTTTTTCTATATTAAAACTTATCTTGCTTCAAATTTTTTTATGGTAGAATTAGCGGGAATAATTATCCTTGGAATTATTGCACAGTGGGTAGCATGGCGATTTAAACTACCGGCGATTTTGCCCCTTATCCTGATAGGCCTATTGGTGGGGCCCATATCTACGTTGTTTACGGAAGACGGCACCAAATTGATCCGCCCTATCTGGAATGAAAAGGAAGGGCTCTTTCTTGGGGAAAGCCTTTACCATTTTGTATCCTTGGCCATAGGCGTTATCTTGTTCGAGGGCGGACTCACCCTGAAACGTTCTGAGGTGACCAGGGTAGGCCCCGTAATTACCAAGCTGATTACCGTAGGTAGTGCAGTGACCTTCTTTTTGGCAGGTACTGCCGCCCATTTTATTTTTGAGCTAAGTTGGCAAATATCATTTTTGTTTTCGGCCCTTATCATTGTTACCGGGCCAACGGTAATTACCCCTATTCTTAGAAATATTCCTTTAAAGAAAGATCTTTCGGCCATATTGAAGTGGGAGGGTATTCTTATAGATCCCATTGGAGCCCTTGTGGCGGTATTGGTATTTGAGTTCATTAGCATCGGTGAGGGACAAGGGTATACCCAAACCGGCCTATTGGAATTTGTAAAGGTACTGTTGTTGGGCTTTACCTTTGGCTTCACCTTTGCGCACGCCTTGACCTTGGCCATAAAAAGGAACTATGTTCCCCATTATTTGTTGAATGTGGTGTCTTTGTCCGTAGTGCTTTCTGTTTTCGTTATTTCGGAGTTGTTTGCACACGAATCCGGTTTGTTGGCCGTGGTGGTCATGGGGATGGTCATGGGAAATACCCAGCTGCCCAATATTAAGGAATTGCTCTATTTTAAGGAATCTATCAGTATATTGTTGATTTCCATGCTTTTCATACTGCTCTCGGCAAGTATGAATTTGCCCGAACTTGAACTACTGTACAACTATAAAACCCTTATTCTTTTTGCCATAGTGGTGTTTGTCGTAAGGCCCTTGGGCGTATTTTTGAGTACTGCGGGATCCAAGCTCAACTTTAGGGAAAAGCTGTTTATCAGTTGGGTAGGCCCTAGGGGTATCGTAGCTGCGGGTATTGCTTCCCTTTTTGGCTCTAAATTGATCTTGAGAGGAGAGCCCGGGGCAGATTACATTACCCCATTGGTCTTTATGATCGTTTTGGGTACCGTTCTGCTCAACGCATCCACGGCGCGCTTCATGGCGAAGTTACTGGGCGTGTTCTTGGAAAAATCGGAAGGCATTGTAATTATCGGTGCGTCAAAAGTATCAAGACTGATCGCCGATTATCTGCATAAGAACAATCGACATGTCGTATTGGTAGATAACAACCAAACCAATATCGAGAAAGCCCAAAAGCTGGGCATAGAAGCCATTACGGCCAATATCTATTCCGATAACCTGACCGATAATATCGAGCTGAACGATGTGGGCTATCTTATGGCCCTTACCGGAAACTCCGATATCAACAAATATGCGGTTGAAAAATTCGGCAGTCAGTTCGGAGAGAACGGTTCGTTCAGGCTGATCGACTCCGATGAAATGAACGATCCGGAGAACAATCCGAAAGAAGGGCTATTTTCACATACGGACGATTTTATCAAACTGACCGAAACGGCCCGCATGTTCCCTATTATCCATGAGATTGAGATAAAGGACAAGGAACACTATGAGGGCCTTATAGAAATTACCAAGGCAGACGATCATGTGGTGCCCATTTTTCTTAAAACCCCTGATGGCGACCTTAAAATCATACCTTCGTTCAGTACGGATTTTGAGGATATCAGCGGAGGATACCGATTGGTGTATTTAGGAAAGATCTTAGAGGTTGACGAAACCGAAGATGAGGTCGAAACCAAGCATCAAGACGAAGAATAACCCCTTATTCTTTCATATGATTCCGTATTAACCTGAAAACGGCAAGGTCTCGTGTACGGTAATGTCGATATCGTCGAGTTGCACTTCACCTTCATAATTGTCGGCGACCAAGCTATAGAAGTGTAGTGCCGACTCCCTTTTTATTTTGTTGACGAGTAGGGTTATGTCTACTTCCCCACTTTCTTGTTGCCAAATAAAGATAGAGTTCTGTTCGGTCGGAATAATGCGGTGTCCCGCCGTAAAATGTGCAATGTAAGTTGTCATTTTCTATGTGCAATAATTTAACAGTACTAAAACTGAATGCAGGTTTAAAAATTGTGCTGTGCAAGAAGTATTTGTAAGAAAAAAATTAATTTCCGCTGTCGGAATGAAGAAAAGACTTGACAACGAAGAAATTATCTTTTTTAGCCATTTATGTCGAATCTATGGAAACAAAAACTTGTATTATTTTCTTACAATAATTAAAAATTGTTTGCGTTTTTGTGGTAATTCAATTTTATTAATATTAACGCATATTACTATGAAAAAAATCGTTTTATTCTTTGCTTTAGCCAGTACCGTTGCCTTTACCAGTTGTTCAAAAGATGAGGATGACACTGATGCAATCGTAGGGACTTGGGTATATGAAGTGAGCGCCACTCCCCAGGGCGGCGAAACGACTACCCGTGAAGATATATGGCTTTTTAAAGCGGACCACAGCGGGGAGTTTAAAAAGACAACGAATGGCGAAATTGATGCGGAGACAAGCTTTAGTTGGACCAAATCCGATGAGGGTTACCAAGTTGACTATAAGGAAGCGGTACGATCCAATGAAGTATTTACCATAGGGGAACTCTTAGGAAAACGTATATTGGAAAAAGGAGGAACTATGGTTGCCACTAAAAAATAAGGCAGAGGCTTTATAAAAAGAAAAAGTCCCTTACGTTCAACTCGTAAGGGACTTTTTTTAGTCGTTCAGTTTTAAAACGGCCATAAAAGCTTGTTGTGGTATTTCAACGTTACCCACTTGGCGCATACGTTTTTTACCTTTCTTCTGTTTTTCAAGCAGTTTTCTCTTACGTGAAATATCCCCACCATAACATTTGGCGGTAACATCTTTACGTAAGGCCTTTATGGTTTCCCTAGAAATAATTTTAGCACCGATCGCAGCTTGGATAGGAATATCGAACTGCTGTCTCGGAATCAACTCCTTTAATTTCTCGCACATTTTTTTACCAATGTTCTGGGCATTGTCAAAATGGATAAGTGCCGATAGGGCATCGACAGGCTGTGCGTTCAATAGAATATCTACACGGACCAATTTTGAGGTCCTCATACCGATCGGGGCATAGTCAAAAGAAGCATAGCCTTTTGAAACGGTCTTTAATCGATCGTAAAAATCAAAGACGATTTCGGCCAAAGGCATATCGAAGGTAAGTTCAACACGTTCTGTGGTCAGATAGGTCTGATTGGTGATGATTCCCCTTTTCTCGATACAAAGCGACATTACGTTACCGACAAAATCGGCTTTGGTAATAATCGTAGCCTTGATATAAGGTTCTTCTACGCGATCTATGGTCGAAGGGTCGGGAAGGTCCGAAGGGTTGTTTACGATCAATGGCTTTTCGGGATCCTTTCGGGTATAGGCGTGGTAACTAACGTTAGGTACGGTAGTTATTACCGTCATATCGAATTCGCGCTCTAAACGCTCTTGAATGATCTCCATGTGGAGCATGCCCAAGAACCCGCAACGAAAACCAAAACCTAGTGCCGCACTACTTTCGGGTGCGAATACCAACGAGGCATCGTTCAGCTGTAATTTTTCCATGGAAGAACGAAGCTCTTCGAAATCTTCGGTGTCAACAGGATAGATTCCCGCAAAAACCATGGGCTTTACATCTTCAAAACCTGCAATGGGGTTTTTGGTCGGATTGGCCGAATCGGTAATGGTATCGCCCACTTTTACTTCACGGGCATCTTTGATACCTGTAATCAAATAGCCCACATCCCCGGTTTTTATCGACTGTTTTGGATGTTGTGTTAATTTCAAGGTACCTACCTCGTCGGCAAAATAGCTTTTGTCGGTAGCTACGAATTTTATCTTTTGTCCCTTTTTGATCTCTCCGTTGATAACCCTAAAATAAGTCTCTACCCCACGGAAAGGATTATATACCGAGTCAAAGACCAATGCTTGTAGGGCTTCATCGGCATTTCCTTTCGGAGCGGGTACACGTTCAATAATGGCGGAAAGAATTTCCTCAATACCGATACCGGTCTTCGCACTGGCGGGAATTACTTCCTCTGCCGTACAGCCCAAAAGGTCTACGATGTCGTCGGTGACTTCTTCAGGGTTGGCACTGGGCAAGTCTACCTTGTTCAGAACGGGAATGATCTCTAAATCGTTCTCTAAGGCCAAGTATAGGTTCGATATGGTTTGGGCCTGGATACTTTGCGCTGCATCGACGACCAAAAGGGCTCCTTCGCAAGCGGCAATGGAACGCGATACCTCATAAGAGAAATCTACGTGGCCCGGGGTGTCGATCAAGTTGAGCACATATTGCTCACCTTTATAAATATATTCCATTTGTATGGCGTGGCTCTTAATGGTGATACCACGTTCTCGCTCTAGATCCATATTGTCTAGTAACTGTTCCTTTTTTTCTCGGGCAGTTACAGATCCTGTGAAATCTAAAAGACGGTCGGCCAAGGTACTTTTACCGTGGTCGATATGGGCGATAATACAAAAATTTCGAATATTCTTCATTGATGCTGAGCTCATTTCGGTAAGCAACTCCTTATTCATTAAGTAGGCAAAGATACGTTATTTTCGTACTGTTTTGTACAATAACGAAAAAGCAAGCCTAATTGTAGATGTGATCAGGGCAGAACCCGCGGATTTTCAAGGGTATCCTTTACGCTCTTGGGGGGCAATGCCCCAGCTTGAGCTGTATTTCATGTTCGTCCATTTACAAGCCAAGGCTTACGTCAGAAGGATTTAGGGGCTGAAATAAGGACTACGGCTGACATTTAATGTAGGCTACGTAGGGCTTTGTAATTTTTAAGGCTACATTTATTGTAGGATTTTACCGAAAATTGTTAGATTTGAGCAAGAATCCTACAGTTTTATGAAGCGTTTTTTATGTCCCTTATTTTTTATGTTCTTTTTTAATGGTGTGCTTTATTCCCAGGAACTAAGCATAACGGGTGTTGTAAACGACGAAGAAGATCACGCGGTTTCTTTTGCCAACGTACTTTTGTTGAGTGCTACCGATTCTAGCTTGGTGACAGGAACTTCTACCGATGAAGCGGGCGCCTATGAACTACAAAATATTACGGCTGGCCGTTACCTGATCAAGGCCAGTTATATCGGAAACGAGAGCGATGTAATGGCATTTGATCTCGATACGGACAAAGAGTTGGCCCCATTGGTGTTGGAAGATACCGATCAAAAATTGGACGAGGTGGTGGTCACCTCACAAAAACCGAGGTTGGAAAGAAAAATAGACCGATTGGTTTTTAATGTGGAAAACACGGCCTATGCGGATGGAGACGTCTGGGATGTACTCAAAATAACCCCTAGCGTGATGATCGTAAACGATAAGTTGAGCGTTAAGGGCAGTAACTCGGTAGGACTCTTGATCAACGGGCGAAAAATAAACATTCCCCATGACGATATCGTAAACCTCTTGTCAGGTACTTCCGCTTCCAATGTCGAGAATATTGAAGTCATAACCAATCCACCGGCCAAATACAGTGCGGAAGAAAGTGTGCTTATCAATATTGTGATGAAAAAGAACATAATAGCAGGCTATAACGGTGCGGTTTATAATAAATACGTACAAGGCGTATTGCCGAAGCATACCATAGGCACCGACCATTTTTTTAAGGGGAAGAAAACCCAATTATCCTTCAATTATAATTTTGGACATGACAGAAAGGTGGTCTACTATACCGATATCACCAATTTTCCACAAAATGATGGCTCCCTATCTACCTGGACGGCAGAGCAAGAACATTTGAATCGAAACAAAGAGCACAATTTCTCCCTCTTTTTTGACTACGATATTAGCGAAAAGAGCCGGTTGAGTTTTACGAGCATTACCCTGTGGGAACCCGAGATTGCGCGAGTATACGATACCGATACCGAATTGACCGGCGATAGCCGTTGGTCGAGTTTCGAGACCTTGAACAATGCGGAAAGGGAAAAACTGAACACCTCGTATTACATCGATTACATTCAAGATTTGGGCGAAAATGGCGAGCAATTATCCTTCAATGCCCACTATACCTTTTATGACGAGACCGACGCACAACTACTCAATACGGCTTTTTACAATACGACAGGCGGATTGGCCGGGGAAAACGATTTTACTACCGATGCCTCACAAAAAATCAACCTGTACAGTTTTCAGGGAGACTATGAGGCTCCTTTAGGGGATAACGGAAAAATAGAAACGGGCCTTCGCTATGCGGGAATAGCCTCTAACAGCAGTATTCTGCAAGAAGGCTTCGATCGTGACCAACCGGGTATTGACCCTTCGGCCTCGAGTAATTTCGACTATGACGAGTCTATTTATGCGGCCTATGTTTCCTATTCGGGCAAATGGGACCGTTGGAAGTTAAAGACGGGCCTACGTGCCGAATACGCCCAGACGGAAGGGGAATGGGATATGGAGCCTCAATTCAACGAACGTAAAAATTTTCAGTTGTTCCCTTCCGGATCGATCCAATTTAGTCCCAATGAGAAACACGACCTCAACCTGTATTACTTTAGAAAGATTTCTAGGCCCAGATACAATAGCATCAATCCCTTTCAAACCTTTCAAAGTACCTTTTCTACTATTGAGGGCGACCCAGAACTATTGCCTTCCACCAGATATTATATAGCCACAGGATATACTTATGACAAGTCCTATACGGTAGAATTGTTCTATAAAAGGAAGAAAAACGGACTCGCACAATTGATTTTTCAGAACAATGATAACAACTTGTTGCGCTTTATTTCTTCAAACCTAGACCAAGAATGGGCCTACGGGATAGATTTATCGCTCAATAAAAATTTTACCGATTTTTATAATTGCTATGTCTTGGCCAGTTTTTATAATGAAACCTTCCGTTTTTCCAACTTAAGTACCAATGAGCCGGTAGAACTGGACCAGTTTAGCTGGTTTGTAAGAACGAGCAATAGTTTTTCCTTCTTGAGCGATCGTTCCCTTACGGCCGACCTTAATTTGGTCTATACGGCACCTATGCTTTCGGGCAACTCTAAATTCGATGCCTTCGGGGCATTGAACCTCATGTTCCGTAAGACCTTTTACAATAAGAAGCTGAGCATATCCCTAGGGGTGGAGGATATCTTTAACCAAGGCAACCAGTTCAATACACGAAATTACCAAGACCAGAACGGAACCTCATTGCAAAGAGGGGAAAATAGATTATTGGTTACCGGTCTACGCTACAGGTTCGGAAACTCTAAAATACGCGATAACAAGAAGTCTAAGAGGGTTGATGAACGCAACCGGATCTAAATCTGCGACCTTACTTCGTATCCAAGCTAAAATTACTCAGCATAATTCCGCAAGTACCAAAGCTTATGAGCAGGTAAACACCGGTTAGAATAAAGAAAGTCTTGGCCATTTTTTTCTTTTTGCTCGCCAAACCTACAATGGCCAGAATCAAGAAAATTATAGGAGGCCCTATCATTAGAAATACAAGCGTAATCATACCGTTTCGTTTTGTAGTTGTTCTAAGTACTTTACTTTGTCATCCCTATAAAACAAGTTCATCGTTTCAAAAGGAATGATTTTATAGTCTTTGTTCACGATGTGTACACATGATTTTTTAATGGCACGTACATCAAAGTTATGGGCGTCTATAAACTGCATGATGATAATACGGAAGAGGTTGTCGTAACCGAGTTCCGGGGCATCGATCTCTGGCAAACAGCACATGATGCTCTTTAAGTTCTCCGAAGCTTTTTCAACGGAATTACCGGTACTGAAGAGCTCTATCATTTTTCCGTGAAGCGCCTCGTCTTGCTCGTAGATAATGGTGTTCTTGCCCTCGTTCAATAGATCGTCAGGGTTGATGTAGCGGGTAAGCGGACTCACCTCATCGCCCAATTTTAAGGCGTAGGCCATGACCAGGGCGTCGGGGTTGCAGGGTACGGGGATCAGGTCGTCGCTTTCAAAAATGGGCGATTGTTCCAAAATCTTTCTCCGTACCTCGGTAAGGGTTATTCGGTTGTCATCTACTTCAAAATTCTCTAGACGGCCCGCAATTTGCGTGGGCTGAAAAGTAACCCCGCGTACGCATTTTTGTTTGAGGGCAAAATCTATGGTATCGCCCATTTCATGGTCGTTCAATCCCTTTTGTAAGGTAACGACGAGCGTGGTCGACAAGTTGAGCCGGTTCAGGTGTTCCAAGGCCTTTAAACGTATATCGGCCATATCGGCGCCCCGTAGCGTTTGTAGTACCGCATTGTCCAACGAATCGAACTGTAGGTAAATTTCAAAATCGGGGGCATAGCTCGCCAGTCGCTCCGCAAAGGCAAAATCCTTGGCAATTTTAATCCCATTCGTATTTACCATCAAGTGTCTAATGGGCAAGGTCTTGGCGTAATCCAGAATTTCGAAAAATTGGGGATGGATGCTAGGTTCACCTCCGCTAAGCTGTACCACATCGGGCTCGCCCTCGTTCTTGACGATAACGTCGAGCATTTTTTTGATTTCCTCCAAGGTGCGATGCCTTCCATAGGAAGGGGAAGACGAAGCGTAACAGGTAGGGCAGGTAAGGTTACAGCGATCGGTGAGCTCAATTACCGTAAGGCAAGAGTGTTGCTCGTGGTCGGGGCATAGGCCACAGTCATAAGGGCAGCCATAATGCGTTTTGGTATTAAAGGTCTTGGGGTATTCGGAAGCCTTGTTGTAGTTTCTGATGTTTTTATAGTATTCGATATCATCGGCAATAAGCACTTTGCTCCTTCCGTGTTCCCTGCAGTTTTTGAGCATATAGACCTTGTCGTTCTCAAAAATGATCTTGGCATCTACACGCCGTAAACATTGGGGGCAAAGGCTTAGGGTAAAATCATAGTAGGTGTAATCTTTGGTAGGCATAGGCAATTCCTTGACGGATCGTTTTGTAGTAGTACAAAAGACAAATTAAGCATAATATTTGGATGCTGCTGAGCCCAAGAACAAAAAATGTATTGGGTTTCAAGAACTCGATAAAGAAGCGGAAAGAGAAGTAAAGGATCATAAAAATTTTAAAGAGCATGCCGCTTTCCAAGGCTTGGGCCCTGGTTTTTATCCGTTTTAAAAAAACGAAGAGCACGATTAGAAAAAGGACTTCGTAAAGGGCAATGGGATGCCTGCTGAGTCCGTCCCCCAAATCCATCCCCATAAAAAAGGAAGTTTCCTTTCCATAGGTAAATTCCTTGGTCCCCGCTAAAAAGCATCCTATCCTACCGATGATAATACCAAGAACAATAGGCAGGGTAAAGAGGTCTCCCGACGATTGCTTTTCCCCGATGATCCTCTTGGCCAATTCCACGCCCAATAGGCCTCCGAACAGCCCGCCCATAATGGTCTTGTTGTTCATGAGTACCATCCACCCCTGTTGGTAATGAACTAGGGGCTCTTCCAAAAAAGCCACGAGCCTGGAAAGTAGCAAGGCCCCAAAAATGGCCCCGATGATTATGGTCAGCCTATTGTTGGAAGAAATGGCGTCGGTGCTGCGTTTACGGGAAAATACATAGTACCTAAAGGCAATGAAAAACGCCAGATATTCGAGAATCAGGTGCATATTCCATTTTATACCGAAGAGTATGGGTTCAAAAGGTAGTGTTAAATCCATAGAACGGGGTAAAGATAGTTATGTTCTGCATTTTAATGCCTTGTAGATTAGTTGTAAATTTGCGGCCATGCCAAAAATAGGAGACATTCAATTGCCTGATTTTCCGTTGCTTCTTGCCCCTATGGAAGATGTAAGCGACCCACCCTTTCGTGCCCTCTGTAAAGAGCAGGGTGCCGACGTGGTGTATACCGAGTTTATTTCTTCGGAAGGATTGATTCGCGATGCCGCGAAAAGTGTAATGAAGTTGGATATCTATGAAAAGGAAAGGCCCGTTGGCATTCAGATTTTCGGGGCCAATCTAGACTCTATGCTGCAATCGGTAGATATTGTAGAGCAATCGAAGCCGGATATCATCGATATCAATTTTGGCTGTCCGGTGAAAAAGGTGGTCAGCAAGGGTGCCGGTGCCGGTATTTTAAAAGATATAGACCTTATGGTATCGCTCACCAAGGCCATGGTGGAGCGCACCAATTTGCCCATTACGGTAAAGACCCGCTTGGGATGGGACCATGATTCCATTAAAATAGTGGAGGTGGCCGAGCGTTTGCAAGACGTTGGCTGCAAGGCCATAGCCATTCATGGTAGGACCCGGGTGCAGATGTATAAGGGCGAGGCCGACTGGAAGCCCATTGCCGAGGTAAAGAACAACCAGCGTATGCATATTCCCGTGTTTGGAAACGGCGATGTAGATTCGCCCGAGGCCGCAATGCGAATGCGTGACGAATATGGACTTGATGGTGCCATGATCGGCCGTGCCAGCATTGGTTACCCCTGGTTTTTCGATGAGGTAAAGCACTATTTCAAAACCGGAAGCCACAAGGCGCCCCCCAGCATGCAAGAACGTGTAGACGCCGCCCGCCGCCATTTGCAAATGGCCATCGACTGGAAGGGCGAAAAACTAGGGGTCTTTGAAACCCGAAGGCATTATACCAATTACTTTAAAGGCATTCCCAACTTTAAGGAATACCGTATGAAGATGGTCACCAGCGACGATTCCGTCGATGTATTTTCGGCCTTTGACGAGGTGCTTGAGAAATTTGGCGACTACCAGTTTACTTCCTAAACCAAGGAAGATTAAATCGCGATCATTTTTTTGGTAATCCGGCTACTCGCAATTTTAGAGGCGATGATTCCCAAAATGAATATGGTACCGAACACGATCAGAACATTGATCCATTGGTATTCTACGGGATAGGCAAGGGAAGGCGTTATTTTCAGCCATCCAAAAGCCAGTTGCGACCAGATCAGCAGTGAAGCGAAGACCACACCTATAAATCCGCCCAAGCCCGTAACCAACACGCCCTGCATAAAATAGATGCGACGCAGTTCCTTGAGGGTCGTGCCCAGGCTGTATAGGGTTTTTAGGTTTTGCAGCTTATCTAAGATCATCATAATAATGGCGCCGACGACATTGAACAGGGCAATGCCCAAGACCAGGGTAAAGATGAGATAGGTGGCCAAGTTTTCGGTATTGAGCATGCGGTGCAAGGTGCTATTGAGCTCTTGTCGGTCTTTTAAGACCACTTTGTTTCCGAAAACCGCGGCAATTTTGCTTTTTACCGCGCCCAATTGCGTTACATTTTGCACTTTAAAGTTGACGCCCGATACCTGGTTGGCTTTCTTTTCCAACAGTTGCTGTACCGAAGGCAGATCGGCAAAAACGTATTTTTTATCTAAGTTTTCCTCAACGGAGTATACCCCACTGAGCACCAAGGCCTTTGTTTTTAGCGATTTTTGGGTGAGGGAGCCCTTGCCCGGCTTAAGGGCAAGTACCACCAAGGGGTTTTGGTACTGGTTGATGGTAAGCCCGAGAATGTTGGTGATGCCGATACCGGCCACGGCTTCTTGGCTATTGATCCGCCAAGTACCGTACAAAAGCGTGCTGTCAATACCCGTAACATGGGTGTAATTGGTGTCAATGCCCTTGATAAAGGCAATATGGCCCTTTTCGCGATGTTTGAGGTATACCTTTTCCTCCAGTTCCTTAGAATAGAAGGCAAGGCCTTCGATCTGGGCAAGTTCTGCTTCCTGTTCGGGGGAAACGCTAAAGAATTTGCCCGTTGCGGGCAAGGCTTTTAGGTCGGGGTCAAAGGTATTGCTGAACGAAAGGCTGAACGATTTGAGTCCCGCAAATCCCGAAAGCACGATAAATAGGGCTGCCGAGCCTATAACCGTTACCAAAAAGGTAATGAAGTTTATGACGTTCACCGCATTTTGACTGCTTTTGGAACGCACATAGCGCTTGGCGATGTAAAACGGAAAATTCAACCTTATAGTTTTTTTCTCTTGTCCAAAAGGTCTCTGTTCTCAATAGGGTTCTCTTCGCCCTTAAGCGATTTTTCAATGTTCTCGATATAATCGAGTGAATCGTCTAAAAAGAACAATAACTCGGGCACCCTGCGCAATTGGTGCTTGGTGCGCTGTGCCAATTCGTGCTTGATGAGGGGCTGATTTGATTTTATGCCCTCCATAAGTGCCTTGGCCTCTTTGTTCGGAAAAATACTGATATATACTTTTGCAATGGAGAGGTCGGTGGTCACCGAAACTTTCGTAACCGAAATCAACGTACCTTTTAACCCTCCTTCAATGGCGGCCCTTTGTAGAATATCTACGATATCTTCTTGTATGACCCCCGCAATCTTTTTCTGTCGTTGTGTTTCCATACCGCAAAAATACGGAGAAATAGCGTAAATTAGGGGGATAAACACCGATAGGGACAAAAATCATCGATCATTTGGAAAAAATTGAGCACATCGGCATAGCCGTAAACGATTTGGAGGCGGCCAATGAACGCTTTGGGAAGCTTTTGGGCCAAGACCACTATAAGGTCGAAGAAGTGCCCAGCGAAGGTGTCCGCACCTCGTTTTTTAAGACGGGCGACAGTAAGATAGAACTGTTGGAAGCCACCGACCCAGAGGGCCCGATCGCCCGGTTTTTGAGCAGGAAGGGCGAGGGCGTTCACCATATAGCCTTTGCGGTAGACGATATTGAAAAAGAGATGGAAAGGTTAAGGGGCGAGGGCTTTGTCTTGATTAACGAAAAACCCAAGAAAGGGGCTGACAATAAGCTGGTTGCTTTTCTGCATCCGAAGAGCAGCAACGGGGTGTTGATCGAATTATGTCAAGAAATACGAAAGTAGCCGTTAAAATAGCTTGCACCACCAAAAAATAAGTAGTAATATTGCAGTCCAATTTTTGGTCCTATAGCTCAGTTGGTTAGAGCACCTGACTCATAATCAGGTGGTCCCTGGTTCGAGCCCAGGTGGGACCACGGAAAACCCTTAGAAACACTATGTTTTTAGGGGTTTTTTAATTTAAGGGCGGCAGAAAGGGTGACATTTTTTTTTGGCTGTCAAACAAGGTTAGTTCTTGGGCTTTAAAAATGAGCTTATTTCTAGCCTTATTTTGGTAAGTTTGAAAATAAGAAGGTGAAGTATGGAAATTAAACTAACCAACAAGGAAAAACAATATATCTCCGAACAAATGGAATCCGGAAGATACACCAGCCCCAATAAGTTTTTTTCCGAAGTACTTTTGATTCATTCTTTATATTCGAACGAAGAACATACTCTATTAAAAAAACAAATTTTGAAAGGTTGGGATGGACGGAATAGTAAACTTACTATTCAAGATTTGGTTAATTTTTACAAAACACATTAAGGTATTTTCTATAAGCTTAAACCCCCACTTTACTTTAGTCTTTATGCTTCTCGTAGAAAGGCTTATAAAAACTCTTTTACAACACAAGCTTTAATCTTTTCAAAAATTTTCTATCAACAATAGCATCAAATAACCATTATATATGAATTTTTGAATTTCAGTGTAATCCCACTATCTTAGAAAGTATAAAATTAAATATCCGAAAGTAACATGGAAAAAGTACTTGATAAGTTAGACCGCCTGGAAAAATCGCTTAATACAAAGTATAATGTGATGTTGGGCATGACGGCTTTTCTTGGAATTGTGATAGTTCTCGGTTCTATTCTAATTGGTCCTATGTGATAGATTTTAGCTATGTTGATGTAATACTTTTTTGCGCATTGTCTTCTGTTATACTTTAAAAACAGAAAAAATGTTTAGTAATAGTCAATCAGGGAGATATAACTATAATTTATTTTTTTGTAAAAGGTTTTGGGCGAGAAAAAAAGGGCCTTTTGCATAAAGGTTTTACAAAGAATAGATGTTAGATTTTTCTTTTCTCTGTTTTTAGATATGGTTTCTTATTTTTGATTATAATTATTTACTCCCCCTTAAAAATCCAGTATACACTATATATGGCCAAAGCAGATATTGATTTTGAAAAAGAACTATGGGATGCCGCCAACGAACTTCGTGGTGCGGTTTCCGAGAATAACTATAAGAATTATATTTTACCATTGGTCTTTTTAAAACACCTCAGTGAGCGATTTGATATTGTAAAAGAGGAACTTGAAAACACCTTGAACGAACCAAGTTCCGAGTATTACACTACCGATCATGAGGAAAAAGACTATGTATTGAGCGACCCGGACGAATATCGTTCGCGTAATACGTTTATGATACCGAAAACCGCTTCTTGGCAGTATTTAAAGGATAACGCGGAGCAAGACGATATCAAGGTAAAGGTAGATGACGCTTTTGATACCATCCAAGATTTACTTACCGCCTACAATCCGCAGCTGAACAACCTTCTACCAAGAATATTTGTAAAGAGCGAACTTTCGGCAAAACAAACCGGTGGTATCATCAACCTGCTCTCCCATCCTAAATTCTCGGAAAAGGAAAACCCCGAGAGCGACATTCTAGGCCGTATCTACGAGTATTATATTGGCCGTTTTGCCATGGCAGAAGGTTCTGGTGCGGGGCAATTCTTTACGCCAGGAAGCATTGTACGTCTTTTGGTGGAACTATTGGAACCTTATAAAGGAAGAATCTTTGACCCTGCCTGTGGTAGCGGCGGTATGTTCGTACAGTCATTGAAATTCATTAAGGAACACGGCGGCAATAAGAGCGACATTTCTATTTACGGTCAAGAAATGACGGCTCAAACCCTGCGTTTATGTTTAATGAACCTGTTGCTGCGCAATCTTTCTTTTGATATCAAATTAGGGAATTCTCTGTTAGATGATAAGTTCCCTGATTTAAAGGCCGATTTTGTAATCGCCAACCCTCCTTTTAATGTCAGCAATTGGCACCCTGAGGATCTGCCGGAAAACGACACCAGGCTTTTTGGTCCACGGGAAGAATTCACTACAGATGGCAGTGCCAATTATATGTGGATGCAAACTTTTTGGCACCATCTGAACGACAGGGGTACGGCTGGCGTTGTAATGGCCAACGGCGCCATGACCTCCAATACCAAAGGAGAAAAAAATGTACGGCAATATATGGTAGATAAGGGCATGATCGATTGCATCGTTCGTATGCCCGATAAGCTTTTTTTGACCACTGGCATACCTGCCTGCTTGTTTATTCTTAGCAGAAATCGTGACGGTAAAGATGGCGAGCACCGCGAGCGCATGAACGAAATATTGTTTATAGATGCAGCAAAGATGGGTAAAATGGCCAGTCGTAAACTACGGGTTTTTGAAGATGCCGATATTAAAAAAATTGCAGACGCCTATCATGCGTACCGAACGGTTCCCGAGGCTCTTGAAGGGCGCTCATTAGCCCCCTATAAAGATGAGCTTGGCTTCTGTAAGGCAGCCACTGTAGAAGAAGTACAAAAGCAGGATTATAAACTTACTCCCGGCATTTATGTGGGTACAGAAGCTGAAGAAGATGATGGAATCCCCTTTGAAGAAAAAATGGAGGGTTTAAAGGCTGCTTTGTTAGAGCAGTTTGAAAAAGGAGAAAAATTGAAAAAACAAATAGTAGCCAATTTCGATAAATTTTAAACGCGGTGTTCACTAAAACCAAATGTTCATGTTACATGAACAATGAAAAAAATGAACAAAAACTATAATAAATACATGTCATGGCAGTGTTCGAAGACAGTCAAATAGATTATAAAAGTTTGAAGAAAGTCACGGGAAAAACTGCTGACTTTTCGAGTCTTGCTGAGACCTGCGTGGCTTTTGCCAATGCCCAGGGGGGAGAGCTAGTCATAGGAATTGAGGATAAAGAAGCTGCTCCAGACGAGAATCAAAAAATATCAACTGAAATAATGAATAAGACGGTTGCTAGGTTAAGAGATATGACCGATGCCGTTGGCTTTGTTAATCCAGAAATAATTACTCATGAAAATGGTGGACAGTATTTTAAATTCTCAATTTTTCCAACTACAAGGACAATTGCCACTACATCTAGTGGAAAAGTTTTTGTCAGGGTAACAGATAATAGTGTACCAATAGCCGGTGAGGAGTTAACCAATTTGGCGGCTGAAAAAAATGCATTTCAATGGGAATTGGTTTCTGTAGGGAAAATTACACTTGATCAAGCGGATATAAACGAGGTAACATACTTTGTTGAACAAATTCAGGAATCAAAATTAGTATCTGATTTCATCAAACAGAAAACCACAGAGGAAATACTAGAGCATTATCAATTAATCAATCAAGAAGGGCATCTTACCAATCTAGGAACAATTTGGTTGGGTAAAGCATCTCAAAGGGCCCGTTTAAGTTATCCGATAACCGTTCAATACATTGTTTATAATGATTTAGAGGAAAAAATACGAAAAAAGGATTGGCATTTTCATTTACATAATCCGAAGAAATTATTGTTAGAAATTGAAAAGGAAGCTGTTGAATTAAATTACTCTACAGAGATATCTAGTGGTCTTTTTAGAAAACAGATAAGGAATTACCCTACTGAGGTTATTAGAGAATTACTCACCAACGCCATTGCCCATAAGAGATATACACTTTCCGGGGATATTTTTATTGAAGTTTATCCTGATAGGATGGTGATTTCTAATCCAGGTGGTCTCCCGTTAGGTATAACTGCAAATAATATTCTGCATGAGAGGCAAAGACGTAACCCTCACTTAATTCTCACTCTGCAAGACTTAGGGCTGATGGAAGGCGAAGGGTCTGGTTATGATTTAATTTATGAAAAACTAGCCAGGGAGATAAAGCCCTTGCCGAATATTGAAAGTAATTTTAATAAAACATCGGTCACAATCTATTCTGGGGTAGTTAACAAAGAGGCTTTGGAAATACTTGATTACGTTGCACAGCATTTTAAACTATCCCAAAAAGAATTCACGGTTCTGGGTATAATAGCTTCAGAGAAAAAAATATTATCTACACAGTTATCCCAAAAATTACAGTTGAATACAGAAGATAGATTAAGCAGTTGGATTGGCAGTCTATTGGAAAAAAATATTCTAATGTCTAGGGGCATTAAAAAGGGAACAGAATATCTTTTAAATCCTGCTTTGTTTGCCCAGTCTAAACTAAATATTAAGCCATCATTAAAAACGATAGACAAAGAGCAATTGAAACATTTGATTATGGAATATCTAAAATATAATGGTGAACGCTCTAAACGAGAAATACATCAGCATATTCAAGACGTAGAAATTGATGATGTTCAAAAATGTCTTTACAGATTAGTTGAATCAGAAAAACTGACTACTACAGGCGCACGTAGGAATAGAAAATATATTTTACATAAAAAAAATAAATAAAAAATAAAATCGAAAATAAAAATTACAAAATGCTGATTATCAATATCTTATTTGTTTTTAAATATCTAAACATGTAATAAAAATAATTCTTGAACTAATTAAATAAATGAAAGAAGGCGAATACATACGCATACTAGAAAGGAATAAAGCCGAGTTGGAATTTTTTCAATCGGGTAAGTATGTTTATCGCTTTCTTCCTTTAGAACGTTTACTTGAAACTTTGCACAATAAGCAACTTACTTTCGTATCACCAACGAAATGGAATGACCCTTTTGACAATTTTCTCTTTCGACAAAATGGTATTTCAAATGATTCATTTTTAAATCGTTTGTATGTCATGTGCTTTACACATAATCCACATAGTCAAGCCTATTGGAAAACCTATTCGCCCAATGAACATTGTGTGCGTTTAAGGTTACGCAAAGATGTACTTATTCAAGTAATTCAATCTATCCCAGAAAAAGTTTGGTTGGGCAAAATGAAGTATGAATATGAAACTAAATTGGTTGAAAAATTAAAAGGAACGAAAGGCTTAAACGCCTCTTTAAAAAAACAAGATCCAGATGAAGTTTTTCTTAAAACATTTCATCTTAAACGTATGCCTTTTAAGTATGAAGAAGAATCGCGGATTAGTATTTTAACTACCAAAGCAAATCCAAAAGGTCTACGAAAAATAAGCTTTGACCCAAAACAACTAATCAGTCAAATGTACTTAGACCCTAGAATGGGTGATCATGAAGTGAAAGCTTGGAAAGAATATTTTAAGCAATTCAAAATACCTGTTCAACGTTCTTTACTTTTTAAAAATAAAAAAATTACAATTCAATAAATGCCCGAAAACTGGAAAACATATAAGCTTGGAGATTTAATCGAAGTCAATTCAAATTCAATTCGAAAAGGAGAATTAGAATGGTTACATTATATCGACATTAAATCGGTTGGATCTGGCTTTTATGAAAGTCCAACAAAACTCGATTTTAAGGATGCACCGTCAAGGGCAAGAAGGTTACTTTTAGAGGGGGATACTGTAATATCATCCGTGAGACCAAACCTCAAGTCATTCTTTTATGCAAATAACCTTAAAGAAAATACCATCGCATCTACTGGTTTTGCTGTTTTGACTCCTAAAAAAATTGACCCGCGTTTTCTTTATTATTTAACCACTAATGACAATTATATTGATTTTCTAGTTCAATCTTGTACTGGGAGTGCTTATCCAGCTTTTGGACCAAAAGTAGTTACTGATTCAACTGTTACAATCCCCGAAATCAAAGAACAACGCGCCATCGCCAGTATCCTCTCGGCCATAGACGACAAAATAGAGAACAACCTGGCCATGAACAAAACCCTCGAAGACATGGCCATGGCACTCTATAAACATTGGTTTGTAGATTTTGGACCCTTCAAAGACGGCAAGTTTATCGACTCTGAATTGGGTAAAATTCCTGAGGGGTGGGAAGTAAAAACATATTCCGATATCACAACAAAAATCACAGACGGAGCTCATTATAGTCCTAAAACTTATGATAAAGGTTTTCCTATGGCATCAGTAAAAGATATGAATGCTTGGGGATTTAATCTTAATACATGTAGAATAATTGGAGAAGATGACTACAATAAATTGGTCTCACAAGGTTGTCAACCTTTGAAAAATGATATAGTTATTGCAAAAGATGGAAGTTGGTTAAAACATGCATTTGTAGTTGAGCATGATTTGCCATTGGTTCTACTCTCTTCAATAGCAATTCTTAGACCTAATGGAACATTAAATCCTCACTTAATTAATTTAAATTTAAAATTGGAAGAAACAAAAGGCAGAATGGCTTCAATAGTTACTGGAGCCGTTATTCAACGAATTGTTTTAAAAGATTTTAGAAAATTTGAAGTTGTAGTTCCTGATATCAAAAGTCAAGAAAATGCTTGTAAAGACATCGTTCCACTTATTGAAAAATGCTGGGCAAACAACAACGAAAACCAAACTCTCACTCAACTCCGGGACACCCTACTCCCCAAACTTATTTCAGGCGAAGTGCGCCTAAAGGAATTTAAAGAAAAAATAACCGCAGCCCTATGAGCCTAAACGAACATACCGCCCAAAATGCGGCCATTGCTTGGTTACAGGGCCTGGGCTATACCCATATACCGGGCAATGCCTTGGAGCGCGACCTTAAAAAGGTGGTGTTGGAAGCGGAGTTCAAGAACTTTCTAAAAACTACCTACCCAGAGGTACCCGAAACAGCACGCAATGAGGCCTTTGCCCAGTTTACCCAACATGAGGGTATGGAGATTGCTTATCGTAACCGTGATTTTCACCGCAAACTCACCCAAGGTTTGGACATCGCTTGGAAAGATGCCCAAGGCAATGAAAAGGCAAAACACCTATACCCCATAGATTACACCCATCCTCAAAACAACAGTTTTATCGTAGCTGACGAAGTCAGTATCGTAGGCAAAAACAGCCGCCGCACGGATTTGCTTATTTTTATCAATGGGTTGCCGCTTATTGTCTTTGAGTTTAAGAACCCTTTTGACTCCACCGTTGGGGTTGAAAATGCGCATAGGCAAATCCATAACTATGTGTTAGATATTCCACAGCTGTTCGATTACAATGCCATTTGTGTGGCATCAGATGGTCTGGAGGCCTTGCACGGTATGTATTCCTCCGCCTTGGAATGGTTCGCCCCCTGGAAAAGTTTGGATGGGGACGATACCGAGCAAAAAGCAGAGCTACAATTAGAGGTGCTTTTGCATGGGCTATTTCCTAAAGAAACGCTATTGGATTACCTACAGCATTTCATTTTTCACGAAGACCATAACGGTAAGATCATAAAAAAGGGAGCCAAATACCACCAATATTGGGGCATAAGCCGTGCCTTAGAAAGTAGTTTAAAAAACATAAAACCCCATGGCGACGGTCGTTTGGGGGTCATTTGGCATACCCAAGGCTCCGGTAAGAGTATTAGTATGGCCATCTTAACGGGCATCTTACGCCAACGCCCGGAACTGAAGAACCCGACCATTGTAATACAGGTAGACCGTAGCGATCTGGACGAACAATTATATGACAATTTTGTACTCGCCAAAGATCTGGTAGGCGATGTACAGCATGCCAAAAGTACCGACCACCTCAGACGTTTATTGAGCTCCGATGGCGGTGGGGTAATTTTTACCACTATAGAGAAGTTCAGGTTAAAAGAACTAGCGGACGGAAAAGAAGTACAACACCCTGTTTTGAGCGAACGCTTTAATCTTATTGTCATGGCCGACGAGGCGCACCGAACCCAATACGGATTTGAAAGTGGCGGTTTTGCACAAAACATTCGCCGGGCCTTGCCCAATGCCTCATTTATTGGTTTTACCGGTACGCCGGTAGATAGTAAGGATGCGGATACCGAACAGGTTTTTGGCCCCACCATTCACACCTACGATATTAAACAAGCCGTAGAAGACGGTGCCACGGTGCCCATTTACTACGAGCCCAAAATGGTACCGCTCAACATAAAGGCGCAATACACCCAAGAATTGGAAGAGGTAGAGGAACAGGCCGAAGATACCACGGTAGGGGTTTGGGCTGCGGTGGAAGATGCGGCAGGTGCCGAGGATCGCGTAAAGACCGTTGCAAAGGATATTTTAGAGCACTTTAACGCACGTACTGCAACGTTGGACGGCAAGGCCATGATCGTATGTATGAGCCGCAGAAACTGCGTAAAAATGTACGATGCCTTGACCGCTTTGGAAGGTTGTCCCGAAATTGCCGTGATTATGACCAGCAACCCGGGCAAAGACCCCGTGAGCTGGAATCCCCACATGCGGACCAAAGATGCCATGGAAGCGGTAAAGGCAAGATTCAAGAACCCGGAAGACCCGCTTAAAATGGTCATTGTACGCGATATGTGGCTCACCGGTTTTGATGCTCCCTGTGCCCATACCATGTATGTGGACAAGATTATGAAAGGCCACAATTTAATGCAGGCCATTGCCCGTGTCAATCGGGTTTTTGAAGGTAAACCCAATGGATTGGTGGTCGATTTTATCGGTATCTCAGGTTTTCTGGCAGAAGCCACCAAAAAATACACCGGTAGCGGCGGGGCGGGTAAACCCACTTTAGATCTGGATGCAGCGGTCGAATTGTGTTTAGAGCAATTAAGCATAGTCAAATCCTTAGTGGGAGGGTTTGAATTGGATACCATCAATGGAATGCCTGCCACGGAGAAAATGAAGTGGACAACAGATGTCGTAAACAGGTTGTTAAAAGACGATGCCACGACAGAAGGCTATCTCAAGGAAGAACGAAAGTTGAGCGAGTTGATGGCCATGACCAATTCAGATGAACGGATTTGGGCTATTCAAGAAGAGGTGGCCATCCTTCAAAAATTTAGGGAGCAAATACGAAAAATAAAATATCCGCCAGGAGCACAACGCACCAAAAACGACCGTATAAAGGACCTCATCAGCAGGTCTTTGGAATCACAGGCCATTGTAGACCTAGCGGCCATGTACAACCTCGATAAAATCGATATCTCTATTATAGACGACTCCTTCCAGGCTATTGTAAAGGACAAAGGCGCCGAAAACATAAAAATAGAGCTCCTGCGCCGCATTATCAACGATGAGTTGAAAGTGCGTATGAGCAAGAACATCAAAAAAGGACGTAAGCTCAAGGAAGAACTAGAGAAAGTACTGGGCAAATACCATAAGAATAGTTTGGATTCCATCGCCGCAATAAAGCACTTGCTGGATATTGCGAACGATATGAAGGAAGATGATAAGCGAACCAAGGAACTAGGGCTTACCGAAGACGAACTCGCTTTTTACGATCTGCTTTCCGCCAATAGTGCCATCTTGAACGAGGCCGGCCCAGTTCAGGATTTGGTACATAACGTGGTAGCGTCCGTAAAGAAAAACCTGCAATTGGACTGGACCAAGAAAGAAGATGCCAAAGCAGCTATTCGCTTGGCGGTCAAAAAAGAACTCCGGGGCAAAGTCCCTTTCTCAGAATTGGACAAGCTACTAAAAGAAGTTATTGAACAGGCCGAAGGGCAGTATGCGGAGTGGCCGTTGCTTGGTTGATATTTTGGAAAAATTTATTCGTAAAATAATTAGGAAAAATAAGTTTAAAAAGAGATTGTAAGATGAGATTATTTTTGTTTTTATTTATGGTCAATACCTTGGCATTTTCGCAAATAGAAGTAGATAATGGCCAAGTCATTTGGCGAAGTATAAGGCAGTACAAGGGTACCTCTGAACAGCTACTGAAACAGCTAAAATCATCTGGCAAATTCTCTTCTCTAGAATTGAATACCAATTCTATTATTGGAAAATTTGCCGATGCCCCCATAAACTATAAAGGTACCACTAGTATGTATCTAATGGCTTCTAATATGATGGGCAGCTTTGTAATTCAATTCAAAGAAGATAGATACCGGATAACTGCCAAAAACCTGAAGTTTAAAAGCCAGACAAGTGTAGGTATATTTGACGAAGGAAGTATATACCCTATAGAAAAATACGCCCTTAATGGAAATGGTGAATTTAGAAAACGTTTTAAATCAAAAGACGTCCCAATAATTGAAGATAATTTAGCCAAGCTTTTTGAGTTCTCACAAGAAGATGATTGGTAAAAATGGTATGTTTTAATATTTAAGTTGTCACTGAATGTTGGATAGTAACTGTAGATACCCCAAATTTTAGGACAGTAAGTTTAATCATTAAATTTACTGATTTGACACGAGTATAATTCCCGTCAAAACTCAAGACCAAGATGTTCTAGAAGCGCTGAAAAAAGAGAAACCTTCAATGTCGTATTACTTCAACGATGAATCAAGGCCTCCTCTTAGCAAACCTTATCCAACTAACCCCTTTTAGGTGATTTTGTATAGGCGTATAAGGCGAGGTAATTAAAACCTAATACTAGAAGCCCTAAACCTACAATGATGCCCGAATGTATCAAATTCAATAGGATAAAATTTCTACTGGCCCCTGATAATATAGCATACCAAAGAAAAGGGCAAAATACCCCGACCAGTGCAATGTTTCGCCCCGTTTTTATACCGGCTTTAAACAAATGTGTTTTATTTTTTGCAGGCTTAGGGCTACTCGGCTGGCCCTTAAGCACATCCTTACATTGCTTTCCTAACAGCGCATACGGACAAGCTTTGACAAGCTTTTTAAAAAAATTGGAGAGTGATTGCATACAAATGGTTTTAGAAGAAAAAGTAAAAGATAAAACCACCGACTATGGCCATGGTCATTACAGAACCCACAAATGCGATTATAGCCTTGGGCTTTAGCATGGAAGAGATAATGGCAATCTCTGGCAAGCTTGCTCCCGTTCCCCCAATGATCAAGGCCATGGCCGCACCCATACTCATCCCCTTGACGATAAGTGCCTTTAGTATGGGAATCGCCATTTCTATTCGTAAATACAGGGGAACACCTATGCCCGCCGCTATGGGGATGGCAAGTGGACTATTGTTTCCGAGATATTTTTCTACCCATGCATCAGGTACGAATACGGCTGAAACCGCACTGATTACCGCACCAAGTAAAACGTAGGGGAAAATTCGCTTGAATAGTGCCCAGCCAAAAGTAAAGGCTTCTTTAAGTTTTGGATTCGATTCAGGGCTTGCCCCACAGGCCCCGGTAGAAGGTGGCGGGGTATCTGAACACGGACTTTGAACGGCTCCGCAAGAGGCTGTTGGACTACTTGAGACGGTGGCACAATCCGTAGCGGGTTGGGCCGTACAAGTATTTGTGGCGGCTTTTGAATTTAGATCGATGCGTTTTACGCAGTTTTTAAGAGAGGTCTTTCCGGCAATGCTACCAAAAAATATGGAACCCAAAAAAACGATCAAGAAGTAGACCAAGGCCACTTTCCATCCGAAAACACCAAAAATAAAGCCAACCACAACAAAATTGGCCAATGGGGCAGAAAGCAAAAAGGAAAACACCATGGCGAAAGGGGCTCCCATTTCTATCATTCCCATAGAAACGGGCACCATAGACGCACTGCAGAAAGGAGTAGGGATGCCGAGTAGGGCTCCCATTAATCCACTGTACTTTCCTGTTTTTGATAAGCGTTTTTGAAGTTTTTGCTGGGGTATAAAAGCCCTGATTAAACCGGTAACTAGCGATACTAGGGCAATTATAAGTACCAATACTACCCCTACATGTATAAACTCGTCTAATGCTAATTTTAATTTTTCGTTCATGATATTTGTTTTAATAGCGTTATAATATATGCGCCAAATCACATATGTTATGGCAAAAAAAAGCGAATGCTTTAGTTTTCTCTTTATTTAGGGCGTTCTGCCAGTAATATTTTGCATTTGTGTATTTCGTTATTCATCTGCGATTCGGGAATCGTTTTTATGGCTTCTTGAATCAATTGCCTGAATTCGCTCTTGATCGGTGTCAAATAGTAAAACACCCACTTTCCTTCTTTAACCTCTTCTACCAAATTGGCTTTTTTTAATATTTTCAGATGGCGCGATACATTATATTGATATTCGTCCAATACCTCTACAATTTCCGAAACGCAAATCTTTTCATCGATGTTCGTCAGCAGCCAAACAATCTTTAATCGCGTCGCATCCGATAAAGCTTTGAATATATTAATATGCTCGTCCATCTATCTTATTTTTTAACATATGCGTTTTTGCACATGTAAAAACTGGATTCAAATATATAAAAATAAAATAAACGGTCCTCTAATTTTTTTATAGGGCCTTCGCCCTTTTTTAAAGGTCATAATTTGAATTACTACCGTAAAGAACTCAAAGCTTTCATGGATGAAGGAGAATACAGAAGAATTACCATAATTAACTTTTTCACCGATTTGATACGGACAAAGACGGGCAACTGAGTGAAGCAGAGTTCGCCAAAGTTAAACCCGAATATGGTTTTAACGGCCCAGATGCCAATGCAGTGAACAAAGTCACGCCAACAGAAGTGGAAGCAGCACACGAAAGGGGACTTCTAGCACGTTCTAATACAAATGACATTTGGCGGATAAGGGCATCTTAAGCGAATAACGTATCTAATTTATAATCAATTCCAGCTTAGTCGTGAACCGCTACGCGTCGACATTCAATTCGGTACTTGATCGAAGTGACAAATCTTATATAAGACCGATTGCGCATATGCATAATAAGAGTAAGAAATGATAAAAAAACTAGGTGTTCTTCTTCTAATAATCTTGGCCACGTTTATAACATATCAGTACTCAAAACCTCCTTTTGAAATTAATAATACGGAAGCAAGGGATATTGATTATAAGGTAAGACCTTTTAGAGATAGTATGTTTATATACACACCCTATAAAATAACCATATTCAATAATCGATTAAGCTCTTTAAAAATAAGTAGTGTTTACGATGGATTACGAGAATATAGACCGAACTTATTATATAATGATGATGGAATGGAATTGGGAACGCTCTTCGGAGAATCCCGCGAACGATTTGAAAATGAACTTTTCCTTTTTAAAATAAAATACAGTAAAACTATTTTTCCTTTTACGAAAAGAGACTTCTACTACTACAAAAAATATACGATTAGTAATAAAAATGATTTGTTTGGGGTAAAAAACATCCCTAAAGATTCCATTTACAAACAACTTGCCGAACAAGACTATAATGTGTCTACAAATAGGCACGGGAACATTATTGATAGCCTATACAAAACCAATGATCAGAAAGTATTTGTTGTTTACTTCTACAATGACTCGGGAGATTTTGAGCCAAAATATGTAAAGACAAAAATAAATAGCAATCAACAGCTTGCGGTTAACATTTCCGATTCCATACAGAACATGAACTTGATGCAAAAAAAAGAGTATTTGTTAAAAGTATTGAAAACAAACCCGTTAACGGGCGACTTTTAAAAAAGACCCGATAGCCGCCTGGCAGGGCTTTTTTTCTACTTGGTCAGAAAGGAAAATCGTTAAAACGCTTTTTGGGCCAGCGTCGTTTTCCAACATACCAAAACCGAGGATGCAACGTTCTTTGGAAGGGTCAAATACATTTTTTATTGTAAAAACGGCCCATACATTACTACGACAATAAACCCCAAATCTTATGTTGAAAAGATTATTTAAGAAGAAAACACCTGTTGAACAATACTTGGCCCATTTAGACAGAATTTTTCAAACCGAACCTGAGTTTTTTAAAGGGGATGCCCATACGGATGGGACTCCGGGAGTTACGAATATTGTGTATAGGGATGTTCCTGAAAAAGGAATGATCACGGCAATTACATACGGACTTTCACTAGGGAACCACCCCGACTGGAAACTGGGGCGACCCGAATTGATCATTACGGTCGATTCAAATGATACTTCTTGGACCCAAGTGGCGGGATATGTCGCCGATACCTTAAGAGGAAATTGCCCCTTCTTTTATGGTAACACCATAAACTTTAGGGAAAAAATATCGGACGAATCTGAAATGGATGCCTTTTTGGTTTTTGCACCTTCCATCTTAGAGAGAAAAGACTTTGCCAATATCGAGATCGGCCTAGACTACAAGATCAATATTGCCGGACTTTACCCGATTTATGCCTCTGAAATGGATGTCATTGCTAAAAACGGCGTTCAAAAATTCTGGAAGCATCCGAACTTTGACCTGTATAACGTGAATCGAAAAAGAATAACCGAATAGAATTCTACCCGAAAGAGGGCAAGGATATTGGCGTGAAAAGGAAATTTGCAAAAAAAAGTAGCGTGGAGCGTTGTCGGACTTTGTTCGAAAAGCTGTTGAACATGCTATTGCTTGGGTGCTCGAAATAGGGAAACTTCCCTATGTCAATACCTTTTTAAGAATGTATATCACTGATGTCTCGGTCACTCGAAGCAATAAAATTTCAACCCACAAAGCCAGTCAAACTTCCAAAACAATATGTGCTTTGTTGATTTGGGGGGCTAGCCTGACAAAAAAGTGCTTTTAGCCTGATACTTAGGGGGTAATAAAATTGAATCTCTCTAGGGGGTAAGTCATGTTGGTATCCGCTCTAGAAATTTAGATTATATTTGCCGTACTGATTATTAGTAATTTGGATAAAAAACAAACGACTTTAAAAGATATTGCAGCCGAGCTGAAAGTTTCGGTTTCTACCGTTTCAAGGGCGCTGCAAGGTAACCCCCGTATTAGCATAAAAACAAGGGAAAGGGTATTGGAGCTGGCCCAACAATACGGCTACTTTCAAACCAAGTACATCACCCCTTTTTCCGCAAAGAAAATCAATGCCGTAGGCGTAATCGTACCGAGTGTCAAGTACCACCTTTACGCCATGGCCATTTCGGGCATTGAAGAGGTTCTGGAGCGGCACCATATGCAGATTATCATTTGTCAATCGAACGAATCGTACGAGAGGGAAAAGATCTTGGTCAAAGAACTGACCGATATCGGAGTTGCCGGCCTTATTGTAAGCTTGGCCAGTGAGACCAAGCAATACGAGCATTTTGCTACCACCAAAAAGAAAAAGATTCCCTTGGTATTCTTCAACCGCCTTTGCGAAGAGGTGGTGTCGGATAAGGTGATCATCGACAATTTTAAGGCGGCCTATGATGCTACACAACACCTCATTGCCGTAGGCTGTACACGCATAGCATATATTGGCGGACCTGAAAAACTACAGATTAGCGAAACCCGGCTTTCGGGCTATAGGGCGGCCTTGCAAGATGCCCAAATGGCAATAGACGAAAAGCTTATTGAAAACACCGATTTTACACGTGATGGCAACCTGAGTACGGCGCGAAAGCTCTTGTATTCCCCTGACCACCCTGACGGTATCCTTACCTTTAGCGATCAAGTGGCCATTGGTGCCATGATGGCCGCCAAGGAAAGGGGCTTGCGCATGCCCGAGGAACTGGCCATAATCGGGTTTAACAATGAACCGGTAGACCAATTGCTCGAGCCTACCCTTACCAGTATCGACCAACCGAGTTACGAAATGGGCAAAGAATCGGCCCAACTCATTGTAGATCGTATTGCCGATTTTGACAGGGCCGTAACGCGCAAGGTCTTGAAATCGCAATTGGTGATACGGAACTCCACCAATAGAAACCGGTCGTAAAACCCTTACCAAAACACATTTTTTTAAAGCTGTTAGTATTCGCCATCGGTAACGACCAATGGGGCATTCAAATTGTATTGACAATCCATCACCATTCGGTCTAGAGGTGTGCTTATCCGGTTAATGCCGGGCGAAGCCTAGTCTCCATGGTCGGCTGTTGATTTATGAAAGAAATTGAAAAAATGAAACATATACCTTATTCGATATTGGAACTGGCCACCGTGGGCGCAGGAAAGACCCCGAAACAGGTCTTTGATAATAGTCTTGAACTGGCCCAAAAGGCCGAGAGCTTCGGTTACAAGCGTTTTTGGCTGGCCGAACACCACAATATGCTCAGTATTGCCAGTTCGGCTACTGCGGTACTTATGGGGCATATTGCCGGGGGAACGAAAAGTATTCGTGTGGGCTCGGGCGGTATTATGCTGCCCAATCACTCCTCACTGCTTATAGCGGAACAGTTCGGCACCTTGGCGTCCTTATACCCAGGGCGCATAGAACTAGGCTTGGGAAGGGCCCCGGGCACCGACCAGCTGACGGCCAACGCCATCCGCCCCGACCGGATGCAGGCCGTCTACCGTTTTCCCGAGGAAATGCATAACATTCAACGGTATTTTTCAAAGGAGAACCAACAGGCAAAAGTTAGGGTGCCCATTGCCGAAGGGCTAGATGTACCTATTTATATATTGGGCTCGAGTACCGATAGTGCCCACCTAGCGGCCAAAGAAGGACTTCCCTATGTGTTTGCGAGCCATTTTGCCCCAGGACAGCTTTTAGAGGCCTTGGACATTTACTACAACAATTTTCAGCCTTCGCAATACCTAAAGGAGCCATATACCATGGCCGGTATCAATGTGGTCGCCGCCGAAACCGACGAAGAGGCCGATACCATATCGACTTCCATGTTGCGATTGATGCTAGGGGTGATGACAGGGAAAATCGATTATATGCAGCCCCCGATCAAAATGACGCCCGAATTGAAACAGGTCTCCATAGATCCGGCATTTCAGCGTATGTTAAAGTATGCCTTTGTAGGAAGCAAGGATAGCGTTAGACAAAAAACCAAGGCCTTTATCAAACAGACCGGGGTCAATGAGATCATTGCGGTTTCGCATATTTACCATCAGGAAGATAGAATAAACTCGTTCCGATTGTTTTCCGAGGCAATGAATGAGATCTAAAGGGCTACGGACGAAAAGGAGGTCGGGTTTTGTTCAATAGCGAGAGATTTTGATCGGTTTGGGTCAAGGTAGTTTGAATTGATTACCTTTCTTTGGAAACGGTAAACCGATCAAAAAATGGAGTTGTCGAAAATTCTTTTAGCCGGACTTGTGGGAACCAGCCTTATGACCGCCTTTAGTTATATGGTCGGCAGGGTGTGCGATTCCGATCTCGGAGAACCGAAGCTGCTCAACAAACTTTTGGACCGTTCAAAACGATTGGATGTAGAGGTGGGGCCAGATAGCATTTGGGGCTGGGTGTTTCACTACTTAACGGGCTTTCTCTTTGCGGGGGCCATGGCCTTGTATTTCTGTTTGACGGAAAACGATCCGACCTGGTGGTTGGCCATTGTTCTAGGTTGTGTTTTAGGGCTTTTCGGAGTGCTATGCTGGATAACCATGCTACGTATACACAGTTCCCCTCCGGAAATGGATTTAGAGCTTTTCCTATTACAGTTGGTAGGTGCCCATATTATTTTTGGTTTGGGGGCGACCTTGGTATTTCGGTTTTGGGCCTCGTGCTATGGCCTTTAGAAATCGGGGCGACCGGCAGTTTTAGGGTTCCTTTTTGTTGACCAGGCCCTTGGTAAACTCGTTAAGGGTCTCTACCTTTTCCTCAAAATCGCCTTTGATCGTCTTTCTGAATTCATTGAGGTTCTTGACCAAGTCATCTATGTTTTCGGGGATGACATCTTCAAAAAATTGCCGTAAGCGCTTGGCCGTAGTCGGTGATTTTCCGTTGGTGGAAATGGCCACTTTTACGTTTCCTTTGGTTACGATCCCTCCCATATAGAAATCACAAAAAGGGGGGTTGTCCGCCACGTTTACCAATATACTCTGTGCCCGACAGTCGTGGTATACCTGTTCGTTTACTTCTTCCTTATCGGTAGTGGCTACCACCATGTGCTTATTTTTCAGGAAGCTTTTGTTATAGGCGCTCGTATGCATGGTGATGCCGAATTTCCCGGCCAAAGCAATGGTTTCTTCCCTGAATAGGGGCGAGACCATTTCAACCTGTGCGTTCGGACTCGATTTTAGCAGGAAGCTCAGTTTTTCCAAAGCTACATTTCCGCCACCCACGATCAAAATGTTCAAGTTGGATACTTTTAGAAATACGGGGTACAGTTCATTCCGCTCCATGGTCTTCTTCTTTTTTGGTTTTATAATTGATGGTAACTCTTGTTCCCTCACCGGGTATGGAGTTGATAAACAATCGGCCGTTGATATAGTCTATGCGTTCTTTCATAAAGAAAAGGCCCATTCCGCCCTCGCTGTTGTTCTGGGGCGGGGTGTTGAGAATGGAATCGTCAAAACCCTTTCCGTCGTCATCGATGACCACGCTTAAAATATGGTCTTTGTAATTGATGGTAATCAAAATATAATTGGCCTCGGCGTATTTGATGGCATTGTTGACGGCTTCTTGAACGACACGGTATACGTTGGTTTCCGCCAAAGAATCGAATCGGATGTTGTCATCGGTCTTATTGTCGAAAAGAATGGTCTTTCCTGTCAGTTTTGAAAGTTCTACCGTCATTTTATGAAGGGCAGGAAAAATACCATGGTCGTCCAGTTCCGGAGGGGTAAGGTTGAAGGTGGCCGTACGTACGCCCTTGATCAGGTCTGAGGTCAATGACTTCAGGTAGGCTATTTTTTCCACCGTTTTTTCCTTGTTCTCAGGGTCGATGGATTCAATATTGAATTTAAGGGCGGTCAACATTTGTCCGATACCATCGTGAATGTCTTTGGCGATCCGTTTGCGCTCTTCCTCCTGTCCCTCGACAATTTGGCTGGCCTGTACTTTTTTCTGTAACATTCGGGCCTCAAAGTTCTGTTGGGTCAGCTGCTCGACCTTTATGCTGTTTTCCTTGCGTTCGGTAATATCGGAACACAGAATAAGAATACTCTGCTGTCGGCTCGATTGGTGCATGGGTACAATGGACATGTCGAGCCAAAAGTGTGCTCCCTTGACCGTTGTGATCTTTATTTCCTCACTACGGATGACATTTTTTCGGTTGCTCTTGAGTACTTCGCGAAGGTAGGCTTGTTGGCCTATGTCCGCCGTCAATATTTCGGAAAGGGGCTTGTTCAGTTCGTTTTGGTCAATCCCTAAGAGGTTCAGGAACTTTTTACTGATGAAGACAACGCTACCATCGCTTCTTGCACTGGCAAAGAGGGCCGCATTGTCTATTACAAAATTCAATTCTTGAAGCTCTTGTAGCGATTTTTCCTTTTCGGCATAGAGTTGCTCGATTTCCTTGGCACGGGCCTCTGAGTTGGCCTGATTTTGCACCAGCTGGGCAATGGTCTTACGTATTTGGATCGATAGGGGCCTAAAAACGAAGCCTATTTCGAGTACGAGGATCAAGAGCGAGAAGGCCAGGAGTAAAAGCTCTTTACGTTTTAGGTTTTGTAATTTTTCCTTACTGTTCTGGTCATAGGCATTTACAATGGTGTCCATCAACCTTAGAAAGGAGCGCTCATTTTTCAACAGTACGGAAATTTCCTTTCCTAGCGCCTCCTTGGCTAGGCTATCCTTGGCTGCCAGGCGTAATATGTTCTCTGCGGCCTTGGCCATGGCCGAATAATGGGGTTCTATTTCATGGAAGTGGGCAATGATGTTTTTATCCCTTTCCGGGGGGAGTCCCAGTTCGGCATCTCCAGCTTGTAGGCCTTCTTGGGAAGCCTTCCAAACGGTAAGCGTTTTCTTGATTTCGGAGGTGATTAAGCTGCGTTTTTCATCGGAAGTGGGCATCTCTTTCAAGAGCAGGGCCTCTTTGACCAATTTTTGGCTATTGGCACGTTGTCGGCCCGCCAGGTTGATAACACGGGAATCGCTCAATTGCGTGTTCAGATGGAATTGTATCAGGATTTGGGCGACAATAATGGTCACGGCAATGCCTGCCAAAGCCAAAAGATACCATTTTCTGATACTCAGAAACGTCTCTGAATCAAGAGGCAATTTTTTTTTATCTTTTGGCATAGGTCTATTTCTTGTTCCTGTAGGCCCAGCTTAGCCCTTGATCGCTTTTGAAACCAGTTCCAATGCCGGTTTTGAAAGCGGAAGCTTTAATGCGGCCTGGTGGCCTGCTTCAGACATTTTGCGCCAGGTCTTCTGAAGAATGTCTATCACCTTTTCCTCTTGGTGCTCGGCCGAAAAGGGTTCAAAGTAATACTGTAGAAAAACCAGACAGACCACGTCTTCCAAAGTCTGGGTCTCTTGGTTCTTTTTGAGTTGTTTTTTTTCCAGCAAGAAGGTCACCTTATCTATGGTTTCCTGGTCGTACCCCACTTCCTTCAATATTGCCGAGGCTTTTTCGGCGTGAAATGTTTTAAGGTCTTGACGCCATTTCAAATAGCCCGCACGGTTCATTTCGTATGCGTCACGGGGAATTTCCCAGCGGCAAATATGCTGGCACCTTGCGGTCAGCTGTAGGGCCTCGGAGGCGTTGGGCGCAAAATCGTTCAACTTCTCCGTCATACGAAGGGCATAAAGCAATTCCTTAGGGTATGTTTTTCCCGAAGGCACGGTTTCTGTATGGGGATCTTGTTCATTCGCCTTGTCGAACAAAGAAAAGGCTTGCTGTAATTTATCGGGCGATGCCATAGACTTATTTTTTGCCCTAATATACGAATACCGTGCAACCTATGGTACTTCAATTTGTAGGGAAACAAGTCTGGACCCTAAAGTTATAAATCACACCTAGCGTCCGTCGGTCTATTCCATAAAGCCAACGTAGACGGTTTCATCCTCTACCTTAACGGGATAGGTCGCGATGGCATCGAGGCTTCCGTTGAGGTTTTCCCCTGTTTTTAATGAAAAGGTGTTTTTGTGAAGGGGGCACGCAATCTTGGGGTGCCTATCTTCTTCCCCGATCATACCACGGGAAAGCACCATTTCCATTTTATGCGGACATAAGTTTTGACAGGCATACCACTGGCCTTGACGCGTAAAATTGAAAACGGCGATCTGTTTGTCTTTGTATTTGATGCAGGCTCCTCCGTTTTTTGGGAATTTATGTACAGGTCCGGCCTTGAACCAGACCTTTACTTCTTCGGTTGTTACGCTTTCGTATGTGCTTAGATTTGCGATCATAATGTTGTGTTTTTGTTTGGGATACTATTGAACCGATGCCGCTCAAAGCCGATGGGGCGGAAGCATCATTTCATTTTTTAGGCCCATTCCTTAGGCATTTTTTGCTCTCGTAAGGATACGAACTCAATATTGTCATCGGTTTCGTCAGAGTTGATAAAGTGGGTGTAGCGTTCCCTTATTTCGGGAGTCTCTACGGCCTCTTTCCATTCGCATTTATAGGTGTCGACAAACTTCTGCATATCGGCGTCCAATTCTTCTGCAATGCCTAGGGAATCGTTGATGACTACATTCTTAAGATAGGTAATGCCCCCTTCCAGTTTTTCAAGCCATGCGGCGGTTCTTGTAAGTGGCGGTGCCGTTTTGATATAGAACATCATAAAGCGGTCTACATATTTTATGGCAGTCTCCTTGTCCACTTTTTCGGCCAGTAATTCGGCATGTCTTGGGTTGGCGCCACCGTTCCCGCCGACGTATACGTTCCATCCGCCTTCAACGGCGATAAAACCAAAATCTTTACCACGGGCTTCGGCACATTCGCGAATACAGCCCGAGACACCACCTTTAAATTTGTGGGGGGAGCGTATACCCTTGTACCTGTTCTCTATTTCGATGGCAAAACTCACACTTTCATCCATACCGTAGCGGCACCAGGTAGAACCGACGCAACTTTTCACGGTCCGGAGCGATTTTCCATAGGCTTGGCCGGTCTCAAAACCTTCGGCGATAAGCTCTTCCCAAATCAAGGGTAGTTCGTGCAGTTTGGCGCCGAACATATCGATGCGTTGTCCTCCCGTAATCTTGGTATATAAGTCGTATTTTTTGGCGATTCGTCCCATGGCCATGAGTTGTTTTGGGGATATTTCCCCTCCGGCCACCCTAGGTACAACGGAATAGGTCCCGTTTCGCTGTATGTTGGCCAAATAACGGTCGTTACTATCTTGAATGGTTTCTTGGCGGTTGGCCGTTTCATTGTAGATGCTGGCAAAAATAGAGGCGGCTAACGGTTTACAGACTTCACAGCCATGGCCTTTCCCCACCTCGTCCAACAATTGGTCGTAATCTGTGATCTCCCTGAGTTTTACGATATCAAAAAGCTCTTGTCTGGAGTAATCGAAATGCTCACAGATGTTTTCCTTTACCGTTTTCCCCAAGGTCTTTAGGCTTTCCTTTACCAAATCGGCCACCATGGGTTTACACCCTCCGCAGCCCGTAGTGGCCTTCGTGGCCTTGGCGACGGCCTTTACGGTTTCGTTGCCATCGTCGATTACCGAACAACAGACGGCTCCCTTGGTTACGGCCTCGCAAGAACAGATAACGGCCGTGTCGGGCAGGTCCATGGCACTTCCGAAGGCAGAACCGCCTTCGCCCCTTGCGCCAACAATAAGCTCTTCGGCATTGTCGGGCAAAGGGATGTTGTTGAGGTACATCTGGTGAAGAATGCTGTAATCGGCGGCATCACCGACCATGATCCCTCCCAACAGGGTTTTTCCATCATGGCTTACGTTAATTCTTTTATATAGGCCTTTGGTCTTATTTTCATAGATAATGGAGAGCCCTTTGTCCGCAGGCATATACGGTACCCCAAAACTGGCAACATCTACCCCAATAAGTTTTAGTTTGGTAGACATGTCTATTTCCGCCCTCATTATAACCTCATGGCTTTCTACGATTTGGTTGACCGCCACTTCTGCCATTTCATAACCGGGCGCTACCAGGCCATATATCATTTGGTTGTATAGGGCCACTTCGCCAATGGCAAAGATAGAGGGGTCAGAGGTCTGCATTCTGTCGTTTACCACGATACCACCACGAACGCCCATTTCAAGGTTACAGGTTCTTCCGAGTTCGTCCCTTGGCCGTATTCCGGCCGAAATGACCAGCATATCCACTTCAAGGGTGTCGTCTTCGCCAAAATCCATTCCCGTTATGGCGCCGTTGCCCAGAATCCGGTTGGTAGCCTTTCCCGAGTGGACGTTGATACCCATATTTTCTAAGGTAAGTTGTAGCACATTGCTACTTCGGGAGTCGAGCTGTCTCGGCATCAATTTTGGGGCATATTCCACGACGTGGGGCTCTAATCCCATATCCATTACGGCTTTGCCCGCTTCAAGACCTAGGAGTCCCCCACCTAAAATGGCCGCTCGTCCGTTGGTCTTCTTTGACTTTATCTTTTCGGCATAATCGAGCATGGCTTCCAGGTCCTCTATGGTTCGGTATACGAAGACCCCTTCTTTTTCAACGCCGTTTATAGGGGGCACAAAAGGGCTGGAACCCGTAGCGAGTACCAAGTAGTCGTACGTATAGGTTTTATCGCTTCCGGTAGTTACCGTCTTTGTCTTGCGATGGATGTCGGTAATACGTTCGTTTACGATGAGTTCTATTTTGTTTTCGGTATACCAGTCCATGGGGGCAAGTTCCAATGCCTTTGCATCTCGGTTTCCAAAGAATTCACTGAGATGCACGCGGTCATAGGCGGCTCTTGGTTCCTCACCGAAAACGATGACCTTAAAATTTTCAGATTCTTTGCGGGCGGCGAATTTTTCACAGAACTTATATCCGACCATGCCGTTTCCGACAACAATAATAGTTTTCATAGGCTTCGATTTTAAACTACTTAGCAATATTACGTATAAATACGTACACTACATCAAATTTTATCGAAATAATTACGTAGTTTTGTTGAGGAATTACCAAAAGAAGCTTATAAAATCATTAGGGATGAAAATTGAAAAAGAAGCAAAAGTTACATTGATAGGAGCTGGCCCAGGTAGCTCAGACCTAATAACAGTTAGGGGTTTGAAGGCTTTGAAGGCTGCCGATGTCGTATTGTACGATGCCTTGATAGGGGAAGAGCTGTTACGTCAGATGGATACCCGTATTCCGAAAATATACGTAGGAAAACGATGTGGACAACATGCGTTTACCCAAGATGATATTAACGTTCTCATTGTGGAAAAAGCCTTTGAACATGGTCATGTGGTCCGCTTAAAAGGCGGTGACCCCTTTGTTTTTGGACGTGCCCACGAAGAAATAGACTATGTGGAATCTTTTGGTATACCTGTAACGGTGGTCCCAGGCGTATCAAGTGCCATTGCCGTTCCGTCCGGTCAGGGCATACCCATGACGCGTAGAGGGGTGAGTAGTAGTTTTTGGGTGATGACGGCCACCAAAAGGGACGGCTCCTTCTCCGAAGATTTAAAGTTTGCCTCACAGTCTTCTGCCACTATGGTTATACTAATGGGGGTTAGGAAACTCGCGGAGATTTCGGCCGAGGTAAGTAAATATAGGGGTTCCTTAACGCCGATGGCGGTCATTCAAAATGGTACCATGCAGAATGAATCCTGTATAGTGGGGACATTGGGGGATGTGGCATCGGCTATTTCCGATATCGATACTTCCAAACCGGGCATTATTGTAATTGGCGATGTGGTTGCCGAGCATCCTTCCTTTTTTGAGGAAGAGGTTCAGCGTGTGCTTCATTCGAGTCTCTAGGAACGGCAATTGCGCCGGGTGCGTATTCCTTGATATAATAGGTATCATCGCCCTAAAAAATACTTGTACTAAGTGTTTTGTAGGGCGGTTTTTTTTGTTTCGAATCCGATTTCGTCAATTTTCATAGATCTTTTTTTACGATATCTGATTTTTAACCTCATTTAGTTTACATCCTCATAAAAATACGTAGTATTCATATCCTTTTTTAAAATATACGTACTACTACGTATATTAATACGTAGTTTTGGTTATCCTTAAACCTAAAACATTAGTATTATGGAAACACAATCTAAAAAAGCGACTACCTTAAAACTGACCGATTTAAAAAGTATGCCTATCCGTACATTTTGGATTACTTCAATAGCCTTCTTTATTTGTTTTTTCGCATGGTTCGGTATTGTACCCTTTATGCCTGACGTGGTAAAGGACTTGGGACTTACTCCCGATCAAAAATGGAACTCGATCATATTGGCGGTAACAGGAACCGTATTCGCACGTTTACTAATAGGTAAGCTTTGCGATAAATACGGACCACGCCTATGTTATACCTATCTATTGGTTTTGGGCGCCATACCCGTTATACTTCTCGGTTTTGTACAGACGCCGACCCAATTTTTGATTTGCCGTCTATTTATCGGCTTTATTGGAGCATCTTTTGTTATTACGCAGTTTCATACTTCTATAATGTTTGCCCCTAATATTGTCGGTACGGCTAACGCCACATCTGCGGGTTGGGGAAATTTAGGTGGTGGAGCCAACCGTTTAGGGATGCCTTTAATTGCGGCGGCAGTTGTTAGTTTTGGTGTTGCCGATGAAATAGCTTGGCGCTATTCAATGGTAATAGCTGGTGTGATTGCTATGCTAATGGGTGTGGTGTATTACTTTTTTACACAAGACACTCCCGAAGGTAATTTTGCACAATTAAAGAAAGAAGGCAGAATGCCAACCATTAAAAAAGATGAAGAAGGCTTTTTAAGTGTCCTAAAAGATTATAGGGTTTGGATTCTTTTTGTTGTTTATGGAGCATCTTTTGGTATAGAGCTTACGGTTTATGGAACAATGGATGATTACCTTCAGAATACCTTTGGTATTTCACGGTCAATGGCGGGTAATTTAGTGCTTTCATTTGCCTTAATGAATATTTTCGCCCGTACATTGGGCGGCTTTTTTGGAGATAGATTTGGAAGGTTAAAAGGCCTTCGTGGTAGGGTTCTTTTTTTAACCATGATTCTTGCAGTAGAAGGGGTAATGTTGACAATTTTTTCAACTACCACAAGCATTGCTTTCGGTATGATTTTCTTGATATTATTTAGTCTTTCGGTACAAATGGCGGAAGGCGCAACTTTCTCCGTGGTTCCTTTTATAAATAAAAAAGCGATTGGCTCTATTTCCGGTATCGTAGGTGCAGGAGGAAACGTGGGGGCATTCATGGCTGCTATGTTTTTAAAATCAAAATCTTCAGTTGCCGAGACGGCAGCATTGGCTACAAATTCTAATTTGGGAGAAGAAGCTATGAAAGCTGCGCAAGCGGCAGCAGCTTCTGGTGCTGTTTCAAGTGGTTATTTCGTAATTGGCGGTTTCGTTGCTGTCACTGCACTAGTGACCTTAGCCATTAAATTCTCTACTGCCGATGAAAAAGCGGTAAAAGAAGAGTTAAAAGTTGAATTAGCGTACGCAGCAGATAAATAAAATTGTGGTAGACTATGATTTCAATCTCAAATAAAACAAGTGGATTAACCGATGATGTAAATTTGGTGAATACCGCTTGCGTGGCTTGTTCTAATGAATACTGCTTGATAAAGAGAAACATGAAATCTTCGGTTGGTTCTACTTTTGTCAAACAACGCAAGGAGATACGTTGTAAAAAGGGACAACAATTCATTATGGAAGGTGCCGCAGTAACTGGCCTTTTCTTTGTGTTAAAAGGGAAGGTTAAAGTACTGCGCACAGGACTTCATGGTAAAGAACAAATTGTGCGTTTTGCTAAAGAAGGCGAAATTATTGGTCATAGGGGGTTTGGAACAGAAGAATCTTATACTATAAGTGCTGTTGCCCTAGAAGATTGCACGCTATGTTATTTTTCCAAAGAAAATCTGCAAGAGGTATTGCGAACGGAACCCACATTTACTTATGATCTCATGTTATTCTATGCAAACGAACTGAATAAAAGTGAAGCCAAGGTAAAGACGCTTTCACAAATGAGTGTTCGGGAAAGGGTTATAGATACCCTGTTGTATGTTCACAGAAAATTCGGACAGCAACATAATTTTATATCCGTATTATTAAGACGGAGGGAGTATGCCGATTATGCCGGCACTACTGAAGAGCAGGTAATCCGTGTTTTTTCGGCCCTGAAAAAAGAAGAACTTATCGTAACCAAAGGTAAGCATATAGGTATTAACGATACCTCACTTTTGCAGCAGGAAATATCCGAACACAACTTCTATCTAGATAGTTAAGTCTCATTCCGCCTTACGCTTTATCACATTTTTTAATAAGTAGCAATACGTATCTATAAGTATATAGGTGCGTGTATTTGAATGCCCTGCTATTGTTTGTGTTACCTGAACAACCTGTTTTTTCGTAGGTATTGGTATGGTGTAAAAAGAGGAAACAACCTATTGTATCCCATGTGTGAAAAAGTTAATTACGTATACATTTGTCAAAAGTAAGTATTAATACGTAGTTAAATTAAAAACCATACTATTATGAAAACCATTTTTACAAAAGCATCATTACTAGCAACTATAGCTGCAGTAGTTATGGCTTGTGGAGGAAAAGAAACAAAAAAGACAAATGCAGCCGCTACGGAAGATGCGGTCGCTTCAAAAACAAAACAACTAGATATTGAAAAACCACAACTTACGTTCGGTTTTATCAAACTAACGGATATGGCACCTCTAGCCATTGCAAAGGAAAAAGGATTCTTTGAAGATGAAGGCCTCTTTGTTTCCGTTGAAGCACAATCCAACTGGAAAAATGTTTTAGACCGTGTTATTGATGGTCAATTAGATGGCTCGCACATGTTGGCAGGCCAGCCTATTGCCGCTGGTGCCGGTTTTGGAAGACAGGCTGAATTGGTGACTCCTTTTTCAATGGATTTAAACGGAAATGGAATTACAGTTTCTAACGATGTTTGGTCTAAAATGAAGCCCAATGTACCCGTTGGTGCAGATGGTAAACCAGTGCATCCTATTAAAGCAGATGCTTTAAAACCCGTAATTACGGAATACAAAAACAGCGGTAAGCCTTTTAAAATGGGAATGGTATTTCCTGTTTCAACACACAATTATGAAATACGTTATTGGTTAGCTGCTGCCGGAATTCACCCAGGTATGTATACTGCTGATAATGTTCAAGGTCAAATAGATGCCGAGGTTTTACTATCTGTTACGCCTCCGCCACAAATGCCGGCCACTTTAGAATCTGGTACTATTTATGGCTACTGTGTAGGTGAGCCTTGGAATCAACAAGCTGTTTTTAAAGGTATTGGCGTACCTGTAGTAACCAACTATGATATCTGGAAAAACAACCCTGAAAAGGTATTTGTAATGACGAAGAAATTCGTAACGGATAACCCAAATACTGCAATTGCGGTTACCAAAGCAATGATTCGTGCAGGAAAATGGTTAGATGAACCATCAAATAGAGCAGAAGCAGTAAAAATTCTTTCCATGTCTCAGTACGTTGGTGCACCAGAAGAGGTATTAGCCAATTCTATGACGGGTACTTTTGAATTTGAAAAAGGGGATAAAAGGGATATGCCAGATTTCAATGTGTTCTACAAGTACAATGCTACCTATCCTTTCTACTCAGATGGTATTTGGTTCTTGACACAAATGCGCAGATGGGGACAAATTCCTGAAACAAAAACTACGGAATGGTATAGCGAAACGATCAAAGAGATTTATCGTCCTGACATCTGGAAAAAAGCAGCAGACTTGCTAGTTGCCGAAGGACAAATTCCTGCAACGGATGTTCCTGAAACAGATGGCTTTAAACCAGCAACAACAGATTTCATTGACGGTACCTCTTATGATGCAAAAGACCCTATTGGTTACATCAATAGTTTCTCAATCGGAAACAAAGATTAAGGTTTACAGTACAATTTATCGAAGCAAAAGCATACTATCATGGAACAAGACATCACATTAAAAAAAGAAGGACAAGGCCTAGCGTTTTTAAAACCTTTGGTAACCAAATTTACTCCTAAGTTTCAAAAGGGAGATTTATTACCATGGCTTAAAAAATCGGGCATTACCTTACTATCTATCCTGTTATTTTTAGGGCTCTGGCACATGGGTTCTAAAGCATTATATAATAAAGAGGCGAATTACAAGATCGAAAAAGCATTGACAGAACAAGGTCAGGCAGCTGCCGACGCAGAACGTGATTGTATCGCTTCCGGCGATAGTAGTTGCCAGCCTAATACTTTGCCGTCTCCTACCCAGGTTTGGGTGTCGTTGCAAACTTTAATTGCAGATCATAAAGTGATTAATGCAGATAAAGCCGCTTTTAATGAAAAGATGGCCGCAACAAACGCCAAATTAGTAGCACAAGGTAAAAATGCTATTGTTTATACCGGTCGTGCCTCGTTTGTTGATATTGTGCTTACAAGTATAAAAACGGTTTTTGCAGGTTTCTTATTGGCCCTTTTAATTGCGGTACCTATTGGTGTTGTAATAGGTTTGAGTCCATCATTACGGAGTGCTTTTAATTGGTTCATACAAATCTTTAAACCGGTTTCTCCTGTAGTTTGGTACTTGCTTGTGTTCATGATCGTAAAAACTTTGTATATCGGTGATAGCTCTGATAATGCTTTTGTGATTTCATTTATAAGTGTAGGCCTGTGTGCCATGTGGGCCACTTTGGTTAACACGGCAATGGGTGTCTCCTCCGTAGATAAAGATTACATCAATGTAGCAAAGGTTCTAAAACTAGGAACTTTTCAAAAAATATTTAAAGTGATTTTACCATCATCATTACCATTAATATTTACGGGATTACGAATTACGCTTTCGGTCGCTTGGATGGTATTGATTGCTATTGAACTGTTAGCACAAAGTCAAGGTTTAGGCTTATTCGTTTGGGAGGAATTCCAAAACGGAGCTAACGATTCCAACGCGAAGATTATCGTTGCCATGTTTGTCATTGGTATTATCGGTTTTCTATTGGACAGAATTATGTTAAGTGTTCAGAATATGGTGTCTTTCAACAAAAACGAAGGAGTATAACCTCACCTAAAAAAATAGAAGATGGCATACTTAGAATTAAATAACGTCTACAAATCCTACGGAGAAGGAGATAACAGAACGGATGTATTATCCAACATTAACCTTTCTATAGAAGAAGGGGAGTTTGTAGCCATTGTAGGTTTTACTGGCAGTGGAAAAACAACCTTGGTAAACTTAATTAACGGCCTATTAAAACCCACAAGTGGCGAGGTTTTATTTAAAGGAGAACCGGTAGTTGATACCAGTCATGAACGAGGGGTTATTTTTCAGAACTACTCTTTGTTACCGTGGTTAACCGTTGGACAGAACGTATATATGGCGGTTAAGGAGGCATTTCCAAAAGAAAAGAAAGCTTTTCTAATGAAAAGAGTAAAGGATTATGTGGGGATGGTAAGTTTAACACCGGCCATTAATAAAAGACCCAAAGAATTATCCGGAGGAATGCGCCAACGTGTTGCGGTTGCAAGGGCCTTAGCGATGAATCCGGAAATGATAATCATGGATGAGCCTTTAGGCGCTTTAGATGCTTTGACTCGAGGAAATTTACAAGATGAAATATTGAATATCTGGAGCCAAGACAAGCGTACCGCTTTATTGATTACCAATGACGTGGATGAGGGTATTTATATGGCAGATAGAATTATCCCTTTAAAACCGGGTCCCAATGCAACTTTAGGTCCGGAATTTAAAATTGATATTGAACGACCTCGTGATAAAACCGCAATGAATGACAATCCTAATTTCAAAAAGACTAGAAATGCCATCATAGAATATTTAATGGATATTGGTGAGGCACGTAAATCGGTTTCTAACGAAACCTATGAGCTTCCTGATATAGCACCTAAAAGTTTTGTGGCCTAATAAAAAAATAACCTATGAGCACAGAAACCATACTTAACAAAGGCACAACGCAGAACGGAATTGTATTCCCTTCAAAAGTGATGCTTGATTTATCTAAGCTAAAGAAAGTGTACCCTACACCTAAAGGTGACTATGTGGTACTGGAAAATCTAAACCTTCAGATTATGAAGGAAGAATTTGTGACCATCATCGGGCATTCGGGCTGTGGAAAAACTACTATGCTTTCTATGATTGCAGGCTTGAATCCTATTTCTGGGGGAAATATTGCCGTTCTAGGAAACCCTGTTAAAGGGCCGGGACCAGATCGTGGCGTTATTTTTCAATCTCCCAGTTTAATGCCTTGGATGACCGCTTTGGAAAATGTGCTTTTAGGCGTGAACCAGGTATTTCCTCATGCTACCAAAGCACAACGCAAAGATATTGCCAAATACTACTTACATAAGGTAGGCCTTGATGGTGCTTTTGATAAAAAAGCTATTGAATTGTCACAAGGTATGCAGCAACGTGTTGGTATTGCAAGAGCTTTTGCAATCAAGCCTAAAGTGCTGTTGTTGGATGAGCCTTTTGGAATGCTTGATTCTTTAACCCGAGGGGAATTACAAGATATTTTAATTGAAATCTGGAACAAAGAGAAAATTACTGCGGTGATGATTACCCATGATGTGGACGAGGCTATTTTCTTGGCCGATCGCGTTGTAATGATGACCAGTGGGCCAAGGGCAAAAATCGGGGATATTCTTGACATCGAATTTGAAAGACCGCGTACTCGAAAGTCGGTATTAGAACATGACGACTACTACACCTATAGAAAACACTTGATTGACTTTTTAGAACATTAAACCATAACAACAAACTTTTTTAATATACCTAGATTATGAAAAGACAGTACACATTAATAACCCTACTAGCCCTATCGATTCAGTTTGCTACGGCACAATTTGAACTCGATGGGGAGCTTAAGCCCCGTACCGAATACCGTAATGGTTTCGGTAGTATTATTCCAGATGCTGCAGATGCGGGCTTTGGAATCGCTACGCGATTACGTTTGAACGCGGGCTATCAAACGGAAGCGTTTAAATTTTATATGAGTCTTCAAGACGTTATGGTTTGGGGAGAAAACAGACAATTAAAACCTGAGGACAGTAATAATTCGTTTTCTGTTTTTCAAGCATGGGCAGATATCAAATTAAGTGAAGGGTTCTCTACAAAAATAGGTCGCCAAATGCTTGTGTATGATGACCAAAGAATTCTTGGAGGAGTGGACTGGGCTATGCAAGCACGTAATCATGATGCAGCTTTGTTAAAGTACAGTAAAGGAAAGTTAATGATAGATCTTGGTCTGGCTTTTAATCAAGATTTTACGGCTACCACTGCAAATCCGGGAGGATTTCAGTCTGCAGGTACGGCTTATAATACCACGGGATTCTTCTCGTATAAAAGTATGCAGTACTTGTACTTAAAACGTAAAGGGGAAGCCTTTTCTATTAGCGGTCTCATATTGAACAACGGTTTCCAGAATTTTACAGGCGAAGCAGATGCACTTGTAGCGGATGGTGTTAGCAATTTAATTACTTTAGGTACGCATTTAGACTATAAAAAAGGAAGTTTTGGAGCTGCATTTAATGGGTATTTGCAAACCGGGGAGCGCCAAAATAGTGTAGATGTTAGCGGGGCATATCTTTTAGGGTTAGACCTAAGCTATAAAGTATCAAAAGGTGTTTCTTTAGGGCTTGGAGCTGAGATTATTAGCGGAAACGATGCAAGCACCACAGATAAGACAGAAGCTTTCTTTCCATTATACGGAACCAATCATAAATTCAATGGGTTTATGGATTATTTCTACGTAGGTAATCATGCCAACTCAATAGGACTTACAGATATTCATGCTAGTGCCAAATTTGCATTAGGTGAAACTTCTAGCTTATTGGTGAAAGTCTTGAATTTTAGTGGGGAACAAGAATTGGGAAGTGGTGAAAAATCACTTGGCACCGAAGTTGACTTGGTTTTTGCCAAAAACTTCAAAGGATACGGATTGGCCATAGGGTATTCGCAAATGTTTGCTAGTGATGGCATGTACGAATTAAAGGGAATTACCGAAGATGCTGCCGCTAGTGTTCAAAACTGGGCATGGGTGCAATTGACCATGAAACCTAAGTTCTTAAACACGGCAAAAGAATAGTTCATATTTATAAAGATGCTTCGATAGGGCCGTTACGACCTTTTTGTTGTAGCGGTTCTTTTGTTTTTAAATGGATCGAGGCCAGGTATAATGGCTTGTGCATCGCTCTTTATAAAAAACCAATTATATTTGTACGTATAATTACGCATATTTTGGACCAAACAACAAGTATCATTTTAGCGGACGACCATTCTTTGGTTCGAGACGGCATTAGGGCTTTACTGGAAAGTGAATCTGATTTAAAGGTTATCAGTGAAGCTTCCGACGGTATCGAAGCGATTGAAATGGTGAATAAAAAAAAGCCGGACCTGTTGATCATCGATATCCGAATGCCACGGATGACCGGTATAGAGGCCGTTGAAAAACTAAGTGCCCAAAATTCGCCCGTAAAGTGTATTATTCTTTCCATGCACGACTCTGAAGAGTATATTTTACAATCAGTGAAAGCTGGCGCACGCGGATACCTCTTGAAGGATACGGGTAAAACGGAATTCATCAAGGCCATTCATACGGTGCGTGAAGGAGGTAAATACTATAGTGGCGATATTTCAAATGTTTTGGTCAATAGTTTGTTGAGTTCTACGGCCCCGGCAGTTGAACGTCCTAAAAAGGCGACGCCGACCAGCAATCCGTTTGACCTGACCAACAAAGAGCTTCAGGTGTTGGAGTTGGTGTTATCCGGTTTAACGAACAAACAGATTTCCGAAAAACTAAAGAACAGTAAGCGTACTGTAGAAACCCACCGCTTTAACCTGATGCGTAAAATGGAAGTCAAGAATCTCATCGACCTTTCAAAAAAAGCGCAGCAGTATAATTTGGTATAGTACCGCTGTTTTAAACTTGCCCAGTAGTCTTGCCGAATATGGATTGCGCCATTTTTTATCATATTTATCCCTTAGGGCTTCTCGGTGCTGATAGAAGCAATAATTTCACGGCCGCTCCGGTTAATCGGTTTTCGGAGCTTCATATATGGCTGGAGCATATGGTAGATCTAGGGTGCAACGCACTTTATATCGGTCCGGTGTTTGAATCATCAACCCATGGCTACGATACTACGGACTATTATAAGGTTGACCGTAGATTGGGCGACGATACTGCGTTAATCGCTTTCGTAGAGAGGGCCCATGAGTTGGGTATACAAGTGGTTTTGGACGGCGTGTTCAACCATGTGGGAAGGGATTTCTTCGCTTTTAAAGACCTTCAGGAATGGGGGAAGCACTCAAAATATACCGAATGGTTTTCAAATGTGAATTTTAGGAAACGTAGTCCCCTAAAAGATCCCTTTATCTATGATACTTGGGCAGGTCACTATGAATTGGTAAAATTGAACCTTGCCAACAAGGAAGTGCGTGACTACCTCTTTGGGGCCGTTAAAAAGTGGATAGACACCTATAAGATCGATGGCCTGCGTTTGGACACTGCAGATGTATTGGATTTCGACTTTATGAAAGAACTGGCCCTTTTTTGTAAAAGGGAAAACCCCAACTTCTGGTTAATGGGAGAGGTGGTACATGGCGATTACAATCGGTGGGTAAATCCCTTTATGTTAGATTCCGTTACCAATTATGATTATCATACCCCTATTTATGAAAGCTTCAATCTAAAGGATTTCGGTAAAATATCCGAAACGGTGGAAGAAGATTTCGGTCCTAAGGGAGTTTATAAAAATCGGGCCCTCTATTCCTTTGTAGACAATCACGATGTTGACCGGGCCGCCAGTAGCTTGAAGAAACCTGAGCATTTATTTCCATTGTACCTTCTACTGTTTACGTTGCCAGGAATACCAGCTATTTACTACGGAAGCGAGTGGGGCTTTGAAGGGAGGAAATCTCTCCATAGTGATGAATTATTGCGTCCATCGGTAAAACGGAATGACCTCGGGAAGCTGGCCAAGCATCCAAAATTATTAGGGGCCATAAAGCAATTTATAGCGGCACGTAAAAGTAGCGAAGCCTTGGTTAAAGGCTCCTACCAGACTTTGTTGGTCACCGGGCAATACTATGCTTTCTCTAGAAAAAGTGATAACAAGACGGTCGTGGTCGTCGTTAATGCTTCGAACAGGTCGGCACGTATACACATCCCCTTTAAGGAACCGTCAGCAATGGTCCTTACGGATTTGCTCAGTCCGGAATATAGCCTTACGTCTGACAAAACAGGACTTTATGTTGAAGTTCCTCCATGTTGGGGCCGCATCTTGTGCCATTGATCGAAAACTAGTGAAAAGCGGCTTTTTTTGTTGATGTACGATTAAAACCTCAAACTATTACGAAAAAAACACTACGTATAAATACGTAATTTTCTAACTTGCTGTATCGAATTTTGGTGCTTGGTACCAGAAAGGAAAAAGCAATGTTAAAAAAGAAAACACATAAGACCGTTTGTTCCTACTGTGGCGTAGGTTGCGGTATACTGGTAGATGTAGACCATAAAGGAAAGATAGAGGTAGACGGTGATCCGGAATATCCTTCCAATAAGGGCATGCTCTGCTCTAAGGGGAGAAACCTGAATTATGTTGCCCAAGATACCAGTGACCGGATTATGCATCCGGAAATGCGATGGAGTAGGAACCATCCCCTGCAAAAAGTAAGCTGGGATACGGCTTTTGAGCGTGCCGCCGCCGTTTTTAAAAGTATCATTGCCAAACACGGACCCGATAGTGTCGGTTTCTACGTGTCAGGGCAATGCCTTACCGAAGAATACTATTTGGTGAATAAGATTACCAAGGGCTTTATAGGAACGAACAATGTAGATACCAACAGTCGCCTATGTATGAGTTCTGCGGTTGTGGGCTATAAAAAAGCCTTGGGCGAAGACTCCGTACCCATTTCCTATGAAGATATAGAACTGGCCGATTGTTTTTTGATCGCCGGAGCCAACCCCGCCTGGTGCCACCCTATTCTTTATAGACGCCTGGAGAAACATAAAGAAGAGAACCCCAACGTAAAGATTATAGTTGTAGACCCCCGAAAAACACAGACTTGTGCCTCGGCCGATTTGCATTTACAAATCCTTCCGGGTACCGATGTCATTCTTTTCAATGCCATAGCGAGATGGCTCATCGAAAAGAAAAAAATAGATAAGAATTTCATTAAAAAACATACCTCCAATTTCGATGCGTGTAAAGAGAGTGCCTTTACGCTTTCACTTCGCCAAGCGGCCGAAAAATGTGGAGTGCCCGTTGCCGATATCCGAAAGGCGGCCCAGTATATTGGCGATGCCAATAGGTTTATAAGCATGTGGACGATGGGACTCAATCAAAGCGTGATCGGGGTGTCAAAAAACGTGTCTTTGTTGAACCTGTCCTTGTTAACGGGACAAATAGGAAAACCTGGTTGTGGGCCATTTTCGCTAACAGGCCAGCCCAACGCTATGGGCGGTCGTGAAGTAGGGGGCATGGCAAGCCTTTTGGCAGCGCATAAAGATTTGGGCAATCCGCAGCACCGGAAGGAAGTCTCCGATTTTTGGGGAGGGAAGGAAATCAAATCCGAACCGGGCTATACCGCTACGGAAATGTTCGATGCCCTAGAGAGCGGGAAATTAAAGGCAATTTGGATTATTTGTACGAATCCCGCAGTGAGTATGCCCAACGTAAAGAAGGTTGAAAAAGCTCTCAAAAACGCGGCATTTGTAGTCGTTCAAGATATTAGTCATAATTCCGAAACCACAAAATTTGCCGATCTTCTATTGCCTGCGGCAGGCTGGTTGGAAAAGGAAGGTACCATGACGAATTCTGAAAGGCGCATCAGTTATTTGCCCAAAGTTATCGATGCTCCGGGAGAGGCCTTGCCCGACGCCGAAATTCTTTGGCGCTTTGCCCAGGCCATGGGTTACGAAGGTTTTGATTATAACAATGCTAGCGAAGTGTATGACGAGCACTGTCTTTTGACCAAAGGTACCAACATAGATATTACGGGTCTATCTCACGAACGCCTGAAAAATGAAGGAAGTTTCCAATGGCCGGTTCCCCACAAAACCCATCCGGGTACGCCGCGCTTGTTTACGGATTTCAACTTTCATACCAACGATAAAAGGGCCCACTTTAATGCGCCACAGAGTCTCTACAATAAATCTGAGGAAACCGATATTGATTTTCCTTTGGTATTGAATACAGGAAGGGTAAGAGATCAATGGCATACCCGAACCAAAACCGGAAAAGTAAAACGTTTGCTGACCCATATTCCGCAACCCTACCTAGAGATGAACAAGGTAGACGCCTATCTGCGAAAGTTAAAAGAAGGGGATGTCGCGGTCATTAAGAGTAGAAGGGGCGAAGTACAGGTGAAGGTAAAGATCAATTTTGATATTCGCGAACGCGTTGTTTTTCTGCCGATGCACTGGGGGAAAGTATTGAACAATGATTTTGGTAGGGCCAATAACCTTACCAACGACCTCGTTGACCCAGTCTCCAAAGAACCCGATTTTAAATACTGTGCCGTTCAGGTTGAGAAGTTTGTAAAACCTGTTCAGAAAATCATTGTTGTCGGGGCCGGTGCGGCCGCGTATCGTTTTATTCAGTCGTATCGGGAAAAAAATAAAAAGGACGAATTGCATGTGTTTTCCAAGGAGAAAGACCCTTTTTACAATCGGGTTCTGTTGCCTGAATATGTAAGTGATGAGCTTTCTTGGGAAGCTTTGGAAAAGCTAAAGTCAGGAGAATTACAAAAGCTGAACGTGAACTTGCACTCAGGGATTGGAATCAGTGATGTAAATACATCGATGAAGCAGGTTACCGATAGTGACGGATTGATTCATTCGTATGATTTGCTCATAATGGCCACAGGAAGCCGTGCCTTTGTGCCCAGTGAGGTACAAATAGACCTTCCCGGTCGTTTTACCATGCGTGAACGCGGCGATGCCGATAAATTGAAGCAATACCTACAAAAAACAGGACTTCCGGCAAACGAACAACATGTAGTGATTGTCGGTGGCGGTTTGCTAGGTTTGGAGTTGGCCGCCGCACTTAAAAAGATAGACATCAATATAAGCATCGTACAAAGGGCACCACGCCTTATGGAACGTCAGTTGGATAGTGTGGCTAGTCGTCTTTTGGCCGAAGATGTTTTCGAAAGAAACATCAACCTGTATTTTGATAGTGAGGTAAGTACTGTTTTTGAGGAAAAAGAGAATCCGTTTCGCTTACTGGTGAACCTAAAAACAGGAAGAACCATTCAATGTAATGCCATTGTTTACGCTATAGGAACAAGGCCCAATATTGAATTGGCAAAAAAAGCCGATTTGAATACCAGACGTGGGGTAATTGTCAATTCATACTTACAGACCAGCGACCCATCTATTTTTGCCTTGGGTGAAATAGCGGAGTTCAATAACTCGCTTTTCGGAATAACATCGGCTGCGGAACAACAGGCAGATATTGCCGCCAACTATATTTTAGGCGATTATGGCAGCATTTATAACGGCTCCGTCCTTATGAATATCCTGAAGTTCGAAAATCTTGACCTCTGTAGTATCGGTATGGTAAATGCACCTTCGGGAGATAGTAGTTACGAAGAGATTATTTTGATGGATGTCAGCAAGCGCTTCTACAAAAAATGCATCGTTAAAGACGATACGTTAAAAGGAGCCATATTAATGGGCGATAAGAATGAGTTCGCCGAGTTTAAACGTCTGATAGAGGAAGAAATTGAACTATCGGAGAAGCGAAACGAGTTGCTTAGGGGAGCAACGACCACTATTCCTTTAAAAGGAAAAATGGTCTGTTCTTGCAGCCAAGTGGGTGAAGGCAATATTATTGATGCTATAGCCGGTGGTTGCTCCGAATTTAACGCATTGTGTTCGGAAACCGGGGCAGGATTAGGCTGTGGTAGCTGTAAACCGGAAGTAAAGGCCATAATGAACAAACAACTACAATTAGCAAATTAAAAAATCGGGATTATGAACGATGATCTGCACCGTATATTGATAAAAGGAGGGGTTACCTCACCAGGGGAGCTTAAGGATATTATTGGTCTGTTGGAAACTGCCGGACTGAGCGAAGTCTACTTCGGGTCAAGACAAGATTTGCTCTTTCCGCTAAAGGGTGTAGAAGAAGGCCAGTTGGAGCATATATCAAAGTTCAACACCAATATCATTACCGAAAGGCTATACCAGAATATCGTAAGCTCGTATGTTTCTGCCGATATTTTTGATATGACCCATTGGTTAAAAGGTTCTACCTATCTCTATATTTTAGAGGGGTTTGATTTTCTGCCCAAACTAAAAATAAATATCACCGACCCCAAACAAAGATTGGTTCCGCTCTTTAGTGGTAACCTGAATTTTATAGCTTCGGAGAACGAAGACTATTGGTATTTGAACGTTAAACTGCCCCATTGGGAAAAAGCGGCCTATTATCCTGTTTTGATATATAGTTGGGATATTACTGCCGTTTCCAAGACCATTGAACGTATTTACGAAGATATTCAAGATGTAGAAGAACTGTTTTTTGTCCTGAACAGAAACCTGGATACCAACAACAAGACCATAGAAAAAGAGCTAAAAGTTCCCTACCTGACCTTCCCTTATTATGAAGGTATGAACCGTATGGGACTTGATCAATATTGGTTGGGCCTGTATTGGCGAAACAACAGATATGATCTTTCCTTCCTTAAGGAATTTTGTGGATTTTGCCTTGACAATAGCATAGGGAAGATTTGTATTACCCCATGGAAATCGTTCATCGTAAAAGGGATACAAAAACAGAGCAGGCAGGCATTAGAACGGTTTTTGGGGCAATGGGGGATAAATGTGAGGCATTCGCAGTTGGAAATGAATTGGCACCTTCCTGTAGACGATAATGAGGCTTTGGAACTCAAAAAGTTCTTGGTACGTAGTTTTGACCAGAACGATATTAGTACATACGGACTAACGTTTGGCATTAGCAACGATGTGGGCAAGCGGTCTCATTTTGCATCGGTCATAATCGAAAAAAACAGTTCGCCTACGATTGTAAAAGACTTTGACGTGCGCCCCACGTACAACGTACTCCACTTTGAAAATTTTGACCCCAATACCCAAAAATATTTGGCCTACGCCCAAGATGTAGATAAAATCGAGTTGCCAGGTCTGTTGATGGAACTCAGTAAAAAGTATTTTGACCAACTAGGTAGAGAGGTAGAAAAAACTGAAGCGCCAAAAAAGGCTATAGAGCAAGAGACAAAGACTATTCATCAATGTCAATCGTGCTTTACGGTCTACGACCCCCTCTATGGCGATTCAATAGCCGGAATTCCTGTAGGTACGGCGTTTGAAGATTTGCCTGAAACCTATGTTTGCTCGGTCTGTGAAGCTCCTAAATCTCAATTTGAAAAAGCCGAACTAAAATTCTCAAGCTGATTTTTGCTACATTTGGATAAACCTAAACATCATTCCAAATGAACAAAAAATATATGGTCTTATGGGGTTGTGTTCTACTATTCACGGCCTGTAAGAACCATTCCGATAAAAAAACGGAAGTAGCAGATCCGGTAGATCAGATAACCATTCAGAAGCCCACTATGAAATGGGAGCAAGTTGCGTCCGTAGATGGTAGTAAGCCCGTGGCACGCCATGAGGCGGCATTTGTGAGGGTAGGTGATAAATTCTATTTATTGGGAGGAAGGGATATTCGTCCTGTGAGCATATATGATACAAAGACCCAGACATGGTCGGAAGGAGCAAAACCACCTATTGAAATTCATCATTTTCAACCCGTAACCTATCAAAATAAAATATACCTAATTGCGGCTTTAACAGGCAAATATCCTGCAGAAACCCCCACGGAGCATATCTATATCTATGACCCGGCCACGGACAAATGGTCGAAAGGGGATGAAATTCCTGAGGAAAGAAGACGGGGTTCTACGGGAAATGTACTGTACGAAGGCAAAATTTATATTTCCTGCGGAATAAAGAACGGCCATATAGGAGACCATAAAAAATGGTTGGACCGTTACGACCCCAGTACGGGTGAATGGGAAGTACTGGCAGATGCCCCTCGTGCAAGGGATCATTTTCAGGCGGTTTTAGCGGATGGAAAAATTTATGTCCCTGCTGGGAGGAATTCGGGTATTGATCCGAATTCTGTTTTTGGGGGCACCATAGGCGAGGTTGATGTCTATGATATAAAAAGTGACACTTGGGAGACTTTACCGGAACATATTCCTACTCCGAGAGCAGGCAATGCCGCTGCACTTTATAATAATGAATTGATAGTTGTTGGAGGTGAATCTACAACGCAGGAAAAAGCACATGCTGAAGTTGAGGTTTTGGATTTGAACACACATAAATGGCATACGCTTCCCACTATGGTAGAGGGCAGACACGGTAGTGGCTTAGTGCTTTTTAAAGATGATTTATATATAGCTTCAGGATGTGGAAGTAGAGGAGGTTCTCCTGAACTCACTACAATGGAGAAGTTTGGTGTAGAAGATTGATTTTCAGACGTGTAATTTTAAAATTATTTTTTACATCGTGACCAAAAACATATTACATTTGATAGGGTATTTGCCCACATCAAACTGTAAAAATGGATTTAAGGGACGGGGTGAAAACCGCAGAAAACAAGGTGTCTTCCGAGACCAAAAAACTAAGTGAATTTGTTAGGGACAAAAGGAATTCGCTAGTTGATCGTTTGGAGTCGTATGAAGATATTATAAATCTCGAGGTCGGCGATACGGGCCTACATCGTGCCAAAGCCTTCGAGCGTGAGTTTGATATTCGCCAGCTTTATATCAAGTACGAAGGTGATAATCCTACCGGCACCCAAAAAGACCGAATTGCTTTTGCACAAATCTACGATGCCCTCCGAAGGGAGTTTGAAATGGTGTCTTTGGCTACTTGCGGCAACTACGGGGTTGCGGTGGCCTTGGCGGCTAACTTGGCGGGTATTGCTTGTAGAATTTATATTCCCGAGAGTTTTCATACCGATCGTGTGGTGGAGATGGAATTACTGGGGGCAGAGATCGTTCGTAGGCCGGGCAGTTATGAAGACGTGGTAAAGGAAAGCAGTGAATTGGCAAAAACCCATGATTGGTACGATGCCAACCCGGGCGGGGCGAATACGCCTTTACAGATTAGTGCATACTCCCAGATTGCGACGGAAATTTTCGAAGATTTGGGAGATGCGCCCAAGTATTGTGCCGTTCCCGTTTCCAACGGAACCTTGTTCGCAGGAATCTATCGTGGTTTCGTTAGTTTGTACAAGAGAGGGAAAACTTCTAGAATACCCAAAATGGTAGCGGCCTCATCCTCTAGAAAAAACCCGATTATTCAATCGTTTTTGCAGGGATTGGACCATTGCAAGGATTTGAATCCCGATACGATTAAAGAGACCAAATACAATGAGCCGCTCATCAACTGGCACAGTTTTGATGGGGAGGAAGCGCTGTATGCCTTAAGGGAATCCGATGGCGAAGCCTACAATATCAGTGATAAAAAATTAAAGGACATGACGGCTTTATTGGCCAAGAAAGAGGGTTTTCGCATTTTACCGGCATCAACTGCAGGACTTATAGCATTGCTGGAACTTGATGAAAAAATGAATTTTGAGCCAGACCGTTTTGTTGCGGTGCTGACAGCAAAAAATTAATACGAAGAGAATGAAAAAATCAATTGATGGAAAGGCCCTGGTGTATTGCGATGGGGCTTTCAATACCCCTAATGGAAAAACTGCACACGGCTTGGTTCGTTTTACCGAACGTTACGATATTGTGGGCGTATTGGATGCAAATTACGCTTCAAGGGATGCGGGCGAAGTACTTGATGGAAAAGCCAATGGTATTCCCATTTTTGCAACGATAGACGACGCCATTGAAACCTTGGGCGCTTCGGGAAATACCCCTGGGTCGCTGGTTATCGGTTTGGCTCCCGATGGCGGAAGATTGCCACAAGAAGCAAAGGCTACCATTTCCAAAGCCTTGGAAATGGGCTGGAATGTAGATAGCGGACTGCACGACTTTTTGACCAACGATACCGCATTGATGGCAATCGCCGCTAAACATAATTGTCGGGTACGTGATGTACGTAAAACACCGGATAGGGATAAACTCCATTTTTTTACAGGGGAAATAGAAAAGGTAGATTGTCTGAAACTAGCCATTTTAGGAACGGATTCCGCACTGGGAAAACGCACTACGGCTTGGTTATTGGTCCACGGTCTAAGGGATGCCGGTCAGAAGGCAGAAATGATAGGGACCGGGCAGACCGCTTGGATGCAAGGGGCAAAATACAGTATGGTAATGGACAGCTGCATCAACGATTTTGTCTCGGGTGAGATTGAACATGCCGTTGTGAGCGCGTATAAAAATGAAGACCCCGATGTTATCGTTATTGAGGGTCAGGGAAGTCTTATGAACCCGGCCTACCCAGGTGGTTTTGAGATTTTGGCAGCGGGAAGGCCTGATTATGTCATATTGCAACACGCCCCAAAGCGATTGGAATATGATGGGTTTCCAGGCTATAAAATGCACTCCTTGACCGAACAGATCAATGCCATTGAAGTGATTTCGGGCAAAAAGGTAATAGCCATTACCGTAAACCATGAAGAAATGGAGGAAGATGAGATTTTAGAGGCGTGCAAACAAATTACCTTAGAAACAAAACTCCCTGCCTTTGATGTCTTGAAATATGGCACCAAAGAATTGGTGGCCTTGGTAAAGGAAAGAATGATATGAAAATAACCAATGTATCTTACGAGCGACTTGACCTTAAGCTCTCCATTCCCTATACCATTGCTTACGAAACCATTGATCATACGGTAAATTTTATCCTTAAAATAGAGACCGATACGGCCATTGTTGGCTACGGTTGTGGAGCTCCCGATAAGATAGTGACGGGAGAGCATCCTAAAGAAGTAGAGGCGGCCTTAAAAGACATTATCCTTCCTTATTTAAAAGGCAAGGACCCTTTTACCTACGCCTTTATTCTTAAAGACCTTAAAAAGCTCTTAGGGCGCAAGTCATCTTCTTTGGCCATGGTAGATATGGCGCTTTTCGATGTCGTTTCAAAGAAGGCCGATGTGCCACTGTATAAGTTTCTAGGCGGTTACCGACAGAGCATTCCAACAAGTATAACGATTGGTATATTATCTTTGGGAGAGACCATGGCGCAGGCCAAGGAGTTTGTGCAACAGGGTTTTTCTATCCTTAAAGTTAAAGGAGGACATAGCTTAGCGGAAGACATTGAAAAAATGACCTTGTTACACGAAAAATTTCCCGAGGTGACTTTTCGCTTCGATGGAAACCAAGGGTATTCGGTAGTAGATTCGGTGGCATTTGTAAAGGCGACCAGCCAAATAGGGATCGAAATTTTTGAACAGCCAACGAAGCAGGAAAGGGAAGAACGCCTAGGTCAGGTCATGGATCAGATCGACATTCCGCTAATGGCCGATGAAAGTTTAAAAACCCTGACCGATGTATTCCGGCTGGCCCAGAATGAAAGGGTAGATATGGTAAATATCAAGTTGATGAAGGTAGGGGGCATTTTTGAGGGAATGCACATCAATTCCGTAGCCAAATCGGCAGGTATTGAAACCATGGTGGGCTGTAACGACGAATGTGCCTTGGGAATTTCGGCAGGACTTCATTTTGCACTCTCCCGACCCAACATAGGTTACGCCGATCTAGACGGGCATTTAGATGTGGTAGATGACCCTTTTAAAGGCTTGTTCTTACTGGAAAAAGGGGTGTTATACCCGTCCGATGTCCCGGGCTTGGGAAAAATAAATTGGTAATCGACTATTTTTCCTTGGTCTCTTGAATGGAATAATCTCTTCGAAAAGGAATAAACAAGGGGTCTACATCCTTGGTTTCTCCGACTACCGATTCGATTTCCCTTTTCAAATAGTTCAAATGGGCAATGGTCAGCCTATCGGTCATTACCGGGATGGTTCGCTTTATTTTGCTTTGCAGGTTGATAAGGTTGTCAAGGGCCAAGGAACGTACGTCGGTATTGGCGGTGTAACCTTCCGATAATTTGGCCAAGATACCTTCGACCAGACCTTCCGCTTCATCGGGTTTGTAAAGGGTAATAAGGTTGGAAACGTATGATTTTTGCAGTTTTCTACGGTAGGCGTTGGTTTGATAGAAAACGTTCATATCCCCCCAGACCAACTGGTTCAAATCATCCATATATTCCTGGGGATGATAGGGGTCTTCGTCTTCGTAGCGCTCGGCAATAAAGGTCATTCGGCTCAAACGGCTGCCGCCCAAAAGGTTCATCATGACGCTTTCCATGGTCTTGGTTACCGATTCTTTCGATTGGGGAGACTGAATGGCGTTCAATATATCGTTCCGCAACAACCATTTCGGTTCCTTAAAGATATAATTGCTCAAAAACACCAAGGCCTGTTTTTGCTTTTGCTTTTCAACCGGACGGTAGACTTCTCCTTCTTCACCCATGGTCTTCGGGGTAACATAGATGCCCCCAATGTTTTTCGCTACGTGAAAAATATAATCGCTATACTGCCCTACGAGGTCCTTATAGATTTGATCGAGGTTGGCGTAGTCATCGCTACTTTTTTCCTGCGTCCATTTTTTTAGATAGGGCGCAATACGCTGTAAGTTCAGAATGCCGTACATACTGGCTTGCATGGCATCGTCACCAAGGTCTTCGGTCTGTGACCTAGGGTCGAAATCACGGCCTTCGCCACCGAACCAAAGTCTTGGGTTGGCCGAAACACTGTCGACTACCATTTGGCTCAAAAGTTCTTTTTCTTCCTTTAACGACAAATCATCCGCAAACCTTGAATAGCCCCATTGTATGGCCCATTTATCGTAATCGCCGATGCGGGGCATTAGATCTTCCGCAGGAATACTGTCTTCAGGTTGCGCTACGTAATTGAAACGGGCATAGTCCATGATCGAACTGGTATGTCCGTTCTTACGTAAAAATTCCGCATCTCGTAATTTCTCTACGGGCGTTGCCGAGCTGGCGCCCATATTGTGTCTCAATCCTAACGTATGTCCGACCTCGTGGGAAGCGACAAAACGGATAAGGTTTCCCATAAGTTCGGTGTCGTATTCCATTTTTCTTGCGCGCTCGTCTACGGCACCTGCCTGAACCATGTACCAACTGTGCAATAGGCTCATCAGGTTGTGGTACCACCCAATATGGCTCTCTAATATTTCACCGCTTCTGGGGTCGACAATATTGGGGCCGTATGCATTTTTGGAAGGAGAGGCAAAATAGCGTAAAACGGAAAAGCGGGAATCTTCCAGGCTCATGCTTTTGTCGTTCTCTGGCCAAGGTTTGCCGATGATGGCGTTTTTAAATCCGGCCTGCTCGAAAGCCACTTGCCAATCGTTGATTCCTTGTATCAGGAAAGGCCTCCACTTCTTAGGGGTGGCCGGGTCGATATAATAAACGATCGGTTTTTTCGGCTCTACCAATTCGCCGCGCTTCCATTTCAATGAATCTTCAGGCTTGGGTTCTAGTCTCCATCTGTGAATGTAGGTATTGCGGTCGACCTGTTGCTGGTCGTCGCCGTATTCCAAGTACGAACTGGCAAAATAGCCTACGCGGGCATCGTACAGTCTTTTTCTCATGGGCTCCTTCGGAAGCAAGATAAAAGAGTTGTTGATTTCCAAGGTGACGACTCCTGCAAGAATGGCCGCAGGAAGTTCCTTTCTTTTATTGGAACCCGATTTGGCCTTATAGGTCTTAACGGTCTTGATTTCCGTATTTACGGGAAATGAATTGATTTCCTTTATATATGATTTGTCTTTTTCAAGCGAGGTAAGCTTGTAATCGTCTTTTTGGTCACTACTAAGGGCCAAGAGCGGATTTTCGCTATTGATGAAATCGGTAACCTCTATTACATGCGATTGTCGGTCTTCATTGGTCGCCTTAATCGGGAAGGCTTCAAGAATGGGGGTAATGTTGGAATTGTTGACCGCCTTTGATATGGCATCGTCTTCACTGGCAGCGCTTACCAAGGTAGAAATACGAAGAAAAATATTGTTTGAAGGTCCCCTTTCAAAGGTAATGGTGTTCTCTGAAATTTTTTCACCACCGTAGTTTCCCGCACCTGAAGGGGTTTTTATGAATCGGGTCACGACCAGCATCTCACGTTTGAAAAGACTATCGGGTATTTCAAAATAATACTTGTCCCCTATTTTGTGAACATCAAAAAGTCCGTTGTTGGTATCGGCTTCACTGGTAATCAAGCGGTCATAGGCCTTGGCACTGGTCGAGGCAAAGCTTTCGACCTTCCCTTTTTTATTTGATTTTCGGGCTACGCCTATGGAGCTGCACGATACAGCAAACAATAGCAAGCCTATATATGTAAAAAGTTGTTTCATTGCTATAAAAATTTACCGTCCCCTATAATTGGGAATTATAGGTGTTCGTCGGTATTTGCCCCTTAAAATCTGCCCGCGATGGGTCTTCGTATAAGTAGCGAACGCATCAGCGTATACTTTTAGTATGGTTTTGGCCGGGTCTTGGTCGCTTTTAACAGAAAATTGTACTGAACTTAAGTGGTTTACGCCCGTAATGATAAATATATACGACCATCCCAGCAAAAAAGACGAGTTCAATATACAATTCTGCCAGCTTGATATCAATTTAAATTTGAAAAAGCGTAGGCGATATGCTTTTAAGGGTAGAATGAAGCCGAAATCGTTAAACCGTATTAGCGTATCAGGATCATTATGGCCCCAAGGGCCGTAAGTACCAAAATCATCTTTCGGTAGAAATCCTCTTTAATGATCTTCACCAAACGTATGCCCAAGAAGACCCCTAAAATAATACCCGGTATCAGTTTCAGGTCGAATAAAAGGGTTTCAACGGTTATGGTCTCCCAAACAAAGATGTGCAGGGGTAATTTGAGTACATTGATAATAAGGAATAGCCAAGCGGCCGTTCCGATAAACTCATTTTTGGGTACCCGCATGGCCAAAAAGTAGATATTGCTGAAGGCCCCACCTAAATTACCGATCATGGTAGTGATGCCGGCAACGGTTCCTACAAGGCCCGCAAAGAGCCAATGCGTTGGTACGGATTTCGATTTACGCCTGTCCCACCAATACATCATAATGACGCTGACCAAGATGATAATGGCCATGGCAATTTTAAATACGGCTTCATCCAAGTCGTTTCCAATTAATACGCCGCAAACGATACCGACCAGGATCCACGGCAAGAACTTCACGATATGTGACCATCTGGTGTGGCGGTTGTAATAAATGACGGCAAAAATATCGCCCACGACCAGTAGCGGAACTACGATGCCCGTAGATGCCTTGGCGCTAAAGGCAAGGGCCATAAGGGTTACATTAACGATTGCAATTCCCTTAATACCAGCCTTTGAGAGTCCGATAACGATGGCGGCCGTAAATGCAAGGGCCCAAGCGGTAAGCGTAATGTCGAAAGAAGTGGTTAAAAACACAAGAAGAGGTTTGATTGATAAACAGCAAAAGTATTCTAAAAAAACAATATCTTTAACGATTCACCGAAAACCCTTAATTATTAATGGAGTTATCTACATTAGACTACAGTTTTATCATTGTTTTTTTTACAATTGTTCTTGGTATAGGTTTTTATGTTTCTAAAAAGTCGGGTAAAGATTCTTCGGAATTTTTTCTTTCGGGACGAACCATGCCTTGGTGGTTGTTGGGGCTGTCAATGGTTGCGACTACCTTTTCTACCGATACACCCAATTTGGTGACCGATATCGTTAGAACCAATGGCGTGTCGGGCAACTGGGTCTGGTGGGCGTTTTTGATTACGGGGCTTTTAACGGTTTTTGTCTATGCTAAACTTTGGCGTAGGTCAAATGTCAATACCGATTTAGAGTTTTATGAAATGCGTTATGGTGGTAAACCCGCTAGTTTTTTGAGAAAGTTTAGGGCCATTTATTTAGGGGCCCTTTTTAATATAATCACAATGGCTTCGGTTACCTTGGCGGCCATTAAGATCGGGGGTATTATGCTAGGCTTGGAACCATGGGAAACCGTGGTCGGAGCGGGTTTGATTACCGTTACTTTTAGCGCCCTAGGTGGTTTTAAAGGAGTGGTTTATACCGATTTTCTTTTGTTCTTCGTGGCTATGGCAGGAGCAATAGGCGCCGCGTATTATTTGGTGAACATTCCCGAAGTAGGCGGTATCGAGGCATTGATGGCCCACGAAAATGTAATGAACAAGCTTGATATCGTACCTGACTTTAGCAATAGAAAGGCGTTGATAACCCTCTTTATAATTCCTTTGGCCGTACAATGGTGGTCCTCTTGGTATCCAGGTGCGGAACCCGGTGGTGGGGGATATATCGCCCAACGTATGTTGGCGGCAAAAGATGAGAACCATGCTATCGGTGCCACTTTCTTTTTTAATATCATGCACTATGCCCTAAGGCCTTGGCCTTGGATTTTGGTAGCCTTGGCCTCATTGGTCGTATATCCTGATATTGCCAGTATCCACGAAGCCTTCCCGAATATTGCCGAAGACAAGTTGGGGCAAGATTTGGCATATTCCGCTATGTTGACCAAATTGCCGAGCGGACTCCTTGGGGTGGTTCTGGCTTCCTTGATCGCGGCTTATATGAGTACCATTTCAACCCAGCTAAACTGGGGGTCCTCCTATATTGTGTTTGATTTTTATAAGCAACAGGTAAATCCTAATGCTACGGAAAAGCAAATGGTGGCCGTGGGAAGAATCTCTACGGTGGTGCTTATGGTTCTCAGTGCAGGTTTGGCATTGGCCCTTGAAAACGCACTACAGATATTTGATATATTGTTGACTTTTGGTGCAGGTACGGGACTCATTTTTATCTTGCGTTGGTTCTGGTGGCGAATTAATGCATGGAGTGAGATTACCGCTATGTTCGCTTCCGGGATTATATCTATATTATTGAAGACAACGGCCTTAGGTCCTTTACTGTTTGCAGAAACGACCGGGGTTTTTCCAGATTGGGCCGAGTATCCCTTTGTGGTAGTGCTTACTACTACCATTTGGTTAACAGCGACCTTTATGACACAACCCGAATCGAAAGATACCCTTCGTTCTTTCTACAAGCGTATTCAACCCGGTGGTCCAGGATGGGCAAAAGTGGTAGATGAGGCCGAAGTGGACGGGGAAGTCATCAAGAAAGAAAATGAAAAGTGGAGTGTACCTCAAGGTATCACTGCAATGGTTCTTGGTTGTGTGTTGATCTATACCATTATGTTCGCGACGGGTTATTGGATCTATGGAAGAACCGAGTCCGCACTATGGCTTACCGGAATAGCCGTAGTATCCGGTATCTTGCTTATAAGGGCATGGGGCAAGATGAAAGAAAATATTCTGTAACCTCATAAAAAAAACAGGGGAAGCGTTCTAAAGCGCTTCCTCCAAGAAAATTTTAAACACCGCGTTTTTCTTGATCTCGACAATAGAGGTCGATTTGATTTCTTTTTTATTGCCTTCGGCATCAATGGTGTAGGCGCTATAGGGGATTTCTTCGCCTTCCGCAAATACCTTTATTTGGTAAATGGTCCGCGCTCCTTCCTCTAGCTCGGTATAACTGTATGTATCGAGACTTTGTCCGTATTCTTTTTCGGCATTGGTGCCATGCCTTAGCTTGAAGGTCACATGGTCGGCAGTGAAGCCTTGCGAGTTTACAAATGATAGTCCGGTTTCATTCGATATTTTGGCCTCTCCGTTTATAAGGTCGGGTTCCTTTTCGTCTTTTGAGCAACTTAGGGTCATCGACGCGAAAACAGTGCATAGTAGGTATACAAAGTACTTTTTCATAATGGCAGGTTTAGGGAGTGATTTGGGACTCCTGATTAGTGTAGATGTATGGGCAACATCTTATGAATCAACGCTGGTTGTTCGCTCTTATTGTGTTTTGGCCGATGGGTCGGTGCTCCTAATTTAGCGGGTTTAGTGGTTACATCTAGTTTTCCATATCACGTATACCAATTATGGGAAACCTGCGTTATCATCTATCCAAACCCAACAAAACCTGCCTCTGCCATGAGATTTCTTCGCATTTTGCTCGTAGTTTGTGCCCTGTCCGTTTTTTCCGTCCAAGGCCAAGAAAACACCAAATTGGAAACCCATTGGCAATACCTCTTTCAAAATCGGCAGTCTGAGGCACTCTCAAAGTTCGAAAAGAAGAAACAGAAAACCCTACAAGAAATACTCACTAGGGAAATTATTAAGAACGAGAACGGCATCTTCGCCAATGATGAAGGCTTTATAGAAAAAGTCAGTTCCTTTCCCGATTACGAATACTATCTCTATGCCCTTTGGAACCATAATTTCTTCTTTGATACCTATCTCAGCACGGGTTTTAACGGAAAAAACGTAAGGAACATAAATGAGCTAAAACTTGATGCGATCCAAAACCCAACGGTAAAGGAATCGCTTCGGTACCTAAAATCGGCCGTGGCCCAACATTCCGATGACTGGGAAACCTACTATCAAATAAATGCTGAAATACCCGCGATCAAAGCATGGCAATTCTGTGGTAGTTTTGAAAATTTGAATGGCAGTGGACTTGACACGGAATACGGTCCTGAAAAATATGCCGTGTCCCAAAATGATTTTAATGCCAACAGCAATGGTTTTATAAACTGGTATGAAATCGATGAACGTAAAAAGGAAGCCTACCAGTATTACTCGAACCATAGCGAATACGGAGGAGGGGTCAATTATGCCCAAACATTCATTTATAATCCATCGGATAGAAAGGTGGTAGTGCGCTTGGGCAGCTCGTCTTTTTCAAAACTCTGGTTGAACGATGTACTGATCTATGAGAATACTAATGATGGCATTACCGACTTAGATGCGTATAACGTTTTGGTCAACCTTCCCAAAGGCAATAACCGACTTTTAGTAAAAAATGCGGATACGAACGGCATTGCCTATTTTATTGTTAGGATTACCGACGAAGAAGGTCGCCCTATCAGTGATTTGACATATAGCGCCAAGCCGAGCGATTACCAAAAAAGTACCTTGGCTAGAATCGCCCCGCAACCGGTAGACCATCCGATAGAAGCTTTTTTTAAGAAGAGATTAGAGGCAAGCCCCAACGATTTTATGAATAAGCTGTGCCTGATCAACGCCTATTTGCGTAATTCAAAGTACAACGAGGCCAAGGCTTTGTTGCAGCCTTTGCTGGCAGCATACCCGCAAAGTTCGTTTTTGCGAAAGTACCTGATCGAAAGCTACTCCAAAGAAAACGATTACGTCTCGGCCAAAGAGGTGCAGAAGAATATTCAAAACGATGACGAAAATTATTATTTGTCGTATGTATACCAATTTGAAGATTCGCGTGAATTATTCAAGCTTCCCTTGGTTGAGTTTGAAAAATTTGTAAACGATTTTTCGGCCTCTACGGATATGGATGTTTTAAAGGAATCGGCCCAATTGTTATTGCATATTAGAAAAGAAGATAAGGGTGCCGTAAAGCAGAGTCTAAAGGAAATTACAGAAAAGCACCGTGACCAATTGGGCGTAGTAAAGGCCTATATCGGAATATACTCGGGCTATTTGAACGAAGACGACAAGGCTATTGAATTGCTTGAAAACATAAACGCCAGCTATTTTGATTACGCCGCCCTGAAGACCCTGGCCAGTTTTTACAATAAGCAAAACCGAAAAGACGAGGCCTTGTCCCTGTTTGAAAATAGATATGACCTGGTCGCCCATGATAATATCTATCTCTCAGATTATATAGCCTATCTGCACGAATATAAAAAGTATGAAGCGTCATTGCCCTATATTGACCAGATGCTCAAGAACTTTCCGTATTCCTTTGTTGCCATGGAATTAAAAGGAACGGCATTGGAACAGTCTGGCCGCAAAAAGGAAGCCTTGACCTGGTATAAAAAGTCATTGAAGCACAATAGCGCCAACGCCGCGCTCCGTAAAAAAATCGACGACCTTTCGAACGCCAAAGACTATTTGGAAGAATTTGCCACCCCAAATATTTACGAGTTTATGGCCGAGAACAGGAGCAGGGGCGTTAAAGGTCATTATGGTTTTAATTATTTGTTAGATGAAAGCCTGTTGCAACTCTATCCTGAAGGGGGAGGCAAATCAAGAACCCGTTATGTGGTGGAAGTCACCAGTGACAGTGGAATAGAATCGTTGAAGGAAGTAAACTTGGGGCTTTCGGGAAATTACCACATCACGAAATCCGAAATCGTAAAGCCGAACAAAAAAATCGTTCCGGCATCGAGGAGCGGTTCAAACCTTGTTTTCAATAACCTTGAGATCGGCGATATTCTCTATGTCGATTACGAAAGTAGTTATGCCAATAGCGGACGCTTTTATAAAGACCATGTCGAGTATTTTCAATTCGATTCCTATCACCCTATTTACAAGAACAGTTTAAAGGTATTGGTACCCAAGGGTAAAGAGTTTATAAGCAAGACCCTAAACGGAGAGGTGCCCTACCGCACCGAAGAGGTAGATGACTATGTCTACCATGAGTGGGAAACCACGGGTCAAGAAGAATTGGAGCCCGAAGAGAACTTTATGCCCAGCCTTGGCGATATTGCCAGGTATGTGCATGTAAGTACCATTGGTTCCTGGGATGATATAGCCCATTGGTATTCTGATTTGGTGCGACCGCAAATGGTGGTCAATTCAGATGTTCAGGAGGCCTTCGACAAAATCTTTCCAAGGGGAAGTGCATCCCTAACCGACGACGAAAAGGCTTCAAGGATCTACTACTATATTATGGAGAACTTCAGTTATAGCTATGTAGGTTTTAGGCAGAGCGGATACGTGCCACAACGGCCAGCGAAAACTATAAAGTCCAAACTGGGCGATTGTAAGGATTTTTCCACCCTCTACGTGACCTTGGCCCAAATGGCCGGGTTAAAGGCCCACTTGGTTTTAGTGCTGACTTCAGATTACGGGGAAAAAACCATGACCTTGCCCAGTCAAGATTTCAACCACTGTATCGCCAAGGTGTTTATAGAGGGCAAGCCCCAGTACTTGGAGCTAACGGACAACAATATGCCCTATAGGGCCATACCTACCAGTTTAGAGCATGCGACCGCTTTAGATATACCTAATAAATGGGTAAAGGACGTCAAAAGCGGTATTTACAAGCTAGACGATATTGCCCATATCGCCACGGAACTTGAAAGTAAAATGGAATACAACATAGGTGAGGGGAGACATCAGTTACGGATAGAATCTATTTTAAAGGGAAGCATCAATTCGCATTATGCGGCTATTTTTAAGGAGAAGAACTATGAGGTCATACGAAAGAGCCTTGCCGATGATTTTAAAAGTAGGATTTCGGAAGACTTCACCTTCGATAGTATTCACGACATTCATTATGAACTGCGTTCCCCGGTATTAAAATATGTGTCAGATCTTACCGTAAACGAAAAGTTCGATGAAATTGGCAGTATGAAGGTATTTCGTATTCCGGCCGTGAACAATGCCTATAATACTTCGATCATACAAGATGATGAGCGGGCCTTTCCCATAGATTATCTATTGTATGAGAATGCCGACACCTACAAATCGAGTTATGTGATCAAATTGGAGGAGGGTCAGCGCTTTGTTGAAATTCCTGAAAGTGCCGATTACAGTTTTAAAAAGCATCGTTTCAAAATCGATTACGATTTGGTCAAAGACAATGAACTACATATTTCCATAGAGGCAAATACCCCCAAAGTACGTATTGCCGCAAGTGACTACAAAGCCTTTAAGGCCTATGTAAAAGCGGCTTTGGATGCCAAGCAGCAACTGATCGGTTTTAAAAAGGACAAAAAGGGCACCAAGGTGAGCTTTTCGGAGAAAAAATAGTTTAAGCCTCGTTTCGGTGAGACATGAGCTTGGCTACATACTTGCCGATAACATCGAACTCAAGGTTGACCACCGTGCCGATTTGGTACGACTTAAATCGGGTGTGCTCGTAGGTGTAGGGAATAATGGCAACACTAAAACTGTTCTTGCCTGAATTTACGACAGTAAGGCTCGTGCCGTCAATAGTAATGGAGCCTTTTTCTATGGTAGGGTTTCCGGTAGCGGCATCGTATTCGAAGGTAAAGAACCAACTTCCGTCTTTTTCCTCAATGGCCGTACAGGTTCCGGTCTGGTCAACATGGCCCTGAACGATATGGCCGTCTAGGCGCGAACCCAAAATCATGGCGCGTTCCAAGTTTACCTTTTCGCCTACCTTTAATTCCCCTAAATTCGTTTTTTGTAGGGTCTCGTCAATGGCGGTTACGGTATAGGTGTTTTCATCTAATGAAACTACGGTAAGGCAGACACCGTTATGCGCTACGCTCTGGTCAATTTTGAGTTCTGGGGCCAAAGAAGATTTTACCGTTATGTGAAGGTTTCCGCCTTCATGTTGTAATTGCTGTATTTCGCCCAAAGTTTCGATAATGCCCGTAAACATGTTCCGTTAAATTTAAGTAGTTTTGTACCCTATATGATTAGGCAAAGGTAAAGAATAAGATGCAGGAAGAAGGAAAAATTAGACTCGGTATTTCAATAGGCGATTTGAACGGAATAGGTTGCGAGGTCGTACTCAAGACCTTTGAAGATGCCCGTATGCTCGATTTTTGCACCCCGGTTATCTTTGCTTCGAACAAAACCATTTCTTTTCAGAAAAAGGAATTGGGGCTCGATATCAACTATCACGGTGTAAGTGATGCCTCAAAAGCGGTGGACGGCAAGATAAACGTGGTAAATGTCTGGAAGGAGGTTCCTAAAATCAAATTCGGCGAAGCCACCCCAGAAGCCGGTAAGTTCGCCATTGCATCTTTACGTGCGGCGGTCGAGGCATTGAAAAACGACAGCATAGACGTTTTGGTTACGGCCCCGATCAATAAGAACAATATTCAGGCCGATGATTTTAAGTTTCCCGGACATACCGATTTCTTGGCGCAAGAGCTGGAAGGGGAGAGCTTGATGTTCATGGTCACCGACGATCTTAAGGTGGGCTTGCTTACCGATCACCTTGCGGTAAAAGATGTTTCTGCCGCAATCAACCCGATTTTAATTCGGGATAAAGTGCGCACCATAGAAAAATCACTTCAGATGGATTTTGGCATACGTGCGCCTAAAATAGCTTTGTTGGGCATTAACCCGCATAGTGGCGATAACGGCGTTATCGGCAAAGAAGACGATGAGGTGTTGAAGCCGGTCATTAAAGAAATGTCAGATGCGGGCCATTTGGTTTTCGGGCCTTACTCGGCCGATAGCTTTTTCGGTTCCGATGCCTATAAGAGTTTTGATGCCATATTGGCCGCATATCACGACCAAGGGCTTATCCCTTTTAAAACCTTGTCGTTTGGCAAGGGGGTCAACTATACGGCAGGCCTTTCAAAGGTGCGGACTTCCCCCGATCACGGTACGGCCTACGAGATTGCCGGAAAAGGAGAGGCCGACCCCAGCTCCTTCAAAGAAGCGGTGTTTACCGCCTTGCATATATTTAAGAACAGAAAAGAGTACCAAGAGCTTACTGCAAACCCCTTGCAAAAGCAGCGAATTCGCCGTTAAAATTGGGTTTTTGCCGTATACAAGCCGCTAAAATTCAATAAATGGGCTAAAAGATAGGCGAACTTCTTGAAATCCAATTAAAAAAGCGTTGGAATTTTACTAAAAAATAGTATCTTTGCACCCGCCTTTAATCAGGCGGTATATTAAAATCAGTGTTGAAATGATGAAGCAAAAGGAGTTTTACATTCCTTTCTCGGGGTTAGGACAAGGAAAACACGAATTTGAGTATACGATTAACAACCCGTTCTTTGAATCTTTTGGGTACGACGAATTCAACGCCGCCGACATCGATTTGCATGTGGTCTTGAATAAAATGAGCACTATGCTCGAGTTTGAGATGAAAGCCCAAGGCACGGTTAATGTAAATTGCGACCTGACCAACGAACCTTTTGATCAGCCTATTGGGGCAGATTTGGAATTAGTGGTCAAGTTCGGGAGTGAGTTTAATGACGAAGATGATGAGATTTTGATTATTCCCCATGGAGAACATCAGGTCAATATTGCGCAATACGTATACGAAATGTTAGTGTTGGCCGTACCACAAAAAAGAATTCACCCAGGGGTTTTAGATGGTACGTTGCAGTCGGAAGCTTTAAAAAAGCTAGAAGAATTGCAGCCCAAGGAAGAGAAAAAAGAGAGTGATCCCAGATGGGACGAATTAAAGAAACTGTTAACGGATAAATAAGTTTTAAATGGCACATCCTAAGAGAAAAATATCGAAAACCAGAAGGGATAAAAGAAGAACCCACTATAAAGCGGTAGCGCCAACTTTGGCAAAAGACCCTACTACTGGCGAGATGCACCTGTTTCACAGAGCACACTGGCATGAAGGTAAGCTTTATTACAAAGGTCAGGTTTTAATTGACAAGACTGAAGAAGCCGAAGCATAAATGTCTCCGGTTATCTTATAATGAATTCACGACTCCCGTATTTTATGACGGGAGTTTTTTATTTCTAGTACTCAAATCTCAAAAACGCTTAGTTTTAAAACAAAAATTCGTAAAAATTGATTAATTTTCACCAATTTTGAGGCATTTTTGAAGGTTTCTGATATCAAATCAACTTTAAGATGAGTAAAACAACAGCAGCGATTACAGCTGTAGGAGGATATGTTCCTAATTTTGTTCTAACCAATAAAATGCTGGAAGATATGGTAGAGACAAATGATGAATGGATCGTCTCTAGAACGGGGATTAAAGAAAGAAGGGTGCTGAAACCCGAAGAAGGTCAGGGTACTTCGTACTTGGCCATAAAAGCCGCTGAAGATCTTATCAAAAGAAAGAATATTGATCCAAAAGAAATAGACCTTGTTATTGTTGCCACGGCCACACCTGATAGTATGGTGGCATCGACCGCAGCGTTTGTAGCATCTAAAATAGGTGCCGTTGATGCGTATGCCTACGATCTTTTGGCCGCCTGCTCGAGTTTTTTGTTCGGTATGTCTACCGCGGCAAGCTATATTGAATCGGGAAGGTATAAAAAAGTACTATTGATCGGGGCCGATAAAATGTCGTCGATCATAGATTATACGGATCGAACCACTTGTATTATTTTTGGCGATGGTGCCGGTGCGGCGTTGTTCGAACCGAACGAGGATGGTTTTGGTCTGCAAGACGAATACTTGAGGGCCGATGGTTCGGGAAGACAATATTTGGGCATGGATGCCGGAGGTTCCCTAATGCCGGCTACGGAAGAAACCGTTAAGAACAGAAAACACTTTATCTATCAAGATGGTAGAACGGTGTTTAAGTTTGCCGTTTCGAATATGGCCGATGTTGCCGAAAAAATAATGAAAAGGAACGACCTTGAGCATACCGATGTTTCTTGGTTGGTGCCCCATCAGGCGAACAAAAGAATTATTGATGCCACGGCCAATAGAATGGGTCTCGACAATTCTAAAGTGCTAATGAACATAGAAAAATACGGGAATACCACATCGGCTACCCTGCCTTTGTTATTGTCCGATTTTGAAAGTAAATTGAAAAAAGGTGACAACCTTGTTTTTGCCGCTTTTGGAGGCGGTTTTACATGGGGTTCCATCTACCTAAAATGGGCCTACTAATAAAATACCGATCATTTAAATAAAATCAAATTCCATGGATATTAAAGAAATTCAAACCCTGATCAAATTTGTTGCAAAGTCGGGAGCCAGTGAAGTAAAGTTAGAGATGGAGGATTTAAAAATTACCATCAAGACCGGTTCTTCCGATTCTGGAAACGAAACGACTTACGTACAACAAATCCCAATGGCGCAGCCTCAAATGATGGCTTCCCCCCAACCGCCTGTGCAGAGCATTGAAGCAGGTTCGACCGATAAAAAGGCCGAGAAAAAGGAAGACGATTCAAAGTATATTACTATCAAATCACCTATCATAGGTACTTTTTATAGAAAGCCATCACCAGATAAGAGCCCCTTTGTAGAGGTGGGCAGTACTATCGGTAAAGGTGATGTCCTCTGTGTTATAGAGGCCATGAAACTTTTCAACGATATAGAGTCAGAGGTTTCAGGTAAAATTGTGAAGATTTTGGTTGAAGATTCCTCTCCGGTAGAATTCGACCAGCCCTTGTTTTTGGTAGATCCTTCATAAATGTAAATTCTGAATCCCAAATTATTGTCCCCGAACCGGGATTGCATTTTTGGTACTTGGATTTTAGAATTTAAATTGAAAAAGTATGTTCAAAAAAATATTGATTGCAAATAGGGGAGAGATTGCGCTTCGGGTTATACGTACCTGTAAGGAAATGGGTATAAAAACCGTTGCCGTCTACTCTAAGGCAGATGAAGAAAGTTTGCATGTGCGCTTTGCGGATGAGGCTGTCTGTATAGGTCCGGCCCCGAGTAGTGAGTCGTACCTTAAAATACCGAATATTATTGCGGCGGCTGAAATTACCAATGCCGATGCCATTCACCCAGGTTATGGTTTTCTTTCGGAAAACTCTAAGTTTTCTAAAATTTGTGCCGAACACGATATAAAGTTTATCGGTGCTTCCGGAGAGCATATTGACCGTATGGGAGATAAGTCTTCCGCCAAAAAAACCATGAAAGAGGCCGGTGTACCTACCGTTCCTGGATCCGATGGTCTTTTGAAAGATGTTGCCGACGCTAAAAAGATTGCCAAAAAAATGGGCTATCCCGTTATGATAAAGGCAACCGCAGGTGGTGGAGGAAAAGGTATGCGTGCCGTTTGGAAAGAAGAGGAAATGGAAGACCTCTTTGAAAGTGCCGTTCAAGAAGCTACGGCTGCTTTCGGTAACGGGGGTATGTATATGGAAAAATTGATCGAAGAACCAAGGCATATTGAAATCCAGATTGTAGGAGACCAATATGGTAAGGCCTGTCACCTTTCTGAAAGGGATTGTTCCATTCAACGTAGGCACCAAAAGCTGACCGAAGAAACGCCTTCTCCGTTTATGACCGACAAGCTTCGTGAAGATATGGGCAAAGCGGCCGTAAAGGCAGCCGAGTACATCAAATACGAAGGTGCGGGTACCATTGAGTTTTTGGTAGATAAACACCGGAACTTCTACTTTATGGAGATGAATACCCGTATTCAGGTAGAGCATCCTATTACCGAGCAAGTTATCGATTACGATTTGATCCGTGAGCAGATCTTGGTAGCGGGCGGCGTGCCGATCTCAGGTAAAAACTACCTGCCGAAATTACATTCTATAGAGTGTAGGATCAATGCCGAAGACCCGTATAACAACTTTAGGCCTTCTCCAGGTAGAATAACTACCTTGCATATTCCAGGTGGCCACGGTGTTCGTATGGATACCCATGTGTACAGCGGATACAGCATTCCTCCGAACTATGACTCCATGATCGCCAAACTGATAACCACGGCGCAAACCCGTGAAGAGGCTATCAATAAAATGAAAAGGGCGCTTGACGAATTCGTAATCGAAGGCGTGAAAACGACCATTCCTTTTCACAGACAATTAATGGATCATCCTGATTATTTGGCCGGTAACTATACCACCAAATTTATGGAAGACTTTAAAATGGATCCTCCCCCAGCGGAATAATCCATATTCTATAAAAAAAAAAGACCGTGATCATATCACGGTCTTTTTTTGGTTTTATCCTTTAATTAAAAGTGGTAAAATCTTTTAAGGGAGCGGTAACCATCTGCATCAAATGTAACTACTCTTGTAAAGTCGGGACTCGCAATAATCTTATTATATTGCTCAAGGGTTACACTACCGCTCAAGCTTACTTCATTTGCACCACCAATTTGATTTACGAAGTAGTTCTTTATCTCAATACCTCCAATCTTCAATTGGTATATGTCGTAATCTTCCGCCTCACTTATTAAATTGTTTTCAAACTTTACAACAAATTGTAAGGGTGTTGTTTCGTGTTCCGGTCCATAAAGTACAACACTCTCAATGTTGGCAGTAGTAGGACTGTACTCGGTTACGCGTACTTGAAGATTTTCATTATCGCTTTTTGAGTAGTACATGGTTCCATTCCAATCGGTATCCCAGCCAAGTTCAAACTGTAAATTGTACGTTTTATTGGTTTCTGGTACATCTTCTGAATCAAAATTATAGGTAATTGAACCATCCTGATTTATACCGAATGCCCCAGTAAACTTTTCACCGTCTAAGTAAAAGTTTACCTCATTCAATCCACCCTTGTCGTATAGATTTGGTATGGTGAATATACGTTTTGGTTCATTGGTCTCTTGCTCTATGGTAAAGGTAGCTGGGGGAGCGGGATCAGTGCTTATTTCCAAGGTATTACTAAAGGTTCTGCCTCCTTTGCGGTCAGTAGCCCTTACTTGTACCTTGTAAGTGGTGTTGGCCTGTAGACCATTTTGTCTGGCGCCACCGCTTCCTATGGTTACCGTTCCTCCATACTTCTCTTCGGTAGCATTCACATCATCTATAAATAGTTCATATTTTAAACTACCATCGTTATCAGGGTCTTCCGATTCGCCCACGTCTATTAGAAATGAATAAAAGGTGGTTTCCAAAAGGGTTATGTCAAAAGCTGTCGGAGGTGCGTTGTAGAGCGTCTTAAATTGAAACTCTTTCACTCCTAATTCCTTTCCGTCTTGCTTGGCCACTATCTTACCCTGATATTCGGTATCGTTTTCCAGCACGAAAAATTCGTATTTTTTATAGGTTAAATCGCTTTCGCGTAGTTCGTCCATAAAATAGAGGTCGTACTTGATTTCCCCTGAATTACTGGAAGTATAAGACCATGAAATTTTTGCATTGGTATATTTTGCATAATCTAAGGTAATGTTTAGGTTGGCATCTACCTTGGCCTTGTCCGTGGTGTTGAAGTTCAATTTTTTCTCATTGCGGTTGCCTTCTGGGTCGGTTGCGATGAGTTTCACTTCGTAGTTGGTCTTGCTTTCGAGTCCCGTTAGGTTGTAACTGTTTGTGCTAAGCCCTTCTACAATTGAAGAATTGTTCAGGTAAAGCGCATAGGATACAACACTTCCTTCAGGGTCTATGGCGGTGGTCCAATTTATTTCGGCCGTAGTGGCCGAAACTTCGCCTAGGCTTAGTTCAAAATCTTTGGGAGAAAGGTTGCCGTTTTCGTCTTTTGAACACGAAGAGAGGGCAAGCACCGCTATCAATAAAAGTGTGAACACTTTATTTTTCTTTGGGTACTTTAGGGGAACAAATTTGAGCATATGTTTATTTTTAGAATATTTTAACGAAGCTATGGTCTATATATTTCGATGGCGTGCGCTAAATAAGCTATTTAAAAACCAAGTAATTTTGTAACTAATCTTAACTGTCTTGAAACTAAGTTATTGGGAGTATAACACCTGGTTGACCGATATCGACTTTACCATTGTTGGCAGTGGTATCGTAGGGCTTAACTGTGCCCTGCGACTTCGTGAGCGATTTCCAAAAGCGAAAATATTGATTTTGGAAAAAGGCTTTTTGCCCCAAGGGGCCAGCACCAAAAATGCCGGTTTTGCCTGTTTCGGGAGTATTTCCGAGGTTATGGCCGATTTGGGGAGCCATAGCGAACAAGAGGTGATAGACCTCGTGGCCCAACGTTGGAAAGGCATAGGCTTGCTCCGAAAGAAACTCGGGGATCAAAGTATCGATTTTCAAGTGAACGGCGGACATGAACTGTTTCTCGATTCGGCCGAGGCACTTTATCTCGACTGTGCGGAACGGCTTCCTGAAATCAACAAACTCTTGCAATCGGTCTATGGGGCCGATGCCTTTCACTTGGGGCCCAATACGTTCGGCTTCCATAAAGTGAAGGAAAAATACATTACCAATAGCTTCGAAGGGCAATTGCATACCGGTAAAATGATGAACGGACTATTGCGCTTGGTACAGGCGGCAGGGGTTCTGCAATTGAACTCCATTACCGTAGAGGATTTCTCGGGGAAAGCATCGGGCGTGCACGTAAAGACCGACAGGTTTGAGTTTGTAACCCGTAAGTTGTTTATTGCCACCAATGGTTTTGCCGCCCAATTGTTGAACGAGGAAGTTCAACCGGCCAGGGCACAAGTATTGATTACCGAGCCTATCGCCGGTCTTCATATTAAGGGGACTTTTCATTTCGATGAGGGCTATTATTATTTCAGGAATATCGATAACCGTATTTTGTTCGGGGGAGGAAGGAATCTCGACCTAAAAGGTGAGGAAACCGACCGGTTCGCTTGTACGCCACGCATTCAAGAACGTCTGGAAATGCTGCTTAAAGAAGTCATCTTGCCCGATACACCCCATAAGGTTGCCCAAAGGTGGAGCGGGATCATGGGCACGGGGCCACAGAAGAAACCGATTGTTAAAGCGATTTCCGACCATGTTTATTGCGGACTGCGTTTGGGAGGGATGGGAATAGCCATAGGAAGCGCCGTAGGGGCAGAGTTGGCCGACTTGACCCAATAGGCCGTTACCCAAAAGAACCGTCTTTAAAACCGAAAAAATGTCTTTTTCTAGGGAATTGGTTTTTCGTTTTGTCAACATGGTTAGAATTGCTACTTTAACTACTTCCAAGTAATTTCTCCTTGATTTATGAAAGACAAGAAACACCTCCGCAGTAGTGAATGGTTTGGCGGAAAGGACAAAATGGGCTTCGTACATCGCTCATGGTTAAGAAACCAAGGTTATCCCGACGATTATTTTAAAGGCAAACCCGTAATAGGCATCTGTAATACCTGGTCTGAACTCACTCCTTGTAACGGACATCTGCGCGATTTTGCCGAAGTGGTCAAAAGGGGAATTTTGGAAGCCGGCGGTTTTCCTATGGAGTTTCCGGTCATGTCTTTGGGCGAAACCATTATGAGACCAACCTCAATGCTGTTCCGTAACTTGGCCAGTATGGATACCGAAGAATCGATACGCGCCAATCCGCTTGATGGCATCGTTCTATTGACGGGCTGCGATAAAACCACGCCCAGTACCGTAATGGGGGCCTGTAGCGTTGACCTGCCTACTATTGTCGTACCTGGCGGACCCATGCTCAGCGGAAGGTTTCGCGGTGAGAAAATGGGGTCGGGAAGTATGAATTGGATGATCAAGGAAAAACGCAGTGTAGATGGTTTTACCGATGATGATTTTACGGAGGCGGAAGTCTGTGTGGCACGGAGTATCGGGCATTGTAATACGATGGGAACGGCATCTACTATGGCTACTATGGTGGAAGCCTTAGGGTTGACCTTACCCGGGTTTTCGTCCATTCCCGCTGCCGATTCGAGAAAAAAGTTGTTTGCCCAGCTCTCGGGAAGGCGAATCGTAGAGATGGTAAAAGAAGATTTGACCTTGTCTAAAATATTGACCCGACAGGCCTTCGAAAATGCCATAGTGACCAATGCCGCGGTCGGCGGGTCTACTAACCTCATTATCCATTTGACGGCCATAGCGGGACGGATTGGGGTGGACTTAAACCTTGAGGATTTCGATACCTTGGGAAGTAAGGTTCCCCTTTTGGTCAATATGAAACCTTCAGGGAAGCACTTAATGGAAGACTTCTTTTATGCGGGCGGAATTTCCGTAGTGTTGAAGGAACTAAGTAAAAAATTACATGCCGATGCATTGACCGTAAACGGAAAGTATATTACCGAAAACTATACCCAGGCCGTCTGCTATGATGACGATGTGATCGGGACCATGGAAAAACCCTTTCAGCAAGAAGCGGGCATAGCCGTACTCAAGGGGAACCTGTGCGAAGATGGTGCGGTCATAAAACCATCGGCGGCCTCAAAGGAATTGATGAAGCATTCGGGTAGGGCCGTGGTTTTTGAGAGTATGGAAGACTACCATACCCGAATAGACGACCCTGATCTTGATATTGACAAAAACAGCGTTATCGTATTAAAAGGTGTGGGGCCAAAAGGTTATCCCGGTATGCCCGAAGTGGGTAACGTAGACCTTCCAAAAAAACTACTGATGCAAGGGGTTACCGATATGGTGCGTATTTCCGATGGGAGGATGAGCGGAACGGCGGCAGGAACCGTTATTCTACACGTTTCCCCTGAATCTACCGTGGGCGGTACACTGGCTTTGGTGCAAAATGGCGATTGGATCACACTCGATGTCGAGAACAGAAAGCTTCATTTAGACATTTCAGGGGAGGAATTGGCAAAACGTAAGGCGGCTTGGAAAGCGCCCGAACCCTTGGCGGATAGGGGCTATGTAAAAATGTACATAGATCATGTGGAGCAGGCGCACAAAGGGGCCGACCTAGACTTCTTGGTCGGTGGTTCGGGGTCTAAGGTGGATAGGGATTTACATTAAGCCATATGATAAGCAAAGAAGAACTCTACCGGTTTTGTAGCACTTTCGTAGCCGAGCGTATCGCTAGGATCCAAAAAAACATTGAAGACATTCAAACGTCGTTGACCTCAGAAACCAAAAGTAGTGCGGGAGACAAGCATGAAACAGGGCGTGCCATGTTGCAGCTGGAACGTGAAAAACTCGGGCAGCAGCTGGCGGAAGCTGAAAAAATGAAGCAGGTAATGTCTAAAGTTCCCAAAGACGGGAATACCGCCACCGTGGGCCTAGGCAGTTGGGTGGTCACGGCAAGGGCCGATTACTTTTTGGCGATTTCCGCAGGGGAGTTTAAAACCCGGCAAAAAAGCGTCTATTGTATTTCTGCGGCTACGCCGATCGCTAAATTGCTTTTCGGAAAACAAATCGGGGATGCCGTGGTTTTTAACGGGCAAGACCTAAAGATTGTAGATATAAAATAATCACGGCACGAATAAGGGAAATGCTAGCCCATGCCCTTCATTGATGCCAAGGTGGCCGACCAAACGATTACCGAAGAAAGAAAAATACCTATGGTATTGGCCCAAAAGGCTTTCGTTTTCTCGATTTTAAAGAGGTATGAGGCAATACTTCCGGCATATACGCCCGTACCGGGCATAGGAATCATCACAAAAAATATAAGGCCCCAAAAGCCGTAACGTTTTATTTTGTCGCCCGAACCGGTCTTGGCCTTTCGTGCAACGAATATGGCCGATTTCTTATAAAAGCCCCAACGCAAAAAATAGCGGTTGATCTTCTCAAGAAAGAAGAGCATTAACGGAAATACAAGCACATTGGCGGCAAAACAAAAAAGAAATACGAGATAGATATTAAGACCATTGAGCAACCCATAGGGTATACCTACCTTGGCTTCCCCAAAGGGGGAAAGGCTCCATAATATGGCAATGATAAAATCTATAATCACAATAATTTTTTTTAGAGGGCTAAACTACTAATCCACGGGATTTAAGCATCATTTGAACTCATAAATAATTCCAAAAATTGCATTGTGGCAAGATAGGTGGTCAAGTTTAACAATTTTTAACTATTCGACGTATGGTGCCATATTGTCTATAAGGGTTTGCGAATATAATTCAATTCAATAATCCGGCTTTCTCAAGCTAACACTTTCTAAACTAGGATGCCTTGTTTTTCTGTTAATATGCACCTTTTTTATAGGGTGTAAAATCGAAAATGGAGATATGGCCCTTGATGATGAAGAAAACAATAATGCCCGGGCCAAAGTGATCAAATTTGATGACAATCACTTAGTTGGTAGCGTTATACATGGGAAAAGGGAACCCGTTCAGGCTCCCTTTTTTATACTTATAAGTTCGTAGAACCCCCTGATGTTCCGCAAATTACTTAACAAGAATAGTATTGTCGGTAGCGGTTGGGTTCATGGGACAGAAATACACATACTCCCCGGCTTCCAAAACTGTGGGTTTAGACAATTGGGTTTTTCCGGTAGCTACCACTTCGGTAACATAAGCGGTTTGAATATGGTTTTCCGGCTTGCTGATATCTTCGCCCTTTTTAACCAAAACAAAACCGACATCGTGTCCAACATCTTTGTTGGCAATTTCAAAGATATAAGTCCCCGGGCTAACCGTAAGTTGCTTTTGGGTAAACTCCCCTGGAGTTTGTTCCAAGGCAATTGTCTTGACCTCTTTTTTGCTCATTTCATTTTGGGCATTTGCTGAAAATGCTAGGGTAAAAACCAATACTACTGCTGTTATTATATTTTTCATAATTTTTAATTTTTGTCCTTTGTTTGTTTTAAAAAGACGGTTGCTTGTAAAAAATGTGTAAATCAAATATCATAGGAGGCCCTAGGTGATATGGTATTGCCTAGGGCTTGTTTTTAAGCTTCTACGGCCTCTAAGGGTGCGGCTACGGGAAAGTCTACGGGAACATCGGTGGTTTTGTGCAGATAGTTAGAGATGGTTTTGTCGCCCACCAATACTATGGTGTCTACTAGGTTCTCTTTCGTCCATCCTGCATTTAAGAACTTTTCAACTACGGCCCCATCGGCTGCACCTCGGTTTTCCGTGACGTCTTTGGCAAAATTGGCCAAGGCGTCGAGTTTATGGTCAAAAGAAGCTTTTCCGGCCCTAAGTTCAAGAATTTCCGAATCACTGAAGCCGTTCATTTTTCCGATTGCGGTGTGTGCCGCAAGACAGTAACTACAATCGTTCACCTGGCTTACGGCTAGGTTTACCACTTCTTTTTGCTTGGCGGTCAAGGAAGTCTTGGCACTGCTCAATGCCAGGTAATTGGCCAAAGCGTTTTCCGAATAGGCATAAGTGGCATAAAGATTAGGTACAAAGCCTACCGCTTTTTCTAGATTATCGAATATGGCTTGGTTGTTTGAACTTACTTCTTCTCTTGTGGGTACGTTAAATTTGCTCATAATTTGTGACAGTTATATCATATGCCCGAACTGTTGTTTTTTCGCTACGGGAAATGACTGTTAATACGATGTTGTTTTAATATTTTATGTAGGGTCTTTCGGCATCACAATAAAAATCGTGATGTTGTTTTTGCTCACAATGGGTTTGCACATCTACGGTTTGTAGTTGTCTAGTGGGCCGAGAGAAAATCTCGATAAGGTTAAAAAGTGATATATGTTTTAGTTTCATCTTGCGTTGTTTTTAATTACAAGGCAAAGATGCGAATGAAAGAGGGGTAGGTGTTAGGAGCGATTGCCCGACCGCTTGTACAAATTTCCCTTTACAGGGCTATTTCTGGTGTTTCTCGGTATTGTGAGGGGGAACATCCCGTCATTTTCTTGAAAAACCGACTAAAATGGGCCGGGTCGTTAAAACCAAGGTCATAGGCTATTTCTTGGTTTTGCTTGTCGGTAAAATGGATCAATCGCTTTGCTTCAAGGGCCAGGCGTTCAAGAATAATTTGTTGTGGCGATTTTTGATTGTATATGGAAAAGAGGTTCGACAGCGTTTTCGGACTCTTAAAAAGAAGTTCGGCATAATCGCTTACCTTTCTTTTGGTCTTGTAATGGGTATCTACCAATACGTTGAACTTTCTTATAATTTCTACTTGGTCGTTGTTCAGCTTCTTTACGATAAGTTGCTCTTTGGCCAAGCGCGTACAAATAATGATCAATCGTTTTAAGAGCATTTGAAGCATATCGCCCTGTATGGCGTCAGGGGTGGAAAACTCATCTTGAAACACCTCGTATAGGGTGTCGAATTTTCGTTTTTGTTCTTTGGGAATGGAAATTATGGGAAGGTCTTGGGTGCCGAAAAATAGTATGCCGTTGCAAGACACTTCGTGGTCATGGTCATTGATGCAGTAAAATTCCCGATTAAAATGAAAGGCGGTCAAAGGTAATTCCGTTTTTTCATAGGAAACATGTTGCAGGTATGTGGTGGTGACCAATTGATTGGGCAATAGCTCTACAGGTATGCCGTCAACATGGAGTTCAAGGGAGGCTTGATTTCTATTCCACAGCATATAAATGTTCCCCGATTTTACCGAAAATTGCTTTTCATGCGCTTTGATGTCATCGGTAAACCCTAAATGCGATCCTATTTTGGTATCGTTGAACTCGAATTTCATATACGGTAAATAGATTGATTCTAGCTTTTGGTCTGTCTATAGGATAAAAACTTACGAAAGGCAACCAGCGTTAAACATTTGTTGTAATTTGTTAAACAAAATAGCTTTTTGTACTATTGAGGCCTAAGTAAAGCATGGAAGTAATTATATCTTTTGAAAAATGAAAGCGTACGATAAGGCGGCAAAAAAGTATTACGGTTCTTTAGATTTAGCACCTTTGCCCTTGTTGTCTTGGGATGTACATGCAACTCATGTTCGCGTACTGTGTGAAACCGGTAATGCCTTGGTCGATTTGTGCCAGTTTGCCGAAATGAATCGCTGGGCTTATTCAAAATTGAAGGATTTGGTTTTGGGGGAAGACCAAGTAGTCGTAATTACCGACCCCCAATTGAGTATAGTCCATACGACTCCCAATATAAATACAATGACGGGTTATCGACCCGATGAAATTATAGGGAAAACCCCTAAGATGTTCCAGGGGAAAGATACCGACAGGCAGGTCCTTTTAAAAATAAGAACGGCCATAGAAAGGAAAAAACCCTTCAAGGCCGTTGTTCTTAATTATAGGAAAGATGGCAGTGCGTATTCATGTCAAATACAGGCAGAACCTGTTTTCGACAAAGCCGGCCAACTCGTGAATTTCATTGCGTACGAAAGGGAGGTGGCCTAAAAGCTTCCCTCCTTCGAACCTTGAAATTACACTTATTCTATTTCTGTCACCCTTAGCGTGTTGACCATACCTTTGTCTTTGATCGGCATTGCCGCCAAACTGATAAGCATATCTCCAGTTTCTAAAAGGCCTTTATCACATGCCATTTTGTTCACGTCTTCGATCGTTTGATCGGTAGATACGTATTTGTCATAATAAAAGGCACGCACGCCCCATAAAAGGTTCAATTGCGTAAGTATACGTTTGTTTGAGGTAAACACCAAAATGTGTGCACTAGGTCGCCAAGCCGAGATTTGAAAGGCCGTATACCCACTATTGGTCAATGTAGAGATGGCCTTGGCCTTGATTTCATTGGCCATAATTGCGGCATGGTAACAAATCGATTTTGTAATATATCTTTTTGTACGGATATGTGGTGGATCGTGTGGTACTTGAATAAGTTCAGAGCTTTCTACACTTTGAAGGATACTGCTCATTTTTTCGATAACCTGTACCGGGTAATTCCCCACTGAGGTTTCCCCAGAGAGCATCACGGCATCGGCACCGTCCATTACGGAGTTGGCTACATCGTTCACCTCTGCACGTGTCGGTGTAAGGCTGGTAATCATCGTTTCCATCATTTGGGTAGCGATTATTACGGGGATACGGGCTTTTTTGGCCCTAAGCACCAATTGTTTCTGAATTAATGGAACCTCTTGGGCGGGAACTTCAACACCTAAGTCGCCACGGGCTACCATTAGTCCGTCGCAATAGGCAACGATTTTGTCTATGTTTTCAACGGCTTCCGGTTTTTCGATTTTCGCGATAATCGGAATTTTTACGTCTGTATGTTCTTTAATGATCGCTTGAAGATCAATAAGGTCTTGGCTAAAACGGACGAAGGAAAGCGCGATCCAATCGACATTTTGCGAAATGGCAAAAATGGCATCTTTTACGTCTTTTTCGGTCAAGGCGGGTAAAGAGATATTTGTATTGGGAAGGTTTACGCCTTTTTTAGACCGCAAAGGTCCTCCTTGTATCACCTTGGTTTTTACTTGCTCCTTTCCGTCAGTGGTTATGACTTCGAACATCAACTTTCCGTCGTCTAGCAAAATACGCTCACCGGGCTTGACGTCTTGAGGAAAAGCATCATAGTTCATATATACCCTTTCGGCGGTACCTTCAAAAGGTTCGCCCGTAACAAAGGTAATTTCGTCTCCAGGGGCTACAACGACTTCACTGGCCATAACACCGACCCTAAGTTTCGGGCCTTGTAAATCGGCCAGAATAGAGGTGTTTCTACCTGTTTCTTCATTGAGTTCCCTAATCATTTTTATACGTTCGGTAACGTCGTTATAATCGGCATGTGAAAAATTAATGCGAAAGACATCTACGCCGGCTTCCATCATATCTCTCAGCACTTCCTTTTTGCTCGTGGCCGGCCCTAGGGTGGCAACGATTTTTGTCTTTTTGTTACTTGGCATTGATTAAAAAATTAAATTGTTCTTAGATTTGAGTTTGTCGGTTTCTATGGCGTAAGCCGTAATAATCTTGGGTATGTTCTGTAGTGTTTTCACAAGGTTTTCCATATTGATGAATCCATCTTGTTCGATTTTTAAAAAGTAATCTACATCTCGATGTTCAGGAACCATGTGAAAAGTTGTGAACGAGGGCTCGTTTTGAAAAAGCCCATTTCTTTCCGCGGTGTCCTCTACAAAACCATTGTTGGTAAACAATGTCCAATACCTATCGTTAATGTCGTCTTTCCATTCGAAAATTGGAACGCTAACATGCCCCGAAAGGTCAAGGTCTTTACGACATCTCTTAAATTGTGTTTTCAACCCGAGATTAAGGGCGTAGGCCAAGGCGTAATCTTCAAGGCTGCTGTGCAAGGCAACTAAATCGAATGTATCTTCGTAAAAGTCGTTCGTAATTTTATGTACTGCTACCATAAGGCACAAAGTGGTAAAGATAATATTAATACCGTACAACGCCTAAATCAAGAAAGAGTAAAATTGGTTTTGAACAAACTATAACATTTTGGTTACATTAAACCACAATTTATGACTTGTCCATCTTGTCTTGAAGGGCGTAATAGGCCCTTTTTGAGGCGCGTTCTTCCGCTTTCTTTTTAGAGGTGGCCCTTGCTTTTGCAACAACATTGTCCGCAATGGTGAGTTTTACGGCAAAATGTTTTAAAGTGTCGTTTCCGGTGTCTTCGTAAACATCAAAATCAAATGATTTTTTCTGTTTCTGACACCATTCGATAATCAGGCTCTTATAGCTAATGACCTGTCCCTCCAATTGTTCGATATCGACGTACGGGGCAATTACTTTTCGATGAATGAACTTTTCACAGAACTTATACCCCCGATCGAGGTAAATGGCCCCGACCAAGGCTTCAAAAACATTGCCATGTATGTTTTCCCCAAAATGCGATTTTGGGATACGGCTTTTTACGAAATGGATCAGGCCCAGATCTTTTCCCAGTTCGTTCAGGTGTTTTCTACTCACTATTTTCGATCGCATCTTGGTGAGGTAGCCCTCGTCGCCTTCGGGTACCTTGTCGTACAGGTGCTTTGAAATTATAGTGCCCAACATAGAATCGCCCAAAAATTCAAGGCGTTCATAGTTCAATGGGTTGCCGTCTTCGTCTTTTTCGTTGGCCGAGCGGTGTAGAAATGCTTTTTTGTACACCGAAATATCTTTGGGCTTGAACCCTAATATTTTGGTCATCCCTCCAAAAAAATCCCCATCCTCTTTAGAATGGGAATTGAATATATTGGAAGGAAATCGCATAATAGACTACTCGCTAAATTTTTTGAAAATTACGCAAGCATTGTGTCCGCCAAACCCAAAAGTATTGCTCAAGGCAACATTTACTTCGCGTTTTTGCGCCTTGTTCAATGTGAGGTTCAGTTTGGGGTCAATATTTTCATCTACCGTGCTGTGGTTTATAGTCGGTGGTACCAGACTGTGTTCCATGGCCAAAATGGATGCAATGGCCTCAATGGCCCCGGCGGCACCTAGTAGGTGACCGGTCATCGATTTGGTAGAGTTGATATTGATGTTCGGGGCATGGTCGCCAAAGACCTCACTAATGGCCTTTAGTTCCGCTACGTCACCAAGAGGGGTAGAAGTACCATGGGTATTGATGGCATCTACATCTTCGGGCTTTAGTCCGGCATCCCTTAAACAGTTTTTCATTACTTGAACTACCCCTATTCCGTCAGGATGTGGAGCGGTCATATGGTAGGCATCGCTTGATAGTCCGCCTCCGGCAACTTCTGCATATATTTTTGCCCCACGTGCTTTGGCGTGCTCGTATTCTTCAAGAATCAGAGCTCCTGCGCCTTCACCCAGAACGAATCCGTCGCGAGTAGCATCAAATGGCCTAGAGGCCGTTTCGGGACTTTCGTTACGGGTCGATAATGCGTGCATGGCACCGAAACCGCCCATACCTGCTATGGTAACCGCCGCTTCACTACCCCCGGTAACTACTACGTCACAATGGCCCAAGCGAATATAGTTGAGCGCATCGATCATAGCGTTGGCCGATGAGGCACAAGCTGAAACCGTAGTGTAGTTAGGCCCCATAAAACCATGTTTGATAGAAATATGCCCTGGGGCGATATCAGCTATCATTTTAGGTATGAAGAAGGGGTTGAATCTTGGGGTACCATCACCTTGGGCAAAATTAATTACCTCGTTTTGAAAGGTTTCAAGACCGCCGATACCGGCGCCCCAAATGACGCCAACGCGAAATTTGTCTACTTGTTCTAGGTTTAATCCTGAATCGGCTATCGCTTCATCGGAAGAGACCAAGGCGTATTGCGCGAATCTGTCCAATTTTCTCGCCTCCTTGCGATCAAAATGATCTAGAGGGTTGAAATTCTTGAGTTCACAGGCAAATTTCACCTTAAATTTTTCGGTATCGTAGTAGGTAACGGGAGCAGAACCGCTCTTTCCGTTTTTAAGACCTTCCCAATATTCATCAATATTGTTACCAATGGGAGTCAACGCACCCAACCCGGTAACCACAACTCGCTTTAATTGCATTGAACCTAATTTTTGGTTTACTTAGTAAGTCAAGCGTAAATTAAAAAAATTATCCATGCGATAAAGGTTACCACATGGATAATTTTGAATCTCGTTCAAGAAATCATAAAGATTACTTCGCTTCTTCTATATAGCTAATGGCCTGGCCAACTGTTGCGATGTTCTCAGCTTGATCGTCGGGGATTTGAATATCAAATTCTTTCTCGAATTCCATGATCAACTCCACGGTATCCAATGAGTCTGCCCCTAGGTCGTTAGTAAAGCTAGCTTCCGTTACTACTTCGTTTTCATCCACACCTAATTTATCAACGATGATAGCTTTTACTCTTGATGCAATGTCTGACATAATAATATTGTTTTTAAAAAATTAAATTGATGGCAAAAATAAAAAACTTTGGACTAAATCCACTATTTGTCGTTAAAATGTCTTGTAATTTATAAAATTTCAGGATAAGAGCGGTATTTTTGATCTAAATAATTCGCTATCAGTAACGTTTAAAGGCTACATGAAAAACATCGTACTATTTGCTTCCGGTTCTGGATCCAATGTTGAAAATATCGTTCGCTACTTTCAAGATAATTCAAAGGTAAACATCAGCGCCGTACTTTCGAACAAAAAAGACGCTAAAGTATTGGATAGGTGCAATAATTTGAAAATCAACGCACTGTATTTTAATCGAAACGCTTTTTATGCCACTGAATGTGTGCTCGATATTTTAAGGGCATTCAATCCCGATCTTATCGTTCTGGCGGGCTTTTTGTGGAAAATACCCGAGAACCTTATCGCTGCCTTTCCCGATAAAATCGTAAATATTCACCCAGCCCTTTTGCCTAAATATGGGGGAAAGGGAATGTACGGAAATAATGTACACGAAGCCGTTCGGGCCAATAATGAGACCGAAACGGGCATTACCATCCACTATGTCAATGAAAATTACGACGAAGGCGCCGTTATTCGGCAAGTAAAAACGTCAGTTTGGACAGATGACACCCCAGAAAGCATTGCACGGAAAGTACATGAGCTTGAATACGAATATTTCCCGAAGGTTATTGCGCAATTGTTAGAGGTAGAATAATGGCGAAAAAGGCAAAATTCTATACGGTTTGGCAAGGGAAAAAACCAGGTATCTACGACTCGTGGGCCGATTGCAAAGCGGCCATCACGGGCTTCAAGGGCGCTCAATATAAGTCTTTTGAGACCTTTGAGCAGGCCAAAAAGGCCTTTAATGGCAATTACAACGATTTTAAAGGAAAGAAAAAAGGGAAACCCGTAATGACTCCCGAACAACTGCAAAGGTTCGGCACTCCCAATTACCATTCCATTTCGGTAGATGCGGCCTCCAGTGGAAACCCTGGGGTCATGGAATATCAAGGGGTCGATACCAAAACGGGCAAAAAACTTTTTAGACAGGGGCCTTTTGCCCAAGGAACGAACAATATTGGGGAGTTCTTGGCCATTGTGCACGGGTTGGCCTTTTTAAAACAGAACAAAAGCGACCGTATTATCTATACCGACTCCCGTACGGCTATGAGCTGGGTGCGTAAAAAGACCTGTAACACCAAATTAAAGGAGACGCCGCAGAACAAAGAACTTTTCGATTTGATCCGAAGGGCCTTGGATTGGTTGAAGAACAACTCGTACCAGACCCCCGTTGTAAAATGGGAAACTAAGGCTTGGGGCGAGATACCTGCCGATTTTGGAAGAAAATAAGCTGTTATTGGTATCGGTGTAAGGTTTAAAATATGCTTTGTGCGGCAATTGAATTGTTAAAAGTGGTTTGGGTTTTTGGGGCTGCATTCTTGTCAGTTGCCGTAGCTGCGGAGCTGAAAAAATCTAAGCTGACCGATCACTGTTTTTTGTAAGGGTATATTTGCACATATTCGCATTACAAAACCGTATATTTGCAGCTAAATTAAAAAACTTACATGGGCAAACTTCTAATCGTGGGCACTGTTGCCTTTGACGAAATTGAAACTCCTTTTGGTAAAACCGATAAAATTTTGGGTGGTGCGGCCACCTTTATTGGTCTTGCCGCTTCACAGTATAACGTAGAATCTGCAATTGTATCAGTCGTAGGTGAAGATCTTCCACAGGCTTACTTAGATGTATTAAAGGCCAAGAACATCGATCTTACTTCCCTAGAAATTGTAAAAGGGGGTAAGACCTTTTATTGGAAAGGAAAGTATCATAACGACCTTAACTCTAGGGATACCTTGGTTACGGAACTAAATACCTTAGCGGACTTTAACCCGGTAGTGCCTGAAGGTTTTAAAGATGCAGATGTGGTAATGTTAGGGAATCTTCATCCAAGCACCCAGTTGAGTGTTATTAATCAGATGAAAGAACGACCAAAGCTAATAGTATTGGATACTATGAACTTTTGGATGGACAATGCCCTACCTGAATTGACCGAGGTCATCAAACATATAGACGTGCTTACCATCAACGATGAAGAAGCACGCCAATTGACCAAGGAATACTCCTTGGTAAAAGCGGCGAAGGTCATCCAGGAAATGGGACCTAAATACTTGGTCATAAAAAAGGGAGAGCACGGAGCACTCTTGTTTCATGAGGGTAAAATTTTCTTTGCCCCGGCCTTGCCCCTAGAAGAGGTTTTTGATCCCACAGGAGCGGGAGATACCTTTGCAGGTGGTTTTTCAGGCTATTTGGCGGCAACGGAAAACCTTTCGTTCAACAATATGAAGAATGCGGTAATACACGGTTCAAATTTGGCATCGTTCTCCGTTGAAAAATTCGGCACCGAGCGTATGCAAGAACTGAAGAAGGACGAAGTGAACAAAAGGCTGCATCAATTTAAGGCCTTGACCCAATTTGATATAGAATTACAATAACGACACGCCCCAAATTTAGGGGCTTTTTTAATATGCAGATTTACAATGAGTGACGCTATCAAACATGAATGTGGTATTTCGGTAATTCGCTTGCTTAAGCCTTTGGAATACTATAAGGAGAAGTACGGTACGGCCTTTTACGGGGTGAACAAAATGTACCTGATGATGGAAAAGCAGCACAACCGAGGCCAAGATGGTGCCGGCTTTGCCAGCATAAAGCTTGATGTTGCTCCGGGGGAGCGTTATATGAGCCGGGTGAGGTCAATAGCCCAGCAGCCGATACAAGATATTTTTGCCCAAATCAACGACCGGATCAATAGTACCCTTCAGGAACACCCCGAATATGTTGACGACGTTGCAGCGCAGAAAAAGAACATACCTTATATAGGGGAAGTACTTTTAGGGCACGTGCGCTACGGGACCTTTGGTAAGAATAGTATAGAGAGTGTACACCCTTTCTTAAGGCAGAACAACTGGATGCACCGTAATATTATTGTTGCGGGGAACTTCAACATGACCAATGTTCATGAGTTGTTCGACAATTTGATCCAAATAGGGCAGCACCCTAAGGAAATGGCCGATACGGTAACCGTAATGGAGAAAATCGGTCACTTTTTAGATGATGCCGTTGCCAAGTTGTACAAGCAGATCAAGAAAGAAGGGTACACCAAGCAGGAAGCTTCACCGATTATAGCAGAACGCTTGAAAGTGCATAAAATATTGAGAAGGGCCGCCAAAAACTGGGATGGGGGCTATGCCATGGCCGGTCTTTTGGGCCATGGGGATGCTTTTGTACTCAGGGACCCCGCAGGTATTCGCCCTACCTATTATTACCAAGATGATGAGGTGGTCGTAGTGGCTTCCGAACGTCCGGCGATACAAACCGTTTTTAACGTGCCTTACGAATCGGTCAAGGAATTGGATCCGGGACACGCCATTATTGTCAAAAAAGACGGTACTTCTTCCATAAACCAAATTTTAGAACCTGTAGAGCGAAAGGCCTGTTCTTTTGAACGGATCTATTTTTCTAGGGGAAGCGATAAAGAAATTTATCAAGAACGAAAGAAATTGGGGCGCCTGGTTTTTCCACAAATCCTTAAGGCCATTGACCATGATATAAAGAATACCGTGTTTTCCTATATACCCAATACGGCCGAAACTTCTTTTTTCGGAATGGTGAGGGAAGCACAAAATTACCTGAACAAAAGAAAAGAAGAGCAAATTCTTTCCATTGGTTCAAAAATTACCAGCCAAGAGTTACATGAAATTTTGGAGGTTCGTCCGCGGATCGAGAAAGTGGCCATCAAAGATGCAAAGCTGCGCACTTTTATTACACAAGATAGCAGCCGAGACGATTTGGTGACGCACGTATACGACATTTCATACGGTTCTGTGAAGAAAGGGGACAACCTGGTCATTATAGACGATAGTATCGTTAGGGGAACGACCTTAAAGAAAAGTATACTTCGCATACTCGATAGATTATCGCCCAAAAAGATTATTGTAGTATCGTCGGCACCGCAGATCAGATACCCTGATTGCTATGGTATAGACATGGCCAAGTTAGAAGACTTTATCGCTTTTAGAGCGGCCTTGGCCTTGCACGAAGAGCGCCAGACCATGAATGTTGTAGAAGACATCTATAATAAATGTCTAAAACAGTTAAATACTAAGGATAAAGACGTAATCAATTACGTTAGGGAATTCTATGCACCGTTTACCGCAGACGAGATTTCACAAAAAATCGGAGAGCTGCTCAGTCCTGAAGATATTCGAGCTGAAGTAGAGATCATTTATCAGAGCGTTGAGTCACTTCATGAGGCTTGTCCAAAGAATTTGGGGGACTGGTATTTCACCGGAAACTACCCGACACCAGGGGGCAACCGCGTGGTGAACAAGGCCTTTATCAACTTCTATGAAGGAAAGAACGAAAGGGCATATTAACGATTTGTTTCGATGAAATGCATTTTTTAATGTAGTTCGTCGATCATATAAGCTATTTAGCGTGTTTTTAACTTCTTACAGCTGTTGTGGGACTACATTTGGTCTTGCCATAGCATAAGTAGGTTAAGTTCATGGTAAGATTTGGGGCAAAAAGGTGGAGATTTCTCCACCTTTTTATTTTTACAGACTTTTCTAACCATCTATAAGGTTTTTTACCCTTCACCTGTATTGCGTTTCTATTCACAATATCTCTTTTTCGCTCATTTCGTGTCTTTTATCCGATTTTTATACGGTTCGGCAAAGATGTTTTCACTCGCCTTAACACGGCTGTATATTTGTAGGACCATAGCATAAGTAGGTTAAGTTCATGGTAAGATTTGGGGAAAAAGGCGGAGTTTATCTCCGCCTTTTTATTTTCCAATATTTTCAAAACCATTTTACCCCCTTCCTCGGATAGTTCTCCTTTCCATAGTATAGCTCCAAAATATTGTAAATAATCCGGATTTTATTGATAAAGAGGTATTTCAGCCACGGTTTTAATCGTTCGTCCGAAACCTTTTTCTTAAGCCTCTTGAGGGCTTACATTTGTAGGACCATAGCATAAGTAGGTTAAGTTCATGGTAAGATTTGGGGAAAAAGGCGGAGTTTATCTCCGCCTTTTTATTTTCCAATATTTTCAAAACCATTTTTAACTCCTTCCTCAGATAGTTCTCTTCTCCATAGTATAGCTCCAAAATATTGTAAATAATCCGGATTTTATTGATAAAGAGGTATTTCAGCCACGGTTTTGATCGTTCGTCCGAAACCTTTTTCTTAAGCCTCATAACGCTTTATATTAGTAAGACCATAGCATAAGTAGGTTAAGTTCATGGTAAGATTTGGGGAAAAAAGGCGGAGTTTATCTCCGCCTTTTTATTTTTTCAATACATTCGAAACGATTTTAACTCCTTCCTCAGATAGTTCTCTTCTCCTTAGTATAGCTCCAGAACTTTAGAAATAATCCGGGCTTTATTGATAAAGAAGTATTTCAGCCACGGTTTTGATCGTTCGTCCGAAACCTTTTTCTCAAACCTGATAACGCTTTATATTAGTAGGACCATAGCATAAGTAGGTTAAGTTCATGGTAAGATTTGGGGAAAAAAGGTGGAGCTATGCTCCGCCTTTTTTATTATACAAACCCTTGTAAACATCAGACTTGACGGGCTTTTCAGGCGTTTTTGTCAACAATTGGGTTGAAAAAAAACCCCGAAAATAGTTTTTTTATTTCCCACAATACCAGTATTTTAGTATCGCCATAGCATAAGTAGGTTAAGTTTATGGTAAGATTTGGGACGAAAAGGGTGGAGTTTACTCCGCCCTTTTCTATTTTAAATAAGGAACTAAAAAAACCGCTACGATCTAAATCGTAGCGGTTTTTTGTGTTTTACAAGAGTAAATTCTCGGCTGCTTCTTACTTGTTGGCAGCGTAAAGTTCGGCAACTTTATTCCAATTGATAACATTGAAAAAAGCGCTGATGTAATCAGGTCTCTTGTTTTGATAATTTAAGTAGTATGCGTGTTCCCAAACATCAAGACCTAGGATAGGAAATCCGTCACAGCCTGTTTCGGGCATCAAAGGGTTGTCTTGGTTAGGAGTGGAGCACACTTCCAACTTGCCTCCCTTATGTACGCAAAGCCATGCCCAGCCTGAACCAAAACGGGTAGCGGCGGCGGCACTGAATTTTTCCTTGAAAGCCTCAAATGAACCGAAGGCACTGTTGATGGCATCTGCAAGTTCGCCAGATGGTTCTCCACCTCCATTAGGTGACATAACTTCCCAGAAAAGCGAGTGGTTGTAAAAACCGCCTCCATTGTTTCTGACGGCGCTGTTAGACATGTCTAGGTTCTCAAGGATTTCTTCGATCGATTTGCCGGCCAATGCAGTTCCTTCAATGGCACCGTTCAATTTGGTAGTGTAACCATTGTGGTGTTTTGTATGGTGGATTTCCATTGTTCTAGCGTCGATATGTGGTTCCAATGCGTCGTACGCATAGGGTAATTTTGGTAAATCAAAAGCCATTTTTATGTGTTTTTAGATTAAAAATTAACGAAACCAAATTTACAGTTTTTAACATACAAATTCACTAAATAATTTGTTAAGAACCTTTTTAGAATTAGTATTTTGCATAAAAAAGCACTTGCAACACAGCACTTTTAAAATATATAACGCTTCCGCGGGCTCGGGCAAGACCCATACGCTGACCAAAGAGTACCTTAAAATCGTACTCTCGCCAGGAGACCGTTTCAGTAAAATTTTGGCCATAACGTTTACCAATAAAGCGGTAAACGAAATGAAACACCGTATTTTGGACAGTTTGTTCAAATTTGGTCAGGTCAAGGACGAGGCCGGGGCTCCCCCACTTTTTCTTGACCTGATGAAAGAACTTGGTATCGATGCCGCTGAGTTGCGCCAACGTTCTAAGCAGACCTTAAAGGAAATTCTGCACAACTATGCCTTTTTCGATATTTCTACGATCGATAAGTTTACCCACAGGTTGATCCGAACCTTTGCCAAAGATTTAAAATTGCCCCAAAATTTTGAAGTGGTCTTAGATACCGACCTATTGCTCGATGAAGCGGTGGCAAAACTCGTGCACAAAGCGGGAACGGATAAACAGTTGACCCAGGTTTTGTTGGATTTTGCCCTGGAAAAAATTGACGATGATAAGAGTTGGGATATTGCCTATGACCTAGGAAACATAGGTAAGCTGCTCTTTAGGGAAAACCATGCCGAGCACCTGCAGAACCTCAGGGATAAAAATATTGACGATTTTGTGGGCTTGAAAAAAACCTTGCGCTCCAGAATAAAGGCTACCCAAGAAAGCCTTGTAGGCTTTGCTGACCTGGCCCTGCAGTTGATCGAGCAAAACGGATTGGAATTCCCTGATTTTACGAGGTCTTATTTCCCGAAATTCATGGAAAAAATTTCCAGCGGGGATTTGGCTATAGATTTCAACGCAGGGTGGAAGCAGAATTTTGAAGATACCGTACTTTATAATAAGTCTACTGCAGATGCTACAAAAGCCATATTAGATGATTTGCATCCACAGTTCTCTGAAATCTTCAATAAGATAAGGCATACGTTCTATGAGCTTTCCTTTCTGAAAAATGCCTATTCGAACCTAGTACCTTTAACGGTGCTGAACGCCATACAAGGGGAGGTCAAAAATTTACAGAACGAACGCGATCAACTTTCCATTGCGGAGTTCAATACTATTATATCAAAAGAAATAAAAAATCAGCCTGCGCCTTTTATTTATGAGCGTTTGGGTGAAAAATACCGCCATTATTTTGTTGATGAGTTTCAAGATACCTCAACCTTGCAATGGAATAACCTTATCCCTTTGATCGGTCATGCCTTAGAGGGGGAAGACCTGCAAGGAAATAAGGGCTCCTTGTTTTTGGTGGGCGATGCCAAGCAGGCCATTTATCGCTGGCGAGGTGGCCGCGCAGAACAGTTTCTTGATTTGGTCAATAAAACGGCGAGTCCGTTCGCAATCCCTGCCGAAACCGAATCCTTGCCTACCAATTGGCGTAGTTATGATGAGGTGATCAAATTTAATAACGACTTTTTTACCGCCACCAGTCCCTTTTTGAACAATGCCATGTACAATGCCATGTTCGTAGAAGGGAACCAACAGGGCTGTAATTCAAAACAGGGGGGCACCGTACAGCTCAAGTTTATAGATAAAGACGACGATAAGACCAAAGACGAACAGTACTGTGAGGAAGTACTGGCCACTATTGCGGCCGTCATCGAAAAAAAATACGGCTACGAAGACATTTGTATTTTGGTCAGGGGCAATCGGCAAGGGGTCTTGTTGGCCGATTTTCTCACCCAAGAACAAATACCGACCATTTCGTCAGAGAGTCTTTTGCTCAACAGTAGCGATAAGGTGCGTTTTTTGGCCGACCTCATTGGGTATATCGGTAACCCCGAAGACCTGGAAATCGCCTATAACCTACTTACCTTCCTTTCAAAAGGAAGACAAAGCAGGCACCAATACATTTCAGGGCACCTAAAAAGGCTGCCCGAACTGCTTAAAAATGAATTCGGTCTTGATGTAGACGAACTAAAAGAACTTTCGGTCTACGATGGTATGGAACGGGTGATACGCCAATGTAATTTGGTGGAAGGCTCTGACGCCTATGTTACTTTTTTTATGGATTTTGTTCTGGAAACCGAGCAAAAAGAAGGTACGGGCATTCAGGCTTTTTTAAACCTTTGGGAGAAAAAGAAAGGCAAACTCAGTATTTCGGCACCCGATAATATCGATGCGGTTCGTATAATGACCGTTCATAAATCGAAAGGGCTCGAATTTCCGATCGTGATATTTCCTTTTGCCAATGAGAATATCTACAAGCGAATGGATAAAAAGATATGGCTTCCGCTAAATGCCGAAGCTTTTGACGGGTTCGAGGAAATTTTGGTGACCGAGAAAAAAGAGGTTGAGCACTATGGCGAAGAGGCGGCACAGATCTATTCCGAAGAAGAACACAAAATGGAACTTGATGCCCTTAACCTTTTGTATGTAGCATTGACACGGGCCGAAAAGGCACTTTATGTTATATCGGAAAAGGATTTGGCCAAGGGGCAGCATAAAACGGATTATTATTCGGGACTCTTTATTGAATACCTAAAAGGAAAGGGCTTGTGGTCCGATGACGAATTGACCTATGCCTTTGGCGAACTTGAGGAAGCACCGCAAGTGCATCAAACAAAGGCCTTACGGCAAATCGATTATAGCTTTACCCATAAGGATAGGTCCGGGTTTAAGATTTTGACGCGTTCCGGAATGTTGTGGGATACCGATAGGGAAACCGCAATTTCAAAGGGAAACCTTATACATTATATATTAGGATGTATAGAAAGCGAAGAGGATATAGAGGCCGCATTAAACAAGGCGGTTCGGCAAGGTGAAATAGAAAAGCAGGAAATCGAGGAGGTGCGGGGTAAGTTAGAAGGCATCGTAAAACATCCGAAGTTAAATGCCTATTATACAAAAGGTAATACGGTCAAGAACGAAAAGGATATTATTACCGCCGAGGGCCAAGTTGTACGGCCCGATAGAATTGTCATAAACGGAAACCGGGCGACCCTTATCGATTACAAGACCGGTAAGGCCAATCCGAAGTATAAGGAGCAGCTCTATTTCTATGCCGATGCCTTGACCGACATGGGCTATGTTGTAGAAAATAAGATCATTGTCTATATTAATGATGACATAACACCAGAATTCATATAATAGAGGAAAAGATGTACGGAAAAATTCAGGAGCACCTAAAGCAAGAACTGGCGCAGATCAAGGAAGAAGGTCTTTATAAAAGCGAACGGATTATCACGTCGCCACAAGGGGCGGTGATCAAAATTTCAACGGGAGAAGAGGTCATCAACTTCTGTGCGAACAATTATTTGGGACTTTCGTCCCATCCGGAAGTGATACAGGCGGCCAAAGATACCCTTGATAGCCATGGCTTTGGTATGTCGTCGGTACGTTTTATTTGCGGTACCCAAGACATACACAAAGAGCTCGAAAGGAAAATAGCCGATTTTTACGGTACGGAAGATACCATATTATATGCTGCGGCCTTTGATGCCAATGGTGGGGTCTTTGAGCCCTTGTTTACAGCCGAAGATGCCATCATATCCGATGCACTCAACCACGCATCCATTATTGATGGGGTGAGATTGTGCAAGGCCAAACGTTACCGCTATGCCAATAGCGACATGGAAGACCTTGAAAAACAATTGAAGCAGGCCGATGCAGATGGGGCACGGTTCAAGATAATCGTAACGGATGGCGTATTCTCTATGGATGGTCTCGTGGCTCCATTGGATCAGATCTGTGACTTGGCGGATCAATACGATGCCCTCGTTATGATAGATGAATGTCATGCAACCGGCTTTATAGGCCCGACCGGAAAAGGCACTTTGGAAGAAAAAGGTGTTATGGGCCGTATCGATATCATTACGGGTACCTTGGGCAAAGCCCTTGGTGGTGCCATGGGCGGATATACTACCGGTAAAAGGGAAATTATAGAAATTCTACGGCAACGTTCTAGACCCTATCTGTTTTCCAATTCTTTGGCGCCCGCTATCGTAGGGGCTTCCATTAAGGTATTCGAACTTCTTGAAAGGGATGCTTCGCTACGCGATAAGGTGCAGGAAAACGCGGCCTATTTCAAGGAAGGAATGAAGAAAGCCGGCTTCGATATTATAGATGGGGAATCGGCAATTGTGCCCGTAATGCTGTATGACGCCAAATTAGCGCAGGAAATGGCGAGTCGTTTGTTAGAAAAAGGAATTTATGTAATAGGATTTTTCTTCCCAGTAGTCCCAAAAGGGAAGGCGAGAATTCGTGTTCAGCTATCTGCTGCCCATGAAATCAAGCATTTAGACCGTGCTATAGAGGCATTTATCGAGGTTGGAAAGGACTTAAAAATCGTTTAAATGCACTATTTACGGCATTAAATGCGTTAAAAAAAATAAGAAATTGATTTTGTTAATAATATTTAACAACTTACATTTGCAGCTAATAAACACTTAAACTTAAAAATTTGAACATGAAACATCTTAGCAAATTATTGGTTGTTGCTGTCCTTATTGTAGGCATCAATAACATACAAGCGCAAGACGAGAATAATCCATGGCAAGTACAATTCGGAGTTAATGCCATAGATGTGTACCCGACAAGCGATGACAATTTCCCGACACAGACTAGTTCTTTCGGTAATGAGCTTATGAACGCTTCGGACCACTGGAATATTCTTCCTTCTATCTCCTATGTTGGTGTGTCAAGATCTGTAGGTGACGGTCTTTCCGTTGGTGTTAGAGGATCTTTGAACAAAATCAGCAAATTAGGTGATATAGGTGTAGACGATCTTTCGCACTACGCTTTAGATGGTACAATTAAATATAACTTCCTTAAGGAAAAAGTTGTAGATCCATTCGTAGAAGTAGGTGGAGGTTATACCTGGGTTGACGAAATTGGTGCTGGTACCGTTAACGGTGGTGTTGGTGTAAACTTCTGGTTTACTGACAACATCGGTCTTACTGTACAGACTGTTTACAAGCACGCTTTCGAAGATTACGGTCGTAAGCACTGGCAACATTTAGCCGGTATCTCTGTTAAATTTGGTGGTACCGATACTGACGGTGATGGTGTATATGACAAAGATGATGCCTGTCCAGAAGTTGCTGGTCTAGAAGCTTTCAACGGTTGTCCTGATGCTGACGGTGATGGAATCGAAGACAGCAAAGATGCTTGTCCTAACGAAGCTGGTTCTAAAGAAATGAACGGTTGTCCTGATGCTGACGGTGACGGTGTTGCCGATAAAGATGACAAATGTCCTAATGAAGCTGGATTGGCTAACCTAGCAGGTTGTCCTGATGCTGACGGTGACGGTGTTGCCGATGGTGACGATGAGTGTCCTAACGAAGCAGGTCCTGCTGAGAACAAAGGATGCCCATGGCCTGATACTGACGGTGACGGTGTATTGGACAAAGATGACAAATGTCCAGAAGTTGCAGGTACTGTAGCTAACGCTGGTTGTCCTGAAGTTACTGAAGAAGTTCAAAAACAATTGAACGACTACGCTAGAACTATCTTGTTCGATACAGGTAAGTCTTCTATCAAAGCTGAGTCTACTTCTGTAATGGTTGACATCATCACTATCTTGAAAGAGTACCCAACTGCTAAATTTACAGTAGAAGGTCACACTGATAGTGTTGGTAGCAAGAAATTGAACCAAAGCCTTTCTGAATCAAGAGCACTTGCTGTAAAAGAGTTCTTAGTAGAAAAAGGTATCGAAGAGTTCAGATTGTCTGCTATCGGTTACGGTGAAGAAAAGCCAATCGCTTCTAACAACACAAGAAGTGGTAGAAAAGAAAACAGAAGAGTTGAAATCAACTTAGTGAAGTAATTTCTCTCAACTAAATAAATTGAAAAGCCCTGACATTTGTCAGGGCTTTTTTTATTTTTGGCTATGCAGAGTTTTCTAGAGGAAGTAGTCAAAGAAGTTTGGAATAAGCACAGTTCACATGAGCATATCGTTTTTGTGCTGCCGAGCAAGCGTGCGGGTACGTTTCTGAAAAATGCTATTGCCAAATCGGCCGACAGTACCTTTTTTGCCCCTGAGATATACAGTATCGAAACCTTTATCGAACAGATTTCGGGTTTATCGTATGCTACCAATACCCAGCAACTCTTCATCCTATACAACACCTATCTTAAGGAGTCTTCAAAAGAGAAGGACAGCTTTTATAGTTTCTCCAATTGGGCGCAGACCCTTTTACAAGATTTTAACGAGATCGATCGATATTTAGTTGACGCCAAAAGGCTATTTTCGAATCTTGCCGCCATTCAAGAACTGACACATTGGTCGGTTCAGAAAGAGAAGACCCAAATGATGGAAGATTACCTTCGTTTTTGGCATAATCTCGAATCGCTCTACAGCAATTTTAACGAGGCCCTTTTGTCTTCTGGCCTTGGACATCAGGGTTTGGTATATCGCGAAGCGTATGATAAGTTGGGCGACTATCTCGATGAGAACCCTGGCAAGTTCTTCGTTTTTATTGGGTTCAATGCCTTGAATACGGCGGAAACCAAAATCATACAGCATATACTCGAACATGCCGACTCCGATATCTATTGGGATATTGATTCTTATTTTCTTGAGGATAAGGTACACGATGCAGGCTTTTTTTTAAGACAGCATCTTAAAACATGGCCTTATCTTAAGAACAACGCCTTAAAAGGAGTAAGTTCCTATTACCTTGGCGATAAGAATATCAATATTATCGGTGTGCCGAAAAATGTATCGCAAGCAAAGTATACGGCACACTTACTAGAGGAAATACAGGCCAAACAACCCGCTGATTTAGCCCGTACCGCGGTAGTGTTGGGCGATGAATCCCTTTTGAACCCTGTCTTGAATTCCATACCTGAAAGCATCGAAAGGGTCAATGTTACCATGGGCTATCCTTTGAACAAGATTCCCTTGGCCAGTTTGTTCGACCAGTTCATCAATTTGTATATCAATCGCAACGAACAGGGTTGGTTTTACCAGAACCTTTTGTCGTTTTTGGCGCATCCGTACGTGCAGACCCTTTTGCACGCCGGGAATACGGCCGAAAGGGGGAATTCTATTGAGGAAACTATTAAAAGTAAGAACTGGGTCTATATAAATGCGGATCAGATCAAACAGATAGAAGGGGGCGAAGGAGGGGCTACCCAGCTTCTTTTTCATAAGGAAACACCTTCTCCCAAAGAAATTCTGGAACTCTGTTTACGTATCATCGCGGTCCTTAAAGACCGGCTTCATAACGCTAAGGATGCCCTGGCATTGGAGTATCTTTATAGGTATTTCAATCTGTTCAACCAGCTATCGGACCTGGTTACCAAGTACGAGTTTATAACCGACCTTAAATCTTTATTGGGACTTTACCGTGAGCTATTGTCTTCTGAAACCCTTGACTTTCAAGGGGAGCCTTTAGAAGGCCTACAGGTAATGGGAATGCTCGAAAGCCGTAACCTAGATTTTGAGACCGTAATCATTACTTCGGTCAACGAAGGCATCCTACCTTCGGGAAAATCGAACAACTCTTTTATTCCCTTTGATCTTAAGGTGCAATTGGGCCTTCCTACCTATAAGGAAAAGGATGCGGTTTACACCTATCACTTTTACCGCTTGTTACAAAGGGCTAAAAATGTCTATATCCTTTACAACACCGAACCTGATGTATTGGAAGGCGGTGAGCGCAGTAGGCTTATCAACCAATTGCTGACCGATGAAAATAGAAGCTTGAACATACATGAGAGCGTGGCCTCTCCTGCAATAGTGCCGAAACTGCACGCCTTGGAATCTATAGAAAAAGACGCGGGTTTAATCGAATTGATAAAGGCCCATGCCCTAAGGGGGTTTTCACCGACCTCGCTGAGCAATTATGTACGCAACCCCATTGATTTTTACAAGCGCAATTTACTCGGTATAGACGATGTGTTGGAGGTGGAAGAAACCATAGCCGCCAATACTTTCGGAACTATCGTTCACGATACCTTAGAGGAACTCTATACACCTTTTATAGGAAGCATCTTGACTGAGGAAAAGCTGGTGGATGCTAAAACAAAAGTGGTGGAACTGGTAAAAAAACACTTTGCCAAGACCTATTTGGATGGTGATATTTCGAGGGGGAAGAACCTTATAGCATTTAATGTAGTGCTCCGTTATATCGAGAATTTCATCAATCTTGAAATTGCCGATGTCAAAAAACATCAGATCAAGATCATTGGTTTGGAGGAAAATTTAAAGGTGGCCTTAGACATTGATGGGATTGACTTCCCGATCAACCTAAAAGGAAAACTCGATAGGATCGATGAGGTTGATGGTACCTTGAGGATCATAGACTACAAAACGGGTAGTGTTGAACGGAATCAGTTGGAAATTGTAAATGGTACATCCATTACCTCCGATTATAAGTTCAGTAAAGCGTTTCAGCTGCTGTGCTACGCGGGCATGTATGCATCGGAACACCCAGGGGTGCTTATGGAAGCGGGGATCATATCGTTTAAGAAACTGGGGTCGGGCGTTATGAAGTTCGCTACCAAGGATAAGGCGGGGAACGGGGCTAAAAAGGAAACAAAAATAGGGAAAGAAACCCTTTCCCTATTCTCTACCGAGCTTAGCGCCCTAATTACCGAAATCTGTGATATAAACATTCCCTTCACCGAAAAGGAAGTCTAGCTTATACCATAGGTTTCCTATTTATTTTTTATCCGGTCTTGTAGGTCGTACCTCTATTTTACTTGGCAAGGTACGCGGATGCATTTTCAGCAGGTCATATACAAGTTCGCCAATGTCTTCGGGCTGAATTTTCCAGGCATCCTTTTCATTGGTTTCGTTACCGGCAAAATCGGTCGCCACCGAACCGGGCATAATGGTAGATACCTTGATGTCATACTTGCGCAAATCTAGCATGGCCGCTTGGGTAAAACCGACCACCCCGAATTTTGAGGCGTTATATCCGGCTCCCGAAGCAAAAAAGTTGGTGCCGGCCAAACTCGCCAGGGTAATGTAGTAGCCCTTTGATTTTTTCAAGGCTTCTACCGACGCCTTCAGGGTGTGGAATACACCGCTCAAGTTCGTGTCTATCATTTGGTGCCAGGCATCCTCTTCAAGTTCGTCTACCGGGGCAAAATGGCCTACACCGGCGTTGGCTACGACCACATCTAACTGGCCCCAAGTATCCAATATCTTTTGAACCGCTGCCTTTTCATCGCCATGTTTGGCAACGTTTGATGCCAAGGCTAGAACACGGCCTTCCGCGTCGAGCTGCTTTGCAGCTTCCTGTACGGTTTCAAGCGTGCGTCCACTGATGGCCACTCGGGCCCCTGACTCTAATAATTTGGCGGCTACCCCGTAACCGATTCCCTTTGATCCTCCCGTGATATATACTACTTTATCCTTTACATCCATGTGTTTCGTTTTTTTTATAAAATTAAATCGATTTAAACAGAGAAGAAAGAGAAGGGCGTTATACTTTTCTTAAATGCGAGATCTTGGCCGTTTTAATTCTGAATGTGGTCAATACGATACTATTTGTGCAATTTTAACAGTCGGCTTTGTTAATATTGACTAGTGTTTGTTGCCCTAACGTTGATTGTGTAGTTTTTCTTGCCTATACCAGAATAGTAACCTATTTTAGAGGCAGCAGGTTGTTTCTAGAACCATGGAAAGCCCTGTAAAAGAAAAAAGAAGTTTGAACTACGTTGAAAAACCAATAAAAGTGACCAAATTTTTAGACGATAATTTTTTGCTCGAGAGCAAGCAGGCACAGACCCTCTATCACGAGTATGCCGCCCAGATGCCCATTATCGATTACCACAACCATTTACCGCCTAAAGACCTAGCCGAAAACCGGGTTTTTACGAGTATTACAAAGGCTTGGATCGATGGGGACCATTACAAGTGGAGAGCCATGCGTACCCTAGGTATCGATGAGAAATACATAACGGGCGAGGCTACCGATAAGGAGAAGTTCATGAAATGGGCCCAAGCGGTTCCGCATACGATGCGCAACCCATTGTACCATTGGACGCATCTGGAGTTGTCTCGGTATTTTGGAATTACGGAGACCCTGAACGAAAAGAACGCTTCAGCGGTATACGATGCCACTACGGAAATGCTACAGTCCCAAGACTTTGGTGCCAGGGGGCTTATCACAAAAATGAACGTAGATGTACTTTGTACTACCGAAGACCCGATCGATACACTGGAATATCACCAACAATTGGTGAAAAGCGATTTTAAGACCAAGGTGAGCACGGCCTTTAGGCCCGATAAGGCTATCTTGATCGGTAGCGAAACCTATAATGATTATGTCGATAGTTTGTCAAAGGTTTGCGACACCGAAATTACTACCTATGACGAGCTGTGTGATGCACTTCGGCAACGAATCGAATATTTTAATTTTAACGGTTGTTTCGTGTGCGACCACGGTCTATCGCACCTGTATGCCGAAGATTTTACCGAATCGGAAGTAAAAGCTATTTTCAAACAAAGAAGAAGCGGAAGTCAAGTAAGTCCCTTGGAAGCGGCGAAATTTCAGAGTGCCCTTTTGTTGTTCCTTTCAGAGACTTACCACGAATTTGGTTGGGTACAACAGTTTCATTTGGGGGCCTTGCGTAACAACAATACGAGAATGCTTTCCGAATTGGGTCCCGATACGGGATGGGATTCCATAGGTGATTATAGCCAAGGCGAGAGTCTCTCTAAATTTCTTGATACCCTCGATAGCAAAAATAAACTTACCAAGACCATACTCTATAACTTAAACCCCAGGGACAATGCCTTAATGGCAACCATGACCGGAAACTTTAACGATGGAAGTGTCAAGGGCAAGGTACAATGGGGCTCCGGATGGTGGTTCTTGGATCAAAAGCACGGTATGATCGATCAGATCAACACCTTGTCGAATATGGGACTTATCAGCTGTTTTATCGGGATGCTTACAGACTCAAGAAGTTTCCTTTCCTTTCCTAGGCACGAATATTTCCGTCGGATTCTCTGTAACCTGTTCGGCAATGAAATGGCCAAGGGCGAACTTCCCAACGATATGGAGTGGATCGGTACCATGGTACGGAACATCTGCTACAATAATGCAAAAGAATACTTCGATCTTTAATTAAGAGCTACATGAAACTATATTTAAAAGTTGTTTTTTTCAGCCTAGGTATGCTGTTGGTAAATGGCTGTGGCGAGCTTAGCGGGACCCGTACCTTGCGTTTGGCCCACGGCCTCGATGTCAATCATTCGGTACACAAGGCCATGGTTAAGATGGGTGAGGACCTGAAAAGGGTCTCAGGGGGCAAAATGCGCCTCGAAATTTACCCGAACCAGCAATTGGGTACAGAGCGCCAATGTTTGGAACTCCTGCAAATAGGCAGCTTGGATATGACCAAGGTGTCGGTAGGGACTTTGGAGAACTTCGCGCCAAAAATGAAGGTATTGGGCCTGCCCTTTTTGTTTAGGGACAGGCAACACTCATTCGATGTGTTAGACGGCCCTATTGGGCAGGAACTGTTGAACGACGGTGAGCAATATTGGCTCAAGGGATTGGGGTATTACGATGCCGGAAGCCGTAGTTTCTATACCAAAGACCGCCCCATAAATAGTCCGGAAGACCTTGAAGGTTTAAAGATCAGGGTTATGGAAAGTGTTACGGCCATGGACATGGTAAAAGACCTAGGGGGTTCACCAACGCCCATTTCTTGGGGCGAACTGTATACGGCCCTACAACAAGGTGTTGTCGACGGTGCGGAGAACAACCCGCCTAGCTTCTATCTTTCCCGACATTACGAAGTCTGTAAATTTTATACCCTAGATGAACATACCGTATTGCCCGATGTACTTTTGGCAGGTACCCATTTGTGGGATAGCCTTTCCGAAGAAGAACAAGGCTGGCTCAAGCAGGCCGTTGACGGATCCATCGGTTACCAACGTAAACTATGGGCCGAATCGGAAGAGGAAGCATTGGCCGAGGTAGAAAAGGCAGGGGTTGAAATTATCAGGCCCGATAAAAGTCTCTTTTCCGAAAAAATCAAGGATTCCTTTGACAAGTACAAGGATGACGAGGCCATGTATAAATTGATTCAAGAAATTCAAGCAACCAAATAATATGGAATTACGGAAAAACATAGACAAGGTGTTGGCCTATTTTCTCGTTACGATAATGGGCGTTATGGTGTTAAACGTTCTGTGGCAGGTGTTCAGCCGATTTTTATTGGGCTCTCCGAGCTCCTTTACGGATGAATTGGCTAGGTACCTTATGATTTGGATCGGGATATTGGGTGCGGCATATGTGTCGGGAAAAAACCTGCACGTAGCCATTGATGTTCTGCCAAAACGCTTCAGTGAAAGAACCCAGCGCAAACTACAGCTAGTGGTCCATTGGTTGGTGATACTCTTTAGCCTAGGGGCCTTGGTCATCGGAGGGTCTCGATTGGTGTATATTACGCATGTACTCGACCAGCATTCTCCGGCCTTGCAAGTTCCTTTATCCGTGGTATACTTGGTGATACCCATAAGTGGCTTGCTCATTATCTATTATAAAATATCTGACCTTCTTAACGATTAAGTATTATGGAGTATTTACCAATTTTAGTTTTGGTGCTGAGTTTTGTGGTTTTATTGGCCATTGGAACCCCCGTTGCCTGGAGTATCGCCATATCATCTGTGCTTACCATGTTGGTGAGCATTCCGGTATTACCGGCATTCACAACGGTTTCCCAACGTATAGGGACAGGACTTGACAGTTTTGCGCTTTTGGCGATTCCGCTCTTTATCCTTTCTGGGGAATTGATGAACAAGGGAGGTATCGCACACCGCTTGATCGCCTTTGCGAAGACCCTAGTGGGCGCTTTGCCCGGAGGTTTGGCCTTGATCAACATTGTTTCCGCCATGCTCATGGGGGCCATTGCAGGCTCTTCTATGGCCGCTGCGTCTGCCATGGGAAGTATTTTAGGGCCGGAGATGGAAAGGGAAGGCTATTCCCGTGAATTTGGTGCTGCCGTAAATATAACGGCCGCTACGACCGGTCTTGTCATTCCCCCTAGTAACGTGCTTATCGTCTATTCCTTGGCAAGTGGAGGGGCTTCGATCGCGGCCCTGTTCTTGGCTGGGTATATTCCTGGAATATTGACGGGACTCTTCCTGATGATCGTTGCTTCGTTCTGGGCAAAGAAAAAGGGCTATAAGGTTGGGAAACGCAGCTCGTTCAAACAGATCTTTAAGACATTTGTCGATGCCCTTCCAAGTCTTTTTATGTTGGTAGTCGTTATTGGCGGTATAGTTGTGGGAGTCTTTACGGCAACCGAAGCTTCGGCCATAGCCGTACTGTATAGTCTGTTGTTGGGACTCTTTTATAAGGAGATTTCATTCGAACGGCTTCCTAAGATTTTATTGGATTCTACCTCTACGACCGCTATTGTCATGCTCTTGATCGGAGCTTCAATGAGTATGTCTTGGGCCTTATCATACGAGAATATTCCCCAAGAAATAAGCTCTGGGCTTTTGGGCATCAGTGACAATAAAATCGTAATACTGCTTATCATCAACTTACTGCTTTTGTTCGTTGGTATTTTTATGGATATGACCCCGGCGGTATTGATCTTTACGCCCATATTCTTGCCGGTGGTAACCAAATTAGGATTAGATCCCGTGCATTTTGGTATTATTATGGTTCTGAACCTTTGTATCGGACTCTGTACGCCGCCCGTGGGCTCAGTGCTCTTTGTGGGAGTCGGTATTGCCAATACTACCATAGAAAAGGTCATAAAACCGCTATTTCCATTGTTTATCGCCATGATAATAGCCCTACTGCTCGTAACCTATATTCCGCAGCTTAGTCTGTGGTTGCCTAGTTTGTTCGATTTGTAGGATGCCCTAGCGTATTGGACCGATTTATGAACGGATTATATTTGTGGGGTGCTCGTATGCACCCCACTCTGATTTTAAGGGTAGCGAGGTAATTTCATGCTTAACACAAGCATAATAAAGCCCTAATCTTAGGGTTACGGTCAGGGCCCGAATAAGACCCATCTTTGCCGTGCAATATCCGGCATACGTTCTTATTTGAATTAGCTTGAATAATATTCAGCCGATGGGGACATCGGTTTTTTTGGTTTTAATGGCTTTCGTGTGTTTTCTTCCTTTTAAGAAATTACCGTACCATTTTCCCGAAGCCTTGATGGTGCGCTTTAAGGTTTGAAAATCGATATGCACCAAACCGAACCGCGGATAATAGCCTTCGGCCCACTCAAAATTGTCGGTAAAGGTCCATACAAAATAACCCGATACTTTTAATCCTTCCGAACGGGCCTTGTGGACCTGTGCGAGATAGTTTTGAAGATAGGAGGTTCGTTGGGTGTCATTGACTTCCCCTTCCTCCATACGGTCTTTAAAGGCGGCTCCATTTTCGGTAATCAAAATCTTGTTTACACCCTTGTAAGCGTTGAATTTTTTCAACATTTCGTATATGCTGGGCGGGTAAACCTCCCAATCCATTAAGGTCGTTGGGACGTTTCGCTCCGTGGCCTTTACAATTTTAGCCCTTAAATAGGGTACCGTATAGCTGTGGCGAACGACTTCCCGCGTATAGTTTTGAATACCGATAAAATCAAACTCAAAAACGCTGTTCTGGGCGTCTTCGGGTCTTTGGTATTTTTTTATTTTCCGAAGAACGGGTATACTTTCATTAGGGTAACCAAGGCCCAGGCTCGGTTCAACAAACAGTCGGTTTAAAAGCGCATCGGCCTTGTGGGCTGCCTTGATATCCTTTTTGCTTTTGGAGCGAGGTGTAATTTGCGAACAGGAAAAAGTGGTTCCGATTACGGCCTTTGGTACGGTTTTGCGTAATGTCTTTCCGCCCAAGGCCTGACATAGAACGGCGTGGTGTATAGCGGGAAGAAAGTTTTTGAGTCCCTTTTTACCAGGGGCGTGTACGCCTAAAAAATAGCCCGCCCCGGTAAATACCATAGGTTCGTTGAGTACCATCCAATGTTTGACGCGGTCACCGAAATTTTCGGCGCAAATTTGTGCATAGGCTTCGAACCAATGAAGTATTTTTCTATTGGTCCAACCGCCTAGGTCTTCAAGGGCCTGGGGTAGGTCCCAATGGTAGAGCGTGACCCAGGGGGTAATGCCGCACTCGAGACAAAAATCAATGAGGGCGTTATAGAAGTCGATTCCTTTTTGATTCACCTTGCCCGTACCGTCGGGCAGTATTCTCGACCATGATAATGAAAAACGGAAATGGTCGATATTCATTGATTTCATCAGGAGAATATCGGCTTTGTACCTGTTGTAGAAGTCACAAGCGATCTGCCCGTGTTGGTCTTGAAAAATGTTTCCTTTTTTGCTTACGAAGCCATCCCAAATTGATTTTCCCTTTCCATCGGTTTTATAGGCGCCTTCAATCTGATAGGCTGCGGTAGAAACGCCCCAGACAAAATCGGTTCCAAAATCTTCAGCTTGCAAGTCAAATAGGGGAGTCCCACTGGTATGCGTCATTTAAAGAGGTCTGTTTTTTTGAACCGTTAACGATTCTTGTAATACCGATTCTATTATTTCATCGGTAATATCGGGGTAGTGTACATCTAACCTGACTTCGGTGTCTACCCAATCTTTTATCTTGTCAATATGCTTCATCTTTAGTGATTTGATTACCGGAACCCCCATTTCTTTTAGGGCGGCGGCATTGCACTGCTGTTCATATTGACCTTTCATGGGGATGACCAAAAGTTTCTTCTGCATATGTAAGGCTTCGGCCGGGGTCTCAAAACCTGCGCCGCAAAGCACCCCCTTGCTGCTTGCCATACTTTTTATAAACGCCTCATTGGTAATGGGGCTAATGGTAATATTGTTCGAAAAAATCTCTTTTTGGTTGTGCTTAGAGAATACCTGCCATTTTACAGCCTTTATTTGAGAGAGCATATGGAGGAGTTTCTCATCGCTGTACGAGGGAAGGTAAACGGTGTAGTGTTCTCCCGAGGTGCGGGTAGTGGACCTAACATCTTGTCTGATGATCGGGGTAAATATACGTTCGTCATAAGATTTAAAATGGAATCCGTATTGGGTAGTTGACGGTGCGTATTTTTCGAGTATGATCTTACCTATGGGGTCGTTTTTCTTTGGTTTGGGCGCATAGCGAGATAAAACGGCCGCCTGGTGGCTCAATGCCACACAAGGAAGGTTCTTGGTCTTGCAGGCCCATGCCGAAATGGGTTCAAAATCGTTGATGACCAAATCATATGCCGCCACCGGAACGCTTTTTATTTCCTTCTTTATCCTGGCGGAATTTGTCTTTAGATAGGTGCTCCACATATCAACGCCACCTTTTTTTCCGAATATAAAACTCCATCCGCTTAGCTGGTATTTTACGGGAAAGGGAAGTTTAATATCGGCTTGGGTGCCACTGACCAGTATATCTAGTTCTATATTCTTTTTCATTAAGGCGGGAATGATGTCGCGAGCCCTGCTCAAATGCCCATTTCCCGTGCCTTGTATGGCGTAGAGTACTTTCATCTACCTTGTTTTTTGAGGTGGGTCATTTACTTACTTTTGATGCGACCATATCGTTGAACTCTGACATAAGGCTCTGGAAAAGTTCTTTTTTTTCCAGCATATCAACATGGTCGTTATGGTCTGAATTGTAGGATTGAATGTACATGTCGTCTTCGTACCTGTATAGTTCCCATTTGCCTTTGGTGTATTCAAGTGCGGTAAGGTTTTCGATCCAATCTCCCGAATTTAAGTAGATTACCGAACCGTTTTCGGTTTCTATGGATTTGATCTCGGGTTGGTGAATATGGCCACATACGACGTAATCAAAATCGTTTTCTATGGCAATATCCGCAGCGGTTTGTTCGAAGTTGTTGATAAACTTTACTGCCGATTTTACACTGTTCTTTATTTTTTTGGACATGGAAACAGGACCCCTACCAAATTTTTTATAGCAGAAATTTACGGCGCTATTGATGAGTATGAGGGTATCGTATCCAATGGCCCCCAACTTTGCCAACCATTTCGAATGCTGCATGGTAACATCAAAAACATCGCCGTGAAAGATCCAGGCCTGCTTGCCATGTACCGTTAAGACCAGTTTATTGACGATACTGAAGGAGCCAAGCTTAAATCCGGAAAATTTACGCATCATTTCATCATGGTTGCCGGTAATGTAGTGTACCTGTACACCTTTGGCAATCCACTCCATAAGCAATTTTACCACCTTCATGTGCGATTTGGGCCAGTAACGTTTGTTGAACTGCCATATATCTACAATATCGCCGTTGAGCACTACTTGCTTCGGGTTGATAGATTTTAGGTACTTGATAAGTTCTTTGGCATGGCAACCATAGGTGCCAAGGTGTACGTCTGAAATGACAACAATATCAACAGGTCTTTTTTTCATGGTAACGAAGGGGGCTAGGCTTTCTGGGTTTTTTGAATTTTAGGAGGCGAAAAATAGCTTCTAAGTTGCGAAATTAGAATGTGGGCCATAAGGGCGGATAGGTATACCGGAACTATTTTCATACAGAGAAAACAAGTTTCGATAAAGATTGGGTTTTTAGTTGACACGGCCGTAAACTCTAGATTAACAATTTGTTAGTTAATCTTTACGTGTGAAGAGGTGGTTTTTCGGCATGAAAAAACCGGTGCATGAGACAAATACACCGGTTTTACTAAACTAACTCAAACTAGACTAACTCAAATAATCACAGGGTAAAATTCGTTTAAACACACTGTTGGGGAGTTAACTTAATATCAAGCTATCATTATGAAAATCATTGTTTCAATCTTTGTTTAAGGATAGGACTTTTCCGGGCATGTTCGGCGCTTCGGTTTTAAGGTCCAAAGCCTTTAGAACCGTTGGTGCTATCTGGTTGCTGTATAGTTGTTTCGGACTTGAGATTTCACCATGGGCGGAAACGCCTTTTCCAAATAAAATCATCCATACCTGTCCGGCACCTTTTATTTTGTCGCCGTGGCTTTTCCAAGTTTCCAAAGGTTGGGTGCCCCTTCCGTGGTCTGTAGTGATTATAAAGAGGGTCTTGTCTTTGTAGAAAGGGTCTTGTTGAGTGAAATCGTACAGGTTTTTGAGCAGGGCGTCGGTGTTATGGGCCGATGTCAAGTAGGCTTCGTAATTGCCGTCATGGGCAAAGTCATCGGTTTCCCCATAGGCGATATAAGTTAATTGGGGGTGGTTTTTCTTCATATGCTCAATAGCATAATAGTGGGTAAATGCATCCAAACGAACGGTGCCCCATGGGCTGGGGACCTTTGGCTGTAGTTCGTTCAAGAATTTTTCGCGCTCGTTGAGCTGATCGCCTTTGGTAATTTCAAATCCGGCATTTACCGGTACCCCGGAACGTTCTTCGTTTACGATGAAAGGAAAAACATCCCAACTGCCAAAAGCGGCGACTTTGTTCTTATAGCGCTCATCCGAATGGGCGATTTCAAGAATGGTGGTGTTGGGATTGGGAATTTTGTCGTTACTGTTTATGCGTTTATCATCGGCCTTTCCGGTCAATATTTCATTGTAGCCCGGATATGAAAACCACATTCGGTTGGTAAGGTCTACCTTACTCCCGAGGTTTCGATTGCCATGTATTTGTCCTTTTTGCGAGAGGGTATTCCAAACAAAGGGCATTAAGGCCTTTCTTCTTTCTTGGGGCGTTGGTTTCCAAAATCGGGATTTCAATGCCGTGGTATCGTGAACGTAGGCGCGGTTTGACACCAAAAGGGGATCCGCTCCGGAAAAGAGTTCTTGCCATCGTAGTCCATCCAAAGTAATCAATATCACTTTTGTATCGCTCTCTTGAGCTTGGGCATTTACAAAAAGAAGTCCAAAAAGACAGAATATCAGTTTTTTCATGGGGTGTTGGTTTTAAAGGTTAAGGTGTTCGACCAGTCGCTCCAATTCAGGTGTTGGTCACGATAACGAACGCGCCAGAAATAGGTTGTGTCTGGCTTTAGTCTTTTAGAAGCTTCATCGGTAAGATCGTCACCTTCTTGTCTATTTTCAAGATAATACCAATTTTCCGACTGTTTCCAACTATCTAAGATCAAATCTGAAAAATCGGCATTGGTAGCAATTTGCCAATGCGTTGCGGCATGATAGGCTCCCTCAAATGAACTGGCGAAACTGCCGGCTTTAAGTGTGGTTCCGGTAAATGCGATGTTTTCTCCCTTGGGGGAAATGGCTTCGGGCGTTTCGGGCTTGTGGCTTTTGGCGTAAATGGTAATTTCATCGGTCTTTTCGTTGGATCTTGAGATGTTTTCATTGCCCCTGCTTATTCGTTTTAAAGTGAATTTAGGACGGCCCTCGGTGGCATCTACCTCTACCATGACAAAGCCATATTCATCTTGGGTTACGGTAAATTCGTCGTAATCGCGACCCTCAAATTCGCCCCAGTTGTCTATAGCACCACCGGCCGAAGCAACATTTACCCAAAGGTGTTTGTGGTCTTTCGATTGCCCTCGCGAATAGCCATGGGTGTGTCCGAAGAAGTGAATACTGGGTTTGCCGGTTTTTGTGGTGAAATCTTCAAGGAGCTTAATTACTTTTCCGGTAGATTCCTCTTCTCCGGGTATCCATAATTCCGATTTATGCGGATGGTGTAATTGGGCGAATACAAAGTCGATATCGGGGGTTTTGGCGGCTTCTGCCAAAACCTCCTTCAACCAGGTGTATTGTTGTTCTATATCTCGGTAGCCTTCGTTGGAATTCAGGCCGATGATGCGCGTATTGCCATAATCTTTATACCACCAGTGTTCGGCATAGGCAGGTGTTCCATTTTTTGGCAGGCTGAAGTATTTGAAGTAATAGGCCGAATTTTTTTCATGGTTGCCCAGTACGGGGTAAACGGGAACCTCCGAGAACAGTTTTTGTGCTGGGGCAAAGAAGTCGTCTTTCCACTGGTCGTATTTGGTGCCGTTTTCAACAAGGTCGCCAGGCACTAAAACCAATGCGAGGTTATCGGGAAGTTCTTTACCGTACTCCGTTTTAATATAGGGAAGAATACCCTCGTTTACGATTTCTGAAAACTTATCAGGATTCAAGTGGTCTTTTTGTATATCGCTCATGGCAAGCATATTGAACGATTGGTTGTCGCTTGCAAAAGGGGGAGTCTTGAACTGAAAGATGTCCGATACCGTTTTTCCGGTGCGTACACGGTAAAAATAGGTGGTAAACCTTTTAAGGTTTTCTAGTTGAACTTCGTGTATTCTAGAATCGGTAAAGTTGACGTCGAAGGCTTTGCCCTTTGTTTTTTTTCCCAGTTTCTGGGTCGTGCCCCACTCTACGATACTCTCTTCCCCACTAGAGGTTTGCCACATTATTTTGATGGAATTTGGGGTGGCGTCTTGTAAGTACGGAGATACCAATAAGCTAGATTGGACTTTTTGCCCATGTACTAGCGTAAAGAGCATAAAGGTTAAAATTAAGAGAGGTAAGGTATTTTTCATTTTTTGAGTTGGTTTAAAGGTTTAGCGAAGTAAGGGAATTATCGACAATTTGAATGGCCTCTTTAAGCTTATCTTCGGAAATAGTGAGGGCTGGGGCCAGTTGGAGTACGTTACCGGCCGAGACCTTAAAACTAAGTCCGTTTTTTAGACATTCGTACATAACTTTCTCCGCTTCGTGTATAGCTTTCTTTTTGGTCGTATGGTTCTTTACGAGTTCAATGCCCCAGAGTAGTCCTAAGCCGCGAACATCGCCTATAATATCATGCTTTGCTTGAAGCCTGTTCATTTCTTGGTACATGAAGTCCTTATCTTTTTTCACTTTGCTCAGCAGTCCTTCTTCTTCGATGATTTCTAGGGTTGTCAAAGCTGCAGCAGCTCCAAGGGGGCTCTTTTCATGGGTGTAATGGCCCAAGGAAATATCACTGAATTTATTATAGGAATCACGGGCAACGATGGCGGCCTGAGGAAAGATACCACCTCCAAGGCCTTTTCCCAAACAAAGTATGTCCGGTTCTATGTTGTAATGTTCAAAAGCGAACATTTTTCCGGTCCGGCCCAGGGCTATGGGGATTTCGTCTAAAATCAATAGCACGCCATATCTATCGCAAAGTTTGCGGGCTTCTTTCCAAAAAGCTTTGGAGGGAACCTGTACATCGGTATTCCGTACGGTCTCGGCCAAGAAGGCCCCTATATCGCCTTCCTTTGCAAATACATACTCTAGATATTCTAGGCATTTAGATTCGTTGTTTTCATAGATACCACGGTAGGTCACTGGTGGCGGTATACGTTCGACCCCGGGCATCATCGGCCCCATGTGCTCGCGAAAAACAGATTCCCCACCTACGCTTATGGCATCTAAAGAGGCACCGTGAAAGGAATCCCAAAATGAAACTACCTTGAATTTACCGGTGACCGCCCGTGCCAGTTTAAGGGCGATGCCAATGGCGGCACTACCATTGGGGGTCATAAGTGTGCGGTTGAGGTCCGATGGCAAAAGCGAGGCCAGTTTCTCGGCAAAATTAATGGCCGTTTCATTGGTATAACGCCGGGTAGAAAAGGTCAGTGATTGCAGTTGTTCGGTAAGGCGCTGTACGAGTTTGGGGTGTGAAAACCCCAACTGATGTACGTTATTGCCATGAAAATCAAGATATTTTTTACCGGAAAGGTTTTCTATATAGGGCCCCTCACAGTTTTTAAGTACGTCGAGACAGGGAGATGATAGGGCTTGGTGAAAAAAATAACGGGCATCTTTTTCAAGGAGGACTTTTGTAGTTTCATCGATTTCGTGGTCTAACCAAGCCTGTCTGGCAGGGGTGTAATTAATATCGCCCTCGGTTCTTTTGTTGGGTTTGATTTTTTTATTCGGATGCATAAGGACCGTGTTCTGATACAACTTCCCGCGTTTCTGAAGTATCGTTCAAAATAAATATTCTATAAGATGCCCCTCCTTTTTCAACCCGTAAGACTACGTGGCCGTTTTGACTTTTATATTGGTCAAGTCGCTCTCCGATGACATCTTTGTTGGCTTGCAGCATTGCCGTACTGAAAACATCCCGCTCACCCGGATAGAGTTCCCTAGATGTAATCCGGCGTAAGACTTCTTCGCCCGGATGGTCGCTAGACCAATTTTGTTGTATCCAGACCCGGGGCCTTAAGCTTCGTACGTAAAAGCTATTTTGGGAATCGCGATTGCCATGGTGGTTTAAGGTGGCCACATCAACAGCGCCGATGATAGGGGCAATGTTAGACTCCAATGAAGTAATATCGGTGCCGCCAAAAGCGTCAATACCGCTGATATCCCCTCCGGTAAAATAGTCGAAATCGCCATAACTGATTTTAAGGCAAGTGCTTAAGGGGTTCTCACCAGAATATTCGCCCTTTTTGAACAGTGAAAAGGTTTCGTTTGAACGGCCCGTCCATATATGGCCGTTAACCGCAATGTTTCGAATATTGAAATCTGGAAAATCTTTGGCTTGTGTTTTAAGGGCGATCTGGTTCACTTGACCCGCTTCAAATATTTTATGTTGGAGTCCGGTGGTCTTTGTTTGATGGGAAATGAACTTCCAGTAGTTTTGAAGCGTGGGAATCATTCCATAGGCATCGTTTTTATTGATTTCCTTTTGGATTTCAGTATCCTTGAGGTCGATAGGAAAATGGCTTCCGCGGTCTAGAAGGGTTTTAATGGGGATGTGGTGGCCTACTTCGGTTATTCCAGTCAGGGCGTAATCCCCTTCTTTTATTAGTTTTCGATTGGCATCCATTTCCCCGAAATGATCATCATGGTAATGGGTGATGAGGGCGTAATCGAGTTGTAGGATTTTGCCTTTTGGAGCGAATTGCCCAATATAGTCAACAATCCATTCCGGAGCCGATTTAGAATTATTAGGTACCCGTTTGGCATTTCTGGCGGAAAGGGTCCGGGCATGGGTCTCAGATAGGTCTCCAGCGTCTATCAAAAGGGTTGTGCCGTCCGGAAGAATGAAAAAAGCGGCATCGCCCCTGCCTGTGTTGATATGGTGTATGTCTAGCATGCCATATTTCCAGGGAGTCAGTTCATTGCCATTTTGCTGGGCACAAACTGTAGTACCCAGCGAAAACAGTGTTATAAAACAAAAATTGAGAAACTTCATTTAATCGGTGGTTAATAAGGGAGGGGTAAGTATTTGTTTGGCAGCATCGCCTTCTTCTACAAAAACATCCAACCAACCATCGCCCCCACCATTGAACCAAAGTACTTTAATGGCGTGCTTGCCTGGTTTTAGGTTGATTTGGCCATCTTTCGTCTTGACACCATGATCCCCATCATTATCCACTATCAGTTGGTTGTCAATAAAGAGTTGGCTTCCATCATCTGAGCGAAGGTAGAACCTATAATTGCTGTTTTCTTTCACCTGGATATACGAGGTGAACCTTACTACGGTATTGCTCTTGACCTTGTCTTTTATTTCATCTGAGGTTATTTCGAAGGTGTTGCCCGTTGCATTTGGTTTTTTTTCGCCCAAGGCAGGTAAAAACAAAAGCTTGTCCATGTAAAAAAGCTCGTATTTTACGGGTTTTGATAGGGTTTTGGGTTGTATTCTGAAAAAGGCCTCTGCTACCGGACTATTAATTTTTCCACCTCTGAACATCGCACTTTTTACTACCGTATTTTGGGTTAGCGGGATAGTCTTTTCGTAAGATTTGGAAGTTTTTGTGGGCAATGAACCGTCAAGCGTATACCGGATCACTCCCGTTACATTGGGGTTTTCGATTTTCAGGGAAGCCTTTTCGACGAAAACTCCGCCCGCTTTTTTATAGCCTTCCGCCTTAGGGGAAATAAGAGGTTCCTTCAACTGCTCAAGAACGGTATAGCCATCTTTTATTTCATGACCTTGAAAGGCCGATATAATAGGTTTTCCTATCCATGCATGTGGAGTTTTGATTCCGAGGGCAAAGGCTACCGTGGCAGCGTTGTCGTATTGGTATACCGGATGGGTGATTTTATGGTTTTGCTTCACCCCTTTTCCCCAAACGATAAACGGAATTTCGATTTCTTTGAGCGATTCGCCTCCGTGGCCTTTCCCCAAGCCTCCGTGGTCGGCACTTACGATGACCAAGGTTTTATCCGCTAAATCGGCCTGTTTTATGGCCGTGATGACTTGTTTCAAAAGGGCATCGGCCTTTTCGACCGATTCGTAATAGTGCGGTGTGCCATGGCCAAATTCGTGGCCCGCATGGTCTACATGGTCAAAATGGATGAAGGTCAGTTTTGGTTTTTTGCTTTTAATGTAGGCGCTGGCCAAAACAGCCGTTTCGTCTTCCGTTTCCGGGTTCACGTCATAATCAACCGCACTTTTCTCGAACAATCTTCCAAAACCGCTCCAATGATAAATGCTTCCTATTTCAGCGGAGGCTATTTGGTCGTGGGTCAATTGAAAAATGGTCGGAAAGATAAACTCTTCGCTTTGTGTTACCGCCGGAAGGGTAAAATTATCGCGTTCCCAAGCGTTGGAGGTAATACCGTGTTGTTCGGGGCCGGCACCCATGATCATTGAGGCCCAGTTGGAACTTGAACTCGTAGGAAGCACTGCCCTGGCATGCAAGGAATAGGCGCCTTCTTGCATGAGTTTATCAAAAGTCGGGGTATGTGCATTTTGCAGTCCGTCTGGACTCAGTCCGTCAAAACCTATGACCACTACGTGTTCGATGCCGAGGTTTGGTGCTTCTTGTGCCGTTGCGTAGTGGGAACATATTCCACAGAGCGTTAAAACACGAATAAGCGATTTTAGTAGTTTCATTTTTTGGGTGTAAGATTAAAATCAACAAGGAGGGTTGCCCCGATTGCAAGCCGAGGCACCCCCTGTTTTTACAATAAATGTTTTAATAGCGGCTTCCGGTTTCCCACCATCCTTTGGAATTAATGTTATCTCCACCGATGCTTTCAACTGCAGCTTTGTAATTGACCTCGTTGAGTGTTTGTTCGCTAGAAGGATATAAAAATCGAACAGGGTAACGACCTTGGTTCTCGTTGTCAGGTCCGGCCTCGAGTGCAGGTAGACCAGTTCTTCTATAATCGAACCAACCTTGGTAATCGACGTTCCATAGGGCCAGTGTTTTTTGGGTCATTAGCAATTCTACGCTTCCATTGTATGCTACGGAAGGTTGTGCCAAATAAGTATCGATTACGGCATCATCGGTTACGCCCCAGTATTTCATACTTTGTCGGATGCCTTCATTATAAAATGTTTCGGCATCACCTGAAATGAACCCTCTTTCCGCTGCTTCGGCCAAAATAAAATAAACCTCGGAGCTTTTTATAACGAAAGCCTCGGCTTCGGTTCTGGAGAAGTAGAACAATTCAACATCCAATCGGCTAGGGCTATTTGCATCATCGTAAGCCCTGGCATTATCTTGGTTCAGTCCAATGGGTATGCCAACATACTCGCCATTGCTATTGCGGTCAAACCAAATATCCAATCTAGGGTCGTTGAAACGGGTCAGATATTCCAGTCCTGTAGTACACAAACTTTTTTCGTCAAAACCACCGATACGTCCTGTGCTTTCGGGCCAGGAATCTGTATTCGAGGTGCCGCTAAAGGTAAGGGTCGCGTTGTCGTCGTTTGTGGTAATGTAGTTGCCGTCGTTAACAATGGCCTGCATTTCTGCGGATACATCCCTTTGTTTGGAGATGCGCAATAAGTAACGCAATCGCAGGGAATTTGCCAGTTTTCTCCATTTGGAGGCATCCCCATCGTATATCACATCGCCGGTAGCTCCGGTTATGGGTTGACCTTTGGACAAAACCGCATCGGCTTCGGCTAAATCAGCAAGTATACCATTGTAAATAGTTTCTTGGTCATCATATTTGGGGGTAAAAACACCCTCGGATTTACCTACAAGGGCTTCTGTATATGGAACGTTGTTATAAAGATCCGTTAAATTGGCAAAGCAAAGTGCCCTTAACGATAAGGCTATACCTTCATAGGTACTGTTCTTAGTGCCTTCTGTCCTCGATATTTCCAAAATATCGTTCACCTCCGGTAAAATCTGATAAAAGAAGTTCCACAGTCCTTGATCTCCCCATTCAAATTGGCCAAAACCTGGAAAGTTGTTTTTTGCCATGAGCTGGGTAATGGTGTTTCCGTCAGAATACCCTTCTTGGGTCAAGGTACGTACTATTTCAGAAGTAGCCGTAGCCGTAAGCAGATTTGCGCTTACTGCCTCAGGGGCATTGGGGTTTGAGTTTATTTCTTCAAAATCATCGGTACAACCAAGTAGGTTTAACCCCGTGATAAAAATTATCGCTATTATTTTTGATGTTTTCATCTTGAATTTATTGTGTTGATTAATTCTATTTAGAACTCAATGTTCAAATTAATACCATAGCTTCTTGTGCTAGGCAATGCCATATCTTCTACTCCGGGAACTACGGTGCCTCCTGAAAAAGAGATGGTTTCCGGGTCGACATGGGGGTTTTCCGTCCATAAGGCTAGATTACGGCCAACGAAAGAGATACTGGCCGATGTAATAGGCGATCGGTCAAATAGTTTTTTAGGGAAGTTATAGCCCAACTTGACTTCTCTAAGTTTCACATAAGTAGCATCGTACATTGTGGTTTCTTCGTTACTTCGGTTATATACTGTAGCGTAGTAACTAGAAGCTGGTACATTTATGGTGTTTTCTACGTATACAGGGTTTTCTTCCGTTCCTGTATTTATAACCCCTTCGGCAACAATACCGCTTTCCCTTCCTTCTGTTGTAAAATCCAAGAGGCCTGTAGTGCCGCCAATGGAGACCGTTCTTGAATGGTAAACACCACCTTGCCTCCAGTCGAAGAGCACACCTAAATTAAGGTTCTTGTAGCGGAAGCTATTTTGAAGTCCGACCATAAAATCAGGATTGTAATTGCCTAGGTTTCTAAGCTCACTGTCCCTCGAAGGGAGCCCGGTATCTTGATTGATGATCCATTGGCCAAAATGTGGGCTGTTGTCATCGGTTACTTCAACAAAACCGGTACCATATAAGTCACCCATTTTCTCTCCTACTTCCGCACCTACAATAAGGTAGTTTTCCTTGATTTGATAAAAATCAAGGCCATCGGTAAGTTCCGAAATTTCACCCCTGTTCGAAGTGAAGTTGATATTTGTGTTCCATGCAAAGTTTTTGGTTTTGACCGGAGTGGCGTTCACGGTGATCTCAAGACCTTCATTTTGCACTTTACCGGCGTTGATTACCCTTTGGTTATACCCTGAGGTATTGGAAACGGGAAGGGAAATGATCTGGTTTTCCGTTATGGATCTATATACCGCAATGTCTAGGCCTAAGCGACTACCAAAAAACCTGAGGTCCGTTCCTATTTCGAAAGAATTGGTTCTTTCGGGTTTCAATTCGGGCAACTTTAATTCCGATGGTGAGTTTACCCTTGAAAAACCATTGAAGGTAGTTCCAAATCCGTAGGTGGGCAATAAATTGTAAGGGTCGGTATCATTGCCGACACTTGCCCATCCAGCTCTTAATTTTGCAAAGGAAACGCTTTGAGGAAGGTTGAACATATCCGAAAGAATAAGGCTAAGCCCGGCCGATGGATAAAAATAACTGCTGTTCTCGAGTGGAAGCGTAGAAGACCAGTCGTTTCTGCCCGTTACGTCTAAAAAGAGATAGTCTTTGAAACCTAAATTTGCGAAGGCATATAAGCTGTTTACTTCTTTTTTATCGTCATAGTCGCTAGAAGTGAGTGGTTCTGCAGTGTTCCCAAAGTTGTATATGCCGGGAATAGACAGCGAGTTGGCGGTTATACGTTGGTAGCTACTCTTAAAAGTCCGGTTGTTGCCCCCAAATGAAACCGCGAGGTCGAAATCTTCGTGGAAGGTAGTGTTGTACCCAAGTAAAAAATCCGTGTTCTGCTCAAACGAATAGATATAATCTTCCCTGTATTGGCCTTTAGGAAAGCGCTGTGTTGAATAAGCTCTTTTTCGCATATCGACTTCGTCTGCATAGTCGAACCCGGTTCGGAACATAAAATCTAAACCTTTGGCCAATTTGATGTCTGCGCGCATGTTGGTAATTACACGATCTTTATCAAAACTATTGGTGTTTTCATAGACATTAAAATACGGGTTGTCATGGTAGTTGTAGTTGTAATTGTATTGTTGTACCCCCTCTAAGCCCGGTTGCCAGTAGTTTCGAAGCGAGTTCATGTCTACCTGTTGTCCGAACCAAACCCAGAGGTACATTATGTTTTCCGTACCATAGGAATTTACGGGTCTATTGCCGGAGTTACTGTTTATATAGTTCATGGAGCCCGAAATCTTAAACCATTCTGCAAGTTGGTAGGATCCGTTAAGGGCATAAGAACGTCTATTGTAATCTGTGTTGGGAACTATGCCTTCGCTCTTTAAGTCTGTAAATGACAATCTAAAATTACCGAATTCGTTACCGCCCGTTAGGGCAATGTTATTGCTTATCGTATGGCCGGTTTCAAAGAAGCTTTTGATATTGCCCGGTCTTGATAAAAAGGGTGTAGCGATAATTTCATCAGAAAAAGTGCCATCGGCATTTCGCGGGCGTACATGTACGTCTCCGGCAAGGAGTCCGCTGGTAGTCGGACTGTCGTGCTGTGCGATCAATTGCCCGTTAAGGGCGGGACCCCAGCTTTCATCAACATGGTCGTTTACACCTCCGGTAATAGAGCGGTTTTGACCGCCGTCTCCAAAAGCGAACTGACCATTGGAGCCTTGGCCGTATTCGTATTGGTATTCAGGAAATGTTAAAATAGATTCAAAAGTGGTATTGTTGGTATATGATACGCCTAGTCCTTTTTTATTCTTGCCCGATTTTGTAGTGATCAGTATAACCCCGTTCGCTCCCCTTGAACCGTAAAGGGCGGTAGCACTTGGCCCTTTCAGTACATTCATGGTCTCGATGTCGTCGGGGTTGATATCCTGTGCGCCATTTCCGTAATCTACTTCCATATTGTTTTCGCTTCCCCGGCTGTTGACGCTGTTGTTGATGGGGATGCCATCAACTACGAATAAAGGTGAATTTGCATTGGGACTTGGGTTCAGGGAACTTTCGCCGCGAATAATTATTTGCGAAGAAGAACCTACACCGGAATTACCGCCAGTAACCTGTACACCGGCCAATTTACCCGACAAAGAGTTGACTACATTGGTTTCCTTTGCTTCGGAAAGATCGTCCCCGGAAACCTTTTGTACCGAATAGGCCAGTTTTTTTGCTTCTCTTTTAATTCCTAAGGCGGTAACTACAACCTCGTCCAATTGTTCTGAGTTGGGTTGTAAAACGATGGTTGCCGTTGTTTTTCCGGAGGTGTTGAATTCGGAGGGGATGTATCCGAGATACGATACTACAAGAATTTCATTCCCTTGAGGTAGCTCTATGCTGAAATTACCGTCAAAATCAGCGGCTACACCGGTAGCGCTTCCCTTGATAACCAAAGAAGCGCCCGGAAGGGGCATGTTGTTTTCGTCGAGTACCGTTCCCGTAAAATTCGTCTGTGAACGGACGGCCATACTGACCATTAAAGTGAATAAGGCTAAAAGAACTGTTCTTTTCATTTTTTTCGTATTTGTAAACTTTGGTTAATTATTATGCAACAAATATCTAATGAACAGGTTAAGCGAAATGTCTTTAAATATTAAGTTATTGCAAGATTTTCGTAGGTGTTATTATAAAAATGTTATCTTAATGTTATTTACAAATAGTCAAATAAACATTTTGTAATTATGACTAAAAATTTGGAATTTTATCACCTAAAAATGTTATCCTATTTTGTGTGTTTAGGTGTCATAAAATCATTTAATAGTATGTTTGTATATTAAGTTTTAGATATGGAAGACTACCTTATTGGTATAGGAAAACGAATTAAGGAAATACGAAAGGAGAACAATAAGACCATTAGCGATATTGCGCGTGTTGCCGAAGTGACCGGTGGTTTGATTTCGCGTATAGAAAACGGGCGTACCATTCCGTCGTTACCTGTGCTGTTGAAAATTATCAATTCACTTGAAGTTGAGGTTACCGACTTTTTCAACGGCATGGCCAAGGTAAACGGCGCCAAATTTATCGTTTCCCGTAAAGAGGATAATTCCAGTATAGAAAAGGAAGCTAATGCCGTTGGTTTTAACTATACCTATATCTTCGGAAAACAACTTTCATCATTAGGGTTTGAAACTGTCTTGTTGGAAGTGCAGCCCAATTCGGAAAGGGAAAAGGTAACTACGGACGCCTATGAGTTCAAATATATGCTCAGTGGGGAGTGCTATTATATAATTGACGAAGAAGAGGTATTGTTGAAAGACGGCGATTCCATTTTCTTTGATGGTCGTATTCCGCATGTTCCTGTCAATCGAAGTGATGCGCCGACCAAGATGTTGGTGGTTTATTTCTTTATATAGAAATCAAAACCCTCGTATAAACAAAACGATCCGTTCCCAGGTTTCCTGGAACGAATCGTTCGTTGTAGCCCTATACCGCTACGGTAGCAACTCAACCTTTTATATAATCGGTGAGTTCCACAAGAGAATGTAAGACATAAGTAGGTTCAGCGGATTTTAATTGTGCAGCGGTATGGGCACCGGTGGTAACACCGACCGTAACCCCACAGTTTGCGTTTTTGCCTTCTTCGATATCAATGATCGAATCGCCGGCCTTCAACACTTTATTGGCATCGCTTACTTCTAGAATTTCCATGGCTTTACTGATCATAGCAGGGTTCGGGCGTCCTTCCAAAACATCGTCCGCCGTAACAAGTGCGTCGTATTGCTCTCCCTTGACCCAGTTCATTTTTTGTAACAACAGCTCGGCTATTGTTTTGTTGTAACCCGTATTAAGGGCTATTTTGATGCCTTGGGCTTTTAGTGTGGCCAATACCTCTTCCACACCTTCAAAGGAAGTCACCTTTAATTCACCGTAGGCTTCGTCTAACAAGTGCTTAAAATCTAAAAAAATAGGTTCTGAGGCTTGGTTTGGTAGATTGCCAATGGCTTGTAAAATATCTTTTATGGCCTGGTGTTTTTCCTTTCCGGCACCATGTTCCAGAACAAAATCTAGTGTTAGTTCATGTCCTGTTTTGTTAATGGCTTTTTGTAGGGTCTTGTAGACGATGTTGTCTTCGTTAACGACCGTACCGGCCATGTCAAATACTGCTAATTCTATGTTATGCATCTTGTAAATTGAATATTGAATTGATATTTTCTTTGGCAAATCCCGCACTACCGGTCATGCCTTTACCGCCTATGCCGGTCACGATATGGATGTTTCGGTCTATGGTCTGTTGGTAAATATCTGCCGATTTGCATTGGGAATAGAGACCGTACCAACGGTTTTGGATTCTATAGGTGGGAAGGTCGAATATTTTTTTGGCTTCTTGAAGAATGAAGTGATCAATGTCCATATTCAAATCCATTCCCAATTCTTCTATGCGGGATGCCGGTGCATATTCATGGGAATCGCCAATAATAACGGAGCCATCGGCAGCTTGCTTAAAAAGAATGTGTACTCCCCATTTTCTTTCAAGGGATTCATGGTTTTCCCTAGCCTTGATGGCCGAATAGGAGGGGCATTCTGAAAAAGCCTCGTAACGACGTATGGAAAGACCGGTCAGAACGGAGCTGGGTAATTTGTAATTGGGTTGTGGTTTGGTCTGCATCATCTGTAATTTTGATACCACAAGGTCGCTTTCGGCAAACCTGTTCGGGTATAAATTTTTAAAATCGCTACCGTTACAAATAATGACCTTGGTGCCCGAAAGGGTGGTATTGTCCGTGCTGTGTACCTGTACCCAGTTCGTAAGGGCATTGCACTCTATGACCGTTTTGTTGAAAAAGATTTCCAGGCCTAATTCTCGAAGATAGTCTTGGAGTCTGCCTATCATCAGTCGGGGTTCAACCATTATCTCTTCGGGAAAAAAGAGTCCCATTTTCACGTAGTCCGTACGCAACCCAGGATATTTTTCAAGGCATTCCCCTTGGGTCAATAATTTTGAAGGATATGCATTGGCAAGGTTTATGGCGTTAAGCTCGAGCAAGAGTTGCGTTTCTTCTTCGTTGGAGGCTATATAGACGCTGCCCTCCTGGCGGACCGATATATCGAATTTCGATTGGATGTTTTTGTAAATGGCTAAGCTTTCGCGTCCGTAAAGTTGCCATTTGGAGTCCATGCCCGAGGGTACTACCTGGCCAAAATTCCGTACCGTGGCGCCTTGGGGTTTTCCGTCTTTTTCAAGCAAGGCCACCTTAAGGCCTTTTTTTATGGCATGGTAGGCATGAAAGGTTCCTAGAATACCTCCGCCAACTACGATCAGGTCATATTTATTCTCCATGGTCATACTATCTGTAGTTCATTGTTTAATGTCTGTTGTTCCTGTCTGTATTTTTTTTTGAAGTAGAGTAATGAGCAAGTGGCCGCGACAAGACCGATAAGGGCTATGGCATAGGTTCCATAGCTAAAGAACTGTAGCCACGAGACGGAACCTTGGCCGAAATTCTTGTAGAGTAAAACGGCCATGCTTCCTAGGTATCCGAAGGCATCGGCTATATAGATGAGGTATCCTGCATTACCTTCGATCTTAAACGTGGCTATCATCCTGTCAAAAAATATACAATTGAAGGGGACGTAGCAGATGTACAGTCCCAAGCCAATTAGAATCATCCAAAGTACAGGGCCTATGGCCTGGTTTTGAAATAGAAATGTACTGATGCCAATTAATAAGGCGCCGAAAATTAGTAGGTAGTGATAGGTGACAAAGGCGCGGTAGTTGTTCTTTACAAAAGCAAAGAGTCCGATGGACAATAGTACGATTACTGCTACCGGAAGCTCCGAAAGTGTATAGATAGAGGCATTGTCTTCAAAGCCGACGGCGTCCCATATTTCTCGTGAAAAATTATCGCGAAAATCGCGTATGGCCGTAAGGCTGATATAGAAAAGGACAAGAATCAGGATAGGAAAGAAGAAGTTCGACAACACCTTTTTGCGGTCGGCCCGACTCATGGGCTTGCGTTCTTTTCGCAAGATTTTATCTTCTTCCGTAGGTTTTGGAATACGGTCGAGCATTATGGCAAAGATTAAAAAGGGAATGAGAAAGACGGCACCGGTCAAAGCCGGCATCCAAATTTCGGAAGCACCCGTGGCCCGCATCAATAAGAGTCCCGATGATTTTACGGCCCCACTGGAAACAATGAAACTCGAGCAGAGGGTAACTCCCAAAATTTCTGTAAATTTTCTTCCTTCCAGATATGAAAAAACAATACCCCAAATCATTCCTAATGAGAGACCGTTAAAAAACATAAATACAATGTTATAAGGAGGAGGGGCTAGCCCGAAAAGAACCAAACTCAATTCGGCAAGGGATATCATGAGAAGAAGGTAGGGCAGTCTCTTGGTCGCCCGAAGCTCGGAAATAAGCTTAATACCAATGAATTTGGAAAGCATATACCCTAAGACCTGGGTGATTATCAAAATGATTTTATAATCGATACCCATAAAAGAAAGTTGCTCGTAAGTGGCAACGGTAAACGGTTTGCGAAATGCGTACATACAGAAGTAGGTGCCAAAGGAAGCAAAGGTACCATAGGCAAGAAATCGTATGTCTTTGTATTGTATCTTGAAAGTTATCAAAAGTTTACAAATAGTAAATATTGAAATGCAAAATTCAATATAATTTCACTATTTGTAATTTTTTGGGCGTTAAGAAAAGCTTATCGAGTAATTATTTAATTGTGAAGTGAAGGGGGTAAAACGTACTCTTTTTTTTGGGGAAGGGGGTTAGTGTTCTGATTTGGTGAAATCGATAGATACGGAACCGTTGACCAATCTATTTTCGTTATCGATACCACTAAAGACCCCATCATGTTTTTCGCTATCTTCTTTTAAGAAGTAGGTTTTAAAGTAAACATCTACATGGTCAAAGGCTATAATACCTGCAAAATTAAAACTAAAATGTACTACGGAACCTTTATTGAGTAAATCCAGGTTATCCTTTTCAAAATAGACATTCTCTGTTTGAACAATCATTCTATAGTTGGTAGGCAAAATTTTAAAATAGAGTTTTTCTTCAAATCCGTTGGGAAAATAGAAAGTCAACATATAGGAGCCCGCAAGGCTTTCGTAAATTGATGCATATGGGCTAGCTTCGGAAATTTCAAGAAAGTGCTTGGGTACTATGCTTTTGTTTACAATTCTTTTGCTCCTGACTTCCATGGCAATGTAAGGGGGGATGGTCGGGTTTTTCGACCGCTCCTCCATGTCTTCCTTAGAATCACATCGTTCAAGAATCGATTGGCCTGCCACGGTATTTGTGTAGATGTCAAAAGTACAGTAGGTGCCTATTAAATACCTTACGTTAGAGGGGTCGGTATGCCCTATGTAATAGATTTCACTGGCTCCCTCCACCAATTTGCCGTCTAACAAGGTTTTGGAATTAATGTGTAAGGTGTCTTCTCTCCGGACTATATTTCCAAAATTGTAATGCTCTTTATTCGTTCCATCTTCTTGAGGGTATACATAGGTATGCTTTATCTTTTTCCAGTTGTTGGATATAATGGTTTCTCCTTTTAGGATAACATCATCCTCCCCATAGTAATAGTTTATGTAATAAAAAGTTTTGTTTGCCTGTTCATCATACAATAGGGCAAGCTGTTTTTTTTCCTTTGATTCTTCTAGCCGGTTTTCATCAAGAAAACTATCAACGGAATCATAACCTAAGTATAAAAGTAGAACGGATTTGTAATATTGGTTGATTTTTATGATCGGTTTTCCCTTTCTAAAGTCCCTAACTTTGTCATAAAGATACTTTCCATTGATAAAATCGCTTCCAATATGTTCTAAGTCTTCTTTAAGGTTTGGCTTCTCGGAATCATAATTTCCATACCCATAGAATTGCATGGATTTCGGTATCTCTTTTATACCATGCTTTTTTTTAAAGGTTTCTTTTAATTGCGCTATCAAAATTTCAAAATACGCAGCGGTGAGGGGCAGACTAAAAAATTCCTGTTTTTTCATGAATTCCGATTTATGTTTTAAAATTATTAAATAAACTTTTAGTAATCGTAAATAATTGATAAGAATATGTGCGAACTACTTTTATCAAACTAATTCAAAGCATATCTAAGCCAGTCACTTATGAAAAAACTACTATTTATTTTAATGTTGATGCCAATCGTAATTTTGGCACAAGAAAAGACGGTAAGCGGCACCGTAAATTTTAACGGAGAGCCTTTGCCGGGGGTAAACATTGTTGAAAAAGGAACAACAAACGGGGTAACCACAGATTTTAATGGAAATTTTGAAATTACATCCGCTATAGGTGCCGTATTGGAGATTTCGTATATCGGCTTTAAAAAACAAGAAGTAACGATAGGAGAGAACGCTAGCATAAACATTGTTATGGAAGAAGATGCACAACAATTAGACAATGTTGTGGTACAGGGCTTTGCCGGTGTAATGGGTAAATCTAGAAAGCGTACAGCTTCAATTCAGACAACTCCAGAATCCGTTACAGCCTTTAATTCTGACGGGATTGAAAAAGCGGGTATAAATAATGTAGCCAACTTTGCCAATTTAGTGCCTAACCTTAAGTTGAGCGAAAGTCAGGCTATCGGGGTAAATTCTTTGGTAATTAGAGGGATACCTCAAATTCGAAATTCTGATGCTCCTGTCGCATTCGTAATAGATGGGGTTACAATAGCAGACCCTAGTCTGTTGAATCAAGAATTGTTTGATTTGGCTTTGATAGAAGTTGTAAAAGGACCACAAGGTGCTCTTTATGGAAAGAACGCTATTGGAGGTGCCATTAATATTTACTCTAAGGAACCTACCAATACCATGCAGAATAAAGTAACCTTGGGTTATGGTAACGGTAATGCAATAACTGGAGGTTTGGTATCATCGGGAGCCGTTAAAAAGGATAAGATTTTTTACCGTCTTTCAACTCAATACAAAAATTTTGACGGCCTGTTAACTAACGAGTTTTTAGATAAAAAAGTAGATTTCAGAAAAGAGTTTACCCTTAGAGGGCAAATGATGTTTAAACTTTCATCACAATTTAAAGCAAGTGTTACGGCTCAATACATTGATTCTAAAGGTGGAGCTACATATTATTCTACAAACCCTAGTTCTGCAGACAATGATTTCTTTGCTGTTGGTTTAGATTATTTGAATCCAAACCCGGATAAAGGTGATAACGTTATTTCGCAAGATACTTTTGGAGATTCTGAAATGCAGAATTTCTATACCAATCTTAATTTGGAATACAGTTTAGAAAATGTAAAACTACAAAGTATTACATCTTATAATAACGTGAAAAGAAAAACAGTTGGTGATTTAGATTTTATCGAAGTTTTTTGGCTCGATCAAGGCGAAACCAATGATACCAAATCTTTTAACCAAGAGCTGCGGTTAACAAATAGAAGAACAGACACAAAATTTGACTGGAGCTTAGGGGGTTTTTATCAAAATATAGAGCGTCCATTTTTTCAAAGTGATTATTTTTTAAGCGATGAATGGGCCGTTACAGATTATGTTGCCACTTTTAAGACCTTGGCAGTTTTTGGTTTCTTTGATTATAAGTTAACAGATAAATTAACTGCTTCGGCAGGTCTACGTTTTGATAGCGATAGATTTGATTTGGATGATTTGTTAAACGGCCAAACCAATGAGAAAAAAGAGAATGTACTTCAACCTAAAGTCTCCCTGTCTTATCAATCTACAGAAAACGTATTGCTTTATGCAAATTATGGGCGTGGATATCGTGCGGGAGGGTTTAACCCAAAAGTAACCCCACTATTCAATAGGGATTTTAAAGGAGAATTTTCCGATAATTATGAGGTTGGGTTTAAAACGTCTTCTTGGAACAATCGTTTTATCTTGAATGGCTCAGTATTCTTTTCTGACTTTACCAACAGACAACAGTTTGCTATTACTGGTGATGATTTTACACCCGGTAATTTTAATTATGATAAGAGTACTATTGTTGGGTTTGAATTTGACACCAAAACCAGAGTGTCGAAATATTTAGATATTTTGTTCAATTACGGATTCGTGAAATCTAAAATAACTGAAGGCGGATTTACCGGAGGCGAAAGCGGAACCGAAAGAGACCTAAATCAGTTTAATGATAAAAACACCTCCTTGGTTCCTCAAAACAACTTCAATTTAGGTTTGGCGTCAAACATTCCGTTCAATGAGAAAACTACGCTAGATCTTAGCGTGAACTACAACGGAACCGGAAAAATATATTGGGAAGATTCCAATTCGGCAGATTACACATCAGACGCGTATCAACTGTTGGATGCGCAAGCAACAGTATCAATCAACAAAATTAAGTTGTCTTTATGGGCACGTAATATTTTAGATAAAAAGTATTATTTAGAATATTCTGAATCTGGATTTGGTTGGTTAGGAACACCTGCTACAGTTGGAACTACATTTACGTTTAGCTTTTAAAAAGAGATTGATAGGAAATAAACAAAACAAAACGATGAGTAACACATATAATTCAGAAACAGCAAAACTATCTCAGATAATGATAGTGGAGATGTTTAAAGTGCAACCCGGTGAAACCGTTGCTATAACGGGAGATAATGGTTCAAATAGAGATTTAGCCGATGCTTTGGCGGCAGAGACGAAAGCTGCAGGAGGTAAATCATTAATTTTATGGACCCCAAAAGCGGAACAAGACGGAGAAGCCGGTATGAAAGATTGGCCATCAGAAGTCTTAATAGCTGCTTTGAGCCATGTTGATGTTTGGATTGAATTAAATTCTAAAGTCTTTCTCTATTCAACCATTTGGGAAAAAGCATTTGAGAACAACAAGAAATTGAGATATTTAATTATTGGCGAAAGTTCTATTCCTTCTTTAATACGTACGTTTGTAGGTTTTGGGATTGATATTTTAGAAGAGTTTTTGAATAAAATTAAAGTAATGACGATGAAAGCAAAAGTCATTACCATAACCAGTGCCAATGGTACCAAACTTACTTATGAAACGGATTCTAATTATTCATTTGACATAGATAGTGGAGACTATTCAAAACCCATTTTTGGCACGGCACCGGGTTATGTTAACATTGTGCCTAAAACAAATACCATGAATGGTAACATTGTTTTTGATATGATACAGCATGCAGATGTGTATAACACTGACAATCATTTAGAATTTATAATGAAAGACGGAAGGATTGCTGAAGTAAAAGGTGGGGCTGAAGCTGAAAAATACAAGACCTATTTAGCTTCTTTCAATGATCCAAATATGTATAAGATTTCTCATAATATGTTTGGCTTTGGTCCAAATATTAGAAAATTATGTGGGGAAATTGTAGAAGATGAACGTATTTGGGGCGGCGTAGATTTTGGCTTCGGTCATACGAGTCCGATGGATATGCCACCTCTTGGCCAGCCGGCTAAATCTCATTTTGATGGTGTGGTCGCAAAAGTAAGTATCTTTTTAGATGATATCCAAATTGTGGATGACGGTGTCGTTTGCCATCCTGAATTAAAGCCATTAGCGGAAAAATTACTAAACAACTTGTAATGTCAAATGCAGCAGAAGAAGGTGTTGATGATTATTCAAAAACAAAAGTACCTCAAGATAAAACGGTCCATGGTATTCATATAGCTTCTATAATTGTGGGTATAGGTGTAACCTTGCCCACTTTTTTTTTAGGGGCAGAAGTAGCACAATCCATCGGGCTCTCAAATGCCTTTTGGGTTTTTCTAGGGGTAAACCTTGTCTTAAGTGTGCTTTGCGGCATTACGGCTATTATAGGCAATAGAACAAGATTGTCAACCTATATGCTTTTGCATTTTTCCTTCGGAAAAAAAGGAACCTTGCTCATAAATTTTTTAATAGGAATAACCCTTTTAGGATGGTATGCAGTAACGGTTGAAATATTTGGGGAAGCACTTACCGATGCTTTTAAACACCTTTTGGATATTGATGTACCATTATATGTTAGTATTATTTCAGGAAGTATTTTAATGACACTAACTTCTATTTATGGCTTTACAGTTGTAGAACGTTTTTCGGCAATTGCAGTACCTTTAATGATTGTTTTTCTGGTGTATGTACTTTACGTATGTACAAATGAGAATAGTATTGGGAGTCTGTTGGCTATTGAGGGTAATGGAAACATGACCATTATACAGGCCATTTCTGCTATTGTAGGTATGACCATTTTAACACCGGTTTTGATGCCTGATTTTACTCGCTTTGCCCGTACTGATAAAGATAGTTTAATATCTGTTTTGGCATTAGCATTTGGTTTTCCTTTGATTTTGTTGGCAGGGGCAATTCCTAGTTTGGCAACCGGTGAGATTGATATTATGAAAATAATGATAGGACTAAGTTTAACGGTACCTGCATTTGTGATTTTAATTTTTTCTACATGGACTACAAACACCTCTAATCTATATTCCACTCAACTTACCCTATCTACTGTTTTTAAGAAGCAGAGGTATGCTGTTTTAGGACTTATTGGTAGTTGCGTTGCAACTTTAGTAGCTGTAATTGGTATTGCTACTCATTTTATATCTCTATTAAACGTATTAAGTATTTTAATTCCTCCTATTTCTGCAATTTTTATAGCTGATTTCTTCTTCATTAGAAATCAAGATTATGATCTAAAAGATTTTGATAAATTACCAGCATTTGGTATACCGGCAATTATTAGTTGGTTGGTGGCCTGTGTAGTAGCTTTTCTAGGTTCTTATGATCATATTACGCTAACAGCTATTTCTTTTTTTGATTCCTTTTTAGTGGCCTTCATCTTATATTTTATCTTAAAAAAAATCTGGAAATAATGCAAATAACCAAATTAGAACCAAATGCTATTTGGCATCATTTTGAAGCCATTAATACTATACCGCGGGCTTCTACAAAAGAACAAGAGATTACGGGGTTTATGGTTGCTTTTGGGAAGTCGTTAAACTTAGAAACTTCTGTTGATGCAATTGGGAACGTTATCATCAAGAAACCGGCCACTAAGCGAAAGCTAGATGCTAGAACCGTTGTTTTACAGGGGCATTTAGATATGGTACATCAAAAGGAGGCGACCTCAAATTTTGATTTTGCAAGCCAAGGCATAGAAATGTTCGTTGATGGAGATTGGGTAAAGGCAAAAGAAACCACATTGGGAGCGGACAACGGGATTGGTGTGGCGGCCATTATGGCGGTATTAACGTCCAATGATATAGAGCACCCGCCAATAGAGGCCTTGTTTACGATTGATGAAGAAATGGGAATGACGGGCGCCATGGCATTGACCAAGGAACAATTGCAAGGTTCCGTTTTGTTGAATTTAGATTCGGAAGAAGACGATGAAATTACCATTGGTTGTGCCGGTGGGGTAGATGTCGCTATTGATGGATCGTATGATATAAAGCTTCTTGATGCCAAAGAATATAGCCTTAAGGAAATCAAGGTAGGCGGTTTGACCGGAGGTCATTCGGGAGTGGATATTCATTTGAACAGGGCCAATGCCATTGTCGTACTGGCCGAGTGTTTAGAAGAGTTGGCTACCCGAATAGACGGGAGGTTGCACAGTGTCAACGTGGGTACCTTGACCAACGTAATACCAAGGAACGGTTCGGCAATCATTGCGATCAGGGAAGACAAATATGAACTATTTGCCCAAGCATTGAAAGATATTGAGCAGGAACTTAGACGAAAATACCAAAAGACCGATCCCGATTTGGGCATTGAAGTTTTTAGGTCTGAAAACACTATGGGTGTTTTGGATATTAAGACCCAAAAGAGACTGATCGAGGCGATATTGACCATGCCCAATGGGGTGTATGCCATGACCGAAGGAATAGAAGGTTTGGTACAGACGTCGAACAATATCGCTATTTTGAATGTGGGTCAGGGCAGTTACCATATAGGCTGTCATACACGTAGTTCTGTAGATGGGGAGCGCGACGAACTTGTAAATAAGATAAAAGGTTGTTGTCCTTTTGCCAAAGTCTCTGAAAACGGTCCTTATCCAGGTTGGGAGCCTAAGCCAAATAGCGAATTGTTGGCATTGGCAACACGTTGTTACAAGGAACTGAATGGAGAGTTGCCCGCTATTAAATCGATACATGCCGGTTTAGAGTGTGGAATATTATCGGGCACCTTCCCTAATATGCAAATGATTTCTTTTGGCCCGAATATCTTGGGCGCGCATTCGCCGGAAGAACGGTTACAAATAAGTTCTACCCAGAAATTCTGGAAACTCTTGGTCAAATTACTTAAAGAATTGGATTGATCCATGCATTATGGCCGAGAATAATCAATATACAAACACCAAAGTACAATCTAAAGATTTTACTTCTGGTTGGCTTATTGCATTGCTTATTGCCGGCACAGGGTTAACGCTCCCTATTCTTTATTTGGGGTCTGAAGTTGCGTTGGGCATAGGGTTTAAAGGTGCTTTATGGGCTTTTGGTATAAGTACAGCCGTATTAACGCTAATGTGTCTGGCTACCACTAGAATCGGTAACCGTTCTCGTCTTTCGACCTATATGATACTTCATTTTAGCTTTGGTAGGCAAGGGGCCAAGATTATGAACACCATTTTTGGTATCACTCTTTTGGGCTGGTTTTCCGTAGCCTTGGAATTATTGGCTATAGCGGTCGCAGACACTGCATTCGCTACGTTTTCTGTAGTATTGCCACAGTGGATTATAATCTTGGTAATGGGGGTGTTAATCACCGCAACCACTTTTCGAGGTATACGAAGTTTGGAACGATTGGCAAATATGGCTGTACCGGTACTTACATTGTTTTTAATTTATGTTATTTATGTTTCCTTCGATCAAGGCATGTCTTTTCACGAGGTCTTGGATTTTGTACCGGAAAATCCGAGTATGACCCTGTTTGAAGCTACTTCCATACTGGTTGGTTCCTCTATTCTTTTTCCTGTGTTAATGGCAGATTTTTCCCGTTTTATATACAATGACAAGCAGAGTATGGTCGCCGTACTGGGTATAACGATCGGTTTCCCCATAGCCTTGATTTTAAGTGCTATTCCTTCGATACAAACAGGCGAAGTGGATATTATAAAAGTTATGCAGGAATTCGGACTGGTATTGCCGGCATTCGCTTTGTTATTGGTTTCTACATGGGTAGGCAACGCCTGTAACCTCTATTCTACAGCGCTCACTTTTTCTACGGTAAAAACGGGTTGGTCCTTTCAAAAAATGACCTTAACATCAAGCGTTCTTGGTATTATCTTTGCCCTACTCGGTTTTTCGAATTATCTGTTCGATTTTCTTAGTTTTCTAGGCGTTTTGGCGCCTGCTATTTCCTCAATCTATATCATCCATTTTTATTGGGTTAAAAAACAACACTACGAGTTGAGCGAAATTGCAGAATGGGAGCCAAAGGCCTTGATCAGTTGGGTTATTAGCTCGGGAATAACCGTGTTTACCTATTTGGACATTTTTCAATTGACCCACGCTTATTTTATTGATTCCTTTCTGCTGGGAGGGTTGACTTATATCCTTTTACAGTGGAAGGAGTTAAGGAAAAACAAAGCCTAAGCTATTCATACCTTTATAATTGACGACTTGTCACAACTCAGGGAACCCTTTAATATTTCTTAATAAAATGTTAATTCAAATATTCTTGATTTCAAGGGGGTTTTTCTGATTGATTCAAGATTATACTTTTTTAAATTGAATTATCATCTTGTTTTTAAGCGAAGTATTGATAAATGTATATCGATTTCATTATATCTGTGAAAATAATTTATCGATATGCTATTTTCTCGGTGAAAGATGTATTTACTTTAAGCTTTATAAGCATACCTACTTTTGTTGCAAATTGAAGAAACGTAGTAAATCAAGGCCCCCATTTTTTAGGTTCCTTGGCTTGCCTTCCCCAATGTTTTTTCACTTTCATTTGGCTTCAACCTATTGAATACATAGGAGTCTATTTTGAGGGGCAATGTCATATCCCCATATTTTAGATTCCGGTAATAACAGTTCAATAGTTGATACTTTTTGGTCCTAATAACTTAAAGAGATGATGCGTATGAAAAAGTCTTTGTTAATCATTCCGTTTTCAGTTTTAATACATTTATGCATTGTTAATGGGGTACTTTACTTCATGACCCCCCTTACATATTTAGAAGGAACCAATGCGCTCTATTATAATTTGGCTTGGCTCATTGCAGCCTTCAGTCTTAATTACTACCCTACGGAAAGAAGGGAAAGGTTTGAGACCAATCTGGGCAAATATTTTAGGTTGCTAGGTATTTTCGGGCTCGCCTATTTTGCGCTTTACGGCTTTAAATCTAATGGAGTTTATGCTTTTGAATACCGTGCTACGGTCTATTTGGTCGTTTGTTTGTTCATAACCGTTTATAGGTCTTTCTTCTATTGGGTTAGGACCAAATACAGGTTGTACGGCGGAAACTTTACAAACGTAGTTGTGGTAGGCCGGGATAAAAACCTTAAGAAAATCAGGAAGGTGTTCGATCAACCGGAATTGGGGTATCGGTACAAGGGTTTTTTTGACGACCGCCCTTCTGTGAGTCCCACGTATTTGGGAAAGATGAACGATTGTTTTAAATACGTGCTTGAAAATGATGTTGACTATATCTATTGCGTTACATCGAACCTTTCGAAAAAGGAGCTGGAGTACTTGATTACTTTCGCCGATAACAATTTGAAGAAATTGATGATTATTCCCGATAACAAGGAGATTTTTACACGTTCTATGTCCATTGAACTCTATGACAATATACCGGTTCTCGCAATGCGAAAATCGCCCTTAGAGCTTGAATATGCTCCGATCATAAAAAGAACTTTTGATTTGTTGTTTTCTTCCTTTGTGATTCTTACGGTATTGTCATGGCTTACGCCTATCCTCTTTGTGTTGATGAAATTAGAGTCAAAGGGTCCCTTGTTCTTCAAGCAAAAAAGACATGGGGTCAATAGAAAGCCTTTTTGGTGTTACAAATTTAGGTCTATGACACAGAATGCGGAGTCAGATACCCTTATGGCCACTAAAAACGATATGCGGGTTACCCGTATCGGTAGAATATTACGTAAGACCAGTATTGATGAGTTACCTCAGTTTATCAACGTTTTTTTGGGCAATATGAGTGTGGTTGGCCCAAGGCCGCATATGGAGTCGCACACGGAAATGTACGAGACTTCTATTGATAAGTACCTAGTTCGGCATTTTGTAAAACCGGGCATTACGGGCTTGGCACAAATAAAGGGTTATCGGGGCGAGATTATGAAAAAGGCCGATATTGTCAACCGCATTCGGTTCGATATTTTTTATACCGAGAGCTGGTCTCTCGGGCTTGATTTGAGTATAATTTATTTTACGGTAGTAAATGCCATCCGTGGAGAGGAAAAGGCATATTAGACGGGTTAAGATGATCGGGTTTGAATCGTCCGCCAGCGAAGTATAAAAGGGAACCGCCAATTGTTTTTGGCGGTTTTTTTTGAAGTATTATGAAGACCCGGCCCAGCTACGTGATTCGCTTATAGATGATGGATATTTCGGCCTTTCCATGTTTTAGAATCTATTTTTCCAAAAATAAAAAGATGCTTAGATAATGTAATTTGTAAACTATGGAATTGTGATTGTTTTGGGGTTTGACATTCAGGGATTTGCAATCTTAAAAGAAAGTTTTTACCTACACTTTTTTGTTGTACATTAAATGAATCTAAACCTTGGTGAATGATTAAACCGGAAATTCCACTTAACGAAGAGTACAGGCTCAAGGCCTTGGAAAGTTTTCATATCCTGAATACCTTGGAAGAGGAAGAATACGATGCCATAACCCATATTGCCGCGGATATCTGTAATACGCCTATGGCCTTGGTCTCCTTGGTAGATTCAAATCGGCAGTGGTTTAAATCGCATTACGGTATCGATGCTACGGAAACGCCGCGTGACCTGGCTTTTTGTGCCCATGCCATTAATGCGCCGGAAGATTTGTTCGTTGTTGAAGATGCGAGTCAAGATGAGCGTTTTCACGATAATCCTTTAGTTACGGGCGGACCAGGGGTTCAGTTTTATGCCGGGGCACCTTTGACAACGAAAGAGGGGCATTCCATAGGCACCTTATGCGTTATTGATACCAAGGCTAGAGACAACTTCACCGATCGACAAAAGGCTTCCTTAAAGGCATTGGCCAATCAGGTAATGACCCAATTGGAACTTCGGCGCCAAAACATCCTTCAAAAAAAAATAAATGATGAACTAAGTATAAAGAATGCCCAACTCAAGCATTTTACCTATCGTTTGGCCCATGATTTAAAGACCCCCCTCTTAGATATAAGCGCTTTGGTCGGGTTTATAAAGGAAGATTATCTGCACTTATTTAAGAATACCGAAATTGTTGGGTGGCTCGATACCATAGACAATCGTGTGGGATATATGGATACTTCTTTCAATGGTATTATGAACTACACCAACATCATGAACGATGAAATCGAGTTGCAAGAATTTCACATTGAAACGCAAATCAATGAAATTGTAAAAAAAGCGGGTGGAGCCGCTACTATCGATTTGAAACTTGAAAATTGCGGGCACGAAATAGTTCAGTCTTTAAAAAGTTTCGTTCAGATATTTTTTGAATTGATAATGAATTCCGTAAAGTTCTCGGAACGATCGGTGACCGAACTTCTAATTGCATTCTCAGAAGACAACGAGGGTTATAATTTTACCTACCAAGATAACGGACCGGGCATACCGGAGAAATATTGGGATAAGGTTTTTGTCATGTTCGAGACCTTAAGTTTTGAAAACACTATGGATACAGGCATCGGTCTAGCCACGATCAAGGCTATTGTTGATAAGCTTGGGGGAAAAATAGAGTTAGGCCATAGGCCCGATAAGAGACCGGGGGTCTATTTTTACCTGAGGCTTCCCAAGTGAACATAGGGGTCGACCCAACGTATTCTACATTGTTTTGTACAATGAATGGTTAGAAAACGCCGGGTAAACGTGTTCCCCCTATGCCTTTGGGGCAACTTCTCTCTTGCAACCCGCTATGGGTTGGGTGAATACCCGTACTTCCACAACTATTTTTATCATTCCATTATAGCTTGGAGCCGTCACAAGAATGTAAGGTCGTTTTTTAGTTCAATTTGTTGAGCTTTTACCTAGTTTACTATGGTAGAATCTTTGTTGCTACGAATGGCGGGCAATAGAAATAGACGAAAGAACGCGATTTTTTATGGGTTTACTTAAGTTCATAGGTTACCATAATATCGTAGTAAAACTCACCTGGCGGTCTGTCGTAGTATAGGCTAACCCCATATTGTTTTCCGAAAACGCTTCCATTTTCTTGTACCGATAAAATGTTTCCTAAGTCCTTATTCATGGTTTTGGCAAGAAGCGAGGCTTGTTTATATGATTTGTCAAAGGCCATCTGGGTGATTTTTTCTGCTTCGCGGTCATCGATTTGAATATTTGAGGTCATATTCAGGCTCTGAATAAGGGGCGATTTAATTTTCAAAAACTGTTTCATGTTCTCGGCCGATTTGGTCTTATATTGATAGATAATACCTTCTTTATTGTATCCCATGGTTTCAAAGCCAAAGGTGCCCGGATGCTCTTTTATATCGTTCCAAGACAAGCCGTTATCCTCAATGATTTTTTTAAAATGCGCTCTCATTTGATCGATCTGCATTTTGTTGATGCTTTGGTCCGAATAACTGTCGGTTAGGGAGACGTCCGCTTTAAAAACAGGGTCGGGGTCGATATAGATAGCCCGTGCGCTCACTCTTATCGTATTCGGCTGTTGTTGCGCCATTGATAAGCTGCAAAGGAATAATAGAATTAGTGTTATGCTTTGTGTCTTCATATCTGTTTTTTATGGAAATGTAATTTGGGTGAGGATGTTTTGTTCTTGTACCGTTGCTAGACTTTTGCCTTAAGATGAAAGTCTATTGCCAAGGTTTTGGTAGAAAAAAGGAGGCCGTTAACAGCCTCCTTATAGAACTGGCTTTATTTGGGAATATTAAAATGTGCCACGATCTCGTCATAGCTCATTTTTGAAAAATCCATAGTTTCCGTCTTGGTAGTCACTCCCCCAATTCCATTTTTAGCTTTAACGCCTCCGGGAATCAACACATAGCGATACGTACCGAACAAAGTCGTCCCTATATTCGAACCGTCTACGGTAGCCAGCCTGATATTGATTATGCCCTCGTCAAAATAGTAATAGTAACTGACCCCTTGGTTGCCCAAATAGGGCAGGGCATACACATTGTTGTTCGAGGTTACCTTACCGTATACCAATACGGTGCCGGTCTCGACGAACTCTTCGCTAAGTCCCGCCACATCTACAGAGCCATTGGCCGTCGACGACTCTATATTACCGTCATCGCCGAGAATAGGCGAATCAAACCAATCGGAATAAATCACATTGGCCGTACCTGTTTCCCCCTGCTCGCCATCGGCACCTGCTTCACCTTGTGGACCCGTCGGCCCTTGTTCCCCTTGTTCCCCTTGTTCCCCTTGTGGTCCTTGAGGCCCAATATCACCGTCTTCACCATCTTTGGAGCAGGCAATGGTAAGCAATCCGAAGAATGTTAGGAAAAGTACGTTTCTTAAAGTTTTCATAGTAATTGTTTTTTGTTTATAATTCACTTGATTTAATAGAAAGGAATCGTTGATTCCCCTTATTTTTAATTGTTGTTGTTCTCGAATGTCAAAGTGTTCTATTGGCTTGCCAGGGTCGATTTTTTTCGACAAGAAAAATTTCCTTATTAAGGTTACAGGTGCAAACCTAATCGTTAAGTCAAGGGGGGGAGTCCTGTATCTTTTGGATTTAAAAAATCAGGATAATACGCAGCAATCGTTCTTGTACTGCAGTGGGGTAAGGCCCGTATGTTTTTTAAAGGCCGAATAAAAAGCGGATTTGGAATTGAACCCGGCTTCGAGGCCTAAAGAAACGATCGTATAGTGGGCATAGCGGTCAGAATTTAGATTTTGTTTGACATCTGCAATTCTATACTCATTGATAAAATCGATAAAACTTTTGTTCAAAAGACTGTTGACCATACTTGATAGGTAGCATGCGGAAATGCCAAGTGCTTCGGAAACCGAGTTCAAGCTCAGGTTGGGGTTGCGGTACAGCTTTTTGAACCGCATGAGTTCTTCCAATTTTTTAAAGTATTGGTTGGCCTTGGTAAAGTTTTTTTTGGTTTTTAAGTTGAGCGCTTTGATCCTTTGTGCACAAAGTGCGGCAATGATATTCAATAGATGCAGGTGCTTCTCCGTAAAAAACGCTTTTTGCGGATGCTCAGAGTCTATAATGCCGAATAGGGTGTCATTTATAATAATGGGCACGCATATTTCCGAAAGGCGTGATGCATCGTCAACGATATATCTTGGGTCTTTAGAGGTATCGTTGATGATTTCAGCTGATTTTGACATAGCCACACTACCTACGATTCCCTCGCCCAATTCGAGTTTAATCCGATTGTGTATACGCTCATCGAACGGATTTTTAACACCATAAGCGGCATGTTGCGTTAGTTGGCATGTTTCGTAATCGTAAGTGTAAATAACGCAGTCAATGAATCCCAATCGATGGATCACGTTTTTGGTAATATCCCAAAGTATTTCATCAATCGTTTCTTTGGAACTTAAAGAGGTTGAAAAGAAGCTAATGGCCCTGATTTCTTCTAGGGTACTCAATGTGGTGGAATCTTGCATAATCCAAGGGTTTTAAATTTGAGGGGGAAAGGACAAATACCGTTCGGAATATCATAGATGTGAGTTAGGTGGGATTTTGATGATTTTTGATGATGGTAAAATTGGTATAGAAAATGCCTGCTGAAGCCGTTTGCAACGAAATTACACGCTGTATGGGAACTAGACCTTTAACATTGTTGTCAAAGTCTGGATTATTAGCTCATGATGCAGAATATTGTTGGAGTATTGTTGCCTTATTTAAGATAAGGAAAGGGTTAAAATACTGTTTTATAGGTTTTTATGTGTTTCACTTGGCGGATGGCCAAAAGCTTTTGAAAAGACCCTTGAAAAGTAGGCTGGATCGTCAAAACCGACTTCATATGCCACTTCCGAGACGTTTTTTTGTGAGGTTTTTAGAAGCAAACGGGCTTTTTGAAGCCTTACGGTTTGTATAAACATACTGGTTGATGAACCGGTAAGTGCCTTGAGTTTTCGATGTAGATGGCTTCGGCTAATGCCCAATTCCCTGCAAAGTTCTAAAATGCCGAAACCGCTATTGTCTATATTTTTTTCTATGATACTTCTTACTTTAAGAACAAAAGCATCGGTTTCGATGGCACCTTTTGAATTTTGGCCGTCCCAAAAAACGGGATTGCGATATTTATCGCGTAACACTTCCCTTTGCTGCAGTAGTTGGGCCATACGAATGATAAGTTCCTTTTCATCAAAGGGCTTTTTCAAATAGGCGTCGGCACCAAGTCTTAATCCCTCAAGTTTCGACTGGGCATCTGATTTGGCCGTAAGCATGATTACGGGTATATGATTGGTGACAGGATTCGACTTTATGGCGTGGCAGAGCTCGAATCCGTCTTTTCCGGGCATCATCAAATCGGTTATTACCAAGTCGGGTACGGATTCGAGAACATTTTCCCATCCACTATTACCGGTCTGGCTAAAGTTCAGTCTATACTCTTGGCTTAAAATAGTCTCCAAATACGAACAGATGTCCAAGTTGTCCTCTATGATTTCAATCAAAGGCAGTTGGTCGTCTATGCCCTTGCAGTCTTGGGTCGGCTGGTTTCTAACGAGATATTCTTTAGGTTCTTGATCGTATGGAATTTGCTCCGAGGCTTCGTTTAAAATAGGGAGGGTTATTTTAAAACAAGAGCCTACTTGCAGCCTGCTTTCAACCTTGATAGCCCCCTTCATAAGATTCACCAATTCTTTGGTAAACGATAATCCGATACCCGTTCCGGCCAATTGCCCTTTGGCTTGGTAGTACCGGTCGAAAATCAGTTCTGAATCTTCCTTTGAGATACCGATACCATTGTCTTTAACAACAAATTCGGCCTTGTCGTCTTTCTGTGCTATTTGAAGATAGATGTCTCCCTTAATACCCGTGTTTTTAATGGCATTGGAAATCAGGTTAGAGAAAATATGTTTTATTTTCTGGGGGTCGAAATCCATGTAGAGCGTTTCTACTTCGGATAAGAAATGCAAGCGTATTTCTTTTGCGCCGGCCAAGGATTCGAACGAACTCGATATATATTTGAGGTACACGATAATATCGCCGTGCACCATCTCTAGTTCCAATTTTCCCGCATCGAGTTTTGAAAGGTCAAGAATTTGGTTGATAAGATCGTTCAGTTCATTACTGTTTCTACTTATGGTCTTTGCGAAATGGGCTGTTTCTTTATTTCCTTTTTTCTGTAGGGTATTGGCCATACCTGAAATAATGGTCAAAGGTGTTTTTAGTTCATGGGCAACGTTGTTGAAAAAGCTCGTTTTAAAGGAATCGAGCTCTTGAAGTCTGTTTTTTTCCGCCAGATCGAGCTTCCTTTTCAAAAGGTAGCTGTGAACGGCAAAGAGCAAAGATATGAACAGCAATACGTAGGAGGCGTATGCTAGGTTGGTTTTCCACCAAGGCGGGTTGATTACGAATGTCATTCGTATGATGTCGTTGGTAAAATCTAGATCGGGGTTAATGGCGGCCACTTCAAGTCCGTATTCGCCCGGAGGCAAACTATTGAAGGTTACACTGCGCTCATTACCATTGTCTTGCCAAGTGTCGTAGAGGTTGTCTACTTTGTACTTATAGGTCGTTTTTTCGGCCAAATGGTAATTCAGGGTCGTATAGTTGACCGTGACCGAGTTGTTGTTATGGGTTAATACCAAGTCTTTATGTTTCGGAGAAAGCTTTCGTACTTGTTCCTCGCCCGATTTCGAAAGTAATCGCGTGTCAGTAAAAAAGAAGTCGATTTTAGGTCTTTCAAAATCCCTGAAGGCACTGGGGTCAATAATTTCTATGCCATTGTCGTTTCCGAAAAATAAGGAGCCATCGTGGTTTTTGTAGACCGAAGACAGTAGAAAGTTGCTGCTTTTTAAGCCATCTTCCTGACCAAAGAAATTGAAGACACCTGTATTTTGGTTCAGTTGAAAAATACCGTTACCAATGGTGCTGCCCCAGATATTGCCAAAATTATCCTCTACCATGGCCATGATTTTTTCATCTTTTAGCCCGTCTTTTTTGAGGTATCTCTTAATTTCAAAGCTTAGAGGGTCTATGGCGTTCAAACCGGCATCGGTTCCTACCCAGATAGTACCGTCGGAAGCTTCTAGTAAGGAAGTGGTCAAGCGATTGGAAAGACTGTTTTCATTTCCCGGCACATAATTGATGTTTTTAAATGCCGCGGTATCGCCCGATTTCAGTCTTTGGGGATTCTCTAAAAGATAGACGCCCGATTTTAAGGTACAGGCCCATAATCTACCTTTGGAATCGATGAGCAGGTCAATTCTCGGAATGTCCTTTAAAGTAGGAATGTCGGCTATGTCATAGGTTTCAAATCGATCCGAAGCTTTGCGGTAACATACCAGGCTTTCATCGGAAATCATCCATAGATCTCCCGTTTTGTCTTCGGTTATAGACCAGCCTCCCTTGAAATATGAAGCTGATAATACTTTTGTTTTGAAGGAAGCGGTATCTATCTCAAATAGGCCATTGCCGATAGCGAAAAGCCTCCCGTCATCGGAAAGGTGCATACCGTAGATTTTCTTCGGAAGAATTTCTTGAAGCCTTTTTTTCTTATCCAATGAAAAGAGTCCTTCGTTGGAAGCGATGAGCAAGGTACTGCCCACCTGATAAAACTCGCGTATATCGTTGAGGTTTTTGCCTTCAGGAAGCAGATGGCTCGAATGAAACCTTGAAGTAAAAGTAGAGATGAGCGCCAAGCCTTTGTTGGTGCCTATCCACATATTTTTATGAAGGTCTTCGAAAAAGCTGAGCGCCTGTACGCCCGTCATATCTTTTTCGAACATGCTTTCGTAAGAATGAAATTCTACCGAATCGAGGTTTTCGTCCACGATTGAAATGCCATTTTCCCCACCGATCCAAATTCTATGGTCCGAATCTTCAATAATGGGACTATTGGCAAAAAACAGCGATACCAGGTTGTCGATCTTAAGACGTTTAGAGATGTTGTAGGTTCCGTTTGAACCTTCAAAGACCAATAATGAATTTTTCTCAAGGACTAAAAGCCTATTCTTTGAATCAAAAAAGCTTTTTTCTATGCGTTTTCCCCCATTTTCAAACAATAGGGTATACGATTGGGTTTGGTCATTATAGGAGTAAACTTCTTTTCGGCCTAGAAAGAAAATTTGGCCCGATCGATTGGTGGTGATATCGATGACTCTTTTCTCAAATATTCGATCAAAGGTATTTTTGTTCTGTCTTTTTAGAAAAAGGCCATCTTCGCTCGCTATATATAAATCTCCTTCTGTAGAAGCGGTCATTTTATTGATCGATGTAATGGTGTCATTTTCGTAGACAAAGGCCTCGTGGGTAAATTCATTTTTCTCTACATCGATTCGGTCGAGGCCTCCATAGGCAACACCAAGCCATAGTTCGTCTTTCGATTTTTTTTCGATGCACTTGACCCAATTGGCTATCGGACTGTTAGAGTCGTCGGGGCTATGGGTATAGCTTTTAAAGGTATAGCCATCAAAGCGGTTGAGGCCATATTGGGTGGCTAACCAAATGTAGCCCTTGTCGTCTTGTGTAATATCGGAAATCCAGTTGTTTGAAAGCCCATCACGGGTATCCCACACCTTGGGTTTATACTGTGCACTGGCACTGTATGAGAAAAGTACCAAAAGAACTCCACAAAGCTTAGTAATGAAACGCATAAGGTTTAAATGGCCATGTTATTCAAGATTGCTCCTTTGGTTTGGGTATGTCCTTTAGAAGGCAATCTAATTTATAAAGGTACACAGTTGTTGTATCCCAAGGGTCGATTTTTTGTATCAATTGCCGTATTTCCGGTGTCAATTGACATGAATTAAGTGTTGCCGGAAAACTCTAATTAGTTTCCGCAAGTATAAACACTTTCCGTACCCAAAGCATAACTGGAAAACCAAAAAATACGAGTATAAGTTAAGACCTATGCCCTATTTGGGCAAGCCCGACGACTATATTTTGATATTCTAATTATGGCACATGGCCGATGGGTAGACTATTATTTTTCTGTTTTTTGAAAGGCGGAAAAGTATTGGCTGTCATTTGGTTATCCGCCGACACTTAGATAAACGTATGGTTTATTTAGGTAGGGCAAAATAACCCAAGATCAATTCTATCGAAATAAAAAAGGCTCCAAGAAATGTATCTTGGAGCCCTGTAATAGCTTGGTGGAGAATACCGGAGTCGAACCGGTGACCTCTTGCCTGCCAGGCAAGCGCTCTAGCCAGCTGAGCTAATCCCCCGTTTTGGCTAGGTGCAAAGGAAATACTTTTTATGAAAGTATCAAAATAGTTGGGCAAGTAATTATCGCAACTTTTTTAATCCTTCTTTACACTGAGTACAAGTACCGGAATACGGGCCGAGAACTCTGATTTAGGTATGGTATTCTTTTCCCAAAGTTTTTTGAAAAACCCTCTTTTGTGCCTAAAAACGCACAATAGGTCCGGATGTTGCGCCTGCATGTGTTCGAGTACGCCTAGGTAGGTCGTTGGGGCCTCGGTCATGGTTATCTGTGAGCTGACATCCATCAATGCCGTGTTGATCCGTAGATCGGCATCGGAGTAACCCGGTGTTTTTACCAAAAGTAGGTTTACCGTAGACCCGAATTTTTTCTTAATGTCCAACAAGGGGTTTAGAATACGGTTTCTTTTGAGTATACCCGATTTAAAGGCGGTCAGAATATTTTTAGGAGGGGCCATTACGCTGCCCTTGGGTACGATCAGGGTTGGGATGTCGGTCTGTTTGATGATTTTCCCCGAGGTATTGCCCAAATACAGCTCTTCGGTAACATCATTACTCCGTGGCGCCATGATGATCAAATCGATGCCCAGTTCCCTGTCGATATCCTTTAGGCCATCGACGATGCCTCCATTGTAGGTGGCAATCTTGATGTTAACACCTTTGGCGTCTATCTTTTCAATGACCTCCTTTAGGCGTTCTTTTCCACTTTCGGCCAGTTTTTGCGGAACATTGGCCAAACTTTTACCGGCCCCTACCGAAACATTGAAAACTTCCATCACATAGACCTGTGAGGAAAACACCGCGGCAAAGTCTACGGCATATTGTAAAGTACGGTGTGCATCGGGTGAAATACCTATAGGTACTAGTATGTGTTTCATATTGTTTTCGGATTTATCGTTTAAATTTACAATTTAATTGGATTTGAAAAAATGATTCGACCCGCTAAGAGATCCGAAATTGGTAAAATTCTGAATTTGACCCAAGCTTGTGCGGCCGCAATGATGGCTAACGGCATTTATCAATGGAACGAGCATTATCCTTCTCGGCAGGCATTTGAGTGCGATGTCGATAGAAAGGAACTGTACGTTTTGGAGGAAGATAACCAAATTATCGGAACTATGGTCATCTCTACTTTTATGGATGAAGAATATAAACCGGTTCGCTGGTTGACGCCTACCGATAAGAATATCTACATACATCGGGTGGCGGTACATCCTGATTTTCAAGGCAAGGGTTATGCCCAACAACTAATGGGTTTTGCCGAAAACTACGCGCGGGAAAAGGGGTTTTCTTCCCTACGCTTGGATACCTTCAGCCAAAACAAGCGCAATCAACGGTTTTATGAAGCTAGGGGATTTCAACGTTTAGGCGATATTTTCTTTCCGAAACAGAGTGGGCATCCCTTTCATTGTTATGAATTAGTGTTGTAATTTCGCCCCCTTGAAGGCTGAAATCAATTTTAGGTCCATTAATAAATTGGCGATACCTGCTACCGTTGCTGGTATTGCAGAACCCCTATTGTCCATTACCGATACGGCCATTGTGGGGAATATTCCCGTAGACGGACTTGAATCGCTTGCCGCGGCAGGTATTGTCGGCTCCTTTCTTTCGATGTTGATATGGATTTTGGGCCAGACCCGAAGTGCCATATCGGCCATTATTTCCCAGTATTTGGGTGCCGGACGTATCGCTGAGGTAAAGACCTTGCCGGCCCAAGCTATTTTTCTGAATATCGGCTTGAGTATTCTCGTTTTGCTATCCACCATTTTTGTGGTAGAGGATATTTTTCAATTGCTCAATGCTACGGGCAAGATCCTTGACTATTGTGTTTCGTACTATTCCATACGGGTTTGGGGCTTTCCGTTGACCCTTTTCGTTTTTGCCGTCATGGGTATTTTTCGAGGGTTGCAGAATACCTATTACCCGATGTTGATCGCCATTGTCGGGGCCGTTCTCAATGTAGGCCTTGATTTTGCCTTTGTTTACGGAATAGAGGGGCTCATAGAACCTATGTATTTGGAAGGAGCGGCATGGGCGAGCCTTTTGGCGCAGGCTGTTATGGCCATTATGGCTTTTGTCTTGTTGGTGACAAAGACCAATATAAGCCTTCGCTTGAAATTGCCGGTACATGAAGAGTTGGGCAGATTGGTGGTTATGAGCCTCAATCTCTTCGTTCGTGCCTTGGCCTTGAATACCGCATTGATATTGGCGGTGCGTGAAGCAACCGATTTAGGGCCGAAGTTTATTGGCGCCCATACCATTGCCGTTAATATTTGGCTGTTCTCCGCATTTTTTATCGATGGGTACGCCGCAGCCGGAAATATTATGGGAGGTAGGCTCTTGGGAGCAAAAGATTATAAAGGCTTGTGGCAATTGGCAAAGAAAATCGTCTACTACGGTCTATTGGTCAGCGTGGTATTGGTGGTGGCCGGCTTTTTGTTCTATAAGCCGATCGGACTCCTCTTTTCAAAGGAGGCCGTAGTGCTCAATGCATTTTATGCCGTATTTTTTATCGTGATCTTAGGACTGCCCATGAATACCATAGCTTTTGTTTTTGATGGAATTTTTAAGGGGATGGGGGAAATGAAATATCTTAGAAATACCCTGTTGGCGGCAACTTTCCTCGGGTTTGTACCTGTTGTCTTTTTAGGAAAGTATATGGGTTGGGGACTCTACGGAATCTGGATCGCCTTTACCGTATGGATGGCTATACGGGGCGGGGCCCTGGTCGTTAAGTTTATCAGAAAGTTTCGGCCCCTATTGCAAAACCATTAATTTTGATTGATACCTTTGTTCAACAATTAAATTACAGCTATGGGAACTACCCGGGAAAATGGAAGCCTTTATACCAAAATCGATAATAAGGTCGCTACTATAGAATTTGGTCACCCTGCGAGTAACTCTTTTGTAGAGGAGCTCTTAGATCGGTTGACCCTAGAGTTCAAAAAACTCTCTGAAAACAATGCTATAACGGTTATTGTGCTCAGATCTGAAGGAGACCGCGCTTTCTGTGCGGGTGCATCATTTGACGAACTTATGGCGGTCTCGGATCTAGATGAGGGTAAGGTGTTTTTTAGTGGTTTTGCCCATGTCATCAATGCCATGCGCCAATGTAAAAAGGTAATCGTGGGCCGTGTTCAGGGCAAGACCGTTGGCGGAGGTGTAGGCCTAGCGGCTGCGTGTGACTATGTCTATGCTTCGGAAGCTGCCTCCATACGGTTGTCTGAATTGACTATAGGAATCGCTCCCTTGGTAATAGCCCCAGCTGTAGAAAGAAAGATAGGAACCGCCGCTATTTCTGAACTTTCATTAGCTCCGACCGAATGGAAAAATGCCTATTGGGCACAGGAAAAAGGACTCTTTTCAAAGGTTTTCGACGATATGAGGGAATTGGATAAGGAACTTGATTTTCAGGTACAAAAACTGGCCGAGTACAATCCGGAAGCCCTTGAAGAATGGAAAAAAGTACTATGGCAGGGTACCGACCATTGGAACGAACTTTTGGTAGAGCGTGCCGCTATTACGGGAAGGCTGGTACTTTCTGAATTTACCCGTAACGCCCTTTCAAAATTCAAAAAATAACAATAACCCACTGTAGTTGACGTTTTACTTTTTTAAATCTCAGTTATGAATATTTTAAATTTCTTGAATGGTGACCTTGTTTTTCCCATTCTCGCCCTTTTTGTAGTGGTTGTCTACTTTGTAAACCGCGTTCGCACAAGAAGAAAGTTCAAGAGGTAGGTTCTACATTTTCAAAATCAACGGGTTTTTAACCAGCCGGTAATGCTAAGGCGTTCCCGTTTTGCGGGCTTCACCTCATGCTCCAAATCGCGACTTTCAAAGATGACCGCCCTGCCCGGAAATGGGTAAACGGTTTTTGGTATTTCGCCATTTTCCCCGTTTAGATAAAGTACCAATTCACCTCCGTGTTCAGGTTGCCAGTCGTCTTCGTTCAGATAACAAACGATGGAGAGCTTTCGTCGGTCATCGTTTTGAAAGGTATCTAAATGTCTTTCGTAGAATTTTCCTTCCGGATATACGGCATAGTGAAATTCCTTCCTTAAAATTCCCAAGAAACAGGTGCGGTTCAGGTAGGAGGCTAAATCGTTGATTTGGTCGAAAAACAAATTTTGGGCGTCGTTGGTATGGCTTTCGTCCATCCAAAGAATAAAATCGCCCCGAATACCGGTCTGTATCACTTCGTTCAGTCGGTTGCCAATGGCCGCTTTTTTGAAGAGGTCGTCCTCGTATTTTTCCAAGAGGTCCGTGCGCAATGCACTTACCGTGCTTTCCGAAAGTAAATCGTCTACAATACTATAGCCGTTTTCCAAGATGTCGGAAATTATCTTTTCGTATTGCGGGTTCACCGCAAAGTCTAGTTGCCCATACAGTTCTTCCACTTAAAACAAAATTAAAAAGCCGGTAAATGTAATCTAAAAACGAATTGGTTTTACAAATTGAATACCTTTGTGGCACAATCATATTTCATGGGTATAATCAGGATCACCAAGCAGTTTAATTTTGAGACCGGCCACGCGCTTTACGGCTACGACGGAAAGTGTAGAAATGTGCACGGCCATAGTTATAAATTATCGGTAACCGTTATCGGTAGGCCCATTACCGACACCTCTCATGTAAAATTGGGTATGGTCATCGATTTCGGTGACCTGAAGAAAATTGTAAAGGAGGAAATTGTAGATCAATTTGACCATGCTACGGTTTTTAATAAAAACACCCCACATGTAGAGTTGGCCAAAGAGCTGACCGATAGGGGGCACAACGTTATCTTGGCCGATTATCAACCGACCAGCGAAAATATGGTCATCGATTTTGCAAAAAGAATAAGGGCAAGGCTTCCTGATAATATCAGTCTACACTCCTTAAGACTTCAGGAAACCGATACTTCGTTTGCCGAATGGTATGCATCGGATAATCAATAATACTTCTTTAAAAAGGGTATTCGTTATATTTGACCTCAGATGAAAACCATTACCGTTCCACAAGGCAAAAAAGTCTATTTTTCCAGCGACAACCATCTCGGGGCGCCCACTAGGGCCGAAAGTCTTCCGCGCGAAAAAAAATTCGTCGCTTGGTTAGACGCCGTAAAGGAAGATGCCGCTGCCATTTTCTTGATGGGAGATCTTTTTGATTTTTGGATGGAATACAAGACGGTAGTGCCCAAGGGCTTTACCCGTACCTTGGGAAAATTGGCCGAAATATCGGATTCGGGCATACCGATTTATTTCTTTGTAGGAAACCACGATCTCTGGATGAACGGTTATTTTGAGGAAGAACTCAATATACCGGTCTTTCATAAGCCACAGCAATTCAATATAAACGGGGTCTCCTTTTTCGTGGGTCATGGTGATGGCCTTGGTCCTGACGACAAGGGGTACAAACGTATGAAAAAGGTGTTTACCAATCCTTTGGCCAAGTGGCTGTTTCGATGGTTGCACCCAGATATAGGCGTGCGTTTGGCCCAACACCTTTCGGTTAAGAATAAACTGATTTCAGGTGATGACGACGCCCAGTTTTTAGGAGAGGACAAAGAGTGGTTGGTGCAATATGCCAAGCGAAAGTTAGAAACCCGTCATTACGATCACTTCGTCTTTGGACACCGTCACTTGCCCATGGAAATAGAGGTGGGCGAAAATTCAAAATATACCAATCTGGGCGATTGGATCCATTACTACACCTATGCCGTTTTCGATGGCGAAGAGTTAAGCCTTGAAAAATTCGAACTCAAGCATTAGCCTCGTGCTCATCAATATCCTTTTGTAGATCCAGTTTTCTAAAGGAAGGCGAAACTATCGCCGTTGCACCAACGGTCAGCAAGGTCATGGCGCCGCCAAAGACTACTGCGGTTACCGTGCCCATCAGTTTTGCGGTGAGTCCGCTTTCAAAAGCTCCCAGCTCGTTAGACGAACCTACGAACATCGAGTTGACAGATGCTACGCGTCCTCGCATATTATCGGGGGTTTTAAGCTGCAATATGGTCTGGCGGATGATCATAGAGACCCCGTCTACGGCGCCACTCACGAACAAGGCTATTACCGAAAGCCAGAAATAGGTAGAAAGGCCGAAGACAATCATACAGATACCAAAACCGAATACGGCGAGCAACAGTTTCTTCCCGGCATTCTTATGTAGGGGGAAGCGGGTAGATCCCAACATGGTGAGTGCTGCGCCCACGGCGGGGGCGGCCCGTAGCACCCCAAAACCTTCGGAGCCAACGTTGAGGATGTCTTGTGCGAAAATGGGAAGAAGCGCTACCGCCCCGCCAAAAAGTACGGCGATCATATCTAAGGTCAACGCCCCAAAAACGGCTTTGGTACTGAACACAAAGTGAAGCCCTTCGCGCAGGCTTTGAAATACGGGCTCTCCAATTTTAGGGTTGAGAATGGGTTTTTTTGAAATCTGTAAGAGGGCTATGAGGGCCATGACCGAAAAACCGAATATCAGGCACATAGACCAGTGAACCCCTATCCAGCTTATGGAGAACCCGGCCAGGGCGGGACCTAAAACCGATGCCAATTGCCAAGTAGTACTGCTCCATGTGGCCGCGTTGGGATATATTTTTTTGGGAACGATCAGGGCAATCAGCGAAAAGATGGTAGGCCCGAGAAAGGATCGTACAATACCGCCAAGGAATACTAAAAAGTAGATGCCGTATAAAATGGTTCCGGTGTCGACCTTTTGGTCAAGGGAGGGCCAGCTGAGCATAAAGAGCCCGAAGCTGATGACCGAGAATCCGAAGATGCATTTGACCAAGAGATTCCGCTTTTCGGTTTGATCTACAATGTGTCCTGCAAAGAGTGCCATCGATACGGCAGGGATGACCTCCATGAGGCCGATGATTCCTAAAGAAAGCGGGTCTTTGGTCATAGAATAGACCTGCCACTCAATAACGATAAACTGCATGGACCAAGCAAATACCATGGCAAAGCGAACCAACAAAAAGATATTGAATTCTTTAAAACGTAGGGCGGCATAAGGATCCATAAAAACGCTTTTTCAAGAGAAATAGGGCGCAAAGGTATTACTATAAACCGACGAAATGTATGTGAATACGGCAATTTTTTTGTGGGGATTCCATTTTGTAAAACCGACTGTTCGGTCGGTGAACTAAGGCGTTGTAATGACCGTAAAATGGAGTTTTATCGATAAACGGTTAGTTTGTAGATGGGAAAAGTACAAAAGAGAGGCAAGCATTGGAAGGGAAGAAATAAAACCGACCGAGTGGTCTGTTGCCCGGTTTAAAGCGTGTTGGCCCAAACATAGAAATCGGTTTTTGTTGGTACTGAAATCGAGTCCGACCTTAGATAAAAGATCGTTAAACGGTAATTTCGATTCGGTTGCCCTCTGGGTCTTTGATAACACTTTCATAATAGCCGTCTCCTGTAGTTCTTGGTTCACCAGGAACCTGAAATCCGTCAGACCTAAGTTGTTCGGTAATGGCATCTACTTTTTCTTTTGAGCCTACGGAGAGCGCGAAATGAATAAAGCCCAAATGTTCTTCTGTAGAATCTGATGCTTTAGTAATGTCCGGTTTGTGCATAAGCTCCAATCGCGAGCCTTCATCAAAACTTAAAAAGTGAGACGTGAAGTTTTTATTCGGGTTGTGATACCGTTCTCCGCAAACAGCACCAAAGTAATGTTCATAAAAATGACGGGTGGCTTCAAGGTCAGATACCCATATGGCGAGGTGTTCTATTTTCATTGTATGTCTTTTAGTTTCATTTGCAAGCTTACGTTTCCTTGCCATTCATTTTCATCCAAGGAAAAAACGGCACTGAAAGGCTGCCTGTTCGCCACTATGGAAAGCTTGTCGCCCATGTTAAAACCGATGCCCCCTATGGGTCCGATTCCGTTTTGGGTGGCGGCCAATTTTAAATGGGCCCCATCTTCGCCGACGCCTTTGGCGTAGCCTGTATCCTTGAGGTTTTCTGCCATGAATACCGGGGTCATGTTGCCGGGGCCAAAGGGGGCAAATTGTTTGATGATGCGCATGAGCTTTGGGGAAATATCCCTAAAATCGATTTGGGCGTCTACGGAAATTTCCGGAATCAAGAGGTTCGGGTCTATGGTTTCAGCGACTACCTTTTCAAACCGGGCCTTGAATTCTTCGTATTGCGATTCCTGCAGGGTGAGGCCCGCAGCATATTTGTGTCCCCCGAACTGCTCAATACAGTCGGCACAGCCCTGTAGGGCGTTATAAACGTCGAAACCCTTTACCGAGCGGGCCGAAGCGGCCAGTTTCTCGCCACTCTTGGTAAAGACTAGGGTTGGGCGATAATAGGTTTCGGTAAGGCGGGAGGCTACAATGCCGATTACACCCTTATGCCAAGATGCTTTATAGACTACCGAGGTAAAGCGCTCTTCCTCTTTGTTTTCTTGGATCTGTTCTAGGGCTTCTTGGGTAATCTCTTTGTCGAGTCCGCGCCGGTCTTCGTTGAATTTTTCGATTTGGGCGGCAAAAGTCTCCGCTTGGGCCAGATCGGTTTCGGTCAACAGGTTTACGGCATGTTGCCCGTGTTTCATACGGCCCGCCGCATTTATCCGCGGAGCGATCACGAAAACTACATCGGTAATGGTGAGCACCGTTTTCTTGATTTGGTGGATGATCGCCTTAAAACCGGCTCTCGGATTGGTGTTGATTACCTGTAGTCCGTAATAGGCCAAAACCCTGTTTTCTCCCGTAATAGGCACAATGTCGGCGCCAATGGCGGTAGCCACTAGGTCAAGGTAGGGAATCAGGTCGTGAATGGTATGTCCTTGCCTTGAGCCCAAGGCCTGAACGAGCTTGAAGCCTACCCCACAGCCACAAAGTTCGTCGTAGGGGTAAGTGCAATCACCGCGTTTGGGATCGAGAACAGCCACCGCATCGGGAATATGGTCGCCTGGTCTATGGTGGTCGCAAATAATAAAGTCTATTCCTTTTTCTTTGGCGTAGATTACTTTGTCAATGGCCTTTACCCCACAGTCAAGGGCAACGATCAATGAAAAGCCGTTGTCGTCGGCGAAGTCGATTCCCTTAAATGAAACTCCATATCCTTCGGCATATCTGTCGGGAATATAGGTGGCCACGTTAGGATAGTAACTCAGTAGGTACGACGAAAGTAGGGCCACGGAGGTAGTTCCGTCTACGTCGTAATCGCCATAGACCAAGATGTTCTCGTTATGGGCAATGGCTTTTTCTATACGGGCTACGGCCAAATCCATGTCCTTCATTAAGAAAGGGTCGTGCAAATGGCTCAATTGTGGGCGAAAGAACTTTTTGGCTTCTTCGTAAGAAGAGATTCCCCTTTGTAATAACAATTGGGCCACTAATCCATCAACATGAAGCGCTTGTGCCAATTGGTCGATTTCATCTTGTTGGGGTTTCGGTTTAATGGTCCAGCGCATAGGGTGTATTGTGTGAAAGTTTTAGGTTAAAATCAAGTTCAAGTTTGAAGTGCAAGCTTAAAGTTCAAAGTTCAAAGTTCAAAGTTCAAGTTCAAGTTCAAAAGTCAAGCTCAAGTTCAAGATTTAAGTTCAAGCTCAGGTTCAAAGCTCAAGTTCAAAAGTCAAGCTCAGGTTCAAAGTTCAAGTTCAAGTTCAAGATTTAAGTCCAAAAGTTAATTTCAAAGCTCAATTTAATATGGATGTGCGATAATATACTAAGAAAATTAACTGTGTTTTTTGTTCCTGATAATGGCGGCAATGATTTTAATTAATTGTTGAACCTCATCTGTCAGGAGATTTCTTTTGGCTTCGTTGCCATACTCTATTTTGTTCAAAATCTTCAAGTTTACCCTAGACTCCTTTAGTTCTTTTAAACAAATACTTGCTTTGTGAACGTAATCTTTGGAGGTGTGCGTGCCTTGGGCTTCACCAAAATTAAGCGCAGAACTTCCGGCCGAACGTAAGAGTTGGTTACCGTAATATTCCCCGGTAAAGTCTTTAGGGATTTCTCGACAAAAAATAGCAATATCGGCAGCAAAGTTTACCAATCTATCTTCTAAATCATACTTTTTATCGTCCACAATGTTAAGCTTAGCCTTCAACTTAAAATTTCAACTTGAACTTGAGCTTAAATCTTGAACTTAAAACTTAATCCTTATGAAAAAAAGTCTTGATTTCCAATTTAGCAAATTGACGGAACATTTCCATAACGCCACAGTATTTCTCGACGGAGAGGTCTACCGCTCTTTGTAATTTTTTCTCGTCAAGGTTTTTTCCGTGGAAGTGGTATTCGATGGTAACGGCGTCGTAGAATTTTGGGTGCTCATCGGTAAGGTTGGCAATGGTCTCTATTTGAAAATCATCGACCTCCAACTTCATTTTTTTGATAAGCGAAGCTACGTCAAGTCCTGAACAACCGGCCAAACCAGATAGCATCAGGGCTTTTGGGCGTAGCCCTTTTCCTTCTCCGCCATCATCGGGGCTTGCATCTATAGTTAAGTTTAGACCTGATGGGTTAGTGCTTTCAAATTGCATGTTGCCCAGCCATTTGGTAGTGATATGATTTGTAGTAGCCATAATTTTTATGTTTTTTGTAAATATCAAAAATACGATTAATTGATAGATTTTAAGGGTCTATCACGGCTTGACTTTTTAAGGGAAGTCAAAACACATCAGTCGTTTCTGCCCTAAGAAAATAACGCGGAAGTAAAGATTTTGGGAAGAAGTATAAATTAGGAAGGTATTAGGCAAGTCTTTAGGTTTAAGTGTTACTCAAAACCACCTGAACCCTTTTCTGTAATTCTTTCACCACTTCCACCTCAAACCAAGGATTCTTTTTAAGCCAAAAGCGGTTGCGGGGCGAAGGGTGGGGAAGTGGAAAATACTTGGGCAAGTAGTTGTGGTAGGCCCTTACCGTTTCCGTTAGGTTTTTTTCCTTTCTCTCCTTTAGGTAGTATCCTTGGGCGTAAATGCCGATAACGATAATCAGTTGTAGGTGGGGCATTTGTTGAAAAAGGGCTACGTGCCAAAGTGGGGCACATTCGGGTCGCGGAGGTAGGTCGCCCGATTTTCCTTTTCCCGGATAACAAAAACCCATAGGGATCAAGGCAAATTTCTTTTCGTCGTAAAACTCCTCGTCCGTAACGTTCAGCCATTTTCGCAATTGCCTGCCGCTGGGGTCGTCCCATGGAATTCCGGTTTCGTGGACCTTGGTTCCGGGGGCTTGGCCGATGATCGCAATTTTTGATTGGCTATGTGCGGCTACAATGGGTCTTGGGCCGAGAGGCAAATGCTTACTGCAAACTTCACACGCACGTATTTCAGAAAGCAGTTTTTGCATTTGGTTTATTTTTTCTTCAAGGGGTCTTGTGCAAAGACCAGGCCTTGAAATCCGGTTTGCATAAAGTTCCTGATGTTCTGGTGTCCAGTTCCCTCGGGGTCATCAAGCACATCGTTAAAGTAGTAGCTTCCAAAGCAGGCCAAAGTCTCTTCTTTGCTCAGTTGTTGGTCTTTGGCGAAGGCAAAAAGCTTGCATGAGCCTGAATTTTGACCTTCGGCATTCTCTAGGGTGCCATTGGTAAAGGCCGAGGGAGTAAAGTGGTAATGTGCTTCGATCACCGACATGGTTTCTGAAAATTCAATGGCTTCCGGGGTAGATTTTAGTTTCTTTATAAACGTATCAATGGTCATCTGCTTTATTTTTTTCCTGCAACAACAATAACAATTTCGCCTTTTGGCGGTTTTTCGGTAAAATGACGTACCAGTTCTTCCGAGGTCCCCCTTAAGGTCTCTTCGTAGAGCTTGGTGAGCTCACGGGAAACGGAAATTTGTCTATCCTCCCCAAAATATTCGGCAAATTGACCAAGGGTCTTTACCAGTTTGTAGGGCGATTCATAGAAAATAATGGTTCGGGTTTCTTCCGCCAATAATTTCAATCGGGTCTGTCTTCCTTTTTTCGGAGGTAGAAATCCTTCGAAAACAAATTTATCGTTCGGTAGGCCGCTATTGACCAGTGCGGGAACAAAGGCGGTAGCTCCGGGCAGGCATTCTACCTCTATGTTTTTTTCAACACAGGCGCGGGTCAGTAAAAAACCGGGGTCAGATATGGCCGGAGTTCCTGCGTCGGAGATTAGGGCAATGGTCTCACCGGTCTGTAAACGCTTGACAATGGTGTCTACGGTCTTGTGCTCATTGTGCATATGGTGACTTTGCATGGGGGTGGCAATTTCAAAGTGCTGTAGCAGCTTTCCGCTTGTTCGTGTGTCTTCTGCCAGAATACAGTCCACTTCCTTCAGAATGCGAATGGCACGCAAGGTCATATCCTCAAGATTACCGATAGGTGTCGGCACCAAATATAATTTTCCCATAGAATTTAAGGTCGTAACTCTCTGCCCATAAAATATGCGCTCAATGTGGCTATAAGCCCGATAAAGGCGAAAAGATAATTATGGCCGTCGGTTATATAATGTGCAAAGAACGCCAAAAGCGTATCAAAAAAGAAACCGGCATAGGCCCATTCTTTAAGCCAAGACGAAAAATTGCCCCATATGGCTATAAGGCCTAATATTTTTGCGATGGCCAAGGGGTAAATAAGATAGGTGGGATAGTTTAGGTGTTCAAAAAAGCCGGATATCATTTCGTACTGAGTGAAATATTTATATACCGAAAACAGCATTATTCCAGTCAAAACCAAAAGGGCTGACCAGTAAATTGATTGTTGTGTTTTCATGGCGCGGCAATTTTCACCCTAAAATAGATATTTAGGTTGAAAACAGGACTGGTTTTGCCTCAAAAAACGACGTACTGCCCTAAAGAACCCAATGTTTTATCTGTGTCCCGGACAAAATCAAGAAAATTTCCGTTCAATAAACTGCATGAAGCGCTGGGCGTATTCTTCTTTTCCGACCCAGTTGTTGTAATCCGGTTTTACCATGTTTTCTATAAACGATAAGGAACGTTCTTCACTGTCAATGGTGTTCAATTGCGATAAAACACGATTGTAATCTTCCGTACTACCATTAAAAAGATGCTTTACAAAGGCAAGCCTATTGTTTAGGTCGATCTTAAGTTCTTTGGTAGATAGTTTGTCGTTTAAGGACTTGGTGTGCACCTCCTTTTTAGGGGAAGACCCATTGTGGACGGGAACGGCGGGGGTTTGTGGTTCAAAAAGCTCCTTGTCGTTCTTCATATAATCGGGTTTTGACAAGAACTCTTCTAAAACCTCGTCTACGCGCTCTTCATGGTTGGGCATCTCCGATACAATGTCCTTAATGGTATCCATGCCAGGGATGATGATGTCTTCCTCATGTGGGTTGCTCTCGGGTACCGAGGCATTTTCGTTCAGCACGGCATTGGCCATTTTTTCGAATTTCTGTGCAATGACGTTTTTCGATACGTCTATTTCAATATCGTTCAACTTCTCTTCGATGTATTTCAGAACGGCAAGCTTTTCATACAGACCTTTTGCGGCATCGTACATTTTACTAAGGTCCATATCGCGGGACGTAATGATTTCCGTAGATAATTTTCTCAGTTCTTCCTTTAATTTTTTCTTCATCGGTCAATTTTTTTTATTCTCCCGAGTTCGGGTAAAAAAGGTATCTCTATCTTTGTAAAACTATAGTTTAGGACTTAACACGGGGATTTTTTATGGAGTAAAAGAACAACTCGTGATAAGTTCTCTAATAATAAGAACGAAAAGCCCTGTATTTTCGTCTAAAATTACAAAATGTTTCTCGAAAATACTGTTAATCATAAAGAACAATTCGGTTGGATAGAGGTTATCTGCGGATCGATGTTCTCAGGAAAGACCGAAGAACTTATACGTAGGCTAAAACGTGCCCAATTTGCCAAGCAAAAGGTGGAAATCTTTAAGCCTACCGTAGATAATCGCTACGATGAAAGTATGGTGGTGAGCCACGATGCGAACGAAATTAGGTCGACACCGGTACCGGCTGCGGCAAACATTCGCATCTTGGGCGATACTTGCGATGTTATCGGTATAGATGAGGCCCAATTTTTCGATGATGAAATTGTTACGGTCTGTAACGATTTGGCCAATAAGGGGGTGCGTGTCGTAGTGGCCGGACTGGATATGGATTTTAAGGGAAACCCCTTTGGACCTATGCCCGCCCTTATGGCCACGGCAGAATATGTGACCAAGGTGCACGCCATATGCACCCGAACCGGAAATTTGGCAAATTACAGTTATCGAAAATCAAGTAACGATAATCTGGTACTTCTGGGCGAAACCGAAGAATATGAACCCCTAAGCAGGGCGGCATACTACAAGGCAAGGTTGAAGGAAAAGGTAAAGCACCTTAACGTAGATAGCGAAGAAGTGTCTTCAAGCAACAAAGATGCAGATGACAAAAATGGGTGAAACGGTGTTGGAGATCGATCTTTCGGCGCTAGAACACAATTATAGGTTTTTAAGGTCGCGATTGAAGGATACGACCAAATTTTTAGGCGTTGTAAAAGCCTTTGCCTACGGAAGCGATTCGGTGGCCATCGCCAAAAAACTTGAAAGTCTGGGTGCCGATTATCTTGCGGTGGCCTATGTAAAGGAGGGAATCGTTTTAAGGGAGGCGGGCATACGGCTTCCGATATTGGTGCTACACCCATTACCGGTGAGTTTTGATAGACTCTTGGCCTATGAGCTTGAGCCCAACATCTATTCGGTAAAAATACTGGCCGATTTTCTACAGTTTGCCCAAAAACAAGGGTTAAAGCGGTATCCCATACATGTAAAATTCAATACAGGACTGAACAGATTGGGCTTTTCCGAAGCCCAGGTCGATGAATTGGCACATGTCTTGGAGGGGCGAGATGAGGTAGAGGTAGTTTCGGTATTATCGCATTTAGCGGCCTCCGAAGATTTGAACGAGCGGGAGTTTACCGAACAGCAGATCGCTTCGTTTGAGCGTATTGCCCATGCACTTTTACCGAGGTTGAAAAGAAGGCCTGTACTGCATTTGTTGAATACTTCCGGCATAATCAATTATGATAGGGCACAGTATGACATGGTCCGTAGTGGAATCGGACTTTACGGTTTCGGGAACGAGGCCAGTATAGACAGGCAACTTAAGCCCGTAGCTACGCTAAAGACGGTTATTTCGCAAATCCATACGATTGAAAAGGGTCAAAGTATCGGTTACAATAGGGCGTATAAGGCTGATGAGAACGTGGTTACGGCGACTTTGCCCATTGGGCATGCCGATGGTATAGGAAGGCAATATGGCAATGGAAAGGCCTATGTGACGATCAATGGGCATAAAGCTCCCATTATCGGCAATGTCTGTATGGATATGATTATGGTAGATGTAAGTGGGATCGATTGCCAAGAAGGTGATGAGGTGGTGGTATTTGGGGAACGGCCTACGGCAGAGGAATTTGCCATGGGGGCCAAGACAATTTCCTATGAAATACTTACGGGCATTTCGCAACGTGTGGAAAGAAAAATTAAAAATTAGCCTTCAGAATTTACAAGTGGTTCTTTTTTTGTTAATTTGCATACTGTAAAACACTAATATTTAACCATTAAAAACATTCAATCATGTTAAAGGAGTTCAAGAATTTTATTATGACCGGCAATGTCATCGAGTTTGCCGTTGCCGTTATAATGGCAGGAGCCGTTGGCCTTGTGGTAAACGGGTTTGTCAATGATATCATAATGCCTATTGTAGGTGAGTTTGCGGGAGGTGTTGATTTCGCCAACCTGAAATACATCCTTACACCAACTTCAGGAGTTGAAGGGGAAGCAGGCTTCGTACCTGAAAATGCAATCCGTTACGGTGCATGGATCAACACTATCGTTAACTTGTTGATCGTAGGTTTCGTTATGTTCCTTATCGTTAAGGCCTATAACAAAATGAAAGCTCCGGCTCCAGCACCGGCACCATCAGGTCCTTCTCAAGAAGATCTTTTGATAGAAATCAGGGATTTGCTTAAAAAACAATAAGATAAAGGTCGCCTTTTAAGGCAGACTACCGCTGCACTGCAGTTTCATCTTAAAACCGTCACGGAAGCTTCGCAACTTCTTTGACGGTTCTTTTTTTATTTCAATGTTAAATTTGTAACATTTTGTTAAATAATGATTACACCCGTTTAAAAGGCTTGTCAGGTCAATAGGCTTGCACTACATTTGTGCTTCTAAATTAATTAAAGATGAAAGTAGCCGTTGTAGGTGCCACCGGTATGGTAGGCGAGGTGATGCTCAAAGTGTTGAGCGAACGTAATTTTCCCATTACGGAATTGCTATTGGTCGCTTCTGAGCGTTCGGTAGGAAAGAAACTCTCTTATAAAGATAAAGAATATGCTATTATAGGCTTGGCCGATGCAGTAGCGGCAAAACCTGATATTGCTATCTTTTCCGCTGGAGGTGATACTTCATTGGAATGGGCGCCCAAGTTTGCCGAAGTGGGTACTACGGTTGTAGATAACTCCTCTGCTTGGCGAATGGACCCTACCAAAAAATTGGTGGTTCCTGAAATCAATGCCAACGAGCTGACCAAAGAAGATAAGATCATTGCCAACCCTAACTGCTCAACCATTCAATTGGTAATGGCCTTGGCCCCCTTGCATAAGAAATACAAGATGAAACGCGTCGTTATCTCTACATACCAGTCGGTATCGGGGACAGGCGTAAAGGCGGTACGTCAGTTAGAGAACGAAATGGCCGGTGTACAGGGCGAAATGGCCTATCCTTACCCTATCAACCGAAATGCCTTGCCACATTGTGATGTTTTCTTGGAAAACGGATATACTAAGGAAGAAATGAAATTGGCGCGTGAGCCACAAAAAATATTGGATGACCGAAGTTTTTCAATAAGTGCTACCGCAGTGCGCATACCTACGGCCGGAGGTCACTCCGAATCGGTAAACGTTGAGTTTGAAAACGATTTCGACTTGAATGATGTGAGAAGGTTGTTGAACGATACGCCAGGCGTTACCGTACAAGATAATCCTGATACCAACACCTATCCGATGCCCATCTACGCCCATGATAAAGATGAGGTTTTTGTAGGGCGTCTTCGTAGGGACGAGTCGCAACGAAATACTTTGAATATGTGGATCGTTGCCGATAACCTTCGAAAAGGTGCGGCTACCAATGCGGTTCAAATCGCTGAATACCTGGTGAAAAACCAATTGGTATAAAAATTATATACTTTCTAAATTTTTAGTTAAAACCTATGCTGTGCAATGCCAGCATAGGTTTTTTTATGGTACTTTTAGCGAATTTCAATCGTCAAAGCATGAAGAAATATCTTTTACTTTTAGCATGGGCAGCTGCTATTATGGCCTGTAAATCATTACCAAATAAAGAGCATATTACCGTGAATTACCCAAAGACCCATACATCAGAAACCGTTGATACCTATTTTGGAACTTCCGTAGCGGATCCCTACCGTTGGCTCGAAGATGATATGAGCGAAGAAACCGGAGCTTGGGTCAAGGCCCAAAACGAAGTGACTTTCGGCTATTTGGAAAAAATTCCCTTTCGGAATGCCCTAAAGGAAAGACTGGAAAAGCTATGGAATTACGAAAAGCTGGGGTCTCCGTTCAAGGAAGGGGACTATATCTATTTCTATAAGAATAACGGCTTGCAGAACCAATACGTGCTGTATCGAAAAAAAGAAGATGGGCAAGAGGAAGTTTTCTTGGACCCCAATACTTTTTCAGAAGATGGAACGACCTCTCTTGCGGGCTTAAGTTTTACCAAAGATGGTTCCCTAGCGGCCTATCTGATTTCAGAAGGCGGTAGTGATTGGCGTAAGGCCATTGTCATCGACACCGAAAGCAAGCAGGTTGTAGAAGACACCCTTACCGATATCAAGTTTAGCGGAATTTCCTGGAAAGGAAATGAGGGTTTCTATTATTCGAGCTACGATAAACCCGAGGGGAGCGAGCTTTCGGCCAAGACCGACCAACATAAGGTCTACTATCATAAAATGGGAACTTCCCAAAAAGAAGATCAATTGGTATATGGGGGAGTAGCGGCTGAGAAACATAGGTATATTGGTGCTTCGGTAACAGAAGATGAACGTTACCTTGTGATTACGGCTTCGGTATCGACCTCTGGTAACAAGTTGTTCATTAAAGACCTTTCAAAGCCTGAAAGTGGTCTGGTTACGATTGTTGGGGATACCGATTCCGATAACTATATTATTGAGAATGAAGGCTCAAAACTTTATATCGTTACCAATAGGAAGGCCCCGAACAAAAAAATCGTCACCGTTGATGCTGAAAATCCCGGTGAAGGGAATTGGGTAGATTTTATTCCTGAAACGGAGAATGTACTTACTGCCGGTACGGGCGGAGGCTACTTCTTTGCCGAGTATATGGTTGATGCCATCAGTAAAGTATTTCAATACGATTATGACGGTAGGTTGATCCGTGAGGTGAAGCTTCCAGGGGTGGGGAGTGCTTCCGGTTTTGGGGGCAAGAAGGAAAATAAGGAGTTTTATTTTTCCTTTACGAACTATATCATTCCGGGCTCATCCTACAAATACAATGTAGAAACGGGCGAGTATACCTCGTATTGGAAGCCTGATATCGACTTCGATTCCGACGTCTATGAGTCCAATCAGGTGTTTTTTACTTCGAAGGATGGTACAAAGGTACCCATGATCATAACCCATAAAAAGGGATTACAACGCAACGGAAAAAATCCGACCATCTTATATGGTTACGGTGGCTTTAATATCAGTCTAACCCCTGCTTTCAGTATCGCCAATGCCGTTTGGCTGGAGCAGGGCGGGATATATGCCGTGCCCAATTTAAGGGGAGGTGGCGAGTATGGTAAAAAATGGCACGATGCCGGTACTAAAATGCAAAAGCAGAATGTATTTGATGATTTTATTGCTGCTGGGGAATACCTGATCGAGAACGATTATACTTCTTCAGAATACCTTGCCATTCGTGGTGGTAGTAACGGGGGACTGCTTGTTGGGGCTACCATGACCCAAAGACCCGACTTGATGAAGGTGGCCTTGCCGGCCGTAGGGGTCTTGGATATGTTACGCTATCACACCTTTACCGCTGGTGCGGGATGGGCCTATGATTACGGTACGTCGGAGGAGAGTAAAGAGATGTTCGAATACTTAAAGGGCTATTCGCCCGTTCATAACGTGAATGAAGGGGTGGCCTATCCGGCTACCTTGGTGACTACCGGTGATCACGATGATCGTGTGGTACCGGCCCACAGTTTTAAGTTTGCCGCGGAACTGCAGGCCAAACAAGCTGGAGATAACCCTACCTTGATCCGAATCGAGACCAATGCCGGCCATGGTGCGGGAACACCGGTAAGCAAGACCATTGAACAGTATGCCGATATTTTCGCCTTTACCCTATACAATATGGGATTCGAGAGACTTCCGATGGACGCCGGAAAAGACGTAAAATAGCTAGGAACCAACAAAAATACAGAATAGATTTTTTTTGACTGAAGGTCGTTGAGACAATTGAAGATGAAGATATGTTACAAGTAGATCATGTTTCTTTTAGCTATGTAGACGATATTCCCGTTTTGGAGAATATCAACCTTAAGGTGGCCAAAGGAGAGCATGTATCCATTATTGGTGAAAGTGGCTGCGGAAAGAGTACGCTTTTAAAAATTATTTACGGACTCTTGGATGTTAAAGTAGGCGAAGTCTACTGGAACGATACCCAAGTTTTAGGCCCCCTCCATAACCTGGTGCCGGGCGAACCATATATGAAGTACCTTTCTCAAGATTTTGACTTAATGCCCTTTACCACGGTAGAGGAAAATATTAGTCAATTTTTGTCGGTTTTTGAGCCTGAGGAGCTTGAAGAACGTACCCTTGAGCTGTTGGAGATGATCGAGATGACCAAATTTGCCAAAACCAAGGTGAAGTTGTTAAGCCGTGGACAACAACAACGTGTCGCCTTGGCCCGTGTGTTGGCGCAAGAGCCCAAGGTTCTCCTTTTAGACGAGCCCTTTAGTAATATCGATAACTTTAGAAAGAACAGTTTAAGACGCAACCTTTTCGGTTACCTAAAGCGGCAAAAAATAACCGTAATCACGGCTACACATGATCATATGGACATGCTTCCGTTTGCGGACAGGGTAGTCGTACTCAAAGATAGGTTCATTGTGGCTAAGGATAGCCCTAAGAACTTATACGAGCATCCTAAAGACCTTTATGTGGCCTCCTTGTTCGGTGAGGCCAATAAAATTCCTATAAACATTGTAAAATCGTATGCCGATACCAAAAGGCGGATCATTGTATATGCACACGAATTTAAGGTTTCTGGAAAATCGGGTTTGGAGTGTGTGGTAAAGGGAGCCTATTATATGGGAGGGCATTATATGATCGTGGGTATCTATGAAGGTGAAGATATCTATTTTCATCATGATAGGCCCCTAGAGGTCGGCAAGGTAATTTTTTTAAATCTTTCGTTGGAAACGATCAACCAACGTATGGCCGATTCTTAAATTATGAACAAGGCCCAACTGATACAAGAGTTAAATTTCAAGGCCGTTCGCAGCAGTGGTGCCGGAGGGCAACATGTAAACAAGGTGTCGACAAAAATAGACCTTAGCTTTTCGCTTGAAGATTCTAATGGACTTGCTACTACCGAGAAAGAGCGCATCTATAGAAAAATAGGACATAGGCTTACCAAAGATGGCGTTTTGCAAATGCAATGCGACGAAACCCGAAGTCAGCACAGAAATAAGGAACTGGCCATTGCCCGTTTTTTGACCCTTATGGAAGAGGCCTTAAAGGTCAAAAAGAAACGTCGCAAAACAAAGCCGTCTCGATCTTCCATTGAGAAGCGGTTAAAGCACAAAAAGAAGAACGCCCAAAAAAAGACAAATAGAGGAAAGCCCCAAATCGACTAAAAATCATTGGGGCTTTCTTGTTTGGGGTTGAAAACCCGATTCGTACTAAACATCAACTAATCGTTAGAATTCTTGCTTACCGAATTCACTATCAATGAATTTCGATTTATTCTTGTTTTTATTGAAATTATACGATAGGTTCAACAATACCATATCAACTTCATATACATAGTTCGTGGTCGTATAGAACTCACCTTCTCGGTAGGTCGTAATACGTTGTTCGTTCGTGTCCAATAGGCCCATATCTATATTTTGCCATTGTAATGTAGCCGTTAGACGGTCGTTGAGAAACGACTTTTTAAAGGTCAGGTTGGGCGAATAGAAACGCGAATCTTCCCCTTGTGCCGTAATCCGTTCCGATAGATAGTTAAAGGTGAATTGTAGGGAAGTGGTTTCGGTAAAGTCGTAGGTGCTATTCGCATTTATCGAGTAAACAAAAGAACTACTGTCTATGTTCCGACCGTCGTAGGTGCCGTCAATGGAATAATTGTAGAGGTTGGCCCCAATAAAATTCGACCAGTTTTTGGTGGGTTTTAGCTGTGCGCCTAATTCCAATCCTAATGATTTGGCCTTGCCTACATTAGAGTAGATTCGGTTTAGAATCGTATCGTTGTAGATGGTGTTTACCCTATTCACCAGATTTTTGGTGTCGCGGTAATAGGCCGTTGCAAAAATCGAATTTCCACCGTCGAAGTTTTTACTTATACCTACTTCCAACAAGTCTATAAATTCGGGTTTTAGGGTGGGATCTCCTTGCTCTAAGGTTTCAGAGTGCTCACGTTCCGGAAATGGATTCATCTTAAAAGTAGTCGTGCGTTCGACCCTTTTGCTGTAGGCGGCCTTCAATTTTGTGTTGTTTTCAAAAGTGTATTGAACCGAAGCGGACGGAAACGGTTTTACATAGTCGTAAGCATAGGTGGTATCGATAAGGCCTTGCTTGTCACGAAGGTCAAGTTCGCGGTCCATAGCTTCAATCCGTACGCCTGCGGCATATTCCCATTTATCTTTTGCTCCCGTCAATTGTGCGTAACCCGAATGGATGCTTCTTTGAAGGTCTACTTCACTTGAAAACTCGGGAACAAGTTCAAATGTCCCACCGGTAGTATCATCTTTTCTTTCGTAAACGAAATCACCCGTATGATCGAGGTTCCGGTATTGGTAGCCTGTTTCGAGCTGTCCTATGGCAAAGGGCTTCCAGGCATAATCCAACGATAGGCGAATACCGTTCAATGGGTTGTCGTTGGTGTTGTACTCTTGCTGGTATATGATATTTCTGTCGGGCTCGCCCAAGTTGTCGCTTTCCGTAGGACCGCCCAACAAGGTGTATTCGTATAAGAAGGAGGTCGATAGTTTTGAAGTATTGTCGAAAATGTGGGAATAGTCAAAGCTTCCCAATACAAAATCACTTTTTCGGGTCCTGAGGTTGTGGTTATAATACTGAAAGGTATAAAGTCGTTCCCCTCCTACCGCGGGGCTTATACCGTGGTTGTCGTAATACACAATATCGGCTAGACGGTCTTTTTTTCTTTTCCCCCCGTAAAAACCCAATGAATACGCATTTTTATCGTCTGGGGCATAGTCTACGGTAAACCTTCCGCTGTAGTTGATTTCGTCAAAACTGCGCTCTCCAGTGGAAGGAAACTGCGTAAGGGTGTTGTTTATAATGGTGAAAACATCGCCTTCACGTCTTCCGCCCAGGTCGTTACGTTGGTAGTTGGCCCCCATCGAGATGTTCCAATCCCCTTTGCGAATGTTGTAGGTGGCATCGGCCCCGTAGCGCTGGTGCGCCTTATCGTTTCCGTAAGTTTCAATGGAGGGAAGTCCCCCTTTTAGGTTTATTTGGGCAAAGCTGCCGTCTGCAGCACCTTTTTTGGTTATGATGTTCAAAATTCCCGCTTTTCCTTCGGGGTCGTATTTGGCCGAGGGTGCCGTAATCACTTCCACCCGCTCTATGGCATTGGCCGGAAGCTGGTTCAACAAGGTAGAAGCATTGCCCTGCACCGGGTTGCCGTTGAGCAATACCACAAAACCCGTACTGCCGCGAACACTGATCTCGCCTTGGCCATCGACACTTACCGAAGGTATGTTCTTGACCACGTCGGTAGCACTGCCCCCAAGGCTGTTCTGAAATTTTTTGGTATCAAAAACCTGTCGGTCTATTTTATTGATCATCGTGGCCCGTTCGCCCTTTACCACCACCTCTTCCAGTTGGGTTCCGCCCATGGTCAGGGCTATGGTGCCGAGGTCGGCTCCCTTCCTGTTTTCCACTACAATATCTTTGATGGTCTTGGTTTCGAAGCCGATAAAGGAAGCTTCGAGGTAGTAGGTGCCGTTTTTAACCTCGTCGATGGTGAATACCCCATCGAGGTTGGTGATTACCCCTGTGACCAGTTCGCCGCTCTCTTGGTCGAAGAGGGCCGCAGTGGCATATTCCAAGGGATAAGCGTTGTCCGCATCCGTTATTTTTCCCGTAATCTGGGCGGACAGGGATAAAGGAATTAGGCCGATCAGAAAAAGTAAAAAATGATAAAACTTCATATTCAATAGGTTTGGTAATAATTAGGTGTCGAAATTACCCTTAAGCCCTATTGAATTCTGGTCTGTTTGAAAAATTTAAGGTACGATCGCTACTTTTTTGTACTGTAGCGGGGTTTGGCCGTCATGGCGCTTAAAATATTTGACAAAATGCGAAACATCGGAAAAGTCGAAGTTGTACGCAATTTCGGTAACGGAGAGGTCGGTATAGAGGAGTAAACGCTTGGCCTCTTTTATAATGTGCTCGGCAATTACCGCCGAGGCCGTTTTTTCGTGTTTTTTTCTACACCAGGCGTTAAGGTTCTGCGCCGTGGTATTCAATTGTGAGGCATAATATGCCACATCGTTTTTTAATTTGTTTTCAAGCAATTCGGAAAAACGTTCGTCCAAATCATTGGTAGATAGATCCTCATCAATTTGTACATAGTTCAGAATTTTAGAAAAAAGGGCCTTAAGTACCCCTTCTACCAGAACATCCCTGCTGGAACAATTTTCCTTTATTTCTTTTGAGGCGATTTCAAAGAGCGACTGAATGCTCGAATCATAGGCAGGGTTGATGACCCTTTTGTTTCCTAGCTGCCTTAGTTGTAGGTTGATGTGCTTATCCAAGGTCTTTTCCATAAAACCTTCCTTGATAATGATGACGAAACCTTCGGGCAGGGTATCGATTTCCCAATGGTGCACTTCATCCTTCTTAATTATAAAAATTATGGGGGGTTCAATGGCGTAGCCGGTTTCATCCATGTAGTGTACACCGCTGCCTTTACTGAAATAGACCAGCTCCATATATTTATTATGGCGGTGCGGTTTGGTATATCGCTTGTTGACGTCGAAGGGCTCGATCTTGATATCTTCCAAGGCCGAAATCTTTGAATAGGTATTTATTTTTGTTCGTGTCAAGCGGTAGATTTTTTAGCAATCGAAATTTGGGAATCAAGGACTGTAACTAAGGAGCCCGATATTTTTGTAATCGTTAAAATGTGAGTTGTAAAGGTAGTGGATCAAAATGCAATCCAATAGTTGAAATGCCGCCGAATACCCAAAGATTCTAATACAAAACGTTTAAAATATAGGTCTTTTGGTTATTTGTTTGAAATTCCGTCAGTTTTGAAGTGAAATGCGCTTCAATTGCTAGAACTCGAACTTCAGTTGAACTGAAATGGATTCCTTGTCCGTTGTTTTTTCTTTTTTCTCCGTATTGAGGTTGGCGAGGGAAATACCGAGCAGGCGTACCGAGTTCTGTAGCTTTTCTTGATACAAAAGTTCCTTGGCCGTTTCCAATATAAGGCTCTTGGAGGATATATAATAAGAAAGGGTCTTGCTTCTGGTATTAAGGGTAAAATCGCTGTATTTGATTTTAAGTGTGACCGTTTTACCGGCAATATTGGCTTTTTTCAAGCGTTTTTCAAGCTCTTCGGCAATATGGTCTAGCCGTTCGAGCATAAATATTTCGCTACTCAGGTTTTCGTTGAAGGTACGTTCGGCTCCTACGGACTTTGGAATACGGTGTGGTTTTACGGGACTGGTATGAATACCGCGGACCACGTTGTAATAGTAGCTTCCGTTTTTTCCGAAATTCCCTTCCAGAAATTCAAGCGTTTTTAGTTTTAGGTCTTTACCGGTAAAGATGCCCAGTTTGTACATTTTTTCGGCAGTGACCTTTCCCACACCGTAAAATTTCCGGATTTCAAGCTCTTCCAGAAACAGCGATACCTCTTCGGGGTTTACGGTTTTTTGTCCGTTGGGTTTGTTGATGTCGCTGGCGACCTTCGCAATGAATTTATTGATGGAAATACCTGCGGAGGCGTTCAGGCCGATAGTGTCGTAGATTTTTTGCCTAATTTCCTTGGCGATCAATGAAGCGGAGGGATTTCCCTTCTTGTTTACGGTAACATCGAGATAGGCTTCGTCCAATGACAGGGGTTCTACCAAATCGGTATACTCGTAGAATATGTTTCTGATTTGATGCGAGATTTCCTTATAACGCTCAAAACGGGGTTTAACAAAAATAAGTCCGGGACAATTACGCTGTGCCAAAACGCTGCTCATGGCGCTACGAACCCCGTATTTTCTAGCTTCGTAGCTGGCCGCGGCAACAACGCCCCTTTTTGAGCTTCCGCCAACGGCAATGGGCTTTCCACGTAAGTCAGGATTGTCCAGTTGCTCTACGGAGGCATAAAAGGCATCCATATCCACATGAATAATCTTTCGTAATGGAAAATCGTTTGGCATACAGCAAAATTAGGTTATATTTAGTTGGATGGAAACACAAAGAAAGACAGCAATAATACTTGGGGCCACAGGTCTTACCGGAGGCATTTTGTTACGGCTTTTGTTGGAGGACGACCGGTACGGGAAAGTTAAGTTGTTCTCTCGTTCCAGCACAGGGCTCTCCCATCAAAAAATAGAGGAGCATTTGGGCGATTTGATGCAATTGGAACAATTTGAAGCCGACTTTACGGGTGATGAGGTGTTCTGTTGTATCGGTACCACAAAGTCAAAAACACCGAATAAGGAAGCCTATAGAAAAATCGATTATGGCATTCCCGTAGCGGCCGCCAAGCTTTCCGCCAAAAACGGCATTTCAAGTTTTTTGGTAATGTCCTCTATGGGGGCAAATGCCAAGAGTAACGTTTTCTACAGCCGTCTAAAGGGCGAAATGGAGGAAGCGGTACTTGGTGAAAATATAGAGAACACCTACCTCTTTCGACCTTCGTTGATCGGGGGGAAACGCGAGGAAAAACGAATCGGCGAGTTGTTGTTCAAACAATTGATGAAAGTTGTGAACCTTGTTTTGGCGGGTCCGCTTGAAAAATACCGCTCCATTAAGCCCGAAACCATAGCGAAGGCTATGATACGTGTGGCCAATGGAACATATACGACACCTATAATAGAATCCGATAAGATTAAAAAAATAGCAGGGGAGAGTGATTGAAATTGAACGTAAATTTTTGGTCACGTCAAGGGCGTACCAAGGGCAGGCCACATTGAAGGAACGAATTGTTCAGGGGTTTTTGAACACGCATCCCGAGCGTACCGTAAGAGTGAGGATCAAGGCCGATTCGGCATTTTTGACCGTAAAGGGAAAATCGAACGAGGCCGGAACTATGCGATTTGAATGGGAAAAGGAAATTCCGGTATCCGAAGCAGAACAACTTTTGCTTATTTGTGAACCAGGGGTTATCGATAAGGTGCGCTACAATGTTCCCGTGGGGCAACATATTTTTGAGGTAGACGAATTTTATGGTGATAATAAGGGCTTGGTAGTGGCCGAAATAGAATTGGCCTCTGAAGACGAGGACTTTGAAAAACCCGAATGGTTGGGGCAAGAGGTGACAGGTGAGGTTAAATACTACAATTCGCAACTGGGTAAAAACCCCTATACATCTTGGTAGGCTTACAATAGAAAGATCGAGTCGTTTTTGTTGAGGTATTCCTTTGTGGCAATACCTCTTAGGTTGTTGATTATGATGTGGTTCAAGAGCTCTTCGGGCGTAAATTGTTCATAGAAATTCTTGTTTTCGGCCTGCACGATGTATTCCATGCGATTGTAATAAAGTTCATAGGTCAGGTCTATATCGACGTCTTTTCTGATTTGTCCTTTCCCCTGTCCGTTTAAAAGTAGATCTTTCACCAGAACGGAAACGTCGTTTTCACGAAAATCGTTGAACAAACGGTACACATTGGGGTAGTACTTTTTTAAACTTCTTAAAAAGGTGGGACTGAAAGATTTAAAGGTATCCAACCCTATCCTATAAATGGCTATTACAGCTCGGATAGGGTCGGATTTTTCCTTTTCTACACATTCGTTTATTTGATACCTTAATTTGTTCAAAAGGGCTACCAAACTTTCTTGAATGATTTCTTCCTTGCCCTTAAAGTTCTCGTATATCGTTTTTTTAGAGATACCGAGTTCATGGGCCAGGTCATCCAAGGTAAAGCGCTTGCTTCCAAATTTTGTAAACTTGGAAAGGGCAAATTCTAAAAAGCGGTCCTTATTGAACATGGGTCAATACATTTTAGTGCCATCCACCACCTAGGGAACGGTATAGCTCTACTGTTGCGGATAATTGGGCCAACTTGTTGCTGACCAAGTTAAGTTCCGCGTTCAGGGAGTTTTCCCTTGCGGTCAACAGGTCCAAATAGGTCAGGTATCCACTGTTCAACAATTCTTCCGAATTGCTTTCCGCACGTTTGAGGGCCACTACCTGTTTGGTAACATAGGCTTCTTTTTCAACGGCAGTGTTATAATCGTATAGCGCATCCGACACTTCTTTACCTGCGGTAAGCAGGGTCTTTTTAAAGTTAAGAAGGGCTTGTTCTTGCTGGGCCTTTGCCACTTCGTAGGCGGTTCTGACTTTTCGGCCGTTCAAAATGGGCTGTGTAAGGCCACCAATAAGGTTGGCGAAAATAGAACTGCTGTCGATCCAATTATCGATTTCCAGACTTTGAAAGCCTCCTTGCGCCGATAAGGTAATGGAAGGATAGAAGTTGCTTCTGGCCACATTCGTCAGCTCAAAACTATTTACCAAACCGAATTCGGCCTGCATAATATCGGGTCTGTTGCGCAACAACAAGGCGGGAACCCCAAGTTGCATATCGCTGGTCAGTTCTTGGTCGTCCAATGAACTGCGGTCATAGGTTTGTGGTTGTTCTCCCAAAAGAATGCTCAAGGCCGTCTCGGTCTTAAAAAGCGAGTTTTTAAGATCCAACAGTTGGCTTTGGGCGCTGTACAATTGTGCGGCCGTTTGATCGACACCCACTTGGTTCGCCTGCCCTGCCTCTTTAAGGGCGGTAATGGTCTCCAAGCTTCTCATACGGTTTTCAATGGTCTCCACGGTTACGGCAACTTGCTTGTCTAGGGCCAACAATTGGTAATACGTGGTGGCAATTTGCGACACCAGACTGGTTTTAACGGCTTGGTGGGCCGCTACGGTCTGTAGGTAGCTGGCATCGCTTGCCCGTTTGGTGCTTCTTATCTTTCCCCAGATATCGGCTTCCCAAGATAGGGTTCCCGAGGCCTCGAATTGATTATAGGGTTGGGAAAAAATACTTCCGAACTGACCGTTTTCACTGGTTCTTGCCGTTCTTGTCGCACTTGCGGCACCGTTAATGGTGGGTAGGTAACCTGCCTTCCCTTGTTTTACATAAGCTTCGGCTGCCGAAATGTTTTCCAGCGCAATACGAATGTCAAGGTTGTTCGCTAAACCTCGTTCGATATAGGTCTTTAAATACGAATCCGTAAAAAGGTCCTTATATGATATCGAAGCAAATGACACGCTGTCTTGTGGCAGCTGGTCGGTTCGATATAGGTTTTCGGTCTCGACGGCCGGCCGCTCATAGTTTTTTGCCACAAAACAGGATTGTAGCAAGAGCGGAAGCATGGCTACCAATAAGAATTTATTTATTGCAAATTTCTTCATGATTTCTCTAGTTCTTTGATTCTTCAATAGTTTCTTGCGGCGCACCGGTGATACGCTCCTGGATGGTTTGGAAGATGACATATAGGGCGGGTATTATAAACACACCAAATATGGTTCCTATCAACATACCACCAACAGCACTCATACCGATCGAGCGGTTTCCTACGGCTCCAATACCTGTAGACAATGCCAATGGCATCAGTCCGAAAATAAAGGCGAAGGAGGTCATTAATATGGGCCTAAGTCGTGCTTTTGCACCATCAATGGCCGACTCAAGGATCGACATGCCGTGTTTTCTTCGCTGCAATGCAAATTCTACGATAAGAATGGCATTTTTAGAGAGCAGACCGATCAACATGATCAAGGCGATTTGAAAATATATGTTATTCTCAAGACCTGCCATACTTACAAAGCCAATGGCACCCGCAATGCCTACCGGAAGCGATAATAATATCGAGAAGGGTAGTATATACGATTCGTACTGTGCACTCAATAGGAAGTAAACGAAGATCAAACTCAATATAAAGATGATGGTCGTCTGGCTACCCGCACTGTTTTCCTCCTTGGTAAGTCCCGAATACTCATAAGTATAGTTGTTCGGCAGCACTTGGGCCGTAACTTCTTCAATGGCTTTAATGGCATCACCTGTAGAATAACCAGGGTTCATGGCTCCGTTAATTTTTACGGAACTTAAAAGGTTGAACCTGCTCACTACTTCCGGGCCGTAAATTTTCTTTAATGAAACAAACTGAGATACGGCAACAGATTCACCATTGGCATTGGTGACAAAAATGTGGTTCAACGAATTTTCATTGGCCCTATCTTCGGGTTTTGCCTGGATCATAACACGGTACTGCTTACCGAATTTATTGAAGTCCGTGGTATATAGTCCACCGTAATAGCCTTGCATGGCACTAAAGACATCGGTTACCGCTAAACCGGCCATTTTGGTTTTCTCTACATCTACCTCTACTTCGTATTGAGGGAAGTTGGCGTTGAAATTTGTAATGGCGTATTTTACTTCTGGTCTTGCGTTTATAGCCGCTAAGAATTCATTGGTAACCTTGTTTACGGTTTGCCAATCGTCGGCATCTTTGCTCTGTAGGTTCATCTCAAAACCGGTGGAGTTACCAAAGCCTCGTATACTTGGTGGCGTAAAGAAGAAGATTTTGGCATCTTTTAATCCGGCTGTTTTAGCGAACAGGCTTCCTACTACGGCATTCACCGATTCGGCATCACCTTTACGTTCGCCCCAATCTTTAAGACGGAGAACCGAGAATGCGTAAGAACCACCGTTAACACTGTTCAAAATACTAAATCCGGTAATGTTCATCCTAGCCTTTATGATATCCATAGATTGATAAATGGAATCTAACTGCTTCACGGTCTTTTGTGTCTGCTCTAAAGTAGTACCGGGAGGCATGGTAACATCGGCAAAGACAATGGCCTTATCTTCGTTAGGTATAAAACCGGTAGGTGTCGATTTGAATAACAAAAGTACTATTACTACAAATATGACAAGAGACAATCCGGTTACCCATTTTCTTTTGGCGATAAATTTCACCGAACCGACATATTTATTGGTTATGGCGTCAAAGCCGGTGTTGAAGGCCGAAAAGAAACGTTTTGTAAGTCCTTTTTTATGTTCTTCCGATGGATTATGGGGCTTTAGTAAAAGCGCAGCCAAAGCAGGGCTCAAGGTTAAGGCGTTTACCGCGGAAATAAGAATGGCAATAGCCAATGTTATACCAAATTGTTGGTAGAACACTCCTGATGAACCGCTGATAAAAGATACCGGAATAAATACGGCCGACATGACCAAGGTAATGGAGATAATGGCACCTGATATTTCTGACATGGCCGATTTAGTCGCCGTTTTGGCATGGGTGGCACCTTCTTCCATTTTGGCGTGTACGGCCTCCACTACCACAATGGCATCATCCACCACAATACCAATGGCCAGAATCATGGCGAACAAGGTCAACATGTTGATGGAATACCCGAATAGGGAGAGGAAGAAGAACGTACCAATAATCGCTACGGGAACGGCAATAGCGGGTATTAAGGTAGATCTAAAGTCTTGTAAGAATAGGAATACTACCAAGAACACCAATAAAAAAGCTTCGATCAATGTCTGTATAACATGTTCTATAGAGGCACTTAAGAAGTCTTTGGTGTTATAAGGAATTACATAGTCCAATCCTTTGGGGAAATCCTTTGAACTTTCCTGTAGAATCGTTTGAATTTCGTCGATAATGGCATTTGCATTCGATCCTGAGGTTTGGAATATACCAACAGCGGTACCGGGCTTGCCCATACCTTCGTTCTTTGTACCATAATTAAAGGCGCCTAACTCTATTTCGGCAACATCTTTAAGCCTTAAAAACTGTCCGTTTTCTTGAGCCTTGATTATGATGTTTTCATATTCAGCTTCATCTGAAAGGCGCCCTTTATATTTTAGTACATATTCGTAGATTCCATCGGCATTTTCCCCGATTTTCCCCGTTGCGGCCTCAAGGTTCTGTTCCCTAAGGGCATTTTGAATATCTGAGGGCATGAGTTTGTACGCCGCCATCTTTTCTGGGTTGAGCCATACGCGCATAGAATAATCCTTAGAACCGAAAACGGTAACGTTACCAACACCTTCGATACGTTGTAATTTCGGTACGATGTTGATTCTAGCGTAGTTCTCAACAAAAGTGGCGTCATAATCTTCGTTATCCGAGAATAGGGAGAAGAACAAAAGGGCACTCGTCTGGGACTTTTGGGTGATAACACCCGTTTGTACTACGGCTTGTGGTAAAACACTGTTGGCCCTGGCAACCCTGTTCTGAACGTTTACCGCAGCAATATCGGGGTCGGTACCCAATTTAAAGAATACGTTGATCGTAGCGGCACCATCGTTACTGGCGCTAGAGGTCATGTACAACATGTCTTCAACACCGTTGATCTGCTCTTCCAAAGGAATAACAACACTCTTTAGTACCGTTTCCGCATTTGCACCTGTATAGGTACTCTTAACCTGTACGGTTGGTGGTGCTATTTCTGGATATTCTTCAATGGGCAAGGTCGTTAGGCCTAGTATACCTAGAATAACTATAATAATCGATATTACCGTAGATAGTACGGGACGATCTATAAATTTCTGAAACATTGTTCTTTATTTATGTATTATGATGAATAGCGGATGCTTACTTGACCGGGCTAATGGTCATTCCGTCTTTGATTTTAGTCACACCTTCAAGAACAATGGTAGTTCCCTTTTCAATTCCATTTTCTACAATGTATCCTTTTTGGGTATTGGCAATGATATCTATAGGCATTGTTGTAATGGTGTTATCGTCTTTTAAGACGTAAACCAGTTTTTTACCTTGTAAATCTATTGTTGCCGCCTGTGGAATTTCATAGGCATTCTTGTAAATGGTTGGAATCTTGATCTTACCGGTGCTACCGCTGCTAAGAATATTATTTTTGTTTTCAAAATCGGCCCTAGCGGTCACACTACCCGTAGTACTGTTGATAATGGTGTTGATCATGGCGATTCTACCGGGCTCTGGGTATTCTTTACCATTGATCATTACAAGCTTTACCTCTGGGGCCTTTTCAAGATCCATTTGGTTTTTATCGTTTTTGGGCATAGATTCCTTCAACTTTAAAAGCTCTTTTTCATTTAGGGAAAAATAGGCGCGAACCTGGCTTATATCGGAAACGGTAGTCAAGGGCTTGCCCATGTTAGAACTTACCAAGGCCCCGGTCTTAAATGGAATTTCCCCGATATAACCGTCAACAGGGCTGGTAATACGTGAATAACTGATATTGGAAGCTACACTTTCGTAGTTGGCCTTGGCCTGTTCCAATTGGGCTTTTGCAGTTTCAAGCTGAACCTCGCTAATGATGTTCTTTTCAACCAAGGGCTTAAGCTTGTTTACTTCTACTTGGGCCACGTTAACCGAAGCCTTGGCAGCATTGGCATCTTGGTTTAAGGTTTGGGTCTCCAATTTGAAAAGCAATTGTCCTTTTTTGATTTTTTGACCTTCCTCTACGTACACGTGTTGAATGAAGCCAGAAACTTTTGGCCAGATTTCTACGTTTTGCTTGCCTTCTAAGGTGGTAGAAAATTCATTGTAAATGGTGATGTCCTGTGGAGTCAACTCACCGACCTTTAAACTCGGGGGAGGAGGGGTGGCACCACCGGCAGGAGGGGTTGGGGTGGTTCCAAAGCAGGAGCTTAGGAGAAGTCCTGCACTTAATAATCCTAATATAGATAGCTTTTTCATTTTTAGATGGATGTTATAATTCTTGTTAAGGTTTTGTTAATTCAGAATGTTCGGTAGTAAGCGAACTAAAATGGTAAAAAAATTATTGTTTTAGGTTTTTCAAATCGGCGATTGTCTTTCTATAAATTTCACGGGTGTCTTCCAGGCATTTCATGTAGATGCGTTTTTTCTCTTTGTTTTCTTCATGTTTTTGTGGGTTGTGGACTTTATTATATTCCGCAACTTTTTCTATCATCTGAGACTCATTCTCTATTTTTTTGAGCGTTTGATTTAACTTCTTGATAAAAAAGGCATCTTTCTCCGCTACTTTAAAATAGCGTTTCCGGTCACCCGATTTGGTGAAATAATTTATAAATCCAGTTTGTTGTAATAAGTTCAATGACGTGGAAATAGAGCTTTTGCTTGCACCTCTTTTGGTCAAGCAGTCGTCAAAAGTGAGGCCTTCTTCCTCGGTTACCACTAAATTTGCAAAGATTCTAGCGGCCAAAGGAGGTAGGGAATATTCAAATTCAAAGTGAACCCCTAGTTCCTCGATCAATATCTGTTTGCATTCTTCTTTGTCCATAATTAAAAAATTGAAAGGGCAAAGGTAGTATTAGTTCGGTATCAAACAAACCAAAAGAACTTAAATTTTCTAAAAGAGGGTTAAATATTCGTTAAGAGGTGTGGTTTAGCGAGGAAGTATACCTTCTAAATCGATAAGGGGAATGGGTTGTAGATCCCTTTCGTTTATCGTGTTCTTGGGAAACACGAAGCGTTTTTCAAAAAGCTTTCCCTCGGCAAAGAAAGTAACGAAAAACTCATTGTCAAGGGCAAGGATGTCTTCTTGTAGCACCTCTATCTTAGCAAAAGACTTGGCTGCAATGAGGCCTAGGCCATGGCGCATGGTCGAAGTTTTGCGTTCGTCGTCATAGCCCTTTGAGACTACAATGGTCATTTCTATGGCGTCGGTACGGTTGTTTAGAATATAGGCGTTCCAGTCTTTGGAGAGAAACTCTTCGTTCCACTCCCGAACAACCGCAACGTGAACGTCTTTGGCAATAGGTATCTCTATATCTTTTTTCACCTAGATAAAATTACAGTGCACTTTTGAACTGTTCAAGGAAGCGAACATCGTTTTCGCTCAACAGGCGAATGTCCGAAATTTGGTGTAAGAGAAGCGCGATACGGTCGATGCCCATTCCGAAAGCAAATCCGGAGTACTCCTTTGAGTCGATTCCGCAATTGTCGAGTACGTTTGGGTCTACCATACCACAGCCCATGATCTCTAGCCATCCAGTGCCTTTGGTCATTTTATAATCGGTTTCGGTTTCTAATCCCCAATACACATCTACCTCGGCGCTGGGCTCGGTAAACGGAAAGTATGAAGGACGTAACCTGATTTTCGATTTTCCGAAAAGTTCGGTAGTAAAATATTGCAGGGTTTGCTTTAGGTCGGCAAAGGAAACATCCTTGTCGATATACAAGCCTTCCACCTGATGGAAAAAACAGTGCGAACGCGCGGAAATAGCTTCGTTACGGTATACCCTACCCGGTGATATGGTACGGATTGGGGGGGTGTTGTTTTCCATGTAACGTACTTGAACCGAAGAGGTGTGGGTACGCAACAATATATCGGGATCGGTTTGAATGAAGAAAGTATCCTGCATATCCCTTGCCGGATGGTATTCGGGCAAGTTCAAGGCTGTAAAGTTGTGCCAATCGTCTTCGATTTCTGGGCCTTCGGAAACGTTGAAACCTATTCTTGAGAAAATCTCTATAATTTGGTTCTTGACTATAGATATAGGGTGGCGTGCACCCAGTTCTATGGGTTCGCCCGGCCGTGTCAAATCACCGTAGATGCCTTTTTCGTCGCTTTTGCTTTCAAGGGCGTCACGTAAGGTATTGAGCTTTTCGTTGGCGGCCTGTTTTAACTGGTTTATGGTCTGACCGAATTCTTTTTTCTGCTCATTGGGAACGTTTTTGAATTCTGCGAAGAAATCATTTAAAAGTCCCTTTTTACCTAAGTATTTGATACGGAAGCTTTCGAGTTCTTCCTTGTTGGTAGCGGTAAATTTTTCTACCTCTGTAATGTGCTTTTTTATGGTATCGATCATGATGTTCGGCTAATGCCGCAAATTTAGGACATTTGCGGCATTACCGAATACATAATTCATCATAAATTGGTCTAAATTCTACAACGCGGCTTCAACTTTCGGTGCTATAGTCTTCTGTTCCAAGTACTGTATACAGTCGTCAAAGGTGTCGAAAATGTGTTCCGTGGGTATTAAATCGGGTATAAGGTCTACCCGTTCCATCATGTAACGCGGTTGCTTCAGTACGTCTACGAACAATACCTCAATTTTTGAGTTGTGCAGGTCGATCAATACGTCTTCTAACGTGTAGAGTCCTGATTGATCCATATACTGCATACGGTCCATACGAATGATTACTGTTGAGGCGCTACGCGGTATTTGGTCGGCCAGTATTTGAAATTCGCTGGTAGATCCAAAGAACAAGGGGCCTTTAAGGTGTTTGATAAAAACCGATTCTTTTAGGTTTTGGGGGAAACGGGCTTCATCTGCCCAACCTTGTTCTTTTTCCAATGATTTTACATCCGAGCGTTCTGCGGTAAGGTCGCCCATCTTCTTCATGAACATTAAGGAAGCTATGACCAGGCCTACACCTACGGCGTATACCAAGTTCCAAACGGAAGAAAGAACCAATACAATAATCATAATCACTACTTCGGAACTGAATTTGATCGGTCCTAGACTCATGTCTTTTGGTAAACTAGGTATCGCTTTCAATCCTTTATAATCCATTACCCCTATACCCACGGTTACAAGAATACCGGCAAGTACGGCGGCAGGTATCTGTGATGCGACCGGACCTAAGGCCAAAAGAACGACCAATAGCAGAACACCGGCCACCATACCGGATAACTTGGTCTTACCACCGGCATTAATGTTGACAACGGTACGGATAGTTGCGCCCGCTCCTGGGATTCCGCCAAATATGGCCGCAATAGTATTTCCTATTCCCTGACCTACCAATTCCTTGTTGGGTTGGTGCTTGGTCTTGGTCATGTTATCGGCCACCACAGAGGTCAATAAGGAGTCGATGGCCCCCAGTAGGGCCAATGTTAAGGCGGTAAAGATGTAAGGGGTTACCGAGTTGAGATCAAAGTTGGTAAAGATGCCGAGGTTGGGTACGGGAAAACCACTTGGAATTTCTTCAATGGGTCTATAGTTCAAGCCGAAACCATAGGCTACGCCGGAAACTACGATAAGTGCTACCAAAGCACTCGGTATGGCGGTAGTTATTTTTTTGAAACCATAAATAATGATAATCGTGGAAAGGGCCAAGATAAACTCTAGCCAATTGATGTTTTGCAAAGCTCTGGGCATAACTTTAAGGGCCCCTAATACGCCTGAAGCTTCACTTTTTGCCAAAGTACTGGCTTCTTTGAGCATTTCCTCTTGGGTTATGGTCTCCGCGCGTTTAATGGTCTCCTCGAAATCTTCTAGAACGAGAATGCCCTCCCCGGCTTCCTCCTTTAGAATATTCTCCAATATAAGTTCTTCGGCCATTGGTTTGTACTGATCTACGAACTCTTTATCCTCATTAGGGTAATAGCCTACTGCAGGCAATATCTGGGTAACTAAAATGATAACACCGATAGCGGTCATAAAACCGGAAACTACCGGATACGGAATGTAGCGGATGTATTTTCCTATGCCGAGCACACCAAGGCCGATTTGCATAAGTCCGGCCAATAAAAATACGGTCAAGATGGCGGGTACCGCCTTTTCGAGACTACCATCGTTTATGGCGATAATTCCCGCTATGACGACCATACTTACGGCCGTCATGGGAGCCGTGGGCCCCGAAATTTGGGTGGGTGTACCACCGAAAAGGGCGGCAAAAAAACTAATAAAAATAGCGCCGTAGAGTCCGGCACTGGGTCCGAGACCTGAACTTACACCAAAGGCCAATGCCAAGGGAAGGGCAACGATACCTGCCGTTATGCCCCCAAATAGGTCTCCTTTAAAGTTTGAGAAAAGATTTTTCATACAATTACTTTTAATGCTGATGATTAGTATATATTTTGCTTTCGAATGTATGGGCCTGTTCAACGTTTTGGCCCCTACCGAATGATATGGATCAATCTAAATGATAGATTTCCATAATGTTTTTGAGATAGCCTTCAAAGTCTATTTTTAGATCTATCAATTTTCCGGTATGGACGTCAAATATCCATCCGTGTACTTTCAACCCGTGATCGCGAAATGCTTTTTGCACCACGGCCGTTTTGATTAGGTTTACGCATTGTTCCTTTACGTTCAGTTCAACCAACCGATCGTATTTTTTGGTCTCGTCTTCAATGGCGTTGAGTTCTTCTTTATGAAGGCGGTATACATCGCGTATATTACGTAGCCATGGGTTCAAGACACCTAAATCTGCCGACTGCATGGCGGCTTTGACCCCTCCGCAGGCGTAATGTCCACAAACGATGATATGTTTTACTTTCAAGTAATCTACGGCATACTTTACCACCGAGAGAACGTTAAGGTCTATACTGATTACCATATTCGCGATGTTGCGATGCACGAACACCTCGCCCGGCTTGGCGCCCATAACCTCTTCTGCGGTAACCCTGCTATCTGAACAACCAATATATAATAACTCAGGGTTTTGACCCGTGGCCAATTCTTTAAAATAATCAGAACTAGTTTCCAGTTTTTCAGCAATCCATCTTTCGTTGTTCTCAAAAACAGTTTCTAGGTTCATAGTTTTATTTTTTACAAAATAAGGCTAATTCTACGGTAATATTTTAAAAAAGGCCAATGCCATCACTGGCCTTTTTGTATTTACCTGGTCCTCAATATACTAGTAGAAAGTTACTTCGCCATTAGATATGTCGTACATGGCGCCAACAATCTTGATTTCTCCTTTATCTTCCATTTCTGTCAGTACAGAACTGTTTTTACGAATATTCTCTATTGTTAAGAGTACATTCTTTTCAGAAACTTTATCTACAAAATCAAGGTTTTTTGAATTTCGCAAGCTTTCGTCCGTTGGTTCTTTAACAGCTTCAACTGCTGGCTCTATTTTGTTGATTAAAGCGGTTAAGTTGCCCAATCTAGCATGATCGCAAGCCCCTTTTATGGCCCCGCAACTGGTGTGGCCCAAAACAACGATCAATTTGGTGCCGGCTAGTTTGCAACCGAATTCCATACTGCCCAAAATATCTTCGTTTACGAAGTTACCGGCAATACGGATGCTGAAAATATCACCAAGGCCCTGGTCGAAGACCAATTCTGCGGAAACCCTCGAATCGATACAACTCAAGATGGTTGCAAAGGGAAATTGACCTTCACTGGTATCGTTTACCTGTTCTAAGAGATTTCTGTTGGCTTTCAGGTTGTTTTGAAAGCGTTGGTTACCTTCTTGTAAAAAGTTTAACGCTTTTTCCGGAGTCATCGTTGCTTGTGTCTCCTTAGTATGTGCTTTCATATTTATCTATTTAATTATGCTATTTTTAAAATATTTTGATATTTGAGATGCAGGCGTTTTTCGCCGGCAATCATAAGGGTAATTCCTAGTTTCTTTACTTTGTCATACATGGCTAATGGTGAAGAAGTGCTTTCTTTTTCCTTCTTTTTTCTCTCTACGAATAATAGGTTAATATTACTCTTAGATAAATAAGTTGGAAGTTTCTTCAACGTATTTTCATTGTAGTCAAATACGTATTCCACAGTCTTCTGTCCCAAAAATTGCTGAGATTGTTGTTGCTTTGTGTGAGAGCCGTCTACAATGTTAAAAGACGTTAATGGGCTGTCCGTATAAGCAAAAAGGGCTTCAGGAAAGGAAGAACTAGATGATTCTTTGGAACAGTTTAGTGTTCCAATGCCAATCTTCATATCTGGTTCTAGGCCATTTTCTTCAGAGACAATCATTACGGAGCCTTTAAAGATGGTTAGAACATAATTAGCAATCCTATCATCTATTCTACTGAAAATTCTCGTTTTTCTCCTACCAAGGACTATAATGTCCGGATTGTTTTTAGCTAAATACCGTTCAATTTCGGTTTTTACGTTGCCAAAGGTACTTGAGTAGCTAATGTTCACTCCGTAATCTTTAGAGATAGGCGATAATATGTTTTTCATTCGCTTATCGGTTAAGATGTATTCACGATTTATAGTCCGAATAGCCGATAGTTGATTGTCTTTTTCAATAATATCAGTAGGCTTCCTCACATTAAAAACCTCTATCTCGCCATCTACCATTTTAGCTAGGCTAACCGAGCTCTTTAAAAGGTTATGCATGCCATCTCCCAAATCTGAGAATAAGGCTACTTTATATTTGTTTTCTTTCATAGCGCTTAACTTAAACTTAGTTTAGATTTAGGTCTTGTCTTAAAAAACTCAATAAAACTTGTTGGGTTTTCTACTGCACCTCGTTTTGAAACGAGTTGAATGTCTATGTTTCGCTCTTTGGCCTTTATGGAGAAATCTTCTAGAATTTCTATAATATCTAAATCAAGGTATCTTGTTTTAAGTAAATTTAGTTCTAAATAGGTATCTCTTGGTAAGCTGTCAAGCTCTTTAAGAATGACGCCTTTGTTAAAAAAGGTCACTTCTTCCGCAAGGGTCATTTTTATTCTATGTTTTCCGTTACTAACATCTTCAATATGTAGAAAGTGTGAGTTCTGGTAACTCTTGATTAAAATAACTACCACACCAACGGCTAAACCTAGGCTAATTCCAACAAGCAAATCTGTAAATACAATTCCTGCTACCGTAACTGAAAAAGGAACAAATTGCTTCCAACCTAATTTATACATTTTTGCAAAAAGGGCAGGCTTTGCCAGTTTGTAACCAACTATAAAAAGAATGGCCGCCAATACGGACAAAGGAATCATGTTCAATAACTTTGGAATAAGGATAACAGAAATCAATAAAAGAATACCGTGTAGAATAGCTGACATCTTTGATTTTCCTCCTGATTGTATGTTGGCCGAGCTACGAACAATAACCTGAGTGATAGGAAGCCCTCCTATTAAACCAGATAATACGTTACCTGCTCCTTGAGCAAGCAATTCACGGTTTGTAGGTGTCACGTTCTTTTGAGGATCTAACTTGTCAGTAGCCTCAACACATAATAAAGTCTCAAGACTGGCTACTAAGGCAATGGTGAAAGCAGTAATCCAAACCTCGGGATTTGTAATGGCTGAAAAATTAGGGAAACTGAACTGCCCTAAGAATGAGGCCGCATCCTCAGGAATTGGTACGCTTACCAAATGATTTGTAGAAATAGCCAATACCTCGCTATTTTGAGTTACTATGAAAAAGATAATTCCTACTGCAACGGCAACCAAAGGCCCTTGAATCAATTGAAAAATTCTTCCTTTTTTGGAAAGTACCTTGTCCCATAATAATAAAATAGACAACCCAATGATAGCAACCAATGTAGCGCCTGGGCTAATATTATTAATGGTATTGAAAATTTCTGAGAAGGTATTTTCTCCATCTACTTGAAAAAAGGCCCAATCTCCTTCTGGATCAGGGTCATAACCAAAAAAATGTGGAATTTGTTTTAGTATGATAATGATACCTATACCGGTAAGCATTCCTTTAATTACCGAAGACGGAAAATAATATCCTATGATACCTGCTTTTAAAATCCCAAATATCATCTGGATAGCTCCACCTAGAACTACGGCAACCAAAAAGTTTTCAAAACCTCCTAAAGTACCAATAGCGGTCAATACTATTGCGGCTAATCCTGCCGCCGGACCACTTACACCAATTTTTGAACCACTAAGTGCTCCAACAAAGATACCACCAATTATACCGGCAATTAAGCCCGAAAACAAAGGGGCGCCACTGGCTAAGGCTATACCCAAACATAGGGGTAGGGCCACAAAGAATACTACGACACTTGCGGGAAGGTCGCTTTTTAAATTTTTGAACATATAATAAAATAGTTTCGTCCCCAATGAAAATCGAGGACAAGTTTTTAGCTAATCGAAATAAATTGTCTGAAAAGATTAACTAATATGTTCAGGTGGAGGAAGAATAATGTCAAGAGTGAAATCTATATAGCCCATCATGTAATAATGGCCCATAGTTGTCTGCTCTGACAGTGCTATCAGGGAAAAGTTGAAGTAATTATCGTTTACGAATTTTTCTTCTAACGGAGATTTTTTGCCAGTTTCTTGTTGCTCCTCTTCATTGAGGTTCGTTACAATAATTGGGTTGTCAACATCTAGTAAGGTTATGACGCTCGGAGCCGTAATGGCAAATAGCCAAAAAGAAAGCAAAAGAAAACGAGCAAAAATTTTCATAGAAGTTTGTAACAAACGCAAATATAACACCAACCTTTTTAATCCTCGTTAAGGAAATATTAAAAATCTTTTAAGATTTTTATGTCCTCAGTCTGAATCCAACCTGTAGTACCGTCAGGAATGCGAATCTTTTTCCAGTCGTTGAGTTCTTCTAGAACATTGACTTTGGTGCCCTCATGTAGTGTAAACGCTTCAAGGCTTCTTTTATTGGGTTCGGATTTTACGCTGGCCTCTTTTGCAAAGACAATGGCGGGGTCGTCGGCCTCGAATTCACTGTGTTGCAAAAAGGCGAACACGACCGAGGTGAGCATGGCTAAAAGCGAGATCATACTGAAAATAAAGGCCAATCGTTTTCTCGAAGAATAGTGAAAATAGTAGAAAGCGATGTACAGCAGTACAAAGAGTATCATAAAAACAATGGAGGCATAGGCCCATTGGTCAAAAGAGAGAATGCCGATCGAACTGTCGTAGATCTTTGTAAGCCCTGTGGCCGGCATACGGTCTATGGCATCTAATGTCATATTTTGGGCATAGCCCAGATTGTTCTTTATTTCGCTATCATTGGGTTTTAGCAAAAGGGCCTTCTCATAATAGTAGATACTCGGGGCAATTTGGTTGAGCTTGTAATAGGCGTTGCCTAAATTGTAATAGAGTTCCGCAGAGTGTTGCCCGTTCTGCAATATCTCTAAGTAGCTGTCTACCGCTCTTTGATATTCGCCCACGTTATAGGCTTCGGTGGCCTGGTCGAACAATGCCTTGTTCTGGCCTGACACCGTAAGGGTCACAAAAGCTATTACTATGAAAAATATCTGTCTCACTTTATTATAATTGTTTATCTAGATGTGAGATTACCTCACTGGCCTTATCGTAATCATGCTGCATCTGTACCTCTGAAAAAGGACTGTAACGGGCCATTTCGCAATTCTTCAGCAAGGCGATAAAGCCATCGTTCGTAGTGTCATCAACTTGTTTTTCGTTGAGCAAGGTGGCAATTTTATCTTTGCTGAATTCCGATGTCTCTATCTTTAGCTTAGCCTTTAAATAATTGTGCAAGGCCTTCTCGAGGGCGATGTAAAAGCCTTCTTTGTTGCCAAGTTCCTTTTTGGCCTTAGAAAGGTATTTCCGGGCAAGTTTGTTCGCTTTACGTACCTTGTTCCCCACGACATCACTGGCGATGGCCTCCCGTTTTTTACCTAGTATTATGGCAATAGGAATCAATATCAACGGTAGTAGTAACCAAAGATAATATTGGGTGGAACCAAAAAAGAAATTTGATTTTATAGGTGACAGGTTCGGGTTCAGCTTCAGGAAGTTGAATTGGTTCCCGACGGTAACGGCCTGTTTTTGACCTCCTGTCGCTACGGCAGTCCCGATACTTGAATTGGTCGGTCCCTCTTTTACATTGATCAAGATCTCATCGGAGGTAAGGGTCTTGTACGTTTTTGCTTTGGGGTCAAAATAGGTGAACGATATGCTCGGTATAGGGTATTTCCCCTTAAACGAAGGAACGATAGTATAGTTGTTGCTCACCTTGCCCTGTGATCCCGATAGGGTGGTGCGTACGTTCTCGTTGAACTCAGGTTCGTAAACTTCCAATGCGCTGGGTAGGTTCGGCTCGGGAAGTTGAAAGAGCTTTAGGTTTCCCTTACCGCTCACTTCTACCTTCGCTTGTAAGGATTCTGAAGCGTTCAAAGTGGTTTTGCTGGTGCTTACCGAAAAATCAAAACTACCTACGGCACCACTAAAGTTGACCGGCTTCCCTTTTTCGGGCAGTGGCTTTACATTGATGGTGCGTTTTCCCGCAGAAACGGTTTTGTTCGTTTGGGTATAGATACGTCCTCCGAAAAAATCGCGTTTGTTGGTGGGTACGTCTACCGTAACTTCCAGCGAAAGCGGTTCTATTTCTAATTTACCCGATTTCTGGGGATATAATACCACGCGCTTTAATACTACGTAACGATAGGGTTTGCCCTTGTAGGTGCCATTTTCCGCCACGGGTCTTGAAACCGGAATGTCTTGGCTCCAAAAGTTGTTGTATTTGGGGTTGTCGAGCGGTTGATAGTTCGATACGCTTATGGAAGGACTCACATAAAGTTTGTAGACTACGCTAAGGCCTTCGTTAAGATAGGGGTCCGTTTTAGATACTTCGGCCACAAGGTGAAGGCTTTCGTCGGCCACATCGTCTACGGTCATCTCGTCACTGGGCTTGTCAACGGCCGCGGTTACCTCTACCTTTTTGGGAAGGGACTTGTAGGTTTTTCCCGCGATGACAATAGAGTCCTGCTTAATGGTTACGGTTCCCCTAGTGGTGGGTGCCAAAGTGTAGGAGTATGTTTTTGAATAGCTGCGTACCCCATTGATCCATGACGAACTTATCGATTGTGAAGGTCCCATGAGCACCCGGAATCCTTCAAAGTCGGGAGGATTGAAATTGTCACCGTCTTTGTTCATGGTGAAATCGACCCGTAAGCGTTCGTTGATGCCCAGCTTCTCCTTGCTGAGTTTCATTTCAAAGGTAACGGCATCGTCTTGTGCGTTCATCGAAAAAACGACGAGCAGCATAGCGATGATTGCAATCAGATTTCTATGTAAAGCGCTTTTTACCAATCTTTTTCGTTTTTAACCTTAACACCTTTTACTTTTTGGGCGTCTATTTTTTCTTGAACTTTTTTCTCTTCGTTTTGCATGGCCTCCAACAAATTTTGGATCTGTTGTTTGCTTAACTGGTTAGGCCTGGGCTGTTGTTGCTGTTCTTGGGGCTTATCTCCTTGTTCGGGCTGCTTTTTCTGTTCTTCCTTTTCATCGCCTTCACCCTCTTTGTTTTCGTCTTTCTGTTCTTCGTTCTCGTCGCCCTCGTCTCCCTTGTCGCCTTCGTTTTCTTTATCTTGGTCTTGGTTGTCTTCTTTGTTGTCGCCCTCTTTCTTGTCTTCGTTCTGGTCTTTTTGGTCGTTTTTGTCCTGCTGGTCTTTATTGTCTTGGTTTTGGTCGTTCTGCTCTTGTTCTTTTTCGAGCATTTTTTTGGCCAAGGCCAGATTGTAACGTGTTTCGTCGTCGGTAGGGTCGTTTCGAAGGGCTTCTTTGTAGGCCTCTATCGCTTTTTGATATTCCTTTCTTTTCATGAACACATTGCCCATGTTGTGGTAGGCGCGGTGTTTGTCTGCCTTGTCCGTAGCGAGTTCACCGGCTTGTTTAAAGCGTCCGAAAGCTTCGCTATAGGTTTCTTTGGCGTAGTAGGCATTTCCTAAATTGTAGGGTGCGGCCGAATTTTCGTCGCTTTTGGCAATGGCCTTTCTATAATCGGCCTCGGCTTCTATAAAATTGTCTTCCGAAAGGGCCTTGTTGGCCTCCCAGGTCAAGTTTCTCGATTCGTCAAGGGCCTTTGCGCGTTCTTTTTCCCCATCCTGTGCAAAAGAAACGAAACCGATGCAGAACAATACCAGTATAAGTGAATGTTTCATCTATTCTATCTCTTTTTCGTTAAACAAATTCAGCTTTGCAAGCCACTTTGTACGTTTCTCTAAAATAAAGACATCTAAAATCAAGAATAAAAGGCCAATGCCTAAGAACCATTGAAACTGGTCTTTGAATTCGGCAAACTGTTTGGCTTCAAATTCCTTTTTGTCCATTTGTAACAGTTGTTCTGTTATTCTTTCTACCGCAGCTTCGGTATTTGTACCGTCTATATACTCTCCGTTGCCTTCTTCGGCAATATCGATGAGTACCTCTTCGTTCAATTTTGTAATGACCACTTCGCCTTGGGCATCCTTTTTAAGGCTCTCGACCACGCCATTGCGTTTTATGGGAATGGGTGCTCCCTTGGCCTTTCCTACGCCGATGGTAAATATGCGGATACCTTCCTCTTCTACTGCTTTTTCTACAGCGTCTTTGGTATTGCCTTCCGAATGGTCCTCGCCATCGGATATAATGAACAATACCCTGTTGGTCTGCTCTTCATCGTTATAGAACGTAGTGGCCAGTTCAATGGCCTCGTTGATGGCCGTTCCTTGGGATGTAAGCATGTCGGTGTTCATGCTTTGCAAGAACATTTTTGCCGCACCGTAATCAGTGGTAATGGGCAATTGGGGAAAGGCTTGCCCGGCATAGGCGATAATACCGATCCGGTCGCTCGCCAATTGGTTTATGATCTCGGATACCAAGCGTTTGGCCTTTTCCAAACGGTTGGGCGCTATGTCTTCGGCCAACATACTCTTAGAGACGTCTACCGCAAAAACGACATCGACACCTTCGCGTTTTACCGTCTCCAATTTCGTGCCAATTTTCGGATTGACCAATCCGAGGGTGAGAAAAGTTAGGCCCAAAAGGAAAAACAAAAGCTTAAGGGTCGATTTAAATGTAGATTTGTCAGGTGACAGCCGCTTGAGCAATTGGCTATCGGCAAATTTGTTTTGGGTTCGCTTCTTCCAAAGTTGAACCACAATGAACAAGACGACAATGACCGGTATAACGGTCAGCAAATAAAAGTAAATCTTTTCGTCTAATTGAATCATTCTTGTTCTGTTCGTTTTCTAAAATTCAGTGAGGTACGATGGGGTTTCAAAAGGACGTGCTTAGATAAAACTTCTAAAAAGTGTATTTCTGAGTAGCCATTCGAACACTAACAAGGCCATTGCCAAAAATATCCAAGGCCTAAATTTTTCCTCGTACTTGTAATATTTAAATTCTTCTATTTCGGTTTTTTCAAGCTTGTTGATTTCGTCGTATATAGCTTCTAACTTTTGGTTATCCGTAGCCCTAAAATACTTTCCTCCCGTAACTTTTGCAATATCTTTTAGCAAATCTTCGTCGATTTCCACTTGGCGCATACCGTAGCGGAATGAACCATCGCTGTTGTAGGCAATGGGGGAAAGTGCGTTTCCGTTGGTGCCTAGACCTATGGTGTAGGTCTTGATGCCGAATTCCGTGGCCAAGTCGGCGGCGGTCTGCGGTTCAATAAAACCAGAGTTGTTCACCCCGTCGGTGAGCAGGATGATGATTTTACTGGAAGCCTTGCTTTCTTTCAGGCGGTTGACCGATGTGGCCAGTCCCATGCCTATGGCCGTACCGTCGTTCAACTGCCCATATGTAATTTCTTTTAATGCCCTTAAGACGATTGATTTGTCACTGGTAATCGGGGTCTTTGTATAGGCTTCGGCGGCATAGGCAACCAGACCGATACGGTCGTTGGGCCGTTCCTTGATAAATTCGGCCGCTACTTCTTTTAGGGCGGTCAAGCGATTGGGCTTGAGGTCTCTGGCCAACATACTTGATGAGACATCGATGGCCATGACAATGTCGATACCCTTGGTCGTTTTTGTTTTGGTGGAAATATCCTCGGTCTGCGGTCTCGCCATGGCTACTATAACCGCCGTCAAGGCCAGAAGACGTAGAATGAACAACAAAGGTTTTAGTTTAGAAAGAACATCCGTATGGCCAAAACCCTGTATGGTCGGAATCTTTAGAGAGGCTACATGCTCGTTGCGCTTGTAGAAATACCACAAGATGGCCAACGGAAGCAAAAGTAGCAACCAAAAGAATTCCGGATTTGCAAAGGTTACGTTATCCAACATCTATAATTCCGTTTTTACTTCGACCGAACCTAAAATACGATCGACAATTTTTTGTGCATAGGTGTCTCCGTCCAACCAATTTAGAATAACCTGTTGTTGGAAGCCTTTTCCGCCAAATAGCAAAATGGCATATTTTCCGTCTACAAGCTCTTTCGACTGGGGTATGGGGAACTTTCCGCTACCGAAAACCTTAATGCCCTTTACACCGGTCAAGGTGGTGAACTCTTCCTGTTTGGTAATAATGTTCTTTGCACCTTGTTTTTCAAGGTTTTCTATGAATGACTCAATCGATTTGTTGAATTCGGGTTCTACTTCTTGGGTCAAGGTGGTCGAGCTAGCACCAACGGTAAACAAGCTTTCCGTATTACTGTATGAGAACATTTGAAGGTCTTTTATGTTGGCCTTCATTTCTGGACTGAGCTTGGTCTCCTGTCTTTTCAGTACGTGGGGTGTCTCTAGGTTGATCGGTGGATAACCATATGAACTCGCTACCCATTCGCCTTCCAGGAGTTTTTTGGTCGGATGCCCCAAAAGGGTGTCTTTTACATAGGTGAAACCGTAATACGCGGTAACGGCCGATGTGCCGATTACAAGAAGGCCAAAAAGGGCCAAACTGGCATAGACTATTTTTTTCTTCTGCTTCTTCCTTTCGAGTTCCTCCTTGAATTCCTCCTGTTCCATCAATTCTTCTTCCGTGGGTTCAGGTAAGGCCTCATGTGTTTTTATTACGATTTCCTCTATGGCCTTGCGGTCTTGTTCGGCTACGGAACTTTCGGGTTTTGATTTGGCAAATTTTACTAAATCCGCAGTCTGTAGAATGCGTTTGAACTGAAGTAAGGTGTCGTCTTCAATTTGAAGTTCGCCCGCATCTTTAAGTAGCTCAAGTTTATTGATCAGTTCATCGGTAGTACTCTCCAAGGCCGAAACGTGAACATCTTCCTCTAGGTAAGAACGGACAATGTCGGTAAGTTCGGAGTAGTACTGCTTGTACTCGTCTTGAATGATATATCTCGAGTTTTCCAGTTTTTTTAGCTCTAAGAGGGCACGGTCATAAGGGGGTAACAACGCCACTTTCTCCTCCTCGGTCAAGGGCTTTTTCTTAAAGAAGAACCAATATACTAGGGCACCTATAAGCAATAGGCCTAAAAGAACGCCTAGAATCCATAGCCATAGTTTAGCGTTGCTTTTTTCAACCTCCATTAAAGGTTTGATGTCGTACATCTTTTGCGCCAAGGTATCTACCGCTACATTGGCTACATTGATGGTCGTGGTGGAGTCGGTCAAGAAACCGTTGCCGTTAATGTCTATACGTTGGGCCGGTATTTTGTACGATCCCGAATCAAATTGGGTAAGGGCGTAGATTTTTTGCAGGGTCATTCGGTCGTTCTGCCGTGTTGTATCGGTAGCAAAGGCTTCTACGGTTTCCAAGGGCGAAAAGGTCTGGCCTTCGGGAAAAATAACCTGGGCCGTAGTGTCGGCCTCGACGGTAACGGTAAATCTGACCTGTTCGCCAATTTTAATCGACGTGGTATCGACCTCGGTGCTTACCTTGGGGCTTTTTTGGGAGAATGCTGAAAAAGCCATCAACAAAAAGCATAGCAAGGTGAATCGCCTTATGGGCAATAGTTTGTTATTTCTTTGGTTTAGCAAGTAATTTTTTAGCATTAGCCTCTGCGCTTAAAATAGCCCAATAATTTTTTTACATAACTTTCGTCGACCCTACAATCCAACACGCCACAGCCCGATTTCGTGAACGTTTCCTTGAAGTAATTGACACGCTGCCGGTAGTATTCGCCATAGGCCATACGTACTCTTTTAGATTGGGTGTTTACCAATCTTATCTTGCCGGTTTCGGCATCCTGCATTTGTACCATACCTAAATTAGGTATGTTCTCTTCGCGTTCATCAAAAACCCTGATGCCCGTAAGGTCGTGCTTGTTCCCTGAGATCTTCAAGGTCCTTTCATAGTCTTCGGCAATAAAGTCGGATAGTACAAAAACAATCGCTTTTTTCTTCATTACGCTGCTCAAAAACTTCAAGGCTTCGGCAACGTTCGTACGATTGCTTTTCGGTTTGAATTCCAACAATTCCCTAATAATCCGCAGCACATGGCTTTTTCCTTTTTTAGGAGGAATATACAGCTCTACTTCATCGGAAAACAGGATGAGTCCTGCTTTGTCGTTGTTCTGAAGGGCGGAGAAGGCCAAGGTGGCCGATATTTCCGTAATTACATCTTTTTTGAACTGATTGGTCGTGCCAAAATGTTCAGAGCCACTTATGTCGACCATAAGCATCATGGTCAGTTCGCGTTCTTCTTCAAAAACCTTGATGTAGGGTTCGTTGTAACGCGCTGTAACGTTCCAATCAATATTTCGTACGTCATCGCCAAATTGGTATTGGCGTACTTCGCTAAAGGTCATACCCCGACCCTTAAAAGTGGAGTGGTATTCCCCACCGAAAATATGATCGGAAAGACGCCGTGTCTTGATCTCGATCTTACGTACTTTTTTAAGTAGCTCTTTCGTATCCATTCTTCAGTAAACAGTTTTCAGCAAGCAGTTTCAGGGGTAGGGACAAAACGTCAAATACTACCGACCACATCTGCCAACTGCCCACTTTTTAGGGTACTTCAATCTCGTTAACGATCTTGTTGATGATTTCTTCGGAAGTAATATTTTCTGCTTCGGCCTCGTAGGTGATACCAATTCTGTGCCTTAACACATCGTGAACCACGGCCCTTACATCTTCGGGGACTACATATCCCCTTCTCTTGATGAAGGCATAGCATTTTGCCGCATTGCCCAGGTTGATACTACCCCTTGGGGAAGCACCGAAGCTGATCAATGGTTTTAAATCGGGCAAATTATATTTTTCTGGGTATCGTGTGGCGAAAACGATATCGAGAATGTATTTCTCTATCTTTTCGTCCATATACACATCACGTACCGCTTTTTGGGCGCTTAGTATCTGTTCTAGGCTTACTACCGGTCTTACCGTTTCGTAGGCTCCTAGAAGATTCTGCCGCATGATCATTTGTTCTTCGTTTAGCTTCGGATAATCGATTACCGTCTTGAGCATAAAACGGTCGACCTGTGCTTCGGGTAAGGGGTAGGTACCTTCTTGCTCTACGGGGTTCTGCGTGGCCATTACCAAAAACGGCTTGTCCAGTATAAAGGTCTCGTCGCCAATGGTGACCTGCTTTTCCTGCATGGCTTCCAAGAGTGCCGATTGTACCTTTGCGGGGGCACGGTTAATTTCATCCGCCAGCACGAAATTTGCGAAAATAGGACCTTTCTTTATCGAAAAGTCGTTTTCCTTCATGTTGTAGATCAAGGTACCGACTACATCGGCAGGCAAAAGGTCGGGCGTAAACTGAATTCTGCTGAAGCTGCCCTTAACTGCCTTTGATAGGGTGTTGATCGCCAAGGTTTTTGCAAGCCCGGGTACACCTTCCAATAAAATGTGGCCTTGACCAAGAAGTCCGATCAGTAAGCGTTCCACCATGTGTTTTTGGCCAACGATTACTTTGTTCATTTCTAATATCAACAGGTCGATAAAAGCGCTCTCCTGAGCAATTTTTTCGTTTACCGCATTAATATCTACCGTAGTATTTTCTTCCATATAACGCTACAAATTTTGGTTTGGGTCGGTTGTTGTTAGAATAGACATGCAAATTGAAAATTTATTAGTTGCTTAGCTGTTAACGATTGGTTAAAAAAAAAGTACGAGCCCTCTTTTTGTGAAGTTTTTAAGGGATTTCTTTTTAATTTAACGCACCTATGCAAAAGAACAAATTTTATTCTAAAGTTATAGCGGGAACTATGACTTGGGGAAGTTGGGGAAAAGGTTTTTCAAAATCGGAAATGATCGAAGTGATGAATCACTGCGTCAATGTAGGAATCACAACTTTTGACCACGCCGATATTTACGGTGGGTATACGACCGAAGAAGATTTCGGGAAGGCCTTTGTCGAAGCTGGAATTTCTAGGGAAAACATCCAGTTGATTTCCAAGTGCGGTATCCAACTCGATGCCGATGCCCGGCCCAACCGGGTGAAGCACTATCAATATGATGCCGAATACATCGTTTGGTCAGCGGAACAATCGCTTAAAAAACTGCGGACCGATTATTTAGACCTTCTTCTCTTGCATAGGCCCAGTCCGTTAATGCGGCCCGATGCCGTGGCAGAGGCCATCGTAAAATTAAAGGATCAAGGAAAGGTCAGGGCCTTTGGGGTGTCTAATTTTTTGTCATCGCAAATAGCTTTGATAGAAACGGAAACGCCCATTGCGGCAAATCAAATAGAGTTTTCGTTGACCCATAACGGGCCCATGTACGACGGTACGCTCGATGATGCATTGGTAAATAAGAGAATGGTCATGTCTTATAGTCCGCTCGGTTCCTTTTTTAGGGAAAAAGATGAGGTGTATAAGCGCGTTTCAAGAGCAATGGAGCCTATGTTGCCCAAATATGGGGCTACTGAAGACCAATTGCTTTTGGCTTGGGTAATGAGGCATCCTTCAAAAGTATACCCGGTAGTAGGTACCACTACAAAACCACGCCTATCGGCGGCGATAGAGGCTACAAAAATAGAAATGGAACTGACCGATTGGTTTGTCTTGTTAGAGGCGGCCCAGGGACACGAAGTACCATAAACGAAAAGAATAAAAACCATGAACAAAACTGTATTAATAACCGGAGCCACGAGTGGCATAGGTAGGGCAACGGCAATTCTCTTTGCCGTTCAGGGCTTTAGGCTGGTGCTCTGCGGAAGGAGGCAAGAACGTCTTGATGCCCTTGAGGTTGAGTTGGGCAAAAATTGCGAGGTGCACACGTTGAACTTCGATGTGCGTGATAAAGATGCCGTTTTTGAGGCAATTGGCTCGCTTCCAAAGGAGTTTTCGAAAATAGATGTATTGGTCAACAACGCGGGTAACGCCCATGGTCTTGATCCTATAGACGCAGGTGATATTGACGATTGGGACGCTATGATCGACATTAATGTTAAGGGACTATTGTATGTTTCAAAAGCGATTATTCCGAGCATGGTGGAACGCAAGTCGGGGCATATCATCAATATCGGTTCAACGGCGGGAAAGGAAGTGTATCCCAAAGGAAACGTGTATTGCGCGAGCAAGCATGCCGTAGATGCGCTTACCAAGGGAATGCGCATGGATTTGAACCCCTATGGAATCAAGGTCGGGGGCATTAATCCGGGGGCTGTCGAGACGGAATTTAGCAATGTCCGCTTTAAAGGGGACGATGATAAGGCCGATTCGGTTTATGAAGGCTTTGACCCCTTATTGCCCCAAGATATTGCCGAAATCATACATTTTGTAGTAACCCGGCCCTATCATGTAAATATTGCCGATTTGGTGGTCATGCCAACCGCACAGGCCTCCGCAACTATATTGAACAGGTCGTTATGATCAATAAACGCTTACTTGTAAAAAACCTACTTGCCCACAATGATGAGAATAGTTTTTATGATAAGAAGCGTTTTATAAGCATTGGGGAAAAAGAAGGTAAGGCCAAGTTTTTAAAGCACGTTTGCGCCTTGGCCAACAGCAACCCTAAAAATAATTCTTTTATCGTTATCGGGGTGGAGGATGAAGACAACAAAATTGTAGGGGTCGATTTCTTTGATGACAGTAAGATCCAAAACTTGGTCAATGCCTACCTAGACAATCCTCCCTTGATTTCGTACGAAAACATTCCCTTTCCTAATTTAAAAGAAGGCAAGGTGGTCGGCCTGGTTACTATCAGGTCTAATGGAAAGGTATGCGCCCTGCGCAAAAACATTTGGAAATACTATGGGGGCATGGTCTTTTTCCGGGAAGGGAGTATCAGTATGCCGAAGGCCTATGGAGTAGAATTGAAAGATATCAATTCCGATACGGTGGCCACCATTGAGCAGCACGCCCGTAACAATATTGAACTAACCTTAGATGGTGTAATCGACTTCATCAATAACCGACATAAAAACCTAAGTAGTAACTACAAGGTTTTTAAAGAGCAGTTTGTGGTCTGTTGGGCAGGGAATAAAAAGAAGGTGAAAAATGAGGTTTATTTTTCCAGGGTCGATATTGAGTTGATCAATGAACAGGTAAAACTGTTTTATTCGGCCTTGGATGAAATCCGTATTGCCTATACGGAAGACTCTTTTACTACTGTGGAATATGTACAATTGGGGCTTGGTACAAAGCAAAGATATTTTCCTTTGGAAGAGATGGTCATTCATTTTTTTGATAACGGAACGTACAAAATAGAGAGTAAACTCATCTTTGAGCCCCCGCAATACGATAAGAAGTCGCTTTTTCATATCTGGAATGCGAATAATGCCCTTTTGCAAAAAATCCGAAATAATATAAAACTGACGCCTTCCGATAAAATAGACCTCAAGAGTCTGCCCGATACTTATCTTATTTGTTACCTGAACGGTTTTGACGAAGCCAAGAAGCAGATGGAAGCTTCCCGTTCCTTATTGAGAAAAGATTACCCTAAAGTTTATACGGGCATTAAGGAGTCGTTGCGTATCATTAGAAAGGTGACCTACAACTAGCTGTCTATTCCCCGAAAACCATGCTGTTGTCGGGAAGTGAAGGAATGGCCCCGTAACCGGTAGTGGTAATGGCTCCTGCCTTATTGGCCATGGCAACCATTTCGATCAATTGCCCATAATCGGATAGGATGAGGTGTGGGTCTCCTATGTTGGCAATTTGGTACAACAAACAGCCGATAAAGGCATCGCCGGCCCCAGTGGTGTCTATGGCCCTTACTTTTATACTGGGTACTATGGTCTTCTTTTTAGGGGTGCTGACCAAGGTGCCTTCGCTCCCCAAGGTAAGGGTAATAAGGGGTGACCCTATTTCATGTATGGTGTTACAGGCACGTTCAAGGTCTGACTCTCCCGAGATAAGTTGGGCTTCCTCTTTACTGAATTTGCATAAATGCGATTTTTCAATGAAGCGCAAACACTTTTTAACAAAGGTGCTTTCTTCTCCTTTCCAAAGGTCTTTCCTGAAGTTAGGGTCAAAGCTGATGAAGGTGTTTTGGGTCAGGGCATCGAAGAGGTAGCGGTCGTAGGCTTCCTCTAGCCCTCCTCCTAGCAAAGCGGTGGCCGCCCCAAGGTGTATAATGCCATTCTGTAGCTGTTTTTTCAATGTGGGGTCGTATTTCAGCTTCTTGTCGGCACCCCTGCTAAAAACAAAATCCCGTTCCCCATCTTCGGCCAAGGAAACAAATGCCATGGTCGTAAATGTTTTGGAACGCTGCACCAATGAAGTGTCCACTCGATTTTCTTTCAATACGTTCAGCAAAAAGGTTCCGAAGGGGTCATTACCTATGGCTCCTATAAACTGGCTTTTACCCCCTAATTTAGCTATGGTGCAGGCTACGTTGGCGGGAGCTCCTCCCGCTTTTTTCGTGAATTCGGTCGCCTTTGAAAGGTCGTTGCCTTGTTTTATCGCTACAAAATCTATGAGTAATTCTCCAATGCAGTATACGGTTTTCATAGGCGTTCTTGAAGTGATGGGTGTTTAAAAGGGACTCTCTTGTTTCGTAAAAGTACTTAAATTATAGGGTTTAAGAAGTATCTTGTTTTTTTGATGTGTGTGGCGATTCGAAAATTCATTTGCACAAAAAAGCCACTTCACGAACGAAGTGGCTTTTAGTGAAAATTTCAAGGTCTTGTTGCGATTAGTACCCTGGGTTTTGTGAAATATTCGGATTTTGATCTATTACATTTTGGGGAATAGGGCTCATATACTGACGTGCTTCGAACTTAGGGGTGAATTTTACCTCTGGCTCGACACTATAGGTCCAAACTCCCGAATTGTCGGATGGTACTGTGTTTCTAATGACCATGTTGTGTCTGGCAACGCCCATTGTTTCTTCTTGTTGCATCCATCTTTTGTTGTCGTAGTAACGCTTGTTTTCAAAACAAAGCTCGACTCTACGCTCAGTGTGTAGGGCATCCCTCATTTCATCCTTGCTTAGACCGGCAGGAAGGTCGGGGAGATCGGAACGGTTCCTGATTTTATTGGGAAGCGTCCATTTTTGTGCAAAAAAGTGATTGCTTTGGAAGCCACTTTTGTAAGTAAGATGGGGTGTTTTGTGGTATACCCGCCTAAATTGCCCTTCCCTTCTTTGTGCCTTTTCTAGAAATCCACTACCTTATTAAAAAATTTAAAACAGGGTGTAATGGACATATTCAACGAAATAAAAAACAAACTAAGTCATGAGTTTATCGATATCATTGAATGGTTAGACCCGACCAATGATACTATTGTACACCGTTTTGAACGCTATCAGAACGAAATAAAGAACAATGCCAAGCTTATCGTTCGAGAAGGGCAGACCGCGGTATTTATAAATGAAGGCCAGCTGGCCGATGTGTTCAAGCCCGGTACCTACACCCTAAACACGAAGAACCTACCTATATTGACTACCCTGAAAGGTTGGAAATATGGTTTTGACAGCCCTTTCAAGGCTGAGGTCTATTTCGTGAATACCCGTTTGTTCACCGATGAAAAATGGGGGACCAAAAACCCCTTTATGCTGAGCGATGATCGTTTCGGACTAGTGGAAATACGTGCCTTTGGAACCTATAGCTTTAGAATAAGCGATGCGGGGAAATTTGTTGTAGATGTAGTCGGAACGGATGCTAATTTTACGAGTTACGAGATTAATGAGCATTTAAAGAGTTTGATCGTTACCCGTTTTACCGATACGGTCGGCGAGGCCAATTTGCCTATAGAACTCTATGCGGCCAATACGAGCGAATTATCGGAAACCTGTCAAGAGGTGATGCAACCCGAATTCGGAAGGGTCGGTATAGCGTTGGAGCGCTTCTATATTGAAAATGTTTCTATGCCTGAAGAGCTTAAAAAAGAGATTTTCGAGTATAGTAGGTTAGATAAGTTGGATATGGTGAAGCTTTCCCAATTTAAGGCCGCAAAGGCCATGGAAGCCGCGGCGAAAAACGAAGGAGGTACGGCAGGAGCTGGAATGGGCATGGGTATGGGCTTTGTTCTGGCCCAACAAATGGGCAATATGATGGCGCCACAAGGCCAAAACCCCGTCTTTGGAGCGCAAAAAACCGATACGCCCGCACCACCGCCAATGCCTGCCCATACCATGTATTATTACGGACTTAACGGCCAGCAGAGTGGCCCCGTGACTTTTGATAGGCTCAAAGAACTGTTTGCCAATAGAACGATTAACAGGGAAACCTTGGTTTGGAAACAGGGCATGCAAAACTGGACGGCCCTAAAAGACGTGGACGAACTCAAATCTTTTTTGGGAGGTAATACACCTCCACCCCTGCCAACGGCCTAAAACGTCATTTCTTTAGGGTGAACTCTCTTGTTTAGTGGAAATGACCTAAAATACCAATGGAAGATACCAAACGATCCGAACATAAAAAGGCATGCGCCAACTGTGGTGCAGAACTTAAATTCAAGCCAGGTACGCACCAGCTTGTTTGCGAGTATTGCGGGTACGAAGAGTTTATCGAACAGGCCAAAAGCAGCTTAGAGGAACTTGAGTTACAGCATTATTTAAAAGTGGTGGGCGATAACGCCTATACCAAAACCATTGATGTACTGCACTGTAAAAATTGTGGGGCCAATCAGCATGTTCAAGAAAATTATAAATCGCTACAGTGTATCTATTGTAGTGAACCCCTGATTATAGAAGATGTTGAAGAGGAAGGCTGGATACTGCCCATGGCCTTGGTTCCTTTTCAAATCGATGCCCAGAAGGCGAAAGTCTTGTTTAAAAACTGGGTGAACGGTCTTTGGTTCGCCCCGAACAAGTTAAAACGTGCCGCACTCGACCCCGAAGGTCTTCATGGTTTGTACGTGCCCTATTGGACTTTCGATGCCAATCTTTCTGCCCGGTATGAGGGGCAGAGGGGCGATTATTATTACGAAACTCATCGGGTTAAGACGAAGAATGGAACGCAGACCCGGCAGGTTCGAAAAACCCGATGGTCTAGGGCGTCGGGTTCCGTTAATGGTTTTGTAGATGACATCTTGATCAATGCTTCCCAAAAGAAACGACAGGAAATCCCCCCTAAGGTGGCCCAGTGGGACGTAAAGGAGCTGGTAGCCTTCAATTCCAAATACCTCTCGGGCTTTGTAACGGAAAAATATTCGGTTTCCTTAAAGGAAGGGCACCACTTGTCTTTTCAAGAAGCCAAGGAAATAGCATACAGCTGGATCCGTCGTGATATCGGTGGTGATACCCAACGCATTACACAGTCCGATATCACTTTGACCGATGAAACCTTCAAACACATTCTGCTGCCGGTATATATCAGCTCGTATCGGTACGACAACAAAGAGTATAATTTCTATATTAACGGCCAAACCGGAAAACTCAGTGGTACTCGACCCTATTCTTTTTATAAAATATTTTTTTTGGTACTTTTTATTGTGGTAATCATTGCTATTATTTCGATTTTTGCAAAATGAGAACTTTTGTAGTAGGTGATATTCATTCAGGATTAAAAGGATTAAAACAAGTATTTGATCGGGCGGGTGTAACACCCGACGACCAACTTATTTTTTTGGGCGATTATGTCGACGGGTGGAGCGAAGCTGTCGAAACCGTCGATTTTTTAATTGAATTGGGCAATTCCCACAATTGCATTTTTATACGGGGAAATCACGATGAGCTTTGCTTGGAGTGGTTGCGCGATGGCAAAGACAACCCACTTTGGCTTCAACATGGCGGCGGGGCTACCTTGGCTTCGTACGAGAAGGCCGATGCCCAAACTAAACGGAACCATATTCAGTTCTACGAAGGTTTGAAAAACCATTATGTCGATAGTAATAAACGTTTGTTTTTACATGCAGGATTTACTAACTTGAAGGGGATTGAATACGAGTATTTTAAGCAGACCTTCTATTGGGACCGTACACTGTGGGAACTGGCTCGTTCGCTCAATCCGAAATTGGAGCGGTCTAACCCAGACTACCCCAAACGGTTGACGCACTACAAAGAAATTTTTATTGGCCATACCCCTATTTCCAAAACCACGGTTGCCCAGCCTACAAGGGCCGCCAATGTTTGGAACGTAGATACGGGGGCCGCATTCAAAGGCCCGCTTTCTATGCTCGATATCGATTCGAAAACTATATTTCAAAGCGATCCGGTACATCAGCTATATCCTGGTGAACCTGGAAGAAATTGAAATTAGATATCGTATTTTTATATTTTAATTATATTATTGACGAACTTTGTTAAAAACACACACATATGCCTGAAAAGAATATTCGATTAGAGGTGATGCAGGCGATAGAGCCACAAGTTGAGGGATTTATGGATTCTTTTCTGATTCCCGTAGAAGATATTTGGCAACCTAGTGACTTTTTGCCCGATTCCGAAAGTGAAGGCTTTCTTGAAGAAGTTCGCGAACTTCGGGGCGAGTCTAAGGAACTAGGATACGATTTTTGGGTGACCATGGTTGCCGATACCATAACGGAGGAAGCATTACCGACCTATGAATCTTGGTTGATGGATGTTGAGGGAATTGACCAACACGGACCAAATAAGACAAATGGGTGGTCAAAATGGGTAAGGGCCTGGACGGCTGAAGAAAATCGTCATGGTGATGTACTTAATAAGTACCTCTATCTATCGGGTAGGGTAAATATGAGGGAAATTGAATATACTACCCAGCACCTGATCGCCGATGGTTTTGATATCGGAACCGATAGGGATCCTTACAAAAACTTTGTATATACTTCCTTTCAAGAGTTGGCTACCAACATTTCGCATAAAAGGGTAGGCCAAATGGCAAAGAAAAAAGGAAACGCCCTATTGGGTAAGATGTGTACCATAATTGCAGGCGATGAAATGCGACATCACTTGGCCTATAGGGAGTTTGTAAAAACCATTTTTGGTGAAGACCCCTCGGGTATGATGTTGGCTTTTGCCGATATGATGAAAAAGAAAATTGTTATGCCGGCCCATTTCTTACGTGAATCCGGTGGAACCATAGGTGCGGCTTTTGAAAACTTCTCTAACTGTGCACAACGCCTTGGGGTATATACCGCTCAAGATTACGTGGATATTCTTAGAAAATTGAATGCTTATTGGGAGTTGGAAAAAGTAAGAAGCCTTAATGATGAGGCAGAAAAAGCTCGTGATTACCTGATTAAATTGCCAGAACGATTGGAGCGTATTTCAGAGCGAATGAAATTTCCTGAAGATCAATACCGGTTCAAGTGGGTTGAGGCCAACGGTATGATATAGGTTTTATGGTTCGTCATAAAATAAAATAAGAAAATCCGGTCTATCTCTAGGCCGGATTTTCTTATTAAGTAGGTTTTAACTTGTTGTAGGTCAAGCTTCGATTTGGGATACGTAACTTGTTTTCGGTTAAGCTCTAGGATTGATTTGGGGTCATTACTATCACTTAATTACAATGTAAATCTACCTTGACATTTTCTTTTTTCTAATTATTTGTTGTGAACGGAGCCCAATTTGTTGTGAAAAATATGAGCGGTTCGCTTTCTTCGATAAACGGTATGGTCTGCTTGTTATGGAGCGATATGATGGGGTATAAAAAAACCCCGCATAGCGAGGTTTGGATTTGAAATATAAGGAAGGTTTATAACTTTCCGTGGTCGTGTTCATCTTGCCATTTTGCAAGTTCCGTCCATTTTCCTTCATAGCACATCTTGGCCTGCATTGGCCAAGACGCCGGGTCATGGATCTTGTAGCGATCACCACCGCCTTTTAGAACTTCTTGGCAGCGGGCAACGGAGGTTTCCGAAAGATCCTTCCATGTTTTGATACCCTCGGCATGAAAGAGCCCTTCTATTTTAGGTCCAATGCCCTCTACGACCTTTAGATCGTTTTCTTTTACGGTTTTACCGATTGCCGCTTTTGCCGCAGCAGCGTCGAAGGGAATAAGGATTGGAACGGCGGCCATGGGCGTAGCGCCCAATGAAGATGAAACATCCTTGGTTTCGGGCATGGTGATCAGTTGTTGCTTGCAGGCCTCAAGTTGGGCCCGTAGTCTCGAATTATCGTCATTACAGCGCTTTAACTCGTCAGAATTATCGATAACCTTGGTGTTCGACTTGCCTAAGAGATACCCTAAGATTCCACAAATGATCCCGACAAGAAGTGGGATCAACCAGCACATCATATTTATATTTCCAGATTCCATTTTATTTTAGTTTTAATTATTGATTATTTAATAGATATTACGGTTCTTCTGTTCTTGGCCCTTCCCTCTTCGGTAGCATTACTGGCTATGGGGTCGTTGGGTCCCTTTGATGTTGTCGCTACTCTATCGGCCGCAATCCCGTTTTGAACAAGATAGGCTTTGGCAAAATCGGCCCTACCTTGCCCGAGACGGAGGTTGGTCTGTCTACCGCCCTTGCTATCGGTATATCCCACGATGTTGCATTTGGCATTTTCGACCTTGTCAAGGTACCTTACGATGTCCGCGATTTTTTGGCGCTGTTCTTCGGAAGGATTTATAGAGGCTTCCGCCGTATCAAAATAAAGCACCAAAGGATCTGATGTTATTTTTTCGTAAAGTGCCTTTATTTCATCATCGTCATTACCTGATTTTTCGCTAAAAGCATAGGCAATGGGGCCTTTGAATATGTTGCCGTCGGCTACCATATCGCCCATCAATTTCCCTTGAATGTCGATTTGTGAGGACGGAATTTCAAGTGATGTGAGGTGGTTTTTGACCGAGTTTGCCCGTGCGAGGCCCAAGTTCGGAAAAGCGGTGTTGTTGTCTTCGTCACTTTGGTAATATCCGGTAAGGGTCAATACCTTGTCTTTATGGGTGGCCAAATAGTCCTTTAGGCCCGGGCTGATACCACGGGTAACGTTTTCCGATACCGGTTCTAAAAAACGGGGGCTAGATCGATTAAAGTTATAATTGTCTTGGGTCTCATAGTTAAAGTCGCCGTCACTCAGGGCAAAAGGATATGAACTGGCCTTAGGAGGGGCCGGGGTAGGTGCTACCTCTTGTTTAGCTTCCTCTTGTTGTTGAACCATTGGACTACAATAACTACAGCAGTTGATGTAAAAATAGATACCTACTATTATGGTAATGATGATACCAAGTAGGTATAGGGTTGAACGTTTCATCGTAATGGAGTGTTAAGTGTTTAGACTACAATGTATTAAAAAAAACAAGACAAATGTTAAAACCGACTAATTAATAAGTAAAGTATTACAAAATGCATTTCGGTTTTCGATGAAATACGGTTGTAGAAGGGGAGATATGTTAACCTTTTCTATTTAGGCCACATTAATAGGTGGAAGATAGGGTTGCCGATTGCTATTCCCAACGGATTGACACGGCGACCGATTATACAGGAAATCTAACTAGTTGTGTATCTAATGGATGGGCCTATACATTATTACTTTGGGGACAAGACTTAGATATATACTTTTATAAGGCAGAAAGGATAATTCTAAAACGAGAAGTTATGAAAACTGAAATTATCAAAATAGCGAATTTTATGTGCATGTTCATTGTGTTGGGCATGCAAGCTCTACTCCACGGAAGTTGGAAAATGCCCAAGACCGCAACCGTACGCGGTAATAGGGAAGGAATTAAAGGTATGTAATGAAAAAGGAAAGTGTATACAAAGATGTTTGAGTTAGTCTAGTGTTTAAAAACCCGCTATTTTTTTGCTTGTCTATTCGGGGGAAGGTCAAGTAATTAACGGCGGGTTTTCACATAAACACATTTCACTTCTATAAATCGAATTTGATGCCTTGCGCCAAAGGAAGCTCGGTAGTATAGTTAATGGTATTGGTCTGCCTGCGCATATAGACCTTCCAGGCATCGGAACCTGATTCGCGACCGCCACCGGTTTCTTTTTCCCCTCCAAAAGCACCTCCAATTTCAGCACCTGATGTACCTATATTTACATTGGCAATACCACAATCGCTACCTGCAACCGATAAGAAGTACTCGGCTTCACGAAGGTTGTTGGTCATAATGGCCGAAGACAGGCCTTGGGCCACGTTGTTTTGAATATCGATGGCGTCTTCAACGCTTCCCGAATATTTCAAAAGGTAAAGTACCGGGGCAAAGGTTTCGTGTTGTACGATTTTAAAATCGGGTTGCGCCTCGGCAATGGCCGGTTTTACATAGCAGCCACTTTCGTAGCCCTCGCCTTCGAGAACACCTCCATCCACAATAATTTTTCCTCCTTCTTCAACTACTTTATCAAGGGCATTTTTATAATGGGCCACCGCATCGGTATCGATTAGTGGGCCTACATGGTTGTTTTCGTCCAATGGGTTGCCGATTCTAAGTTGTTTATAGGCTTCTACAAGGGCCGTCTTGACCTGGTCGTAAATACTTTCGTGAATGATGAGCCTTCTGGTGGAGGTACAGCGTTGACCTGCCGTTCCTACCGCACCGAATACCGCGCCGATTACCGTCATCTTAATATCGGCATCGGGGGTGACGATTATGGCGTTGTTGCCACCCAGTTCCAAGAGCGATTTGCCTAAGCGGGCCGCTACGTTCTGGGCTACGATTTTGCCCATACGGGTAGACCCTGTGGCCGATATCAGGGGGATTCGTGTATCGGTGGTCATCATCTCACCTACGCGGTAGTCACCGTTGATCAGGCAAGAAATACCTTCGGGCAAACCGTTGGCCTTAAAGACCTCTACGGCAATATTTTGACAGGCCACCCCGCATAAGGGTGTTTTTTCAGATGGTTTCCAAACGCAAACATCACCACAGATCCATGCCAAGGCCGTGTTCCATGCCCAAACGGCAACAGGAAAGTTGAAAGCCGAAATAATTCCGACCACACCCAGTGAATGATATTGCTCGTACATTCGGTGACCTGGGCGTTCGGAATGCATGGTAAGACCGTGCAACTGCCTCGAAAGACCTACGGCAAAGTCACAGATGTCGATCATTTCCTGTACTTCTCCCAAGCCTTCTTGGTAGCTTTTTCCCATTTCGTACGATACCAATTTGCCTAAGGCTTCTTTTTTCTCCCTTAACTTTTCTCCAAATTGCCTTACGATTTCACCTCGTTGCGGTGCCGGCTTGCTTCGCCATACCTTAAAGGCCTTGGTCGCGGCGGCCATCACTTGTTCGTAATCTTCTTTAGCGGTCGTCTTGACTTTAGCGATCAGGGCCCCGTCTACTGGCGAGTATGATGAAATAATTTCTCCGGAACCAAAATGTGAGGAGCCTGTTGAGGTACCGTGGTTTATATCCATTACACCTAAATCCTTAAGTGCTTTTTCGATACCGAATTGCGATGCTAAATGTGACATTTTATAACTTTTTATTGCGTTATTGTTATATTTTTTGATAAAGGTACTGCAACTATTCCAGAAAAGTAAATTTTAATCGCATGTATACCGGCTAGGAATGCAATCAAAACTAAGGGACCATTATGCGGCCTAGTTTAGATTAAGATAAGGACAATGGCCAATAGGGCGGGAAGGGCCTGTATGTATAGGATTTTTTTGTCTACCGAATAGGCTCCGTAGATTCCGGCGATAGCAACACAGCTTAGAAAGAAGAGCGCGATGTTTTGTTGCCAGAGTGGGTCGGTTATAAAAAAGGTCCATGCTAATCCAGCGGCGAGAAAACCATTGTAGAGCCCTTGGTTGGCGGCCATGGGTTTGGTGGCCTCAAAGAGTTCGGACGGAAACTTTCTAAAAATCTTTTTCCCCTTGGTTGTCCAAGCGAACATTTCAAAATACAGGAAATAAAAGTGTAGGAGCGAAATAAAACCAATAAGTATTTTTTCAGCCATAACGCTTCTGTTTTTCTATGTTTGGTTATTAAAAATAACACTAAAGTTGGTGCCGGTACTGTCTGAATTATACGAAAGCTCGGCTGAAATCTGTCGGCAAAGTGCCTTTATGATATCGAAACCTATGCCTTCGGCGTTTTCGATGGCAAAGCCTTCGGGAAGGCCTTTACCGTTATCGCGTATGGTCAATGAGATATTCGATTTGTCTAATTTTTTTACGTCGATACGGAGTTCGTTGTAATTTTTTTTGTCAGGGTAGGCGTGCTTTACCGCGTTGGTCACAAGTTCGGAAATGATCAAGGCCAGCGGAACCGCCTTATCTAGGTCAATCGATATTTCCGGGCAATCGATCTTGTAGCTGAAAGAGGGTGATATTTTATTCTGGTACTCCATAAGGTCTTTCAGGTACTCATGCAGGTTCACGGCTTTTGAATCTTTGTCTTGATAGATTTTTTGATGGGTGAGCGCTATGGCCGATATGCGCGCTTGACTGTCTTCTAAGGCCGTTATGGCCTCTTTGCTTACCAATTTGCGTTTCTGCATGTTGATCAAGCTAGAGGTGATCTGAAGATTGTTCTTTACCCTGTGGTGGATTTCCCGTAACAAGTTTTCCTTTTGTTTGTTCGATTCCTCAAGTTCGGCCGTACGCAATAGTACACGGGCTTCAAGGCGGTCGTTATGATTGTCCCTCCTTCTGGCCAAATGGGCCAAGAGCAGTGTTGTGGCCAGGCCGAGGATAAGAACTACATAAGATTCGAAGACGTGCGGAAAGGAGAGGTACTCTTGTTTGGGCACGAAATGAACGTCCCATTTGCGATCTATTGCATTGATGCTTTTTTTGATAACGGTTTTCTCGTACTGATCTTTATGGGTCTTGCTGGTGTGTACATTTGAAAACAATAAGGTATCGCCGGCTTCGTGATCGTGGATGCATAGGTTGAATACCTTAATTTCAGATTTTAAGGTTTCGGAAATCAACTTATCCATGCGGTATACCCCAAGAACAATTCCCTTGTTTTCGGGAGATATGGCCGAGCTTACCGATTTTAAGGCAAGGATTCCCCCGACCCCGTCAGCTTCCGAAATCAATTGGATGGGGCCTGAAATGGCAGGTTTGCCGGTTTCTATGGAACGTAAGATGGCCTCTCTTTTTGTACTATCGGAAAAAACGTCGTAACCCAAGACCTGTTTAAATGGTACTACGGGGTTTAAGGTGGTAACCGGGTAATGTACATTATTTGATGTTGTGGGAACGAGCTGACCGCTAGAGTCGATTTGGGTAATCGTTCTATATTCTTCAAATTTTGTCCTCAGCGAGTCCTCGACCTTTGGAGCCCAGGCCAAGGCCTTGATACCGTTGAGTTCTTTGATAAAAGGGTCGGTAAAGCGCTCAAAAAGCTTTTGGGGTATATAGCTTTTATTCTCGTAGAAAAAAGCCATTGACTCGACTACCAAATTTATTTTGTTGAGCTCGTCTTCAAGTTTTATCACCGACTTGGTAACGGCACTGTCTACGGCCGACTTGTTTTGAAGTAGGTACCTGTTATTGATCGAAAAGAAAATAAATAAGGCTAAACTACTTCCGATAAGGAGAACGGCCAAGTATTTTAGAATTTGCAGAGTGGTCATAAGAGGTTGGTATGGGGAATCCTAAAAACTTCGGCGACGCTAATGCCATTACCAAAGAACGACAATTTTATGTTGATAAGCCAACAAAAATGTCAATCATCAGCGATAAATCTCTCATCTACGGGCATTACCGTCCCACAATTGTCGCAAGTGCGAAGTGTTTCAGAGCTGTAAAAATGCTTGAAGTGTTTTAGGAAATCTACTTCAATATCATTGAGTTTAAAGTAAACGTCATAAAGCTTATGGTTGCAATTGTCACAGAACCATAGAAGTCCATCCTCAACATCCATGTCGGCGCGCTTTCTTTCGATGACCAAGCCTATGCTTCCTTCATGGCGAACCGGGGAATGCGGTACTTTTGCGGGGTGTAGGTACATGTCGCCAGGACCGAGCTTCATGGTTTTCTTTTGTCCGTCTTCTTGTATGTGTACTTCTATTTCGCCCTCCAATTGGTAGAAGAGCTCTTCGGTTTCGTTAAAATGATAGTCTTTTCTGGCATTTGGGCCAGCTACTACCATAACAATATAATCACCGGCGTCTTTATACAGGTTTCTATTGCCTACCGGAGGTTTTAGGGTATGTCTGTTTTCATCAATCCAGCGATTGAGGTTGAAGGGAGCTTTTATGGGCATTTTGTTCAAAATTTACGATCACTTCTCCTTCCCAAATAAAATTGAAAATGGGAATAGTGGTTGTTACAATCTCAAATTTATGAAAAAACTCGTCCTTATCCCTATAAATATCAGACGATAATGCTCGTTTAAAGCTGAAAAATTACCTATAAAAGATTTGTGTAAAGTACATTTTGCCATTGCTGCCTTTCTTGACACTTACCGCGGTATGGGTAAACTCCCCTTCTATGGTTCGCTTATGACTGGCACTGCTTAGCCAGCCATCTAAAGCCTGTGAAGCGTTGGCGTAATCCCGACCTACGTTTTCGGCAACAAATTTAGCGGCTTCTTTCGCGGAAATATCCGAAGCCCTAGTACTAAAATTATCGTGGTTAAGGGTGCCTTTGGCAATCATGTAATCGGTATGTGCGTTGGCGTGGGTGTAGGCCACGGCGCTGAACTCCAGTGAGTTTTGTCCGATAGAGACGCGGTGTCCGTTCACGGCTTCCAATAATTCTTTTTCTACTGCTTCGGCAGTCTCGGCCTCGGTAATATTTGTAGTGTCAACAGACTCTTTACTGCAAGAGGCCAAGGTACATACAAATAAAACGAGTGCAGCAAAGTGCATTCTCATTTTCATACAAAGTTCTATTTGTAAGTAGGCGTATTCTAGAAAAGTAGGAAGGAAGAATGGGGTATTCTCGTGTTCTAAACGTGATAAGGGGAGTTATCGTCTGGCTAATATCTAAAATATTATGATTGCTAGGCTCTATAATTTACTCTTTTCGATGAAATACACCCTTCAATTTTGCGTTGTAAGTCAAACCGTACGATAGGCCCGTTATTTGATCTACGGTAGAAATTTTAATTGTTCGGCGAATTTGAAATGCTTGGTACGGTCCTTGTTCAGATGCGACTTAATTCACGGTAAACCGTGATGGATTCCATAATTCTATCCGCTAATTTTGTAAGAAATAGGTTTTTATGAAAATCAACATCCGTTTTTACGTTTTGCTCCTTTTGTTAGGAATCGCTTCTTGTACTTCAAAGAAGGAAGGCGCCCATATGCAATTAGACGATATCAGCAAGTTTCAAGACTATGTTACCCAAGTCTCACATGGAGTTATTTCGGCGCATAGCGATGTTCGCGTGGTACTGACCGAACCTGTAGCGTCTTGGGAGAGCGGAAAGGAGCTTGAACCTGACCTTCTTACCGTGGAACCGAAAGTCAAAGGAAAGATCGTGGCGCTCGATGCACGAACTATTGCCTTTACCCCCAACACCCAATTTGAACAAGACACCGAATACCGTTTTACGCTCGATCTTGAACGTATCAAGAAAGGGCTTCCTGAAGAACTCGAAGAGCTTAATTTTAGCGTAAAAACGTTAAAGCAGCAATTTAATGTTTATACCAACGCCCTTCAGTCTTACTCTTCCTCGTTGCAATATGTAACGGGGCAGCTTCGTATGGCCGATGTTCTTCCTCTGGAAAAAGCAAAACAACTTATAAGCGTAAAACATAATAGTAAGTCCATTCGTGTACGCTTCGACGATGCGGTACAAAAGGGAACCCTGTTCGCCTTCACCATCGATAGTATACAGCGACTTGAAAACGATTCGGAACTTGAGGTAGAGTGGAACGGAGATAAGTTCGATATTGAAAGTAGCGGCAGTAATACCATACGAATACCGGGAAAAAACAACTTTACGGTCTTAGATGCAACCGTAGAAACCGGTGAAAATGCCCGGGTCTTGATCAATTTTTCAGACCCCATAAAAAAAGGACAGAATTTTAAAGGTTTGGTGGTGTTGGAACAGGACGATGATCCCAAATACTCCGTTGACGGCAATACGCTTAGGGTGTATCCTTCCAAAGATATACAGGGTACGGTCAATATCGATGTTTTTGAAGGTATAGAAAGTACGGAGGGCCGTAAACTGAAATCGAAATTTACCGAGCGCGTGGCTTTTGAACGGTTAAAGCCCCAAGTGCGACTGATTTCCAACGGTACCATACTTCCTTCTTCCAATAATCTAAAGATCAATTTTGAAGCGGTAAGCCTGAAATCGATAAAAGTTTCCGTATTTAAGATTTATGAAAATAATGTCTTGCAGTTCCTTCAGGGGAACAATTTAGGGGGGCAGGGCAATTTACGGGCCGTAGCTAGGCCGATTGCACGTAAAAAAATTGTGTTGGACAACGCCGCCGGCCATAGCGAAAAATGGAGAGCCCATGCCATAGACTTAAAAAACTTGATTTCGCCCGAAACGGGTGCCATGTACCGCGTTGAATTCGACTTCGGCCCCGAAGACAGCGCCTATAAATGCGATAGTACCAATTTTGACCTTTCGTCCGATGAAGAGGAAAATTACGATGAGGAAAGCGAGGACAGCTCGTGGGACAATGTAGAGGATTATTATTATAACGATTATTACTACGATTATAACTGGAACGAACGTGATAACCCTTGCGATCGCTCCTATTACTACAATAAGAAGATCGGGACGAATATTTTGGCTTCCGACATAGGCCTTACCGTTAAAAGGGGAACGAATAAAAGTTACTTTGTAGTGGCAACAAATATTCTGGATGCCATGCCTATGGCCGGGGTAAAGGTCACCTTTTACAACTACCAGCAACAAGCCCTTGGACATGTGATTACCGATGCGGAAGGGAAGTCCATTTACGATGCCGATGCCATGGCCTATTTTGCCGTAGCCGAAAGCAACGGTCAAAAAACCTATGTAAAGCTCAATGATGGCAATACGCTATCGGTAAGTAAGTTCAAAGTGGCCGGAGTGCAATTGCAAAAAGGATTGAAAGGCTTCATTTTTGGCGAACGCGGGGTCTGGAGACCGGGCGATGAAATTTACCTATCCTTTATCTTGAACGACAATGCGAACAAGCTTTCCGCGGGGCACCCCGTTAAATTGGAGCTGTTTGACCCCTACCACAAGGTGGTGCACCGGGAGATGAAGACGAGCGGCCTCAATAATTTCTATCAGTTCAATGTCAAGACCGATGCAAACGCGCCTACGGGAAATTGGATGGCCAAAATATCCGTCGGAGGGGCCTCCTTTAGTAAGACACTAAAAATAGAGACGATAAAACCCAATAGGTTAAAAATAAAGACCGATTTTGACGAGGACCTTCTTAAGGGAGACAAACCTATTTCGGTAGACATGTCGGTCAATTGGTTGCACGGCGCCGTGGCCAAAAACCTCAAGGCCGATATTACGGCAAAGTTCAGCCCTGCCTTAACGGAGTTCGATAAGTTTCCTGGCTATGTTTTTGATGATCCTACCCGCAATTTTTCGGTAGAGGATCAGGTCGTCTTTACCGGTAAGGTAGATGAACAAGGTAAAGCCCGGTTTACGATTGCCCCTCAGCTGAAGAGCAAGGCCCCGGGTATGTTAAAGGCTGCTTTTATTACCAAGGTTTATGAAAACGGAGGCGATTTTAGCACCGATGTCTTTACTAAAAAGTACGCGCCTTACAGCACCTACGTAGGTTTGAACGTGCCCAAGGGAGATAAAAGCAGGGGAATGCTGCTTACCGACACCCCGCATAATTTTGAAATCGTTACCGTTGATGAAAACGGAAAAGCCAAAGCGGTCAAGAACCTGAACGTTACGGTGCACAAGGTCAATTGGCGATGGTGGTGGGATACTTCTGCCGATAACCTGTCGAATTTCAGTAGCAGTCAATACCGCGAAAAAGTTTTTGAAAAGACGATAAGCACAGGTTCGAACGGAAAGGCGGAGTTTCAGTTTGAGTTAAAATATCCAGAATGGGGTAGATACCTTGTTTACGTAGAAGACCCGAACGGAGGGCATGCTACCGGAAAAACAGTATATATCGATTGGCCGGGATGGGCCGGAAAATCTAGAAAGACCGACCCTTCGGCCGCAACCATGTTGGTTTTTTCAACCGATAAGGAAACCTACAATGTTGGGGAGTCGGCTACGGTTACCTTTCCGAGTTCCGCCGGTGGCCGGGCCTTGGTTACGGTAGAAAACGGTTCTGAGGTGCTTGAAAGCCTATGGGTAGGGACAACCCAGGGCGAAACCAAGTTTCAGTTGCCGATAGAGGCGGCTTACACGCCTAACATTTATGTGCACATCTCCTTGCTACAACCCCATGCCAGTACGTTGAACGATAGCCCTATTCGATTGTACGGGGTGGTGCCGGTTTCCGTAGAGGATCCCGAAACAAAGCTAAGTCCGGTAATATCAATGCCCGAAGTGCTTAGGCCCGAAGAGACCATCACGGTAAAAGTAGCGGAAAAGAGCAAAAAAGCCATGACCTATAGCATTGCCATTGTCGATGAAGGACTGCTCGACTTAACACGATATCAAACACCGGATCCATGGAATACATTTTATGCGCATGAGGCATTGGGGGTAAAGACCTGGGATGTTTTTGACGAGGTCATAGGTGCGTTCGGGGGCAAGGTCAACCAAGTCTTCGCTATCGGCGGCGACGGGGAACTGGCAGGAGCCAAAAATAAGAAGGCCAACCGCTTTGAGCCCATGGTGGTCCATTTAGGGCCTTTCAGCCTTAAAGAGGGGGAAAGTAAATCGCATCGGATCAAGATTCCGAAATATATAGGTTCGGTACGTACCATGGTCATTGCCGAAAACGAAAAGGCCGAAGCTTATGGTATGGCCGAGAAAACCGTTCCGGTGCGCAAACCTTTAATGGTACTTGCATCTTTGCCCAGAAAGATTACACCAGGTGAAAAAGTGACTTTACCCGTTACGGTTTTTGTTATGGAAGAAAAGGTGAAGAACGTAACCTTAAGGTTGAAGCCCGACCCATCTTTTGTTATTTCGGGGGATGCGCAACAATCGCTTAGCTTTGCCCGGCCCGATGAAAAGATGGCCTATTTTGAACTGAAGGTTGCCGATTTCAAGGGAATAGGAAAAGTAGTGGTGGAAGCTTCCGGAAACGGGGAAAAAGCCTCTTTTGAGATTCCTATCGATGTGGTCAATCCGAACCCGGTAACATCCGACAAGCAAGAAGTAGTGCTGGAAGCGAATTCCTCAAAAAACATTTCCTTGGAAACCTTTGGCATATCTGGAAGCAATTCGGCCCAGATAGAATTTTCTACCCTACCGCCAATGGACTTCAACGGGCGTATGCAATACTTGATACGATACCCACATGGATGTGTCGAACAAGTTACTTCGGCCGCATTTCCGCAACTCTATCTGAACGATATTTTTGATTTGGACGGAAACAAAAAGAAAAGGATTCAACAGAATATCGTACGTGCGGTAAAAACTCTGGGAGGCTATCAAAATGCCACGGGCGGTTTCTCTTATTGGCCCGGTCAGAATTATTCTAACGATTGGGGCACAAGTTATGCCGGCCACTTTTTACTGGAGGCCGAAAAGAAAGGCTATGTTCTTCCCTTGGGTTTTAAATCGAGTTGGCTTCCCTATCAGCAGAACAAGGCCAAACAATGGCGTTCGGGTTCGGGTGCGAGTGCCTTGGCGCAGGCCTATCGCTTATATACCTTGGCCTTGTCGGGTAATGCCGATGTGGCCAGTATGAATCGATTGCGAGAGAAAAACGGCCTGTCGAACGATGCGAAGTTTCGTCTTGCGGCAGCCTATGCCCTTATCGGACAGCATAGTGTGGCCGAAAATATTCTAAAAATGGCCCAAACCAATTTTAACGACCATAAAGGGAATACCTACGGTTCTGAAGATAGAAATCGCGCTATGGCCCTAGAAACCTACGTGCTCTTAGACGAAAAGACAAAATCACATAGCCTTGCCGATGATTTGGCCAAGCGGCTTTCGTCGAATCAATGGATGAGCACCCAAACTACGGCATACAGTTTGATCGCCATGGCCAAATTTGCAAAAATGGTGGGCGGTAAAGGTATAAAAGCGAGCTTGACGGTCAACGGAAAACAGGAAGATGTGAGTACTTCCAAAAGCTTGGCCAATCGTGAAATCGCCATTAAAAAAGGAAGCAACCAGCTCATCCTTGAAAATAAGGAATCGAATACCTTGTTCGTAAGCCTTGTCAACCAAGGGGTACTGCCGGTAGGTGAAGAGAAGGCTATCCAAAGAAACCTAGGGGCGCGGCTAACGTTCAAAGGGAGAAACGGCAATGTTTTAGATGTATCGCAAATAACCCAAGGAACTGATTTTGTTGCGGAGGTGAGCTTGACCAATACTACGGGGCAGGCAATCAAAAACATGGCGCTTACCGAAATATTTCCGAGTGGATGGGAAATTGTAAACACCCGCTTTACCGATTTTGGCGACTTTGCCGATAACCAAGTCACCTATACCGATATTAGGGATGACCGAAGTAACTTCTACTTTGATATGGAAGCCAATGAAACCAAAACGTTCAGGGTACTTTTGAACGCCTCGTATTTAGGACGTTATTATTTGCCCGGTATACAGGCCGAAGCCATGTACGACAACGATTATGTAGTGCGAACCCAAGGTCGATGGGTAGAGGTGGTGCAATAAAAGTACCTTCTGAAATTCAACAACAAAAAAAGACCTTCCAGAAGGTCTTTTTTTGTTTAGGTGCCGTAGTTAGGGGGCTATTTCTTTTTGTATTTCTTTTTATATGTTCCATTTCCTTCATCAAAGGTAAGGGTCAGGATGTCACCTGAAATACTGAATTTGGCAACAGTAATATCTGGGTTGTTTTCGGTACCATAGTCCAATCGTACCTTGCTGTCGAATTGATAGGTCCAAGAGCCCGAGGAATGGGTGCCTTCTATGCACTCATCGCCTGCTGTACTGGCAAAGTGGTATTCATAATCAAAAACATTACCGTTTTTAAAGCGAAGCAGGTCCATACGCGCACATTCATCGGCGGGTTCTTCGCCATTGTCATCGGCATAGGCAATATATGACCAAGTACCCAAAATGTCGCCATCACCTCCGGAGTCATCTTTTTTACATGAAGTAAACATACAGCCTAGGGCCATGGCGAATAGTAAAATCGGTTTTTTCATCTTGTTTCCGTTTGGTGAGGCCTTAAAACGGACCAATTTTTGGGAAATTATATATGAAGACGTCTTTTAGGGGAAATACAGGGTTTTATGGGTGAAGTCGAAATGAAAAATCGATGTCTTGCACACTGTCTAGCCCTAGGCCACATTTGTATTTTTATATTTGAGAGAGGTCATTTAGGCTTCCCAAGTGTTGGAAAAGGTAGCGGAAGGTCAAAAAAATGTTTAATAGCCCGTAATGTATCTCGCATATTTGGGCATGATTTTCTTAAGCAATAAGGCCAAGAACATACTGCCAAATATGAGGGCGGTCCATACCAAGAAATAGGTAGCCCAGGGGTGCGGAATCGGAATTTGGAATTTTGCCTTTAAAACCGTGAATAATTGCAGTACATAACCATGAAGAAAATAGATGGCAAAACTTGTGGAGGCCAATATTGACAATAATTTGTTTTGATTGTTTTCAAAGCGATGTAAGAAAAGCATAAAGAAAACACACAGTATTGACTTTTGAAGTAATATAAGGTCGATGCCATCATATTCAAACGCGTGTTTTTGATAGTTGTCGTACCTGCCGAGCGATGCCTGTAATGCCGCAATCGAGAGAACGATTGTCAGGAGTAATAGTTCTTTGTTTTTGAGGCTTTTGTAAATAAAGGTTTTGTTCTGTGAACAGAGGATGCCCAATAGATAGGGGGGCGTAAAGTATACCACGGACTGAAGTACGTTAAGTTCGTCTACCGGTCTGTGTATGAGAAGTGCGATTACAAATAATAGAAAGAGTATTGAAAGCTGATAGGTCGGTTTCAGTTCAATAAATTTGATATGGATGGGATACATTATAAATAAACAAACGGCAAAGGGAATGTACCAATAGGCTACCAAGTGTGCACCCGTTATGTAATAGAGGATTGTAGGAATGAGGTATCCGTTTACAAAACCGTCTGATCCTAAAGGGAAATATTGGCCCCAGAAGTTGGGTTCTAGCTGTAATTTGAGGAAGATGGGGACAATCGATAAAATGGTATAGGGAATTAAAAGGCGTCTTAGTTTTTGTGTCAAAAATTGCCTGGTTTTTTCCCTGAGATAAAAAACGTGATGAAACAAAAAGCCTGAAATAAAAATAAAATTTATGGTGCTTCCTGCGGTAAGATTGGCAAATAGGGCTTCCGGGAAGGTGTCGATTTTAATCTCTGAAATAGAATAGCAATGTGCCGAGACAATAAGCAAAATAGAAATCCCCCTATAAATATTGATTGAGTTTAAGTACATAGAAAAGTCGATTGTGGGGGGAGCACATCATGGGTATTGAAAATTCGGTTTTAGATAACTACACTTTCGATTTCTTCGGTTTCTTCCTTTGGTTCAATGGGGCTATCTTCCTTTAAAACCTTCGAAAATACGAAAGCCCCAATTTCTTTAATGGGTCCGTATAATACCGATTCTTGCATGGTCTCATCTTTTACGACCCCGGCAGAATTGTTGACGCGTTCAAAGAATATAAGCAAGGCCCCCAATATCACGGCCACTTTAACCACGCCAAAAATGCCTCCAGCAACTTTGTTAAGTAGTCCTAACATGGCAAAGTTGGCAATTTTGGTCAAGAACTTGCCGGCCAGTTGTACTGCCAATACGATTACGATAAAAGTAATGACAAAGGCGGCAATAGTAATGTACCGTTCGTTCCAATCCATGTTTTGTGAAAGGTAGTCGCCGGCGTAATATGAAAAATGAATGGCGCCATAAATTCCCGCAATTAAGGCGACAATAGAGGCAAGTTCCACAAAAAGCCCGTTTTTTAAGCCTTTCCAAAGGCCGTATAAAAGCAGTAATCCTAAAATAATATCCAAGAAACTCATAAGGGTAGTCTTTACACAAAAGTAGTGTTTTGATTCGTACCTTTGTGGACTACAGCGCAGTAAACAAAAAACGCGAGAATAGATGTCTAGAGATGAAGAATTAAAAGGAAGATGGAGTGCATTGGTAGAGAAGTTGTCGGCCCAGTTCGCCGATGGTGACCCCTTAGAGCTCGATGCCATTATCTATTTGGTTGGCGTACAGGAATTAGGACAGTACCATCGAAAATACAGGAAAGACGACAAATTAGACCTGATGCACATTGCCATCTGTCGTTTGTTGGAGCCCTATGGCTATTATGAATTCGATTATTTTGATGAGGAAGGATGGCCTCACTACCATGTCAAGGAAGAATTGCCGCCTTTGAAAGCGGGGGAACAGGCCGTATTGATGAAGGAAGCCGTTGTCGGCTATTTTCTAGAGAAGGAATACATTGTTTGATGCCTTCGAAAATACGTCCTATAGGCGACTTGTCTTTAGGGGTGCATAAGGGAAGTAAAGGTTTCAAAAGATAGGCCTTCTGTTAGTTTGATGGCGCAAGTACGATTTTAAGAGATGAAAGGTTTGATCCAGTTTTTTAAGAGACACCCCATAAAACTTACCTTGTTGTTTGTGGCTGTGGTGGCATATTACTTTTGTCTTCCCCGGAACCTCTTTGATGCACCAACGGCCACAGTAGTGGAAAGCAGGCAAGGAAGCTTGTTGGGCGCCCGCATTGCCGACGATGGCCAGTGGCGTTTTCCTGTTGCCGATAGTGTTCCGGAGAAGTTTGAGCAATGTATTTTGCAGTTTGAAGATGCCCATTTTTATGAGCACTTTGGCTTCAATCCGATTTCAATGCTAGAGGCCCTACGGGAGAATGTTGCCCGAGGAAAGGTAGTGAGGGGCGGTAGTACGCTCACCCAACAGGTCGTACGTCTGTCAAGGGGCCAAAAAAAGCGTTCGTATTTTGAAAAGCTTATCGAGTTGGTATTGGCTACCCGCCTAGAAATACGGGAGTCAAAACGGAACATTTTAAAACTCTACTGTGGGCATGCGCCTTTTGGGGGCAACGTTGTAGGACTTGAAATGGCGGCGTGGCGGTATTTCGGACTCAGGCCTTATCAGTTGTCTTGGGCGGAAAGCGCAACATTGGCGGTGCTTCCTAACGCCCCAGGCCTTATTTATCCGGGAAGGAATCAAGATCGACTTTTAAAAAAACGCAATCGGCTGCTGAAAAAGCTGTTTGACAATATGATCATTGATCGAGTTACTTACGACCTTTCCTTACTTGAACCACTTCCTGCCAAACCTTTTTCCTTGCCCGATAAGGCTCCGCACCTAGTGCAGTATATGTCAAAAATCAATAAGGGAAAACGTATGGTAAGCAGTGTTGATGAAAAATTGCAACAGCATGTGAACGCCATCGTTAAAAAACACCATGCCAACCTCAAGCAAAATCAAGTGCACAATGCTGCGGTAATGGTAGTCGATGTACACACACGTAAGGTTTTGTCATATGTGGGGAATACGCCTACCGATGCTGAGCATCAAAAAGATGTCGATATGGTACGGGCCAACCGCAGTACCGGAAGTGTACTCAAACCATTGTTGTATGCGGCTATGTTAGATGCAGGAGAGCTATTGCCCGATATGTTGGTGGCCGATGTGCCTACCCAAATAGCGGGGTATACCCCTGAGAATTTCAGTGAAAATTATAGTGGGGCGGTCGCGGCCAAAAAAGCGTTGGCACGTTCGTTGAATATACCTGCGGTGCGACTTCTACAAGCGTACGGATTGGAAAAGTTTAGAGACCAACTCGATGTTTTTAAGCTAAGGGGTATAACAAAATCTGCCGACCATTACGGACTTACCCTTATTTTGGGAGGGGCCGAAAGCAATCTGTGGGATCTTTGTAAAACCTATGCGAACTTGGCCGGAACCCTTAACCATTTTAATGCCACATCGAGCGAATATTACACCGGGGAGTTTACCGATTTGGACTTAAAAACCGACGCAACGGTCGATTATGGAAAAAAATCCCTTGAAAAAACGGTTTTCGATGCCGCAAGCATTTACCTCACTTTTGAAGCTATGAAGGAGGTAAACAGGCCCGAGGGCGATGAATCTTGGCAGTTCTTCGATAGTAGCAAGGAAATTGCCTGGAAAACCGGAACGAGTTTCGGTAACAAAGATGCATGGGCCATAGGTGTTACTACCGACCATGTGGTCGGTGTGTGGGTCGGGAATGCCGATGGCGAAGGACGGCCCAACGTAAGCGGTGTTTCAAGTGCCGCTCCACTTATGTTCGATGTTTTTGATGTCTTGCCCCGTAGCCAGTGGTTTCAAAAACCCTTCGACGAGTTTACCGAAATCAACGTATGCGCCGAGAGCGGTTATTTGGCAACCGACCTTTGTCAAGTAAAGCGGATATCTATTCCTAATAAGGAGAATTATGTAAGTTCTTGTCCGTATCATCAAATGGTCCACTTAAATGTCCAACGGCAATTTCAGGTCAACTCTTCATGTGCCGACGTGTCGAATATCGTCTCGGAACCATGGTTTGTGTTGCCTCCCTTAATGGCCTATTATTACCGCTCGGCAAATCCATCGTATCGCGAGCTACCTCCTTTTCAGGCCAATTGTCGCAATGACGGCGACCCGCCCATGCAGTTTATCTACCCAAAAAACGGAAGTCGTATCACGCTCGCCACGAATTTTGAGGGGAAGACGAACGAATTGGTCGTAAAATTGGCCCATATAAAAGCGGGCGCCGATGTTTATTGGTATCTCGATGAAACTTTTGTGGGGCAGACCCATACCTTTCATGAAATCGCCCTATTACCCAAGGAAGGCCGTCACAAGATTATGGCCCTAGACGGTTTTGGTAATGAAGTTTTCGTTACCATTACCATTGAATAAAATTCCTACTTTGTAGTTGCGTAATATTCGAGTATATTTATATATCTTTGCTGTGCTACACTATGCTACTATTGTGTGGTTTTGGCTTTAAAACTTTCGCAAATGAAATACATTATATCTCTAGACCAAGGTACCACCAGTTCTCGCGCATTGCTTGTAGACCAAGAAGGCAAGATTCAGGGCATGGTGCAGAAAGAATTCAAACAGATCTTTCCAAAGTCGGGTTGGGTAGAACACGACCCCAAAGAAATTCTTGAAACCCAATTAGGGGTGTTAAAAGAATTGTTGAAGAACGAAGGTGTTGCCGCAAGTGACATTTTGGCCATTGGGATTACCAATCAGCGTGAGACCACAATGGTATGGGACAAAACTACGGGCGAGCCCGTTTATAACGCTATTGTTTGGCAAGATAAACGTACGGCAGATATTTGTGAGCATTTAAAAAAGAGTGGATTATCAGAGCACGTTGGGCAGACTACCGGACTTGTAATTGATTCTTATTTTTCCGGAACCAAGGTAAAGTGGATTTTAGATAATTTAGAAGGGGCACGTGCAAAAGCCGAAAATGGTGATTTGTTAATGGGTACTGTAGATACTTGGTTGGTATGGAATATGACCAATGGTGCAAACCATGTTACAGATTATACCAATGCATCACGTACCATGATTTACGATATCGTAAACCTAAAATGGGACGATAAGATGCTCAGGGCCCTTGGCATTCCAAAATTGATGCTTCCCGAAGTAAAACCATCGGCACATCATTTCGGTGATTATGAAATCGATGGGGTTAAAATTCCGATTGCCGGTATTGCCGGTGATCAACAGGCCGCTTTGTTCGGACAGGCCTGTTTCAATAAGGGGACGGCAAAAAACACCTATGGAACCGGTTGTTTTATGTTGATGAATACAGGGGAAAAACCTCAATTTTCCAAAAACGGACTCCTTACTACCATTGCTTACGGATTGGATGGAAAAGTGAACTATGCACTTGAAGGAAGCATATTTATTGCAGGTGCAGCCATTCAGTGGCTTCGCGACGGATTGGAAATTATTAAAGATGCCAAGGAAACAGAAGCGCTTGCCGATTCCGTTGAAGGTGAAAACCCGGTTTATGTGGTTCCCGCTTTTGCAGGTTTGGGAGCGCCCTATTGGGATATGTACGCCAGGGGAGCGGTATTTGGATTGACCAGGGATACGGGTAAGGCACATTTGGCCAAGGCTACTTTAGAATCATTGGCTTACCAGACCAAAGATATTTTAAAAGCGATGGAAGATGATTCTGGAATTCAGTTGAAAAACCTTCGTGTAGATGGTGGTGCTTGTGCCAATAACCATTTAATGCAATTTCAGGCCGATATATTAGATTCTGAGGTTCACCGCCCAGAGGTAATAGAGTCTACAGCTATGGGTGCCGCGTTTTTGGCAGGTATTCAAGTGGGGCTGTGGAAACAAGAAGATGTGGATCAAAATAGACCTATGAACAGAATCTTTAAGCCTACCTTTGACCGCGTAAAACGGAAACGTCTTTACAAAAAATGGAAGCAGGCCGTAGAGCGAACCAAAGGATGGGAAGAACAATAAAAGAAAGACACAGCAGTATAATACCGCAATACAGTAAAAGAATATTATGAAAAATATTAGGTTTTCAAATTTGGATAGGGCAAAAACGATTGCCGAGCTTACCTCCAGCACCTACGATCTTGTCGTTATCGGTGGAGGTATTACAGGCGGGGGGATTGCCCTTGATGCCGCCTCACGTGGACTCAAAGTGGCCTTGGTCGAAAAAGGGGATTTTGCCTCCGGAACCAGTAGTAAATCGACCAAATTGATACATGGCGGACTGCGATATTTAAAGCAATTCGATTTTTGGCTGGTAAAGGAAGTCGGATCTGAACGTGCCATCGTCCATAAACTGGCACCACATTTGGTCCTTCCCGAAAAAATGTTGCTTCCCCTTATTGAAAATGGTTCATACGGTAAGTGGCTGACTTCAATCGGTCTGAAGGTATACGACATTTTGGCCCAGGTAACCGGTGACGATAAGCGTCAAATGCTTGAGAAAAAAGAAGCTTTGAAGCTTGAGCCTTTGCTTCCAAAGAAAATATTGAAAGGCGCCGGCTATTATGCCGAATACCGTACCGATGATGCGCGATTGACCATTGAGAATATCAAGTCGAGCCTATTGTTCGGGGCACAGGCCTTAAACTATGCCGCGGTTGAGGATTTTATTTACGAGGATGGAAAAGTAGCGGGGGTTCAAGTAAAAGACGGGGTCTCAGGGGCTACTTTCAATATTAAATCGAAATACGTGATCAGTGCTGCGGGCCCATGGGTCGATGAATTGCGAAGTACCAATAACTCTAAAAAAGGAAAGCAATTACATCTGACCAAAGGGGTGCATTTGGTCTTTCCTAAAAAGAAATTACCGATAAAGCAATCCGTTTATTTTGATGTGCCCGACGGTAGAATGATGTTTGCAATACCGCGCGGTAAAGTGACCTATATCGGTACTACCGATACCAATTACAATAAGGACAAGGATAACGTTCGCACAGACTTGGCCGATGCCATCTATCTCATATCCGCAGTGAACAACATGTTTCCCGATATCAATCTGGAAATGGACGATATTATATCATCGTGGGCAGGTCTGCGTCCCTTGATCCATGAAGAGGGAAAATCGGCTTCCGAACTTTCTAGAAAAGATGAAATATTCACTTCCGATACAGGCCTGATAAGTATTGCCGGAGGTAAGCTTACCGGGTATAGGAAAATGGCGGAAAGGGTCGTTGATCGCATAGCCAAAAGAATGGAAGAAGAAGAGGGTACCGAACTAAAAGAGTGTTATACCGAGAAGATATTTCTTTGTGGCAACGTAGATTTTAAAAAGTTCAAGCATGTTGAAAAATACATCAGTGAAGTTTACGGCCGTATCAAAGGGGATGGTTTTACCAAACACGATGCTTGGTTCTTGGTTACCACCTATGGAAAGCAGACCGAAATGATTCTAGAAAATTACGACGGTTTTAGCGATACCGATAAATACGTACGTTTGGCAAAGGCCGAACTGCGTTTCTGCATCGACTATGAAATGGTGCAGAATCCCATGGATTTTTTCATTAGAAGAACGGGCCGACTGTACTTTGACATTGATAGCGTGAGAACGCTAATGGAGCCTATTCTGGAAGAATTTAAATCCATTTTTGCCGTAACCGATGAACAACTGGTCTCATGGCGAAAGATTTTGGAAAACGAATTAGACGAGCATTCTAATTTTTCCCTAGATCGTGGATAACCTATTTGGGTAATTTTAAAAATAAGTTGAGTTGGAAATCGGGCCGTAGTTGTAAACTGCGGCCCGATTCTTTTTTACCTTTATCTGGTATGGTTAATCTAATTTATCGGTAAGGCCCTTGAAGACTTTACTGGCACTTTTTCCTTCGTAGAGAACGGCGTATACGGCATCGATAATCGGGGTTTTGACCTTCTTCTTGAAGCTCGATTTCAGTTTGTAGGCACTGGCCGTGGCATAATAGCCCTCGGCTACCATACGCATCTCCATTTGGGCGCTTTTTACGGTGTATCCCTTGCCGATCATATTACCGAACATGCGGTTACGGCTAAAGGTAGAATAACCGGTTACTAACAGGTCTCCCAAATAAGCCGACTCGTTGATGTTGCGGTCTATTTTGTGTATGCGCTTGGTAAAGCGTTTCATCTCACGAATGGCATTGCTCATGAGTACGCTCTGAAAATTGTCGCCGTAACCAAGGCCATGGGCTATACCGGCTGCTATGGCATAGATGTTCTTTAGCATGGCCGCATATTCCGTACCGATGATATCATTGGTGGTCTTGGTCTTGATGTAGCTACTGCTCAGGTTTTTGGCTACAAATTTGGCTTTTTTCGTATCTGCACAGGCTATGGTCAGGTACGATAGACGTTCTAGGGCAACCTCTTCGGCATGGCAAGGCCCGGCAATAACGCCAATGTTCTCAAAGGGTATTCCGTATTTTTTGTGAAAATGCTCGCCCACGATCAATCCTGTTTCGGGTACAATGCCTTTGATGGCCGAAAACACGATTTTATCTTTTAGCGAACCTTTGATTTTTTGCAACTCGCCCTCAAGAAAAGCCGAAGGTATGGCAAATATGAGAATGTCAGAATTGCTGACCGCCTTGTTGATGTCGTCGGTAAGCTCAAGTTTATCGGTGTCAAATGTTACCGATGTTAGATAATTGGGGTTGTGTTTTTGAATGTTGATAAAACCTACGGCATCTGAATTTCGCATGTACCAACCCACTTTTTCTTGGTTCACACAAAGCATTTTTACAATGGCCGTAGCCCAGCTTCCGCCGCCTAATACTGTAAATTTTTTGGTCATGGTGCTATGATAAATGACTTAGTTACTATGGTATGGTTGGTTGTGGGTATTGGGGTTTCACTAGGTACAAAACTAGTTAATTTAAAAATTGAAACCTTAAGTGCTGATTAACAGTTTGTTAAAAAACTTGGCACGGTGATTGATTTTTGAAGTGTGAACTATAATACCAAGATTATGAAAGCAAAACTACTTTTGACCTCCGTACTTATGGGCGTTTTAATGACGTCATGCTACACTGAAGTTATCGTTGAAGATGAATATATAGATGAACCCGTATACAATACAAGTCAAGTGCTACACGCATATGACCTGTGGTATGTTGATATAAACGCTACTAGGGGAAATGGGGAAGTACCTTTTTTACAACGGGCGTTTACGATTTCCTTTGATAGGGGGACCTTGTACGCTAACAATAATATTGTAGGGATAGGAAAGACCGGAAACGGTTTTGGAATCGATGTAGGTTTTTACGATACGGTACGTGGTGCCGTGGAAATCGATCACGATGTAGATGGACAATGGTTTTTAGATGTGTTTGCCGTAAACGGTAATACCATAGAACTCTATGATGCACGCTCCGATACTTCGTATTTTTTAAAGGGATATCAGGTGGGTAACTTTGATTATGACATGGTGTTCTATGATAACATCAACTATTTCTTACAAGAATATGATGCTTGGGAAAAGACATATACAAGTCTTGAAGGTGCCTTGAACGAATTTGACAACGAGAACTTTTTACAGTTTAATCCGGGCTATTTTAGATCGTCGATCGATGCCCCTGGAACACGCTTGGTAGACCTTCAGTGGGATTTTGAAGGGAATTACTCGGTGTATGACATAGAAAACGATGAAACGCTCAAAACTTTAACACTGGACTACCGTTTATCGAGCAATGATTATTTTGAATTGTACGTTATTAATGATAGTACTATCGAGCTGTATCACCCCCGTAGCAAAACGGTTTACGAATTTAGGGGAAGAGGCTATCAACAGTACTTAAAAGCCGGAAAAGGCGCAGTTGAAAAAAAGAGAAAAAAGACTTCCAATCCCATTATGAAGGTGAAAAGAAGTAGAGATATATAAACGTTTTTTGGTTGGTTATTTAGTTAGGAATCGCCCTGGGCAGCAATGCTTGGGGCGGTTCTTTTTTTATAGGATCGGTTTTTCTGTTATATTTCTTACGGGCTATTCTTTGTAAGGAAATAAGCTTAAATAGTAATATTTTGATGTTCAGATATTTATAGTTGTAATTTCTTCAAATGCATTTAATCCCCTAGTCTATGGCTTATAGGGTATTTTGGTGTATTTTTGCCCGCTCAAAATCCTACTGTCGTGAAGAAGTATTTCAATTTATTCGATTTTAAGCAAAAGGTAGATTACAAGACCGAGATTCTATCGGGTCTTACCGTGGCCTTGGCCTTGGTTCCAGAGGCCATTGCATTCGCCCTTATTCCGGGGTTTTCTCCGTTAACGGGTTTATATGCGGCCTTTATTCTTTGTTTGGTAACTTCTATTCTCGGAGGTCGTCCTGGTATGATTTCCGGAGCCACGGGCGCAGTAGCCGTAATTTTTGTCGGATTGATTTTAGAGTTGAAACGCACGTTTCCGGGTATTGAGCCCGAAACCATATTGAACTATGTTTTTGCTACCGTCATCATTGCGGGAGTACTACAGATTCTGGCCGGTGTACTAAGGTTGGGTAAATTCATTCGCTTGGTGCCGCATCCGGTAATGTTTGGATTTGTTAATGGTTTGGCCATTATCATTTTTATGGCACAGTTTCCTAACTTCTATCAAAAGGGTACGGATCAATTGTTGACCGGGCCATCTATGTATATTATGCTAGGACTTACGTTGTTGACCATGGTTATCATTTGGGGTTTTCCAAAGTTGACCAAGGCCATCCCCTCTTCATTGTTGGCCATTGTTGTAGTCTCTGCAATAGTTATCGGTTTTGGCGTTGACACCCTTACCGTGGCCGATACCATGGGTGAAGGAGAAACGATCAAAGGTGGTTTTCCCCCGTTGTCCATTCCCCAATTGCCAATGACGCTTAAAACACTTAGTATAATTTTCCCTTACGCCGCCATTGTTGCAGGTGTTGGCTTGATTGAAAGTTTGTTAACCTTGAATATTATCGATGAAATTACGGATACCAGGGGTAGCGGAAACAAAGAATGCGTTGCCCAAGGAACGGCCAACATCCTTTCCGGTTTCTTGTCAGGAATGGGCGGTTGCGCTATGATCGGTCAGAGTTTGATCAATACCTCTTCAGGAGCTAGGGCACGTTTGTCAGGTATTACTGCAGCGATTATGCTATTGGTTTTTATCATGTTTGGCTCTAGTCTTATCGAACAGTTGCCTATGGCCGCATTGGTCGGGTTAATGTTTATGGTGGCCATCGGTACTTTTGAATGGGCGAGCTTTAAGACTTTTGGAAAGATGCCAAAGTCCGATGTAGTGGTTATGGTCTTGGTAACCTTGATTACCGCCATTACCCACAACTTGGCCATTGCCGTTCTATTAGGTGTGATTATCTCTGCATTGGCCTACTCTTGGGAAAATGCCAAGCGTATTCGGGCTAGGAAATATACCGATGAAAACGGAGTAAAGCACTATGAAATATACGGCCCCTTATTCTTTGGCTCAACGACCTTATTTTCTGAGAAATTCGATATCGCGAACGACCCCAAGGAAGTGGTTATAGACTTCAAGGAAAGCCGTGTGGCCGATATGTCGGGTATAGAGGCCTTGAATAAGATTACGGAGCGTTATGCCAAAGCCGGTAAAAAGGTACACCTTCGCCACCTAAGCAAAGATTGTATCCGTCTATTGGCGAACGCCGAAGATATTATCGACGTTAACGTTATGGAGGATCCTACCTACAAGGTTGCCGTTGACAAGCCTGAGATCGAAATCTAATATTTAGAGCGGCCGTGATCTATATGATACGTTGGTGTTTATTCGCCTCCGTAAAGTTTATATACTTCAGAGCCTGCACTTAAGAAAGCCCCTGTTCCGTATACTTCGGTTTTATCGGGCCAAGCTTTTCCTGGGGCTGCGCCAATAGGTTGCACATAGCCTAGCATACCGTCTTTTGTTACATGGCTTACCATGGCGTTCCAGCCTTTTTTTACGGCCGGTTCGTAAGTCTTTTTGTCCAGTATCCCATTGTTGATACCCCATGCCAGGCCGTACACGTAAAAAGATGATCCGCTTGTTTCTGGGGTAGGGTAAAACTCTTGTCCCAACAGGCTCATGGCCCAATGCCCTTCGGAAGTCTGTATCGCAATTAATTTTTCGGCCATTTTTTTATAGATGTCCAAGAAATAGGCGTAGGCTTCACTCTGTGGGTCAAGTTCGTTCATGATATTGACAAGACCGGCAAATACCCAGCCGTTTCCTCTAGACCAAAATACTTTAGTGCCATTGTCCAATTTGTCGAAGTATCGTTCGTCACGGTAATATAGGCTCTCTTCCTTATCAAAAAGAAAATCGGTGGAAGCCTTAAACTCGGAAAGCATGAAATCTAGGTATTTTTCTTCGCCCGTAACCTTATACAATTTAGCCCATACAGGGGGAGACATAAAAAGGGCATCACACCAGTTCCAACGGTCTTGGTGGTATGGGGTAGCCCAATTTAAGACACTTTGTGAGGGGTGGTACATTAAAAAATTGAATTGCTCTTTGGTAGGGGCAATCATTTTTTCGTCTTTGTATTTTCGATACAGCTCAATATACATTTGACCAACCGTATGGTCGTCTGCGTGGTATTTTCTTCTGTACAATTGCCAGGCGTTTTCTTCACCTATCTTCTTTAGCCATTCGTAATAACTATCGTTGTCTGCCATAGCGGCCCATTTGACCATGCCTACATAGAGTGCGCCATTGGTCCAGTCCAATGGGTGATGTGGCTTCTTATGGTCGCTGTACAATCCGTCAAAGTGGTCAATTTGCCAATCGGCAACACGTTGCATGGTTTCCTTTACTTTCTTTGGCTTTATCTTTTGGGAAAAAGACGTGCCCGTACACGAAAAAATAATAATGGTAGTAAAAAAATGGCGTAGTAGTTTCAATGTAAATGTTTTTTTGGATGGGTTAAGAACCTCTAATATATTCAAAAAAAGTATGCCGTTACCCTAAGATAGAAGGATAACGGCATAATAATATAAAAAATGTCGACCTTAAAGGGTGCGCAAGTATTCCGCAACCGCTCTTGTATCTTCGTCAGAAAGATTTTGGTTCAACATTATGGCGTTGTTGTATTCTTTTAGAAGTGCTTTAGCAATCGGGTCTTCTTTCAACATTTTATCAGGGTTGGCGATCATGTTCATAACCCAAGCCGGACTCCTTCTTTCGTAAACACCTTTTAGTGCTGGGCCTATCAAACGTTTATCGACCATGTGACAAGCCGTACAAACCGCTTTGAACTTGGCTTCACCGGCAGTGGCCAACTCGGCATTGATATCGGCATCAAAGGAAATATCTTTATACGGGCCTACACCTTGGTTGTCCATGTCTACCGGAACACCTTCGGATTTAGCTTCTACCGCTTTGGTTTCGGTTTTGGTACGGTTCATTTCAAAACCACCCTTTTTTTCTTCTTTTTTTTCTTCGCCACAACTGGCTAGTAGTGCACCTAGTGCCAATACGCTTAATAATTTTTTCATTTTATGCCTTATTTCAATATTCAAGCCTTTATTGTGGCTTTTTGTTTGCGGCACTAATATAGCGAATCACTAAATTTAAACCATGTCTTGCACAAATTTAATTGCTGTTTTTTCGGAGTAATAAAAGTTTGAAGAGCTTACGAAGCCCACATGACCCCCATAATCGGGAAGGTTTAAATACAGATGCCGATTTTTGTTGGCTTCGGTCACCGGATAACATTCCTCGCCCAAAAAAGAATCGTTTTTGGCATTGATGATTAAGGTAGGGATTTTTATGTCGGGCAAGAACTGTCTGCAACTGCATTGTTGGTAATAATCAATGGCGTTTTTAAAACCGTGTGCCCTGCTCGTATAGATGTCGTCAAAGTCTTTTAAGGTTTTAATATTCGTGATATCCTCCATTGATATGTTATTGGGAAACATCTTTTGTTTGGGATATAATTTTTCGACCAAATGTTTTTTGAAACGTTTGGCATAGAGGTAGTTGTTGGGCGATAGGAGCGCTCTGAGCGAGCTGTAAAGGTCACAGGGAACCGACACACCGATTACCGCTTTTAGCTCAGGGGGCAAGTCCCTTGCTTCTCCGGCATATTTTAGGGCCATATTTCCGCCCAGACTAACGCCTTTTATATAAATTTCAGAATAGTTTTTGTTTTTTACGATATGTTGAACAACGGCGTCGAGGTCTTCGGTGGCACCGGAATGGTACGAACGAAACAAGCGGTTGGTTTCACCGCTGCATCCCCTGAAATTTACGGCGCATGCATCGATACCATCTGCATTAAAGGCTTTGGCGCTTCCTGTGATATAGGGGCGTTGGGCATTGCCTTCTAGGCCGTGCAATAGTATCACCACTTTTTCTGAGGCAATTTTGGCATAGCTCCAGTCCAAATCCATAAAATCCCCATCGTCAAGCTCAATGCGTTCTCGGGTTTGCTGTACTCCTTTTATGCGTCTAAAAAGACCGGAATATACTGTAGAGAGATGTCCGTTCTTAAATATAAAGGGGGGATTGTAATGTGAGGTAACTAAAGGCATTTTGGCAAGATATATAAAATGATATTAAGGAAAACGGCCGTGTGAAACTTTATTGTAAATTTAAGCATGTCAAAAATAGCCCAAAAATGTGGTCATTTAAATCAGATCACGGAAGTAAAACAGGCAAAGGCACAGGAATGTGCCAAATGTGTGGAAACCGGAGATAGTTGGGTTCATTTACGTACCTGTCAATCTTGCGGCGTTACACTTTGTTGTGACAGTTCACCCAATCGACACGCCAGCAAGCACGCCCATTCAAGTGGGCACCCCGTAATAAGTAGTGCAGAACCTAACGAAAGATGGCTTTGGTGCTATGAAGATGAACAAATCGCTAGATATTAAATTATGAATGATCCCAGATTTCCGCAATTGCCCCAAAGCCATGTCAATATTTTAAAGGGATATGGGAATATTGAACACTATAACGAAGAAGCGGTAGTATTCGATTTAGGCCAACTGAGGTATGATTTCTTCGTTGTACTCGAAGGAGAAATTGCCATACTCAACCCTAACAATGAAAAAAAAGTAATAGTTGTACATGGTAAGAACGAGTTTTCGGGAGATAGTGGAATGTTATCTGATCGCGGAGCGCAGTTTAGGGCCGTTGCCAAAGCGGGTTCGGAGCTTCTTAGGGTGAGTCCCTATAAATTAAAAGAGGCCATAGCCAAACATAGTAATCTAAGTGATTTGCTGCTTAATGCTTTTTTGCAGCGTCAAGATACCATTTTGAACGAGTACGTAGGAGGTATCAAGTTGGTAGGGTCGGGCAACTCAAAAGAGGCCTACGCCATTCGCGATTTTATGGATAAGAACTATATCTGGTATAACTTTTTAGATGTAGATCAAACTTCGGAAGCCAATGATTTGCTCAAAAATTTTGACCTTTCCGAAAAGGATCTGCCTCTTATGATCTGCAACGGAGGCCAGCTTCATATGAAACCTTCCTTAGATGAAGTGGCCCGTTTTTCTGGGGTGTTAATGGATTTTGAAGACAAGATATTCGACCTGTTGGTCATCGGCGCAGGTCCATCGGGCTTGGCGGCCAGTGTCTATGCGGCTTCTGAAGGATTAAGTGTCGTTACCATAGATAGCAATGCCCCGGGAGGCCAGGCCGGAAAGAGCTCTAAAATCGAGAATTATTTGGGATTTCCTACGGGAATATCGGGGCGTGACCTTGCGAATCGGGCCTATGTACAGGCCCAGAAGTTCGGTTGTAATATTTCCATTCCCCATAGGGCGGAAAAAATAGAGCATACGGGCAACCATTTTGTGCTTTCGGCCACTAACGGAAAAGTAATAAAGGCAAAGTCGTTAATGGCGGCTACGGGAGCCAATTATCGGCAATTACCTATTGATACCATTCAAAAATACGAAGGTAGCGGGGTGTATTATTCCGCTACGGGGATGAATGCATCGGCTTGCAAAAGTGAATTGGTAGGCGTTGTGGGAGGAGGAAATTCGGCTGGTCAGGCTGCATTGTTTCTTGCCGATTATGCCAAAGAGGTACATGTGGTATTACGGGGAGGTGACCTCGGGGCGAAAATGAGCGATTATCTCGTACAGCGCATTGAGGCGGCACCTAATATTTACGTGCAATTGAACGCCCAAGTAACCGAATTGAAAGGAGATCATCATTTGGAATCGCTTGTATTGCGTAAAAAGGATGGCCAGGAAACCGAAATGAACATTACCAACCTGTTTACCTTTATAGGGGCCAAACCATGTACCGAATGGTTGGAGGGCATTGTGGCCACCGATGAAAAAGGTTTTGTTTGTACAGGGCCGGGAATTAATGAAGAAGACCTGTATATGTGCGATATCTACAGCCAACGGAAACCACAGTCCCTAGAGACTAGTATACCGGGTTTTTTCGCGGTGGGCGATGTGCGCAAGGGTTCTGTAAAGCGGGTTGCTTCCGCGGTAGGCGAAGGGTCGATGGCGGTAAGTCAAGTCCATCGGTTTTTGGCCGATTTGAGGGCTAGGGAATCGGCAGGTGTAAAAGCCTGGTCAATAAAATAAGGGACCGCCGAGAGAGTTGATTCCACGAGGGTCCCTTGCAAACTTTTAATTGGTTTTACTTCGGATATTTTTCCAATACCTTTATTTGTTCTTCAATGGCCGATTTGAATTCGCTTTTTAGTTGGGAAATCAACTCTGAAACCGGAAGCGTATTGTCGATCAAGGCCGAACCTTGACCTGCCGACCAAATGGTCTTCCATGCTTTGGCCTCGGTATCGAGCTCTTTCCCAAAATCGATTTTCCTGTCCTTTTTAAGGTCTTCCTCGGTCAGTCCCGCCGCTTTTAGGCTTGCCCCTAGAAAATTGGCATGAACCCCTGAAATGGCAGCCGTATAGACTACGTCATTCGCTCCGGCATCAATGATCATCTTTTTGTATTCGGGAGATGCCTTGCTTTCTTCGGTATTGATAAAGCGCGTGCCCATATAGGCCAAGTCGGCGCCCATTTGTAGTGCAGAGGCAATATCGCGCCCCGTACTGATACATCCTGAAAGAATGATGGTCTTGTGAAAAAATTTCTTTATTTCGGAAACCAATGGCATTGGGTTGGTCGTACCTGCATGCCCGCCTGCACCTGCGGCAACTAGGATCAAGCCATCGACCCCAGCTTCCTGGGCCTTTTCCGCATGACGTTTTTTGATGATATCGTGAAATACGAGTCCGCCATAACTATGAATGGCATCAACCACCTTGGAGACCGCCCCAAGAGAGGTGATGACCAGGGGGACTTTATGTTTTATGCAGAGTCTTACATCGGCCTCGAGCCTTGGGTTGGTCGGGTGTACAATAAGGTTTACGCCATAGGGCGCTGGCTTCTTACCGGTTTCTTTTTCAAAATTTTCAAGTTCGGTTTTGATCTCGATAAGCCACTCTTCAAAACCCTCGCTAGTGCGCTGGTTAAGGGCGGGAAATGTTCCGACAATACCGTTTTTACAACATTCTACAACCAGTTTTGGGCTTGATATCAAAAACATGGGGGCTGCAATGGCTGGCAGCGCCAATTCGTCTATAAATGAAGGTTTAGCACTCATATGTATCGGTATTAGATAGAATTAAATTAGCAGTAAACTTTAAGGCTAGAAATTCCTTTGTTTTTCAAAACTATGGTATTTTTGCTATTCTTATGCATGCATAAGAAATTAATTCGCAAAATATGTATCTAAAAGAGTTTGAAATTCGCTGGAGCGATGTTGACGCAAACCGGCATTTGGCCAATTCTGCTTATCTGAATTTTATGAGCCACACACGGATGAGTTATTTGACCGAAATCGGTTTTAGCCATCGAACACTATTGGAGAGAGAGATCGGTCCGGTGGTTTTTTACGAACATATGTACTACTTCAAAGAGGCTTTTCCCGGTAAGCCCGTAAAGGTTTCCATGGAAATTATGGGAATGAGCGAAGATGCACAGTTCTTTGAATTCCATCATAATTTTTACGATTATAAGGGAAGGAATTTTGCCCATTGTGAAATGATGGGTGCCTGGATTGACCTGAAGACCCGTAAGCTCACCGGTTTGACCAACGATTTGTTGGAAAAATTCAGTGCTATTGAAAAGGCCGAAGGGTTTAAGGTATTGACCAAAGAGGATACTAGAAGGTTCGCTAAGGCTCCAAGGGATTTGGTTTAGGTTTTTTACTGGCCAAGTATACGCCTAAAAATACCAAGCAACCAGCGAGTATTTTAAGTGTGGTAAGTTTGTCCTGCCCTGTGGCCACTGCAAAGAGGATGCCTATTAAGGGTTGAATGTATACAAAGGCACTTAGGGTAGAGGCTTTCAACTGGGTCAAGGCAAAAATGTTGAATAGATAGGTGCAAAATGTAGTTCCTAAAACTACAAATGCAATTTTCCACAAGGCTTCAAAAGGTAGGTTGGGCCAGTCTATGGCCATAAGTTCATGATATCCGAACGGAAGACAGATAAATATGCCGATGGTAAAAAGCCATTTCATAAAGGTAAAGGGGTGGTACTTGGCAATTAAGGTTTTTGCTCCGATCAGGTATGAACCGTAGAATACCGAATTCATAAAAATCAGAAAATTTCCCAAGGGAATATTGGGGGCGTCCGCTCTTAGTTCCGTTCCGAAAAAGATAAGTCCAAGTGCGCCTAAAAGGCCTATCAAGATACCTATCATTTTTTGGGGTATGATTTTTTCCTTGATCAAAACCGCCGAGAGCAATACCACTATAATCGGTGTGGTGGTGATTAAGACAGCGCTATTGATAGGGGTAGATAAAGAAAGGCCCTTGAAGAACACCAGCATATTGAGGCCCATGCCCAAAAGCGCGCAGATGAACATTCTCGGATAATCCTTTTTTTCAATCTTTTCCTTGGGGCCAAAGAAGGAAACGCTCCAAAACAATATCGATGCGCCAATGACCCGCAACATGATAAACCCAAAGGGCTGTACATGGTTCGGCATTACCCCTTTGGCAATCGTATGGTTCAAGGCGTAGATTATGGTTGCGCCGATGGCGGCCAATATGGCTAGTGTGCGCCGGCTCAATGGTGTAAGGCGACTTTGGCTTCTTCAACTGTTTTTTTGCTGTTCCCCACAAAAATTTGCCCGTCTACAATGATGACCGGCCGTTTCAGAAAAGTATAGTGCTTTAGGATCAAATCTTTCAACTCGCTTTCCGAAGGCTGCTTTTCGTGTAGTCCCAGTTGTCGGTAAAGGCGGGCGCGTTTGCTGAACAAGGCTTCGTAGCTTCCGGCAAGTGCTTGCATTTGTTCTACCTGTTCGGGCGTCATGGCCTCCGTTTTGATATCTTGAAGGGCAATGCCATCTAAGGGCGCTAATTCCTTGAGTATTCTTTTACAGGTGTCACAGGTGGAGAGGTAGTAAATCTTTTTCATTCTTCTTAACATAAATTCACTTTGCAAAGAAACCCAATTCAGTTCAATTGTACTATTTTTGGGGCCTACTATTAAAATTCAATTGCCGTGGAGAAAATTTTTGATGTTACTCTAGAGAACAGAAAACGTCTTTATAAGATACTTACCGAAATCCCTAAGGAGCAACTGCTTGAAATACCCAAGGGTTTCAACAATAACGTTTGGTGGAATATTGCCCATACCGTAATCACTACACAAATATTGGTATACAAATTGGGTAAGCTTCAAATGCGGGTTCCCGGTGAGCTTGTTGAAAAGTTTATGAAGGGCACCAAGCCTGACGGAACTGCCACGGAGGAAGAAATGAAGCTTATTGCCGATTTCTTGATCTCTACGGTAGAATGGGCCAAGGAAGACTACGAGGCAGGTCTTTTTCAAGACTACACTACCTATACTACCAGTGCGGGGGTTACCTTAACATCGGCTGAAGATGCACTTACCTTTAACTTGTATCACGAAGGATTGCATGCCGCTGCCATTATCGCCTTGCTCAAAGTGGTAGGAAAGTAATATTTACGATTTGTTTTTGGCCAAATATGGTTTTATTTCTGAGAATGGTAAGGTTAGAACTATGGGGCCATCCGCATAGGACGCCACCTCATAAGGGTTGTATAACAACCTTATGCCTTCTTCGGTAAACCCGATGTTTTCAGGCAAGTGGAATACATCGCTATCGAACATAAACCCGGTACTATTGATCGGACTGTCTTGGGGGATGTGTTCTTGGTCCCTGAATTTTTGTTCGGCGAACTTTTCAAAATCTTTACGGTCTTGAAAAAGTTGCCAGTTCTCCAGTTCTTTGGCTTTGTGCTTGTCAAAATTCAAAAAACGCTGAGAGCCGTAACCGTGGGCGCCTCCGGTGAAAATATAGGAATTTAGCTCAATGGTAAGAAAGTCGTTGTCTTCATACGACACCTTACCTTCTATATTGGCCTCCCAACGGGTAGCCTCTTCGGGGTATAGCTTTTTAAGCTCCCAATAGCCATTGCTAAAAGATTCAACGGCATCTTTTATCGATGATGCCTCTAGCTCATCGTCGTAGTTTAGGGTTTCAATGATTTCTTCTTTCAGGGCGGTATTGATCGTCTTGGCCATCTTTGAATTCTCAAGGGCTTTTGGAATCTGTATTTCAACCGTCGGACACTCCGAACAGCGTGTCTCATCGAGGTTTAAGGTCTCAAAGGTCAGTTTGTTTTCTTTTTGGCAGCCGACAAATACCAAAAGTAAAATGATATAGGTAACTTGGGTTCTCATAGTGAAATTTAGTTGGGGTAGAATAAAAATAAGCTGGATTGTCCAGCATCAAAGATAATGATAGATTTGAACGAATAAATATAAAAAATGGGCGAAAAAACGTTAAAATTCAACAGTAAGACAATACACGGAGGGCAGCAGCCAGACAAGGCCTATGGCGCCGTTATGCCTCCTATTTATCAAACATCTACCTATGCACAGACCACTCCTGGTGGACATAAGGGCTACGAGTATTCGCGAAGTGCCAACCCCACCCGAACGGCATTGGAGAATTCATTGGCCAGCATTGAGAATGGCACCTATGGTTTGGCCTTTGCAAGTGGCTTGGCGGCTATTGATGCCGTTATAAAATTACTTGGCCCAGGTGATGAGGTGGTTTCAACAAACGACTTATACGGGGGAAGCTACCGATTGTTCAAACAGATATTCGAGAAATATGGCATAAAATTCAATTTTGTCGGCATGCAAGATACCGATACCATCGAAGCGGCCATTACAGGAAATACGAAGTTGATATGGGTCGAGACCCCGACCAACCCTATGATGAATATTATAGATATAAAGGCGGTGGCCGCAGTTGCCAAAAAACACAATGTGTTGTTAGCGGTAGATAATACATTTGCCACACCGTATTTGCAGACTCCCTTGGATTTGGGGGCGGATATCGTTATGCATTCCGCGACCAAATATTTAGGCGGGCATAGCGATGTGGTCGCAGGGGCCTTGGTCGTTAAGAACAAAGAACTGGCAGACCAACTTTATTTCATCCAGAATGCTAGTGGGGCGGTATGTGGACCTATGGATAGCTTTTTGATTTTGAGAGGTATAAAAACATTGCATGTGCGTATGCAGCGCCATTGTGAGAACGGCGAAGCCGTTGCGCGATATTTGGAAAATCATCCCAAAATCGAAAAGGTGTATTGGCCCGGTTTTGAGAGCCACCCCAACCATGAAGTCGCCAAAAGTCAAATGAACGGATACGGGGGCATGATTTCCTTTGTAACAAAGGGCAGTAGTTATGAGGAGGCTATAAAGATAGTTGAGCGGCTTAAATTGTTCACCTTGGCCGAATCCTTGGGAGGGGTGGAGAGTTTGGCAGGACATCCGGCCAGTATGACCCATGCGAGTATACCCAAAGAAGAACGGGAGAAGAGCGGGGTGGTCGATGCTTTGATCCGCTTGAGTGTGGGTATCGAAGATAAGGACGATTTGATAGCCGATTTGGAGCAGGCTATAGGATAAGCGTCACGGGGGATTTTTTGAAAAATCGGCTTTTTTATTCTTAATAATAACATAATTTTACCGAGACTATCAAAATCTAACAAAATAATTCTATAGGACATCTGTTTATGGATTCAAAAATTAAAGACTTCATGGATGAAGTCAAAAAGCGAAACGGACATGAGCCCGAGTTCATTCAAGCGGTGCAAGAGGTTGCTGAGACGGTAATCCCATACATTGCGGAAAATGAAATATACAAGGGCAAAAATATCTTGACCCGAATGGTAGAGCCCGAAAGGCTGATATCGTTTAGGGTGGCATGGGTAGACGATGAAGGTGTTATCCATGTAAACAGGGGATATCGCGTTCAGATGAACTCAGCCATTGGTCCATATAAAGGAGGTTTGCGTTTTCATCCTTCCGTAAATGCCAGTATCTTAAAATTCCTAGCTTTCGAACAGGTGTTCAAGAACAGTCTTACGACCTTGCCTATGGGCGGTGGTAAAGGAGGCTCCGATTTTGACCCGAAGGGCAAGTCAGACGATGAGGTTATGCGCTTTTGCCATGCGTTTATGACGGAGCTTTGCCGTCATATCGGCCCGAATACCGATGTGCCTGCGGGAGATATCGGTGTTGGCGCCCGTGAAATCGGGTTCTTGTTCGGTATGTACAAGAAAATTAGAAATGAGTTTACCGGGGTATTGACGGGAAAGGGACTCTCATGGGGAGGCTCTAGGATCCGTCCGGAAGCTACAGGGTATGGAACGGTATATTTTGCAGAAAGTATGCTCAACACCAAAAATGAAAGTTTTGAAGGTAAAACCGTGGTTATTTCGGGATCCGGTAACGTGGCGCAATACGCGGCGGAAAAAGTGTTGCAGCTAGGCGGTAAGGTGGTTACACTTTCCGATTCTGCCGGGTATATCTACGATCCAGAAGGTATCGATGTCGAGAAATTGGACTATGTAATGGATCTTAAGAACAATAAACGCGGTAGGATTTCGGAATATGTGGAAAAATACAGTGGGGCGCAGTATCATAAGGGTAAGACGCCTTGGAACGTAAAATGTGATATAGCCCTTCCTTGTGCTACCCAGAACGAGTTAACAAAGCACGATGCGGAAGCTTTGTTGAAAAACGGTTGTATCTGCGTGGTCGAGGGAGCCAATATGCCGTGTAATGCGGATGCCGTGCATAAATTCCACGAAGCCAAAATTTTGTTCGCACCAGGCAAGGCTTCTAATGCCGGGGGCGTGGCAACCTCAGGTCTGGAAATGTCGCAAAACTCATTGCGTATCAGCTGGACAAGGGAAGAGGTCGATGAACGACTCCGTGATATCATGAAGGAAATTCACGATTCTTGCATCAAATACGGTAAAGAAGACGATGGCTACTGTAACTATGTAAAAGGCGCAAACATCGCTGGTTTTGTAAAAGTTGCCGATGCCATGTTGGCCCAAGGGGTGATTTAATAGGTAACTTAATAATAGTAAATAGACGAGACCCGTAGCTTTTGAAAGTTACGGGTCTTTTTAGGGTTGACCGTGTTTTCCACTACGTAGATTTTAAAGCTATATTTGTGCTAAACCCTATCACATAAATGCAGCTAACCACCAAAGCTATAGTACTTTCTTCGCTTAAATATGGCGACACGAGCTTGATCGTAAAGGCTTTTACGGTTTCCGATGGGGTAAAACCCTATTTGCTGCGAGGGGTTCTGGCATCGAAAAAGGGAAAATTGAAATCGGCCTATTTTCAACCCTTGACCCAGTTGGAGATTGTTGCCAACCATAGAAATAAGGGAGCCCTCGAAAGTATACGGGAGGCGAAGATACATTATGCGTACCAGACGCTGCATTCCGATATCTCAAAAAATGCCATGACCATGTTTCTCTCTGAAATGTTGGCCAACAGCATTCACGAGGAAGAGCCCAACCCTTCGCTTTTCGAGTTTATAGAGGTAAGCTTGCAATGGCTTGATACACAGGTTGATTTTGCTAATTTCCATATTTACTTTTTGATTCGGCTTACCAAATATTTGGGCTTTTACCCAGATACCGAACAGATGGGCGCAAGTAGTTTTGATTTGCTCGAAGGGGAGTTTACCGATACGCCATCGTTGAACCCTATTCTTAGTGGGGAAAATCTTACCTACTTTAAAACCTTCTTGGGCATAAATTTTGATGGGATACATCATATCAAAATGAATAAAGGCAACCGTCAAGAACTTTTACAATCGCTTGTGCTGTTTTACGAGTTGCATTTACAGGGGTTTAGAAAACCAAAATCCCTGGCCATCTTAAACGAAGTATTCAGCTAGTATGAACAAAGTTCTGTTTTTGCTTATTTTTTTGTGTGCCCAAGTTGTCTTTTCCCAAGAGGTAACGGTCTTGGATTTTGATACCCGTGAACCTATTTCCAATGTGGCCATATATAATTACGATCGAACGAAAACGGCATTGACCGACTTTGACGGTAAGGTAGACTTGAAGGTGTTCGGGGTTGACGAACGTATTACCTTTCGGCACTTGAGTTATCAACTCGGAAGAACTACAAAAGCCCAGATACAAAGGCATGGAGACCGATTTTTTTTGAGCGTGAAGGCCGAAGAGCTTGATGAGGTGGTGATGTCGGTGTCGAAGTGGGAACAGCAGAAAAAAGATATTCCCAACAAGATTGCGGTCATCAACGCCCGTGATATCGCCTTTACTAACCCACAGACTTCGGCAGACCTGTTGCAAAGCAGTGGAAAGGTATTCGTTCAAAAGAGTCAATTGGGGGGAGGGAGCCCTATGATACGGGGCTTTGCTACCAACCGCTTGTTGTTGTCGGTAGATGGGGTACGTATGAACAATGCCATTTTTAGGGGAGGGAATCTGCAGAATGTAATCTCCATTGACCCATACACCATACAGAACACTGAAGTTATCTTTGGTCCGGGCTCTGTAATTTATGGTAGTGATGCCATAGGCGGGGTAATGAATTTTTATACCAAAAAGGCCGAATTTTCAACCTCCGACAGTCTTTCGTTCTCAGGTGGGGCCAAGTATCGTTTTGCTTCGGCCAATTCTGAGAATACCTTTCATTTCGATTTTAATTTGGGAAAAAGGAGGTGGGCGTTTTTGACCAGTGCTTCCTATAATGATTTTGGTGATTTAAAAATGGGGGGCCACGGTCCGGAATCCTATCTTAGAAAAAACTTTGTCGGCAGCTTGAACGGTACGGATGTCTTGCTTCCTAATGAAAATCCTAAAAAACAAACCCCAACAGGCTATAGTCAACTTAACCTAATGCAAAAAATAGCCTATACACCTAACAATACTTGGGAGCACAAGCTTGGGCTACACTATTCCGAAACCTCCGATTACGCTAGGTACGATCGCTTGATACGCCCGAATAAGGCAGGTGACGGACTTCGGTCGGCGGAATGGTTCTATGGGCCACAAAAATGGTTTATGGGCAATTTGCAGATGAGCAAAAGGGGGAAAGGTATTTTTTACGACGGATTAAAAATAACTACTGCCTACCAACATTTTGAGGAGAGTAGAAATGATCGTGATTTTGGAGATCTGCTACGTTACACCACTGAAGAAAAAGTAGATGCCCTTTCTGCGAATGTCGATTTTGAAAACAAGAAAATCGGAGACCTTCGCTTGTACTATGGAGGGGAATATATCTTCAACAAGGTCGGGTCAACGGGAGAGCAGGTAAATATTGAAACCAAGGAGCTGGTCGAGGGCGCTTCGCGCTATCCCGATGGCGCCACTTGGCAAACCTTGGCCGGTTATGTGAACGGGGAGTATAGGGCAAAGCCTAATTTTACCCTTTTGTCGGGCCTTAGGTACAGTCACGTCTGGATCAATGCCGTTTTCGACAAAACCTTCTACCCCTTCCCTTTCGATGATGCAATGCTTGATAATGGGGCATTGACGGGAAGCATCGGTTTTAGTTGGTTCCCCAAGGCCGATTTACAGATTACCTTGAACGGCTCTACCGGTTTTAGGGCGCCGAACCTTGACGATGTAGGCAAGATATTTGACTCGGAACCTGGGGCGGTAGTGGTGCCCAATCCCGATTTGGAACCGGAGTATGCCTATAACGTGGAACTGGGGGTACAGAAAAACTTTAATGACCGGGTGGTGCTTAAAAGTGCCGCTTTTTATACCTACTTGGTAGATGCATTGGTACGAAGGGACTATAAGTTCAATGGGGAAGATGCCATTATGTACAATGGGGAACTCAGTAGTGTGCAGGCCATACAGAATGCCGCTAAGGCCTATGTATACGGGCTTGAGTTTGGGGCTGAGGTGTTTTTTGGGGATAAGCTCTCGGCCGTGGCCAACCTTACGCTTACGGAGGGTATCGAAGAGGAAGATGACGGTACGGAATCTCCGGGAAGGCATGTGGCACCTACTTTCGGCGATTTGCACTTCATTTACAAAGGCCAGAAGCTAACGGCCGATTTGTTCCTGAATTATAATGGCGAGATTTCCTATGGTGATTTGGCGACTTCCGAAAGAAGTAAAACATATATCTATGCGGTCGATGAAGAGGGCAATCCTTTCTCCCCTTCTTGGTACACCCTCAATTTACGCGCACAGTATGCTATTACCAACGCATTAAAAACTTCCCTTGGAGTTGAAAATATTACGGATCAGCGTTATCGTTCATATTCTTCGGGTATTGTGGCGCCAGGTGTTAACTTGGTATTGGGAGTCGACTATCGGTTTTAGTGCTGGCCTGTTAAAAAAAATAAAGCCCCCCGACCATTGGTCGGGGGGCTTTCGTTGTAATATGTATAAGATATATTAGTTGACGGCAGCCTTGGCTTTGTCAGCAGCACTGTTGGCGGCGTCTTTGGCCTTGTCCGTAGCATCGTTGGCGGCATCTTTAACATCACTGGCAGCTTCATTGGCTTTTTCCTTGATGTCGTCACCAGCTTCTTCAGCTTTTGATTTTAGGTCGTTGGCGGCATCTTCTGCACCAGCTTTGATTTCTTCACCGGCTTCTTCGGCCTGCTCCATAGCTTCGCTACCAGCTTCTTTGGCGTCTTCCATGGCTTCGGTGCCCATTTCTTTGGCATCCTCGCCAGCTTGTTCCATTGCGGCACCAGCTTCGTCGCTAGCGCTTTTTGCTTTGTCTGCGGCGTCTCTACAAGAAACGAAAGAGATACTTAGGGCAAGCATCAAAACGGAACTTAAAATTACTTTTTTCATGATTTTGTGTTTAAAGTTTTTGTTTAATTGTTTTCTGAATATACGTATGAAACGACATTTTAGACGCTATATTTTAACATTTTCTTACAAGCTTGTTTAATACGGCGTATTTCAATTCTTTCAAATCGACTTAATTCGGGTAAAAATTGCTAATTTTGCAGCCTTAAATTAATGCAGTAGAGCCACTTATTATGAAGTTTGCGGAATATAAAGGATTGGATTTGCCCAAAGTAGCTGAAGATATACTCGATTATTGGAAGCAAAACCAGATTTTCGAGAAAAGTATTTCCTCTAGGGAGGGTAAACCTAGTTATGTTTTTTATGAAGGTCCGCCGTCGGCAAACGGTATGCCAGGGATCCACCATGTCATGGCGCGAACGATCAAGGATATCTTTCCGAGGTACAAGACCATGAAGGGTTTTCAAGTGAAGCGTAAGGCCGGTTGGGATACACACGGATTGCCTATTGAACTGGGTGTAGAGAAAGAATTGGGGATAACCAAGGAGGATATCGGTAAAAAAATATCCGTAGAAGAATATAATGCGGCCTGCAAGAAGGCGGTTATGCGCTATACCGATGTGTGGAACCGAATGACCGAACAAGTAGGCTATTGGGTAGACATGAACGACCCATATATTACCTACAAGCCAAAATATATGGAGTCTGTTTGGTGGTTATTGAAGCAGATATACGACAAAGGCTTGATCTATAAGGGGTACACGATACAGCCGTATTCACCTAAGGCGGGTACGGGCTTAAGTTCGCATGAGCTTAACCAACCGGGTACATATCAAGATGTGACCGATACTACGGTAGTGGCACAATTTAAGACGATAGAAGAATCGCTGCCCGATTTTCTCCAGAATGAGGGTGATGTATATTTCTTGGCGTGGACGACCACCCCATGGACACTGCCTTCGAACACCGCGTTGACCGTAGGGCCAAAAATAGAATATGTCTTGGTAGAAACTTACAACCAGTATACTTTCCAGCCTACCAAGGTAATATTGGCTAAAAATTTGGTAAAAAAACAGTTCGACAAAAAAACTTTTTTTCAAGTTCCTAATTCAATTGAGGTTTCGCAATTGGATGCAAAAATTGATGGAGATAATCGAATAAATCTTATTTGTGGTAAGAATTTAATTAAAGAACAATTTCAGACTTTTTTCGATATCCTAGTTGGTGAGAAAAGAAAGAAGTATGATTTGAAAACAGAATTTTCTAAACATGGATATGATTTTGACGATGAAACTGTTCAGCTTTTAAAGGATGCCGATATCCAGAATATAAGTAATAAGACTCCTTATAGAGTTTTATCGGAATTCGCGGGAAAAGATTTAGTGGGTATTCGATATGAGCAACTCCTTGAGTATGCACTTCCTTATCAAAACCCTGAAAATGCATTTCGTGTAATTGCCGGTGATTTCGTAACTACGGAAGACGGTACCGGTATTGTACATACGGCCCCTACTTTTGGTGCCGATGATGCCTTGGTGGCCAAACAGGCTGTGCCCGAAGTTCCCCCCCTATTGGTATTGGATGAAAATAAAAATCCGGTTCCATTGGTAGATTTGCAAGGGAAGTTCCGTCCTGAAATGAAAGAGTTCGGGGGCAAATATGTTAAAAACGAATATTATACGGCAGGGGAAGAGCCCGAACGTTCGGTCGATGTGGAAATTGCCATAAAGCTCAAAGAAGAGAACAAAGCATTTAAGGTGGAGAAGTACGTACACAGTTATCCCAACTGCTGGCGTACCGATAAGCCTATTTTATATTACCCCTTAGATTCATGGTTTATTAAGATCAGCGATGTGAAGGATCGTATGTTCGCCTTGAACCAAACCATTAATTGGAAGCCGAAATCTACCGGGGAAGGCCGTTTTGGTAACTGGTTGGCGAATGCCAATGACTGGAACCTTTCTAGGTCTAGGTATTGGGGCATACCACTTCCTATTTGGAGGACCGAAGACGGAAAAGAGGAAATGATCATTGGATCCGTGGCCGAACTGAAGTCGGAAATGGCAAAGGCCGTGGCTGCCGGTGTAATGGAAAAGGATATTTTTGACGATTTCGTGGTTGGTGACCTATCTGACGAAAACTATGAAAAAATAGACCTTCACAAGAATATCGTTGATCAGGTGGTTTTGGTTTCCGCTTCGGGCAAACCGATGAAGCGCGAAAGTGATCTGATCGATGTTTGGTTCGATAGTGGTTCCATGCCTTATGCCCAATGGCATTATCCATTTGAAAACAAAGACTTGATCGATGAGGGCAAGACCTATCCTGCCGACTTTATTGCCGAAGGGGTCGACCAGACAAGAGGGTGGTTCTATACCTTACACGCCATAGCTACAATGGTTTTCGATTCCGTAGCCTATAAAAATGTAGTGTCTAACGGACTTGTGTTGGACAAGGAGGGCAAAAAAATGTCAAAGCGCTTGGGCAATGCCGTGGATCCCTTCGATACCATGAACGAACATGGGGCGGATGCTACACGTTGGTACATGATTTCGAATGCGAACCCTTGGGATAATTTAAAGTTCGATACCGAGGGTATCGTTGAGGTGAAGCGCAAATTCTTCGGAACACTTTACAATACCTATTCGTTCTTTGGCCTTTATGCCAATATCGATGCTTTTGATTATTCAGAGGCGGAAATTCCGCTGAACGAAAGACCTGAAATCGATCGGTGGATCTTATCGGAACTACATTCGTTGATTAAAACCGTTGACGAAGCCTATGCCGATTACGAGCCTACCAAGGCTACACGTGCCATTTCAGATTATGTTCAGGAGAATTTGAGCAACTGGTATGTGCGCTTGTGTAGAAGACGCTTTTGGAAAGGAAGTTATGAAAAGGATAAGATATCGGCGTATCAGACTTTATATACCTGTTTGGAAACCGTAGCCAAACTTTCGGCACCCGTGGCACCCTTCTTTATGGACCGATTGTACAAAGATTTAACGAATACGACCAAAAAGGAAGCATTTGAAAGTGTACATTTGGCCGAATTTCCGAAGTATGATGAGGCAGTCGTAGATAAGGACCTAGAAAGTAAGATGGAAAAAGCACAGACCATTTCGTCCTTGGTACTCTCGATCCGTCAGAAAGAAAAGATAAAGGTCCGTCAGCCCTTACAAAAGATAATGATACCTGTTCTTGATGAAAATCAAAAGCACGAGATCGAAGCGGTGGCCGATTTGATCATGTCGGAGGTGAACGTAAAGGAAATAGAATTGCTTGATGATGCATCGGGCATTTTAGTGAAGCAAATTAAGCCGAATTTCAAGGTGCTAGGCCCTAAATACGGTAAGGATATGAAGAAAATTGCCCAGGCCGTTGCGCAATTGGGTCAAGATGATATCCAAAAAATTGAGCAGAATGGCGAAATTTCGCTTGACATTGACGATAAAATTATTACATTACAACTGCAAGATGTAGAGATAGCCTCGCAAGATATCGAAGGTTGGTTGGTTGCAAGTTCTGGTACGCTTACCGTAGCGCTGGACGTAACAATCAATCAAGATTTGAGGGAAGAAGGTATAGCTCGAGAGCTTGTAAATAGAATTCAGAACTTGAGAAAAGATTCTGGGTTCGAGGTGACCGATAAGATTGATATCAAGATTCTTAAAGACGGTTTTGTTGAAAAAGCGGTATCGAATAACCTCGGTTATATCAAAACCGAAACGTTGACTGCCGAACTTGTTTTTGAAGAAAGCTTGGATAGGGGAACTGAGGTTGCCTTTGATGAAGTTAAAACTAAATTATTTATTGAAAAACATTAAGATAATGGCAGAAGATTTAAAAGTTAGATATTCGGACAAGGATCTGGCCGAATTCAGGGAGTTGATCGAAGACAAGATCGAGAAGGCTAAGAGTCACTTGGAGTTATTGAAAAGCTCATATATGAACGACGGTAATAATGGTACGGACGATACTTCGCCTACCTTTAAGGCTTTTGAAGAAGGGTCCGAAACCATGAGCAAAGAGGCGAACACCCAATTGGCCATCCGCCAAGAGAAATTTATTAGAGACCTTAAGAATGCGCTTTTGCGTATCGAGAACAAAACATACGGCATTTGTCGGGTTACCGGTAAGCTTATCGCCAAGGAACGTTTGAAGTTGGTTCCCCATGCTACTTTGAGCATCGAGGCGAAGAACATGCAAAAGTAATTTGCTGCTCTGTAAAAATTATCGAACCCACGAGAAGTGTATTCTTGTGGGTTTTTTTATATCTGTACCTATGAGGTTGTTCGTGTTTTTATTTTTGTCCTTCCATCTTTTGTCGGCCCAAAAGGTGGTGAGAAAATCATTGGTAAACAGCGAAATCACCTCAATTAACATTGATGTGACCAATTGCTACAAATTAGCGGTGGAAACGGCACCAGGGGCCGAAATGTCGGTAGAGGCCACCATAGACGGGGAGTACATGAAAGACCTTTTGGTTTCGGTAAAAAAAGAGGGTAACTCTATTATGGTCAGTAGTGGGTTCCAACCCAATTTTCACAATCCTAACGATAAGCTTAGTGCCCATAAAGTGGTTTCAATAGAATTGAAAGTGGTGTTGCCTCAGTACAAATACGTGACCGTGTTCGGTACAAGCTGTAACGTGTTGATGAGTGGAGACTATACGGATCTGAACGTTTCTTTAAACGACGGCCGCTGTGCGCTTTCAAACGTTTCTGAAAACGTGAACGTGCATACCCAAAGCGGGAGCATATTGCTTGCCGCGAAAAGCGGGAATATCCATGTGATTAATAAATACGGTAGTGTTGAAAGGGATAATATTCCCGTTGGGGATACGAAGTATACGCTTACTACCGTTACAGGGGATATTCAAATTACGAAAACCGAATAATATACTTATTTTTGCGGATTCAACTTGTATACGTACCATGAACTTAAAGAAATCGTTGCTCATTATTATAGCTGTTTTAATCATAGATCAGCTGAGCAAAATCTATATCAAGACCAATTTTCAACTGGGCGAGTCGGTTGAGGTTTTCAGTTGGTTCAAAATATTGTTCATTGAGAACTCTGGTGCGGCCTGGGGAGCTAAACTAAGTGATTTCCTTCCTATATCGGAACCTTCCGGTAAGTTGGTGCTGACCGTATTCCGTTTATTTGCCGTTGCCGGAATCGGATATTGGCTATACGATACCATACGTAAAAAATCTTCCCAAACACTCGTTCTTGCGGTGTGTCTGATCTTTGCCGGTGCATTGGGCAATATAATAGATTCGGTTTTTTACGGCGTAATATTTAGTGATAGCTATCAACAGCTGGCTACTGCCTTTTCCGATGAGCCTTACGGAAGTCTTTTTTACGGAAAGGTCGTAGATATGCTCTATTTTCCTATGGTAGATACTACCTGGCCTTCATGGGTACCCTATTTGGGCGGGTCTAGTTTTCGCTTCTTTGAACCTGTCTTCAATATTGCCGATATGGCTATAAGTACAGGTGTAGGTATACTTTTGGTATTTAATAAGAAAGCCTTTGGCAAAGCAGGTGATGAGTCTGTAGAAGAAACGGAGTAGTTTTTAAAAAGAATACGTTTTTACGGGCGTTACGCAGTAATCTAAACCCACATCGTTGCTATTGGTGTCCTCTATTAATTCTTCTTCTGGAGAAAACAGGGATAGGCCTATCTTGACGACATCGGGTCGGCATTGGGCTAAAAAGCCATCGTAAAAGCCTTTGCCGTAGCCCACTCGGTTTCCTTTTTTGTCAAAGGCCAGCAAGGGAATGAAAACAACATCGATTTTATTTAGCGGTACCTCAATACCGTCAATGGGTTCGGGTATATTCCAATGGTTTTTCTGGATACGGGTAGAGTCGGTCAGCAGATAGTGTTGTAAAGTTGCGCCATCGGCCATTTTGGGCAAGACGATATTCTTGTCTTTCCCTTGAAGGATAGTCAGAATGAAAGAGGTATCTATTTCCTTATTTTCGGTAATCGGCAAAAAGATATGGTAATAACTGAAAGACCATATCGGCAAGTGGAGTAATGCGTTGGCAATACTTAAACTAGAATCGGAGAGGGATTCTTGATCTAAAGAAGCTCTTTTGGTCTTGTAAAGAGATCGTAAATCGTTCTTAAGCATTGAGCGTAATCTCTTTTGAAATGGGAAACTTCGAGTACGTCTATTCTTTTACAGACACTGCGTAATATATCTTAAAAGATATCATTAAGATAAGATACAGGCCGAGGGTTATGATATATTTATCCATGTGGTATGTGATTTTGATGTTTAAATCTAAATAAAAAAATGATTGAAAACACTTTTAAGTGCAAGTTTTTATCGGTGAAATACATTTTTTAGTGTTTTTTTAACAGAAATGGGTCAAATCATGTGCAACAGTGTGCAAATATTTTCTTAAAACAAACAAAACAAAGAGGTTTCCTACTTTTGCTTCTTACGTTAAAAATAGCCTTAGATGTTTCGTTAAAAAAGCGTAAAAGACCTAGTCCTTTTAATAAAACGTAGTAATTTAACGTGGTAGAACCACGATGGTCTGCCGCTACAATTGATAAACGAATTTATAATGCCCCAAGTACCTATAGACGTACAGCTTAGTACCTTGCCCAAAAGTCCCGGTGTTTATCAATTTTATGATGCTGACGATAAAATATTATATGTAGGAAAAGCAAAAAACCTAAAAAAAAGGGTCTCCTCTTATTTTACCAAAAATCACGAGTACGGTAAGACGAGAGTGCTGGTCAAAAAGATCCGAAGGATCAAGCATATCGTTGTGCCGACCGAATCCGATGCCTTGCTTTTGGAGAACAACCTTATTAAAAAATATAGGCCGAGGTACAACGTCTTGTTGAAAGACGATAAATCGTATCCGTGGATATGTATCAAAAATGAACGCTTCCCCAGAATATTTCCTACGCGGAAAATGATTAAGGATGGAAGTGAATATTTTGGTCCGTATACCAGTATGAAAACGGTTCGGACCTTGCTTGATTTGGTCAAGGGGGTGTATCCCCTGCGAACATGTAACTACGACCTTTCCAAGGAAAAAATAGAGAGTGGCAAGTATAAGGTCTGTCTCGAATACCACCTCGGCAACTGTAAAGGTCCCTGTGAAGGCTTGCAGGATGCCGAAGAGTATCACGCCCAAATTGAGGATATCAGAAAAATCATAAAAGGTGATTTTAAATCATCGTTGAGCTATTTTCGAACGCAAATGAAATCCTTGGCATCGGAAATGAAGTTTGAGGAAGCCCAGCAAGTAAAGGAGAAAATAGAGATACTTGAAAACTATCAGGTGAAATCTACTATTGTTAACCCGAAAATCAATAATGTTGACGTGTTTTCCATTATTTCTGACGAATCCCACGGTTATGTGAATTTCTTGCAATTGTCGCACGGGTCCATAATACGTTCGCATACGCTCGAAATGAAGAAGAAACTCAATGAGACCGATGCGGAGTTGTTGGCCTTGGCCATTATAGAAATCCGCCAGCGGTTTAATTCCCTTTCAAGGGAGATTTATCTGCCGTTTGAAGTGCCGGTCGAGTCTCATCTTAAAGTTACGATACCAAAATTGGGTGATAAGCGGAAAATTTTAGATCTATCGGAGCGGAACGCCAAATTCTATAGGCAAGAACGGTTCAAGCAGATCAAGATCATCGATCCCGATCGGCATACCAACCGTATTATGGCCCAGATGAAAAAGGACCTGCACCTGTCCGCAGAGCCAAGGCATATAGAGTGTTTTGACAATAGCAATATTCAAGGAAGCAATCCTGTGGCCGCCTGTGTAGTCTTTAAGGATGGAAAACCTTCAAAAAAAGATTACCGGCATTTCAATATTAAGACCGTTACGGGGCCCGATGATTTTGCTTCTATGGAGGAAGTGGTTTTTAGGCGCTACAAGCGTTTGTTGGAAGAAGAAGAGCCCTTGCCGCAACTCATTGTTATCGATGGGGGAAAGGGGCAATTGTCGTCGGCCTTGAAAAGTCTCGATGCTTTAGGGCTTAGGGGAACAATTGCGATTATAGGCATTGCCAAGCGTTTAGAGGAGATCTTTTTTCCAGAAGATCCGATTCCGTTGTATCTTGATAAAAAATCGGAAAGCTTAAAAATAATACAACAGCTCAGGAACGAAGCCCACCGTTTTGGTATAACTTTCCATAGGAATAAAAGGAGTAAGGCCGCTATAGATTCCAAGTTGGAAAGTATAGATGGTATCGGGGCAAAAACAGCGGAAGAGCTGTTGAAAAAATTCAAATCGGTAAAACGTATAAAGGAAGCATCCATAGAAAACTTGACCGAAGTGGTGGGTGTGTCTAGGGCCAAAAAAGTTTATGAAGCATTTCATTAAATATTACTGTGGGTTGCGTTTCGTGAGAACATGTATGTTCTTATTATGCCTGTTTTTTGTGGTTGGGCCTGCTATGGCGCAGCCATCAGGGGAAGATGGTATAAAGGTAGGCCTGGTTCTCAGCGGTGGTGGGGCCAAGGGTATGGCACATATCGGCGCGATAAAGGTGATAGAGGAAGCGGGTATAAAAATCGATTATATCGGGGGCACCAGTATGGGGGCTATCGTCGGGTCTTTGTACGCGGCGGGTTATACCGGTGATCAATTGGATTCCATTTTTAGGGCAACGGATTTTACCAACCTGATACAGGACAACCTGCCCCGTAGCGCAAAAACGTTTTATGAAAAGGAAAATTCCGAAAAATATGCAATAACCCTTCCGTTCGATGGATTCAAGGTTTCCGTGCCTCCGGCCTATTCAGGTGGACAGAACGTGTATAACGAACTTGTGAAGTTTTTGTACCCGGTAAGAAATATAACCAAGTTCGACGAGTTGCCGATCCCGTTCGTTTGTATCGCAACCGATGTCGAAACGGGCAATGAGGTTATTTTAAAGGAAGGCTACCTTCCGGAAGCGGTAATGGCAAGCGGAACCTTGCCCTCGCTTTTTGAACCGGCAAAAATTAACGGAAAAGTGTTGATCGACGGTGGGGTGGTCAATAATTACCCTATTGACGAGGTGAAAGAAATGGGGGCCGATATCGTCATAGGGGTCGACGTGCAGCACGGACTCAGAAACCGTGAATCGCTATTGACGGCAACCGAAATCCTATTACAGATAAACAATTATAGAACGGTGCTCGATATGAAGGAAAAGTCTAAAAAGACCGATATTTATATCAAGCCCAACATGAGTGAGTTTTCTATGATGGATTTCGATTTGCACGATGTGCTGATCAAAAGTGGGGAAGATGCGGCGCTCAAAAATATAGATGCCTTAAAAGCATTGGCCGAAAAACAAAAGGAAAAGCCTTCGGAGCGGGCTAAAATTGTGCCTTCGGATACCTTGTCCATAGACCGTTTGATCATTCGTGAAAGTCCTAATTACTCTCGAGGTTACGTAAAGGGTAAGCTTAGGTTCGATACCGATAAGCCTACTACGTTCTCTAAACTTCAGCAAGGGATCAGCAATCTTGCGGCGACCGGAAATTTTCAAACCATTCACTATCAATTACGCGATAATGACGATGAGCGAATAATCGAGCTTGACCTCGACGAAACCAAGACCAAATCGTTTATCCGCCTCGGGGCCCATTACGATAATCTCTATAAGACCGCTGCAATACTCAATTATACAAGGAAAAGCCTGATTACCCGAGATGATGTTTCTTCCTTTGATTTTATTGTAGGCGATAACCTTAGGTACAATCTACAATACTATGTCGATAAGGGGTTTTACTGGAGTTTTGGCTTCAACTCAAGGTTCAATAAGTTTGAAAAGGAGGTTAATTTCGATTTATTGCGCGAAAACTTTGATGTTCAGGCCGGATTGAATGTAAATACCATTAACATGGATGTTACAGATCTTACCAATCAGGTGTATGTCCAAACCGTACTTCGGGAAGAGTTTGCCTTTAGAATGGGCTTGGAACACAAATTTTTAAAATATACCACTAAAACCTTGAGGCGAGATGTAAATTTACCTGCCGGTCAAGACCAAGATGAGCGGACCATATTTGAAAAAAGTAATTTTTACAGTGCTTTCGGGCAGTTGACCTTTGATACGTACAACGATAAATACTTCCCCTCCAAAGGACTGTATTTTGACGGGGATTTTCACTTTTATGTATTGTCTTCCGATTTTAATGACAACTTTAAGGAGTTTTCAATAGCCAAGGCCAGGGCGGGCTTGGCCATACCCTTGATCGGCAATCTGTCTTTGAATACGGAAATTGAGGGAGGTTTTAAATTGGGGACCTCAAATGTCACCTCTTTCGATTTTGTACTTGGGGGTTACGGAACGAACCTTATCAACAACTTTCGGCCCTTTTTCGGCTATGATTTTTTATCGTTGCCCGGAAACGCCTTTGTAAAGGGGTATGGTCGCCTCGACCTTGAGTTTGCGCCCAAAAACCATTTTATGTTCACCGCCAACTATGCCAATGTTGATGATGACCTTTTTAGAACTGGCGAATGGTTTGACCTGCCCATTTATTCGGGGTATGGTGTCGGTTATGGATGGGAGTCTTTTTTAGGTCCGCTACAAGTACACTACACCTGGACCCCAGAGGGTAGTCAGGGGAATTTCTTCTTTAGTTTTGGGTATTGGTTTTGATGAGGTTTGCCGGTCTTTATTATTTTTTGCGATATTTGTAAGTATGTTAGAGCTACGAGTTGATATTACCTCGCACTTGAGGGCTATGTGGTAAGTGAAATGAATTGGGGCGGGTTTCCGCTAAGGGCATTTTATTGCCTTAAAGGCCTTTGGTTATATTATTTCACTTTCATTTAAAAATACGCTTATGTCAACTTTAGATAATACCTCGTTACAATTACCAAAAGAAAACCCGCAGGCAGAAGATTTTCTTCCGTTATTGGGAACCGATTATGTAGAACTATATGTGGGTAACGCCAAACAGGCCGCCCATTATTATATGTCGGCTTGGGGCTTTCAGCCACTAGCGTATGCCGGTCTGGAAACGGGCCTGAAAGACCGTGTCTCTTATGTATTGGAGCAGGGGAAAATACGTTTGATACTTACTTCACCTTTAAAACCTGGAGGCGAGATCAATAAACATATAGATTCTCACGGTGATGGCGTAAAGGCCATAGCCCTTTGGGTAGATGATGCGCGCCATAGTTTTAATGAGACCGTGAAACGTGGGGCGGAAGCCTATTTTGAGCCTAAGACCTTACAAGATGGGGAAGGGGAGGTTGTACTATCGGGTATTCACACTTATGGGGAAACCGTACATATTTTCGTAGAACGAAAAAATTATAAAGGGGTATTTATGCCAGGCTTCAAAGCTTGGAAGCCTTATTACCAGCCAACCAACGTAGGCTTGAAGTATGTGGACCATATGGTCGGTAACGTGGGTTGGAACGAAATGAACAAGTGGTGTGAATTCTACGCCAAGGTCATGGGCTTTGCCCAGTTGGTGTCTTTTGACGATAAAGACATATCTACGGAATACACGGCCTTGATGAGCAAGGTTATGAGCAATGGAAACGGTCGTATAAAGTTTCCGATAAACGAACCTGCGGACGGCAGAAAAAAATCACAAATAGAGGAGTATATAGAATTCTATAATGGTGCGGGGGTACAACACATGGCCCTTGCTACGGATAATATTATAGAAACCGTCTCTTCTTTACGTGACCGCGGTATTGAGTTTTTGACCGTACCCGCGAGCTACTATGAAGACGTTTTGGATCGTGTGGGTGAAATTGATGAGGATTTGGTACCGCTTAGTGAGCTGGGGATTCTTATCGATAGGGATGATGAGGGCTACTTGCTTCAGATTTTTACAAAGCCTATTTTGGATCGCCCGACAATGTTCATAGAAATTATTCAACGTAAAGGGGCCAAATCGTTTGGCAAAGGAAATTTTAAAGCCCTTTTTGAAGCGATTGAAAGGGAGCAGGAATCTAGGGGTACCCTGTAAATTCGAAATTTTTCCACGGCCAAACTTTGAGCTTTGAAGGCCGCTATTTTAAGGCATAGCACAGCACAACTTCTTAATGAAATGCCAAAATCCTTGCTGTAAGTAAAAAGAACTGTTAATGTAATAGTTAAAGTAAGTTAAAAGGGTTTGAGGTTTAAAGGTTTGCCTTAAATTTGTTGGCGTAAGGGGTGGTTCCCTTACAACTTTAAGTATTGGTTTTTCATAATTTAAAGTTTGGTTGGTTATTTAGGAAAAGCCCTGACATATAATGTTGGGGCTTTTTTTCTGTATAAAGGGGTCGTTCCTTTGTTTTCGCCCCGAGGAGTTGTTTTATGTAAATTCGGGACCTAGTTTTTAGGTCGCGTCAAAAACTAAATAGTCAGGCATAGCGATACATGCAATACTTTGGAATAAATTTTGTTTAAGTAATTGTGAGTCCGTGATAATATACAAGTGCATTTTGTATTTTTATCGTAATACTATAGCTATGAAAAACGCCTTTGCCCTATTTTTGCTCTTTACTGTTTTTTCTTCCTATTCCCAGCAAAGTAAATCTGCTTTTCAACCCGGTGAGTGGTTGAAGTTTAGAATGCATTACGGTTTTTTGAATGCCAGTTATGCGACCTTGCACTTAAAGACTTCTGATATTGATGGAATTCCGGTATATCACGTCGTAGGAAAGGGCCGAACAACTGGGTTTGCCAGTGTGTTCTTTAAGGTAGACGATACCTATGAAAGTTACTTCGGGAAGGAAGACGGTCGCCCGTATAGGTTCATTCGTAAAATTGACGAAGGTGGTTATACCAAGGATATTGAGATAAATTTCGATTATAAGGAAGATAAAGCTGTCCTGTACGATAAAAAACACAATAAAAAGTATAAATTTGAACTAAAGGACAGTATTCAAGATTTGCTATCTGCCTTCTATTATCTTCGAAACAACTACGAACCAAGCGATTTGGTAGTTGGGGAAGCCATAAAATTGAAAATGTTGTACGATGATGACGGAATTTTCAATTTTAAGCTTAAATATTTGGGAACAGAAATACTTAAAACCAAGTTCGGTAAGGTAGAATGTTATAAATTTAGACCCTTGGTGCAGTCCGGTCGTGTTTTTAAAGAAAGGGAGAGCCTTTCGTTATGGGTTTCGGCAGACGATAATAGGATTCCTATCCGTATACAAGCAGATTTGGCGGTGGGGTCTATTAAAGCCGACCTTGACGGTTATAACGGACTAAAACACCAGTTCAAGATAATAATGGACTAAGCCTGATGAGAGATAAAGAGCGAATAGATTCACAAATTTCAAAACTAGAAGAAAAATATAAAGATTCTGGTCAAGATTTGAGCTCTTATTTAGATGGCCTTTTGTACCAACGTTACCTTACCTATTGGGATTATATCCATCTTGATACGCTGTTAAGTCTACAAGTTCCCCGTACCTACTTTCCCGATGAGGAAATTTTTATCATGTACCATCAGATTACCGAGCTTTATTTTAAGCTTATTTTGCACGAACAAAAGCAGTTGGTAGATGATAAATCACAGAATATTGATTTCTTTATAGAAAAGGCCAGGCGGATCAATAGTTATTTCAAAGCCCTGATTTCTTCTTTCAGTATTATGATCAAAGGTATGGAGCGCGAGCAGTTTCTACAGTATAGAATGGCTTTGTTGCCTGCTAGTGGATTTCAGTCGGCCCAATACCGAATGATCGAGATTTATGCCACGCCTTTAGAAAATTTGGTGCATCACACCCAACGCGACAATTTTTCGTCGGCGAACAGTATAGAGGAACTGTACGAGGAGATATATTGGAAAAAGGGGGCTACGGATTTGGCTACCGGGGAGAAGACCTTGACATTGAAGCAGTTCGAGTACAGATATACGCCGCGATTGATACGAATTGCCAAACAAATAGAAGGAAATACCATATATCAAAAATATCTGCAATTGCCTGAGGGCAAGAAAGATAATAAAGAGCTGATAGATGCGTTAAAGACTTTGGATATGAATGCGAACGTCAACTGGCCTTTGATGCATATGGGCTCTGCCCATCGTTACTTGGCAAAGGACAAAGAGGAAATAGAGGCCACTGGTGGAACCAATTGGAAAAACTATTTGCCGCCAAGTTTTCAAAAAGTCATATTTTTTCCTGAGATATATTCTAAACAAGAGTTAAATGATTGGGGCAAAGAGTGGGTAGACCATATCTTTAACCCAGAAAAGAAACAAACACATTAGCATGCAAAAATATTGGGGCCTTTTTTTAATCGTTTTATTATCCTTATCCTGTAAAGATGATCGGCCAGTCCTTAAGGAGCCGGTCGATAAAGAGTTGGCTGTTGTAGTACCCGAAAAACCCGTAATGAAACAGTTTGGGTTCAATCTAGATGAGTTCACCGTGCAATTGGACACCGTGAAAAATGGTGATAGTTTTGGGGAGCTCATGTTACAGCATAAAGTGGAATACCCCAAGATTGCCAAGATAACCCAAGATTTTAAAGATACTTTCGACGTTCGGAAAATCCGTGTGGGCAAACCCTACCTGATTTTAAAGTCGAAGGATACTACGGAAGCGGCTCAGGTCTTTATTTATGAGAACGATGCGATCAATTATACCGTTGTCGATTTAAGGGATACCGTAAAGGCCTATAAAGACAAAAAGGAAGTTACTTATGTAGAGCGTGAAGCTTCTGGGGTAATTGAAACTTCTTTGTCGCAGGCTATTCTAGATCAAGGGATAGACTATACGGTAACCAATAGCCTTTCTGAAGTGTATGCTTGGACCATTGACTTCTTCCGTCTTCAAAAAGGAGATAAATTCAAGGTAATCTACAAGGAAAAATACATAAACGATTCGATATATGCTGGAGCCGGCCCAATTGAAGCAGCTTATTTTGAGCATAATGGAAGACCGATTTATGCCTTTTCTTACGAGAACGATTCTTTAAAAAACATTCGCGATTATTTTGATGAGGAAGCAAACAATTTAAGAAGGACCTTTTTAAGGGCTCCGGTTCAGTTTAGCCGTATCTCATCGAGGTATAACCTTAAACGTAGAATAAAATATTACGGAAACCGCATCAGGCCCCATAAGGGAACCGATTATGCTGCGCCGTTAGGAACGCCTATTTTGGCCACTGCCGATGGTACGGTTACGGAATCTACAAGAAGGGGTGGTAACGGTAAGTATGTAAAAATCAGGCATAACGGAACCTACTCTACGCAGTATCTGCACATGAAAAAGCAGAATGTAAAACGTGGTCAGTATGTAAGACAAGGCGATGTGATCGGTTGGATCGGTATGACAGGTAATACCAGTGGTCCACATGTTTGCTATCGTTTCTGGAAAAACGGTAGGCAGGTAGATCCGTTGAAAGAAGAACTTCCTTTGGCAGAGCCTTTGGACGAATCGTTGCAGCCCGAATACTTCGACTACATCGGTCCGATAAAGGATCAACTTGACTGTATGTCTTACCCGGAAATTCCAACGGAAGAAATTATAGAGGCCGAAGATTTGGCGTCGGCAGAAAAATAAGGTCTGTAGAGGTTTTGGTTTAGTTTGAATATGGCTTATTTTCGCCATGGACAATTGCTAACACCTAAAATAAACCAGAATGTCTTTACAGAGCACGAACCCTACGGAAACTCCTATTTGGGAGAAACTTACCCAACACTATACAAACAGTCAGGCGGAAAAGGTAAAAGACCTTTTTGCGTCCGATCCGTCGAGGGCGGAGAAGTTCACTTTAAAGTGGAACGATTTCTTGGTCGACTTTTCAAAAAACAGAATCACGGAGGAAACGATGGAGTTGCTTTTGCAGCTGGCCGAAGAAGTAAATTTGGCCGAGGCCATTAAAAAACAATTCGATGGCGACCTGATCAACCAAACCGAAGGGCGTGCGGTACTACATACGGCATTAAGGGCCAAAAAGTCCGATACCATTCTCGTTGACGGCAAGAATGTTGTAGAGGAGGTCTATCAGGTGAAGGAACATATAAAGGCGTTTGCTGATAATGTAATTTCAGGAACAGCCACAGGATATACCGGCAAAGCGTTTACCGATGTCGTAAATATTGGTATTGGTGGGTCTGATTTAGGTCCCGCAATGGTCGTTGAGGCCTTAAAATTCTATAAGAACCACCTGAAACTTCATTTCGTCAGCAATGTAGATGGCGACCATGTCAACGAGGTGTTAAAAGACCTAGATCCAGAGACCACTCTTTTCGTTGTGGTGTCGAAGACCTTTACCACGCAGGAAACCCTCAGTAATGCTACTACCATAAAAAAATGGTTCTTAAAACATGGCAGACAAGAAGATATTGCCAAGCATTTTGCTGCGGTATCTACAAATACCGAGGCCATTGCCGAGTTCGGTATTGCTGCCGAAAATGTATTTCCTATGTGGGATTGGGTCGGTGGCCGTTTTTCCTTATGGAGCGCTGTAGGACTTTCGATTGCTTTGGCAGTGGGTTTTGATCATTTTGATGAGCTGCTATCGGGAGCCAATGAAATGGACGAGCATTTCAAAAACACCGATTTTAAAGATAATATTCCCGTTGTATTGGCGCTATTGAGCGTTTGGCACAATAACTTCTATGGGGCCGAAACCGAGGCCATCATACCCTATGCCCAATATTTGAGTAGGTTTTCCGCCTATTTGCAACAAGGTATAATGGAGAGTAATGGTAAAAGCGTAGATCGCAATGGTAAACGTGTTGGTTATGAAACCGGCACCATTATATGGGGCGAACCGGGAACCAATTCACAACACGCCTTCTTTCAGTTGATCCATCAGGGAACAAAAATCATCCCTGTTGATTTTATTGGTTATAAGAAGTCCTTGCATGGTGATGTGGATCACCACAATAAACTCATGGCCAATTTCTTTGCACAGACCGAGGCGTTAATGAACGGTAAAACCGAAGAGCAGGTGCGTGAAGAGTTGGAAAGTAAGGGAATGAGTGAAAACGAGATGGAAAAATTATCGCCTTTCAAAGTCTTTGAAGGTAACAAGCCCACCAATACAATTCTGATAGACCAATTGACGCCTAAGAGCTTGGGTAGCTTAATTGCGTTGTACGAGCATAAAATATTTGTTCAAGGCGTGATTTGGAATATCTTCAGTTATGATCAATGGGGTGTTGAATTAGGCAAGCAGTTGGCGGGTACAATTTTGAAGGATATTCAAGGTTCGGAAATTGCTGATCATGACGGTTCTACTTTGCAACTTTTAAGATATTTTAAGAGTTAAAATGAAGTTTTCTCAGTTTTTGTAAATGTGGGCGTAACTTCCTGTTTTTAAGGGGTAATTCGTCTTCATATTAGTATATTTGCGAAAAGGTTATTTAACCTTCCCTTAACATTCGTACACCTAAAATGCAGCACTTTTGCAGCAAACTGAAAAAACGTAAAAACAGAACAAATGAAAAAAATGTACTTCGCTTGGGTCGCATTTCTAATGACGACTATCGCATTTTCACAGGGAACCATTACAGGTACTGTTATTGATGGCGAACTTAATGAACCACTGCCAGGGGCTAGTGTTGTTCTGCAAGGAACGACCAACGGAACCTCGACAGATTTTGATGGTCAGTTCAAAATTGAAACGACCAAAAACACAGGAACGCTTCTCGTTTCTTATATTGGATATACATCTAAAAAAGTGGCCTTTACCAGTGCTGGTGATATCGGTCGGATTGTGTTGGAACCAGATGCGGAGCAATTAGGTGAAGTTGTTGTAATTGGTACAGGTATTATCGATTTAGCAAATGATAGAGAAACTCCTATAGCAGTATCTTCTATTCCTGCTAAGCAAATTCAAGAGAAGATTGGGACGCAGGATATTACCATGACAATGGTCAACACTCCATCTGTATACGTCGCTGGACAATCTAGTGGTTATGGGGACTCTCGAATGTCAGTTCGTGGTTTTGGTCAAGATAACACCGCCTTTTTGTTAAATGGACAACCAATAAACGGTATGGAAGATGGATTAATGTACTGGTCTAACTGGTCTGGTCTGGCTGATATAGCGAATGGTGTTCAGATTCAAAGGGGGCTTGGTTCTTCTAAACTAGCAATATCTTCTGTTGGTGGTACAGTTAATTTTGTTACCAAGGCTACTGATAAAAAAGAAGGTGGTTTTGCTTCTTTTGGTATGGCAAATGATAGTTATTATAAAGGTACTTTAGGTTATAGTACAGGAATGAATGAAAATGGTTTTGGAGTAAGTGTTATGTTGAGCCATTGGCAGGGTAACGGGTATAATGATGGTACCGAAGGGTATGGTCAAAATTATTTTATTTCCTTTGGCTATGCCCCAAGTGATCGTCATAATTTGAACTTTTTGTTGACCGGAGCCCCACAATATCATGACCAGAATTACTCAAAACCTATTTCTACATATTTGGAGTATGGACGAAAGTATAATAATAATTATGGTTATCTGGGGGATAAGTTTATTTCTGAGCGTGGTAATTACTATCATAAACCTGTAGCTAATTTAAACTGGGATTTTGATATAAATGATAAATCACAGCTTTCAACAGTTTTATATGCTTCTTGGGGTAGAGGAGGAAGTGTAGGTAATGTTGGTAGCAGAGTGCGTACGGAAGACGGTTATATAAATTGGGGAGCTATAGTCGCTAATAATGAGGCAAGTGCAGATGGATCGTCAACTTATGCTTTGCGTAACTCGGTCAATAATCATTCTTGGTATGGTTTGGTAACCAACTACAATCTTGAATTGAGCGATAATCTTGATTGGAATGTAGGTTTTGATTTGCGTACTTACAAAGGGTCTCACTTTAGGCAAATTCACGATTTGTTAGGTGCTGATTATTTTGAAGATAATGGAAATGTAAGGTATCCTTCTGGAAATCAAATTACAGCAACTTTTAAAGCTAATCCATGGAGCGCGCTTACTAATTATGCGGATGAAGGTGAAAGGTATGCGTGGGATTATGATGAGAGAATTAATTACGGTGGAATATTCACCCAACTTGAGTATGCTGTTGATGATTTCTCATTGTTTGTGCAAGGAGCAGCATCTTCACAGTCACATGTTCGATGGGATAGGTATCAATATGATGAAGCTAACGAAGAGTCTGAGAAAGTGACTAATCCTGGCTTCAATGTAAAAGCGGGAGGAAGCTATAAAATTGATGGGGTTCATAGTATTTATGCAAATACCGGATACTATTCAAGACAACCTTATCATGATAATATTTATCTGAATTTTGGAAATGAGATAAACCCACTTACAGAGAATGAGAAAATATTCGGTTTGGAAGCGGGTTATGGACTACGTCTGAATAATTTCTCTGCTAATATAAACCTATATAGAACTTCTTGGGAAGATAGAGTGGTTACTTCTGCGACTACCGACGATATAACTGGTGAGCAAATCTATACATCTAACTATGGGGTAAAACAGCTGCACTCGGGTATTGAGATAGATGCTAAAGGTCATATCAACCAATTAATGTTGCGAGGGTTTTTATCCATAGGTAATTGGGAATACTCGGGGGATTCAAGAACTGTTGTGAGAGACGAGGATAGAAACCTTTTATCTGAGGTAACTGAAGATGTTGATGGAGGAAAAGTTGGTGATGCTGCTCAATTAACTTTTGGTTTAGGTGCTGATTACCAAATACTGGAGAACTTTTCGGCAGATGCTGATTATAGATTTTATGATAAGCTTTACGCGGATGTAGGTGCTGTCAAAGAGAATTTGGAACTACCTAGTTTTGGTATTCTTGATTTAGGGGCTACCTATAATTTCCCAATAAGTGCAGAAAATAATCTAAGTTTGAGGGTTAATGTTAATAATGCATTGCACAAAATATATATATCTGAACTAACCTCTGCAGATTTGCCAGTTGCGGGTGAGCAAACCTATGATGGGATTGCATTATCTAACTATGCTTATTTTGGTTTAGGTAGAACTTGGAACGTAAGTCTTAGGTATAGCTTTTAATTAAAAAGTAATACGGGATATAACCCTGCCCATCGGCAGGGTTTTTTTATGCTCAAAATTCAGTACATTTAAAGCTTAAAATATAACTACTATGTACGAAATTATTCAAGTTGTTCACTCTTACTTGGCTTATGTTGTTCTTGGCCTTTTATTCTTTGCGGTCGCCAATGCCATAATCGGCTTGGTAGGCAATAAAATGTTTACCATGGAAAAGGACTTGCGCCTAAGTCTTTTTACCTTGATTCTAGCCCATATTCAGCTGTTGATAGGCCTAATCTTATATTTTGTCTCTCCGAGCGGAGTACAGGCAATTCAAACCCTTGGTATGGGAGGACTAAACACTGCGTCACGATTATTGGCAGTAGAGCACCCGTTCATTAACATTATCGCCATTGTCTTGATTACCATAGGTTGGTCACGTCATAAAAAGTTTGTGGAAGGGAATAAAAAATTCAAGAGCATTGCCATTTTCTATGGTTTGGGACTTGTATTGATTCTCAGTCGTATTCCTTGGGGCCAATGGCTCAATTAGTTCCAGGCGAATATCACTTTAAAAACCAACTTAAATTTTATAAAATGAAACACATTACCCTAGCCGTATTGCTGCTTTTTACGTTCACGACCTTTGCTCAAGAAAAAGAACTTTTTAACGGGAAGGACCTTGAGGGATGGACCGTCTATGGCACCGAAAAATGGTATGTAGAAGACGGGCTGTTGATTTGCGAAAGTGGTCCCGATAAACAATATGGTTATTTGGCCACGGATAAGCACTACAAAAATTTTGAGTTGACCTTAGAATTTAAACAAGAGGCAAACGGGAATAGTGGTGTCTTTATTCGCTCAACGGTAGATGGTACCAAGGTAAGCGGTTGGCAGGTAGAGGTAGCTCCTCCTGGGCATAGTACCGGAGGTGTGTACGAATCATACGGTCGTGGCTGGTTGATAAAACCTGAAGCCGAGAAAGATAAAGCCCTGAAAATGGGAGAGTGGAATACCATGAAAATTAGGGTCGATGGAGATACCATTACCTCATGGTTGAACGGTACCGAAATGATTACGCTTACCGATGAGACCATTGGTGCGGGAGAAGGTTCTGTAGCACTTCAGATTCACGATGGTGGTGGTATTAAAGTGAAATGGAGAAATATTAAGATTAAATTACTTCAGTAAAAACGAGTCTACAGGCTTGATTAGATGCTCCGTCGAGAGCGGAATAATCAATTTTTTTTAAGTAGAATAGCATTTGGTCGATGTCTCGAAGGTAGGGTCTTCTAAGGGTGCTTTCAAATACCGGTAAAAATTATTTTTTGCTAGAATCCCTAAAATATTTTCAGACATTAAGACGTTATCGAATAGGTGTAAGCAGAATAAACTTACACCTATTTTAGTTTTTTATGTCAAATTTGTAAAGGAAGGGCAAATGTGAGTTGTTCGGCCTTTTATAAATAACAGATAATTGTAATCTCATTATGAAATCCAATAGTAAAAAATCACCTAAAGGTATTTTAGTTTTATTTTTAGTAATGTTCGTAACGACTATGGCTATTGCCCAGAAGAACGGGGCAAAGACTATAGAGTATGTGCGTACGGCTAAATTTGGGAAGGAAATTGTTTATTATGGCGAAAACAACGAGGTGCTCAATGGTACTTTTAAAATAGCCGAAAGGTCGGGCGCTTACAGTGAAGCCAATTTTATAGATGGAAAACCGGATGGAAAATGGATGGCTTACGATAGTTCTGGGAGACTTGAGTTTTACTCTACTTTTGCTATGGGAGTGGGTCATGGTAAAGGAGAATCATATGCCCAAGATGGTAGCGTACTTAATACATATATGTATAAGAATGGGGAAAATGACGGGGAATGGACCTATCGAAATGCCAAGGGAGTATATAAAATAGAGAATTACAAAGAAGGTTCAAAAGAGGGAAAATGGACAAGTATTACTCGAGATTCTAACGGTAAGGTAACTTCAACGACAACGGAGTATTATAAGGCAAATCAACCAACTGGAAAATGGGAGAGCAAAAATGGAGAAGGTAAGACGATTTGGTTAAAAGTCTATACAGGTGCCAAATCATATACCGAAACCAAATATTTTGAAAATGGAAAAGTGCGATCGTTGGAGACTTATGCCGACGGGAAAAGAAACGGTAAACAGGAATCGTACTATGCTAACGGTTTTAAAAAAGAAGAATCCAAATACGATCAAGGTCTCAAGGTCATGGAAAAAAAGTACCATGACAATGGTAAATTGGCCTTTTCCGCTACTTATAATGCTAATGGACCTATTGGGGTTAGGGAGGAATATAATAAGAAAGGGATAAAAACAAGGCATACCCCTTATGTTGACGGACGTTTGCAAGGCGTAGATATTACCTATAATTTCAATACAGGTAACAAATATGTTGAAAAAGAATATAAGGATGACATCGTAGATGGTATCTATAAGGAATATTATCCTAGTGGGGAATTGGCCAAGGAAGGGCAATATGTCAAGGGGCAGCGAGAAGGGAAATGGAAGTATTACAAAGCGGGAAAAGTAACTAGAGAGATTCAATTTGAAAACGGCAGTCAGGTTTCCGAAAAAAGATTTGATTAGCTGCAGTTCCTAATGTCGTACATTGAGTACTTTAATGGCCTTTCCGGTTCGTTTTTTTAGGGGTGTAATATCGGTTTGATTAAATATATATAGACCGGAAAATGGTCCGAATACCCGCCCGTATAACTGCCTCCCGAATAGGTCCGTTTCGGATACCCTTTGTATCGACCCTTTTTTGTGACCAGGTAAGGGGCGTTGAAAATCCCTGCTTTCCAAAATTTATAACCTCCTTCCGAAGCTTGCAACAGGTTTTGGGTGAAGAATATCTGGTCAAACAAATTCCATTGGTCCCTATAGGCCAAAGAACCTATTCCTTTTTTGTATAATTTCTCCATGGGGTTGTATAGGTCGTTACCTTTCAGTTGACTGACTTTGCCAACGGTTTTGAGCACTTTTTTGAAGCTGTCGTTGGTCGGATCATCGTTAAAATCGCCCATGCTTATAATTTTGGCATTCGCATCTAGCCGCTGAACCGAATCCATAATGTGTTTGTTGAGTTTGGCGGCGGCCATTCGGTTGGGTCTACTTCTCGCTTCTCCCCCACTACGCGAGGGCCAATGGTTTACGATAAAAAATAGTTGCTCGTCATCCAATAGGCCGCTGACTATGAGTTGGTCCCTAGTATAGTTTCTTTCGCCGTCCTCGTTAGTCAATACCAAACGATGACTTGAAGATGAGGTGGGCAAGAATACCTTTTTTTTGTAGAGTAGGGCAACATCTATACCTCGTTCGTCGGGCGAATCGTAATGTACGACGCCGTAATTTTTTGTAATCAAATTTGGGTGATGTAGCAGGTCTTCTATAACCTTGCGGTTTTCAACTTCACAAACACCGATGATATCTGGTGAAGTCTTACTGATGTTAGATCCAATTTCCGATAGAACCTGGGAAAGGTGGTCAAGTTTCTTTCTATAACGTTCCGGGGTCCATTGGTCTTTTCCTTCGGGTGTGCGGTCGTCATCGAATGTAAGACTGTCGTTTTCGGTGTCGAATAGATTTTCGAGGTTGTAGAATGCAATGGTGCGAATACGGTAGGGTTTGTTTTGCTGTGAATTGGCCAAGAATACGAGCAAAAGAAAAACAAGGGTAATTCTAAATTTCATAGTATCAGCGATATAAAAATTTCAATTAACGAAAAAACAGTGATTATTGTAGGGTATTTTTGTAGGAATTTATAAAATTTTTATATATTGAAAGGGTTTGTGGAATATTAAATCTTGGTTAATGCGATTTTCCTTTGTCGCTTTTTTCATGGTTTTCTGCTATGGCCCCGCATGGGCTCAAACGAGCTTTTCCGTAGAGGGAAAAATTGTCTCCCGTCGGTCGGAATTGCCAATCACCAATGCTAAAATCGGTCTTGAGGGACTTCTGATATCTACCCAAGCGGATGACCAAGGAAGGTTCGGGCTTAAGGTTCCCGACGCAGGCGAATATATTCTAACGATTACGGCCGCCGACTATTCGGTAAAACGGCTTCCTATTTCCATAGAAAATGAAAATATTGATTTAGGAGCACTTTATTTAGAAGAGGATATTCGGGCGGAACAAGCCGATAACCTCATTTCCTTAAGCGATTCCGAGCTGTTGGATGATGAGGTCAACTCTAATTCTTCGGCCTTGCTAAGGGCTACTCGAGATGTATTTCTTAATAGGGCCGCCTTTGATTTTGGACAAGCTTTTTTTCGTGTACGGGGCTATGATTCGCAATACGGAAAAGTGCTTTTGAACGGAATCGAAATGAACAAATTTTACGATGGCAGGCCCCAATGGAATAATTGGGGAGGAATGAACGACGTTACGCGAAACCAACAGTTCTCAAATGGCCTGGAAGTATCCGATTATACTTTTGGAGGTATTTTTGGGAGCACCAATATAGATACACGTCCTTCCGGTTTGCGGCCGGGCACCAGGTTGTCCTCTTCATATTCCAATCGTACCTATGCTGGTCGCCTTATGGCTACTTATACATCGAGACTCCATAAAAATGGCTTGGCCTATACGGTATCGGGTTCGAGAAGATGGGCAAAGGAAGGGTATATAGAAGGGACCTTGTATGATGCTTTTTCGCTTTTTGGCGCTGTGGAATACCAATTCGACCAAGACCATAGCATTGCGCTAACTGCGCTATGGGCTTCAAATCGTAGGGGGCGTTCATCGGCCATTACCCAAGAGGTTTTTGATTTAGGGGGGAGTACATACAACCCTTATTGGGGAGAACAAGACGGTGAGATCCGAAATTCTCGGGAACGTATGATCGCAGAGCCTATCTTTATGTTTAACCATTACTTCAGTTCCGATAAGTTTAATTTAAATACGGGCGTTGCCTATCAGTTCGGAACAAATTTTAGAAGTAGATTAGGTTACTTCAACGCCCCGAACCCCGACCCGACATATTATCGCTACCTCCCCAGTTTCTATATTAATAGTCCTATTGGGGCCAATTTCATCAGTGCCCATACGATAAAGGAAGGTTTTTTGAAAAATGCGCAAATCGATTGGGACCTGCTCTATAGTGCGAATGCACAGGGGCAGGCGGCCTATGTATTGTATGACGATGTTTCCGACGACACTCAATTGAGTTTCAATACCACTGGAAACCTGTCTTTGGCCGATGGGCTTTTTGCTGATTTTGGTGTGAGCTATAAAAACCTGGAATCTCATAATTATGCAATGATCGACGATTTGCTGGGCGCGGATTATCATATGGATGTCGACCCCTTTTCAAATACCTTGAACGATAGTAATGGTTCGGTCGAGAAACGGGAAGATGATGTGTTCGGTTATAACTATCGAATGACGGCCGATGCCCTTGAATCGTTTGTTCAGTTTAGGTATGAGCGTAAAAAATGGAATGCCTTTGCCGCAGCAAAGTATGCCGCTACCCAATACCGTCGTAAGGGATTTTTTCACAATGGGCGCTATCCCGATAGTTCATTGGGAGAGAGTGATGAGATTACATTCAATACCTATGGCCTTAAATCGGGGTTGGCCTATAAATTGACCGGAAGGCACTGGTTTGCCGCACACGGGGCATACCTTGTGAAGCCTCCGGTATTGCAGAATGTTTTTGTCAACCCGCGTGAGAATAATAGTGTCGTACCCGACATTCAGGCTGAAACGAATACGAGTCTTGATCTTAATTATTTTTATCGCCTTCCCCAAATGACCGGTAGGCTTACGGGTTTTTATACCCGCTTTCAAAATACCACCGATGTAAATTTCTTTTTTGTCGATACCGGTGTGGGGTCGGACTTCGTTCAAGAGGTCCTCACGGGGCTTGACAAACTGCATATGGGCACCGAACTAGGATTGGAGTATAAAGTGTCGTCTTCTGTGAAATTAAGCGCTGTAGCGGCCGTAGGTAAATATGTCTATGCGAGTGACCCGAATGTAACGATCAATTTTGATACCGCGGGCAGGGAAGAGGATCTGATCAACCTAGAAGGTGCCGTGGATTTAGGGGTGGCCAAAATCAAAGATTACAAATTGGCACAGGGGCCGCAACAGGCCTATGCAATAGGTATAGAGTATCGTGACCCGAAATATTGGTGGGTAGGGGCAACAGCAAATTATTTGGCGAACAACTACACCAATATTTCTACGGTTTCCAGAACCCGAAGCTTTTATTTGAACCCTGAAACAAATGAGCCTTTTGTAGATGCTACGGAAGAAAATGTTCATAAGATATTGGCGCAAAAACCCTTGGACAATTTTTATCTTCTGAATCTAGTCGGAGGCAAATCTTGGTTAAAAAACGGAAAATATATCAGTGTTTTTGCCAGCATCAACAATGTATTTGACGGTGTGTTCAGAACAGGTGGGTATGAACAAAGTCGCAATGGGAATTACGGACAGTTCAAACAGGATAATTTGAGTGGCACCCCATCTTTTGCCCCAAAATATTGGTACGGTTACGGTCGCACTTACTTTTTGAATTTAGCGTACAGCTTCTAAAATACAGTAAATGAGAAACACATTTTGTTGGAAGAGGGTGTTTATGGGATTTTCGGCGCTTATGGTCGTATGGCTTGCCGCTTGTGTAAAAAACCGCAGTTATGATGTGCCTCCTGTCGCTTGCCTTTCCAATATAAAGGCCAATGCCACTTATTCCGAAGTGAAAAATTTGTATAAGGGTGAGACGATCCAGATTCAAGAGGATCTGATCATAGAAGGCTTTGTCGTTTCTTCCGATGCGGCGGGTAATTTTTTTAGTGTATTGTATTTTCAAGACAGTCCCTCAAATCCGACACAGGGCTTTCAAATTGAGATCGACCTCCGTGATTCGCATTTGTTTTATCCGGTAGGCAGTAAGATCGGAATCAAATTAAAAGGCTTGTACTTAGGTAAGAGTAAAGATGTGTTCAAATTGGGAGGAAGCTTTATGTCTTTCGGGAATATTTCCGTGGGGAGACTGCCTGCAGCTGTCGTAAATGAACATATTTTTAGGTTTTGTAATGGGGATGCCGTCATCGAACCTACCCAGATTGTTATTTCGGATATAGAAAAAGAACAGACCAATACCTTAGTGACCTTGAACGATGTGGAGTTTGTGGAAAATGTCTTGGAGCAGAATTTTGCCGAAGTCGGAGAGGAGACCGAACGTCTTTTAACCGATTGTGCCGATAAGGAGATTGTGGTCTTGAATAGCGGTTTTTCCGATTTTCAGTCAGAGACACTTCCTGATGGTAGGGGTAGATTAACGGGAGTTTTGTTACGTGAGAACGATAGTTATATGATGCGTATCCGGAACTTGGACGATGTCGATTTTGACCAAGAACGATGTGCTGAGTTGATAGATGAGTTTACTTCTGAACATATTCTTATTTCAGAATTGGCCGATCCCGACAATAATGCTTCCGCCCGGTTTGTGGAGCTCTACAACGCTTCCGATGGGGCACTGAGCCTAAAGGGATGGACGTTGGAACGATATACCAATGCAAATACCGAAGTGGGGTCGAAAATCGACTTGTCTCCCTTGACCATAGATGCTGGTGGTTATGTGGTGATTTCCCCTAATGCAGCGGAGTTTGAGTCCGTTTATGGTTTTTCGCCCGATTTGGCCGTAGGTACGAATAGTCCGGCAGATTCAAACGGAGATGATAACCTTCAGTTGGTAGATCCTTTCGGAAAAATTATAGATGTATTTGGTGTTGTTGGTGAAGACGGCACCGGAACAAATCATGAATTTGAAGATGGCAGGGCCATACGTAGGCCAGAAGTTTTAAAAGGGAATGCAAACTTTAATTTTGATGAATGGCAAATATGGAACGACTCTGGCAGTATGGGAACAATTAAACAGGTGAAAATAGCACCGGATGATTTCTCTCCCAAAGAAAAAGATTAATAACTATAATTAGACCAGAATGGCTTGCAATGCTTCCGCGTAAATAGGTTTAATAAGGTAGTTGTTTTCTAATTTAAAGGTTTTGGCAGTCTCAATATCCATAGGGCTAAGAGAAGAGGTCATCATATAAACGGTTGGTTCTTCTTTGTCTTTAGGCCAGATTTCACGCATTTCTGAAATAAAATCCCATCCTCCCATCACGGGCATATTAATGTCAATTAAAATTAGCGAAGGTAGGGTTGTGTCTTCATCGATCATTTCCTGAAAGCTCTCTATGGCGTCAAGGCCGTTCTCGTAAACTAATAGCTCCGATGAGAATTCAAGAGCTTGCATTGCTCGTTTTAATCCAAAAACGGCTATGGCGTCATCGTCTACGATGCATGTTTTTTTTAAATTATTCATTCAATAAAAAGTGTGAATTGCTAGATTTTAAGGATGCTGTTATACTGTCCTAGCGGTCTAAAATAAGCAAATACCCTTAGCTACCCACATGTTTAAGAATATTATGTAGGTCTTCTACTGAAATAGGTTTTAGAATGTAATTGTTAACAACCTTATATTCATGTATCCTTGCAATATCCCGCGGGTCAACAGAAGAACTTATAATGTAAATGGTAATATTTTCACTGTTGTTATTGGGTAATTGAACAAATTCATCTAAAAACTCCCACCCGTTCATTATGGGCATGTTTATATCCAAAAAAATCATAGATGGCAGTTCCTCTCCCTTTTTAGTCATTGCCTTTAGTCCGTCAAACGCAGCGAGGCCATCATTATAAACAATGATCTCGTCAGCAAAGTCAACTTCGTTCATGATACGTTTGGTACCGTAGATAAAGATAGGGTCGTCGTCTATAATGCAGACACTCTTAATTTTAGTGATATTCATATTCATGTCAATGGTTTTTTAAAGTGTAGTTTAAAGGTACTTCCCACACCTACGGTGCTTTCTACCTCAATTTTTCCGTTCATGGCTTCTATTTGGTTTTTCGTAATAAACAGACCTATGCCTTTGGCGTCTTTATTGCGATGAAACGTTTTGTACATACCAAAAAGTTTTTCCCTATGCTTGTTTAGGTCTATTCCCAAGCCATTGTCTTTAAATGAAAGAATTATATTTTCTTCGTTTACTTCTGAACTTATTTGGATTAAAGGTTTTCTGTCTGGTGAACTGTATTTAATACCATTAGAGAGTAAGTTTAAAACAATGCTGTCTAAATAGGCAGGGATAGCACTAACCATCAGATTTTCAGGAATGTTGATTTCGCAAACCGCATTTTTTTCCTGTATTATAAGATTGAGGTTTTTCTTTACATTTTTGATGCTATCATATAGGTTGATGCTCTTCATCTTTTCCAAAGCACCTACTTTTACCTGAACCACCTCGTTTAAATGTAAAATGGTCTCATTAAGACTGTCTGATGCGCCACTAAGCATGCCCAAAAGGTTTTGGCGCTCTTCATCACTTTCTTCTTTAACAAGAAATTTAGTAAGCATTGCCAAGTTACTGGAATGTGATCGTAGGTTATGTGATACGATATGGGCAAAATTTAGAAGGCTTTCATTTTGTTCTGATGTGATATCTACTAAGCGAGTCAATTTTTTCTCATTCTCTATCTGAGGTGTGATATCCGTAATCTGTGAAATGAAATGTAATATTTTACCATTAATATTTCTGACCGCGGTTACCGTAAGTATTCCGTGAACAATACTGCCATCTTTATGGAAATAACGTTTTCCCATTCTATAGCTGGGTATTTCTCCGGCAATAGTTTGGTTTAATAGTTCAATATCGTTCTGTAAATCTTCTGGATGGGTAATTTGCTGAAAAGTTAATTTAAGAAGCTCCTCTTCTTCATACCCTAGACTAGAACAAAGGCTTTGGTTTACTTTTATCCATTTGCCATTTATACTTACAATGGCCATACCTGTATCCGAGTTTTCAAAAGCACCAAAAAATGATTCTTGACTTTTGGAAAGCATCATTTGGGTATTCTTCAACTCGGTAATGTCCCAATTGGTCCCCGTCATTTTAATGGCCTTCCCATCGGCATTTCGTTGGGTTACTGCAGAGGCCTTTATGTATCGTGTCTCGCCGTTGGGCCATACGACTCTAAACTCGGTATCGAACTCTTTTTCACCTGATATGGCCATTGCAATTTCTTTCTCTCCCCGTATCTTGTCACCTGGGTGAAGGCCCGATTGCCAAGCTTCATACACGCCATTAAAATCTTTTTTGTCAATTCCGTAGAGTAGATACATATTATCGTCCCACACGAGTTGGTTGTTTACGATGTCAAAGTCCCAAATGCCAACATTTGCCCCTGTAGTAGCAATTTCCAGTCTTTGGGTGGCCTCAAAAAACTTAAGTTCTGTCTTCTTTTTTTCATCAATATCTTGAAAGGTGCCAAAAAGTCGTACACATTTGCCATCTAAAAACTCTACTTCGCCCTTTGCCCTAACCCATACTTCATTACCTTTTTTGGTAATGATTATCAATTCTGTATCCCAAGGGGTACCATCCGCAATAGCGTTGGTTATTAAATTCGTTATTTTCTCTCTGTGCTCTCCTTTTTTATAAAAATTTATTCCAGTTTCAAGGTCAGGTTTAAAATCTCTGGGTACTTCATGTATGTCTTTTGTAATATCTGTCCAGTATATAAAATTTGTGGTCATGTCAACCTCCCAACCACCAATTCTAGCTACACGCTCTGCTTTTTGATAAAGTTCTTCAAGACGCTTAGTTTTGGTTACATCTTCCAGAAGAACAATGAGACCGCCAATTTCTTCGTCACTATTGGTCCAAGCATTTATTTTCCACTTTAACCATTGGATTTTACCACTTGGGAAAATGAATTTTTCACCCTCGCTAAGGTTTCTTGATCCGTTTTCAAGGCATTCACATAATATAGATTTTAGTTTTTCTGGAGTATGTGGAATAACGTCAAAATAATTTTTGCCTAAGATTGATTCGTGATCAGGACAAAAATCATTGAGCCACACTCTGGAGTTTCCTGCAAAACGTAGTTGCGTGTCTAAAATAGCAACTGCGCTGGGGGAATCTTTTATTAGGGATGTGATTGATAGTGTTTGCAAGTTGGGGGATTTATGTTAAAAATATGAGCGCTACACTTTGTTGTGAGAATTTACCGTCCCAGTCGATGTCTGTATTCCAACAAGAGTTATGTAGCTATAATCTAAAAAGATACTGAAAAACTTTCTAATCTGTATGAACAAAGCCTGAAAATCTTCAATAGGGGCAAATTCATGTTCTATTAACGCACTGCTTAGTATCTTATTTAATAGTAAAAATCTATGTCAAGATAATTATTTAATATAAAAATTTTATAGTTGTCTTTGTGTTTTAGGTAAATTTACAAATAGAATTGCTTGATTATCAATTTAATCACTCATTATACAACATATATAAACAACAATTAGAACCATGAAGAAAAAACTAACTACATCAGCAGGAGCACCGGTATCTAATAATCAACGATCAAAAACCGCAGGAGAACGAGGTCCGGTAGTCGTTCAAGACTACAAGCTTTTAGAGAAACTTGCACATCAGAATAGGGAAAGAATACCCGAACGTGTAGTGCATGCCAAAGGTTGGGGCGCCATGGGTACCTTCACCGTAACACACGATATATCAAAATATACTTGTGCGAAAATATTTTCCGAGATAGGAAAGAAGACGCCCGTTCTCACAAGGTTTTCTACCGTGGCCGGAGAAATGGGAGCAGCCGATACCGAACGTGATGTTAGGGGGTTCTCGGTCAAGTTTTATACCGAAGAAGGCAATTGGGACATGGTGGGTAACAATACCCCCGTTTTCTTCTTAAGGGACGGTTATAAATTCCCCGATTTTATCCATACCCAAAAAAGACATCCTAAAACCAATTTGCGTTCGCCGGAAGCCATGTGGGATTATTGGTCACTTTCACCTGAAAGCCTTCATCAAGTAACCATATTGATGTCGGACAGGGGTATCCCTATTACGCCAATGCATATGAATGGCTACGGCTCACACACGTATAGCTTTTGGAACAATGATGGCGAGCGGTTTTGGGTAAAGTTCCATTTCAAGACCCAACAAGGACATAAGCATTATACGAATGAAGAATCGGCGGAAATCATCGGTCAGACCCGGGAAAAGTATCAAGAAGAACTTTTTGGGGCCATTGAAGCGGGCAATTATCCGAAATGGACATTGAAAGTGCAGATTATGCCCGAAGCCGATGCCGAAAAAACACCTTATAACCCTTTCGACCTTACCAAGGTATGGCCACATGCCGATTACCCTTTAATCGAGGTAGGTGAGCTAGAGTTGAACAAGAATCCCGATAATTATTGGCAGTTTGTTGAGAATGCGGCGTATTCGCCCTCTAATGTTGTACCGGGTATAGGCTTTTCTCCCGACAAAGTATTACAGGCCCGTATTTTTAGCTATGCCGATGCACATAGGTATCGTTTGGGAACCCACTACGAGGCACTGCCTGCAAATGCACCTATCAACGAACTGAACCACTATCATAAAGACGGGGCAATGCGCTTTTTTACGAATGATTTTGGTAATCCGGATGCGTATTATGAGCCTAATTCAAAAGGAGGGCCGGAAGAGGTGCCAAGTGCAGAGGAGCCGCCAATGAAAATAAGTGGTGATGTGATGCGATATGAAGAAAACGATACTCTGGGCGACTATAAGCAGCCGGGAGATTTGTTCCGTATGTTCGATGAAGGCCAAAGACAACGTTTGTTCAATAATATTGCTACGGCCATGGAAGGCGTTTCCGAAGAAATAGTGCAACGTCAATTGAAACATTTTTACGCAGCCGACCCAGCCTATGGGGCAGGGGTTGAAAAGGCGCTAAGTGACCAAAAAGGAGGACTCGACCCTAATTCAAATGTAAGGCCCGAAGAGGTCGGGGCATAGTTCCTGAACCGAACGGGGATTTCCAAAATAGAAATCCATTAATAAAACACTAGGGTCACGGCGCATACCGTGGCTCTTTTGTTTAAATTTATAAAACGAAAGTTTATGGTTGAATACCATAAGACAAATAAAGACAAGTGAGATTATGAGCGATAGGTTTTTTAATGAAATACGCCTGGGCAACCTAGAAGCGGTAACCCATATGTTAAATGATAATCCCGAATTGGTAGATGCCGTAGATCAAAGGGGCTCTACCCCCCTTATTTTGGCTACGTATTACGATCAAATGGAAATAGCCGAATTGTTGTTGGACAAAGGTGCTAAGATCGATGCCATAGATGGGTCCGGGAACACCGCGCTAATGGGGGTGTGCTTTAAGGGATTTGCGGGCATTGCAGAAATGTTGATCGAAAGAGGGGCGAATGTGAACGAACGGAATTCTATGGGGGCTACCAGCCTTATTTATGCCGCTACCTTCAATCGGCCGGAAATTGCCAAACTCTTGCTGGAACACGGGGCCGATACTACGGCTAAAGATGCTAGGGGCAACACGGCCCATGATCATGCAAAAATGCAAGGTGTGCCCGAATTGATAGAGTTGTTGGCCGCTGAGCTTTAATTTAGGGAGGGAATGAAGCAATTAGAGCAAATTAAACGTATAAAGGCGCTGGCGGAAACGGGACTTGTATATGCCGAAGATGAATACAACCGCGAACGCTATACCGAACTCAAACAGCTTGCCCTTGAACTTTTGGCCTCGGTAGCCGATAAACCTTTGTCGGTTTTAGATGATTTTTATATGCCGGTTACGGATTATCCCACCCCTAAAGTCGATGTACGTGGATTGGTCCTTAACGAGAAAAATCAGATTTTGATGGCCAAGGAAAGTGTAGACGGCAAATGGACCATACCCGGTGGATGGGCGGAGGTGGGTTATTCGCCCTCGGCTTGCATTATGAAGGAGATAGAAGAAGAAACGGGGTTGATTACCAATGTGGTAAGGCTTATGGCCGTTTATGATAAGCAATCGCATCCGCATCCGCCACAGCCTTTTTACGTATATAAACTGTGTTTTTTATGCCGACTTAGCGGGGGCAAGCTTACCCCTGGTTTCGATATGCGTGGGGCCGCTTTTTTTGATATTGACGATTTGCCCGAAATATCAAAAGACCGTATTTTGGTTTCCCAACTTAAACAATTGCACGCCATGGCAATTGAAAATAAAACGGAAGTGTATTTTGATTGATGTTTTCTATGGATAAACTATTGAAGGTAGCCTTGGTACAAACCGCACTGGTATGGGAAGACCCCCGTGCGAATCGATTGGAACTGGAAAAGAAATTAGGGGGGCTTGCTTCAGATGTTGACCTGATTGTGCTTCCTGAGATGTTTACCACCGGTTTTACCATGAATCCGCAGCACATAGGAAAAGAAGAAGGGCCCAAGACCCTTGATTGGATGAAAACGATGGCGCGACAAAAAAACGCCGCCATCACCGGTAGTTTGGTGTACTTCGATAATGCAGTCTATACCAACCGACTCTTCTTTGTAGAACCTGATGGTACAACTTCGGTCTATGATAAACGGCACACCTTTACCCTTGCGGGGGAAGATAAGGTGTACCATGCGGGCAATGAACGTTTATTGGTGCGTTATAAAGGATTTAGAATATGCCCGTTGATCTGTTATGATCTCCGTTTTCCCGTATGGGCCAGAAATACCGAAGACTATGATGTATTGCTCTATGTTGCCAATTGGCCGGAGCCTCGAATCAATGCGTGGGATGCTTTGTTAAAAGCACGGTCTATAGAAAATATGGCCTATTGCATTGGTGTAAATAGAATCGGGGCTGATGATTCGGGACATCAATACCCAGGGCATTCTGTGGTTCTTGACGGTTTGGGACAAGAGATGGTGTTTAGCACAACTGAAGAAGTCGTGACCGTTACCTTGTCGAAAAAACATATTAAGGAAGTTCGCGACAAACTAAAGTTCTTGAACGATAGGGATTCTTTTATTCTGGAAGAATAAAGGTTTGTTCCATTTCCCAATTGGCCCTTACCTCAATAATGTCGGGGTAGTAACTAATTTTTTCGGGTTGTCGTTTTTTAAGAAAATTACCGGTATCCCATTTCCCGTTACCGTTGGCATCAAAAATGACCCGAATTAGGTATTTAGCGGGTTCAAGGTGGTTGAATTCAAAAACTTTTGGCTCGGTGGCTATAATTTCCCTTTTTAAGACGCCTTTTTCGTCGGTCAACTGAACGATTAAAGGGTAGTCTCCTCCTGTGATATTAAACCTCAAGTTTCCGTAATCGGCATAGCTTCCTGTAGATAGGTAATATGATATGGTGTCATTCGACTGTCCGAATAAATCGCTGATGGCCCCGGGAAGAAGGTCCAATTGGTAGCTTTGGTTCGGTTCAATGGTAAAATCGATATCTATTTTATTCTCTACCGTGTCTAACTCGGTTTTGAAATTGACGGCAAGCGAATCTTGGTCCGTCATGAAAAATAGGGTTGAGTCGATTGTGGTGATAGGGGTATTGGCGGCAATGTAGAAAGGGTCGCTGAAATTGAGTGTGCCGTTCTGATTGGGGCGCAACTGTAAAGAGTCAACACCTACTTTTCGACTCTTTACGGTAAAGGTGTCTATTACTTTTAATTTTTCGTTGGTGGCCGTAAACACGATAGAATCCATTTCATAGGGCGTAAACCAAAAATTAAGGGTGTCTTTGTTTTTTTCCTTTAATATTTTGGTCTTTACGGTATCGGGCAAGACGGTTAAGGGCTTGATCTCGACCCCGGAGGCATCCCCGTAATAACCGAAAATGATACGGTTTTTGGCCACTAAACTCGGTACGGACATACTGTAGTTGGGTACTTCCTTAAACAGGGTCAACACATAGGTAGAATCTGTGGGAAGGGTGATCGTGTCTTGAAGAAAGGCTATTTTGTCTACGTTTTGATCGAAGATGTTATTTTTTGCCTCGTCTTTTAGGGCAAATAGTTTGTACTGTCCTTCCTTTAGGTTTTTCAATCTAAAAATAACGGCACTGTCCAAGGTATTGGTGATGTAGTTGGGCGGTTTTTTAAAGATGGTAGAATCGGTATAGGCCGTATCGATTTTGTAGAGCATCACACTGATGAACTCGTCCGCTTTTTTCTTAAAGGCATCTTTTACCGCACCCGTAAGGGCAAGGGAATCGATATAGTCTCCCGTGGAAAAAACATAGGTTAGAAAACTACTGGGATTGCCTTCGTTGTTGTCTTGAATACTTTGACCGAAATTTAAGGTGTAGGTGGTGTTTTCGTGTAAGGTGTCCTTGAATTTTATCTCAACATATTTACTGGCCCCGCCCTGTGGTGTTATGTCGGGTTGGTATTTTAGCGGAGGCGAGACGATCAATTGTTCCTGAATATCCTTTAACTTGATGAATTCATCAAAATAAAGACGAATACGACTGGCCTTAAAGTTGGTAGTCATACTGTCGGGCTCCGTCTTGGTAAGCGTAGGTGGGGTAATATCTTTCGGGCCACCGCTCGGGCTACCTCTTCGCGCGCACTGCCACAATACCGCAACGATTAAAAATAAAAATAAAAAAGACACAAAACGACGCACCATATTGCTCAACTATGACACAAAGAAACAACTAATTTTTCTTAATTCCATAACTTGTGTACTACGGCCATACTGGCTACGTACAAGGTGGTTCCCGGCGCTTTGGCCAGTGCCCGGGCGCACAGTTCCATAGTGGCGCCAGTGGTGATTACGTCGTCTACCAACAGAATATGTTTGTTCTTGATGAATTCAATATCGGTTACCGTGTAAAGCATCTTGTCGCTTTGCCATCTCCCGATTCTACTTTTTTTAGTCTGGGTTTTGGTGTTTGCGGATTTGACCAAAATATGGTCGACATAGGCCGTTTTAAGATGAAAGGCCAATCGCTTGGCGAAGGAGGCAACCTGGTTATAGCCGCGTTTCTTTAGTTTTTTTCGATGTAGTGGAACAGGTATGACCATGTCGATGGTATCGGTGAGCTCGTGGTTGTCTTTCAAGATTTGCCCGTACCAATCCCCGAGAAATGTGCCTATTTGCTCTTGATTTCTGTACTTTAGGTAGTGAATCAGTTCGCGGACGATGCCCCTGTTTGAGAAAAAAAGCATAGAACTGGCCTTTTTTATGTTAATTCTACCGTAAAATATACGGTCTACGGGGTTTTCATCGTTAAAAGAATAATCGGTAAGCGGCAAATCGTTTCGGCAAATGGTACAGAGGAGTTGCTCTCCTCCGTATAAATGAGCATTACATCCAAAACAGACCCGTGGAGCTAAGATTGAATTGATATCATTTAGTATATTTGTTAACATTTTAAACTTCAATTTCTTAGCCAAACCAAGCTTACCATAAAAGCCCAACACGCCCCAATGGACGTTCAAGATACTAAATTCAACTATAAAATAATACTTACTGCATTGGTTGCCGTTATAATAGGCATTTTGATAGCCTTTTATTACAGCTATGCCCAATCAAGAAGTCAAATTGCCTTTTTGGAGCAAGAAAAGGAACTGCTTGTAAAAGATTTGACCTTAATGAAGACCGACGTAGATCGGCTTTCGGCACTTAACGAGGTCAACGAAATAGAACTGGAAAGCTCTAAATATAGGGTGCAACAATTGTTGGATTCTGTTGGGAGGTTAAACTTTACGGTAGAGAAGCTAAGGGAGTACAAAAGCGAACTTAGGCGCTTAGAGGCCAAGAACGATAGCCTGAAGTTAAAGAACAACTTCTTGAAATATAACAACATGGTGTTGTCCGAGAAGTATCAAGAAACCAAAAAACAGATAGAGTTACTGCGCGGGAAGAGCAGTTCTTTGGCCGAGGCCGAGGCCATGCAGCGAAAAAAAATAACCGAACTGAACAAAGAACTTAAGGCGAAGCGATATTTGGCCTTGAACAATCCCGAAGGAAGCGGTTTTCGCTTGCGTTCGGGCAAACCCATAAAGACCAACAAGGCCTCCTTGATCGAAAAATTACGCGGCTGCGTTACTGTAGCGCCCGATGGCAATGAGCCTAATTCGGAAAAAGTCATCTATTTCCAGTTTTTGGATCCCAATATGCGCGTACTGGAAGATAATGCCAATACCATTTCGGTCAACGGAAACATTTACAGCAAGAGGGTGCAGTTTTTATTCAGTGGCGAAGAGACCAATATTTGCGACTTTATTACGCTTCCTCAAGGCTCTCTGAAGGAAGGGGTCTATAGGCTGAATATTTTTGAAAATCAAAAACTCCTCACTTCATCCGAATTTGAGCTAAAATAAATTTTCTGACATTGGGCTAATATCCTATTTTTGCCGCATGGCAAAACAAGAAGACGATTTTAAGAAAGTAATATCCCATGCAAAGGAGTATGGGTACGTATTTCAATCAAGTGAGATTTACGACGGACTTAGTGCCGTTTACGATTACGCACAAAACGGTGCGGAACTCAAAAAAAATATAAGGGAGTATTGGTGGAAAGCCATGGTTCAGCTCAACGACAATATTGTCGGGATCGATGCGGCCATATTTATGCACCCCACTACTTGGAAGGCTTCAGGACACGTTGATGCTTTCAACGACCCATTGATCGATAACAAAGACTCCAAAAAAAGGTATCGTGCCGATGTATTGGTTGAAGACCATGTGGCAAAAATCGAGGCCAAAATAGAAAAAGAGGTGGCTAAGGCGGCCAAACGCTTTGGCGATAAGTTTGACAAGGAACAGTTTTTGGCTACCAACCAAAGGGTAGTCGATTACCAAGAGCAGGCCACTGCCATTTTGAAAAGATTGGGCAGGTCTCTCGAAAACGAAGACCTTGCCGATGTTAAGAAGTTGATAGAGGAATTGGATATTGCCTGCCCTATGTCAGGTTCAAAGAACTGGACCGAGGTAAAACAGTTTAACCTTATGTTCGGTACAAAATTAGGGGCAACGGCAGACAGCGCCATGGATCTGTACCTTCGCCCCGAAACCGCACAGGGTATTTTTGTCAACTTTTTGAACGTTCAGAAAACCGGACGGATGAAAATTCCTTTTGGAATCGCACAAACCGGAAAAGCCTTCCGAAACGAAATTGTTGCCCGTCAGTTTATATTCCGCATGCGCGAATTTGAACAAATGGAAATGCAATATTTCATTAAACCGGGTACGCAGCAAGAGTGGTACGAAAAGTGGAAGGAGAATAGAATGAAGTGGCACCTTTCATTAGGTCTTGGTGAAGATAACTATCGTTTTCACGATCACGAAAAATTGGCCCACTACGCCGATGCCGCTGCAGATATAGAATTCCGTTTTCCATTCGGGTTCAAAGAACTGGAGGGAATTCACTCACGAACCGATTTCGACTTGTCTAGCCATGAGAAATTCTCAGGAAAGAAACTTCAGTATTTTGACCCGGAAACAAGGGAAAGCTATGTGCCTTATGTGCTAGAGACTTCCATAGGTCTTGATCGTATGTTCTTGGCGGTCTTTTCAAACTCTTTGGTCGAGGAAGAACTCGAGAACGGATCAACTAGAACCGTACTTAAGCTTCCTGCGGTCTTGGCACCGACCAAAGCGGCTATCTTGCCATTGGTAAAAAAAGATGGTCTTCCCGAAGTGGCCCACGAAATTATTGAAGACCTGAAATGGGATTTTAACGTCACTTACGATGAAAAGGATGCGGTAGGACGTCGTTATAGGAGACAAGATGCCAATGGTACTCCTTTTTGTATTACCGTCGATCACCAGACCTTGGAAGACCGAACGGTTACCATTCGTCATCGTGATTCTATGGAACAAGAACGTGTGTCCATTTCTAGCTTAAAAGAAATTATTCATAAAGCCGTAGATATGAAGACCTGGCTTATGAAAATGCAGAAACTCTAGAGTTTCAGCTTAAGGTTAAGGCCCCCGTACCAATTTCTTCCGTTTCCAGGGTAGAAGTATCGGGGCTCCCTTCCTCCAAAACCGGTAGCGTTTATAAGTACCGATTGGGCATATGCGGTATCGAAGATATTGTTCACGCCCAAGTTTAGGCCTAGGTCCAAACGGTCTGAAAACTGCCTTCTATAGCCTATTTTCATATGTGCTAGTTGAAAAGGGGCACTGTATAGGGTGTTGGCGTCCGTCAATGAAATTTTATCCACATACTGGTAGGTCGTGTTCCAGAAGAAGCCGTTCTTGAGCTGAATTTGCAAGCCAGAACTAATTCGGTGTTTTGGTACGCCGGTCAAGGGGTTTCCCGAATAATCATTGTCGCCGTCAATGAATTCCATAAAACTAAAATCGCTGAGCGTATAGTTGAAAAATGGGCGTAGACGTAGCTGGCGACCTATTTCTATGGTGTAGTTCAACTCTGAGTCGATACCTTGGTGTCGGGTACTTCCGGCATTTTTTCCAATATATTGGTCTTCGCCAATGCGTTGGTCTACCAATAAGTTTTTTATGTTCATACGGTAGAGGGCTATATTGATGTAGAGTTTCTTTTTTAAGAAATAAGTATCTCCGCCCACTTCATAGTTTGTACCCGTCTCTTGGGCAATATCTGGGTTGATAACTCCATCCGGGGTCAGTGATTTTTCTAAACTGGGGTTCGAGAACCCTTTACTTATATTGGCAAATATATTTAAGCCTGAGGGGAGGCGATAGTTTAGGTTTAGGCTAGGGAGGGCAATGGTATTGAAATCTCGTTTTGCACTTTTGTTTTGGCTTCCTAGGTTGAACTTATCGCGAAAATCATAATGGGTCTTGTTGATATTCAGGCCGAATTGGGCCTTAAAAGCTTCCGAAAGGGCCAGTGTGAGCGTTCCGAATACGTTGAATTGCCTTCTGAACTCTTTGTTGTCGCTAATGCGGCTTCCTTCTAGGCTTCCCTTACCGTTGTTTTCCTCGTATAAATTTTCAATTGTGGCCCACTGGTATTCATCTTTGTAAAGCTCTCCTCCAAAAGTGTATTCGGCTGGGCGCCGAAGGAGGTCGAATGTTCCATAAAACCGGGTTCTGAAACCATAGCCGTTCGTAATTTCATCTAGAATATTGAACGGTCTGGGTTCGTAGTGGTCGAGATAGGTGTAGAAGATGCTAGTACTGTTTTTGAGATGGGGGCTGAGGTCATGGGTGTACGACAGGCCTGCCAAGGTGTATTTGTTGGCTTCGTAGCCTTGGGCGGCATTCCAAGTGAAATCGGCTTGTTTGGGATTTGTTTCAAAGGCCGTTTGGCCCAATGAACTTGGAATTTCGGCGGAATAATCGATATGGTTCAGTAAGACGGAAATCTTTTGGTTCGGTTTGATTTTATAGGAAGCGTTTAAAAGGATACCGTCTCTTTCGAAGGCATTGTTTTCACGATAGCCATCGTTTTCCATATGTCCATATTGTAACTGAAGGGAAAGTTTGGAATCGGTATGTGAAAATTTGAGGTTGTCTTTTAGAAGTCCGTAAGAGCCCACGGTAAGTTTGTTGTTCAAGAAAGTGATATCGGCGTCGCTTTCTTCGGAAACAAGTATGATGGCACCTCCAAGCCCTGCGCCATAAGCCGTGCCCTTGGGCCCTTTTATAACTTCAATGGCCTCTAGGTTTTCAAGGTCGTAGGCTTCAATGGTAGAGGCTCCTGTGCCATTGGTAATGGGAATATCGTTGTAGTAGAGGTGTAGCTTGTCCGTACCGAATTGTGAGCGGGCGCCAATGCCCCTAATAGTAATCCTATTGGTATTGAGGGCTCCGGAAAGAACAAAGACCCCGGGAATTTGATTGATGGCCGACACCATGTCTACCGGACTGTAATTTTGAAAGGTTTTTGGTCCGATCAAGCTGGAGGCTACTATGCCTGTGGCGTTCTTGACGGTGAGGGTGTCGGTCAGTACAATTTCATCAAGTATCGTAACACGGTCTTTTTGAACGTCGTCTTGTGCGTGAATATGAAGAGGTAAAAGGAAGGAAAGGAAAACAAAAAAGAGATGCTTCATAAAGGCTTTTGTTGTGGGAAAAGTAAAAATAGGAAACTTAGCGGCCATCTTTGTCAACAATGTGTATTTTCGTAAAAAGCATACCTGTGAAAATAATTTCTTATAACGTAAATGGCATTCGAGCCGCATTGAACAAAGGTTTTTTAGATTGGCTGCAAGCCGTAGATCCCGATGTAGTCTGTCTACAGGAAATCAAGGCCATGGAAGAACAATTGGACCTTTCGCTTTTTGAGGAGGCGGGCTATAGTAATAACTACTGGTTCAGTGCCCAGAAAAAAGGTTATAGTGGTACTGCGATTTTATCAAAGAAACAGCCTGATGCGGTTCAGAAAGGGACAGGTATCGATTATATGGATTTTGAGGGGCGCAATATCAGGGCCGATTTTGGGGATATATCCATCATGAGCATGTATTTGCCCTCGGGGACCAACTTGGCGCGTTTGGAACATAAACTCATGTATATGGCCGACTTTCAGAAATATACCGATGAACTTAGAAAGACCCACCCGAACCTTATTGTTTTGGGTGATTATAATGTCTGTCATCAGGCCATAGACATTCATGATCCGGTGCGCAATAAGAATGTTTCGGGCTTTTTGCCAGTCGAGCGTGAGTGGATCGGTAATTTTATGGATAGCGGTTTTATCGACAGTTTTCGTCATTTTAATAAGGAACCCGATAATTATACCTGGTGGAGTTACCGCGCCAATGCGAGGAACAACAATAAAGGGTGGAGGTTAGATTACGGAATGGTGGCCGAACCGTTGAAAGATAGGCTAAAGCGCTCCGTGATACTTTCAGAGGCAAAACACAGTGATCATTGCCCCATTTTGGTCGAGGTGGAAACGCCCTGATGGGGGGCTTTTAGGTCTACTAAGGAAGACTGTGTGTATTCGAATTTTCGGAAACATGCGATTCGCTTTGTTTGCTAACCTATGAATTGCTTAAATTTGAGACTTTTTCAATCAATACCCCAAAGAATACATGGAATATACTACTTTGCCCCACACCGATATTGAGGTCAGTAAAATTTGTCTCGGCACTATGACCTGGGGCAACCAGAATACGGAAGCGGAAGGTCATGAGCAGATGGATTTTGCCTTGGATAAAGGGGTCAATTTTTTTGATACGGCCGAATTGTACCCGGTTCCTGCGCACCCAGACCGTCATTCCGATACCGAAAAGATCATCGGTACCTGGTTTAAGAAAAATGGCAATCGCGATAAGGTGATTTTAGGAACCAAAATTGCCGGAAAGGCCGATTTTACGAAATTTATCAGAACCACAGGCTTTACACCTGACTCCATCCGTAGTGCGGTCGATGCCAGTTTAGAGCGTCTTCAGACCGATTATATCGACCTTTATCAACTGCATTGGCCGGAAAGGAATACCAATTACTTTGGAAAAAGAGGGTATACGCACGATGTTTCCGACCATTGGGAAGATAACATTCACCAAGTTCTTGAGACCTTGCGAGATTTGATACGCGAAGGAAAGATCAGGCAGGTCGGGATTTCGAACGAAACGCCATGGGGAACCATGCGTTTTTTAACCGAAAGCAAGGTGCATGCCAGTTTGCCAAGGGCGATTACCATTCAAAACCCCTATAGCCTGTTGAACCGTCAATTCGAAGTGGGACTGTCGGAAATATCCATTCGCGAGAAAGTCGGACTTTTGGCTTATTCCCCTTTGGGTTTTGGTACCTTGTCAGGAAAATATTTGGGAGGTATGCAGCCGGCCACGGCAAGAATTACCTTGTTCCCCAATTATAAGCGGTATAGTAGCGAGCAGGCGGTAAGGGCCACTGAAAAATATCATAAACTGGCCCAAGAACACGGGCTCTCAATGGCACAAATGGCTTTGGCTTTTGTAAATACACGACCGTTCGTTACCAGTACCATCATCGGTGCTACCTCAATAGAGCAGTTAGACCAAAATATAGCAAGTATAGACTTGACCCTAAGTGAAGAGGTGCTCAAGGGCATAGATGAAATACATAACGCCATACCCAATCCGGCACCCTAAACCGTAATTATGTTTTTTTTAAAAGTAGGCCTCGGGCAATTGATCGTAATCGTTGCGGTAATCTTGATTATCTTGGTTACTGCCCGTATACTCCGCGATAAGCGATAGAGGAAGATATAGTTTCGGGATTAGCCGAACAAAGCGCTGACCATGTCTTCGATTTTTGAAACGAGATGGATTTCGATTTTCGTGTTTTTCAGGGTGATTTTGTTATTCTTGGAGACATAGATTGATGTGAAGCCAAGTTTTTCCGCTTCCGAAATCCGTTGGTCGACCCGTTGTACGGGCCGTATCTCGCCTGCAAGTCCTACTTCCGCAGCAAAGCACACCCCTTTTTCAATGGGTATATCCTCGTTGCTCGATAGTATGGCGGCGATGACCGCAAGGTCTATGGCAGGGTCGTCTACAGATATCCCTCCGGTAATATTCAAAAAAACATCTTTCGCCCCCAATTTGAATCCGGCCCTTTTTTCAAGTACAGCCAATAGCATATTGAGCCGTTTGGCGTTATAGCCCGTGGTAGAGCGCTGAGGTGTACCGTAGACGGCCGTACTCACCAAGGCTTGTATTTCTATCATCAGGGGGCGCATACCCTCTACGGTGGAGGCTATGGCCGTTCCGCTTAATCCTTCGTCGTTTTTGGAAATCAATATTTCGGAAGGGTTGTTGACCTGTCTGAGTCCTCCTCCCTGCATTTCGTAGATGCCTAGCTCGGCCGTTGACCCGAAGCGGTTCTTCAGGGCCCTAAGAATGCGGTATACGTAGTTGCGGTCACCTTCAAACTGCAATACGGTGTCGACCATGTGTTCCAGGATCTTTGGTCCCGCAATAGAGCCGTCTTTGGTAATGTGGCCAATTAAAATGACGGGGGTGTTGGTTTCTTTGGCAAACTTGATGAGTTCAGCAGTGCATTCACGTACCTGCGATATGCTTCCTGCGGCCGATTCTATATAATCGGAATGAAGGGTTTGAATGGAATCGATGACGACAATGTCGGGTTCGGTGGCCTCTATTTGCCTGAAAATGTTCTGGGTCTTGGTTTCTGTTAAAATGAAACAGGTTTCGCTATTGGGGTGGATCCTATCCGCCCGCATTTTGATTTGTTTCTGGCTTTCTTCCCCTGAAACATAAAGCGTTCTGTACGGAAGTTTTAGTGCGATCTGCAAAAGCAAAGTACTTTTACCTACGCCGGGTTCGCCTCCCAGTAAAACCAATGCCCCTGGAACGAGCCCCCCTCCAAGAACACGGTTGAATTCTAGGTCAAAAGTGTTTAGGCGAAGCTCCTTGTCCGTGCTGATTTCGTTGACACGTAAGGGTTTGGCTATTTTTGAAACAGTTGTAGTGTTTGCCTTCCAGCTTGTTTTTTCTTCCTTTTGAATGACTTCCTCAACTACGGTATTCCATTCTTTACAAGCGGAACATTGTCCCACCCATTTGGCGTACTGAGTGCCGCAGTTCTGGCAGAAAAAGGCTGTTTTTGTTTTGGCCATACTTAGTTTTTAAGTTGGCCTTAAAGGTAAAACTTTGTTTGATATTTGCGGGGTGTACCTTGTTGTTATTTAGTATCCGAAATCAGCCTTCAAGGCATCGATTTTTTCCAAGGCCATCTCTTTGGTCAAGAAATCTATTTCATCCATGGCAAAGGCCTTTTCAAAGGTTTTGAACGCTTTTTTGGGTTCGCCGATCTGCTCGTAGTATTCACCCTCAAAATAGAAGCCCATCATGGTTTCCGGAAACTCTTTTTTACAAAGATCGGCAAGAGGTTTTAAGGATTCTACGTCTTCCTTTTTTCGGCATGCGGCGTATATGGCCATGATGTCGTTAAGGTCTACTGTTTTTTTGAATCCGAATAAATCTTCTATGCTTTGATACTTGGTCTCTAGATATTGAAATGCAGGATCTTCGGAAGTCAATATTTGCGTTTTATACTCTTTTGGACTAATAGGCTTGAACATGCCGAAAATGTTGTCGAATGCTTTTCCTAGTCCGTAAGTGGCTATAGAAATATGGTCGGCGCCTTCGTATTGTAGAAAAGTGTAATGGAGCGATTCTTTGTCAATGGCCTTAATGGCCTTGTCCATTTGAAGAATGCGCGGGGTGTTTTCGTTTTTCTCGGTTTCGACTATTAGCTGATAGAATATCTGTTTGTCAAAAGAGGCCAAGCGAGCGGGCACCCTAGTTTCCATTTCGGGGGCCAAGTCGGGAGATATGTTTATATAGGCGTTGAAGAGGGAACTCTCTTTAAATAACCAGTAGTTGGTGAAATTGGCCGTAATATCATATCCGACGATCATTTTGAACGGGGCTGTGCTATAAGTGAGGTCGAGGAAGGGTATCATTTCCATCCCCAAAAACTCAAAGAAATTCTTGGCTTTTTCAGAAGGGAGTCCGGTGTCGGGTTCATAGGCGCAATCGTCAAGGCGAATGCTCTTCTTGCCTTGTTGTATACCTACGATGATACTGGCGGGCATACCGTGGAATTTATTGTAAAACTTAGCGTTGGCCACTACCTGGTCGAACAGGTATTCGCCATCCAGTACCACGATTAGAGGGTATTTTTTTTCTTTGTCGTAATCTTCTGGAATGTAGTATTTTACATCTCTTCGTTCTTGTAGTTTGAACGATTCGAAAATCTCTTGGGTAACCTGGGCATTCAGGCTAGCGCATAGTAGGAATGCAAAAAAAGTAAGTTTGCGTAACATGGTTTAGTTTTTGGGTACAACGAAACCTTATCGGTTTCTGTTGAATAACGGTAATACCAGAAAAGATATTGCCCCAAAAACTACGATCATGAGAGTTTGTGCGATCCACATAATCCAACCGAAGGCATCGCCCGATACGGCGCTGATGCCAAAAATGGCCAATGCACTGCTCACGGCAATGGGGTAAAGGCCTATACCGCCATTGGTGGCGGTCATTGCGAAGGAGCCCGCTACAAAAGCAACCATAAGCTGGCTCAGTGATAAATGTATGGTTTCGGGCACGGTAAATTTAATTACCCACAGCATACCGACATAACAAGCCCAAATGAAAAGGGTGTGGAATACGAAGGCCCACTTTTTTTTCATTTTAAAGATGCTAAAAACACCTTCCATCAGTCCCTTGATAAAGCCTTTGATCTTCAGGGCGATCCTATGTGATGATTTTTTTATGAAAATAAAAAAGAGAACCAGTCCGAACAGTCCCGCGCCCATTAAAAGCAGCAGTCCTTTTAAGTTAAATCCTTTGTTTTGTAAAAAGCCTAGAATGCTGTCGGTCTGCAAGAGTAAGGTGAGGCCAATAAGCATTAACAGCATGATGACATCTATGACCCGTTCGGTTACAATGGTGCCAAAGCCTTTTTCGAAGGGTACGTCCTCGTAAGTGGTCAAGGCGGTGGCCCGAAGGATTTCCCCGGTTCTGGGGATGCCTAAATTTGCAAAATAGGCCATTAGGATAATAAAAATGTTATTGATGATTTTGGGCTTGTACCCCAAGGGCTCCAGTAGGTAATTCCAACGTACGGCACGGGAAATATGCCCGAGTATGCCGAGTACGATTGAAATGCCGACCCAGAAAAGGTCCGCGTCCTTAATGTAATATAATATCTGCTCCCTGTCTTCTGGTGAAGTCTTGTAGTAAGAGTACCAAACTAAAAAAACTCCCAAGGCTATTGGGAGTACTGTTTTTAGTGTTTTTTTGAGTTTTTGGTTCAAGTCTACTTCAACAAATTAGTCTCTTCATTGGGGAAAACCAACGCGGGGTTGAACGTTTTGGCTTCTTCGATATCCATACGTGCATACGTAATCAGAATAAGTATGTCGCCTACGGCTACCTTTCTGGCCGCGGCCCCGTTCAGTGTAAGTTCTCCACTGTTTCGTGGGCCCGGTATGGCGTAGGTCTCTAGGCGTTCGCCATTGTTGTTGTTGACGATCTGTACTTTTTCGCCACGAATAATATTGGCGGCATCCATCAAATCTTCATCAATAGTTATGCTGCCGATATAGTTCAGGTCGGCCCCGGTAACTTTTACACGGTGTATTTTAGATTTTACAACTTCTATTTGCATGTGACAAAGATAATTAATTATAGGGCAATATTGTCTATAAGTCGGACTCCGCCAGCATAAACGGCGATAAATGCCCTATATTTTAGGTTTTCGTTTTTTATTGTAATCGGACGTAGCGTGTTTACATCGGTTATTTCTATGTATTCCAGTTCTAGGTCTTCGTGTTGGTCAAATTCTTTCTTGACCCAATCCACTACATAACCAGCACTTTTCGTGCCAAATTTTTCCTTGGCAGCAAGTAGGGTGCTGTAGATGAACGATGCCTTTTGTCGCAATTCGGGCGATAACCTTTCATTGCGCGAACTCATGGCCAGTCCGCTAGGTTCCCTGACAATCGGACAGCCTATGATTTCTACGGGTATTTGTTGCTGTTCGACCAGTTTTCTGATAATCTGTAGCTGCTGGAAATCTTTTTCGCCAAAATAGGCGCGATCGGGTTTTACGAGCAAAAGAAGTGCCTCTACTATAGTGCCTACGCCATTAAAATGGTCTTCTCTAAAGGCACCTTCCATAACTTGGTCCAATCCTTCAAAATCATAAGTCTTGGCTTTGACGTTCTTATCGTAGACTTCTTCGGCCGATGGGGCGAATATGATGATGTTTTCGGAGGTAGCTGACAGTAGGTCGAGGTCGGCCTGCAGCGTTTGTGGATATTTTTCTAGGTCTTCTTTGTTGTTGAACTGGGTGGGGTTTACAAAGATGCTCACCACCACGGTCTCATTTTCGGCAATGGCCTGTTCGACCAATGATACATGACCTTTGTGGAGTGCTCCCATGGTAGGAACCAATGCTAAACGGTTCGTTTTTGGGAGTGCTGAAACGTGCTCGGTCAGCTCTTTTTTCGTTTTGAATACCAACATAGGTTTGTTTTAAAAGCGAGCAAACTTACTATAATTACGGCTAATGTGCATAATTTTTGTAATTTTGCACGCACGTTGCACCAAATACATAAAACATTGCAAATATGAATGGTAAAAAGATATTGTTCGTATCATCGGAGTTGGTACCCTATCTTCCGGAGAACGAAGTTTCCCTAATGTCTTATGAAACGCCAAGGATGGTCAACAGCAATGGTGGCCAAATTCGCATATTCATGCCTCGGTACGGAAATATTAATGAGCGAAGGCATCAACTTCACGAAGTTATACGTCTGTCAGGGATGAATCTTGTGATCAACGATATCGATATGCCGCTTATTATAAAAGTCGCTTCCATACCGAGAGAGCGTATTCAGGTGTATTTCATAGACAATGACGAATACTTCAAGCGAAAGGCGACCTTTACCGATGCTGAAGGCACTTTGTTTCCAGATAATGATCAGCGCGCCATCTTTTTTGCAAAGGGTGTAGTTGAGACCGTCAAGAAATTGAATTGGTCTCCCGATATTATCCATGTCCATGGTTGGATGGCTTCTTTATTGCCATTGTACCTAAAGAAATACTATGCAGACGAACCTTTGTTCAATGCCAGTAAAATTGTGACATCGGTATATGGTAAGTCCTTTGAGGGCGAGCTTGATTCCGACATGATCAAAAAAGTGGCTTTTGACGGTATTGCCGAAGAAAGTATAGCTCCGCTAAAAACTCCTACATATAATAATTTGTTAAAGGTTGCTGTAGATCATTCCGATGCCATTATTTTAGCGGCGGAAGATATTCCAGAAGATTTACAAAGCCATATATCCAACCTTGAAAAACCTGTGTTGCCGTACGTTACCCTTCAAGAATTTGAAGAGGCATACGCCAATTTTTATAACACTGAAGTTTTAAATTAGCCCGAATGATTTTTTTGAACAGATTGAAGCTCCCTGCGCTGGCAGTAATAGTATTTGTCACCATTTTTGCATCATGTGAAGAAGACTTGACAACCATCGGCTCGGGCGTAGTCGGGGGTGAACCGTTCAAAAATAATAAGGCTAGCTACGATGTCTTTGCCTATAATAAAAAAATAAAGGCCGTATCTGCGAACCGGTTGGCCATTTACCAATTAGGTGTATACGATGATCCCCTTTATGGGAAAACCGAGGCAAGTGTGACCTCTCAAGTGTTATTGCCCAGTGCGAACCCTATTTTTGGTTCGTATACCCAGGAACAAGAAGAAGAGGAGGATCCGAGTTCCGTTTTGCAGATTCCCGAAAATGAAACGATCGATTCGGTGTATCTTTATATTCCTTTTTTGACCAACCCTTCAGGTGATGCCGATTTAGACGGACTTATAGATGCATTGGATAAAGATCCAACGGATCCCAATAGCGATACCGATGGCGGTGGTCTTACCGATAACCAGGAAAAAACAAAAGGTTCGAACCCGTTAGACCCCAATGATGACGAAGACGATGCCGATTTTGTAAAGGACCAGTTTCGTAAGGCTTTCGATTTGGACAGTATTTACGTAGGTGGAAAACTGTACGATGAATTGGAAGATCCGGTGCCTAGCTTTAACCTGAAAGTGCAGCGGTCTACATTTTTTATGCGAGACCTGGATCCTTCGGCTAATTTTGAGGAAGCGCAAGAGTATTATTCAAGTCAGGAATTTGCGCCGACTTTTGTTGATGAAGTGATTTATGATAGTGCCGAGTCGGAACCTATCGTGGTCAGTTCAAAGCAGATTCAATTGAAGAAGCGAGACGATGAATCAACTGAAGATGTTGATGAATCTACCCAGTATAGTTATTTGTCGCCTGGTATCCGCGTGGCTTTGGACAAAGATTTTTTCCAGGAAAATATCTTGGATAAGGAAGGGTCGACCGAACTCTTCAGTCAAAGCAATTTTAAGGAGTTTTTACGAGGCTTGCATTTTTCGGTTTCCGGAGTGGAGAGCGATGTTATGTTCTTGTTCAACATAAGGGCGGCGAACATTACAATTTCCTATAGTTATGATAGTGCCGATTCCGAGGGGAATGTTACTCCTCAGGGTAAGCAAAAAGACGTTGTCTTGGGCTTTGTAAGGGAATCGTATAGTTCTCAGGGCCAGCTTACCGGAATAGATGGTAATGCGGTGAATACTTTCGTTAATGAGGCTTATCCTACTGAAATAGCGGAAAGTCTTGATACGGGCGAAAATGCATCGAAGATTTATTTAAAGGGTGGAGCGGGTAGTTTTGCCGAAATCAAATTGTTCGATAGTGCAGGTAGTCGCGAGGTAATCGATGAGATCAAGTCTAAAAATTGGATTATCAATGAGGCCAATCTTGTATTTCATGTGGCCGATGATAATCTAGGGGAAGAGCCTAGCCGACTTTATTTGTACAATATGGATACCAATACCGGACTGCCTTTGTCGGCTAGTGATGCTGATGGTCAATCTGCTGAATATGACGGGTATTTGGTCAAATCGAATTCAGATGGGAGTTCTACGTATACGATAAATATTACCACCTACCTTAATAGTTTGGTGTCGGGCAGTGCCGAGAATGTGAGCTTGGGACTTACCGCTACGGCCAATGCGTTTATTACGGCAACTGGCAATGCAATGCTAGAGAATGGTGGCGAACAACAATTACCCGTGGCAAATACCTTGACACCTTTGGGTACCGTTCTTTACGGTAGCTCGGTCGACGGTGCTGACTCCGATAAGAAATTGGAGCTTGAAATTTTCTATACTGAAACCAACTAATTGTTTTTAAGTCGACTACGATAACAATAACTCGTGAGTTTGTTGATATGGGGCATGCTTTTTGCTTTATCATACCAATTAACGATAAATTACGTTTTATAGGAGTATTCTGAGGGGATTTGGGCAGCATCCATTACATTTGCGCCGAAGTATATGTATTTCCCCAACTTTAATTAACTTAGATAGTATGTGTGGAATAGTAGGTTATATAGGTCATAGAGAGGCTTATCCGATTATAGTAAAAGGTTTGCAACGTCTTGAATATAGAGGTTATGACAGTGCCGGTGTTGCAATCTTTGACGGCGAAAAAATAAACTTGGCTAAGACCAAGGGTAAGGTGGAAGACCTTAAGAAAAAGGCGGAAAGTACCATTTCATTAAAAGGAAATCTAGGTATAGGTCATACACGTTGGGCTACCCATGGGGTACCCAACGACATCAACTCCCACCCACATTATTCCAATTCGGGTGATTTGGTAATCATTCATAACGGAATTATCGAAAACTACGAATCGGTAAAGAAGGAGCTCACCAAAAGGGGCTACACTTTTGAATCGGATACCGATACCGAAGTTTTGATCAACCTGATCGAAGAGGTGCAAAAAACCGAAGGTGTTAAACTGGGTCAAGCGGTTCAGATTGCGTTGAACGAAGTGGTTGGCGCATACGCCATTGCCGTTTTTGACAAAAAGAAGCCCGATGAAATCGTGGTGGCCAAATTGGGAAGTCCATTGGCAATAGGTGTTGGCGACAATGAGTTTTTCATTGCTTCCGATGCTTCACCCTTTATCGAGTTTACCAACAATGCCGTATACCTTGAAGATGAGGAGATGGCAATTATTCGATTGGGAAAGGAAATCAAACTTCGTAAAATAAAGAATGACGCCGTAGCGTATCCGAATATTCTTGAGTTGAAAATGAACCTCGAGGAAATTGAAAAGGGAGGTTACGATCATTTTATGTTAAAGGAAATTTACGAGCAACCAAGAGCTATTTTAGATACGTATCGAGGAAGGTTACGTGCATCGCAGGGTCTTATAAAGATGGCGGGTATTGACCAAAACCTTGAGAAGTTCATGAATGCCAATCGCATCATTATTGTGGCGTGCGGTACCTCATGGCATGCAGGTTTAGTGGCCGAATACATTTTTGAAGATTTGGCAAGGATTCCTGTTGAGGTCGAATATGCTTCTGAGTTCAGATATAGAAATCCGGTGATTACCGATAAGGATATTCTTATTGCCATATCACAATCGGGAGAGACGGCAGATACCTTGGCCGCCATTAAATTGGCTAAAGAAAAGGGAGCCTTTGTTTTCGGTGTATGTAATGTAGTAGGTTCTTCTATTGCACGAGAGACCGATGCGGGTGCTTATACCCATGCCGGTCCTGAAATCGGGGTGGCTTCAACTAAGGCTTTTACGACCCAGATCACGGTACTTACCTTATTGGCCTTGAAATTGGCGAAAGAAAAAGGAGTGTTTTCCGAGTCTAGGTTCCATGAGTTTTTGACCGAGCTTGAGACCATTCCGGCTAAAGTAGAGAAGGTTTTGGAGAGCAACGCCCTTATAGAGATCATTGCCGATGTGTATAAAGATTCTACCAACTGCCTCTATTTAGGTAGGGGGTATAATTTCCCAGTGGCCTTGGAAGGAGCGTTGAAACTTAAGGAAATTAGTTATATCCATGCCGAGGGGTATCCAGCCGCAGAAATGAAACATGGACCTATCGCGTTGATTGATGATCAAATGCCGGTTTTCGTTATTGCTACTAAAAAAGGGCATTATGAAAAGGTGGTCAGTAATATTCAAGAGATAAAGTCGAGAAAAGGAAAGATAATCGCCATAGTTACTGAAGGTGATACGCAGGTGACCGAACTCGCCGATCATGTGGTAGAAGTTCCAGAGACCCTTGAAAGTCTTTCTCCCTTATTGAACACCATTCCATTGCAATTATTGTCTTATCATATTGCCGTTATGCGTGGCTGTAATGTAGATCAGCCTAGAAACTTGGCAAAATCGGTTACTGTAGAGTAGGCGCTTAAAACCATATAATTATCAGCATTTAACAGGCCTTGACGTACGTCAAGGCCTGTTTGTTTTGGTAAATATGTAATTTCAAGGGGTGTTTTTTAGCAAATATATACTATGCATGCATAATTTTTTTCATTTTATGATTATTGGTCGAAAAAAAAATGTAACTTCGGGTTACTAACATATTTAACTTAAACTTAACATGAGAGCAATACTATTTTTAGCCTTGCTGTTGGCGACTAGCTTTGGATTTTCGCAAACGACGGTAAACGGAAAAGTGGTAGATCAGAACAGTCAACCCGTACCAGGGGCCAATATCGTTATCGAAGGAAAGGCGATTGGTGCCACAACGGATTTTGACGGAAATTTTAGCTTACAAACCTCTGAAGTACCCCCTTTTCAGTTAAGAATTACGAGTATCGGATATTCCGATGTTACTGAGGAAGTTACCTCGAACAATCAAACCTTGACCATTGTAATTAATGAGTCGCAAACATTTTTAGATGAAGTGGTTATTTCTGCTTCAAGAACGCCCGAGCGTATTTTTGAATCTCCGGTTACAGTAGAAAGAATTGGAGTTTCTGAAATAAAGAACGGTACTGCCGCAGATTTTTATGGAGGTCTTGAGAATCTAAAAGGAGTTGATGTTAACACCAACAGTTTAACCTTTAAATCTGTCAATACAAGAGGGTTTGCGTCTTTTGCCAATACGCGTTTTATGCAGTTGGTAGATGGTATGGACAACTCAACACCGGCATTGAACTTCCCTATCGGGAACTTGGTGGGTTTAGTTGAACCTGATGTTTTAAGTGTTGAATTATTACCGGGAGCATCATCTGCACTTTATGGGGCAAACGCCTTTAACGGTATTTTGTTTATGCGAAGTAAAAATCCTTTTGATTATGAGGGTATCAGTGTATCCATCAAACGAGGGATAACTTCCCAAGAAGCTGCCGGTGACAATGCGTACACCGATGTCGGTATTAGGGCTGCATATAAATTCAGTGATAAATTTGCGGGAAAAGTCAATTTCGGATATTTGAAGGGAACCGACTGGGCGGCGAATAATATAGATGATAAGAATACACCGGGAGGTACAAGGGATAACTTGAACTATGACGGTGTTAATGTATATGGAGATGAGGTTGCTACAAACATTAAGGATGTTGCGCTTACTTTAGAGGGCTTAGGCATCTTGCCTGCCGGTGCCAATGCCTTGGTTCCTTCGGAAATCGTAAGTAGAACGGGTTATGATGAAGGTGATCTTACCCAGTATAATGCAGAAAGTATAAAGGCCGATTGGGGTTTATATTATAGACCGATTGAAGATAACAGTTTGGAGATTTCTTACGTAGGTAAGGTGGGTACAGGTACTACTATTTACCAAGGTACCAATAGATATAATATTGATGGATTTTTTCAAGAACAACATAAGTTTGAAGTCAAGAATGACAACTTTTTCGTAAGAGGGTATTTAGTTGGTGATAAGGCTGGAGATTCTTATGATATGGTGTTCACCGGTATCAATATTAACCAGATTTGGAAAGATAATAATACTTGGTTCGGAGAATATACAGGGGCCTATGTTCAAGCAACCTTGGCAGGGGCTACAGATGCCGAGGCGCATGCTGCAGGTAGGGCACAAGCGGAGTCGGGAAGATACTTGCCCGGTACCCCTGAATTTGAAGCGGCCTTCAATAAAGTTATTAAAGACCCGGATTTGAGCAAGGGGTCCCAGTTTTACGACCAATCTAAATATTATCATGCAGATGGTAATTATAACTTCAGTCATTTGATTGATTGGGCGGAAATTCAAGTCGGTGGTTCTTTTAGGGAGTATAGTTTAAATTCCTTAGGTACGATTTACACCGATATAGATGGCCCAATTGATTACTCCGAATTTGGAATTTACTCGCAGGTTCAAAAGACCTTGCCTTTTGAAGGGGAAAAAAGTTTGAAGTTAACGGGATCTATCCGTTATGATAAGTCTGAGTTCTTTGACGGATTTTATTCGCCAAGATTGTCCGCTGGTTATACCATCAGTAGAAACCATAACATTAGGGCTTCTGCCCAAACCGGATTTAGAAACCCGACTACCCAAGATCTTTTTATTGGTCTAGATGCGGGAAGGGCCATTCTGGTGGGGTCTGCGCCGGAGAATTTGAATCGATATTCAAGAGATTACGATATCAGCGCTACCGGGCAACTTCAGTATCAACAACCATCATCGATTACGCAAACTGGTGCGGCAGCATATAATAATTCGTACTCTGCGGCTTCTGTAGCGGCTTTGGGTGAAACAGGGGATCCTTCGGTTCTGGAAATTGCCAATCCCGATTTAGTTAAACCTGAAAAAGTTACTTCTTTTGAAATTGGATATAGAGGTAAAGTTGATAAGTTGGTAATTGATTTCAGTACATACTATAACACATACAAAGATTTTATTTCCCAAGAAGTTGTGGTTTCCCCTTTCTACGGAGAAGTTGGGGATGGGGGACTCTCTGTCGCGGCAATAGCCAATGGAGATTACCAACCATACAGTACGTATACCAATACTGATGCCGATGTTAGTTCATACGGCGCTTCTTTAGGTCTTAATATGAAAGTATTTGGCGACTATAATTTAGGAGGTAGTTATACCTATACAAAATTAGATTTTGACCGTGATGCCAATCCAGATGTAATGCTGAATTTCAACACTCCGGAGCACAAGTTCAAGGCGTCTTTTGGAAATGAGCAATTATTTAAAAATTTCGGATTTAACGTGTCGTACAGATTCAGTGATGATTATTTCTGGGAAGCTACTTTTGGTAACGGTGTTATTCCAGAATTTCATGTAGTCGATGCACAAATCAATTATGAAGTTCCAAGTATTAAATCCTCTTTTAAATTAGGGGGTACAAACCTAACCGGTAAAGAGTACTACACTGCATTCGGTACCGGACATATCGGGTCTATGTACTACTTGTCTTGGACAATTAATAATTAATTTTTTAATCTAAAGTCGAAATGAAAAACTTAAAATATATATACATCTCTTTGGGTATCTTGGCTTTTACGGCCTGTAATGATCCTGAAGATGTTGACCTTGAGCCAGAAGTAATAGCGGAAGCGCCCGTTGAATTAAATGCGGGTTCAGCGGATTTTTCAACTTATGTTTCCTTAGGGAATTCCTTAACCGCAGGTTTTACGGACAATGCCCTTTTCAAAGCGGGTCAGGCCAACTCTTTTCCGAATTTGTTATCGACCAAGTTTGCCTTGGTAGGTGGCGGTTCTTTTACGCAGCCCTTGATGAACGACAACGTTGGGGGGCTTTTGGCTGGAGGGGCCCAATTGGAAGGTTTTGATCCAAGATTGGTTTTTTTTAGTGGAAATGACGAGCAATCTGCTGGTCCTGTTCCCTTGGCATTTTTAAATAGTGAGGCAACTGTTACTACAGATATTATTTTAAACAACCCAACAGGTCCTTTTAATAATTTAGGGGTTCCTGGGGCAAAGAGTTTTCATTTATTGGCTACCGGTTACGGTAATGCCGCAAATTTGGAAGCCGAGTTGGCCAATCCTTATTTTGTTAGAATGACAGGTGCTACGCCAGATGCCAAGGTTTTGGAATTGGCCATGGCGCAATCACCTACCTTTTTTAGTCTGTGGATCGGTAATAATGATGTATTGGGTTATGCGCTTTCGGGCGGTGACGGTAGCAATCCTATTACCGATAAGGCCACTTTTGATTCGGCCATAGGGGCCTTGGTGACCACATTGACTTCCGGCGGGGCGAAAGGTGTGATGGCGAATATTCCCTATGTTACCTCTATTCCCCATTTTACGACCGTTCCCCATGATCCTATAGATCCGAATGAGAATGATTTTGCGGAGCAAGTGCCGACATTGAATAGGGTTTACGGTGCCTTGAACCAAGTGTATGATGCTCTTGGTGAAACCGAGCGAATGGTTGTTTTTTCAGATTCCTTAAATAATGCGGTAGTTATAAAAGATGAAGCCCTTGCTGATATATCGGCGCAAATTACCGGGGCCTTTAACGCCAATCCGAATTTTCCAATATTCGTTCAGGGCTTAGGTTTGCCTGAGGCGGCAGCACCTTTGGTGGCTACGCTCTTAGGAAATGCCTATGGACAGACAAGGCCTGCTACCGAAAACGATTTGTTAGTGTTGTCAAGTAGCCAGGTAATCGGAAAGGTTAACCAAGAATCTTTTGCTGCCCTTTCTGCTGAAAATCTTCCACCGGCAGTGGCCGGTCAGTTTTCTGTGGAGGGTATAACGCTTCCTTTAGCCGATAAGTGGGTTTTGACGCCTGAAGAACAAGATGAGATCAAGGCGGCAACCGATGAGTTCAATGCTACGCTTTCGTCGGCGGCCTCAGGAGCTGGTTTGGCCTTTGTCGATGCGAACCGATTATTGCAAGACCTGGCGCAAGGTGGGGTTACCGATGGGGATTTTACCCTTACGGCCAACTTGGTCACCGGCGGGGGCTTTTCCTTAGACGGAGTGCACCTTACGGCTAGGGGCTATGCCTTAATGGCCAATGAATTTATGAAAGCGATTGATGCTACTTACGGATCTAACTTTGAAGCTTCGGGTTCATTGTTCAATATTGGAAACTATCCAACAAATTATTCACCTGCATTGCAGTAGATGTTGTTTTTGTAACATTTTATAGGGCGCCTTATCAAGGCGCCTTTTTTTATGCGAAAAAAGAACAAAAAGTAGTTTTCAATTCGAGTTGAAAAACATACCTTTGCAGCCTGAAAAACACGGCTGTATAAAGGTGTTTTTCAATACAGTAAGTAATTTGAATTCATAAACTAATAAAGTAATGTCAAAAGTTACAGGTAAAGTTTCCCAGATTATTGGGCCGGTAGTCGATGTGGAATTCCAATCGGGAGATGCCCTTCCAAAAATATACGATTCTCTGGAAATCGCTGGTAAAGATGGTTCTAAACTAGTTTTAGAAGTGCAATCCCACGTTGGTGAAAATACAGTAAGAACAATCTCCATGGATTCTACTGATGGTCTAAGTAGAGGAACAGATGTGCTTTCGACAGGTAGCGCAATTCAAATGCCGGTCGGTGATGATGTATATGGTCGTCTTTTTAATGTGATCGGTGATGCTATCGATGGTTTGGGCGATTTGCCTAAATCAGGTAAAGATGGTCTTCCAATTCACAGGGAAGCACCAAAATTTGAAGATCTTTCCACTTCTACAGAAGTTCTTTTCACTGGTATCAAGGTTATCGATTTGATCGAGCCTTATGCAAAAGGTGGTAAGATCGGTTTGTTCGGTGGTGCCGGTGTGGGTAAGACCGTATTGATTCAGGAATTGATCAACAACATCGCCAAAGGCCACGGTGGTCTTTCTGTATTTGCAGGTGTTGGTGAACGTACCCGTGAAGGAAACGATTTGCTTCGTGAGATGTTGGAATCGGGTATTATTAAATACGGTGACGACTTCTTGCATTCAATGGAAGATGGCGGATGGGACCTTTCCAAAGTGGACAAAAAGGCCATGAAAGACTCAAAAGCAACCTTCGTGTTCGGTCAGATGAACGAACCACCAGGAGCACGTGCCCGTGTGGCATTGTCAGGTTTGACCATTGCCGAGTATTTCCGTGATGGTGCCGGGGAAGGCCAAGGTAAAGACGTACTTTTCTTTGTAGATAATATTTTCCGCTTTACACAGGCAGGTTCAGAGGTGTCGGCCCTTTTAGGTCGTATGCCGTCTGCAGTGGGTTACCAACCAACTTTGGCAACAGAGATGGGTGCCATGCAAGAGCGTATTACATCGACCAAAAGAGGTTCTATTACATCTGTACAGGCGGTTTACGTACCTGCGGATGATTTAACGGATCCGGCTCCGGCAACAACGTTTGCCCACTTGGATGCTACAACGGTACTTTCACGTAAGATTGCGGAATTGGGTATTTACCCAGCGGTGGATCCATTGGATTCAACTTCCCGTATCTTAACGGCGGATATTTTAGGTAACGATCATTATAACTGTGCACAACGTGTAAAAGAGTTGTTGCAACGTTATAAAGAGCTACAGGATATTATCGCCATTCTTGGTATGGAAGAACTTTCAGAAGAGGATAAATTGGCGGTAGGACGTGCAAGACGTGTTCAGCGTTTCCTTTCACAGCCTTTCCACGTAGCGGAACAGTTTACCGGTATACCAGGGGTATTGGTTGATATTAAAGAAACCATCAAAGGATTCAATATGATTATGGACGGTGAATTAGACCACCTTCCTGAGTCAGCTTTCAACCTAAAAGGAACCATCGAAGAAGCTATCGAAGCCGGTGAGAAAATGTTAGCTGAAGCTTAATTAGTACAAGTACATAGTATTTAGTATCCTATACTAACTACTTATTACTAACTACTCAATACTATAAGGATGTATTTAGAAATTGTATCACCAGAAGCCACATTATTTTCAGGCGAGGTAACGTCGGTAACCGTACCTGGGGTAAATGGGGAGTTCCAGATTTTGAACAATCACGCACCCATCGTTTCCTTGCTTCAAGAAGGTAGTGTTCGTGTTGAGGGAAATATAACAATAGATGAAGCGTACGCCTCTAAGTTCTCTAAAGACGCTAGTGGAAAGGTCATTCTTCCCATAGCTAGTGGAACTGTTGAAATGAGTGATAATCGGGTAATTGTATTGGCCGATTAAAAAGCGCAATCATATTATAATTTCTAAAAGCCGTACTTAATTGTGCGGCTTTTTTTTGTTTTGGCATGAATGAAAAATGAATGGAATCGTTCCAGAAGGCAATCATGCATTTTAGAATAGTGTTGGCCGCTTACGGCAGTTTAAAAAATGAAAAAGCCCAAAGGATAAGTTTTGGGCTTTTTCTATGGGGATTTATAATTGATGTGGTTTTATTTGATAATCACTTTTCTTAAGGTTTTTCCATAGGGGGTTTCAAGTAATACGGCATAGACGCCTGCGGGAAACCCCGAAAGGTCAAAAGGAATGTTGTACGATGATTCCCCACGATCTTTTTTAGAGGCTATAAGCGCATTATTTGCCAAGCTGAATACTTTGATACTGATGTTGCCCCTTTCGGAGAGTGTAACGTCTGCAGTGAACTCACCGCTACTGGGGTTCGGGTATACGATAAACTCATCGATAAGTTTTTTACCGTTTTCGGTATTTTCCTTTTTAATTGTGGCGTCGGCCTCCAACACAATTATTTTTTTAGTCTGTTGTGCCCAGCAGTCGCCTCTTGAGGTTATGATTCCTATCTCGTATTCACCAGGTTGATCGAACCTAAACTCCGCCTCATCGTTATCGGTCTTCAATATGGTCGCCTCATCAGGTAGTATCCATTCCGATTTATCGGGCAGGGGATAGCTGATATCAACGGCAACGACCGTTTCGTTAACAAATACTTGGGTAGAAGCCGCAAATTCGGCATCTATTTCTTCGGGACTTACATCTACCCTTACGCTTCCTTCTGCCGAGCAACCTGTTGGTGTCGATACCCTGACCGTATATGTACCGCTCTCCACCAAGCTTACCTTGGCTTCATTGCTCGTAAACCCATTATCGGATGACCAAGTGTAAGATGCTTGCCCATCTTCCACACTGGCATCTAAAACTAATTCTTGACCTGCACATAGGGTGCGGTTTTCCCCAAGGTCTACCTGTAGGGGTAAGGGGTCTTCAAGAATATAGGTCCGGGTTAAAGGGCCGTCACCAAATCCGTCTATGGTTACCGTGTAACTTCCCGCACCAAGGTTTTCAATATTGCTAGTGGTGGCCCCGGTACTCCATTCGTAGGTAAACGCGCCATTGCCTTTGTTTACCAAAATGGAAATACTACCGTTGGTATCGCCATGGCAGCTAGGCCGTACAATAGTTTCCTCTACGATGTCGGGCTGGGTAATCTCATACGTTTCGCTTATAGAGCAGTTGTTATCGTCGGAAATAGATACTAGGTAAAAACCGGCAGATAGCCCGGAAATAGTCTCTTGGTCACCGATAGGGCTATTGTCGGATAAGCGTAGCCAGCTGATGTCGAATGGAAATGCACCACCATCAAGTTGTAGGGAGATGCTACCGTCATTGGCTTGGTATTCAGAGGCATGGGTTATATTGGTGTCTGTGATCTGCAAGGGGTCAGGTGCTGGTTTTACTATAGCCGTAGTCGTAGCGGAACAACCATTATCGTCGACTACCTCAAGGATATACTCCCCTGCCGTTACTCCGACTAGGTTCTGATTGCTTTCCCCATTGCTCCATATATAGATGTACGGGGGCGTGCCCCCTTCAACTTTTACGGTCACGGCACCTGTTGCCTCTCCATCACAAAGTATATCAGTGGTGTCTTCTATAGAAACCTCTAGCAGGTCAGGTTCGGCAATGGAAATAGGATTGGCGTCCTTAATTATACCATTGGCATCGGTTACCCTTAAAAAATAGGTTCCTGCGCTTAGGTCCCCCAAGATTGGTGATTCCTCGTTTAATAGATTGTCGGAGCCGAGAGAACTTTGGTACCATTCAAGGGTGTAGGGCTCGACCCCTCCTTCGATACGGGCCATGATTTCGCCGTAGTCATCGCCATGGCACAATAAGAATTCGGTTTGTTCAAGAACGACGGTCAGTTCTCCGGGTTCTAAAATCTCAAAGTTTTCTTGAAGGGTACACCCGTTACTGTCCGTTACTGTAACGGTATAGGCGCCTTCCATTAGGTTATTGATGTCTTTGGTGGTCGTTCCATTTATACCAGGGCCTGTCCAGTTATAGCTGAAAGGAGGTGTTCCGCCTGTGAATACCGGGGATATGGCCCCATCACTCCGACCGGCGGCACTTATGTGAACGACGATGGTATTATCGGAATCCCACGTTATTATTGGGTATTGGTCAACGGTAACATCGGTCTGGACGAATTCACATCCATTGCCATCGCGTACTATAACGGTATAATTACCTGCGGGAACATTTTCGAACAGGGGAGAGTTTTGAAAGGAATTGCCGTTGTCGATACTATAGGTATAGTCTTGCAAGGCTCCGGGCGTACCCCCCGTAACGTTAGAGATACTAATCGTACCCCTATCGATACCGGAACAGGTAGAAGAGCTGGCGACATCGGCCATTAGGGTACTCGGAGCGACGAGTTCAATGATAGTACTCTCTAGGGGTGTTGGCACGGATGGATCTTTTAGGAAAAGTTGATACTCCCCGGGTGGCAGATCGGAGATGGTATTTTGGTCGACCAGCACGTCGTATAGTGAGCCGTTGCGCCACCATTCGAAGGTAATGGGCGTATTACCGATAACATCGGCTCTTATAGAACCGTCATTGGAAGCGGAACAAGTTATCTGGTTTTCAATTTCCACATTGTTTATGGCCAAGGGACCGGGTTCCGTAATTTCAATCGACAAGGTGGCGGATGTACAAGAATTGGCGTCGGAGACGGTTACTTCGTAGAATCCTGCGGTAAGTCCGCTTATATTTTGAGTGTTACTAGAGAACGAGGTGTTGTTAGGTCCTGTTCCTATCCAATTAAAGGTGTATTCTTCATTAGGATCGATTTCCGGTAGTCCTCCCGAGACGTTAATGACTATGGAGCCATCGTTACCTCCGTTTGAGCTAACATTCATGTGTGCATCGGTATTTTCCGAGACTATAATTTCGGAAGGCTCTTCTACGAGGAAGGAGTCTAGCAATGGAGTGGCCTCACACTGGGTATCCTTGTCCCGCAGGTATAGGTCGTACACCCCTCCCGTAGCGATGGGGATGGTAAAATTGACCAAATCTTGCCAATCGTCATAGGCATCGAGCTTGTATTCATAGTTTGTCGCACCCGATACGGCCACGAGAATACTTCCATCTTGGGCACCGTAACAGCTAATAGGTGTAATCGACGTATTTCCTTGATCTATAACAACTGCTACAGGGGCTTCAAGTTCGATGGAAGTGCTAACGTAGCCTGAAGCATCGTCAAAATCAGTAAAACCATCGGAGGCGACTTTTAGAACATACGTCCCTGGTTCGGTTAAGTTGTTAAGCGAAATTTGAGGGGAAGAAGTCGTTTGTGTTGCGGAAACGCTACCATTAATGGTCCATTGGTAGTTATAAGGGGTTAGACCGCCGGAAACCGTTACTGCTATGGTAGCTTGGTCGCCAGAGCACGACATAGGGAAAGATTCGACCGTTTCAATGGTTGGGGGAGGAGATGCGGTAACAATGGTATTGTCGGAGGTTTCGGTGCATCCATTGCCGTCGGTGATTACGATTCTATAAGTGCCGATTTCCAGACCGGAAAATTGGGCACTTTTATTAATTGAATTATGCAAAAAATCAGGGTTTGCGACTACTTCAAAGCTCGAGGTGGACGTATTCAGTTTTTCGAGTTGAAAGGTATAATTCGGTACTCCACCTTCGTAGTTTAAGGTAATGAAATAATCGGGACCTCCGGCAGAGGGAGCAACACCTGCCTTTGTCTCCAAAATTTCCAAATTGGGGATAGCGGCATTTATTTTGGTATCTAAAAGCACGGTTGAGCTGCCACATTGGTCCTCTTCACTCTGTCCGTTTAAGCGGTAAAAAGCTTGTATGTTGACTGTTTGATCTGTATCGGTAGGGGTAATCTCTACCTCGTTCCCGGTAACATTGTGCCAATCGCCCGCACCATTAAGCTGGTACGAGTAGTAGTAGGTGCCACTTGTATCCAAATTATTACCTCCCGTTGCCGCGAATTTTATGACGGCATTGGGGTTATCGCAAGAGGCTTGGGTTATGGTGGCCGAGGGGATGATTTCGGAGGGTTGGTTGATGGTGAATGAAACGGGGAAACCATTACCTATGGGGTATTCTGGATTGTTTCCAGGGCCATCTGGGTCAATCCATGATTGATAGTGGATTAGATAGGTGCCTTGTACAAAATCATAAGGGAAACTGAAAGAATTGGTTGAGTCTAATACATCTATGTTGTAACTATGGCTTGGAATAATAAAACCGTCAGGTGTGTCATTGAACTCTACTAGGATGTATTCATTTTCTTCGGTGTTTAAAGCACGTGAAAAGCTTAACTCTACAGAACCTTTACTATCAAAACAAGATGCGTGTATAGGATGGACTTCTACTGATGGGGTGCATTCTTCAATCGTGACTTCTATAATATTGGAATAGATAAAACCTGAATAACCCATAAAAAATTCCACTTTACTTCCAGCGTAATTTTTGATTTGCTCACCTATAAGGTCGTACATTGTAAATGAGGCTCTTGTTTTTTCAGGAGTTAAAAACTCGTTAGGTATTTGACCACTAACACTGGGGAAACCGTTATGTGTTTGCACCCTAAAATTCCAGATTCTAGCTTGACTAGGGTAATTGTCTGTGTTACTCAAGTCTATCGTTCCTCCAATGCACTCCGAATGGCTATCGGTAGAAATACTCATATTCTCAGGAATGGCCTTTACCTGAAAATTAGATTGACAATAGTCTATTGATCCAGGAAAAGTGGGGTCTACATTGTCAGGTGAGGGGATTAATTTTTCAACAGGACTAGTTTTGCTAGTAGGTGTTGAAGGAGTACAAGAACTTGGGGCTGGGTAATATTGCGTGCGTAGATATAATGAACTGAAGGATTTGTTTTCTAGTTCTTCGTTAATGAGCACATTTTGCTTGTCATTATTTCTGAAGGTGAAGTTTACATTTCCACCTAAAACTGTGATTGTTCCATCACCCCCTGATGCCGAATAAGAAGGTAGTCTACCTTCTATAATGACTTTATAAGTTGTAGGGTTTTGTCCGAATACTCTTGTGCCAAATAAGCAAAGGGCTAAAAAAAGAAAATACTTCATAAGCTTATTTTATTATAGACCATGCTCTTTAATACATTACGTCAATTTTTTTTATTACAGACTGTTTGCCCGAGTTTAAAACAATTTGTAGTGCGTAGCTGTATTTAGAGTTTATTTTCAATTGATAATCAGAATACTTTGTTGTTTTTCCATCGAAAGTTTTAAAAAGTTTTAAACTCTCTTCCCCAACTGATTTGTATAAACGATACTCGGAAACATTGTCGTGGGTTGCTTTCCATGTTAAATGAATAAAGCGTAGTTCTCGATTGGGAACTGCACTGAATTTTCCAATTTCGCCCTTAGATGTTTCACCGAGGTAATTAATCTGAATTGGTTTTGATGGATTGCTTTCCAGTCCCCCCTTCGTTTTTGCTATTATTACATAATTATAAATATTTGTTTCCTTTTTTTCGGTGTCAACAAAAACAGTTTTTTCGTTAATAGGAATCGATGCAATAAGTTTCCAATACGATTTTTTTTCGATTGATGCATTTCTATATACGTCGTGGGATATAATATCTCTACTCGTACTTGGCGTCCATGTAATTTCAATACCGTCGTTCGTAACCTTATAATTATTGATGACGGGAGGAGAAGGGGCTGACATTGTTGGTAATTCTATTTTTAAAACCTCTGAAAATTTGGAAGCATTATATCTTTGGTCTAACGCTTTTATTTTATAGTAAATATTTTTGTTCAATTTCATGTTTAATGTATCGACAAATACATTTTTCTTGAGATTTTCCTTTGTGACTTCAAAAAATTCTATAGAGGGGTCCTTGCTCCGGAATATTCTGTATCCTGAGAAATCTTCCTCGGTGTTTTTAGTCCATTCAAGTTTAATGAGACCCGTTGTATCTGCCTCTCCCTTAAGGCCAGTCGGGGGGCTTGGAGGAATCGAATCTATTGGTTGTACGATTGTGGCATATGAAGCAGAAGAACTATTGTTTTTAGCTTTAGCTATTACCTTAAAATAATTGATTCGCTTTAGATTTTTATAGGTAGCTTTTCTACTGGTTGGTGGTATATTGGTTATTACGGCTTCATATGGACCATTTATATTATTACTTCTGTTTAATTCAAAACCATTTATCAATTTATTGGCGTCTTCTGGAAATTCCCAAAATAGTATTGCAGTATTATCGTCCGGAATTTCTTTCTTATATATTCTAGGGGTGAATTTCAAGGCTTCATAACCAATACCTTCAATTATATCGGAGGGAGGACCGTTTTCCCCGAATGGAGAAATGCCTCTTACTCGATAGTAATACTTTTTATTGTTAACAATCGAATCGGTATAAAAAATCGATGCGGATGGATTTTTGCTATCATTATTATGGGCTTGGAACAGGGGGTGGCCCGTTAGTTGGTGGAATGTTACTCTATCTTCTGATCTTTCAATCAAGTAACTCGTATAAATGTCTTTTAAAGATTCGAAATCCCAATTTAGCAAAACAGTTTTGTCCCCAAAGGTTGCAACCAAACCAATTGGTTTGGGAAGCGGTTGGAAATAATCCAGACTAGCGTCAACAGTGCCCTCTTCTATGTAGATTTGAGTGCTGTCAGGAATGGCCACGGAAACTTTGTAAAGATAAGTTTCTCCTTTTTTAACCAAAGTGTCCTCTAGACCCCATCCTGCTATTTTTGCGGTATCATAACTTTGATCAGCCGCGAGTAGGGCAAATGTGAAGCGTCGTTCCATTTCTTCGTTTATTGTCATGATTTGATTTCTGACAGAATTGGAAATGTTTACTTCAAAAGATTTCCCGTATAGAGCTTGGGCGACAATGGCTGCATTCTTATTTTTTTTTGCTAAATCTTTCCACTCCTCTATAGGCTTAGGTTTAAGGGGTACAGGTGTAAGTGTTTTTCTTTCCATTGGAAGAACAGGCTCTTCATTTCTTGTGATAGTTATTCTTTCTACCAAAAAGCCATAGTTGTTTGCTTGTTGCCATTCTAATGGTTGGTCTACGGCCCATCTTAGGAGTACTTTGTCCTCTAAAGGTCTAGCTAAGACTTGAACCTTTGCCATTTCTTGACTCCAAATAATATTATGAACCAGAAGGCTTAATAAAATAGGAATTAATTTTGTCATCAAAACTTAAATTTTTTTAATCAACGCGTTTAAATTGTATACTAGAGCTATTGGTATGAATACCTCCTGGGGTTCTATATATTAACTTAGTATCATATTTTTCCTTTCTTAAAGCAGGAAAATGCTTTTTAGTTAAAATGTGTTTATATTTTATAAAGTAGTCGAAACTTTCATTTTTTTCATATCTAGATAATAGAGTCAATTTTGTATGCATAAAATCGGATCGATAAGTTGATGGTAAGTTATAGATTAAAGGGTATCGAGTTGTTACGTAAACATTTTGATTGTCGTTTAGTAAATAGAATTTATACCAATTGGGAAGGGACATTGCTTTGACAGGAGGCAACCCAAGAATGTCGGGATTACGGTTGACAACGATGCTATCAATAGGATAGCCATCGTACGTAATGGGAAAAATGTCGTTTTTGTAATATTTGTCGTTTAGAATTGCTTCTCCATAAACCATCGGTTCGTTTTCTGTATATTTTGATCCAAGAAGTTCAGAGACTTCAAAATTTTCATATTTTTCTAATGTAAGATGAATGGCATGCACATTCTCCGTTTTGATATCCGTTATATAGTCGGTGACGGATAGAGAACGAACTTTGTTTTTGAATGTATTGTGCTGGCTAGTTTTAAATTTATACTCAAAAATAGATTTTGGGGCGGCATTCGAAATGGTGACACTTGATGCTTTTTTGTTAGCGACTACTGCGCTGGCCGATGTGTTTTTGATGCTTTGCGTATCTGTGTTGGGATCGAACCATGTCGTGTCCCCAGCATCTTCATCTTCCAACAATTCGGTTTCCTCAACCACGATTTCGGTAGGGATTTCTTGTCCCGAAGGAAAAACCATTAGGTTTAGGTCGTATTCTGCATCAAGGACCATATCAGGAATATCAAAAAAGACCATGCCCTTATTTTTATCATAACTTACAGGGGTTCGGATACCTTGCCCTGAAGCTCTGGATACAAATTCGGCCCTAATTTCAAAGCCTTTATTGAAGAGATTGTCTTGGGGCTGGATCATTTTGACATAACCCATCTTGTATTCCTTTGGATAGAAATTTCGCTGCTCTTTCACGGGATACAAATAAGCCACGTTTTCCCATACAATATGGTCAGGTGCCTTATCGGTAACAAAGGAGATTTCTTTTTTTTCTACAACAGGCTTGCCGTCTTCGGTCATGGTTTTATATGTACCGTTAATTTTTTCGTCAAAACTCACTTCGACTATCACTTTTACTTCTTTTTCCGAAGGCAAAGGCCGTTCCGGTTTGAACGTAACCGCGTCGTTAGTGTCATTCCATTCCAAGGTGCCTTTTATTTTTTTTCCTTCAGAAGTGACGGTAAAGTTTTGCAGCTGTAACTTAAAGGTCCTGACCTCCTCTTCTATGTCAACGGTAAAGTCTGAATTGACGGCGTAATTGAAAACGGCTTGGGGTGCGGCAAACACCGAAATATCATCGTCTCCATCCCTAGGTGTAAGATCGGATATCATCGGCACCCCAATAGTGTCGTTTATGTTCTCTAATTCACATTTTTCCCCTAATTCTACCTTCATCCTCATCCTTCCCTTAACACGTCCGCCTAAGATTTTGTAATACATGCCCACATAGCCTTGAATATAAACGGGGTTTGGAAATTGACCTCTTAACGCGGTAGCAACGCCGGCCTCTACGATCTTGAAATTTCCTTTGATAAAGGCGAGGTCTACCTTAACACCAAATTCACCGTAGAGATAGGCGTATACTTGCCCCATACTGTACCACCCATTGTTTCCGACAGGCCCTGGTCGGCCAACACATTTTGCATTCGGGTAATAGGCATGCATAACATCGAAACCGGCACCGATTTCTAACATTGCGTAGAATAAGCCCCAATCAAAATTATAGCCGTAGCCGAAATTCATACCGAAGGCGAAGCCTTTTCCGGATACCAGTTGATTGTCTTTGCGTTCGCCACTTAAGATGTCATTACCCAAAATTTCGATAACTGTTGGGTGTGGACTGATGTCACCTGGGGCCGGTAATTTTGTTCCCGTCATAAAGTAACCGCCGACCCTTACCTGAACACCGGAGTTAAACAATAAATCTATCCGTTGGTCGGGCGTACCGATGTACATGTACCAGTCGTTGGGGCCAGTGTGTATTTTGGCATAGCCGGCCAAATTATTGGCTCCACCCCCTTTAATGGCCCCAAGGTCTAGATAGAGTTCAAACTCCCCATCAAAGGTGTCGTTAACAAAGTCTTTTTCGATACCCACGTAAACTCCAACCTTGCCCGATGCGGCTACATCGTGTATGGGAATCGATTCTTTGGCAGTGGTCATAAAATTACCGTACCGTTTATTTGCCGCGGCGGCGGAGTTATCCCGTAGCGACTTGTCAACTTTCTCCGCTACTTCGGCCGATTTCTTCAAGTCATCGGGACCTGATTCGTCCTTGCCCATTATGGCCCCTTCGCCCATAAATCCGATTCGGTTGAGTCCGCCATGGGCATTGAACTCCATTTCCAAGTATGCTTTGCAAGAGAAGGCATCGGCATTTTCTGTGGTAATCTTGACTCCTGCGCGTACCCCTAGCCCGGTATTGGCATCGGGTTCGTAAACTGCGGTTCCCGGTTCAAAACCGGAACTGTTGCCGCTGACCTTTTGCATTTTGTACGATAGACCACCAACAAAGGCTTTAATGGGTAGTTTTGTTGTTCCTTCATTTTGTATGGAGTTAGTGGCGATGTCCACGGTCCAATATCTGAAATCTGTATTTCCAAAGATGGCATTCCCTTCTGCACTAAACTTTAATTTTTTAAAAGTGGCGGTGAGATTCCCCTTAAACCCGTTGCCGTAGACGGGGTCGTCTTCCATTACGTCCAATTCACCCTTAATTTGAAAATTGGCTTTGGTGTAGTCGATCTCAATTCCATCGACCGATACTTTTTCAAATTTCCATTTGTGGATTTTGGAACCGTCTTCCAACTTGCCGATAATGTCCATGCTGGTAGTGGCATGTGATCCATCGCCATCAAGGTTGATCTTTAGGTCAAAGGATAGGCCCACTTGATTCTTTGGGGTGACCAACTTCAGGTTTTCTACGGAGGCCGGAAAGTTCATGAGTTTCATTTCTCCCGTAAAACCGAACTTGTCGGCACTGATGGTTTTTTTGCCGGGCTCGGTCTCCAATTTTAGTTCTTGAAACTCGATTCCTGGAAAGCTGAAGCCCTTTCCACTCGCTTTCGCTTCTTCGGCGCTAGGGGATGCTTCCCCCTCTTTTTGGCCTATTTCACCGATAACGGATAGCTGTCCGGTCAGGTTGGCCGAGGGGTAAACATTGCCATCTTTCACATTAATGGCTACGCTAGAGTTGCGTTCCAGTTGCATTTCACCCAAGAATACAGGGGTTTTGTAATTGCTCTTGAGTCCCACTTCCAGACCATATCCGTTTTGGGCTATGTATCCCTTGTAGTCCATGGGCTCTTCGAAGATGGGAACGGCAATATCTCCGCCGATGGATCCGTCGGTCAAGGAATTTCTGGAGAGGGAAATGCTTACGTCGTCAATGGTAAAGGCCCATTTGCCAGCGGCGCCTTCGCCTGTTTTTAAGACGTTTTCTCCGTGGAAAGTGCCCGAGACACCTTGACTGTCCAATACCAAATTTTCGGCTACGAATTCAACCCTGCCATTCGATTTTTTAGTGTTCTCTATACCTTTGGGTAACATGATTTTCACTTCTTCGGCATAGAAGCCCCGCCATAGTTTTTTGTCTTCACCGGGGTAGATCTGGTCATACTCCTCGGGGAGGTCTAGTTTGGGCGCGTTTCTGCTATCGCTTAAATCTAAGACTACCTTAGTTAGGTCAAAGCCCCAGCCTTTGAGGCCCACCACTTCAAAACGCGGTAGATTGACATCGACCAACAGGTCGTTCCAACCTTCGGCCTTGACACTGAACGAGGTGCCCACATAACACTTGTTGTCGACAGCCTCTTCATTGTCTTCCATGTATTGGTTTTCACTGCTGTCCCCACAGACGTAGTTCCCATTCTTGTCAATGGGCAAGAGCACGTTTCTGGAAACACGTAAATCCCCTTCAAGGCTGATGCCTTTTAGTTCGGAGCAGTCAAATTCAATATATGATTGGTCGTCGAAGGTATTTTTTTTAAGGTTGATCCCCCCTTTTAGGGTCAATAGCCAGTTGTCGCCTTGAATGGGGATGGCCTGATTGCCCAAGAGCACCAGTCTCATGTCGCCCGATAGGCCGCCGTCATAGGATAGTTTTACGTTTTCGGCGCCAAAAAAGAGTTCACGTTCAATGCCACGATCTTTTTCGTTTTTAACTTCGCCCTTTTCGGGTATGATCAATCGGGCCCATACTTTAAGAAGGGCATAGCCGGGGGTGAACTGTACCTCGGTAATGGCGAGCTCCACGGAGTTGTTGGAGGTCTGGTCGGTCTTTTTGAGTCCCACCGGGAGTTCCAATAGGTCTTCGCCGGTTATGATGTCTACAAAATTGCCGAGCTCCTTGACGGCATCGAGGGCGCCTTTGGCATTGTTGATCAGTTTTTCTACGGCAGGGTTTTGCTGGAAGTTTTCGGCCAGGTAGGCTTCGTTGAATTCAGGTGCGCGATTGGCAAAGGATACGTTAAAATCTTGGCTTTGGGCCAACTGCTGGTCCAAGGAAGGGAAGGAACGGAACACCTTTTCTTCCTCAACGGCTGCTTCTTCTGTTTTTTGGGGGATAGGGGCCGTTACGGCGGGTGTCAATACCGAGCCGCGAAGGGCCGCCAATTGTTGTAAGTGGACCAACTGTTGAGCTTTGGCTTTTTTGAGTCTAACGCTGTCGCTTGGACTTGCCGAGGTCGAGTCTTTTTCCGTTACGGGTGTCGATAGGCTTTTTGACCCGATATTGTTGGTCGGGAGGGAATAGCTTGAATGTGCCCAGGGGTTGCCATGGGCGTACGCCGATTGGCCGAACACGACGGCAGCGAAGCATAGGAGTGAAACTATGTACAGGTAGTTGTTTTTCATACTACGTGAATTTTTTCGTGTTTATGTACCTCCCCAGGGAACTAGGGAGGCTCAATCATTTTTTATTTTTTCTTCTTTTTGTTTTATTCACTTTTCTGTTTTTTCCTTCTATCTGCATCGGTTCTATCCTATATCCCCGCCCTCCGGGCACCCCCTTCGAAGCCTGCATGGCACTTGTCGTAGTGGGGGATTTACGAGCGTGAGGCTTGTGGTAGCGGGGAATACAATTATAAAATAGCAATCCCTATTCGTTTTTTGGAAAAATACTATTGTTCTCAGTTATTATGGTTGCCAACTTTTTTATGTCAATTGCGCCATTTTCATTTTTAATTTGGGGTTTTAACTCGTTTAGTTCGGGATAATCGGGATTATCTCTGTCATTGAAAATTTCAAAAAACATTTCTACAGAAATCTCTTTAAATATTTGCTCCAACAATGCTGTTTCCTCATCATTTTCTACATTTACATTCCACTTATTTTCCCTACGTACCGTTTTAAAAATCTGTTCTTCGGTTTCTTTATCGTTCAATCTGGTCGAATATTTAATAAAGCATAATCTATCGGAGTTGATATCTACTAACAACCTGGATTTTAAAAGAATCTCAAAAGAGGTCGAATCCCTTTCGCGTTCCATAATTTCAGCGGCATACCTTTCGGTTAATAAACCTTCGGGAATAGTGGAGCTTAGCTTTCTGGTGATTACGGAGTCTTCCTTGCTTGCATTTACTTCATAGTCATAAAGATTGGCATAGGAATATTCTTTGCTGAAAGAAATTTTGCCGGATTCCCCAATAAAACTTTCATAGTCTAACTGCGCAATTACTGAATGCGAAACAGTCCATATAAATAAGAACAATAGATTTTTCATGTTGAGAGCATTTTTTTTGATTACCATGTTCTTGGGTCTTTGTACAACTCAATTTTGGTTTCATCTATTTCAGGACTGTACCAGCTGCCGAATTCTTCTTCAAGTAGTGATAGATCCAAGCCCGCTTCAGTGGATACCCTTTCGGCAATGGCCTTTATATTTGGGTCGTCTGAATTTTGCAACACAATACCTTCAAGCACTTCAGACTTCATTCGCATTACAATAATAGAAAGGGTTGATAATGATGGGTGCGAAGTTTTTTGCCATCTACCATCTACGAATTGCATAACAGCGGCTCCGGACAAGACATCCATACCTTCAAAATGTGTGAAAAATTTTATAATAGCGGTGGGAACATCTCCAACTGTAAACGTGAGTTTATGGTCAAGTTCAAAATAATTATTGTCCTTGTCCATAGTCATTATTTTGTCAAAATGGCTTTGCTTTTTCTGTGATGCCTTTTCGGCACCTCCTAAAGTGTTGTAATTGACCCATTCTTGATTCGTAGCTGAAATAATGGACTCTAATAATTGTTCTGGGTATACATTAGTCGCCTCTGCTTGACTTTTATAGATTGCCTTGGCGAAAGTTCCTTCGGGATATTGAAAAAAGGAAATTTCGGATTCCTCTGGGTAGCTTAAAATTAAGTTGGCATCTTCTTCTTGGGCATTACAAGAAATTGAGAAAAATAACAGGATTAAAATTTGTATTAATTTATGCTTCATGCTTTATGTTTTTTGTAGTTTACAAAGTATCTGACACAAAGAATAGTAACTAGTATTAGAAAAAGATTAAAGATTAGTTTGTATTGAAATGATGTTACATCCAATTCTTTTTCGTTTTTAAAACCATATAAATTCGATTTGGGGCCTTGCCAAACGCTAATTGAATCACTTGAAAAGTGGTTAAGCCAACCATTCTCTTTTAAAATGTTTTTTTCAAAATCTTCATATATTTTATTTGTTCTTTGTGAAAATGAAAATCTGTTTTGATCTACTATAGGTATTTGTAATTTTTCTTTTTTGTCATTAAAAAAAACATTATAACTAGTTGCTTCATCAGGCAAACCACTAGAGGACATAATCCCCGTAGAAATAGAATCTATTTTATATCTTTTTAATAAATATTTATCCTTATTGACTAAAATGTTGGCACATCTATATACATTAATTATGTATGCTGGGGACATACATATTATGAAAAGAAAAATTAGGTTAAATAGTACTTGTTTAAAGGAAGTTGTATTTTTCATAATAACTTCATTAATCTAGAAAATCCACACTTTTTCGATCTGTAACTTTAAAGCTATCTTTCCATTCTATCAATTCAAAATCCAATAACCCTTTGGATTTAACCTTTACCCAGCCTGAAAGAACTAAAGGGTCAAAGTAAAGCTGGCCCTCCCATTGTTCTGTAGCAAATTTATATTGAATAATACCTCCTATGCAGGAACTGACATCTCCGCCAATATCTATTTCTAGTAAATTTTTTGCGACTAGTAATTCGGCACCCAATTTAAGTGTTGCACACCCATAAGGGTTGAATTTTATATAAGGGTCATCATTTTCAAAATAGTCATTCTCTACAATTTTTATTTTTTCAACGCCCCCTTCTAATTTGACACCCGCTTGAAATTCTAGAGTTAAACCAATTTTTGCAACCCCTGTCCTTTCTAATAAAACCAGTTGCGGAGGTGAGAAAAATTTATCAAAGTATACGGAGAGCCCTCCGTTTATATATCCTTTTTCTACATATTTGTATTTTCTACTATCTGGTATTTCAATATTAGCTTTTGAACCACCTACTTTTATTGGGTCAATTACGACAGGTATACTACCTATACTATAATCATCAAATATCCCAAATATTTGTTCAAGAGAACCATACTTTGAAACTATGACATTATAAACACCGGTAGGCAGAAAATTAAATTGTGAAGTGCCGCCTTCAACCCAAACCACATCAATCCCCTTCTCAATTAAATCCGGTTTACCCGCTTTTACATTTACCGAATAAGTAGATTCTTGTTCTGTTAGGTTTAAATGGATGTCTTTTATACCATAGTCCTTACCTAAATTAGATTGTGTGTTGGGAGTATCATAATACCACGTAATATGTTGTGTAGAAATATCACCTTTTGATAAATCAGGACTGATATGGACACTAAAATCTACCTTACGTTTAGGGCTGATTAATGATGTAGGAGACTTTTTTACTAGATATAATTTTTCGCCACTTTTCGCAATCCTTTTTGGACTGTCTTCAGGCTTGGCATAAATATCTACCAATTCAAAGTCTTGAAGTTCCCTTTTTAACCTAACCTGTATTTTTTTGTCGTTATAATTTGCTACAACATCTAATTTGGAAACCTTTTTCATGTCAATACCCAAGTTGTCGTATTTGGGTTCATTGGTAACATACTTGGAAGTGTAGTCTGTTCCTTGATACAATACTTGCCAATTGAATGTTGCGTTTTCCGGGTGATTTTTTAATGAAAACGCATAGTGGGAATTGTTTTTATCATAGGGAACAACAATTACTTCACCATTCTTATATTCGATACCATTATGAACTATAACTACTTCCTCACCACTGGATGCCGTATTTTCTGATTCAGTATCTGGTGTAGAGGCTATATTTCCGGTATCAACCGTATTTTGACCTGTCCCAGAATCTGCAATTCCTGTTCCGTTCCCGCTAGAGGGATTCGCCGAGGTATTTCCTTGGTTTCCACTTGTGGTTTCCGATACCGTGATGTCGGGTTCTCCTTCATTGATTTCCGGATCCATTGGCGGAGCATTTTCTTCATCCGCGTCTTCTTCTCCGAATACGTTCTTTAAAATGTCGTCTATGCTTTCACCCAAATCCCCCACAGCCTCCACTGCATTATCTACAGTCGCAATGGCCTCATCAACATCCAAAATGTTCTTTAAACTCGGGTCGTAGGTGGTGACTACCGTGCCTTCGGCCAATTTTTTGTCGGTATTGATAAGCACGTTGGTAAATTCTACGCCCACTCGAATGTTGTTCAGGTAGGGGATGGTCACGTATCCTTTGCCCGTAAAACGGCCATTGCTACCGCTTACCGTTAAAATATTTACGGGGAAGTCGCCTGCGATAAATTTTTCACCGGAGGAGATGCTGGGCAGGGGCTCTTTGTTCGAAACGTCAAAATCGGGCGTAATGCCACAATCGTAGACACTGGCTTCGTCATCGGCGATAAAGGTAGTAAACTCCTTGGCCGTGCTCCAATCGCTACCGGTCACCGTACATTGTTTCTGCACCTGGTATTCGTAGGTGGTGCCTGGCTTAAGGTCCCACAGGGTGGTTTGGTTCGAAGTGGTCTTGTTCGTAAACCACTCTGCCCCCTCGAGGTTCTTTTGGCGGTAGCGCACCGTATATTCGGGTACTTCGGTAGCGAAATCGTCCCAAAAGATATTGGCATTGGTACTGCCCTTTACCTCGTGGTTGATACCGATGGGCAGGTCGCAGGTGCCGGCATAACTGAAGGAATAAATCTCGCTATAGCCTTGGTTTTTAAAGAGTCCGATTTCCTCGACCCCTTGCTTGGCCTTGGCCTGTACGCGCCAGGCGTAGTTTTTTCCCGAAAGAAAAAGCGGGTCGGCCGGACCGTATACGTAGGTGGTGGCGGTAGTCGTGACCTGAAAAACGGGGGGCGAGCTTAAAAAGGCCTGTTGCGGGTCTACTTGGGTGTCCCAGATTTCCACGATGCTCAGTTCGTATTCCACATTGCTCACGTTGATGTGGCGTGGCGTCCATTGGAAGACGATGTTCTGCGGATTGGTTTCCGTTAGGTTGGACTTGTTTCTCGGTGCGACCAGAAAGGGCGGTTCGTTTTGAAAGACTACGCTGGTGGCGCAACTTTTCTGCGACAGGCGGTTGCCGGTCAGGGCGTCGTACACCTCAAAACAAAAGGAGTAGGCGCCTTCGGGAATGGCCTTTCCGTATACGTTGGGCGATATTCCGCTAATGTTCTCGAACCTAAAGTACGGGGCCAGTTGTACGTTGGTGAGTATCAGGGGAACACCTCCTTCCAAATAGTGTTTTTCGGCACCTGCTACAACGTCGTTGCTCTGAAAACTGATGCCCCCGCCCTCAAAATAGGTGCGCAGGCGTATCTCGCGGTTGGCGATCTCAAAATCGTTCAAGACGATCTGCACGCGCAGCGGACTGCTCAAGGTACTCGCGTCGGCATAATCGGAAAAATAGATGGGCGCCGGCGGGGTAACCTGCGGAATCACCTGAACGGGGAAGGACTGGGCGGTTGCGGGGAGGCAGGTCAGGGTCAATAGAAAGAAAAAGAGGGCATGAAAAAGAACAGTTTGCAGTCTGCAATTTATGTCTCGCAAGAGACCACGGTAATTTGTCAGCGCTTTATTGAAATGCTGCAATTGTAACCTGCTGTTTTTCATGTTTTTTAGAACTCTGTAAACCATTAACTACTCAATGTTTTTTAATTTTCTTAGCACTAATTACTGTCCACTGCCTACTGCTTATTAATATATCTCAGTTCAAACAGTTCGGGGTTGACTGTTTTTAGCGATTTTTTATAATAGAAATCGATAATCTCGTTTTCTAGATAGTATTCCAGTTTTTCTTGATTTTTGGTTTTTTCATAAAGCTCAAAGGCTTTTACGGCTTGATTTTCCTTAAACTCTTGCAAAAAGCCTGTGCCTTTCAGTATGGCTTCCTTAGAGGAGAACTCGTCGAACTGGGTTTCCATCCACCTATGCCCTACCAGTTTTTGTAAACGGGTCTCCCGTTCTTCTAAAAGTGCTTCGTACCGTGGCACCAGTGCTTTGTCCTTGTTCGTATAGTCTTTCGGGGCCTTTCCGTTCAATGGGTGTTTGTCGGCTTCCAGTTTTTTGACTACGAAGAGCTTTTCCAAGGCCATGTCCACTTTCTTCATATCGTCTTTTATCGACATTACTATGTTATAAAGGGCATCGTCATAAATGGTTTGAAAATCGTCATAGGCGTAGAGTTCCTCAAGAAAAGTGAGGGCCTGCTCCTTATACTTCTCCTCTCGTTTTTGCTCTTTAACAGTGGCCAAAAGGATTTTAAGCTCGTCTTTTTTAAACTGGGGAATATTGGCAAATTGTGAACTTTCGTATACGTTGGTCAGCTGCTCGTTCAGTTCGGGTATTGTACCGCTGTAGGATACATTGCGGTAACGGAAGCTCAAGGTGTTCTCCCTGCTGCGGGGGTCGCGTTCGTTGGGACTGCGCCTATGGGAATCAAGGTCGAGCTTAAAGTTGTCAAAGGCATAGCTGTAGCCGAAGGTTAGGGTCAGGTCGCGTCCCGTATTGAGTTCCGAATTCCTGAAAAGCATCAGAAAATTAAGGCTGAGGTTGTGTTTTTTGTACAGGGTATAGTTGCTGCCCAGCCTAAAATTAAATATGTTGTTCTGCTGCTCCCCATTGGCGAAGCTCGTATTGTATGAACTTGAAAAATTGGTTCGGAGTTGCTTGTCGAAAAACTGCTTGCCGACAGATAGGGTGGGGCCAAGGGTCATGTTGTCGTCCTCGGCTACGGTGTTGTACGAAACGTTGGCGGCCAAGGAAATATTCAGGGCCTGTTTGGGGTATCCCAGGGTGTAGCCCGCCATACCGTTATAAAACGAATTTTCCCCGCCTTCTATGGTTTCGCCTTCTTGTTGATTGGTACTGTTTTGATAGACCAGGTTAAGGTTGGTACTGTGCTGTTTGGTCTCAGTTTTTTTTAGGATATAGTTGATGCCCAAGTTGGCATTTTGAGAGACCTGGCGATAGTTCAGTGTATCTACATTGTCATAGGTCCCTACTTGGTTGATGTAGTCGAACTGGTCGCGAATATTGGTGTACGATTGAAAGTTGCTGTACGATGCATTGAACCCCAAGCGGTCGGAGGCCGTGTAATTGGCGTTGACGGCACTTACGACGCGCTGTTGGTCCGATGATTTGGTATTGTCTAAGTTATCACGTTGCAATCCTGCGTTTACGCTGAGGTTGAGTTTGTTGTCGAAAACCGACTGGCTCGCGTTTACCGTAATGTTTTCGAGGTCGTTGTTGAAATAATAGGCTCCCAAGGTCTTATATTCGGGGTCGATACGTTCATATCCTAGTCCCAAGGTTCCGTTGCCCGCGGGATAATCGAAAGAAGCATTGAGGGCCTTGTAGTATTGGGTGCTTATGTTTTCTTTTAAGAGGAAGGACAGCAGGCCGGTAGATGAAGGATCTTCGGTCAGTCTAGTGTCCTCCGTAACACCTGAAATAGCGTATTCTACGTGAATCCTAGCCTTTTCGAAAAGTCGGAATTCCGATTCGAACGAGAGCACCGCATTGTCTTTGGGGGAAAGTCCGAGTTCCAAGGGAAAGGGAGTTTTCAGGGAGTTCTCCTGGTCGTTGGCCTTAAAGAGAATAAGCCCTAGTTTCATAAAATCAAAATCATAGGCGGTCTTTACCCCGTAGCCCATGCGTTTGTAGGCGGTAAGGGCTTCGGGATATTCTTCGTTGTATTCGGTGGCCTTTAAAAAGCGGCCGTACATGGCGCTTATTTGAAATTTCCCTTCGGGATTCAGGTCGAAACCGCCACCCGTAAATTGGTGGCCGGCCAAGGTATATGGTGAAAAGGTCATGCTTACATCGCCGATATGTGCAGTAGCCCATTTGTAGGACGGATGTAGGCTTAAGCGGTTAAAGTTAAAGGGATTGGGGAAATTGAACTCTTGATTCGAATAGGTGAACGAAAGCGGAATATTGTACACCCCGGCAATGTTGAAGTTTAAGCTTCCGGTGAGATAATAAGTCAGTGCCTGTCGGTTGGCGGTACCGTCATAGTATACAGCATTGGCGGACACACCACCATTATATCGGAGCCATTTCTCCTTGCCCAATTGATCAAAGTTGATACTTTGGGAAAAACCAAGTGTACAACACATAAGAAGGGGGACTAATAATCGGTACAATGATTCGTATTCTTAACGCGTTAAATTTAAGTTAAAAAGCGAAAAATACTACAAAAATTTCGATGAAATGTAATGAATTTCAGATTTTTTATAATTAATATATCGTGTTTATAATGAGAAAAGTACGTGTTGTGTATTGTAAATATGGGCCTTGTGGGGACTACAAAAAAATTAATGTTTGTGTAGGAAGTGTTGTTTTGTTGTAAGTATTTAATACGCCCGGTTTTCCAGTCCTGGGCCCACTTGCTGGTCCGCGTGGCCAGTACCGAAGACAATTCCAAATGCATAGCAGCGAACTATCCCTAAGGCGAAACATTCCCCGCCCTTCGGGCACCCCCTTCGAAGCCTTGCGCCGAGCCTGCCGAAGTGGGGGGTCATTGTCTGTTGCGGACACGAGCGTGAGGGAACTATTAGAAATTTATATTTTTTTAATTGATGATTTCCGCAATATGTTTGAATAGTGTGCTTATCTTGGCTCTAATGTTTTCCCCAAGTAATTTATTGAATTCAATAGCCTTAGAAATTAATGGATGCTTTTTATCCATGTCATTAGTTAGACTATAGGTTACCATAAAGTTCTCGTCAATTTTGTAGTTCTTCCAAAAAGGGATCCAAAAGCAAACACTGAGTTCTCTTTTTTCTTTTTTCCAGATAAATTCTATATGGTCATCTTGACTTCTTGCATCACCAAACCCACATTTTAAAAAATTAAACCCAAGTTCTGAAAATGAATCATCTTCCTTTTCGATTAAGTCTTGAAAAGAATGAAGAATTTCGTCTTTATTTCTATTATAATCTTTTAGATAGCCCATTGAAATTATTAAAAGTATTAATCGAAAATTATATCCGTTTCCATATCATAAAATGCACTAGAATCTGGTAAATTTTGTCTGTCATCTGAGTTAATAAATTGACCTGGATTATCACCTATAACATAATAATCTTCAATAGCACGAACAACTCTTTCCATTTTACGCTCAATACTTGTTGTACCCCAAAGTGATTCTTGGTCATTATATTTCTTTTTAAAAGCTTCATAACTAAAATTATTATCTTTTTTGGGCGTATAAATAGTATAGGTGTCATATGTTTTTGAGATAAAATCTTCCTTACTTTTTTTGAATATATCTTTCGGGTAGTCCTCATTGAAAAGGGAAGCAGAACTTTACTATTTTTTTACACTTGCTTTGAGAAGACCTGTACTATCGTATAAGGCTTGCATTTTGTTTTAAAATCTTCGGTGAAAAGCGTAAAATTTTCCTCTTTTTGTTGACCCCATCCACTAAAAAAACTATTTGCGTAGTTTTTTGGCAACTTAAGGTATTACAGTCCTCAGGAAATAGAGGGGTTATAAGTTCTATGTCATAAACTGTAAAAGCTACATACGTCAACAAATCACTAGCTGCATTTATTGAAGCTATCTTACTGTTCATATTGGACAAATACGAATCATCCATATGTTCGGTTTGATCCAAAATATGCTCTAACTGTTTTACATCGGCACCTAGAAAATAAATGTACCATTGCTCGGAAGGCTTACATTCTTGAACTTTTTTTCGTTATAGTCGATTAAGAAGTTAATCTGATCAGCTGCATTTTTTACCCATCCATCATTTGACTTATTTCCACGAACAATCGTTACATGCATTGATAAAAAGCATATAAATATTGTCAATAAAGTTTTGTTTAATTTTTTTTCAAATTATGACTCATTATTAGTACTATTTTTTTGTAAATATTCCTTTATCAAATGATAAATGGGTTTTAATCCAAGGATAAGAAGACCAATCTTAACTAGATAATAGCTAATAAGGTTATTGCTTGCGTAGTAGATAATGATACGTGCCAACGATGATTTAGCTGATCCACGGCTGATGAACTCTTTGGTTAAGTTTTGTTCAAATAAATAACACATATACAAAAAGACTGCGCTTAATGCGAGTTTCCCTAAAATATTTCTCCACTCTATTTTCTTCATCTTTCTAAAATTCTGGTAAACCATCTACTAGTATCAAACTAAAACTACGTCTAAGTTCTTCTTTAAGGAAGTCGATAATTTCTTGTTTCGTCTTATTTTCTCTCTTTAAGGTCTCAATTTCAACAATAAATTTGATGTCAATACTTTCTAGTTTTTCTAAGAAAACCTCTAACTTTTGATTATCTGGATCTTCTTGACTTAATAGCTGCGCAAATACATATGTAGCTATTTTGGATTCAGCCTCATTAAGGGCCTCTTGTTCTTTATTAATAAGTGAAATTGAAATTTCACTTTCTTCAACCATTTCATTATCCAAAAAAATTATATCTCCCAGATTATTTAAAACGTTTTTGCGTTCTTCAATTATAGTTTGATATTCGGTAATTAAGGTGTTTTCAACTTCCTTTCCCTCCCTATATAAATCAAGTATAGCTTCCTTTAACAAATCAACCACCTCATCTTTATATTTATCCACTTCTTTTTGAGCTTCTTCCAAATTACCTTGAGCAATATTAAAATTGTTTTGAGCAGTTTCCGCTGCTGTTACATCACCATTTGCATTATCATATTGCTCTTTTGCTTCTTTGATTTGAGCTGCAGCGGTTTCAATTTTGTTTTTTAGTGTTGTGTTCTTGGAATATACTTTATGAGATAGTCTTTTTATATATATTTTTTTGCGGTAGATTGCTAATATGACCCATTTGCTTTCCCTTCCATTTTCCTTAGATCCTTCCCATCCAGATTCAAATTTGAGCCGTCCTTAAACCTTGCGATTTTGCCCCCTTTAAAGTCTGTACGGCACTTGTCGTAGTGGGGCGGATTGAGGACGCCATAGCGTAAGCTATGGGCGAGATGGTGCGCTGGCAAAGCAAGGCAAGAGTTGCTTTACAGGGGTGTTTTGAACATGGTTCGGGCGTGACGCTCGCGCCAGCGAGGATGCTTTCTTGCTTAAGTCTAATCTTAAACAACAGTTGGGGTAGTTTCTTCCTCTTCAAAAACAATTGAATATTCAATTGTTTTTTCTAAATCATCACTAGTGACTTCAGACATCTTCTTTAAAAACCCTGTTTTTTCTAGTTCTATTAGTTCTTTTTCCCCTACACCATCCCAACCGCTAGGAATATCATATTTATTTAATAGCTCAATACCTGAGATTTTTAATGAATGAGATGGTGCCCCAAACCAAAAATGAATTTCATAAATAACTTTGTTAGAATTCAATTCTTTTGATGCATTCTTCAACGCTATTTTTAGTTTTTCAATCATATCAAGGAATTAAATCTGTCATTCGATATTTTTTAAGTGTCGGTAAAGTTTTATTTCCAACAACATCAAATAAAGCTTTACCCAAAACTTGTTTATCTCCTAAAGGAGTCGAAGCTCCTTGAATTATTCTATTGTAATCTGTAACACCTTCTTTTACCACGAATGATATTATAACCAGCTAAAATGGCAAGTAAAAGGGCGCTTTTCCATGTGCCAAAAAAACTATTATTACTAGTCTTTTCTGTTTTGTTATCCGGAACATCTTTATGAATAAAATATTGGCACTCCCTTTCAAAAACTGGTGGGGCAGAGGTCAAATCACAAATGATATTTTTGTCATAGTCCAAAGCCTTGTTCTTACATTGTTGGCAATATTTAAATCGTTTTTTTTATGTTCATTTTGTATTGTGACAATTTTTTGCCCTTTCAAACCTTGCATTAGGTAGATATTTTTAAGTCTTGGCGTACAAGATTACTCACGGACAGGGTTATTAATTTTCTTATAGTATAACATACTTTATACATCTTCATTAAAAGTTAAAACCTCGTACTAATAGTGGGATCGACAATTTCCCAAATTCCATGAACATGAATAATATTTTCTTCAAAATCCGTACTTCCTTTTTTAGCAAAAATTATGAGATAGTAATTCTGGCTTGTTTTTTTTATCGCACCATAACAGGAATAACCAAATGAATCAGATATATTAGGGATCTTGGCGATAAGAGTAGTTTTCGATAATGGATGTTGAGATGTTTCTAATGAAAATTCCTTACAAAAATTTTTCAATTCTTTTTTATTAAAAAGTTCACTCTCAATTAATACAAATTGTTTTATTTCATTTCTATCATAGTGTATTAAGTCAATACATATTGATTTTTTATTTATTTGAAAACAAACCTTTTGCTTTTTTGACCTATTAGGAAATGTGATTTCCTGACCAACTGATAGATTAGATTCTTGAAAAGAGTCGTCACCTACAACAAAAAAGTTCTCTATTTGTCTTAATTTCTTCATATTCAAGGTGTAATAGTTGTCCATTGTCCATTTTGATAAACTAACTTTTCTATAACATCATAATGAACATCTTCAATTAAATCGCTAAACTTATAACTGGACTTTATTTGGTCTGCATTACCCAATGCACCTCCCCAAGGAACTAAGGGAGGCTCAATCATTTTTTATTTTTTCTTCTTTTGTTTTGTTCACCTTTCTATTTTTCCCTTCTATCTGCATCGGTTCGATCCTACATCCCCGCCCTTCGGGCACCCCCTTCGAAGCCTTGCGCCGAGCCTGCCGAAGTGGGGGATTATTTAAATTCATATTTTGCTTAGTATTGTTCAAACTAAATTGATTAAAAGCTAACGATTTTCCATTGTACTATATACTTCTCCCGTATTGGCGTCAATCCTTTTTTTAAACTCCCCAACATAAGCGGTCAATAATTCTTTACCTCTAAACAGTTCTAAAAACTTTTCAAAATGTTTCTTTGAAACGAAATCCGATTCTCTTTTTTTGTCTATTGATTCCGGAAAAACCGCTTCTACATTTGCTAGTTCCCAGAGTAATACTTTGTCTTTTTTTGATATACAGACCAAAGAACTTTCACTTTTGTTTTCTAGTAAATCTTTAGAGTCTTCTGTTTGCGGAAAAGAAAGGAAAACTATTACTTCGGTAAATTCGATTATGGAATGAATTCTATATTTAAGTTCATAAAACTCCCCGTCAATTCGAACTTGTGTATTTGCCTTGTTCTCAAATATTATGCTTTTCATTTTATTTGTTTATAAATTGGTTAATATTACCCATGTTCTTGAACCAATCACCCATATACTGCCAATCGAAATTTATTATCTCAAATTGAGTGGCTCCACCAGATAAATGACCTTGACCACCCCAATCTTGTGGTCTTGCAACACTTTTTCGAATTGTAGTTCCTGCTGGAACTTTAACAAGAACAAGTTTGTCTGGTTTTTGTATGCTACCAAACTCATCTACTACGGGCAGTGCTGTTTTATTTATAAAATCATCGACTGAATTAAAATTAGGTATATCCTCAATTGACACCAACCATCTACCTATTTTATGCTGATTAAAGGCACGAACAAAATAAGCAGACTTTATTCGATTTTTAGCTTCCTTTTTACTTATATCCATGTCTTGCACAATACCATTTTGATTCTTGAATATGACCTGCCAACCCTCTGTATTCTTATGCAATACAGCATTGAATTCTTTATATACTCCGTAATAACCGAACCTGAATTTCATTCTATTATTTTTTTACAAATTTTCCCTTAACTATAACACCTCTTAGAATTTCTGTACCATCATTCATTATTTCCCATAATTCTGCTCCATTATCCATTTTAATATTTTGAGGCAAATGCCATTCCGGAGCACCCGATCTTCCATTTTTTCCTGCACTAAACCCCTGCAGCGAATCGTGTTTTGTTTTCCTTTTTTTCTTTCATTTTATTAGGTTATATCTTCATCATCCTCCGGAATCAAAGGGTCGGGCAAGGGTTTATCTATATTATAATATACCCTGCTGGGTTCACTGACTTCCCCGTTCTTATAAAAGGTTCCTTTTAGGGCATCACCGTTTAAGAGTATTTCCCCTTTAAAGATCAATTCAATATCTTCTCCGTAATAGAAATTCCATCTCATTTCTATTTGGTTGTTATCCAATAAGGAATACTTTCCAATAGAAACCGGGTCCTTGCCTTTTTCAATAGATTTAATAAGATTTTTTCTTCTTATTTCTGATAAATCGTTTTGAATCGTTCCATAAATATTACCATTGTTATCTTTCCTATCTATTGAGGACCACCTAACAACTATATTGTCATTATATATGTACAGAAATCCCCATGTGAATTCGGTATAAATAGATCCTTGAACATCATTTTCTTGTACTGTTGGAGTTGACGTCATTTGACGAAATTCTTTACCTATTATCTTCATATTAGTATTTCCATTTAGACCAATCCATATTACTTAAATCTACCTCATCTAGATTCAAATTTGAGCCATCACCTGCTAGCGCCGGTGTCACGCTTGTGCGGTTAAAAATTTGTTGCAAACCCATATTCGTTTTGCTTTTATAGCCTACTGGGTATTATCGCTGTAGCGGGTACGGTCGTGAAACTGCGGTAAGCTTAGTTCAAGTGTTCGCGCTAGCGGGAGTTCTAACTCAATTTTGTTCGCTCCCAAAAAGTATATATACCATGTCTTGTCTGGGTTTCCTTTAACAATTTGAGTTTTATTGTGTTCATATAAAAAAATTAACTGTTCGGTAGTATTTTTTACAAGCCCATCATTTGAGTTTGCTTGAACCCAAGAACTCAACCACATCAACAATAGAAAGAAAAGATTTTTCATTTTTTTTTGACTAAAATTTTAGCGATATTAAAAACGGACAGCGCAATAAAAAATGTGCATACCCCTTTTAAAATGTAGATTGAAACCTTGTCGGAAAAAAGGAGTTCAAATACCAATTCCATAATTTTTAGATTACGATGTCTATAAGATATTGGAGAGGGATTATTGACAAGAAATAAGAATAAGGAGAAAAGCACGAGTACAAAAATCCATTCAAAGAGACCAAGTTTATTTTTATCCTCTTTCATAGCAAAAATCTGGTAAGTTGTCTATCAATGTACTTAGTGTTGTGTTCTTGGAATATACTTTATGAGATAGTCTTTTTATATATATTTTTTGCGGTAGATTGCTAATATGGCCCATTTGCTTTCCAATCCATTTTCCTTAGATCCTTCCCATCCAGATTCAAATTTGAGCCGTCCTTAAACCTTGCGATTTTGCCCCGTTCGAAGTCTGTACGGCACTTGTCGTAGTGGGGGATTGAGGACGCCATAGCGTAAGCTATGGGCGAGATGGCGCGCTGGCAAAGCAAGGCAAGAGTTGCTTTATAGGGGTGTTTTGAACATGGCACGAGTGTGAGGCTCGAGCTGGCGGGGCATATAGTAGAATTGATAAGTAAATAAGCTTAATTTTCATTAGTTTAACTTTTCTAAGATTTTTTTTTACGTTTTTGAATTTGATAACGAATAATATACCATGTACAAGGCAAAAAGAGTATCCACGTTATAATATTGACATAAGCGTCAATTTGTCTTATTGAATATAGTTTGGGAAATTTTTCGGAAGTTCTTATTGAAATTGCACCGTCCATAGTATTGTACCATACGGGTATTTTGAACTCATTCTCAGGATAACCATCCGTTGTCCATATTTTTTTCATTGACTTTTCATTAGCAAAAACTCTCTTTTTTGTTTTGTATTTTTTTTAATGTTCCATTGAAATAGTACATGTCTCTACCCCCGCTGCCAGACCCCATGGTCTGGCTCTCATATATTAGGACATCCTTCCTAAAGTACTCTGTAGGATAAAAAGATGCATATAGCCGTTTAAATTCCGAATAATCGTGTAATACACTGTCTAATAGCCCGGAAAGCGCTAAAACAACTACTATCCAACTAAAAACGTATTTTGTTCCTTTACTCATAGTTAGGTCCGATTGAGGAAACCCCTACAGTACCATTATCAGATGCCTTTAATCCCATTTTTGGGTCTAATCCCATTTTTGCGTTAAAGTGATTTCTGAAGGGATGGCATGTTAAATATAAATTTAACGGAGAAAAATACTACAAATTATTCGACAAAATACAGGAGGTATTGTATTTATAATGAGGTAAGTATGTGTGGTGTGCCATTCGTATGGCGCTAACAAGGATTACAGCTTTAAAAAAATATGCAGGAATTTTGTTTTTTAAAGGTGCTGAAAACGGACGTTTTTGGCGTTTGGAAAGGAATCGCACCTACCGGGATATCTAGGTCTACTAGAAGGTTTGTGTTAGGGACTCGATCATTTAGTTCTGCTATTGGAGTAGAGGGTATCTACAGATATTATTGTAATCTTTTATAATATCCTCATCTAAGGATTTAAACAATTCGGGATTTAGATTCCATAATTCTTCTGCTTTCTTAGGGTTTTTAAATATATTCTGAAAAGCTAGTTTGGCCTCCTCTGCATTGCCATTATAATAGTACCTAAATTCATTTTTACTTTTGACATACTGGTAAAACTGACTTGTTTCATCCGCGGCAATCGTTTTTACCTCTTTCCAATTTTTAAGTTCTACAGATCGGTAAAAGTTGGTTGATGGATTTCTGAATAACGCATCTAGTTTGTGGCCCGTTTCTATATCTGGTATACTACCCTCAAACCTTGTGAAAGTGTAACCGCAGTAGGAACACCTCCAACATCAAAAGTGAGTTTATGAGCCAATTCAAAGTAATTTTTATCCTTATCCATAGTCATTATTTTGTCGAAATGACTTTGCTTTTTTTGTGATGCCTTTTTGGCACCTCCCAAAGTATTGTAATTGACCCATTCTTGATTCGTAGCTGAAATAATGGACTCTAATAATTGTTCTGGGTATACATTAGTCGCCTCTGCCTGACTGTTATAGATTGCTTTGACAAAAGTTCTTTCAGGGTATTGAAAAAAGGAAATTTCGGATTCCTCAGGGTAACTTAAAATTAAGTTAGCATTATTATCTTGTGAATAACAATAAGTGTAAGCCACAATGAGAAAACAAAAGATAATTGTTGAATTTTTCATACTTATTTTTTCTTTGCTTTAAGTTCATTAATATGATAATGTAAACAGCCAAAACCTATTAGGCACAGTACAATAAAGAGGATTCCTTGTAGCCAGAATGCTTTTGTGTTAAACATTTTTTCATGAGGCAAAGCATAAAAATCTTTAGCTTCTTGGTTATGCCAAACCCAAATTGAGTCATTTTTATCAACAGGTTTAAAGCCTCCGAAAATGCTATCTTCTTTGCCGGCATTCATAAAATGCACAAATTTGTCATTGGATTCTCTCAGGTCTACTTTTGATTCTAAAATTTCACCATTTTCCACAACATCATATATCAACCGGTATTTAGTATATTCTAAACCTCTTCTACCTGATGATAAATCAACCACTTCCTTTACTTGAACTTTTTTTAAGCGATAATTACTTTTTTGACTAATGAAATAAAAATTTTGGTATACCATGTACAGGGATATTGGTAAAGCAAATACGTTGCCTACCAATAGAAAAATTATTATTTTTTTAATGATTTGCATACGCACTAATCCCTTGGGTATATTTTAATTTCATTAGTTACAGTTATGCTTTTTTGCCAGTCTACCAGTGTGAAATTTAACATACTTGAATCTTTTGTTTTAATTGCTGCTCTGCCAGATAGTACAACAGGAGGGATGGACACGTTTCCTTCAAATTCTTCCGTGTCAAATTTATATTTTAATGACCCTTGCAGACACCCAATTGCGCTACCCAAAATTTCAATGTCCACTAATACCTCTGCAACTAAGAGTTTTGCACCAAGTTTCCCCCGCTGCCAGCTTCCTTGCTCTGGCTCTCATATATTAATACATCCTTGCTAAAGTATTTTGAAGGATAAAATGATGCATATAGCCATTTTAATTCCGGAAAATCGTAGAGCAACCCAAAGAATAGCCCAGAAAGTTCAAAATAAACTACAATCCAACTAAAAACGTATTTTGTTCCTTTACTCATAGTTAGGTCCGATTGAGGAAATCCCTACAGTGCCATTATCAGATGCCTTTAATCCCATTTTTGGGTCTAATCCCATTTTTGCGTTAAAGTGATTTCTGAAGGGATGGCATGTTAAATATAAATTTAACGGAGAAAAATACTACAAATTATTCGACGAAATATTGTGTTTTCAACGATTTTTGGCTAGGGTTTATTGTGTTTGTAATCAGGTGGGTATGGTTAATAAATCAAAAATATGGAATTGGTAAGGACGACGGGTCAAATAAGCTACATGTAGGAGTGTTCGGGTTTTTTACAGGTATCGAAAACGCACGATTTTCCACTCCCGGGCTCCCGACGTATAGCTGTGCAGTTCTTTGAAGCCAACGGCGAAATGCGCCTGTAGGGAGCGGGTATTGACCGCGTCGATCTCGGTGATGATACTGCTAAAGTCCTTTTTTGTCTTGGGCTGCATGGTTTCGTACAATTTTCTGAAAACGCCCTGCCTGCGAAAGTCCTTGTCGATACAGATTTGGCCCATGACGATATAGTTTTCCTCGGGGGGAAGAATGCCTTCGATCTCGTCGAACATGGGCTTTAAGACCTCGATGGCATCCGAAAACCTAGGATGCATACAGAGGGCATAGCCGATGACCGCATGCTCCGATCGGGCAATGATATGGGGGCAGACAGTGTTCATGGCCTTTAAGGTTTCAAAGGTATGCACTACGGTTACAAAGCCTTCTTTTGCCTTTTCCGAATCTGAAAGCCCGGAGGGCAGGTTTCTTTCCTGAAGGGCGAGGATCTGCTTCAGTTCGTCATCGGTCGATGCCGTGCCGTAACGTATCACCGCGTTTCGGTTTTAAGCCATTCCTTTCTTTGGCGCATTTGTTTTTTCGATGGCTTTCCGCCTTCCTTCTCCATTAACGATAGCCGGTAATCGGGATTTGCCCCTAGAACGACCGTACAACGCTTTTCTGTCCCAAAACGCTCGAAGGTGATCTTTAGGGTGTCGCCGACCTTGAGCTTTTCGATGTAGGCGCTGAATTGCTGTCCGTCCGGAAAACCGCTCCCGTTGATATCGGTAATGATATCGCCCTTGTCGAGTCCGGCTTCATAGGCCGGTGTGCCTATTTTGGGGTTGGACCGGATTTCCCCGTGGCCATCGCCATTTAAGGAAACGGCGGCACCAAAATAGGGGCGTTCGGAATCCTGTTGCAAAGTAACCCCGACGGAACCTAAGAGCGATGCATAATCGGGCATTTCGCTACGGTAGATGTACTTGTCGAAATAGGTCTCGGCAAAATCGCTTCCGGCATATTCGGCTAGTGATTGCCGAAGGTTTTCGAGGGTATAGGGTTTTTCGGTTTTTCCGTACTGCTTCCAAACCAGCTTCATAAAATCGTCGAGGTTCAGTTTTTCCTCGCGAAGCGATAGATCCAAGGCAAGACCGAGGACGCTTCCGTACGAATAATAGGAAATAAAGGTATTTTCGCGGTTCACGGGATCTACCGAGGTAGCGGCGTCCACAAAGGGGGCTTGATAGCTCATTTCTATGGGATTGAAGAATTGGCGGGCCGGTGAGTTCCATACATAGTTGAAGGTACCCGAAATGCCCTCTACGTATTTTTCGGGGGAGATGATGCCGGCCCTGCAAAGGATGAGGTTGGTGTAATAGCTCGTAAAACCTTCGGCAAACCATAGGGCCCCGCTCATGTTGGCTTCCTCAAAATCGAAAGGTTCCAAGGATTTGGGGCGGATGCGCTCTACGTTCCACGCATGGAAGAATTCGTGGGAAACCGTGCCGATGTTGCCTTCCATACCCCCGCCCGAAAGACTGCGCGTACTGGTCAAAACGGTCGAGTTGCGGTGCTCCATCCCGTCGCCCGATGCATTGGGCACATAGCACGCCAAAAAGGTGTAGGTGCCGTAGTCGAAATCGGGCAGTTCACCATAAACCTCTTTTTCGGCGAGGACCACCTTTTTAACCTGTTCAAAATAGGCGTCGAGTTCTTCGTCCGTGCCGTTGTGGTGCAGTACAAATCGTATGTTCTGCTGCTTTCCGTTATGGTCTACTTCAAATTCACGAACGGCATGGTCGCTTATCTCCGTTGGGCTATCCATAAAATAATAGAGGTTAGGGGCGGAATAGGTAGTGCCTGACACCAAGGGGAGCTGGGTGGCGATTTTCCAGTTTAAATCTTCCCGAAGCTTAAAATCCACTTCAATTTTTCGATCGCTTAGATCGGGGCCATACATAAAGGTGGCCGGTATGTTCAGGTGGGCGTGGGTCTCGTCTACCTGCGAATAGGTGCCGCCGCCTCGGTTGGCGAACAAGGTGTAGCTTATGGCGATTGTGCCGTCGTGCCCGATTACCTGCCACGAATAGGGGTCGGGGCGTAAGACCTCAAGGGCCTTCCCCTTGCTGTCGGTGGCTTTGAAATTGTACACGTTCTTTGCGAATTCGTGCAGGGCATAGCGTCCGGGCGACGTGCGGCTCATACGAAAAGCGACCGTGTCGGCTTTCAGCTCTATAAAAGTACCCTTTACTACCGCTTCGTGGTGTACGGCATTGTCAAAGGAAATTTCGTAGCGGTTGGTTTGGGCATAAAGAATGCTGGCGGTAATACACAGAAGGAAGGATAAAGAGAATTTCATTAAATCAGGATTGTGGATGTTCAATAGGTTAAAGGTATAATATTCGTCAAAAAAACGGTAGAATAGGGTAAGGAATAGAAAGGACCTCGATCCGGATGCCCGCCGTGGTTTTTCTATTCGTTCAAAGATGCTACATTTGGGTTATGGTAGACCTTCCCGAAAAATTAGCGAAAAAGCTAAGCGATAGAAATGCTGTTAATGCCTTAAGGAGCTTGCCCGTATCCCATGGTTTGGTCGATTTTTCGTCCAATGATTATTTGGGACTTTCAAGGAGCCAATCCGTTTCTAGCGAAGCCTTGCGTCTTATGGAAGGGCATAAGGTCTTGCAAAACGGGGCAACGGGTTCGCGTTTACTTTCGGGGAACCACTCTCTTTATCAGGCCTTGGAGGCTGAGCTATGTCAGTTTCACCAAACCGGGGCGGCCTTGGTCTTTAACTCGGGTTACGACGCCAATATCGGCTTTTTTAGTTCGGTGCCCCAACGCGGCGATGTCGTTTTTTATGATGAGTACATTCATGCGAGTATTCGCGACGGTATTCGTATGGGCAATGCCAAGAGTTATAAATTTAAACATAACGACCTCGACGACCTGAACAACAGATGCCGGATGGAACGGAGTCGAAATCTCGCCGACACCGAAATATACGTGGTGACGGAATCGGTTTTTTCGATGGATGGCGATGCCCCCGATTTAAATGATTTAGCGGCCCTATGCAAAGCTCAAAATTGCCGTTTGGTGGTCGACGAGGCCCATGCCCTTGGTGTCTTTGGAAGCCATGGGGAGGGATTGGTGCAAGTCTTGAACTTGCAGGACAGCGTATTTGCCCGCTTGGTTACCTTCGGAAAAGGTGTGGGCTGCCATGGTGCTGCAATTTTGGGCAGCGAAGGCCTAAAATCGTACCTGGTGAATTTTGCCCGTAGTTTTATCTACACGACAGGGCTTCCGCCTCATTCGATAGCCTCGGTACTATCGGCATATGGCCATTTGAAGATGCCTAGTGATGGATTGGAAAAACTGAGGCACAACATTTCCTATTTCAACCGTAAACAAAGCGATTTGGGCCTGAAGGAACAATTCATCATCAGTGATTCGGCCATTCACTGTTGTCTGGTCCCAGGGAACCACAAGGCCCGGAACATGGCCAAGGCCATTCAAGATAAAGGCTTCGATGTTCGCGCGATCCTTTCGCCCACCGTTCCGGAGGGACAAGAACGATTGCGGATCTGTCTGCATAGTTTTAATACCGAAAAAGAGATTGATAACCTACTGGAAGAAGTGGCCAGCCTATTGTAATATGAAAGAGAAGTTTTATACCATAGCCTCCTTTGAATATCCCTCCGACGTTCAAATACTTAAAGGAAAATTAGAGTCCGAGGGCATTCCTGTTTTTCTGAAGGATGAGCATACCTTAAATTCCGACCCGCTCATCAGCAATGCCATTGGTGGGGTCAAATTGCAGGTGTACACCGAAGATAAAGAGAAGGCCATTGAAATATATAACGAGGTTAGGGCTTATGCCCTAGATGATAAAGGGAATTTAGTGGTCTGTCCGAATTGTAAAATGCAAAAATCTGAGGTGTATTATAACAGAAAAGGAATTTTATATAAACTTTTTCCTTTTTTTGAAGAAAAAAAATACAAATGCCTACATTGTAACATGATAACAAAACCTCAATAGCATGCAGCAAATTTTTGTGACAGGAATATCTACCGAAGTAGGAAAGACCATAGCTTCCGCAATTATTGCCGAAGCCCTTGAAGCGGATTACTGGAAACCCGTTCAGGCGGGAGAGCTGGATCATACCGATAGTGACAAGGTGAAGTCTTTGGTTTCAAATGATAAAACGGTCATTCATAAAAGCAGCTATGAACTGAAAACACCTATGAGCCCACATGCGGCGGCGGAAAAAGAAGGGGTAAGTATAGATCGACTTGATATTGTTTTGCCCGAGACGGATAATGCCTTGGTGATCGAAGGGGCAGGGGGGATTTTAGTTCCTTTGAACGAAAACGACACCGTGCTAGATATCATTATGCCTACTTATCATGTTGTAGTAGTTTCGAGACATTATTTGGGCAGTATCAACCACACCTTGTTGACCGTGGGTTGGTTACAACAAAAAGGATATGATGTTTCCATACTCTTTAGTGGGGATGCCAATCCGGAAACCGAAAATATCATCCTGCACAAAACAGGGGCGTCGTTGATCGGTCGTATAGATGAGGAGCCTGTTTTTGACAAGGCCGTCGTTAAAAGATACGCCGATAAGTTCGCTTCCATATTGAAAACGCTCTAGGTAGGCTCAGTCTATTTTTACCAAGGCCAAATCTACCTTGCTTATGGTGAATTCGTATAGGGGTTCGCGGCCTTCTAGGTTCTGCTTGTTGAAAATATAGTAGCCGGGCAACTCACACTGATCCGTATTCATTACGATTGACTTGCGCAACATTTCTAGATATGATGCCGTTTCGTATAATTTGAACGGCGTTTGGATGTGGGTCCGTAAATCTTCCTGTGTAAATACGTAAAGCGGAGTTTCGTCCTCGCCTATAATCTTATAAATGTCCTCAGCATAGCTCTTGTGTGCTGCCCCGGATGAGGTCAAGGCCTTCATGGGTAGGGCCACATGGTCAAAGACCAATCTACAGAGTACGATAAAGGTAATAACGAAAAGGTGTTTGGTATATCCGATGGTCTTATGGTGAAACACAAGGGTGAGCACAAGAAGCAGTCCGAAAAGCGGCATGGTGTATTTTAGATGAGGTAAAATGGAAAAATAGCCCACAAACGGAATCACCATACAGGCAAGGGCGGCAATGGCCATGATTACCTTAAAAAGAGTGTGATAGGCCTTGTGTTTCCAGTTGGTTTCTTTTAGCCGAAGAAACAAAGGGTAGCTCAATACGGTTACTACCATGGGGAAGAACATATAGGTGTACCTGATTCTAGCTCCGGGAGAAACCCAATACACCAAAAAGTTGGCGATAAAGGCGATGACCAGAAAAACAAGGTAGGGTTGTGCCTTGATGTTTTGTATCTGTTCTTTTTTCCAAATAAACAATAGGAACAGGGTAGAGGGAAAGATCACGCCTAAGAAATTCAAGGGAAACATGAAAAGGTGTTTTACGATTCCATCAAACCGGTCGCTGAGTAAGGTGCGCTGTTGTGTTAGGCCCCACATTTCCGAAATATACCTGCCTAGGTTCTCATAACTTCCGTAAATATAAAAGTAGAAATAGACCGCAGCCGCAGATAAGAGGGCACAAAAGATATGTGGCCAAGAGAAAAGTCGCTTGAGGTCTTTTTTATACAATAGGTATGAGCCCAAGGTGATTATTATAAAGGCGAAAGAGGCAAAGCCCTTGGTCAAAAAGGCAAGGGTAATAAAAAAATAGGCAGCACCAAAAAGACGGTAAAACTGTTTCTGTTCGTAAAAATGAAAGATGCTGAATATGCTAAGGGTGACCAGTAGGGAGTAAAAGATATCGATTTCGGCGGTTACGGAAAAATAGAAATAAAGGTCGGCACAGACCAAGTAATAGAAGGCGCTTAAGATGCCGAATTTGGTGTTAATGTATTTTCTGCCCATGTAAAAGGCAAGAATGCCCGTGAGCAGAAGTGAAAATGCCGAAGGAAAACGAAGGGCAAAGGTGTTGTAACCAAAGAGCTTTATGCTTCCGGCGAGTACAATGTTCCATAATGGCGGGTGGTCGTAAAAGGTTTGGTTTAGAATGGTGGTGACTACAAAGTTGTTGTTCAACAGCATTTCCAAGGCTACCAATGCACGCCGTGGTTCTTCCGAATACAAGGGTGCGAGGTGCAGATTGTAAAAAAGGGATATCGTGTAGAGGACAATGATTAAAAACGATAGCCGATATAGGTTTTTTGTATTGGTCGGGTGTAAAAATCCGACATCAAAAAATTTCATTTTCCTTTGATTTTTCTAGGCTAAAGATCAACAAAATACTTCAAAAAAAAAGTTTTAATTTCTCATCTTTGCATTATGAAGAAGGCAAACGCGTCAGAAACCCTGGTAAGGGAAAGTTTATCACTTAGGGATAAAAAGCACTTATGGCACCCTTTAACACAGCATAAGTTGCATCCTGATATGTTAGGGATCGCCAAGGCGAAAGGTGCGGTTTTGTACGATGAGGATGGAAAGGAGTATATAGATGGTATCGCTTCTTGGTATACCAGTGCCTATGGCCATTGTAATACCTATATCACCGATAGGGTCTACGCCCAGATGCAAAAATTGGATCAAGTGGTCTTCAGTGGTTTTACCCATGAGCCTGCCGTAAAACTGTCGGAAGAACTGATAAAGTTACTGCCCGAAAACCAAGAGAAACTTTTCTTTTCCGATAATGGCTCTACGGCTACGGAAATCGGGATCAAAATGGCCTTGCAATTCCATTTTAACCAAGGCAGAAAGCGCAAGACCCTTCTGGCCTTTGAGGAGGGGTTTCATGGGGATACCTTCGGGGCGATGTCCGTTTCTGGACTATCGGTTTACAACGGTCCGTTCGAGGAGTTTTTTATTGATGTGGAGCGAATAGCCGTGCCCACCGATGAAAATATAGAAAGCATTCTGCTACAATTGGAAGCCAGATTGCAACAAAACGATATTGCAGGGTTCATTTACGAGCCTTTGGTACAAGGCGCCGCGGCCATGAAGATGCACAAGGCCGAAAACCTAGACCGCATATTGGTGCTTTTGAAAAAACACGAGGTACTTACGATCGCCGATGAGGTAATGACGGGCTTCGGTAAGACCGGAAAGGCTTTTGCTTCCGACCACATAGCTTCCAAACCCGATATCATATGTATGTCGAAAGCCCTAACGGCGGGACTGGTGCCTATGGCAATTACGAGTTGTACCCTAGAGGTTTACAACGCGTTTTATAGTGATGACCTGGCAAAAGGCTTGTTCCACGGGCATACCTATACGGCCAATCCCTTGGCCTGTACGGCAGCTTTGGCAGGCTTAGACCTGCTACGGTCACAAGAGATCCAAGACAGTATCAAAAGAATAATCGCCTCACACCAGGGCTTCGATCTTAAAATAAAGAATCACCCCAAGGTGGCCCGTACACGACAGTGTGGAATCATATATGCGTTGGACCTGAACGTGAAAATGGAGCGTTATGGCAATTTACGCGACCAAATTTTCAGGCATTTCATGAATAATGGGGTATTTTTGCGGCCTTTGGGTAGTACCGTTTATATTTCTGCACCATATGTCATTACCGATGCGCAGCTGCAGAAAATATATGCTACCATAGAGGATCTACTGAACCGTATTTAAATCCAACGCTTGAAAGAACAACCGATATCCATTACCGCAATAGGCTCAATTTCCCCGTTGGGAAAAACGTCAGGGGAAACCTGGGAGAGCTACCTTAAAGACAGCCATCTTTTTGAACAAAAGGATTTTGGTGAAACCAAGGAATGGGCCGCTCCCTTGTCAAAGGACTCAAAGGAGGAGATAGAACAGCTAAGAAATTCCGACAACAAATACAAAAGCCTTGACGATTCGGTCTTGTTCGCACTTTATGCCTCGAGGGATGCAATTGCCAAAGCCGGATGGAAGGCGGGCGATGATTTTGGCGTCAATATCGGTTCATCACGGGGGGCAACGGCACTCTTTGAAAAATACCATCAAGAATTCCTTGAAAACAATAGAACGGCAACACTCTCGTCGCCTACCACCACCTTGGGGAATATTTCGTCTTGGGTGGCACACGACCTAAAGACCAAAGGTCCCGAGATTTCGCATTCCATTACGTGTTCTACGGCCCTTCATGCCGTTTTAAACGGAGTGGCATGGCTAAGAAGCGGTATGGCCAACAAGTTTCTGGTAGGGGGAAGCGAGGCTCCATTGACCCCTTTCACCATTGCGCAAATGAAGGCCCTCAAAATTTATTCGCAGTATCGGGAGGAGAACGCTTCCGAAGGAAATGGAGGTTTCCCCAGTCGTGCTTTGGACTTTGAAAAGGAAAAAAGTACTATGATCCTCGGTGAAGGGGCTTCTGTAATCTGCTTGGAAATGGGGTTGACAGAGAAGACCTTGGCCGTTATCGAAGGAGTGGGCTACGCAACGGAACCCTTGCGCCATAATATCTCTATTTCTACAGATGCCGAGTGTTTTCAGGCCTCCATGAAGATGGCCTTGGGCGAAATTCATCCCGATGAGGTAGATGCCATCGTAATGCATGCACCGGGTACTGTCAAGGGCGATATATCTGAATATAAGGCCATTGAAAAAGTATTCTGTAACAACTTACCGTTTTTGACTACAAATAAATGGAAAGTAGGGCATACTTTTGGAGCGTCGGGAGCGTTAAGCATAGAACTGGCGGTCTTGATGTTGCAAGAACAACAGCTGATAAAAGTACCATTTGTTACGAATGCTTCAGCACCGGGAAAGCTTGGAAAAATACTGGTAAATGCAGTAGGTTTCGGTGGTAATGCGGTTTCCATTCTGTTGTCCCGTAAGGTCTAGCCTGCTTTTTGAATTCGATTGAAGTGAGATTATTCTTATCTTTAATCGCCAACCTAAACTTTTTTTTAGCTTATGGAACTAGGGTTCGAAATGATGACGTTGTTCGAAAAAATCTACTGGGTCACAGCCATAACGGCATCCATTATTCTCATTATTTTATTGATAATGACCTTTATCGGAGGGGAGATAGACGACATCGAGGGTGATGTCGATGTTGAGATAGAGGGCGACACCGGTATAGAATTTCAATTTTTATCCTTTAAAAACCTTGTCGGCTTTTTTACCATATTCGGATGGTCGGGCATTGCTTGTTTAGACGCCGGAGTAGCAAAAGGCCTTACGGTGGTTATATCTGTCATATGCGGTTTGCTTATGATGTTGGCCATGGCTTCGCTGTTCTATTATTTAGGCAAATTGCAGAGCAGTGGAACCCTAAAACTAAAGAATGCATTGAACCAGATCGGCGAGGTGTATTTGACCATTGGGGCCAATCGCAAGAGCATCGGTAAAGTAAGTATCAATGTGCAGGGCACGCTACGTGAATTGGAAGCATTGACCAACGCTGATAAAGACCTGGTGCAGGGCGATGTGGTCGTCGTAAAGGAAGTGACCGCGAACGGAATTTTAATTGTTGAACCCATAAATAATTAACTAAATGCTATCAGTACCCCTACAACTTGCGGGAAGCGCTTCGTTGCTTGCCATTGGCTTTGCCATTCTTTTCTTTTTTATCATTATCATATCGTTTATCAGACGGTACAAACGCTGTCCTTCCGACCGTATCCTTGTGGTTTACGGAAAGGTGGGAGAAGGTAGTTCTGCCAAGTGTATACACGGTGGTGCAGCCTTTATCTGGCCGGTTATCCAAGATTACGAATACTTGGACCTGACGCCTATTTCAATCGAGGTAAACCTGGTAAATGCCTTGAGTAAACAGAATATTAGGGTAAACGTACCTTCCCGTTTTACCATCGGTATCTCTACCGAACCCGGAATCATGCAAAATGCCGCCGAACGTCTTTTGGGTCAGGGTATGCAAGAAGTGCAAGACTTGGCCAAGGAAATTATTTTCGGTCAGTTGCGTTTGGTAGTGGCTTCAATGGATATTGAGGAAATTAACTCGGATAGGGATAAATTTTTGACCAATATCTCTCAGAGTGTAGAATCGGAATTAAAGAAAGTGGGACTAAAACTCATTAACGTAAACATTACGGATATTGTTGATGAGTCGGGCTATATAGAAGCACTGGGTAAAGAAGCTGCGGCACATGCCATTAACGCGGCAAGAAAATCCGTTGCGGAGAAAAACAGGGACGGTTCCATTGGTGAGGCCAATGCCGTTCAAGATGAGCGTACCCAAGTGGCCGCTGCCAATGCCCAGGCCGTTGAAGGGGAGAACATTGCGAAAATTAATGTGGCGAATTCTGATTCCTTGCGTCGTCAGCGCGAGGCCGAGGCCGAAAGAACCGCGATCGCAGCGGAGAAAGTACAGGCGGCAAAAGCTTTGGAAGAATCGTATGCTGCTGAAAAAGATGCGGAAATTGCAAGGGCCGAAAGGGTTCGTAGCTCACAAATGGCCGATATTGTAGTTCCTGCGGAAATCGATAAAAAGAAAGTAGAGATCGCTGCCGAAGCCGAAGCGGAAATGATCCGTAGAAGGGCAAGAGGTGAGGCCGATGCAATCCTTTTCAAGGCACAGGCCGAAGCGAAGGGTCTTTTTGAAATATTGACCAAACAGGCACAAGGTTTCGATGAAATCGTAAAAGCGGCAGGTAACAGTCCTAAAGACGCCGTACTGTTGTTAGTGGCCGATAAGCTTCCTGAACTGGTGAAAACCCAGGCCGAAGCTATCAAGAATATCAAAATAGATAAGGTGACCGTATGGGATTCTGGCGCCAAGACGGGTGATGGAAAAGGCTCCACCGCCAACTTCATCTCCGGAATGTACAAGTCCGTTCCACCTTTACAGGAAATGTTCAATATGGCCGGAATGCAATTGCCCGACTACTTGAAGGGTAAGGAAGTGGCCGAAGCCGCCAGGGCACAGGAAAACGAAGCGAACGAGATCGATAAGGAATCCGATAAGGAGTAACGCGATTCTAAATCATAAAGAACAAAAGCCCGTGGATTCATTTTTACGGGCTTTTTTATGGGCTTGGGTAGGATTGTTGGGGCGAATTTGGAATATCAATTTTAGAAAGGTTATTTTTGAACCGAGATTTCAATAAGACTATGAGCGAAACAAGACATAATTGGACGAAAGAAGAAATTCTTGATATATATAATAAACCTTTGATGGAACTGCTTTACGATGCGGCCACCATTCATAGAAAACATCACGATCCGAATACGGTTCAGGTTTCGACCCTACTTTCGATAAAGACCGGGGGCTGTCCCGAAGACTGCGGCTATTGTCCGCAAGCGGCCCGCTATCACACCGATATCGAGGGCAATGACCTGATGTCGGTTTCGCATGTAAAGGCGCAGGCGCTAAGGGCCAAGGCCTCGGGAAGTTCGCGTGTTTGTATGGGGGCGGCTTGGCGTAATGTAAAAGACGGACCCGAGTTCGATCAGGTCTTAGAAATGGTTCGCACCATCAACAAGCTTGATATGGAGGTTTGCTGTACCCTAGGTATGTTGACCGAAAACCAGGCACAACGTTTGGCCGAAGCAGGTTTGTACGCTTACAATCACAACCTGGATACTTCTGAAGATTATTATAAGGATGTAATCTCTACCCGTGCTTTTGAGGATCGCTTAGAGACCATAGATAACGTTCGTAAGAGCAATGTAACGGTTTGTAGCGGTGGTATCATCGGTATGGGCGAGGCTATTGAAGACCGCGCCGGAATGTTGGTGGCCTTGGCCAGTTTGAATCCCCAGCCCGAATCTGTTCCGATTAACGCTTTGGTGGCCGTAGAAGGTACTCCGATGGAGGATATGGAGCCCGTTTCTATTTGGGATATGATCCGTATGGTGGCCACTACCCGTATCGTTATGCCCGAAACACAGGTGCGTTTGTCCGCCGGCCGTACCGAAATGAGCAGGGAAGGGCAGGCTATGTGCTTCTTTGCGGGGGCCAATTCGATTTTTGCTGGAGACAAGTTGTTGACCACTCCGAATCCTGACGTAAACGAAGATATGGAGATGTTCAAAATGTTGGGTCTGAACCCCCAGAAGCCCTTTACCAAAGTTTCCCAACCCAAGACGGTGGAAGCTGCGGAATCAAAATTGAAGCCCTTGGGCGAGAAGCCCAAATGGAGCCGACCGGGGCATACCATAGAACGTAACGAAGAAGCCAAGGCAAAGAGCAAAGTGGTAGATTAGTCATTTAAATTAATTTTAATAAAATCTTTCCACAACGTTATTTAAATTTGCCGCTTAAACTGCAATAAAGATTCCATTGAAGTTAACTGCTGTTCCTAGGGTATCTACTATAACCAAGGAAGACTTTTTAGAGCATTATTTTAAGCCGCAGAAACCTGTGGTGATAGAGCGTGCGATAGAAAATTGGCCCGCTTTTGAAAAGTGGAACCTTGATTATATCCGTGAGGTCGCGGGAGACAAGGTCGTTCCCCTGTACGATGATCGGCCCGTAAGCCATAAAGATGGTTTTAACGAGCCCCACGCCCAAATGAAAATGTCGGAATACATAGATTTGTTAAAGGCAGAGCCTACCAAATACCGCATTTTTCTTTGGAATGTACTCAAGGAAGTGCCCCAGTTGCAAAAAGACTATCAATTTCCCGATTTCGGATTGAAATTAAAGAAAAAGTTACCGATGCTTTTTTTTGGAGGAAGGGAATCGTATACCTTCATGCATTACGATATTGATATGTCGAATATCTTTCATTTTCACTTTGAAGGAAAAAAGGAGTGTATCTTATTTGCACCATCCGAAACGAAATACCTCTATAAGGTTCCAAATTCGCTTATAGCGCACGAAAGCATAGACTTCTCCGATCCCGATTATGAAAAATGGCCGGCCTTGCGGAATGCCAGAGGTTTTAAGGCGGAACTCAATCACGGGGAGGTGCTCTATATGCCCGAAGGGTATTGGCATTATATGAAATATAAAACCCCAGGTTTTTCCATGAGCCTAAGATCTTGGCCAAAGAATCCTATAAATTTCGCCGAGGGGCTTTATAATGTTTTCGTAATGCGTAATTTTGACGTTTTAATGCGAAAGATACAAGGTCAGAAATGGATAGACGGTAAAAATAAAAGGGCGATTGAGCGAACCACCAAGTTAGCAGCTAAATAATTTTTTTGAATATCCTTTTCCTTAAAAAACACTTTAAATGAAATTCTACGTTTTATCCGTTTGCTTACTTCTTACGACTACTTTTGTTTCTGCACAGGCTTATGAAGGTAGAGATGATCAAAAGTTTCAGGTAGGTGCCAATTTGCAGAATAATGGTACCGGAATAATGGCGTCATATGACTTTGGTCTGGGCGAAAATATATCTATTGGCGCAACTTCGACCTATTTGTTGGGTATAGATGAAAGCGTTTCGGCCAGTACTTGGGACCGGTTTGATCTAAAGGCCCGCTTTAGTGCCCATTTGGGGAATATCATCGGCCTTAGCGATGAAGTCGATATATATCCGGGTTTGGATCTAGGACTTAAGAATTTCGGGTTTCACACAGGGGCGCGTTTCTTTTTCTCCGACGGACTGGGTATTTATACCGAAATCGGTTTCCCTATAGCAAAGTATAAAATAGAAGATTTGGAACCTGCCGAGAAATTACACAACCAGTTTATGGTGAATATCGGGGCAGTGTTCAATTTTTTATAGGAGGAATTTGTTGCTAGGGTACGAGCTCTTTTAGCTTTTCATAGACCAAGTGGCTTTCCCATCCTCTGTACAAGAGGTAGTCTGCCAATTTTTTCTTTCGTTTTTGCGGATTGCGTTCCGTAATCTGTGCCAATCTTTTCTCTGCTAGGGCGTCTAAGGTCTTTAGGTAGTCTTCAGGGTCTATTTCCTTAAGGGCCGTGGCAATGTTGTATTTTGAGATATTGCGTTGCTTCAGCTCGCTTACAATGCGGTTTCTACCCCATTTCTTTATGGAAAACTTGCCTCGGGCAAAACTTTGGGCAAAGCGTTCTTCGTTCAAAAAATTTTCTTGGATCAAATGCACCACGATTTGGTCGATCGCTTCGGGAATCATGCGCATTTCACGAAGCTTTGCGACCACTTCCTTATGGCAACGGTCTTGATAGGCGCAGTAGCCTTCCAGTTTTCTTTTGGCTTCTTCTATGGAATAAGCGCGTTCCGTTTTCATGGGGGTATTGGGTTGGATTGAAGTGTTTCTTTATGCGAAAATACACTTTACGCACCAAACGGTTGGGGTGGTGATCGTAAAATAGTGGGCATAAAAAAAGCGACCATCGTAGTCGAAGGTCGCTTTTAAATTCTTAATATATGGTTTTACCGTCTTTATCCTTAAAGCGGTATTCAAGATACGTATACGCATCCCTAGGTTGAATTTTAATCCATTTTTTATGCTCTAAGAACCACTTAGAACGTATGGAAGGAAAACCTTTAGTAATATAGGCCGCGATAAACGGATGAATGTTAAGTGTAATTCCGTTATCTTTCTTGGGTCCTTTCAACAACTTTTCAAGGTCGGCGTTAATTTTGTCTATCAAGACAATTGGGGCTTCTATTTCTTTGCCCCCACCATTCGGATTCTCCTCGGTGGTCTTGATGTTCATTTCGGGCCGTACCCGTTGTCTGGTAATCTGTATAAGTCCGAATTTACTCGGAGGCAATATTTTGTGCTTGGCCCGGTCATCTTTCATCTCATCACGAAGATGGTCAAAAAGTTTTCTACGGTGCGGCGCTTTTACCATGTCTATAAAATCGACTACGATAATTCCGCCCATATCGCGCAAGCGCAACTGTCTGGCTATTTCTGAAGCTGCCAAAAGGTTGACTTCCAAAGCTGTGTCTTCTTGATTCTTGGCCTTGTTCGAACGGTTACCGCTGTTTACGTCTATAACGTGCAATGCTTCGGTATGTTCTATAATGAGGTACGCGCCCTTGCTCATGCTGGCGGTACGGCCAAAAGAAGTTTTTATCTGCCGCTCGATCCCGTATTTTTCAAAAATAGGAACGGTCGAGTTATACAGTTTTACTATAGATTCCTTTCCAGGTGCAATCTCTAGCACATAATCTTTGATCTGCTCGTAAAGGGTTTCGTCATCTACGTGTATTCCTGTAAAGGAATCATTAAAAACATCCCTAAGGATGGAAGATGCCCTATTGAGCTCGACCAACACCTTTGAAGGTGCTTGTGCCTTGTACAATTTTTTACACATTGTCGACCATTTGGCCAACAAGTTTTCTAGGTCTTTGTCTAATTCCGCTACTTTTTTGCCTTCGGCCACTGTTCTGATAATGACACCGAAACCTTTAGGTTTTATACTTCTTACGAGTCTTTTTAACCTGTCTTTTTCTTCGTTGCTTCCAATTTTTTGGGATACGGAAACGCGATCAGAAAAGGGTACCATCACCAAATAACGCCCCGCAATGGAAAGTTCGGAGCTAATTCTGGGTCCTTTGGTAGAAATGGGTTCTTTAACGATTTGAACCAGTAATGATTGATTTGCTTTAATGACGTCTGTAATAACGCCATTTTTGTCAATGTCTTTTTCGAATGGAAAGTTGGCAAGTGAGTAATCCTTGATTTTGTTGGTACTCACGCCCTTGATGAATTTAAGCATAGTGGCCAATTGTGGCCCGAGGTCATGATAGTGCAAAAAGGCATCTTTTTCATAACCTACGTTTACAAAGGCAGCGTTCAAACCGGTTACCGGCTTGCGTACCTTTGCCAAGAATATGTCACCAACAGAAAAATTGTTGTTGTCTTCTTCTTTATGCAATTCAGTGAGCTTTCCATCTTTTAACAGGGCAAAATCGACGGCATCGGAACTAGATCTTACGATTAATTCTCTATTCACCTGAATGTATTTGTATTCGTTCGGCCCCTATATAAAAATAGATATATAGTGTGAACGAATAGATTAAACAATGCTTGAAACGGACTATAAAATCCGCCGAAATTTTCTTAAATCTCTATGTCAATGAACGTATGTGATGAAAAAACAAGCAAAGGGGCTGAAAATTTTTTCAACCCCTGGCAATTATTTTTTCTTGTGTCGGTTAGCTCTCCTACGCTTCTTGCGTTTATGGGTAGCCACCTTATGTCTTTTTCTTTTTTTACCGCTCGGCATAAAATTCTACTTTTAGTTAGTATATTTATTTAACTTGTACGTTGCTTTTGACACCTTCTACAAAGACCTTAGCGGGCTTAAATGCAGGAATATTGTGTGCCGGTATTTTAATGGTGGTGTTCTTGCTGATGTTTCTTCCGGTCTTCTCAGCTCTTGTTTTAATGATAAAACTGCCAAAACCACGAAGGTAAACATTATCTCCACCTTCCAAAGAAGATTTTACCTCTTCCATAAAACTCTCAACTGTGGCCTGTACATCTCCTTTTTCAATTCCCAGCTTGTCTGAGATTTTCGATACAATTTCTGCTTTCGTCATCTTTCGTGTTAAATTTTCAGTATAATTTTTTTGGGATGCAAATATATAAATTAAAATTAATCTTTCCTGCTAAAGACTTAATTTTAAGTCGTTCACCGTTTCTTTTTATTTCTGGCGCCTTCTTGGCAATACATATCGATCGCGAAACCATTAGTTTTGTGGTTTAACCTTAGGGCATAATGAACTTTTCAGAGGAAATTCTCAAGTGGTACCAAGTTAATAAAAGGAGCCTGCCTTGGCGTGGTTCTACGGATCCCTACAAGATTTGGTTGTCAGAGGTCATATTACAACAAACTCGGGTGGTACAGGGTATTCCCTACTACCTTAAATTTGTTGAGACCTACCCGAAAGTAGATGATTTGGCCCGTGCTTCGGAGGCTGAAGTCTTGAAGCTTTGGCAAGGTTTGGGCTACTATTCAAGGGCTAGAAACCTGCATGCCGCGGCCAAGATGGTGAGTGAACAATATGGGGGTGTTTTCCCTGAAACCTATGGCGGATTACTTGGGTTAAAAGGGGTGGGCGACTATACGGCAAGCGCTATTGCAAGCATTTGTTTCAATGTGCCCGAACCCGTTGTAGATGGTAATGTTTATCGGGTATTGGCGCGTTACTTCGGAGTCGATTTGGCCATCAATAGTACCGAAGGTGTTAAATATTTCAAAAAATTGGCGAGAGAGGTGATGGATGTGGGCCAAATTAGGGATTATAATCAGGGTGTCATGGAATTTGGGGCCATTCAATGTGTGCCTAAAAGTCCTGATTGTGAGGTGTGTCCGTTGAATGAAAGTTGTGTGGCGCTTCAAATGAAGCGCGTGGGTGATCTTCCGTTAAAATTAAAAAAGGCCAAGGTCAGGACGAGGTACTTTAATTATATTGTTTTTGTTTCCGAAGATGGCCGAACGGTGCTTGAACAGCGCAAAGGGAAGGGAATCTGGGAAAATTTATGGCAATTCCCGCTTATAGAATCCCCCGAAAAACTTTCGCCATCCCATTTTCAACGGTATTTTGAGGGGATAAACCATAAGGTAGACCCGGTTTCCATAGACCTTTTCAATCCAGAGACCATTGTTCATAAATTGTCGCACCAGCATTTGTATACCAGCTTTTGGGTGGTACGTACAAAGGAACTTCCTAAGAATGGAATTTCGTTCGAAGAAGCCGACACATACCCCGTACCCGTGTTAATTGCAGACTTTTTAAGAAGCTTTAAAAAATCGTATTTTTGAAAGGGTCCTTTGTTGTGAATTTCTTTTGGGGCAGGGTTATCCCGTAAATTTTAGGCTCCCATAGGAAACACTTGGTAGCGAAGGCCAAAAAACGAGTATATTTGTAGATTCAAATTGCAAAAAAGGAAGATTATGAGTGGTACGTTGAATAAAGTTATGTTGATCGGGCATTTGGGCGATGAGGTTAAAATGCACTATTTTGAAGGAGGAGGATGCATTGGCCGCTTTCCTATTGCCACCAATGAAACCTATACCAATAAGCAGACCGGAGAACGCGTAACCAATACGGATTGGCATAATGTCGTGGTCAGGAATAAAGCTGCCGAAATATGTGAAAAGTACCTGAGCAAGGGTGATAAGGTGTATGTTGAAGGTCGCCTTAAAAATAGGCAGTGGCAAGGTGAAGATGGCAATACACGCTATAGCACCGAGGTTCACGTACAAGATTTTACATTTCTTTCTACCAAAAAAGAAAGTATGGCAAATCAGCAATCGGGAGGGCAACAAGCTCGCCAAAATACCGTTTCAAATACATCGAGTGCCCCTAAAGAGGCTCCGTTAGTTAGACCAGAAGAAGACGATGATCTTCCATTCTAAATAAAAATGAGTAATTTTAGTAAACAAGAGGTATAGCCAAACATTATGATACGATTGTTTTCAGACCGATTTAGTGTTAAGAAGTATCGCAACTTTACTTGCTCTTTTGAAAAGGGGTGTGGATCAAAGTGTTGTTCACGAACCTCCGTTTATTATTAAATTACTGACCGTTGGACCCTGACCCCCTTAGTTTACAGCCTTACTTTATCAATTTCGGAAGTGCTTTTGCACTGGAAATTACTATTCTATTACTCCTACTGATATGCTCGGCCCTTATTTCGGGTGCTGAAGTGGCCTTTTTTGGCCTTTCGCCGACCGATGTAAACGAGATTGCGGAAAAGAAAAGTGTGCGGGGCAATATTATAGCCAAGCTCTTGGAAAGGCCCAAAAAGCTTTTGGCTACCATTCTTATCGCCAACAATGCGATCAATATTGGGGTGGTACTGCTGTTCAGTACCATTGGCAACAGCCTTTTTGCCAATATAGAACTTGAATGGCTCAGGTTTTTATTGGAAGTTGTAGTCGCTACTTTTCTTATATTGATGTTCGGTGAAATCTTGCCTAAGGTGTATGCCAATCGAAACCGGGTGCTCTTTGCACATTTGATGGCCTATCCGTTGAAAATGCTCGATTTCCTGTTTTCGCCGTTGAGCCTACCTATGAGGGCCGGTACCCTATTTCTCTACGATAAGTTGGGAAAACAAAAATCCAATCTTAGTGTAGACCACCTTTCACAGGCGTTGGAGCTTACCGTAGATGGCGATACCACTAAGGAGGAACAGAAGATTCTACAAGGAATTGTTACTTTTGGCAATACCGATACCAAACAGGTGATGCGCCCGCGTATAGATATTTTTGCGGTTAGTGAGGATATGAAGTTTATAGAGGTCTTGGCCGAGATCAAAAAGCATGGATATTCGCGTATCCCCGTCTTTTCCGAAAACATGGACAATGTATTGGGGGTGCTCTACGTTAAAGACCTGTTGCCCTATATCGATAGAAAGACATTCAATTGGATGTCGCTTATTCGGGAACCTTATTTTGTGCCCGAGAACAAAAAGCTTGACGATCTTTTACTTGAATTTCAAGAGAAGAAAAACCACCTGGCCGTCGTGGTCGATGAATATGGAGGTACTTCGGGGATCGTAACCTTGGAGGATATTATTGAGGAAATAGTAGGTGACATCAGTGATGAGTTCGATGATGAGGACTTGGTGTTTTCAAAATTGGATGATTTTAATTTTGTTTTTGATGGAAAGACGGCATTGAAAGATTTTTACCGTGTGACCAAAATTGAAGACGAGAACGAATTTGAAGAGCAAAAAGGAGAGTCGGAGACCATTGCCGGTTTCGTACTCGAAATAGCGGGAAGCTTCCCTAAGCGGGGAGAAACCGTGGTGTTTAAAGACTATCGATTTGTTGTGGAGAGTTTAGACAAGAAAAGACTGAAACAGATAAAAATTACCTTGCCCCAAAATGTTGAAATGTAGCCCATTGCTTTTTATTGTTTTTTTAATGGCCATCGGCTGTAAGGAAGATGTGTTGCCCAAGCCCAAGGCGCAATTGCGTTTGGAGTACGAGGCACCGAAGTTAGGCGAGCTGCAAACCGACCATTTCGAGTTTACGTACAACACCAAGGCCAAGATCAAGACACGTACCGAAACCGCGTTGACCCTTGAATATCCTGAAATGAAGGGTGAAATCTATATCAACTATAAAAAGGTGGATGGCAATATCGATAAATTGCTTTCAGATGCCCAAAAGTTGAGTTATGAACACTCGGTAAAAGCCGACGGAATCACGGAACAGCCTTTTGTAAACGATGAGAAAAAGGTATACGGAATGTATTATCAAGTCAGTGGGAATGCCGCTTCGCAGGCGCAGTTTTACGCCACTGATAGCACCGATAACTTTGTGATGGGTTCTTTGTATTTCTATACAAAACCCAACTACGATTCCATTTATCCGGCAGCGGCCTATCTTCAGAACGACATTCGCGGTATCATGGAAACCCTTAAATGGAAGGAATAAGGGGGTAAAATTTAAAATAAAAAGGTATTTCTTATTCTATGCCTAAGGTAGTTTTTGCTTGGGCGATACTCAAATCTATCTCTTCGTCGAGCAAGGCAACTTTCTTTTCCTCTTCCAACAGCCATTTTTTCTTTTGTGCGCTTAGCTTTTTGCCTTTGAACATTTCGTCGGCCGTAAAACGCTTACCGAAATTCTCCATCCAGGTCATCATGGATTTATTGGCATTTTTAAGGTCGGCTATCGCGTTCTCGTATTTCGTTTTTTCGTAAGAGGCATTGGCCTTGGTCTGTAATTTGCTTATGAGTTTAGAGACCATGGGCATTTTGTCCATGACCCTGTCGTGCGATTCCATAACCTCTTCCATTTTAGTGGGTTCGGCAGCGTCATTTTGTGCACTAGCGCTAGGTGTACCCAAAACCAAAACAGTGGTAAGTAGTAAGAATAAGTTTTTCATAGCCATATAACCGTTGTAATTAAGCAAGGTAAAAATACGGTTTCGGTAGAGCCAAGGCCCTGTTTGTCCGTTAACGCTATGTTTTTTCGTTGTACGGTAGCTTTTGCCCTACTTTTTTAATAATTCTTCGGCATTTTTGATGCTTCCGTTTATCTGGTCGCGCACTTTTTCAATGTTCGTTTCTTCCTCGTCCAACCAGGCTTGCTTTTCTTTTGATAGCGCTGCTCCGTTCAAGATTTCATCTGAGGTAAATCTAGAGCCAAAATTCTGCATCCAGTCCATCATAGATTTGTGGGCCGCTTGAAGGTCTTTACGGGCTTTTTTGTATTCGAGGCCTATTTCGGTGCTGTCTTCCTTGCTGCTCAACTCGCCAACTAATTTGCCTATTTTTCCCATTTCGGGCATTACTTCATCGTGAATGGCCATCACGGTTTTCATTTGGTTGCTTTCTTCTTTTGACTTACATGAAACCGTAATTACGGTACATGCTATGACCAATGCCATTATTATTTTTTTCATTGTTAGTTCTTTTTTGCAAATATAATACTCCTGCGATGGTTAAGGTGTGTCTGTGGCCCGAATTGATCTTTTTGTTAGGGATATATCTAATTTTTTTGAATAAAAAGGCATGTAGATACGGGGCTAAATTCGAAAGCTTCTCAATAAAAAATCGCACTTTTGTGGCTTATTTCCAATGACGGGATATAATACGGCAAGACCTTGAGCGATTACAACAAAAAGTGGCTATACTTGATTCTTTTATCGTTGGTCTGGGGCTCTTCCTTTATTTTGATAAAGAAGGCCTTGGTTGGGCTTACGCCTATGCAATTGGGAGGTCTGCGCATTGTATTTGCCTCCTTGGTCCTTTTTTTGGTGGGTTTTAAATCGGTACGTTCCTTAAATCTAAAAGATTGGAAATGGATAACCTGGGCCGGTTTGTTAAGTTCTTTTTTTCCTCCTTTTTTATTCGCCTTGGCGCAAACCCAGATCGATAGTGGGGTGACTTCTATTTTTAATTCGGTAGTACCCTTGTTGACCACTATCGTTGGGGTGCTTCTTTTTGGCGCAATTATTACCAAACGACAGGTGCTTGGCGTGTTCATTGGTTTGGGCGGAACGATAGCCCTGATCGTTGCCGGAATGGACTTTAATCCGGATCAGAATTATTGGTATGCCATATTTATATTGTTATCGGCCTTGGGCTATGCCTTGAACATCAATATTGTTAAGAAGCATTTGTCTCACTTGAGTCCTTTGGCGGTTACCACATCTAGTTTTGCCATTGCGTTTCTACCTGCCTTGGCCTTGGTCGTTTATTCCGGTTTTTTTAATGAGGTCCAAGGAAACCCGAGTATGCAGACTTCCTTGTGGTATCTGTTGGCCTTGGCCATCATAGGGACGTCGATAGCCAATATCTTTTTTAATAAGTTGATATACTTGTCCAGTCCGGTTTTTGCAGCTTCCGTAACTTATACCATTCCTTTGGTGGCTATTTCTTGGGCCGTGCTGGATGGAGAGTCTTTAAACGCTTACCAGCTTATTGGTGGGGTAATTATCTTGTTGGGGGTATGGATGGTCAATAGACGAAAGAAGTAGTAAATCACTGGTTTTTCCTACTTGGGTCGATTGTAAGTAGTGGATTTCAAATTACTCAAATTAGGGTGTTGGTGAAGTATATGTGGCTTTAACCCGTCAAGCTATTCGAAAAGGGTTTAGTGTTGCTCAGCCCTTTGCGAAAGATGCTAAGGTCATGAAATAAAAAACGGTCGAGGAATGGGAAAGAACCCACACCCTCGACCGCGTAAAAATTTTATTCTATAGTCGCCTCTACTCAAAATCGGAGTCTGAAACCCCTTCGTTGATTTTAATTTCGGAAACTATAAATTCAAAACGTTGTGGCCCGACGGCCTGGGCCATGATAAACGGAAATTGTACGCCGGAAACCTCTTTGTAATCCATATAGTTTATCGTGCTGGTGATGGTCTGCTCTCCCATTTCTGCGGTGGTCACCTCTTGTAGTTTGAGTCCGCTTTCCACATCGTAGAAGGCCGTTTTTTCTTCCGACAATTTAATTTTATAGGCTTTTTTATCTTCTACGACCTCAATGCCTTCTAAAGTGATATCGGTGCTGAGGTAGTTCAATTCGGGAAAGGGTGCCGATTCGGCTTTTACCTTTTCGATTTCATCGTCGCCCATATCTTTTCTTTGTCCTTGCATGACCATATAGCCCTTGCCTCCGTTAAGAACCTGTTTGCTCATGGAATTTCCGGCTACCTTTATATCTTGCATAAACTGGGCTTCGGTCGTTTTTTTAACCTCTAGGTTCAGTTTTGTGCCCTGCATTTCGGCTTCTGCCAAAAGGAAGTACGATTTTACGCCCTCTAGTTTTTCCTTGCCACCTATGGCCTCAATGTACTTGTTCAGTACTGTAGTGGCCGAAACATCAGAGGGTACATTCGCACTATAGTCTGGTTTTTCTACGGCATTGGCATATTTGTCAAAGTACCAAACCGGAATTTTTTTGCCTTTGAAGCTTATCTTTTCAAGGTTTTCGAGTACCTCGCTTCCCTTTCCTGCCACAACAATGCGGATGTTGCCCGGTTTCATGTATTTCTGTGCCGCCCGTTGTACATCTTCAATGGTAATGGCGTTGATTTTTTCAAGATAGGTTTTGTAAAAATCCTTGGGGAGGTTCTCGGTTTCTATGTTTAGGGCATAATTGGCAATGGTAGAAGGGTCTTCCAAAGCCATTACGAAGCGACCGGTATATTTGGCCTTGGTGTTTTCTAGCTCTTCTTTGGAGACCGGTTCGGTGCGGATGCGATCGATTTCCTTGAGGATCTCTACTACGGAGCTATCGGTAACGGCGTTTCGGACACTGGCGGTAGCCCTAAAGCGTGCCGGAGCATATTTGTCGTTGCCCAATCGGGAGTAGGAACCATAGGTGTAGGCCTTGTCTTCTCGTAGGTTTAGGAATAAGCGGCCTTCCCCGCCACCGCCTAAGATTTCGTTTACCATTAGTGCCGGAAGGTAGTCGGGATCTTTCATTTCTAGGTTGACCAAGTTTCCGACGGTGATTTCAGATTGAACCGCATTAGGTACGTCTACAAAATTGATTTGTGCATATTGGGCATCACTGGGTTTGGAAAAACCAAAAGAAGGCGGTACGGCCTTGGTCCATGGGGTAAAATGTTCTTCTACCAAGGTCTTTACATCGTCGAATTTGATGTCTCCCACAACCACCAAATATGCGTTAGCGGGAACAAAATAATCCTCATAGAATTGAATGACATCGGTAAGGGAAACCTTGTTCAGGGTCTCTTCGGTCATAAATTCCCCATATGGGTGTTTTTTGCTATAGGCCAAGGCCAGACCGACCCGTTGGGAGATGGCGGCCACACTTTTTTCTTCCGACTTGAGTCCGGTGATAATCTTTTGTTTTTCCTTGTCGAACTCATCTTGGGTAAAGTTCGGGTTTAAAGCGGCGTCTGCCATCAGCTCTAAGATTCTAGGAAAGTATTTTGAAAGCGAAGAAGCATAGGCCCCTTGGTAATTGAAATTGATACGGGCCCCGAGAAAATCGACTTCCTCGTTAAAATCGTCTTTTTTAATGTTTTTGGAACCCTTGCCCAACAGGCTTCCCATCAAGGAGGAAACCCCGGCCTTGTCAGCCTCCAATACGGGGGGGTTGTCAATGCTCAGTTGAATGGAAACCCGAGGTAGTTTGTGGTTTTCCACGACTAAGACCTTGAGTCCGTTCCTCAGTTCAAAACGCTGTGCGTCTTCGAGCTTGATTTCTGGTGCCGGACCGGCTTCGGGCATTTGACTACGGTCTATCTGTGCTTTTGCAACAAAGGCAAAAGCGAGAAAGAATAAGCTTGTAAATATATGTTTCATGAATAGTGTTTTTGCTTTTTAAAAAGAAAAAATAAGGTGGCGAGTGTAAAGCACGCCCTGATTAGTTTGATTGCGGTTCTTTCGGAAGGTAATCTATGATTACGCGCTGATCAGGTCTTAGGTATTTGTTCGCGACTTCCATGATTTCCTCACGGGTAATGGACCTGAAGATGTCAATTTCCTTATTGATCAGCTCCGTATCCCCATAGAGTAAGTAATATTGGGCCAATGAATGGGCTATTCCTTCTACTCCGGAATTGGAATTGACGAATTGGTTTTCAAACTTGTTCAGCAGTTTTTGGTGGTCTTTTTCAGATATCAAGCTGTCCCTTACCTTGGCTACTTCCTCTTCCATTTCGGTAATCAGGGTTTCAAGGTCGGTTTCCCCAACGGGAAGCGCATATACCAAATACATGCCATAATCTTCTTGGCCTACATTAAAGGCGCCTACCTGTATCGCCTGTTTCTGCTCGTCTACCATTTTTTTGTAGAGTTTCGAGCTGCGCCCGTCACTTAGGTAGGTGGAAATCATATCGAGAACATAGGCGTCCCTTTCCTTAAAGCCTGGGGTCCGATAGGAAATAACCGAGGCGGGAAGCTGAATATTAGGGTCGTAGGCCTTGGTCCTTACCTCTTTTAAGATAGGGTCTTCTTTTGGGTAGTTGCGCACTACGTCTTTTCCCTTGGGTATCGGCCCGAAATAGTCTTGGATCATCTTTTTGGTTTCGGCTAGGTCAATGTCGCCCGCAACTACCAAAACGGCATTGTTGGGTACGTAATATTTGTGGTTGTAGGCAATTACATCGTCTAGGGTGGCTGCGTCCAAATCTTCCATATACCCAATGTTAGGGTCTTTATAAGGATGCTTTTTAAACAGGTTTTTGCCAACTTCCGAAATCAGTTGGCCGTAAGGCCTATTGTCGTATCGCAGTCGTTTTTCTTCTTTTACCACTTCTTGTTGGGTCTCTACTCCCTTTTGGTCGATCACGGGGTGCAGCATACGCTCCGATTCGAGCCAGAGCCCGAGTTTTAGGTTGTTCGATGGAAAAACTTCGTAGTAGTAGGTGCGGTCTTGGGAGGTGTTGGCGTTGTTTATTCCGCCGTGGGAAGAAACGATTTCAAACCATTTTCCGCGTTCTATATTTTTAGTGCCCTCAAAGAGTAGGTGCTCAAAGAAATGGGCGAAGCCTGTACGGCCTTCGGTACGGTCTTTGCCCCCAACATGGTACATGACCGAAGTAGTGACCAAGGGAGCCGAGTTGTCTTGATGGAGAATGACATGGAGGCCGTTATCGAGGTCGTACTCTTCATATTTTACTTCTTGCGCTCGCAGGCAAAGCCCGATGAGAAGGAGAAAACCTCCTATAAGTAATTTTTTTTTCATGATATAGTGTGTTAGTTGCATTATTAGTGGACGATTGCCAAAGATCGTTACACGAAGATATTCATTTTTTGTAAGAAAAATAACCTACAATAACATCCTTTAACACGCTTTTGTGGTGTTGCTTTATTTTTTTTATTAACTTAAAGAATTGAACTTCAAAAACTTAGAAAATGAAACAATTTGCACAACCCATTCGATTCGGAATCGCTACGAGCGGTTGCCTAATTGCTTATTTTTTAATACTCTCTTTGTTTGATTTGCACACCAATATATTCTTTAGTCTGTTTAACGGTTTTATAACCGGTTTCGGAATTTACGAGGCCATTAAGTATTTTAAACTGAAGAATCCCGATAGCTTTAACTACGGGAAAGGCTTTACGGCCGGACTTGTGACCGGTTTTGTGGCTACATTGGTGTTTACCATTTTCTTTGCATTTTACAGTACGGAAATCAACTTGTTGTTTTTAGAACAACTTTCTACGGTGTGGTTTAAAGACTACAAAAGTTTTGAGGGAATCGTATTTTTTACCGTTGCGATAATGGGCTTTGCCTCTACTTTGGTGTTGACACTTTCGTTTATGCAGTTGTTCAAAACAAGCCGTAATCTTAAAAGAAAATTGGTTAAACATAGTTGAGGATTACCTCGAATAAAGTAAAGTTGGAGCCGCAAAGATGATTTGCGGCTTTATTTTTGGACTTTCAGCGTGAAAAATGAGGGTAAAATATATAAAAAACGCTTGTAGGTTAACGATTTAGGCGTATATTTGCATCCGCTTATTGAAAAAATGGGCGGAAACAATAAACTAATATATACACAATTATGTACGCAATCGTAGAGATGGCAGGGCAGCAATTTAAAGTTGCGAAAGACCAAAAAGTGTATGTTCACCGTTTACAGGCAGAAGAAGGAAAAAAGGTAACTTTTGACAATGTACTTCTTTTAGCTGACGGATCGGACATTACTGTTGGCGCCCCGGCTATAGATGGAGCCGCTGTTGAGGCAAAAGTCGTGAAACACCTAAGAGGTGACAAAGTAATCGTCTTTAAGAAAAAGAGACGTAAAGGGTACCAAGTGAAAAATGGTCACCGTCAAGCTTTGACCGAAATCGTAATCGAGAGTATCGTTGCGAAAGGTGGAAAGAAAGCTGCTGCTCCTAAGAAAGAGGAGAAGCCTGCCAAAAAGGAAGCTGCGCCAAAAGCCGCTCCCAAGAAAGCAGCAAAAGCAGATGATTTGAAAAAAATTGAAGGTATCGGACCGAAAATCGCCGAGACCTTGATTGCAGCCGGTGTTTCTACCTTTGCCGAATTGGCAAAGACTGATGCCGCCAAAATTTCCGAGATCATCGCCGATGTACGTGGTAACCACGTAACCGATACTTGGCCTGCACAAGCTAAATTAGCTGCTGAAGGTAAGTGGGACGAGTTGAAGAAATGGCAAGACGAATTAGACGGTGGTAAGGCCTAATCGCCAAACCCCACAAAGTATAATCAATATAGTGTATCCTTTAAGTGATTACTGAGGGAAACACTTTTTAAAACCTAATATCATGGCACACAAAAAAGGTGTAGGTAGTTCTAAAAACGGTAGGGAATCGGAATCGAAACGCTTGGGCGTTAAGATTTTTGGTGGCCAAGCCGCTATTGCCGGAAATATCATCGTTAGACAACGTGGTACAAGACACAATCCAGGTGAGAATGTGTATGCCGGTAAAGACCATACATTGCATGCCCGTGTAGACGGACTAGTAAAGTTTGAAAAGAAAGCTGGTGGAAAATCTTATGTTTCCATAGAGCCGTTCGAGGCTTAAGAAGTTTTTCTTTTATCGTATAAAAACCCTTTCCAAGATTCTTGGAGAGGGTTTTTTTGTTTGAATGTTTGTACATTAAGATAATGTTGGGGTAATATAAAGGCAATGTTAGCAACGTAACTTGCTCGATTCTTACCTTCCTTATGTACCATAAAATTAGAACCACGTTTTTTCTTTTTAATTTCTTGGCAATTCCGTTTTTGATGGTGGGGCAATATTCCAATGATAAGGGTATTGATGCTATTTTTGTCGAGTTAAGTGAAAACCTAAAAACGGAGCAGGCCAAGGGGGGCGTTAAAAACATTGCCCTGGCCCATGCGGAACTAGGTTATTTCTGTCAAGAAAACGGTGTTTATATAGAGGCTTTAGATCAATTTAATAAAGCTCTTGTCTTGTTGGAGAACGAAGTCCACGATACGCTATACGTTGACCTGGTCAATCGTTTGGGCTCAATTCATCTGGGGCTAAAAAATTATGAGGCCGCCATTACCCATTTCGAAAAATGTATTCTAGAAGCGCAGATTATAGATGCGGGATATATTGTCGCTACCACAAAAAGTAATCTAGGTACCTGTTATGAAAAGAAGGGTGATTACGCCAAGGCTTTAGTCTATCAGAATGAAAGTCTTAAAATGTATTTAGAGTTAGACGATTCCAATGGTATTTCCTTGGTAAATGAGAGTATTGGTAGTATTTATGAAGATTTAGAAGATTTTGAAACGGCCCAGGGTTATTTTGAAACGGCATTAAAATACCATTCCACTCTCGATAAAGGACGGGCCAATATTTTGAACAATTTAGGTGATGTCCATAGAAAAACGGGCGCCCTTGATGAAGGACTGCAATTTACCCTAGAATCTTTAGACGTAGCTACACGTGTTGGTCATACTGGAGAACAGGCAAGTGCGCACAAAGATTTGTCTAAAACCTACTATCTGATGGGGGAAGGGGAAAAGGCATACGAAGAACTTACCGCTTTTTTAGAATTGGACGAGCGAAACAAGTCCTTGTACAGAAGTAATCAAGCCAGTGCCTTACAAGTAATCTACGATACCAAGGAAAGGGAAGCCAAAATACAACAGCTTTTACACGAAGGGGAAATAGATCGCGCCCAAAAGTATCTGTTGGTCTGTGCTATGGCGACCTTCGGTATACTCGGTATACTCTGGTTGTTATATGTTAAACGAAAAAAAAGGGAAGGTCAAAAAATAGCGGATTTTGAAAAGCGTATTCTTGAGGCGGAGCTTGAAAATAAGCGTATGGAAGAAATAGGCTTGCAGAAAGAGGTGTACCTTAAAAATGCCGCACTATCACGGTACAGTTTGCATCTCGCACAAAAGAATAAGATGTTATCAGGACTTTCTCATACCTTGAAAAATAGTCTTGGGCGTTCCAATATAGATTTAAAACGAAAGTTGCGGGAAGTAGTCAATGAAATTGATTTTAGTTTATCTCAAGAACATGAGTGGGACGAGTTCTTGGTTCTTTTCAATGAAATCCATCCAGATTTTATAAAGCAATTGCATGCTAAAGTTTTAGGCCCCCTATCGCCTGCAGAATTACGGTTGTCTATTTTGTTGCGCCTTAATTTATCTTCCAAGGAAATCGCGGCAATCTTACGGCTGACTCCAGACAGTGTACGTGTATCTAGATACCGGCTTCGTAAAAAATTACCTATTGGTCCAAAAGAAGAATTGAGCCGTTTTTTGTTGACTTTTTAGCCCTGTGTTTCCGGAAGGTTACTTCTATGTAAACCCAGTATTATTGTTGCCTTGTTGTTTCCTTCTTTTTTTCGATTGTTGCCTATTTGTTTCCTTTTAGAAAACATTGTATGTGATTGATATCCATATTTTTGGAATCGTAAAACCAATCAAAAATGAATTCGAGAAAAGCATTTAAAAGTCTAGTGCTATTACTATTTGTTGCCTGCTCAAATATGGTTGTTTCGGCTCAGTTAGGAAATGTAGAGGGGACAATTTCAGATGAAAACGGTATTAATGTACCTGGGGCCAATATTATTATTTCTGAACTAAAAAAAGGGGCTATTTCAGATTTTGACGGTCGTTTTTCACTTGTTGGTATTCCTGCTGGTAACTACACCTTGAACATTACTTATTTAGGGTATGCTGATATTACCCAAGAAGTAGTGGTCAAAGAAAGGGAAACGGCATCGGTATCTATTTTTATTACACCTAAGACCTTAGAATTGGATGGAGTGGAGGTTACTGGTTTCGGGTTGGGTAGCCAAGCTAGGGCGTTGAATACACAGAGAACCAATATGAATATTACCAATGTGGTAGCAACCGATCAAATCGGGAAGTTTCCCGATGCCAATATTGGTGATGCCGTAAAGCGTATCCCCGGTATTACCATGCAGGTAGATCAAGGGGAGGCTAGAAATATTATTGTTCGCGGACTTTCACCGCAGTTAAATTCCGTTTCGCTTAATGGGAGTCGTGTGCCATCGGCCGAAGGCGATAATAGAAATGTGCAGATGGACTTGATTCCTGCCGATATGATACAAAGTATTGAAGTGAGTAAAGCGGTCACTCCCGATATGGATGCAGATGCCTTGGGAGGTTCCGTAAACTTGGTTACTAGAACGTCGCCGCAAGGTTTTCGGCTTTCTTCGACCTTAGGCTCAGGCGTGAACTTTATAACCGATAAGCCAATTATTAATGGGTCTTTCCTGTTGGGCAATAGAAGTGATAATGGCAAATTTGGGTGGATGGTCAGTGCTTCGTATAATGATAATGATTTTGGTTCCGATAATGTCGAGGCAGAATGGTCGGATGAATTTGAATACTATACGGGTTCAGATGATGTTGACGGTGAACCTATTTTAGAAGAGGTTGATGTGAATCCGTATACAAGTGCCTTTGAGCAACGTGAATACTTGGTGCAGCGGGTGAGGCGTAGTCTTTCGGCCAATTTTGATTATAGGTTCGATGCCAACAACTCCATCTTTCTTAAATCGATATACAATTGGCGTGACGACCGCGAGAATCGATTTGTACTGCAGAGTGAAATACTGGATGGCGAAGATATAGAAATAGGTGATTTTACGGTAAATCAAGGCAATTTGACACGGTTCCCCGCTGAAATTACCAGAGAGACAAAAGGCGGAATTGATAATAGCCGTAACAAGAACAGACGCCTAGAAGACCAACGAATGCAAAACTACAGTCTTGGAGGCAACCATTTATGGGGAAGTTTAAAAATGGATTGGATGACCTCCTTTGCAAAGGCTTCCGAAGAGCGGCTAAATGAACGGTATATTGTATTTGAAAATGAATATGCCGTACGAAACGACAATAGTAGTTCTAGATACCCTTTAATGACTGCAGAAAACAGTGCCGATGCAGATTTGTCGAATTTTGAATATGACGAGGTGACCGAAGAAAATCAATTCACTAAAGAAGAAGATTTTAATGTTTTTGTAAACTTTGAAGTCCCTTCCGATTTTTTTGGAAACGGAGATGGGAGTATAAAATTCGGCGGAAGGGCAAGAATGAAAACCAAATTAAGGGATAATGATTTTTTTGAATATGACCTGGAAGATGATTTTCCCACATTGGCAGATGTTGCCCAAAGAGACCTTTCCGACACCAAATTTCTGGCCGGTAGCCAATATGTAGCTGGGTCTTTTGCTGATGAAAAATGGCTTGGAGCATTGGATTTGGTAGATGGGGAGTCCGTTCCGGACGAATTTTTGAGAGCTAATTTCAATGTAGATGAAAATGTTTTCGCGGCCTATGCCATGACCAATCAAAAGATTACTGAAAAACTAAGTGTTCTGTTTGGGCTTAGGTTGGAGGCGACTAAAGTCACCGCGGTCGGTAACAGTATCATTGATGAAGAGGATTTAGTAGGAAAAATAACAGAGGAGAGTTCGTATACTAACGTCTTGCCGGGCTTGCATCTCAAGTATGACCTTAGTGATGCAACTATTCTGCGCCTTGCATGGACAAATACCTTGGCTAGACCCAACTATGAAGATTTGGTGCCTTCTTTGGATGTTGTTTCAGGCGATGAGGAAATTTATTTAGGTAATCCGGAATTGGCGGCGACCACATCGATGAATTTTGATGTTATGGCCGAACATTATTTTAGGAGTGTGGGTATTCTTTCCGGGGGACTTTTTTATAAGAACATCGATAACTTTATATACTTGTCCAGAAGTGAGACTAGTGATGATTTTTACGGAGATGATACAGCGGGTTTTGAAATTTTTCAACCCTTAAATGGAGATGGTGCCCGAATTTTTGGAGCGGAGATTGCTTTTCAAAGGCAGCTTGATTTTCTGCCAGGTTTCGCACGAAACTTTAGCTTATACTTAAATTACACTTTCATTTCTTCTTCTGCAGAAGGTATTAAGAACGAAGATGGAGAGGATCGAGAAGGTATAGATTTGCCCAATACCACTCCAAATACCTTTAATGCTTCTTTGGGGTATAACGATAAAAAATTCTCGGCTCGTATGTCCGTTAATTTTTCAGATGCATATATAGATGAGCTTGGGGGCAACGAATTTGAAGACAGGTATTACGACACACAGCTTTTCTTAGATTTTAATGCTAGTTATAAGATTACCAATAGCCTAAGTGTGTATGCAGACCTAAATAATATAAGCAACCAACCGTTGCGTTATTTTCAAGGTGTTAAAGGCCGCACGCAACAGATTGAGTTCTATGGAAGACGATTGACATTTGGTCTTAAATATGATCTCTTTAAAAGGTAGCTCCTAGATCGAAAGAACAATTCCAAAATCTAGTCTAAAATATCAATCTCCCTATACGATGAAAAATATATTCTTATTTCTTTTGGCCCTTATGGCCATGCAGTCTTGTAACACTTCAAAGCTACCTGCTGTAGCCCCAAATGTGATTACCGAAAAAACGGTTAACGATACAGATGATCCCGCTATTTGGGTCAATCCTATGGACGCATCGAAAAGTATTGTTTTTGGAACTGATAAGGAAACCAATGGGGCTATCTATGCTTTTGATCTTAATGGTAAGATACTTGAAGAAAAATCCATAAGCGATATTCGTCGACCTAATAATGTCGATATCGCTTATGGCTTTGCGATAAACGATACAACAAAGGTCGATATTTTAATGTTTACGGAGCGAGAGAAAAGTCAAGTTCGTTTGTTTTCGGTGCCGGATATGAAGCCGTTGGATAATGGAGGTTTTCCGGTTTTTGCAGACGAGAAAAACCCTGAAATGAGGCTGCCTATGGGGGTCAGTTTGTACAAATCCTCAAAAGACCAGAGCATATACGCCATAGTGGGACGAAAGACGGGGCCTACGCAAGGCTATCTGTACCAATATAAAATAGTGGCTAATGACAAGGGCCAGGTAAATGCCGAGTTGGTGCGTAAGTTTGGAAAATTTAGTGGGAAAAAAGAGATTGAGGCCATAGCGGTAGATCATGAACTAGGCTTTGTCTATTATTCAGATGAGCAACATTGTATACGGAAATATTATGCTGAGCCGTCCATGGGGGATGTGGAGCTAAGTTGTTTTGGCGGCGAAAATTTTAAAAGTGATATAGAGGGCATTGCTATCGCACAATATCCGAATGGTGAGGGGTATATTATTGTTTCCGATCAACAACGTGGACAGTTCAATATCTATTCAAGAAAAACGAATGCTTTTGTAAGGGCGGTCAATCTTTCAACTTTGGAAACCGATGGGTGCGAGGTTGTAACCGTCCCGTTGAATGATACGTTTAAGAGCGGCCTATTTGTCGCTATGAACGATGAAAAGAATTTTTATTTCTACGATTTGGAAAAATTAGGAATAGAATAGGCCATTTCCTTTATCCGGTTAGGCATGATTGGGTGTTAAGATTTGGCAGTTATGGTAAACGATGGCAGGGGTTTTTGCTTTATGCTAAAAGTCAGGTTCGGAAAAACAAAAAACCCTCACATTGCTGTAAGGGTTTGGGGTTTTATATTAGGATTGGGCCCTTGGCCCTGTATTAAGACCGAGTGCGGTCGAAGGCCTAATATCTGTAATAGTCCGGCTTGTAAGGCCCTTCTACGGTTACGCCGATATATTCGGCCTGTTCCGGTTTAAGCTCCGTTAATTCGGCTCCTAAACGCGACAAGTGCAAGGCGGCTACCTTTTCATCCAAGTGCTTGGGCAACATGTATACTTCGTTGTTGTACTTTTCGCTGTTCTTCCAAAGTTCGATTTGGGCCAAGGTTTGGTTTGTGAACGAGTTGCTCATTACAAAGCTCGGGTGTCCCGTGGCGCAACCTAGGTTTACCAAGCGACCTTCGGCCAAGACGATAATGTCTTTTCCGTCTATGGTGTACTTGTCTACCTGTGGTTTGATTTCGTCTTTGGTGTTGCCATAGTTCTTGTTTAACCAGGCCATGTCAATTTCATTGTCAAAATGGCCAATGTTACAAACAATGGCTTTGTCTTTCATTGCCTTAAAGTGTTCGGGGCGAATGATGTCTTTGTTCCCTGTAGTGGTAATGACAATATCGGCCTTGCCAACAACAGTTTCCAATTTTTTTACTTCAAAACCGTCCATACACGCCTGTAGGGCGCAAATAGGATCGATTTCGGTAACGGTAACGATAGAACCGGCGCCTCTGAAAGAAGCGGCAGTACCTTTACCGACATCACCGTAACCGGCAACTACTACTTTTTTACCGGCTAGCATGGTGTCGGTTGCACGGCGAATGGCATCAACGGCACTTTCGCGACATCCGTACTTGTTATCAAATTTCGATTTGGTAACCGAGTCGTTTACATTGATGGCCGGCATAGGCAAAGTACCGTTCTTTACGCGTTCGTACAAACGGTGAACACCGGTAGTGGTTTCTTCGGAAAGACCTTTAATGGCCTTGGCCAATTCAGGATAATCGTCCAATACCATATTGGTAAGGTCGCCACCATCGTCCAAGATCATATTCAAGGGCTTGCGCTCCTCGCCAAAAAACAGGGTTTGCTCGATACACCAGTTAAATTCTTCCTCGCTCATGCCTTTCCAAGCATATACAGGTACGCCCGCAGCGGCAATGGCGGCGGCGGCATGGTCTTGTGTAGAGAATATATTGCAAGAGCTCCAAGTAACATCGGCGCCCAATGCCACCAAAGTTTCTATAAGAACAGCGGTTTGAATGGTCATGTGAAGACATCCGGCTATTCGTGCACCTTTTAAAGGTTGCTCTTCTCCGTATTCTTCGCGCAAAGCCATAAGGCCAGGCATCTCGGCTTCTGCAAGTTCGATTTCTTTTCTTCCCCAGTCCGCCAAAGAAATATCTTTTACCTTATAAGGCACATAAGAAACAGTTTTGGTATCCATATTCTTTTTTATTTTTTACTTTCGTTATATTAGCTATACAGCTATTTGTGGTTGCAAAGTTAAGAAAAACGTATAGAACCCTATGCCTCTTTATAAGATAGTCAAGGTAAATAAAGACACCAAGGTGTATATCTGGAAGGTTACCGAGTCGGAACAGGAACTTTCTAAGGGTATAGACCTGACGCCGCATTGCCAAAAAAGAATGCGGGGCATGAAATCTGAAATGCATCGCAGGGGGTTCTTGAGCATCAGGCACTTGATGGCCGAAGCTGGATATGTAGATGCCGATTTGTATTATGATGAATTTGGAAAGCCCCATTTAAATGATGGTAACAAGATAAGTATTACCCATTCAAACCATTTTACGGGAATCATCGTAAGCAGTAAGGACGATGTAGGGATCGATATTGAAATGCAAAGGGAAAAAATCTTGCGAATAGCACATAAATTCACCCCTATAGAAGAATACCGGACCATAGCCAATACCGACGCCCTTATACGAAAATTGACTATTGTATGGGGAAGCAAGGAGGCCCTCTATAAAATATATGCCCAGCAAGGTCTAAGTTTTATACATCATATTGATGTAAAGGACTTTGTTTTCGACAGTGCGGCGACCACTGCGGAAATATTGTACCAGGGCGACCTCTCTATGTACCATATAAGGTTTATGGAGTTCGAAGGGTTTACCTGTGTCTATGCCTTAAAAGGCTAGCCAGAATAAAGAGGGGGCAAAAACATATTAAAAATTGAAGGTGTACGTGATTGTTGTAACGCTTGCGGCCATAATCGACGAACAACCAAATATAAAATAGAATGAACATATCGGTAGAGCTTACCTTTTCTCCCTTACAGGATGATTTTGAAGAACACATTATCAACTTTATTAAAAAGTTACGGGCTTCAGGACTTACTGTTTTGGAAAACCCTTTAAGTACCCAGGTCTATGGTGAGTATGATGAAGTAATGGACCTTCTTAAAGAAGATATTAAGGAAGCTTTTGAATTGATGGACAAAGGGCTGTTGTATATGAAAGTGGTAAAGTCTGACCGAAGCGATTATGAGCCACATTTTTGATTGGATTTTTGCACAGTACGAAGGTGTTCCCATCCATTTGGTGGTCTTGGAAATCATAGGTGTAATCTTCGGGTTTTTAAGTGTACGGTTTTCAAAAAAGGAGAATATCCTGGTTTTTCCTACCGGTATAATTAGCACCGCTATATTTGTTTATATCCTCCTGATTTTTGGCTTGTTGGGCGATATGCTTATCAATGCCTACTATTTTTTAATGAGTATATATGGATGGTATTTCTGGACGCGAAAAGTAGACCAGACCCATTTTATACCGATTACACGAACGACAAACAAAGAGAAGCAATGGTCGGCCCTGTTGTTTGTGGGGACCGTCATTTTCGTGTGCTTGGTCTATTACCTTTTTGATAAGTTCAACAATTGGACAGCGTATGTAGACACCTTTACCACGGCTATTTTCTTTGTAGGAATGTGGTTGATGGCAAAGAAAAAGCTTGAAAACTGGGTGTATTGGATTATCGGGGATATTATCAGCGTTCCCCTTTATTGGTACAAAGGCCTTATATTTACCTCCCTGCAATATTTCTTGTTTACGATTATTGCGGTTTACGGTTATCTCGCATGGAAAAAAAGTTTGAACAAGAGCCCTCAGATGTTGTTAAAATAGTACTGTTCGGTCCTGAATCTACAGGAAAGACCACGCTTTCCGATCAGTTGGCCCGTGAGTACAATACGGTTTGGGTACCCGAATATGCTAGGGAGTATTTGCAAAACAAATGGAACAACGAGCGAAAGACCTGTGAGCCCAAAGATTTATTGCCGATAGCCGAAGGTCAGATGCGGCTTGAAAACGAACTTGCCAAAAAGGCTACAGAGGTACTTATCTGCGATACCGACCTGCTTGAGACCAAGGTATATTCGGAAGCCTATTATCTGGGCTATTGCGATCCGGTCTTGGAAAAGTACGCGTTAAATAATCATTATGATTTGTATTTTCTTACGTATATAGATGTGCCCTGGGTGGGCGATGATCTAAGGGATAAACCCAATGAACGTGAGCGTATGTTCAATTACTTTAAAGAAACCCTTGAAAAATATAATCGTAATTTTATTATATTGACCGGAGGAAGGGAAGAACGCTTGGCGACCGCCGTAAAACATATAGATAACTTATTGAAGAATAAATGACACTAACAGAAAATGATTTGGCCCTGCTGGCCAAAAAGGGAATTTCGGAGAAAAAGGTAAACGAGCAAATAGAGACCTTTAAAGAGGGTATTCCGTTTGTACAACTTGAAAAGGCCGTTACAATAGGTGAAGGGCTTTCAAAATTTACCCCATCCGAAGAAAAGGATTTGATTCAAAAGTTCGAAGCCTCGAGTACCGGGCTGTCTTTGTTGAAATTTGTGCCTGCTTCAGGGGCCGCATCGCGTATGTTCAAGGCTTTGTTCAATTTTTTGGATGCTTACGACCCTAAGGAAGAATCGTTGGAAGCGTATTTTGAACGTACGGACGATAAGGCCATGAAAGCCTTTTCGGAGGGTATAACCGACTTCGCCTTCTACGATTTGGTCAAACAGCGCATTGCGGGAAAGACTTCTTCCAAAGATGAGGAACTCTATCTTTTAGTAAAGGAAATGATGTCTGAAGATGGTCTTAATTACGGGTTTTATCCAAAAGGATTATTACCTTTCCATAACTATGGGGACCATACGGCTACGCCTTTTGAAGAACATTTAAAGGAAGCATCGGTGTATGCCAAGACTGGTAATACCGCAGAGTTGCACTTTACCATTAGCGAACAGCATGGCGATATGTTCAATGCGGAGTTCAACGCCGTAAGTGAGAGGGTGTCGAAGGCTACCGAGACCTCTTTTAAGGTGAGTTATTCCTATCAAAAACCATCGACCGATACTATTGCGGTAGATATGCGGAACGAACCCTTTCGAAACAGTGATGGTTCCGTCTTGTTTAGACCTGGAGGCCATGGTGCCCTAATCGAGAATTTGAACGAGCAAGATGCCGATATCATATTTATCAAGAATATCGACAATGTTACCGTTCCAAGATTTGCAGGCGAGGTAGCGGATAGTAAAAAGATATTGGCAGGGGTGCTCTTAAGTGTCCAAGAAAAGGCCTTTGCCTATGCCAAAAGTCTCGATAACGATGAACTGACCTCAAGTCAATTAGACGAGATCAAGAGCTTCTTGGAGAACGAACTTAACGTGCGTTTCTCAGATAATTTCGCAGGATTCAGTATCGGCGAACAAATTGAAGTGTTAAAAGATAAGATTGATAGGCCCATACGTATCTGTGGGATGGTCAAGAACGAAGGAGAACCCGGAGGCGGCCCATTCTGGATCAATGACCGAAAAGGAAATATTTCGTTACAGATCATTGAGTCAGCCCAAATTGATATGGATAACGCGCATCAGGCCGCGATCCTCAAAAACTCGACCCATTTCAATCCGGTCGACTTGGTCTGTGCCGTGAAGAACTATAAAGGGGAAAAATACAACCTGATGAACTACATCGATACCAAGCAAGGGTTTATTACGGGCAAGACCAAAGAAGGCAGGGAGTTAAAGGCCCTGGAACTTCCAGGATTGTGGAATGGCGCCATGGCGTTTTGGAACACCATATTTGTAGAGGTACCATCTTCAACTTTCAACCCGGTAAAAACCGTAAACGATCTATTGCGGCCCGCACATCAGGTCAAATAGCGCGTCATAAGCTGAAGTACAGTATAAGGTTTACCTAAAAAAGTGTGTATTTTTTACACACTTTTTTATGTTTTTACACACCTGTATACAAGTGATGTATGAGGTGGTTTTAAATTAGTTATCTGTTAATCAGGTGTTTAGTGTGTTCTAGGTGGGGGTGTTTCGAGTTGGCATCATTTTCTCTTAGTACTAAGAGATTATCAAAACAAATCAATAATTTAAAACACACACAAAATGAAAAACTTAATGTTTGCTGCAGTATTGTCTTTAGGTACAATGACTGCTTTTGCACAAGAAGAAGAAACAGTAGTAGAAGAAACAGTAGCAACTGAGGTTGTTGAAGCTCAAGATGCTTTTGCTGAAGTAGCAGTTGAAGAAGTTCCTGCCGCTATCTCTGAAGCTTTAGAGGCTGCCCACCCAGGTGCAACTATTTCTAAAGCCTTCATGAACGAAGATGCCCAGTACAAATTGGAAGTTGCCAAAGAAGATGGTGAAACTGCTGAATTGTATGCTGACGCCGAAGGTAACTGGATCGAAAAATAAGCTAATACTTTTATTAGTAGCATAGTTAGATAGTTAGTAAAAGGCCCCATCTTCATTTGAAGATGGGGCTTTTTTAATATATCTAGCTATAGGGTTTCAGTTCGAAAGATGCTGTATGCGAAGGAAGGTGTTGCTGATACTTCGCTCGGGTGTGGATCATGGGTATTCGTATACATTTTACACACCAAAGTACTAGAAATACACACAATTACACACTTTACATATTTTAAAAATATGTTATATAACTGTAAATCAAATATTTATGTTTGTTTTGCGATTTTGGTATCATTATTTCTTTAGAGTATACAGTTATTAATTCTAAAGAACACATCATGAAAAAGATATTTATCACAGCAATATTGGCATTAGGAAGTCTTTCGGCTTTTGCCCAAGAGGAGTCTACGGCAGTTGAAGCTGCAGCCACTGAGGCCGCAGCGACTCAAGATGATTTTTCTGAAGTATCTGCCGATGAGTTGCCCGAAGCGGTGACCGCAGCAGTTGCTAAAAACTATCCTACTGCATCTATTGATAAAGCATACGTGAACGAAGCAAAGCAGTTCAAGCTAGAGGTTTCCCTAGAAGATGGTACTGCCGGTACTTTGTACGCTGACGAAAATGGTAACTGGATTGAAATGTAAATAACTTGAGTTATTTGTTTTGTATCAAGTTGGTTTGGTCAGAAAGGGGTTGCATCTGCAGCCCCTTTCTATTTTGTATAAGGTCATAATTTTTTGAGTGTTCGAAAATATAAAGTAATAGGGCATCGTCTAATTTATAAAGAAGTGAGAATAACGATATTGATGTAGCTTCCTAGAGTACCGATACCGGCTTATCGATTAAAGGAAAAAAGAAGAAGGTCTTAATGTAAAATGGTCCGGCATAAGTTGCCCGGATTTTTTGCTTTTAGACCTGATCCATCCCAAGAAAGTAAAAAAGCCCAAGGCTAGGGTTTTACATCGCGATGGTTGAGTTGTGAAATTATTACCCAAATGAAACAGAATTTTACAATAATACACAGTTTTGAAAATCGACAAAATATATAACCAACTGTTTTTTAATTGATTAGGGGTTTTGGCTTTTTTGGTATCATATTTTCTATATACTAACTGAAATTAATTAATAACACTTAAAACCTGAATATCATGAAAAAAATATTTATCACTACCGTTTTCGCATTAGGAAGTTTAACTGCATTCGCTCAAGAAGAGCAAGCTACTGACGCTACAGAAACAGCTACTGAAGCTGTAGCCCAAGACGCTTTTGCCGAGGTTGCTTTGGAAGAAGTTCCGGAAGCCGTAACTACAATGGTTGAAACCAACTACCCTGGAGCTACGATCAACAAGGCTAGCAAGAATGAGGCTAACCAATACAAATTGGAAGTTTCTTTGGAAGATGGTACTTCTGGTGCCCTTATCGTTGATGAAGAAGGCAACGCCGTTCAACAATAAAAAGCGCCTAGCGTTTAGTTCCCCTACATTGAATATTACCATTAATTAGTTACACATATAAAATAAGAATATTATGAAAAAATTATTTATTACCACCGTTTTCGCACTAGGAAGTTTAACTGCATTCGCTCAAGAAGAGCAAGCTGCCGACGCTACAGAAACAGCTACTGAAGCTGTAGCCCAAGATGCTTTTGCCGAGGTTGCCTTGGAAGAAGTTCCAGAAGCCGTAACTGCAATGATCGAAACCAACTACCCAGGTGCTACGATCAACAAAGCAAGCAAGAACGAAGCTAACCAATACAAATTGGAAGTTTCTTTGGAAGATGGTACTTCTGGTGCCCTTATCGTTGATGAAGAAGGTAACGCCGTTCAACAATAAGAAGAACTAAATTGTCGGAAGAAATTCCGAACCAATTTTGAGAAAGGAACCGTGATATAACGGTTCCTTTTTTGCGTTTTGGCCCTTTTTTAAAAATATCTTTTATGATAAATTTAGAGGAGAGACAGCTTTCTTGTACTATTTTTACGTAGATAGATACAGAATACTAAACAGCTTTATGCCAAACCTTTTAATCATTGAAGATGACGCCGCTTTTTGTCAGATGCTTCAAAAGTTTTTGACGAGACACGGCTACGAAGTAGAGACGAGCTTTACAGCCCCAGATGCCAAGGAAAAATTCGGGAAAACCGATTTTGATTTGATATTAACCGATTTGCGTTTGCCCGATTATGACGGTATACAGTTACTGACCGATATAAAAGGAGTGAGTCCAAAGACACAGGTAATCGTTATGACCGGTTATGCTGAGGTTGGTACGGCCGTAAATGCCATGAAAAAGGGGGCCTTCGACTACATTTCAAAGCCTTTTACCCCTGATGAAATCGTAATGATCTTAGATAACGCCTTAAAGGTGGAGGTCAGTATGGCCCAAACCGCCCCAACAGAGGGAGACGGGTCTAAAAAGGACTCAAGGCAAAATGGTTCCAAGGCTACCCGCCCAGTGGGAGGAACGAATACTATAGTTAAAGGAGTGAGTGAGGCTTCCAAAAAATTGGAAGACTATATAAAATTGGTAGCCCCTACCGATATGTCCGTTTTAATTACCGGGGAAAGCGGTACGGGTAAGGAGGTGACGGCCAAGGCCATTCACGATAACAGCAAGCGCAAGGACTTTAATTTTATTGCTGTCGATTGTGGTGCCATACCCAAAGAATTGGCGACAAGTGAGTTTTTCGGACATATAAAAGGAAGTTTTACCGGAGCGGTAGAAGATAAGATAGGGAATTTTGAGGCTGCCAATAAAGGGACCTTGTTCTTGGATGAGGTGGGTAACCTATCGTACGAGAACCAAATACAATTGCTTCGGGCCTTGCAGGAACGAAAAATAAAACGGGTTGGTAGTACGAAAGAGATTGATGTAGATGTGCGTATCATTACGGCTACTAACGAAGATTTGACCGAGGCGGTGGAGAAAGGTACTTTTAGGGAAGACCTTTTTCATAGATTGAATGAATTCTCCATACAGATTCCTTCCCTAGAGGAACGATTCGAGGACTTGATGTTATTTGCCGAGAATTTTTTGAACAAGGCAAATGCAAGTCTGGATAAAAACGTTGACGGATTTTCTTCGGAAGTTTGGGAAGCTTTTCAGCAATACCACTGGCCGGGTAACCTTCGTGAACTACAGAATGTAGTGAAAAGGGCCGTGTTATTGACCACGGGCGATGAGGTTCAAATGGAAGCCTTGCCACGAGAGGTGCTTCAACCGCAAGAAAAAACGACTACCATAGAGAATTTTTCAAAATCGGAATTTGAAAAGGACCGTATTATCAAAGCCTTGAAAAAAACCAATTTCAATAAGTCGAAAGCGGCAAAATTACTTCAGGTGACACGGAAAACGCTTTATAATAAAATCAATCATTATAATCTGGACTTGTAGCCAGGCGCTCTTTGAGTTCGCTTGTTAAATCCGCTACATCTGATTTCAAATTCGCAAATGAATCTGAAAGGGTCTTATGGTCCATGGCTTCAGGGGTTGCAACTTCCATGTGTTCCAATGCAACTACACAGCTTTCGGCTTTCAGTTGCCTGAACATGGGCAGCATACGGTGTGCTACTTGATTTACTTGGGGGTAGTCTTGTGTGCCAACCGTTTCCTCAAGAAGTTTCATGTTGGTTTCTGTATCGCTTAAAAAGGTGCCCAGTACGTCTTGTATCGCATCTTCGTTCCTTCCTAAAAAAGAATGGATGATGTCAAGGTTGTATAATTTGGGTTCACGGTCAAGGGCCTCTGTCTTTCCTTCTTTGGGCGCTTCGTCTTGGGTGGTAATGCCCAATAGCTTGAGTGTGGCAATAAGTTCCCCTTTTGGAAAGGGCTTTTGTAGCACTTGGGAAAATCCGACCCCAATATAGGCTTCCGGCCCTAGGTCCCTTCTGCCGGTCATGGCAACGATAGGTTGGTCGGTATAGTGCTTGTAGGCCCCCGATTTGAGTTTTTTCAATACTTCGAACCCCGTTACCTGTGGCATTTGAATATCGGTAAGTACTATGTCATAGGCTAAATGGGAGTCTTTTTCAATGGAAAGAAAATTGGTAAAGGTATGTGCCGTAATGCCCATACTCTCTGCCAGTTCGCGTAGCATATGTAATAAGGCCGTATCGTCGTCAATGATCAGCATACGTAGTTTGGGGGCCAAATAGGGCATTTCCTTATTTGGTTTTTTTACCGCATCGGTAATTTCAAGGGGTAGCTGTAGGGTAAAGGTACTTCCTGAGCCCAATTGGCTTTCAAGGGTCAAGCTGCCCTTTAGGAGCTCGGCCAATTTTTTTGAAATGGTGAGTCCCAGACCGTGACCGCCAAACTTTTTATCCGTATCACTGTCGGCTTGGGTGAATTCCTTGAATATTAAATGTTGTTTTTCCTTGGCTATGCCTATGCCTGTGTCGACCACTTGAATACGTGCCGTTATGGCCTTGTCCTTGCCCTTGGTTGCGGTGGCTATAATCTTGATTTGGCCCTGCTCCGTAAACTTAAAGGCGTTGCCCATAAGGTTGGTCAGTATTTGTCGAATCCTGAACGGGTCGCCCAATACGGTTTGTTGAAGTTGTGGGGCGATTTCCAAGACCAATTTTAGGCCTTTTTGCATGTTTAAGGCCTGAAGGTTTTCGGCGGTTTCTTGAATCAGATGGGCCGGGATAAAGGGAACCTTTTCGATTTTGAGCTTACCTGCTTCCAGTTTTGAGAAATCGAGTAGGTCGTTCACTAGATTGCCGACATATTCCGAGGCCGATTTTACATTCTTTATATACCCGTTTTGCTTGCGGGTAAGTCCCGTGCTTTCGAGTAGTTCCGAATATCCACTAATGGTGTTTAACGGTGTGCGCAAATCGTGGCTTACGGTAGAGATCAGCTGCTCGCGACTCTTTAAAATCGACTCGGAGAATTTTTTCTCTTTTTCTAACCGCATTCGATAGGTCTGTACTTTCCAATAATCCCTTGTAATCAAAAAAGAAAAGATGCCCACGATCAAAAATCCTAATAGAGCCGCCAAACCGGCGATCCGGGTAGTTCTTTTTAGGGTTTCCCGTTTTACGATACTGGTGTTGTAACTGCTGGCTATAATTTCTTTTTCAAAGGCGGCAATGATATTTTGGAGCTGGCGCGAGAGTTCAAGGTCGTTACGGTTTACCTCGATTTCCTTTTGCGCCAAGGAGCGTTGCGATCGGGTATCGGCCAATTTGGCCTTTCTCAACATGGCTTTTGAAACGTTCAAGATAGAATCTACATAGGCGGCGTTCTTGGTGTTATCGCCTGAATTCGGAACGTTTTTACTGATCAGGTCGGCATAGTCCCTTAGGGATTGCTGCACCTTTGGGGACAACTGGTCGAAGTCGGTAAAAAGGTTTTCTGCTGAAAACTTGCCGAAAGATTCCTCTATTTTTTCAAATTCCTTTAAGGCCTTGTCCAACGAATTGGCCGACTTGCTTTTGACTTTCAATTTTCGCAACTCGTTGTTGTTGCTTACTTTTTGGCTCAATAGAACCTGCAGGCTATCTAACAGGCTTTTTTGTTCTTCGCCCAACATTAGCTGCTTTAGGGTGTCGATTTCTATTTGTATGGAGTCTATTTTAAGGGCGTAGGCGTCAAAATTGATTTTCTCGTCGCTCTGTAAGGCGAGCTTAGAAAGACTTTCGGCCTCGTAAAGATTGGTCATCAACGAACTTGTCCGTAGTAATTTTTCATCGTTTACATCGGCGGTTTCGGTTGAAATATAGGTTTGTATCTCGGTATATACGAAATAACCAACGGCTGCCGCCAGTATAGCCAAAATGAGATAGCTGGCGACAATTTTTAAGGTGAATTTGTTTTTAGATTTTTTAGAGGCGTTTACCATGTTCGTATGTTGCACAAAAGTCTTTCTAAAAATACGGATATAATGTTGATAGGGTTTACCGATAAGCGTTAATTGTTTGCAGGCTATGGCACGATCGATGAACGAAGCCCTGTCTTTTGATCAAATTAGTTATGAAATGTAAAAGGGCCGAGCTATATTTGCGCCATCTCAAAGGGGTGCGAACCCTTGAAACGGTCAAGGCCAACATAAGGCCTTGGTTGAATCAAGATAAGCTGAGATTATACCCAATGAACCTGGGCGGGTAATGCTGCCAAGGGACAGTGATTTTTTTTCACTTCTTGGATTTTTTATGCCGGTCCATAATTGGACGAATTTTCAAAACAACATATAGAATAAGGCCCCTTTTATTCGTAGCTAATTTATACGAATGAAACACATTGTAATGCTTTTGGTCGGCCTGTTGATTACGGGCCAGGTTTTTGCCCAAGAAAAGGAAGTCGATTCCCTTACCGGCAAAGAAATAAACCTAGATGAGGTTTTTGTTTCTGCTATTAGGGTCAATAAGGCTACTCCCGTAACTTTTTCCAATCTTAAAAAAGAAGAATACGCTTCGCGTAATTTGGGTCAAGATATTCCTATTCTCATGAATTTTCTGCCTGGGGTGGTAACTACCTCCGATGCGGGAGCCGGAGTTGGCTATACAGGTATTCGCGTACGTGGTAGTGACAATACGCGCGTTAACGTTACCATAAACGGTATACCTTACAACGATTCTGAGTCGCATGGTACCTTTTGGGTCAATATGCCCGATTTTGCCTCCTCTACCGAAAGTTTGCAACTTCAGCGTGGTGTGGGTACGTCTACCAACGGTTCAGGAGCCTTTGGAGCTAGCCTGAACCTATTGACGGATGCCGTTTCTGAAGAAGCCTATGGCCAGGTTTCATCGTCCGTAGGGAGCTTTAATACGCTTAGGAACAATATCAAGTTCAGTACGGGTCTACTCAATGATCGGATAGAGATTTCCGGTCGATTGTCGCGAATAACTTCAGATGGCTATGTGGATAGGGCTTCCTCCGATCTGGATTCTTACTTCTTGCAAGCGGCCTACAGCGACGGTAAAACACAATTGAAGGCCTTACTCTTCGGTGGGCATGAGGTGACTTATCAGGCATGGAACGGCGTTGATGCGAAAACCTTATTAGAGGATAGAACTTATAATTCGGCGGGGGCCTACACCGATGAAAACGGAGACGAGCAATTCTATGACAATGAGGTGGATGACTACAAGCAAAACCATGCCCAATTTCTTTGGAATCAGAAGCTTTCTGGGAATTGGAGTTCTAATGTAGCCCTTCATTTTACCAAAGGGAGCGGATTTTTTGAACAGTACAAACAAGAAGATGACTTTGCAACATACGGCTTTGATCCCATAGTGGTGAATGGTGATTTGGTTGAAACGACCGATTTGATACGTCGTCGCTGGTTAGATAACAAGTTCTACGGCCTAGTCTTTTCGGCCAATTATACCAAAGACCGTTTAGATGTTATTTTAGGGGGAGGATGGAATTCGTATCAAGGGGATCACTTCGGTGAAGTTATTTGGGCACGATATGCTACCGATAGCCATATTCGCGATAGGTATTATGAAGACGATTCCAATAAATCGGATTTCAATGTGTATTCAAAGGTGAATTATGGTCTAAACGATAAATGGAGCCTCTTTGGCGACCTTCAATATAGAAGGGTGGGTTATTCGGCCAACGGTGAAGATACCGGACTTGTTGATGATACCTTTGGTTTTTTCAACCCTAAGGCGGGGGTGGTATTTAACTTGGATGCCAATAACAATTTCTATTTCAGTTATGCCGTTGCTAATCGTGAGCCGAATAGGAACGATTACGAAGGGGGAAGCCCTAAATCGGAAAAATTGAACGATTTTGAGTTGGGGTGGCGTTATGTCTCCACTTCGTTCCAACTGAATGCCAATGCCTATTATATGAAGTACAAAGACCAATTGGTGTTGACAGGGCAGCTCAACGATGTAGGGGCTCCGTTGCGTGCCAACGTTGGGGATAGTTACCGACTCGGATTCGAGTTGGATGCAAATGTTCAGATCGGGAAGAAGTTTTTTTGGCGACCGAATTTAGCCGTAAGCTCTAATAAGAACATAGATTTTTTTACGGAGAACAATGGCGTTTTAGAAGAATTGGGCAATACCACCATCGCATTTTCCCCTAATATCATTACGGGTAACGTTTTGGGCTACAATCCCCTTTACAACCTGCAGTTGTCCTTGTTGAACAAATACGTGGGAAAACAATACATGAACAATATTCATAACGAAGACTCGGTGTTGGATTGGTATTCCCAGACCGATTTCAATATTCAATATCAAATTGATGTAAATACTTTTGTTAAGAGCATCACCCTATCCGGTTTGGTGAACAATATCTTTGATTCAAAGTTTGTTTCGAACGGAGCGGATTATGGAGGTGGGTATATCTATTACTATCCACAGGCAGGAACGAATTTCTTATTGGGAGCTACGGTTAGGTTTTAATGCCGAGGTTGTTTTTCTTCGTAATCGGATGGCGTTAAAAACTTATGGAATTAGTTTCATCGCGGCTTAGAAGCTGTTCTTAAATCCGTTATTTTTACGCGATAATCGAGATGAAATGCTTCGAGGCTTGCCTCGAAATCAAGATGTATTCCCTTTAATGCCTCGCCGGCTTGCCCCGAGGTTGTTTACTACAGATTCAAAGTGTCGATGGTATGGAAGAAAGAAAGAAAATTCGCTGGGGTATTTTAGGTTGCGGAAATGTAACCGAAGTCAAAAGCGGACCGGCCTATCAAAAAACAGAAGGTTTTGAAGTCGTGGCCGTTATGCGGCGCGATGCCGGGAAAGCTGCTGATTACGCCAAAAGGCATGGTATTCCTAAATACTATTCAGATGCCGATGCCCTTATAAACGATGAAGAGGTAGATGCCGTCTATATCGCCACGCCTCCCGATAGTCATAAGCGATATGCGCTAAAGGTTGCTGCTGCGGGAAAGCCTTGTTGTATTGAAAAACCGATGGCTCCGAGCTATGCCGATAGTCTTGAGGTCGAGCAAGCATTTGCAAAGAAAAACATACCCCTTTTCGTAGCGTATTACCGTCGTTCCTTACCGCGTTTTTTAAAGGTGAAGGAATGGTTGGATACCCATCAAATAGGGGAAGTCCGCCACATTCGTTGGTTTTTGGGAAAACCGCCCAATGAAGTCGATTTAATCGGGCAGTACAATTGGCGTACCGATGCCCAAGTGGCCCCGGGCGGGTATTTTGACGATTTGGCCAGTCACGGCCTAGATCTCTTTGCCTATTTGTTGGGTGATTTTGACGAGGCTTACGGAACGGCACTGAACCAACAGGGCTTGTATACCGCCAAAGATGCCATAACGGGGCATTGGCTTCATAAAAAGGGCATCACGGGTTCGGGTACATGGAATTTTGGAACCCACCAAAGGGAAGACTTGGTCGAGATTTACGGAAGTGAAGGTAAGATCGGTTTTTCCGTTTTTGAGGAGGCCGATGTGGTCTTGGTCAATGCCAAGGGCGAAGAGCGCTTGTTTATAGCCCATCCCGAACATGTGCAGCAATTTCATGTTGAAAATTTAAGGGAGGATCTGTTCGGGGGTAAAAGCCATCCGTCAACAGGAAAGACGGCCTTGCATACCAGTTGGGTAATGGACCGTATTTTAGGTAGTCTATAGACGGCCTGGCCCTGCAGTTTTACTGAAGTATAATGGTTAAAAATACCCAAGAGCATATGAAAAAAGTACCGGCCTTTGGAAGTAAGCTGCGGAAGAATATCGTAGCCGTCCCTGAAATTATAGACGAGTGCTCGGGTATTCGTGTTTTCGGGCAATTGTTAAAGTCTTTTTTGTTCAGTACCGATGTGGCCATCATACGCAATACCAATGCCAATGCCATTATTGCGGTCTACCCGTTTACACCACAGCCCACCATTTCCAATGCCTTGATTTTGGCGGCCGATAAGCCTATTTTTTGTGGCGTAGGGGGAGGAATCACTACGGGTAACCGGTCTATTGAGTTGGCCGTACATGCCGATTTTCAAGGGGCCTTAGGGGTAGTCTTGAACAAGCCGGCCCCCAATGACCTGATCCGGCAGTTGAAAGACCGAATCGATATTCCGGTAACCATTACCATTGTATCTGAAAAAGATGATATTAAGGGAAGGATACGGGCCGGTATCGATATCTTTAATGTTTCAGGGGCGGGTAAAACTACCGATATCATTAAGCGTATAAGGGATATCGATGATGAGGTTGCGATCATTGCCACTGGGGGAAAAACGGATGAAACCATTGTGTCGGCCATCGAGGCCGGGGCCAATGCTATTTCTTACACCCCGCCTAGTACGGGTGAACTTTTCAAGGCCATTATGGAGCGCTATAGAAACGAGTAAAAGTGCTAGTTGGTGACCAGTATGATCCTGCCGCTGCGTGTAGCGCGATATTCGAGCATGTCGTAATACCGTTTGCCCTCTTCCGGTGGGTTGATCAGTTGACCGGTGAATAGGTTGTAAACAAGGTCGTCGCACGAACAGGTAACCTCTAGGCCGTTCTGGGTCATGGTAGAGCAATCGTTGGGCACGTGGTTGGGGCAGGTGGCCTCGAAGGCACGGTATTGGTCAATACCCGATTGAATGACATAAATGCCTCTTATGCCCACACCCGCATTGTCGACGAAAACGATACTTCCGATATTGGTCAGCTGACTGTACAGGGGAAGGTTGAGGTTCATATCGAACCGAAAACCCACCTCTTGCAAGTAGGGATTGCGCACAACCCCATCTTTGCTACACGATAAGGTTGATAAGACAATAAGTATGCTGAACAAACGCTTCATAGAAAAGGATGTAGGTTAAAAATCCGTACAGCAAAAGTGAACAAAATTTATGTATATTTGCGTTAAATCCTCTCTAAAATGGCTGCAATGTTACGGTCTATGTAGAGGATTTTCCTATTTTACCTGATATATTAAACGAGTATCATATGAGTAACGTATCTTACTATACAAAAGAAGGACTACAAAAATTAAGGGACGAGTTGAATCAATTGAAAGATGTTGAACGACCCAAAGCTTCCCAAGCCATTGCCGAAGCACGTGATAAGGGTGACCTTTCCGAAAATGCGGAGTACGACGCGGCCAAAGAGGCCCAAGGCCTATTGGAGCTCAAGATCTCTAAGATGGAGGAAATCCTTTCCAATGCGCGTCTTATTGATGAATCTCAATTGGACACCTCTAAGGTACTGGTGCTTTCTACCGTTAAATTGAAGAACCAGACCAACGGTATGGAAATGAAATACACCTTGGTAGCCGAGAGCGAGGCCGACCTGAAAACAGGCAAGATTTCGGTAAGCTCACCTATAGGTAAAGGACTGTTGGGTAAGAAAGTAGGCGATACCGCTGAGATAACCGTACCGAACGGAACCTTGAAATTCGATATTTTAGAGATTACAAGAGCATAAAATTTTAGAGCGCTATGGCATCGATCTTCACAAAAATCATCAACGGCGAAATTCCCTGTTATAAAATAGCGGAAGACGATGACTATTTCGCCTTTTTAGATATCAACCCCAACGCCAAGGGGCATACTCTTTGTATTCCGAAGAAAGAGGTAGATAAGATTATGGATCTTGACGAGGCTACCTATATGGGACTCATGGCCTTTTCACGAAAAGTGGGGAAGGCCATTGAAACTGCCATCGATTGTAAACGGGTAGGAATGACGGTCATTGGCCTTGAGGTGCCGCACGTTCATGTTCATCTTATACCTTTGAACAGTATGCAAGAGGCTACTTTTCAGCACAAGGTCTCACTTGCCAAGGAAGAATTTGAAACGATTGCCGCGAAGATCCGCGCCGAACTAGGCTAGGTCTATTGAATCGTAAAATAAATACCAGCGGCCACTATGGCCACGATAAGCAAGATTAAAACCCAGAATAGGGGAGTAAATTTTAGGGTGTTGCGATCAGGGGTCACCATTTTTTGGTAGTACTTGAAACTACGCTCAATATCGTCCGTCCAACTTACAGGATAGATTTTCGACTCACATTTATTGCATACGATTTCATGCGTAACCTCATTCGTAATGGAATGAAAGAGTTTGCCATACTTGTGTTTTTGGTAAAAAGAAACCTTTAAATCTTGATTGAAGCATTCCGGGCAATTGTTTGTCAGTTCCGCTTCCTTGATCATCACTAATTTTTCCTTTGCCATTTCAACTGCTTGTAAAAAATAAAATCTCTTATTTCTGAATATACTCTTTTTATACGAAAATAGAGGTCTTAGGGTTTTCGACCTTCTAACTTAAAGCCTTTAGGGTAACCTGCATAACTGTACCCTGCTTATTCGACGAAAGTACTTTTATCTTCCCCTTATGGTACTCTTCAACGATTCTTTTTACCAACGAAAGGCCCAAGCCCCAACCTCTTTTTTTGCTGGTTACCCCAGGGTTGAAAATGGTCTGGAAGTCACTTTTGGGTATGCCGTGACCGGTATCCGAAACTTGTACGTGTACTTGTTTGCCCTCGCTTCGTATCTCTATGTGGATGCTTCCCTTGCCCTTCATGGCGTCGATACCGTTTTTGACCAGGTTTTCTATCGTCCAATTGTAGAGGGAGCGGTTCAGTAATACCGGAAGCTGCCCTACATTTGAAGAGAACGAGAAATCGATCAGTTTTGAGCTACGCAATTTTAGGTAGTCGTAGGCATCTTTGGTTTCTTTTACAATATCGTGGGGGTCGAGCTTGGGTAGCGAACCTATTTTTGAAAAGCGTTCGGTAATGGTCTCTAGCCTAGAAATATCCTTTGAGATTTCCTTGGTAATCTGGGGGTTGATGTTTTCGCTTTTTAAAAGTTCGTTCCATCCCAATAAGGAAGATAAGGGCGTACCGATCTGGTGTGCCGTTTCCTTGGCCATGCCCGCCCATAGTTTGTTCTGTTCAGAGGCCTTGTTGGTCTTGAAAAAGAAGAAGATTACCGCCCCGAACAAAAACATGATCAATAAGAGGGCTATGGGGTAGTATTTCAATTTGTTCAAAACCTCCGAATTGCCGTAATAAAGCGTAGCCAAATGTTCGCCCTGTTGGTTTATTGAAATGGGTTTGTTCTCGCTTTCGAACTTCCGTATTCTATTTTGAACATAAACAGAGTCGCTTACTTTCTGCTTATCCATGTTATTGGTCTTGTACGAACCGTCTTTGTTGACCAAGATCATGGGGGTCGAGGTGTTGTTCTGGAAAACTTTGAGGTGTAGGTTGCCCAGATCGGTATCTTCCGACGATTGTTGGAATTCCGATTGTGCCGTGGCCCAAATTTCCATCTTAAGCCGTTCTTCTTCCTTGAACTTTTTAAAGAAACTGTTCGTATTCCACAGTATAAGGCTCACAATACCAAAGGAGGTAATGAGTAAAATGAAATTCGATGTTTTATTTTTAGGATTGAAATTCATCCGCATAAATACCTATTGAATGGGTCCAAGCCCGTATTTCGTTAAGGGTTGAACCCGTCAAAGATAAGGTAAATATGAAGAAAAAGATGTAGGGTAGATGGGCATCGGTGTTTTTGATGGATTCTATTTTCTTATCTTTATGCTATGGCAAAAGAAATGATTTCAGTACTACCCGAAGCGGTTTCTACCGCTCAGTTGCATGCTTATCTTTTGGGGGCCGTAGGTCCCAGGCCAATTGCGTTGGCCAGTACGGTAGATGAAAAGGGAAACCCCAACCTGTCTCCCTTTAGTTTTTTTAATGTGTTCAGCGCCAAGCCTCCTATTTTGATTTTCTCACCGGCACGTAGGGTGCGTGACAACACCACAAAGCATACCTTGCAGAACGTGTTGTTGACCAAAGAGGTGGTTATAAATGTCGTCAATTACAATATGGTACAGCAAATGTCTTTGTCGAGTACCGAATACGCCAAGGGAGTGAACGAATTTGAAAAGGCCGGCCTGACTATGCGATCTTCAGATATCGTAAGGCCTTTCCGTGTGGCCGAATCGCCTGTACAATTTGAATGTAAGGTAAGCAAGGTGGAGGCCTTGGGGCGTGAAGGCGGTGCGGGTAACTTGGTGTTTTCCGAAGTGGTAAAAATACATGTCGACCCCGATATTCTTGATGAAAACGGGGTAATCGACCAATGTAAGATCGATCAAGTGGCGCGTATGGGAGGCAATTGGTACAGCAGGGCCAATCTAGGATTGTTCGAAGTGCCCAAGCCCTTGTCTTCCTTGGGGATCGGCTTTGATCAAATACCCGAACATATTCGTTTGAGCAAGACCCTCACCGGTAACGATTTGGGAATGTTGGGCAATATAGAGGAAATACCCGACCGCAAATCGGTAGAAGATTTTGTTGCGAAGCATATCGAAATAAGGTCTTTGCTCAGTGGAGGGGAAAGAAAGCCGCTAGAGTTAAAGGCCCAAGAATATTTACATAAGAACGATGTGCTTTCCGCATGGAAGGTATTGTTGGCGGAGTAATCTACAGGAAAACCAGTATTTTAGTAGGGTTTATATGGGTTGAAGTGTTTTAGGTGAAATTAACGATCATCTATTCCTTTGCGTATTATGAAAACCCACCTGTCCGTTTTGCTCTTGTTACTTCTGGTCGTGCCCCATGCATTTTCGCAGGAAAATGATGTGGCCCGTCAAAGTGGTGCCTCTTCGTATATTGCTGTTAGTCCTTTTTCATCTTTGGATATTTATGCCCCTAGGTTGCGGCTTGGCTATATCCAGCATGTAGCGCCCCATGTGAAAATGGGTGTCGACATCGGTTATGGCAATAAGGGAATAGGCTTCTTGAGCAATCATCTTGGGGATAGTTACCGCTTATGGGAAATAAGGCCCGAGTTTCATTATGTGCTCAACCCTAAGGCGAGAACCCTAAAATATATTTCTGCCGAACTGTTTTATATCGACCAGGCCAATATCTTTTCCAATGGGGAGTACCAGACTGAAAACGGTGAAGATTTTCGTTATGACCGGGCTCGGTTCGAACGTCAAAAATATGGAATGCACCTTAAGTTTGGTTTGTTTTTGAACTTGGGACAAAAGGTCGGATTGAACTTTTATGGAGGAATCGGTTTCCGTTGGCGCAACAGTGAATATCTCGATGTGGAAAACCTAGAAAGCACCGATGTTTTTCGCGAATGGTATTCTTCCTTGTATGATAAGGAAGGCCGGGATTTTGGTCCCAACCCATCTTTGGGGGTAAAATTCTATTATCGCTTATAGCTGATAACCTTTAATAACTTCTATTTGTTTTTTTAGGTGGATTATGCGATTAAAACTACTTTTATCCACTATAAAAATTAGTTCACATATAATTCATAATCATGGAAGTTCAAGGAAAAGTAAAAATGATCGGGGAAACCCAAACCTTCGGGAATAACGGGTTTAGAAAGCGCGAGATAGTGGTAACTACCGAAGAACAGTACCCACAACATATAATGGTAGAGTTTGTACAAGATAAAACCGATTTGTTGAATAACTTTAGTGTAGGTCAAGACGTAAAGATCAGTATCAACTTAAGAGGTAGGGAATGGACCAACCCACAGGGTGAGGTTAAATATTTCAATTCTATCCAAGGTTGGAGAATCGAGGCTGTTCAAGCGGAACAAAGCGCGCCTGGAATGCCGCCTGTGCCACCAGCGGAAGCGTTTCAACCTGCTGACAACCTAAATGAGGAAGATCACGACGATTTACCCTTTTAAGTTTTACATGGGCTGATCAGGCCCGTGAAGAAAATTATAGAAGCCCCGTTAGCTAGACTGCCTAACGGGGCTTTTGGCTATTTTTGCAATATCTCTAAAACGAAAGGGTGAAAGGAAACGAAGCTCAAAACAGTTTATTTTTTCTCGGCGAAGCCTTGGTGTTTCCTCCGGTGGAATATGCCCAAGACGATGGCCTCTTGGCGGCCGGGGGCGATCTGTCGGTCGAACGTTTGTTGTTGGCCTACAAAAGCGGTATTTTCCCCTGGTTCAATACTGATGCGCTATTGCTGTGGTGGAGCCCCGACCCTAGAATGGTGCTTCGTCCAAAGGATGTGAAAATCTCTAAAAGCATGCGTAAAGTATTGCGCGACGACAGGTTTAAGTTGACCAAAAACCAGTCTTTTGAAGCTGTCATCGAAGCCTGTTCCAGCATTGAAAGAGAAGGCCAAGACGGCACGTGGATAACCGATAAGATGAAAAGGGCCTATCTGCAACTGCATGAAAAAGGATATGCCACCTCGTACGAAGTCTGGGAAAACGATAGGCTCGTGGGCGGACTCTACGGTGTAGACCTAGGGACTGTTTTCTGCGGGGAAAGCATGTTCAGCAAGGTGAGCAATGCCTCAAAGTTTGCCTTCATCAAAATGGCTCAGGAACTGGAAGCAAAAAACTATAGGCTCATCGATTGCCAGATCTATACGTCCCATCTTGAGAGTTTGGGCGCCCAAGAAATCCCCCGTTCTGAATTCATTCAAATTCTAAAGGCTGAAAATAAGCGAGGTGAGTAAGAAGAAGATATGCTGTGTCGCCTGTGTATAGTCTTCTGCGCGATACTCGGCACCGATTTCCAATTTTGTTCCGTGGTCGAGCAACCAACCGAAGTGCGATGTGAGACGTTGGTCGTATATGGGGCTCTCGCCTTTGGAGACACTAAGGAGTGGTTCTGCGGAAGCGGAAAAATATGGGTCTCCTACGTCAAGTTCTTCACCTTTTAAAGGAAAGTCGATCGCGAAGCGATACCGAAAGCGATGAACGGTCAATGAAGGCGTGATGCGCTGTTCGGCCCGAAAACGGCTACCCATGTTTAGGTTTTTGTTGCTATGCGAATATTTGTACTGCTGTACCGTTCTTAGTTCGTTCTCTTCCGGTTCATCGAAAGTGTGCCTGAAGCGGTACTGTACCCCAAGGGCCAAACTTTGTTTCGGGTCGATTTTAAAAGAGGAAAAGTGAACAAGGTCAATTTGTCTGATACGATATGAAAAATCATCTTCGTAAATATAGGCGCGCTGGGCTGCCTTGAAACTATGTGAATAATTGGTGCTCACCTTATATTTCAACGAAATATCGGGCTGAAAATAGCCTGTGAGATTCTCTTGGCAGAACCCCAAACTGCTCAACAACAAGCTAAAAAGAACAAAGAGCTTTTTAATATAGTATATGGTCATAGTTTGGAGGTAGGGCCTTTTTGATCAATTCCAATTTACCTTCGGCATTAAAGATGATTTCAAATTTTTCAACATCCTTACCGTTCTTCCTGCCTTTGACGGCAAATTTGTAGGTAATGGAGGGAAGCATCAGGTTTTGAAAGGCATCTTTCAGGCTTTGGTCTATGTCGTTACCTTCGGTAAGATATTGTTGTTGTATTTTTTGTACGCGGTATTTTTCGAAATTATTTTCCAGATAAGCGATGATTTGGGAATAGGAATCGTTGGGGATGTCTACCGGCTTTATTTCAAATTCAATGTCTTCGATATTGCTGTCGTTGTTGAATTTTATACCGTATCGCAAACGGTCTTTTTTAAACTTAACCTTGTAGCTGACCTCGTTGCTGTCTATTTCCTTGTAAAAACGTATTTGCCTCGCATTTTCCAATTTTTCCTCGATGCCCATAAGGGCCTTTTCCGGAAATTGTGATTTTCGAATACGGTGTTCGCGCTCACTTTTGACTTGGGCGAAGAGTGTACCGGTACCAAAGGAGAAAATAAATACTAAAAGGAAAATAGACTTAAAATTCATATCGCTATACTTTCTGTAAGGTTCATTTTTTAACTACACTTGCTCATACCTAAAACATGAGATTTCATGGTCGTTGACCATACCTACGGCCTGCATAAAGGCATAGGTTACGGTACTGCCCACAAACTTGAAACCTCGTTTTTTCAGGTCTTTGCTCAGGGCATCCGAAATTTCTGTGGTGGCAGGGCCATTTTTGTAATTTTCTACCCTGTTCTTTATGGGGCTATGGTTAACAAAACTCCAGACATAATCGCTAAAACTTCCAAATTCATCTTGCACCTTCATAAACGCCAAAGCATTGGAAACTGTTGCTCCTACCTTTAATTTGTTTCTGATGATTCCGGCATCGTTCAGTAAGGCTTGTATCTTACTTTCTTCGTACCGGGCTATTTTGCGGTAATCGAAATTATCTAGGGCCTTTCTGAAATTTTCGCGCTTCTTTAAAATGGTAATCCAGCTCAATCCGGCCTGAAAGGTTTCCAAGACCAAGAACTCGAAAAGGGTATCGTCGTCCTTTACCGGTGCCCCCCATTCTACGTCATGGTAGGCCTCGTAAAGGGGGTCGCCTTTGCACCAACCGCATCTTTGTTTTTCCATTTTGTTTTTTGAATCGCGAAAATACGTCTTTATGAACAAAAGGTTATGCTTGTGTTACTTTCAATCGATGTTTTGCAGTCCAATATTAAGAAATTATGAATCAAGGTTTGTCTAGTAATCGTTTTTTAGTGGAAGGTGCCCTTTGGATCAATGCATTGAAAGTGCGTTTTAGTATCGTAAATCGGACTTTGTTCTTGTTGAGGCCCCGTTCAACGATGCAGATGTAAGTTCTTGTGGGAAAGTGCTACCAATGTTACCCAAGTTACGCAAGCTGTACCGACAGAGTGTTAACTTTGTAACGAATTAAAGAAGATTGAAATGGCAATACCTACAACATTGAACAATACGCAGCAATTACTTGAAAAAGCCTTGTCGCAAGCAATTTCGTACGACGATTATCGTGCCATGGTTAGCCAATTGGCCATAGAGGGGAAGTCTACCGGACCGAACCAGACGGAAGCCTTGGCCAATTATACCATGCTTAACGATAGACGGATGAAACGTTTTGATAAGACCGTTAAGCTTAGTGATGAGCATGTTGCGCAAATTGCCAAGCTCGGCAAAAAATTGCAACTGATCGTTTTGACCGAAAGTTGGTGTGGGGATGCTGCGCCGGCCTTGCCCGTTATCAATAAGGTGGCCCAGTTGAACGAACATATCGATTTTAAAGTGGTTTTGAGGGATGAGAATATAGACCTTATGAACCAGTTTTTGACCAATGGCGGAATGTCTATCCCTAAATTGATTTTTTGGGATCGTGAAAACCAAGAAGTACTTGCTGATTGGGGACCGCGGCCTGAGCCTGCCGCAAAATTGGTGGCCGACCATAAGGCAAAACACGGAACGCTGTTGCCTGAAATCAAAGAGGATTTACAGCAATGGTACAATAAAGATAAGGGGCAAACAATGTTGAAGGAACTCTTAGCGCGCCTTCCCTTGAAATAGGTAGGTAATCGTACCTTTTTGTATGGACTTTTCACCAGAGCTAAATTTCGCCTTTAAAGCGTAGGCTATGGCGTTGTCTATGAGACAGCCGTTTGTAGTTCCGGAACTTTTGGCGTTGTAATCGGCATCGACAACATTGCCTGTGGCATCTACTTGAATGTTTATGACCACTTTTCCTCCTTCGATACAGGTGTATATGGGAGGGGGTAACTTGTAGTAGCTACGGTTTACCAAAGAATAGGAAACCGAAGTTCGGCGTTTGGCCAAGTTATTGGTGAATTCTTTCTTCTGTGCTTCTTTTTCGCCTAATAGTTGCTTGGCTTCCTGGCGCTTCTTTTTAAGTTCCTTTACGCGTTCCGCGTATTCGGAATCTGAAAGCATGCCCGTTGGGTCGTCGTTATTCTCGGCGGCCAATTTTTCCTCCATCAACTCCTCTAGGGTTTTTAAGGGTTCTGGGTTACCGTAGCTCGGCTTTGCCGTTTCGTTGTACGCCATGTGGCTTTTAAGGGGCTCCGATTTTTCAATTTCTTCTTCCAGCTCTTCCTTTTTTTCGAGAAGCTCTTCAATATCTTCTTCCAGCATCATTTCCACCACGTACTCATCCTGCTCCTTGTCTTGTCCTAAATGAATGTTGTACAAGGCCAACACGATTATGGACATCGAAAAGATGGTGATAAGAAACGATAAGTGTTTACGGTTCAAGGTCATGGTGGTATAACCACAATTTTAAAAAAATATTTTAATTATTCGTTGAACGGAAAGACTAAGGTGTTCTTTTTACGATTTTGTCGTTTTTCCCAGTAGATTTTCCGCAAAAACATTAGGATCTGTGGCTGTATTTACGTTGTATTCTCCTATTTTGGTTCTCCTGAGTTCAGATAAATGGCCTCCGCTCCCTAATGCTTGCCCCAAATCGTGTGCCAAAGATCTAATGTAGGTGCCTTTACTGCAAACAATCCTGAATTTTAGCTCGGGCAGCTTCATTTGGGTGATTTCAAAAGTCGAAACGTTTACGATCCTTGTTTTTATTTCCACGTCCTTTCCTTCGCGGGCATATTCGTAAAGGCGCTTGCCGTCTTTTTTTAGGGCCGAAAATACAGGGGGGCGTTGCTCGATATCGCCTATAAATTGTAAGAGGGTCTCGTTGAGCAAGGCTTTGGTGATATGTTCGGTAGGGTAGGTTTGGTCGACTTCGGTTTCCAAATCGTACGAAGGGGTGGTGGCGCCGAGGGTTATGGTGCCCGTATATTCCTTTACCTGGCCTTGAAGCTCCGGTATTTTCTTGGTGAACTTTCCGCAGCAAATGATGAGTAGTCCTGTAGCTAAGGGGTCTAAGGTTCCCGCATGGCCGATTTTAAACTTCTTGAGCTTGAATTTTGAGCGAATGGCCCATTTTAATTTGTTTACGGCTTGAAAAGACGACCATCCTAGCGGCTTGTCGATAAGCAATATTTGTCCGTCAAGAAAGTCTTCTTTGCTACGCGAATCCATGTAAAAAAATATTAATCCCTTTTTAGCGAAACTGAAATCGCTCTAACTCATAAAACCGTAGGCAATGGCGATCAGCCCTACAACAAAGCAGTAAATGGCGAAGTAAGAAAGCTTGCTCTTCTTGACCAATTGGATCATCCAGGTGCAGGCAGCGAGACCGGCTACAAAGGCGGCGATAAAACCTGCGCCCATGGCAACATTGTTTCCGCCGTCAAAGTTAAGGTCGCCGCTCATAAGGTCTTTTGCTATTTTTCCAAAGATCAGGGGTACGACCATCAAGAACGAAAAACGGGCCGCCTTGGTCTTATCTACGCCCAAAAGTACCGATGTGGAGATGGTGGCGCCACTTCTTGAAATACCTGGTAACATGGCTATGGCCTGTGAGATGCCGACGATCAGTGCGTTGCCGAAGCTAACTTTTTTATCCGTGTCCTTGGCTTTGTCCGCAAAATATAAAAGAACGGCCGTTATCAATAGCATGAAGCCTACAAAGCGAACGTTGCCCCCGAAAAAGGCTTCCAGTTGTTCCTCAAAGAAGAGGCCCACAAAAACGGCGGGCAACATAGATATGATAATCTTTACCGAGAATTGCGCTTCTTCGTTCCATTTAAAAGTCAAAAGACCGCTGATGATTTCCCATATGTCTTTCCTGAAAACAACAATGGTGCTTAAGGCGGTGGCAAAATGCAGTACCACGGTAAACAAAAGGCTTTCTTCGGGTACGGAATGGTCGCCTAAAATGGCTTTTCCCAATTCTAAGTGTCCACTTGATGATACGGGTAAAAATTCGGTCAATCCTTGAATGATACCGAGAATGATGGCGTCTAGCGTCTCCAAATTAGTCTTTCTTCTTGTGCGGATTCAACAATATGGCGTATATCTCAATACCTAATCCAATTAATACTAGGGTAGGTGCTAAGCGTATCCTTCTGAAACTGTAGATGTCTTCGTTGAATACATTAGGGTCATCACTACCGCCGCCGCTCATGAGTATAAAGCCGATGGCTATAAATGCAAGACCGACGAAAAAGAAGGTGTAGTTCTTTTTCTGAAAAATGAATTCTTGCGTGACCTGTTTGCCTGTGTGTTCTTTTTGTTTCTTACCCATGCTGCAAATTTAACGAAGTTCTATTTAAAAAAGTTTATGGTCGTAAAGGTTTATTGTTTCAAGGGTATTTCTGCCGATATTGGCGGGCTTAATAATAGAGTTCATCGGTCCTGAGGTTCAAGAACCGTTGTGTTGCGAAAAAGGTGCTGATCAGTGAGATGAAAATACCCAAGACAAAAATTGCCGCATAGAGCATGCCCAGTTGTTCCATATCTTTAAAAAGTTCCAGTTCCGGAAAGTTTTGGTCTAAATAATACAAGATCCCGGTCAAGGCCAAAAGCGCGGTTAGGGCCCCGAACATACCCAGTTTGATATTCATCCATATAAAAGGACGACGAATAAAGGTCTTGGTGGCCCCTACCATTTGCATGGTCTTGATGATAAAGCGTTTGGAGTAAATACTCAATCGTATAGAGCTGTTGATGAGTAAAATAGCGATAAACGTAAGTACGCCACTGGCGATCAAGATCCAAAAGCTGATCCGTTTTACGTTCTCGCTCAACAGGCCGACCAAGGGCTTGTCATAACTTACTTCTTCTATATAGGTCTTTTGGGCAAGGGTGGTGGCCAATGAATCGATTTCTTGGGGGGTGACATAATCGGCCCGTAATTGCAGGTCGATGGAGTTTTTAAGCGGATTGTACCCTAAGAAATTCTGAAAATCCTCACCTATTTCCTCGCTGTGCTGTTCGGCGGCCTCTTCTTTTGAGACGAATACCGCACTTTTGGTGTGTTCGGCCTGTAAAAGGTTTTTTTGTAATTGGTCTATTTCAGACTCTTTGGCTTCATCCTTTAGGAAAATGGAAATGGTGATCTGTTCTTTAAAGTGATCGGCCATCTTCTTGGTGTTGATGACCAAAAGACCCAAAATTCCTAATAAAAATAGCACCAAAGCAATGCTCAATACCACCGAAAAATAAGATGATATCAATTTTTGTTTCTGATATTGTTCAAAAGACTTACCCATAATCGCGTATACGGGCGTAAATTTAGGAAAGTAAATTGAATAAACTTATTTTTGCGCCACATTGAAAAGAAAGATATCAGATGCACTACGATTTTAGGAAAATAGAGAAAGATTGGCAAGACTTTTGGGCCAAGAACGAAACCTTCAAGGCCGAGAACAATTCCGATAAACCAAAGTACTATGTGTTGGACATGTTTCCTTACCCTTCAGGTGCCGGATTACATGTGGGGCATCCGCTCGGGTACATCGCCAGTGATATCTATGCACGCTATAAAAGACACAAAGGTTTTAATGTCTTGCACCCGCAAGGCTACGATTCTTTTGGCTTGCCGGCGGAGCAGTATGCCATCCAGACCGGACAGCATCCTGCCATTACTACGGAAGCCAATATAAAAACCTATAGGAGGCAACTGGATCAGTTGGGCTTTTCTTTTGATTGGAGCCGTGAGGTACGTACTTCCGATCCGCAGTATTACAAATGGACGCAGTGGATCTTTATTCAGTTGTTCAATTCGTGGTACAATAAAGCTTCGGATAAGGCGGAAGCTATTGAAGATTTGATTTCCATATTCGAACAAGAGGGGAATGCAAATGTACAGGCGGTTTGTGATGAAGATATAACGCAGTTTTCGGCGGCCGATTGGAAGGCCTTTTCAGCTAAGGAAAAGCAAGAAATTTTATTAAAATACCGCCTGACCTATTTGGCGGAAAGCGAGGTCAACTGGTGTCCCGCCCTAGGTACGGTCTTGGCCAACGACGAAATCGTCAATGGGGTCTCCGAACGCGGGGGGCATCCGGTAGTCCGTAAAAAAATGACCCAGTGGAGCATGCGTATCACAGCCTATGCCCAGCGTTTGCTAGATGGCTTGGATACGGTAGATTGGCCGCAGCCCCTGAAAGATTCACAGATCAACTGGATCGGTAGAAGTGAAGGTGCCGAGGTGGAGTTCGCCTTAAAAGGGTCGGAACATAAGATAGCCGTATTTACGACCCGTCCCGATACTATTTTTGGGGTGAGTTTTATGACCTTGGCCCCAGAGCACGAACTGGTCACCAAGATAACCACGCCCGAACAGAAGGCGGAGGTGGAGGCCTATATAGAAGCTACGGCCAAACGTAGCGAACGGGAACGTATGGCCGATGTAAAGACCATTTCAGGTGCTTTTACCGGAGCCTATGCCGAGCATCCGTTTACCAAAGAGCCGATTCCGGTTTGGATCGGTGACTATGTGTTGGCCGGATATGGTACGGGAGCCGTAATGTCGGTGCCTTGTGGGGATCAAAGGGACTACGATTTTGCAAAGCATTTCAATATTCCTATCCCAAATATTTTTGAAGGGGTCGATATATCGGAGGAAGCCTTTGCCGATAAGGCGACCACCGTTATTGCCAATTCCGACTTTTTGAATGGCTTGGGCTATAAGGAGGCTACTTCAAAGGCCATTGCCGAATTGGAAAAATTGGGTGTGGGAAAAGGTAAGGTCAACTACCGTCTGCGCGATGCCGTTTTTAGCCGTCAGCGCTATTGGGGCGAGCCTTTTCCTGTGTATTATGTAGATGGAATGCCACAGATGATCGCTCCTGAACATTTACCTATAAAATTACCGGAGGTCGATAAATATTTGCCTACCGAAACCGGGGAGCCGCCTTTGGGCAATGCTACCGTTTGGGCTTGGGATACAGGGAAAAATGAAGTTGTAGCCAATGATAAGATTGATAATAAAACTGTTTTTCCTCTTGAGTTGAACACTATGCCAGGTTGGGCGGGAAGCTCACAGTACTTTAATAGGTACATGGACCCGCATAACGAGAACGAGATCTTCTCTAAGGAAGCCATAGAATACTGGCAAGATGTGGACTTGTATATTGGCGGTAGCGAGCACGCTACCGGCCACTTGCTCTACAGCAGGTTCTGGCAGAAGTTTATGTTCGATCTAGGTTTGGTGCCTAAAGATGAATTTGCTAAAAAGTTGATCAACCAGGGGATGATTACGGGGACGAGTGCTTTTGTGTATGAATTGTTAGGTACTTTGGGCTTGCCAAAGGTTTATTTGTCTTTAAAAGTTAAAAATGATAATAAATTTGAGGTAATAAATAAAGCCTTAAAGGTTGTACATGAAAAATATGGCCCTAATTCGGAGTTTAAGGCTTTGACATTAGGTATTAGGCCAATTAGAGTTGATGTTTCTTTTGTAAACGCTTCAGATGAATTGAATCTAGAGTTATTCAGGAATTGGCGAGAAGAATATGGGGAAGCTGTTTTTATTGGAGAAAATGGGGAGGTGATTGATGGAGATAATGATAAATACATTGTTGGCCGCGAAGTAGAGAAAATGTCCAAGTCCAAGTACAACGTGGTCAACCCCGATGCCATTTGTGAGGAGTACGGAGCCGATTCATTGCGTCTGTACGAAATGTTCTTAGGGCCCTTGGAGCAATCCAAGCCATGGAACACTGCGGGTATCACGGGGGTGCACAGTTTCTTGAAAAAACTATGGCGTTTGTACCATTCGGGTCCTGAAGGTGCCTTTGAGGTGTCGGAAGCAGAACCGTCAAAAGACAGTTACAAGACCCTGCACAAGACCATTAAAAAAGTTGAGGGAGATATTGAGAACTTTAGTTTCAATACCTCGGTATCTACCTTTATGATCGCAGTAAACGAATTGAGTTCGCAGAAATGTAACAGCCGTGCGGTATTGGAGCCCTTGGCAATTTTAGTATCGCCCTACGCCCCCCATATTGCCGAGGAGCTTTGGAGCAAGTTGGGCCATGAGGGTTCGATCGCTACGGTACCTTTTCCGAAATTCGAAGAAAAATACCTGGTGGAAAGCAGTAAGGAATACCCGGTTTCCTTTAACGGAAAAATGCGTTTTAAACTTGAACTCCCGCTAGACTTGAGCAAAGATGAAATTGAGGCGGCGGTAATGGCCCATGAAAAAACGCAACAGCAATTGCAAGGGCGTACGCCTAAAAAAGTAATCGTGGTGCCCGGTAAAATTGTTAACATCGTAGGCTAAGCTATACGGCCATCAACTTGGTATAATATGGACTATATTGAAATTCTCGGGTTGGTGGCCGCTATTTTGACCACGGCCGGCTATGTACCCCAGGTCTACAAAACTTGGGTAGACAAATCTACCAAAGACATTTCGCTTACGACCTATCTGGTGCTATTTGTAGGGGTGGTCCTGTGGCTGGTATACGGTTTGATGATCAGTAGCCTGCCTGTTACCTTGGCCAATGCCGTAACGGCCTGCCTCCTTTTTTTAATGCTGGTTTTAAAGTTCAAGTACAAATAAGCCAAAGACATTTTGGCAGAATCTATCTCGTAAAACCTTGTCAATTCCTTTTGGCGGGGTTTTTGCTTTTGCTAAGGTAACGGATTGCAGAGGGTCTGCCTTCGTCTGGATTATGAAAAGCCGCACTTCGCTTTCACGGGAAGTGAGCCGGTATATGAAATGAAGAGTTTTTGATTATCTTTAAATTTAATTTTAAAAAGGAATATAGTTATGATGGGATATTATATTTTGATAGGAGCCATAGCTTTAGTAAGCTGGTTGGTGAGCAGTAAGCTCAAGAGCAAGTTTAAGTATTATTCCAAGGTGCATTTGAGCAATGGAATGAGCGGTGCCGAAATAGCCGAAAAAATGTTGGCCGACCATGGTATTCGCGATGTTAAGGTTGTTTCTACCGCCGGTATGCTTACCGATCATTACAACCCAAAGAACAAAACGGTAAATCTAAGTGAAGGTGTGTATAACCAAAGAAATGCGGCCTCTGCTGCGGTAGCGGCCCATGAATGCGGACACGCCGTACAACATGCACAGGCGTATGAATGGTTGACCATGCGTTCTAAATTGGTGCCTGTAGTAAGCGTTACCTCAGGAATGTCTATGTGGGTCGTTTTTGGCGGTCTGATGCTAGGTGCTGCCGCAGGTGTCGGTCTTGGGTACTGGATTGCGGTTGCCGGATTGGTTATGATGGGCATGGCCACCCTGTTCAGTTTTATCACCCTACCTGTAGAATACGATGCCAGTAACCGGGCCTTGGCTTGGTTGAAAGCAAAGAACATAGTAACCCCGCAAGAATACAAGGGCTCAGAGGATGCCTTAAAGTGGGCTGCGCGAACCTACTTGGTAGCGGCTATCGGTTCTTTGGCTACCTTGGTCTATTGGGGAATGCAAGTACTTGGAGGAAGGGATTAATTCAAGAAACCATAAGCATATAAAAAAGGCTGTCTAAATATTTAGACAGCCTTTTTCTTGAGTTAGTCTAAGTGTTATGCTGCATTGATACGTTCATCGATCAGTTTTAAGGCGATACCGTCGCGGCCCATCAGTTCAAATAGGTCTAAGATGTCGCGTATTGACTTTTCCTCTTCCAATTGTTCGGTAATGAACCACTGCATGAAGTTTTCAACGCCAAAATCGCTGTTCTTCCTGGCTGTGGCAACTATTCGATTGATCGATTTGCTTACTTCTATTTCTTGGGTCAAGGCCGTTTCGAAAACTTCCTCCAAGGAAGAGAAATCATGGTTGATATTTGTTACTTCGGGTGAAATGGCATTTCCGCCACAATCGTTGACGAACTTGAAAATCTTCATCATATGCTCCCTTTCCTCGGCCGCTTGTTGGTACATAAAGTCCGCGCTGCCCGTATAACCCCGTTGATCGCACCAAGAGGCCATGGCCAAATAAGAGGCAGATGCTTTTCCCTCCATTTGTATTTGGGCGTTAAGCATATCCATGCTTTCCACCTTTATACTCATCTGTTGTCTCGCTATATCTTTCATTGTCTTTTTCTTTATCTGTCTAACGTAAAGTTATCACAAAAGCGTGTACAGAGCTAGTGGGTTAACCAATTTATAACTGGTTTTAGACTGGTTAAAAATAGGAAGGTTTAAATTTTGGAGGTAAGGGAGGGCGTTTGGGCGGCAATACCGAGCACAAAAAATACATCGCTAAGTAAGGCCTTGAGGTCGAGAATTTCCAAGGTGTTCAATACGAAAAGGTGTTCTCTGTTGCAAAGGGTCAGGATCTCTATTCCATGGGGGTTGATTTCCTCGTCAAAGTGATGTTCAATGGTAATGCCCCACACTTTTTGACGCAGCGATAAGAGTTGGCAAAACGATAAACGCACCAACTTCTGACCGAGGTCTATATAAAAACATCTTTCCTTATCCGATTGGAAAAATGAGTAGTATTGTGATGAATGAATGCGTACCATTGAGGACAAAAATAATCCTTATTTAGATTTAATACAAATATTAGATCTGAATTTGTCGATCAATTTGCTGGGCCAAGGAAATAAAGGTTTCCGTACGCGATACCCCTTCTATCTGTTGAATTTCCTTGTTCAGCACGTGCATCAGGTGTTCGTTGTCTTTACAGAGCACTTTTATGAGAATAGACCAATTGCCCGTGGTATAGTGGCATTCCAGTACTTCGGGAATCTTTTCGAGTTGTTTTACTGCAACAGGGTTGCTCATGGCCTTGTCGAGGTATATGCCTATATAGGCCATGGTGGTGTAGCCCATGACCTTGGGGTTGATTATAAATTTTGAACCGGCCAGTAATCCCGATGCCTCTAATTTTCTAAGGCGTTGGTGAATGGCCGCCCCAGATATACCAATGTTTCGGGCAATTTCCAGAATGGGCTTTCTGGCATCTTCCATCAAGTACCTTAGAATCTTTTTGTCGATACCGTCAATTTTTACTTTATCGTTACTTGGTTTCATGTCAGGGTTTCAATTTGATGGTAAAAGTAGCTATTATTGTTTGAATTTCATACCGCTAGTAAATGCCGTTTTGGATAAAGCCTAAATGAATATGCTTAATCTTCATTGGACACGGAATCAGGATTATAGCCTAGGTATGGTACTTTGTATTCCTTAAAATGGATCCCATATGATTTAAGTTCTTCTAATAGGGGTTGGTACACTTCTTTTTTGATGGGTATTTGTATGCCGGGGGTGCTTATCTTTTTGTTCAGGATGGCCAAGGTGGCGATGGCTACGGGTAGTCCTACCGTCTTGGCCATGGCCGTATGGATTCGGTTCTCGCCAATGACGACCATATTGGCATCGATTTGGTATTTGTGGCCTTGAAGTTCGTAACCTATTTTATGGTACATAACGATCATGTCCTTATCATCGTCGTTGAGGTTCCAGCTCTTTTCCAGTATGTATTGAAGAATCTGGGCCGGGGTGGCATGTTTTAACGGAATGGACTTTTGGTCGTTAAAAAGGTCGAGCTCCAAGAGCTTTTCCCACATAATGTCGTCTTGGTCGATTTTAAGGTAATGCCTAAGTTTTAGTTCTACCGAATCTGTTGGGGAATACGGCAGAAATAGGTTGGTGAACTCGCGGTAAGACATGTTCTCGGAGTTCTCAATGGTATAACTGTCGTCGGTCATGCCCAGTTGTACGAACATGTTCCAGGCTTTTGAAAACCCCACCCGGCGCATCGTACCCCGATAGAGGGTGAGCACATCTTGCAGGCCGTAGGCTTCCCTGTAATTTAAAGAGTTTCGATTGGCGTAGCCTTCAAAACGGCCATAGCCTTCAATGTCGAAAAATTCGGTGCGCCGGAACAGTTTATGGTAGGGAAGATATTTGTAGGTGCCTTCCTGAATAAACTTTGCCGCACCACCTTGACCTGCAAGGACAACGTTTCGCGGATTCCAGGTGAATTTGTAATTCCATAGGTTGTCGTCACTTTCAGGAGCGACCAATCCCCCGCAAAACGACTCAAAAAGCAGTATTTTTCCGCCTTTGTCCCTGATCCTGTCAATGATCTGCATGGCACTCATATGGTCGATACCGGGATCGAGGCCTATTTCATTCATAAATACCAGTCCCCTCTTCTTTACCTCTGCCTCCAAGTCCTTTAGGCTATCGCTTACATAGGAAGCCGTAACCAAGTGCTTGTTCAATGCCAAACAATCGACGGCAACCTTACTGTGCAAGAATGCGGGAAGCATAGAGACCACAATGTCGCTTTCGAATATGGCTTTCTTTCTTGCGGCTTCGTTCTGTATGTCGAGTTGAATTACCGTACAGTTTTTATGGTCTTTGACGGCTTTGTAAATGGACTCTGGATTGAGGTCGCCAATGGTAAGGTGAAGTTGCTCTTCATTAGATTTTTCGAGAAAATAATCCAGAAGATAGGAGGTAGATTTCCCTGCTCCGATAACAAGTATATTTCGCGACATTTAGTTTTGTACTTTTAATAGGTATAACGAGAGACTAAGGTAGTGATTGTTATATTTATAAAAAAATACATCATATAAGTTATGAACAAAACAATATTTCTAACAGGAATCGTCCTAGGGGCTATGGCTGTCATTTTGGGTGCTTTTGGTGCTCATGGTTTGGAAAAATTAGTAGATGCCGATGCGATTCAAACTTTTGAGACCGGGGTAAGATACCAAATGTACCATGCCTTGCTGTTGTTGGTTTTAGGTAATATGCAAGCATTGCCCGAAGCTAGTAAAAAGTTGGTTTTCTATTTTGTGTTGGTGGGAATTTTTTGTTTTTCTTTCTCTATTTACCTCTTGGCGATTAACAGTCTGACCGATTTTGATTTTAGGGTAATCGGTCTGGTAACCCCATTGGGCGGTACCTTGCTTATTGTAGGTTGGGGCCTATTTGGATATCGGGTATATAAATATTTGCGCTAATAAATTCTCATTTTAAGGCATATAAAGTTATTATTTTGATAATTTTATACCCGAAAACAAACTCTGAATTAACAATTCACAAAAAATGAGAAAATCTATTTCTTTAAAATCGTACGGTATCACGCACGATAATCTGCATTATCAGCTGTCTCCTTCAGAGCTACATGCCATTGCTCTTGAGAAGAAGATGGGAAAGGAAGCCTCTTCTGGGGCCTTGGCGGTAAATACCGGGGAATTTACCGGTAGGTCGCCTAAGGATCGGTTTATCGTAAAAGATAAGATTACCGAAAAAAAAGTATGGTGGGGCGATATCAACCTTCCCTTTGAGCCCTCTAAGTTCGATGCGCTTTATGACAAGGTGATTGCCTATCTGAATGAAAGGGAGTTGTACGTGCGCGATTGTTACGCCTGTGCCGATCCTAATTATCGAATTGATATTAGGGTCATCAATGAGCATCCTTGGGCAAATCAATTTGCCTATAATATGTTCATCAGGCCTACGGAAGAGGAATTGCGAAATTTTGACCCGGAGTGGACGGTGATAAATGCCCCGGGCTTTAGGGCCGATGCCGAAATCGATGGTACGCGACAACACAATTTCGCAATTTTGAACTTCACCCGAAAAATTGTGCTTATCGGGGGTACGGGCTACACTGGCGAAATTAAAAAAGGGATTTTCTCAGCGCTGAACTTTATACTTCCTGTAGAGAAGAAAACCTTGCCGATGCACTGCTCGGCAAATGTGGGTAAAGATGGTGATACGGCTATATTCTTTGGTCTTTCGGGTACTGGAAAAACGACTTTGTCTACCGATGCCTCACGAAAACTTATTGGTGACGATGAGCACGGTTGGAACAATGAGAATGCCGTTTTTAATTTTGAGGGTGGTTGCTATGCCAAGGTCATCAACCTTTCGCAAGAGAACGAACCCGAAATCTTCGGTGCTATCAAAAAAGGCGCCATTTTAGAGAATGTGGTCATGGATGAGGCCGGTAATGTCGATTTTGCCGATACTTCCATAACACAAAACACAAGGGTGAGTTATCCTATCTACCATATTGAGAACGTGCAGCGACCTTCCATGGGTAAGAATCCTAAGAATATATTCTTCCTTACGGCCGATGCCTTTGGTGTATTGCCTCCCATATCGAAATTGACCCCGAGCCAAGCGGCCTATCATTTCATTTCGGGCTATACCGCCAAGGTTGCGGGCACCGAAGCTGGGGTAGTCGAGCCTGTTCCTTCTTTTTCCGCCTGTTTCGGAGCACCGTTTATGCCCTTGCATCCGGCCAAATACGCCGAAATGCTAAGTAGGAAAATGAAAGAAGCCGGGGTGAACGTTTGGCTGGTCAATACAGGGTGGACCGGAGGTCCTTACGGAGTAGGTACGCGTATGAAGCTAAAGTATACCCGGGCTATGATCAATGCCGTGCTCAATGGGGACTTGGGGCTATATACCTATGATGATTACCATATCCATTCGGTGTTTGGTGTTGCACAGCCAAGGGAATGCCCAGGGGTACCTACCAGTGTATTGAGTCCGCGTACGACATGGAACGATGATGAAGCCTATTATACTACGGCCTTTAAGTTGACGAATGCCTTTAGGGAGAACTTTAAGAAGTTTGAAGCCTATGCCAGCGAGGAAATCCGAAGGGGTGGACCGCAGCGCTATGCGTTTTAAATGTCGACCGAAAGACTGGAAATATAGAAAACCCTCTGTTCGTGAACAGGGGGTTTTTTATATGTTTTTGAATCAAGAAGTCTTATTTCTTGTTTACCGTAGTAATGTACTTTTGAAGTGCCATGGTCATAGACGGTGTTTCAGGCGTTGGAGCCTTGATGTCTATGCGTAGGCCGGCTTGGGTAGCGGCATCTATGGTCGAGTTGCCGAATACGGCAATGCGCGTATCGTTTTGCTCAAAATCCGGAAAATTCTGTAGCAAGGATTCAATACCCGAAGGGCTAAAGAATACCAAGATATCATAGTATACATCGCGAAGGTCAGATAAGTCGCTTATCACGGTCTTGTAAAAAATACCACGCTTCCATTCAATGTCCAATCCGTCCAAAATTTCTGGAATGATGGGTTTGAGGGCATCAGATGAAGGTAAAAGGAATTTTTCGCCTTTGTACTTTTTGAACAAAGGAACCAAATCGGCAAAATTTCGCTTGCCGACATAGATTTTACGCTTCCGGTATACTACATATTTTTGTAAATAGTACGCTACGGCTTCCGACTGGCAAAAATACTTCATAGAGTCGGGTACCTTAAAGCGCATTTCTTCGGCAATGCGGAAGAAATGGTCAACGGCGTTGCGGCTGGTCAAGATGATAGCCGTATAGTTTTTCAAATCTATTTTTTGCTGGCGCACATCTTTAGCATCCACACCCTCAACATGAATAAAAGGCCTAAAGTCTACTTTGACTTTTTCCTTGTCAATCAGTTTCGAATACGGTGAGTTTTCCATCTTCGGTTCTGGTTGCGAGACCAAAATCGTTTTTACTTTCATATAAACCTATTGTTTAAGATAACTGCCAATGATAACAAATGGGGAAATTTCGAGAGCGCAAAGGTACAAAATAAAATAGAAAAAGTAGTTGGTGATGAATTTTTGATGATTCCTTAATACTGTAACCCACCCGATTACATTGATTAAGAGGACCAACAATATGGCGATATACACCACGGTTTTCGAGCCCTGCGCAACGTAGGCCAATATAACGTTGGCCAAAAACATGATAATACCACTATAATTTAGGTATGATAATTTTTTAAAAATAAGTTCACCTATGGTCTTTATGGAGCCAAAAATGAAGCCGTTACCTAGCTGTAAGATAATTTTTACGACAATAAACCCAAAAAGACACGCTAAAATAATAGGATATATAAACGGGTAAATGTCTTCGGTGCTTTCCCTTAAAACCTGTCTAGCCAAGAAAATGAACAAGGCAAAGTTGATGACCTGAAAAATGGTAAAAAAGATATGAAACCAGTTCATCAGTTTTTCTTTTTTGCCATACATGAAAATGTACTTGTTGTTGAAGGGCAGTATAATAAAATTCAAGAACCGACTATAGAACAGGCGCTTTGCCAAGACCAAGAATAAGATACTGCCGATAAGTATTATCGTAATCCAGTCGGCTGTTCCCGCGGTGCGTAGTATCGGTTCCATTTATTTGATTTTGGTGTTTTTTCCGTTGATGCCGTAATTCATGCCGTTCTCCATAATACCTATTCTAACGTATTTTGGGTCTTTTAATTTTTTGGGCTCTGGAAATTTAAAGGTGTAGGTGATCGTATCCTTCGCCCCAATGCTCGTTATGTTCGGGTCATTGGGTTTTGGGCTAATGGGCAGGCGGTCAATGACGATCTTGAAATCGGTCATATACGCTACATTAAAGCGCAATTTGCTCAGGTCGATTTCAAAATCGTAGGGATTGTACAGTTGAAAGGTCTGTTCTTTTTCAAGGTTGAAATCGATAGGTCCATCGAGCAAGGTTTTTAGCTTTCTGAACGATTCAAAGTTGTCGATGTATCTGCCGTAGATTTTACTGCCGTTACTTTTTGTGAAAGTAAGGTCGGCATTCGAGGCACGGCCAGAAAGGTAAAGTACTTTTTGGTGCTGCACCTTCGATTCGGAATCGTCTATGGAATATTGGTTTCGGCGATAGCTTTCGTTGTTGAGCGAGTAGGTAGTGTTGCCGGAATAAAAGGCGAACATAGGGGCTTTTCTATAAGAGTTCTCAAAGACCAAGGGCATGTCGCCTACGGCTGCCCGTACATCTTCGGCCAAGGCTATGTTCCCATGGGTTTCATAATAAATGGGCGACATGGGTTCGTATACCAGTCCTACCCTGAGGTATAAGATCAGGGCGATGTTTGTCAGCCCCATTCTATAGATCCATTTTTTCGCCACCTCATTTTCCATCATAAAACGGAATACGATTATGACAAGCGGAATGGATATGACAATGATCCATTGGGTCTGTATTCTTCGGTTAAAGCTTGAGATAAAGAAGAAAATAAGTACCCCGTAAACGAGAAATAATAAGGCCCTTGTAAATTTATCGTTGGCCTTGGTCTTAAAAAGGGCCCAATACACCCATGGAAAGGTGAGGCCGAAGAGCGCCAATAAGTTTACAAAATAGCCGAGGGTGTATTTATTAAAATTATAGGGGTCGTTGGGGCGGTCGAAAAGATGGTAGTTTATGGTGACGAACTCGTTTTCGTAAAGCCAGATGAAATGGGGGGTGTAACATAACAGCGCAATGAATACCGAGAGCCATGCATATTTGTTGAAGACCAGTTTTAGGTTAGACAACAGAATGAAGATGATGACCAGGGCGGCGTGGTATTTACTGTACATCAAGCCTGCCATGGCGATGCCCATAGCAATGCCCCATAATAATCCGGGCTTTTCCAGGAATTTTTTATAGAGGAAGAGCAAGAGTGCCGTAAAGAACAACAATGGGGTGTCGGGCAGTGTAAAAAAACCATAGGCGTTCAAGAGCGTCATCGAGTAGGCGAGTACAAAATAATGCACTACATATTGGTTTTTTTTCGGGTGGTCTATGGTGTTCCACAAAATCAGCAATGTGGCGGTAGACAGTACACAGCTCATAAAACGAACCCCAAGCTCGCCATCAAAGAAAAAGCTGCTGATCTTAATGAGCAGGGCCACTAGGGGCGGGTGGTCAAAATAGCCCCAAGACATCTTTTTTGCGAAATGCCAATAATAGGCCTCATCAAAAATGAGCGGTGTAAAATACGACTGAAGCAGGTTGATCAGAAAACCAATTCCTAGTATAATTAAAAATAATCGGGGTAGTTTAGACTTCATTCTTGGTCGGGATCTCGGGTTTAGGCTTGGCCTGTCACAATTAACAACGCTCAAAATTACAAATTCTGATAGATAGCCAACCTTTAAAAATATCACAATTCGATAGTTGTCATTTTTCGGTGACTTTTAAAATGCTATTTTTGTCAAAACTCAATCGTATCCGTGTCAGATAGTCTAGTTATAATCCCCACCTACAATGAGATAGAGAATATAGAAGCTATAATTCGAGCTGTCTTTGTCCTCAATAAGAAATTTCATGTTTTGATAGTTGATGACAACTCTCCCGATGGGACATCTGCAAAGGTAGAGGAGTTGCAGCAAGAATTTCCGGAACAACTCTTCCTGGAAGTACGTAAAGAGAAATCGGGTTTGGGTACGGCCTACATTCATGGGTTCAAATGGGCCATTGAAAGGAAGTACGATTATATTTTTGAGATGGATGCCGATTTTTCACACAATCCCGAAGACCTGTTAAGGTTGTACAGGGCTTGTGCCAATGGAGCCGATGTGGTGGTAGGTTCCCGATATAAAAAAGGGGTGAACGTGGTCGATTGGCCGCTTCAACGTGTCTTGCTATCGTATGGGGCCTCGTTTTATGTAAAGATGATTACCGGAATGCGCGTTCACGATCCGACGGCTGGTTTTGTGGTCTATAGGCGTCATGTCTTAGAAAATATCAATTTAGATTCCGTTCGCTTTGTAGGTTATGCTTTTCAGATAGAAATGAAATTCAGGGCCTATCTAAAGAATTATAAGATAGAAGAGGTTTCCATTATTTTTAGGGATAGGGTCAGGGGAAAATCGAAAATGTCGGGATCTATAATAAAAGAGGCCATCTTTGGTGTTTTTATGATGAAAATACGGAGCATGTTTCAAAAATCTAGGTTTTAGTATGGGAAAAGTGTTGATAAAGAATGCCAGAATCGTAAACGAAAACTCGATTTTTGAAGGAGATCTTTTGATAAAGGGCGACTTGATAGAGAAGATAGCCGCCAATATCTCAGATGATACTGCCGAAGTAATCGATGTTCAGGGCAGGTACCTTTTACCGGGGGTAATCGACGACCAGGTACATTTTAGGGAGCCGGGCCTCACTCATAAGGGCGACATTGCCTCAGAAAGTAGGGCGGCGGTAGCCGGAGGGATTACCACTTATATGGAACAGCCCAATACCACACCTCAGACGACAACCATTGAAAAGCTCGAAGAGAAATTTGAAATGGGCGCCCGGTCTAGCTTTGCCAATTATTCTTTTCTTTTTGGGGGTACCAATGACAACCTGGAAGAGTTAAAGCGATTGGATAAAAATGCCTGCTCGGGAGTGAAACTCTTTTTGGGGTCTTCAACAGGTAATATGCTGGTCGATGACGAGGAGGTTATAGAGAAGATTTTCAAGAACACCGAAATGGTGATTTCCGCCCATTGCGAAGATGAGGGGACTATAAAAAGAAACCTCGCCGAGTATAAGGCGAAGTACGGAGATGACATTCCCGTAAAATACCATCCTAAGATCCGTAGTGTCGAAGCGTGCTACCTTTCGTCTTCGAAAGCCATAGCACTGGCCGAAAAAACCGGGGCGAGACTGCATGTGTTTCATTTGTCTACCGGAAAGGAAACGGATCTTTTTAGAAACGATATCCCGCTAGAGCAGAAAAAGATAACGGCCGAAGTATGTGTGCACCACCTTTGGTTTTCCGAGGAGGATTATGACACCAAGGGCACCTTGATCAAGTGGAATCCGGCCGTAAAGGCCGCAGAGGATAGAGACCGCTTGTGGAAGGCCTTGCTGGACGACCGTATAGATGTGATCGCTACTGACCACGCCCCACATTTGTTGGGCGAAAAAGATAATGTATATACCAAAGCCCCTTCGGGCGGTCCCTTGGTGCAACATGCGCTTCCCGCCCTGTTGGAAAAGGTTCGGGAAAAGGTGATTTCACTGGAAAAGGTAGTACAGAAAATGAGCCATAACCCGGCCATACTTTTTCAGATTGAGAAACGAGGTTTTATCAGGGAAGGGTATTTTGCCGATTTGGTAGTGGTGGATCTAAATGCGCCTTATCAAGTGACCAAGGAGAACATCGCTTACAAGTGTAAATGGTCGCCTTTTGAAGGCACTACGTTTAAGTCGACCGTTACGCATACCTTTGTAAACGGTCATTTGGCCTATGAAAATGGAAATTTCTCTGCCGAACGCAGGGCAAAACGACTAACCTTCAATAGATAATATGAGATTTTTAACGATAGCCTTGATGTTTTTGGTTTTGGTCTCGTGCAACGAAACACTTTTAGAGAAGCCGGAAAACCTCATTCCTCAAGAAAAAATGGTTGAGATACTCCAAGACCTGGCTATTGTCAATGCCGCCAAGACGACCAATTTGGAAGTGCTTAGGGAAAACGGCATTGAGCCCATGGACTATATCTTTAAAAAATACGACATTGACAGTCTGCAATTCGTGGAAAGCGACCGTTACTACGCTTCACTTCCCGTAGAGTACGAAAAAATCTATAAAAAGGTAGAGACCAACCTTGAGAAAAAAAGCAAGGAACTGGAAGAGCAAAAAAAACTGAACGACAGTATTCGGGTGGCCAAGGAAAAACTCGAAAGGGAAAAAGCAAAGGCCAAAAAGGCTAAAGACACTCTTCGGTAAACCGCTTACAGCAAAACGATATAGCTTCGTCTAGGGCTTCGAACTCAAAACCAAGGTCGGTCTTGATTTTTTGGTTGTCGTATATTTCCCTATTTTTTAAGGAGCGGATGGAGTTTTTTGTAATCCGGCGCCCATTTTGAAGGAAGAGGTTTTTAAGCCAGTCGAACCACCTTCCGACTTCAAGTTGCCAATATTTTAATGGGGTAGTGGGGGGCTTGATACCCAGTTCAGATGTAATCTTTGTAAGGATTTCTTTAAACGTCAGGTTCTCGGCCACGGCAATATAGCGTTCATTGCTGATTTCGGAACCCATTAACGACACCATCATTTTAACTACATCGTAAACGGTTATAAAGCCGGTTCCCCCAGGGGGGTAAAAACGATATCCTTTTTGGGCGACGGTAAAAAGGTCGCCACTGCCACTGTTCCAAAAGCCCGGGCCGATAATTACCCCCGGATTTACCATTACTACCGATAGTCCTTCCTGTGAGCCGCGCCAAACCTCCATTTCCGCAGCCTGTTTTGTGAGTCCGTATACATTGGCCTCTCTTGATGTCCACGGGTTTTCTTCGTTGGCCATGGCATTGCCCATGCTTTTGCCGATAGCCCCGATCGTACTGGTGTAGCACAGTTTTTTGATTTTGTGGGCAATACAGAGGTTGACCACATTGGCCGTGCCCTCGGTATTTATTTTTTCGAGGATGTCGAATTTTTTAGGGTCGAAGGAAATAAGGGCAGCGGTATGGTAGACTTGGCTGACCTGGTCAAAGGCGCTTTCAAGGGCGGGAATGTCGGTAATATCGGCCTCGACCCATTCTATTTTATTGAAAAGGGCTTGGGCATCGTCGGTATAATAGCCAAAGACCTTGGCTACGCGCTCAAGATTACTGCCTTTCCTATATATGGCTCGAACGGAATCACCGTTCTGCACCAATTTCAATAAAAGATGTGAGCCTACTAACCCCGTTCCGCCCGTTACCAATACCATGCCTCAAAGTTAGCAAATCGCCGGGAATAATTTCCGCTATTATTCGGGGGTTGGGCGATGATTTACTTTTATATTTGTAGCTCAATTTTCAGAACAGAACGAACATGACTTCAAACTTTGTAGAAGAATTAAAATGGAGAGGCATGTTGCACGATGCGATGCCCGGAACGGAAGAACACCTGATGAATGAAATGCAATCGGCCTATGTAGGTATAGACCCGACCGCAGATTCATTGCACATCGGTCATTTGGTAGGGGTGATGATGCTCCGCCATTTTCAGTTGGCCGGCCATAAGCCTTATGCCCTTATTGGCGGTGCCACGGGCATGATCGGGGATCCTTCCGGAAAATCGGCAGAGCGTAATCTGTTGGATGAAGCTACCCTTCGGTATAATCAAGAAGCCATAAAAGGGCAGTTGTCGCGATTTTTGGATTTTGATGGCGATGCCGAGAATGCCGCGATTTTGGTCAATAATTACGACTGGATGAAAGACTTTACCTTCTTGGATTTTATCAGGGATGTTGGAAAACACATTACCGTAAACTATATGATGGCCAAGGATTCCGTAAAAAAACGACTTTCGGCCGAATCTAAAGAAGGAATGTCCTTTACCGAGTTCACTTATCAGATGGTACAGGGCTACGATTTTCTATACCTCTATCAAAATTATAATTGCACCTTGCAAATGGGAGGTAGTGATCAGTGGGGAAACATTACTACAGGTACTGAGCTGATCCGAAGAATAGGAAATGGAAAAGGCTATGCCTTGACCTGTCCGTTGATTACCAAGGCCGATGGAACCAAGTTCGGTAAGACCGAAGGCGGTAATATTTGGTTGGATGCGGAGCGGACCTCCCCCTATAAGTTTTATCAATATTGGTTGAATACCTCAGATGTCGATGCCGAGAAATACATCAAAATATTTACTTTTCTGAGTAAGGACGAAATAGAGGCATTGATAAAGGAGCATCAAGAAGCCCCACATATGAGGGTCTTGCAGAAGCGCTTGGCAGAAGAGATTACCGTAATGGTGCATTCACAGGAAGATTTGGGGAATGCCCAAAAAGCAAGTAATATCCTTTTTGGAAAGTCGACTTCGGAAGACCTTAAAAACTTGGACGAAAAGACTTTTTTAGATGTTTTTGACGGTGTGCCACAGGCTGAAATTTCGAAGTCTGAGCTCACTCCCGGATTGGATATGATCGGGGCTTTGGCCGATAAGACCGGATTCTTGACTTCCAACAGTGAAGCCCGTAGGGAGCTGAAGCAGAATTCCATTTCCGTAAACAAGGAAAAAGTAAAGGCCGATTACCAGATTGGCGAAAACGATCTGATCAATGGCAAATTTGTACTCTTGCAACGAGGCAAAAAGAACTATTTTGTTTTGGTAGTGAACTGATCGGGCGATGTTAATTGCCGGATAATTAGAATAAAAGGGGTTTAAAGGCGTTATCGAACAGTAACGTTTTTAAACCCTTTATTTGATGCGTATTTTTATATTGGTTCTCGCCGTTTTTGTAACGCTCGTTTCTTGTGATAAGTTAGATGAACTCACCAAGTTCGATCTAGAATATAAAAGTCAGGTAACCATCCCTTCTACGGCGGGTGTAGACCTTCCGTTCGACATGTTCACACCGGACATGGAAACCAATTCAGATTCGCAGTTTGAGGTAAACGATACCCGTAAAGACCTTATCGAGGAAATTAAACTGACCCGGTTACAGCTGGTAATCACATCACCTGACGATAGTGATTTTAGTTTTCTTGAGTCCTTGGTCGTTTATATTTCAGCAGAGGGCCTTGATGAGATTAAAATAGCTTCAAAAGAGGTTGTCGATGAAAATGTAGGCGATGTTTTAGATGTAGATGTACTTGATGTAGACTTAAAAGAATATATTAAAAAAGACAAGTTCAACCTTCGTTTAAAAACGGTGACGGATGAATTGATCAGTACGGATCATGAAATTGACGTGAATTCTACTTTCTTTGTAGATGCCAAGATCCTGGGGCTTTAAAGCACCATTAGATTGCATCCCCTTACATCGGAATGATCAAACCTACCGAGCACCTCAAAGCTACCGTTTGTATAGGTTTTGCCTAGGTCTTGCGTTGCGATAAAGGCGCAAGAATCTATATTGGCTAAATCGATGACATTTATGCCTCCCGTTTTTTGATGGCCTTGATAGGTCAATGGATCCTCAGTATCGCGTATTAGTATTTTCATCCAAGGTGGGGTCTCAAAAATACCGTTTCCCTTAGAGTAGCCCTGTGACAGTAGTTCGGTCATTCCATATTCGGAATGTATGGACTGAACACCGAATCCTTTTTTTAGGATGTGGTGCAATTCTTCGCGGATCAATTCTTTTCTGCGCCCTTTCATCCCTCCAGTTTCCATAACAATGGTATGGTTTAGCCGAAGCGAGTGGCTCTCTGTCATATCGAGAAGGGCAAAAGACACTCCTATCAATAGAACTTTCTGCCCGCTGGCATCTAGGGCGATCAATTTTTCTCGCAGACCATCAAGGTCGTGAAGGTAGAAGCCGCTGTCGGGGTGTTTGCTCTTTTGGATCATGTCGTCTACCATGTAGATGAGCGAAGATCCCTCACGTTCGAGATAAGAAGGTAGTAGGGCCAATACGCAATAGTCTTCTATGTTTCCATAAAACAGGCTAAAAGCTTTTCGAAAACTCTGCTCGTAAAGGGCGATGCGGTTTACAATATGCTTGCTGGTCTGGCTTCCGGTGGTACCACTACTTGTAAAGATGGCTTCCGGGTGTTTTTTTCCGGAAATGATTTCCTTCGATTTAAAGAAGGAAATGGGGAGGAAGGGAATTTCGCTTATATCCCTGACGTTCTCGGTAGATTTTCCCAAATACGAACAAAATTCACGATACACCTCATTTTGGTCATATTGATGCCTAAAGACTTTGAGGGCCTGTACATCAAATTCACCTTTTGATTCGATATTGAAGATTTGCTTACCGTCCATAATTGAAAATACTTTGGCAAAAGTAGCGATATCCTTTGCCGTATAAAATAAACGATATGGGTAAAAGTGGATAATTTTGTTTACAAAGGCTACTCGCTTAAAACCAACTTCCTTAAATGTTAATTATTTTAACGAATACAGAAAATTATGTTAATGTTTTCTAAATACCTAGGGGGCTGGGGTTAAAGATTTTGTAGCCGTTTTTATACCTGTACCTTTACCGAAATAGTTAAAAAATAGCATTTTGCTGTTTTTTTTTAAAATGATAATATGAGTCAAGTTAAAGAGAACGATAAAGTAAAGGTACATTATACAGGCAAGTTGGCCACTGGAGAGGTTTTTGACAGCTCTGTGGAAAGGGGAGAGCCTATTGAGTTCACCCTAGGTCAAGGCCAGTTGATACCAGGTTTTGAAAAAGGACTTATTGATATGAAGGTCAATGAGAAGAAAACCGTTAATATTCCTAAGGAGGAGGCTTACGGTTTGCCTAGAACCGAGTTGATACAAGAAGTGCCTAAAAGTCAATTGCCTCAAGATATTGAGCCAAAAGTGGGAATGGGACTTGTTTCTCAGACGCAAAGTGGGCAAGAGATCAATTTGGTCGTAACCGATGTAAAGGAAGAGACTATTGTAGTGGATGGGAACCATCCATTGGCCGGTAAAGATTTGGTATTCGATATAGAAGTGGTCGAAATCTTGTAAGCCGTACATTATCCCTTAATTTAGGGTAATGCAAAAACATAATACTTGTTTTTTTAATTAGATTGAATAGCTCCTGAAAGGGAGCTTTTTCTTTGGGATTATTTTATCACCAACTTTCTGTTGCTCGTCTTTTTGTTTTCGGTTACTTGCAAAACGTAGACGCCAGGGACCAAGCCGGATATGTTCAGGTTACTTCTTGATATTTTTTCAGAGAGTACAATTTCCCCGAACACGTCGTAGACCCTTACCTGTTTTAAGTGGTTGTCTCTGGTTATGACATTGACAACATCGGTGAAGGCTGGATTGGGGTATATTTTAAAGCCTGGGATTTCTTCGCTTTTCTGATTTTGAAAATCGAAAGCATCTTGGGCGGACGCACCAAGGGTGAATACACACATAAGTATGAAGTAGGTTATACGCATAGATTATTGATTTGGGATCAACGGTCCAAAGGTAGCTAATGAAGGTTGTAGGTCGGCTAAAATGTTGTGAAAATAGACGAACTGTATGGAAAACGGTATAGGGTGGTCCGTTCGTCGTAATTTTGGGACCGTTTATCGAAAGGGGCTCCGTTGGTTTGTCAAACGAAAAAAATAGGGTAATAAGCGCAGGCAAGGCTGATTCGAGTGAAATCGATTGTAATTACTTTACGATCAACTTTCTTGTCGCTACTTTGTTGTTTTGGTAAACGCGTAGGACGTATACGCCGGCATCAAGCTCGGAAAGATTGAGTTCGGTACCGTTAATCTGTGTTTGTAGCACCTGGGTGCCTAACACATCATATATGGCAATCTGCTTGGGCGTACTTTCTGAGGTGCTAATATATACCTTGCCGTTCGTGACGGGGTTGGGATAAAGTTTAAACCCTTTAATATCACCATTACCTTTGGCGTCTTGGCCATAGGAAAAGGAGATACATAAGAAAGTAATTACCAAGTAAAAGTGCTTCATATGATTATGTGAGCAAATAGTATACCACAAATATACGAAATCTTTAGTTTGATCGTTGTTCGATTTTATATTTTGTAGGAATATATGTATGAATGGTGGTGTCCAAAGTATTGCTTATGTATTCTTTTTAAGAAACAGCTTCCTTTTTTTTGGACGAGTTATAGGTTTTATCTTAAAAGGAGCCTATTGGAGCATTCCGAATAATTGACCTTTGGCTTTGCAGGATTTTTGTTGAAAATATAAAACCCCGCATTTGCGGGGTTTTTCATGATATTATGGTAGGGCCTTAAAAAGAAAGGCTATATCCTAAAGAGAAAGAAGTTCCAGGGTCTCTGTACGAAAATCTTTGATCGGGAGTGTTGTAAGACTCATATAGGCTCTCGCGTGTGTCACCGAGCAAGTTGTTTACCTTGAAGCTTATTTTCGAACGTTGCTCCTCTCCAAAGGTCTTGGAGATATTGAAATTTAAGCTGCTGAAAGGCTGGGTAAATACATCGGGATTTTGTCCGAAACCAACAACTTGCAAGGTCTTGCCTTGAACGTTATAAAAGATCCCGGTTTCAAGACCACTGTCTCTATTGTCGTATTTCAGGCCTAGATTGATCAAGAAAGGTGACTGGCCTTGTAATTGTCTGTTGTCGTCGATAGCCTCTCCGTCCCTGGCAAAAATTTGTCTCGATTCATATTCTTGGCCTTCGCCCTTGGCCATATCAATTTGCGAATCGATAATCGAAACATTGAGGTTAAGGCTTAGGTCTTTAAGGCCTTCGGAAATAAACCCAAAGTTTTTTCGGGCTTCGAGCTCCACGCCGAATACACTTGCTGAAGGGGCGTTACGTGGGGTAAATTGGTTAGGCGCCGTAATATCATAGGCGACAATTTCAATCGGGTTTTTGAACTTTTTATAAAAACTACTGAATGCAATCATTTGGGCACTGTTGCCGAATACTTCGTATCTAAAATCGAAATTGTCGATATAGGTCGGGGCCAAGTCTAAATTGCCCAAGAAGAGGATTCCGGTTAAAAGGTCGGGAATTTGCACTACAGAAAGTTCCTTAAAACTGGGTCTTGCCGTGGTTCTAGAATACGATAGCCTAAAGTTCATGTTTTCCTTAAATCCATAGATTAAATTTGCCGAAGGAAAGAAATCGAGTTCATCTATGGTCTTTTCGTGGTCATAGACCTGGCTCCCCGTATTGTTTTGCCCTGTAAAATAGGTGGTAAACTGTTCTGCCCTTAGGCCTAAAATGGCGCGAAACTTATCGGAAAACTTGAATTCGTTCGAAAGATACGCTGCTAGGGTATTCTGCTCGGCATCATAACTGTTTGCGGGTTGAAAATTTCCCCTGATGTACGATCCCGAATTACTTTCTGCGGTCCATATATTTTCGTCGGCCAAGATTGCATTTGCATCACCATTGAGGTCGGCAGTGGTAAATTGGCGAAAGGCAATGTTGTAGTTTTGTATGTCGTATTCCCTTTGCTTGTAGCTGTAGAGTCCTCCAAATTTTAACATGGACTTGTTGCCGAACATTTCATAGCTTTTGGAAAAATCGACCTTGCCAACAGCGTTGACCTCTTTAAGGTTTCTCCAAAGGCGTTGGGGAAAACCGGCATCCGAGCTTATTGAAAACCCATCGGGATCAACGGTAAAGGTAGTTAGTCTTACGTCTTTATCGTGAACATTGGTCAAGGTCGGCGATACATTCCATTCGGTAACAAAGGAAGCGTCTTCAGAGGTGTGCTTTCCTGAAAGCAAAATATTGGAAACCGAACTTTGGGTATATTCGAGGTTGTCCTTAACTACGTCTATGGCATTTGAAATAGCTGTTTCCTGGTCGAAAAAAGCCGCGCGCGACTCACCGTTTTGAATGTGTAGAAAGTTTAACTTGTACTTCGATTTTCCGGTTTTATAGGATAGGCCGGTCAATACCGAGGCCAATACATTGTTCGAGCCTACATCTCCTTGTTGTCTTCGGTCGAAACGCAGTTCGTAGGTATCGCTTTCAGCGGCTTTTTGATAGATACCATTTTCGAAACCATTATAAAAGGTGGTCGTATTCTTGTAATCCAGCGATGCGATAAAACCGAGTTTGTCGTCTCCTACATCGAATTGATTGCCATAGCTGAATCCCAAACTGAAATCAGGTTTTGAATTTTGTCGTTCGGCGGCCAAGGTTTTGTCAAATGAGCGGGTAATGCCTTCCAAACTGCCATTTTCGCTGGAGTTGGACGGATTGGGAATGTCGGTATTGGCCGGAATAGGCAATTCCCGGGTACCGTCGTCGAAGCCTAGGAAATCGGTGGCCCCTCCTTCGTAGCCGAGGTAGTTGTCTTTGAAGTGCATGCTGGGGTTGTATCCTACCGAAGCGGAAATGGACATGTGTTTTTGTGCGGGAAAATCTTTGGTGACAATGTTTACTACACCGCCCGTAAAGTCGGCAGGCAATTCTGCCGCGGCCGATTTAAGGACTATTACGTTTTCTAGAATGTTCGTAGGGAAAATATCCATTTGCACCGTGTTCTTGTCGGGGTCTAGTCCGGGTATGTCCATGCCGTTTAAAATGGTTTTGGTGTAACGGTCGCCCAAACCTCTGACGTATACATATTTTCCTTCTTGTACCGATACGCCGGGTACGCTTTTGATAGCGGAGGCAATATTGCTTGCCCCTGTGGTTTTCATGGCTTCCAACGATAGCCCGTCCATAAGGGTTACCGAATTTTTCTGAAGATTTAAAACTGAGGCTTCCGTGTTTTTGCTTACGGTGGTGGTAACGACCACTTCGTCTAATTGTGAAGATGCAGGTTCTAAGGTTATGTTTACCTCTACTGTTTTATCTGCTTCGACCACAACATCGGTAATTTCCTTTGATGTGTATCCTAGGTAGGAAAAGGTTACGGTGTAAGTGCCGGGCTCTACTTCCAAGGAATAGGTTCCCTCAAAGTCGGACGAGGTCCCTATGGTGGTTCCCTTTATCAATACATTGGCAAATGGAAGTACGTCATTAAACTCACCGTCCATCATTTTTCCGGATATGGTGCCTGTTTGACAAAAGCACCATTGCGCAAAAACAAGGGTGGTCACAAAGAGAATTTTTTTCAACATTTTATGTTCGTTTATGTAGCGCTCAATTTTTTAATAAAATAGTCCAAAGGCTTATTTTCAAGCCTTTGGACATTTGTTTTCTTTTGTTTTATTCTTGTGTTACAAGCCCAATTCACCAGAGGCAAGGGTCCATGAAAACACTGATATATCGGCACCAGTGTTGGCATCGTCCTTAGACGCAATGGAAGCAACATTGTCTGTAAACTTGGTTTCGTCACCGGCATTGAAGTCGCCAGAGAAGATATCTCCGATTACCTGTCCTTCGGGCAGAACGATCTCCCAGTTAGAGAAAGTAATTCGGTCTGCGGCAAGCTCGGTGGCCGAGTCGGCACCGTCAACCTTTACGGAGGCATCAGATCCGAACCCGTATGCGAATACGTTGTTCAGGTTGGCGATGAGCCCGTCCCTAAGGTCGGCGTACTTGCTTGAGGTGCCTGCACCGATAAGGGTTATGTTTTCCATTGTAAATCCGCCCTCGGTAGCTGCGCTTCCTTCGGGGCCATCAAGCTCAAGACCTGTACCTGATTCTCCGCCCATGATGACTACTCCGTTCGAAAGGGTTCCGCTCCATGCCTGGTCGGCATCGAAACCGTCGTCGCCTTGCGCCCATACCAAGGCATTGCTTACGTTTACGGTTCCACCGAACCATTCGATACCGTCGTCTTGGTTCGATACGACCTCTACATGGTCTATTACGGTTCCCGAACCAACACCGCCAAGGGTCAGTCCGTTGATTTCGTTGTCCTGTCCTATGGTGATACCACCGTGTCTGATGGAAACGTATTTGATAACGCCCGAATTGTCGGCAGCGTCGCTACCTCCGTACTGTCCGTACGACTCGTCGGCCGGCAATCCTTCGATTTGTGCCGTTTCAACGTCGCCGTTCACCGAGATGGGGGCCTTTCCAAGAACGATGATTCCTCCCCAAAGACCGGTGTCGGAATCGTCGAGGGTACCTGTGGTCTCTCCTTGCTCGATGTCGTCGAGTACCGAGGTAAAGATAATGGGCTTATCTGCTGTTCCCTCTGCCATAATCATACCTCCTTGGTCGATTACCAATGCAGAAGCAAGAGACTCTAGGCCTTCTTCGCCTTTTATAATGGTACCGGCTTCAATGGTAAGGGTTACGTTTTCATCGACAACTACCCTGCCATCCAATATATAGATGTTTTCGGCCGTCCAAGTTTCATCTTCGGTAAGAATACCTTTTTTTGTAATGGTAGCTCCAATGGGCTTAGCTGATATAGCTCCTTTGCTGGCGGCCAATGTCCATCCAAATACATCAATATCGGCACCGATGCTTCCTGTTCCAACGGCGGTAGCGTTGTCTGTAAACTTGGTTTCGTCACCGGCATTGAAGTCGCCAGAGAAGATATCTCCGATTACCTGTCCTTCGGGCAGAACGATCTCCCAGTTAGAGAAAGTAATTCGGTCTGCGGCAAGCTCGGTGGCCGAGTCGGCACCGTCAACCTTTACGGAGGCATCAGATCCGAACCCGTATGCGAATACGTTGTTCAGGTTGGCGATGAGCCCGTCCCTAAGGTCGGCGTACTTGCTTGAGGTGCCTGCACCGATAAGGGTTATGTTTTCCATTGTAAATCCGCCCTCGGTAGCTGCGCTTCCTTCGGGGCCGTCAAGCTCAAGACCTGTACCTGATTCTCCGCCCATGATGACTACTCCGTTCGAAAGGGTTCCGCTCCATGCCTGGTCGGCATCGAAACCGTCGTCGCCTTGCGCCCATACCAAGGCATTGCTTACGTTTACGGTTCCACCGAACCATTCGATACCGTCGTCTTGGTTCGATACGACCTCTACATGGTCTATTACGGTTCCCGAACCAACACCGCCAAGGGTCAGTCCGTTGATTTCGTTGTCCTGTCCTATGGTGATACCACCGTGTCTGATGGAAACGTATTTGATAACGCCCGAATTGTCGGCAGCGTCGCTACCTCCGTACTGTCCGTACGACTCGTCGGCCGGCAATCCTTCGATTTGTGCCGTTTCAACGTCGCCGTTCACCGAGATGGGGGCCTTTCCAAGAACGATGATTCCTCCCCAAAGACCGGTGTCGGAATCGTTGAGGGTACCTGTGGTCTCTCCTTGCTCGATGTCGTCGAGTACCGAGGTAAAGATAATAGGGCTGCTAGGCGTACCCTCTGCCATAATTTTACCACCCTGGTCGATGATTAATGCCGAAGCAAGTGATTCTAGGCCTTCTTCGCCTTTTATAATAGTACCTGGCTCAATGGTGAGAGTAGCACCTTCGCTTACAACTACCCTGCCATCCAATATATAGATATTTTCGGCTTCCCAGGTTTCGTCCTCCGTAATAATACCCGTTTTAGTTATTTCCTCACCCTCTGGATCAGGATTGGGATTAGGGGTTGGACCACCGTCGTCGCTACTACAAGAAGAAATAATGGCGAGTGACGCAAAGGCCAATAAAGAGAAAAGAGATTTTTTCATTTCGTTACTATTTAGTTTCATTATAAATGTTTGAGTGTTATTTAGTTCTACTCAATTATTAAACAAGGCAAATAACGCTACGTGAGGTAAAAGTCGAGTTATGTGCATGTTAAACCTTTATTGCGATAAGGTTAGCCTAACGTTACTATATTAAATCAACGTTAAGAGACCCCGGAATGTCGGTATTATATTTACTTTTGACGAAATAACCATCTTTACACACCTTATGAAAAAGAAAGACATTAAGATATTATTGGTAGACGACGAGCCGGACATTCTAGAAATTGTCGGGTACAATCTTACTACCGAAGGCTATCAAGTCTTTACGGCCAAGAATGGAGTTGAAGGCGTAGCCATGGCAAAGAAGAAGCAGCCCCATTTGATAATACTGGATGTGATGATGCCCGAGATGGACGGTATAGAGGCTTGTGAGACTATTAGAAACACGGCCGGACTGGAGAACTCTATCATAACTTTTCTTACGGCACGCGGCGAAGACTATTCGCAAGTGGCCGGTTTTGATGCCGGGGCCGATGATTATATTACCAAGCCCATTAGACCGAAAGTTCTGGTCAGTAAGGTGAAGGCCCTTTTAAGAAGGTTAAAGGAAGAAAGTGCCCCGCAGGATGATATTGTTAAGGTGGGCAATATTGTAATCAATAGGGAAGAATACAAAATAATGAACGATGGCCAAGAAATCGTTCTGCCTAGAAAAGAATTTGAACTTTTGGCCCTGTTGACTTCAAAACCCAATAAGGTTTTTAAAAGGGAAGTTATACTAGATAGGGTCTGGGGCAATGAAGTCGTGGTCGGTGGACGTACGATCGACGTGCATATTAGAAAGCTTCGTGAGAAAATCGGGGAGCATCATTTCAAGACCGTAAAAGGTGTAGGCTACAAGTTTGTGCTCTAATAAAATCTACATCGTTAAGTAATACGTCTTTTTTATAGTAATTTTGGGCCGTTCTCCCCTTGATTGGGTTTTGAACGCCGAAAAATGCCCTGAAATGACGTATAAAGGTTCCGTAGCGAATATTAAACACTTTTTTTATGCCTCCTAGATTAAGAAGGTCATACCGCTTTGCGCTACGGTCTTCTTTTATGATTACCGTAATCTTTGTTTTGCTGTTGGCGCTGTTTTTGCTCCTTTTCAATGCTTTTAATTGGGTAGTCATTATCGTTACCTCCTTTTTGTTGTTTCCTATTAGTTTTACCGTTTTACAGGTGCGGATAGAAAAGTTTATCTACCGCCGGATAAAGAAAATATACGATGATGTGGCTATGTTGGAAACGTCTTCGATTGTCTCTGGTCCCATTACTACCGACATGAAAACCCTTACCGAGGAAATCGGGAAATTTGCCAAAGACAAACGTATAGAGATCGATACGCTCAAAATTAGGGAAGAGTACCGGAAAGATTTTCTCGGCAACGTATCGCACGAGCTTAAAACACCGCTGTTTACCGTTCAAGGGTATATAGAAACCCTATTGGACGGGGCCATAGACGATAAAAATGTACGCCGAAAGTACCTTCAAAGGGCCAGTAAGGGGGTGGATCGACTTATCTATATCGTGAAAGACCTTGACCTTATTACCAAGTTGGAGGTAGGCGACCTTAATCTGAAGAGGGAGCCTTTTGATATTATTGAGCTCATTCAAAATGTCTTCGATCTTTTGGAAATGAAATCGGCCAAAAAGAAGATCATACTTACTTTTGATATGGAGTATGACGAGCCTATTATAGTATTCGCCGATAAGGAAAAAATACAGCAAGTAGTAACCAATTTTCTTGTAAACTCCATAAAATACGGACATACCAACGGTACTACCGAGGTAAGTGTGGAAAACCTGATCAAGAACAAGGTAATCGTTAGGGTAACCGATAACGGAGAAGGTATTCCGAAACAACACATACCCCGCCTTTTTGAACGTTTCTATAGGGTGGATAAAAGCGGTAGCCGCAGCGAAGGAGGTTCTGGTCTAGGCCTTGCTATTGTAAAGCATATCGTTGAGGCGCACGGGGAAAAGATATATGTGGAAAGTGAAATGGGTGTAGGTTCGGAATTTTCTTTTACTTTGGAAAAAGCAAAAGAGAAACAGCTGGCCAAAGCCTCACCAAAAATTTAATTTTATACCATTGGGAAGTAAAAACAAACTGAAACGCTTTAAGGAGAACGAGACTTTTCCAAATGTCATTCAACCAAGCAGGGAAGCCGTAAAACAAGGTTTCGGGTTAAGGGGCAAGTGGAACGATTTTTTTAAGAACGACAATCCTATTGTGTTGGAGCTGGGCTGTGGTAAGGGCGAATATACCGTAGGCTTGGCCAAGCAAGACCCCAATAAGAATTTTATAGGTATCGATATCAAGGGGGCAAGGTTGTGGCGTGGGGCCAAGACGGCACTCGAGGATGATCTCAAGAACGTAGCCTTCCTAAGAACACAGATCGAACTGGTAGACGAACTCTTTGCCAAGGATGAGGTTTCCGAAATCTGGATAACCTTTCCTGATCCCCAAATAAAGTACAAGCGTACAAAACATCGAATGACCAACGAAAGTTTCTTGGCCAAATACAGGAAAATATTACGTCCTGACGGCCTAATGCACCTAAAGACCGATAGTGAGTTTATGCACGGTTATACTTTGGGGCTTTTGCATGGTTTAGGACTGACAGTGAATTACGCCAACCATGACGTATACAAAAATGAAGGAAGCCCAAAAGAGGTTTTGGAACTTCAAACTTTCTACGAAAAACAGTATCTTGAAAAAGGGAAACCCATAACCTATATCCAATTTAAGATCCACTAGGCATGTTGCATCTTTTGCTACTTTTTTTTGCTACTTTTTCGGCGGCCTTTATAGCGACGGTACCACCAGGGCTGTTGAATATGAATGCGGCAAAGGTGAGTGTGGAAAAAGGTAAGCTGAACGGAATTATTTTTGGCTTAGGGGTGGCTACCGTAGTCATTCTTCAGGCTACCGTTGCGGTCTATATTTCAAGGTTTTTACATAAAAATCCCGAAGTAATAGACGTGCTCTTGAGAATTGCCCTTGGGGTCTTCGGTTTTTTTATGGTGTATTTTTTTATCGCAGGGCGCAAAAACAAAAAGAAGGCCCCGAAAATTGTCAAGGTCAGCAAGAAGAACAGTTTTTTTAAGGGAATGTTGTTGGCCGCATTGAATCTGTTGACCATACCCTATTATAGCGGACTCAATATCATGTGGAACGCCTCCGGCTGGATCAAATTTCAGGCTTGGGATATCCTTGTATTTATTTTGGCGGCAGGTAGCGGAACCTTTACGGTACTTTATATGTACGCGGTGTACTTCAATAAACTTGAGCATAAATCGAACCGATTTTCAAAGAATAGTAACTATATTATCAGCGCGCTCATGTTGGTCTTATTGATTATAACTATTTTAAGAATCGTGTTTCGGTAATGAATCCTGACAATAAAAATTTCTTTCAGAAAGTATACGAAGTGGCCCGGCTCATACCCGAGGGGCGCGTGACTTCCTACGGGGCCATTGCCAAATATCTAGGGGCCGCCCGTAGTGCACGAATGGTCGGTTGGGCCATGAACGGAGCCGGTAGTATGCCGGAAATACCCGCTCACAGGGTAGTCAATAAAATCGGGTTGCTTACAGGAAAACACCATTTTGACGGTACCAACCTTATGCAACAATTGCTCGAAAATGAAGGGATAACCGTAGTCGACAACCAAATTATCGACTTTGAAAAGCACTTTTGGGATCCCTTTAAGGAGTTGGGTGGCCCGGCTTAGGGCTAGTTGAAGGTGAGCGTGAAAACCGTGTTCTCTTTTGAATTAACTTGAATGGTACCTCGATGTAGGCGCATGATCTGTTTTGATAGACTAAGGCCTATTCCCGTACCTGTATTTTTGGTGGTAAAGAAGGGCACGAAAACTTCATTGATCAGCGCTTCAGGTATTCCTGCGCCATTGTCAATAACCTGAACGAATTTCTTATCTTTTGAATTAAGGCCAGCTTTGAATATGATTTTGCCATTGGGGTTGTCGGCAATGGATTGTTGGGCGTTTTTACCTAGGTTTAATAATACCTGAACCATCTGTTTTACATCTACGTAAAGTTCTAGATCGTCGGGGAGTACGTTGGTTTCTATGGTGATATTTTCGTGTTCCGATTTATTTTCCAATAGAAGGCTTACTTTATCGAGTAGGGTCTCGGCGGGTATAAGTTCTCTTTCCGGTTCCGGTACGCTTAAGAACTTGCGGTACGACTGTACAAATGTCATAAGGTCGCTACCTTGGTCTTTAATGACTTCCAGTCCTTTTACCGTACTGCGTAAATGTTCTTCCGACAATTCCCCAATATCCAATAAGGTTCCCTCTTTTTTATAGTACTTGAGAATCGATTCGGAAATTGAGGTAATCGGGGTTATGGCATTCATGATTTCATGGGTGAGTACCCGAATCAATTTTACCCAAGAGTCCGTCTCTTTTTCTTCCAGCTCTTTTTGTATATCTTGTACTATGACCAGCAGCAGCGCTTGGCCGTCTACACTTATGGAGCTTGCTTTTAGCGCCAGTTCCCTTTTTTCCCTTTCATTGACAAGTTGGTATACATTGCTTTCAAAGGGCTTCAATCTTGAGAACAGCTCATATAGTTTTTCGTCTATTTGGTTCAACTGCTTCACGTGGTTCAAGGGGTGATAGTTGAACAGCGTTTCTATAGTAGGGTTGGCGAAGAGAATATGGCCTTGGGGGTTAACGGTCATAATGCCTATGTCGGCCTGTTTTAATATTTCTTGATAGAACTGTTCTTGGGCCTGTTTTTTTATATGGATATTTTGAATGGCAGAATTGAGTGTATTTAAGCTTTGGTTCAGTTCTTTTAATGATTTAACACTGAGTTTTTCGGGGAAACGAAGCGTAAAGTCTTCATTTTTGATAGCATCGAAGAAATAAGCGATTTTACGATTGGTCTGGTTGACAAAATGGATTAAGGAAAAGGTTTGTAAAATGAGTAGGAGGAAGAAGAGACCTGAAAAAATATATCGTTCCGAAAAAAATAAAAATCCTAGGCCAAGGGCAGTGACTGTAAGTAGTACAATGCGCAAGACCAATTGAATATAAATGTGTTTGCTTACCATTTTAAATACTGCTTACTTTCCTATTTTCTTTAGTTTGTTGTAGAGTGTTTGTCTAGATATGCCTAACTGTTCCGCTGCGGCACTATAATTGCCTTCGTTTTGTTCTAGGGCTTTATTGATCATCAAAATTTCCATTTGCTCCAGTGTGGCAGGAACATTGGTGTCGACCATTGGGCTTGGTTTATTGCTTAGTAAAAAATCTTCGGGCTTGAGTACGTTTGCTTCCGATAAGATTACGGCACGCTCTATGGTGTGTAGCAACTCCCGTATGTTGCCCGGCCAGCGGTATGCCATTAGTTTTTCCTGTGCCGCTTGATTGATTCGTAGGCGGGGCTTTCCGTATTTTGCGGCAAACTTGTTTAAATAAAAATCGGCCAAGACTAGAATATCGGTATCTCTGTCTCGGAGCGAGGGTACTTCAATTCGAATGGTATTGATGCGGTAGAGTAGGTCTTCCCTAAAAAGTCCATCGGCAACCATTCTGTCCAAATCTTCGTTAGTGGCACAGATAAGCCGTATATCTACGGGGATGGGTTTATTGGAGCCGACCCTGATTATAGTCCGATTCTGAATGGCTGACAGTAGTTTGGCCTGTGCTTGTAAAGATAGGTTCCCTATTTCATCTAAAAATAGGGTGCCACCATGAGCCGCTTCAAATTTACCCACCCTATCTTCTTTGGCATCGGTAAACGAGCCTTTGGTATGGCCAAAAAGCTCACTTTCGAACAAATTTTCGGATATAGAACCCATGTCCACCGAGATAAAGACCTCGTTACTGCGATTTGAAAGCTTATGTAGCTCACGCGCAATTAATTCTTTCCCTGTGCCGTTTTCACCGGTTACCAATACGTTTGCATCGGTTTTGGCAACTTTTGAAGCCAACTTGAGTACGGTGTTTAATGCTTTTGAATTACCGATAATATAGTTCTTGTTCTGGTTGATGACCTGTTTTAACTGACTTTCTTTCTTTTTGAGTTGGGTAACTTCTTTTTTTGATTTTCTGAGTTCATAGGCGGCCTTGACCGTAGCCAATAGTTTATCGTTGTTCCAAGGTTTAAGGATGAAATCGGAGGCCCCTTCCTTTAGGGCCTTAACGGCAAGATCTACAGCTCCATAGGCGGTCATCATAACCACAGAGGTTTGCGGTGCTCGTTTTTGTAGCTCTCTCAGCCAATACAGGCCTTCGTTTCCGGTATTGACGCCGGCAGAAAAATTCATATCCAATAATACGATATCTATCCCCGATAGGTTGGGGAAAGACGGGATTTGATTTGGGTTTGAAATGGCTTCTATATGTTTGTATTCAAACTGCAATAGAATTTCCAGAGCACTTAACAAGCTCTTGTTGTCATCAACAATTAAAATTCTTGCGTCTACCATAAATAGGTGTTTTTGTCCGGTCCGTTCCGGAAATATTCAAAAATTATTGGAACAACGGTCCCGTTGGGTATAGTTAAAACTACAATTAGAATTTTAAAAACTATATGCACTGTCAAAATTTTAGACAATAGTTGTACAAATATTTTACAATACAATTCGAGTTACATGAAAAAAATAAAATGTAATTTGCTGATAATGAGTTATTTGTTATTTCGGCATGAGGATCGCTTTAAGTTTGGCACACTTAAAAAATTATGATTCACATATTTAGATTTTTAGTTATAATTATTCTTATGATTACCGCAAAGATGGCGGGCCAAGAAGTATATACGTTGGATGAGTGCGTCACCTATGCCTTAAAGCATAATTTACAAATGAGGGATTATGACCTTAATGCATTATCTGGCCGTGAATCTTATCGGCAATCTATTCGCGACCTTTTGCCTTCGCTCATTGGGTCTTCCAACTATGTAATCAATTTTGGCCGTAGTACCGATCCCTTTACAAATGATGTGGTTACCACTGATTTTTTTTCCAATAGGTATACCCTAGAGACTTCGGTAGATCTTTATAGGGGGTTTCAAAAGCAGAACACTATCAGGGCCACCAAATTATTGTATAAGGCGACACAAGAAGAAGCTTTGCAGCAACGTTACTTGTTGGCATTTAGGGTTATGCAAGCCTTTTATGATATTAAGTTCTTTAAGGGCTTGGTGGCAATCTCAAAGGAACAGGTGGCGGTATCGCAGGCCAATTACGATCTGGTAGTAAAACAGATTGAATTGGGGATGAAGGCGGGTGCTGACCTTTACGAAGCCGAGTCGTTGTTACTATCCGATAAGTTGAACCTTACACAAAGCGAAAATCGGTTGGTCTCGGCCAAACTTCAATTGATACAAGAAATGAATCTAGAGGGTGCAAACGATATTGAGATTCGTCCAAATCTAGAATTTGAAAGTGCATTGTACGATGAATCCCTTGTACAATCCGATAGTATTTATGGTAGGGCCAAAGAGTTTTTGCCCTTACTAAAGGCACAGGAATTGAGGGTGAAGGCGGCAAAAAAACAATTGGCGGCCGAAAGGGGCGCTTTGTTTCCTTCTTTGTCTTTGTTTGCGGGTACGGCTACTGGTTATTTTGAGACTACCCGTGATAGCTTGGCAAATACGATACCTTTTCGTGATCAGTTTCGCGACAATACTTCACAATTTGTTGGATTTAGTCTTAATGTGCCTATTAGTAATATTTGGGCTGCCCGTGGGCGTATTAAGCAACAAAAAATTGAACGATTAAGAGCGGAAAACAATATGGAAATCCAACATCAGGTCGTGTTTGAGACCATTCGGCAATTGGTTCAGGAATACCGATCGCTTGAGATTCAACGAGAGCAGAGTTCCCAAAAGGTCAAGGCCCAAGAATTGGCGTTCACCATCGCTCAAAAACGGTATGAAAAAGGGTTGATCAATGCCCTTGAGCTATTTACGGCAAAGAATCTTTTTGCCAGTGCCCAAAACGAGAACCTTCAAGTAAGCCTTCGTTCCGAAATAAATAGAAGCACCTTAAATTTTTACAAAGGCCTGCCCGTGTTCAATATTTGTCAATGAAGCATAAAACAAATTAACAAGTATAATTTAGAGTAGGATGGATATACAATTGGAAAAGAAAAATGGATTACGCCCTAAACATTTCGGTTACATAGCCTTAGGGGTGTTGTTGCTTTTTGTAGGCTACCAAATAATATTTGCGAGTTCGGTATCTACCTTTCGTGTAGATAAGGAAAAACTTTCCTTGGCAACCGTTTCCCAAGGGAAGTTTGACGATTATATCACCATAAGTGGTAATGTGGCCCCTATAGCGACTATCTATATGGATGCCTATGAAGGGGGAAGGGTTGAGGAAAAACTAATAGAGGAGGGTTCTATGGTCAAAAAGGGGGATATCATTCTAAGGCTTGATAATATTAATTTATACGAGCAAATACTGCAAAGCGAGAGTGGATTGGCCCTTAAGCAAAACGATTTACGGTCTACTAAGCTAACCTTTGACTCTAGGCAAGTTGAAGGAAGAAGGTCCTTAGCTACTGCTGCGACTGAACTACAACGGTTAAAGCGCAATTTTGAACAAAACCGTGCCCTGTATGAAGAGGAGTTGATCTCTAAGGAAGAATACTTGACTTCAAAAGAGAACTTTGAACTTTCGCAAAAGCAGTACGATATCATCAAAGTACAGACTGAAAACGATGATCAGGTTCGGAAAACTTCCTTGCCCGTCTTGGAGGCCGATTTAAACCGCATGCAAAAAACGTTGGGGATGGTCTATCAGCGATTGGATCACTTGAACGTACGTGCGCCCGCCGATGGTCAATTGGGCTTTCTTGATGCGGAAATAGGTCAGAATATTGCTCAAGGGCAGCGTATCGGCCAAATTAATGTGCTGACGGATTATAAAATCGAGGCTCATATTGATGAACATTATATCGACCGGGTAAAAAGAGATTTGGTGGCTGAATTGCAACGTAACGGAAAACATTTTCCGTTGAGGGTGAGAAAGGTATACCCCGAAGTACGCAATGGCAGGTTCAAGGTCGATTTGGTATTTATTGCCGAGAAACCGGAGACCATACGTACAGGCCAGAGTTACAATATACGGCTACAATTGGGTGAGTCTAACGATGCTTTGCTCTTGCCCAAAGGAAGCTTTTTTCAGAGTACGGGCGGTCAGTGGGCTTTCGTTGTAGCGGCCAATGGCGACGAAGCTAACAAGCGAAATATAAGGATCGGAAAACAAAATTCGCAGTATTATGAAGTTCTAGAAGGGCTTGAAGCCGGTGAGAAGGTAATCACGAGTAACTACGATGCTTTTGGTGAAGCGGAAAAAATAGTTTTGAAATAAGTATAAACTGTCACTTTTGACCGAATTGCTAGTCTTATAATATAAACATAGAAATCAATCAAAAACATGATACAAATACAGAAATTAAAAAAGAGCTTCAGAACGGAAGAAGTAGAGACCTTGGCGCTAAATAAGGTGAGCCTAAAAGTTGAGGATGGTGAGTTCGTGGCCATCATGGGCCCATCAGGCTGTGGTAAATCTACACTATTGAATATTATAGGAATGCTCGACAACCCGACGGAAGGCACCTATAACTTTGCAGGCCATGAAGTAAGCCGGCTTAAGGAACGCCAACGTACCGAGCTGAGAAAGGGTAATCTGGGCTTCGTGTTTCAGAGCTTTAACCTTATCGATGAGTTGACGGTCTATGAAAATGTAGAACTGCCCCTAATTTATTTAAAGATGGCAAAGGCGGAACGAAGGCAAAAGGTGCACGAAGTTTTGGAACGGATGAAAATTGCCCATAGGGAAAGACACTTTCCACAGCAATTATCGGGAGGCCAACAGCAACGTGTGGCTATTTCAAGGGCGGTGGTAACCAATCCAAAACTGATCCTAGCCGATGAACCTACAGGAAACTTAGATTCAAAAAACGGCATAGAGGTCATGAACCTATTGACCGAATTGAACCAGGAAGGTACGACCATAGTAATGGTGACACACTCTGACCGAGACTCACATTACGCCCATAGGGTTGTGAATCTATTTGACGGTCAAATTGTTACGGAAAGTCAAAATAGGGCCATAGGGGCCATGATGTAGCGGAGTTTATTCATCAATCAAAGTATATCAAAAGGTCCCCTAATCAAGGACAACCAATTATAAATACGAAAATCATGTTCAAAACATACCTTAAAATAGCATGGAGAAGCCTTAAGAAACAAGCATTTTTTACTTCGTTGAACATATTTGGTCTTGCCATCGGTATGGCCGGTGCATTGCTCATATCGTTGTACATATATGAGGAATTGAGCTATGATAAAATGTTTCCTGATGCTGAACGGATCTATCGTGTAAACAATGATATAAAATTTGGCGGAGACGAACGTCAATTCGCCGTTACCCCTGCCCCTATGGCTGAAGCCCTCAAATCCGACTTTTCCGAAATTGAGGTGGTAACGCGCTTTAGAACACGTGGTAGCGCCCTTGTGCGCAAGGCCAATGATCTGGCAAACGTAAAGGAAGAACATACCACCTATGTCGATCCCTCTTTTTTTGAAATGTTCGGTGTAACGCTGTTGGCGGGTGATGTAGGTGCTGCCTTGAAAGACCCGAATACCTTGGTCTTGACCAGAACGGCCGCCGAAAAGCATTTTCCCATTGACAATGCGGTGGGGCAAAATATGGTGCTTAACAATGAGGAAAACTATACCATTGTCGGGGTTATCGAAGATTTTCCACAAAATTCCTTTCTGAGAGGGTATACCGTTTTTGAGGCAATGGCCGGATACGAAGATGCCGTAGTGGGCAATTGGGGAAGCAATAATTACCAGACCTTCATCAAATTACTTCCTACGGTCAATGCAGACCAAATTCAAGAACAGTTGCGCGGCTTTTTGGGTAAATATGTTATTCCCGGTGTCCAACAATTTATGCCCGGGATTACCGAAGAGCAATTCAAGGCGGCGGGCAACCATTTGATATATAGTACTATTCCTTTGACCGATATTCATTTGAATTCGCATAGGGTGGCGGAAATGAGTGCGAACAACGACATACAGAGCATATATATCCTTTCTTTTATAGCTGTTTTTCTTTTGGTCTTGGCCAGTGTCAATTTTATGAACCTCTCTACCGCCCATTCACTGAAAAGGGCAAAGGAGGTTGGGGTTAGAAAGACTCTGGGATCCAATAAAAGGGACTTGGTACGTCAGTTTTTGGTGGAATCGGGGTTGGTGTCTTTTCTGGCCTTGGTTTTAGCCTTGGTTTTGGCTCGTGTAGCCTTGCCTTTTTTTAATACCCTTGCCGATAAAAATATTTCAATACCTTTTCAAAATCCCGTTTTTTGGTTGATTTTGTTGGCTTCCGGTATTGTCTTAGGATTGTTTTCAGGAAGTTACCCTGCTTTTTTTATGTCGCGATTTATGCCCGCAACGGTGCTGAAGGGAAGTGGCGAACGCAGTGTGAGGGGAGGTGAAATCAGAAACTCCCTTGTGGTATTCCAGTTTGCCATTTCGGTTTTTTTGATCGTTAGTACCTTGGTGGTATACCAACAGTTAAAGTATATACAAGGCAAAGATTTGGGCTTCTCAAAAGATCAGGTCTTGATCGTAAATGACGTGTATACGGCAGGAGACAAGGTATCGTCACTCAAAGAACAGGTGAAACAATTGAGTTTTGTCGAAAATGTGACGTTGAGCAGTTATTTTCCTACTCCCTCGTCCCGTAGTGATACCACTTTTCTTCCTGATTCGGGTGAAACCAGTGTAGAATCTTCCATTAATATGCAAACCTGGGACGTCGATTACGATTATGTTTCCACTATGGATTTTGAATTGGTGGCAGGCCGAGATTTTGATAGGTCCTATGGCAATGACTCTACGGCCATCATTTTAAACGAAACGGCTACAAGAATAATGAATTTGAGTCCGCAGGAGGCCCTAGGCAAGCGCTATACACCAGATTTTGATTCTGATACTCCAACGTATTATACCGTTGTTGGGGTATTAAAAGATTTCCATATAGCTTCACTAAAAGAAGATATCGATGCCGTAAGCTTGCACTTGGGAGGTGAGGCCTATGCCATGGCAGTAAAAATTAAGCCTGGCGATTTTACCAATGCAATTGCACAAATTGAAGGAATCTGGAATACTATCGTACCCGGTGAGCCATTTGATTATTACTTTATGGAAGACGCCTTTAACGACATCTACGCAAGCGAACAAAGGTTGGGCGATATCTTTATCATCTTTACGGTACTTTCCCTTTTGATTGCCTGCTTGGGACTCTTTGGCCTTGCGGCCTTCAATGCCCAAAAACGCACCAAGGAAATAGGGATTCGCAAGGTTTTGGGGGCTAGTGTGGGGCAGGTCGCCTATGGCTTGACCGTGGACTTTTTAAAATTGGTCGGACTAGCTATTCTAGTGGCCTTGCCTTTGGGCTGGTATGCCATGAACCGGTGGCTCGAAGATTTTTCATATCGCATAGACATTCCGTGGTGGGTCTTTGGGCTAGCAGCATTTCTGGCCGTTTTGATATCGGTGATAACCGTGAGCTATCAAAGTATAAGGGCGGCCGTAGCAAACCCTGTAACAAGTTTACGTACCGAGTGAAATAAGGCCGCTGAACATCAAAAAACGAAAACCATGTTTAAAAACTATCTGAAAATTGCTTGGCGTAACCTCTTGAAAAATAAGGGGTATTCCGTTATTAACATTGGAGGTCTGGCATTGGGTATGGCCGTAACGCTTATCATTGGGCTCTGGGTGTACGATGAGCTTTCGTACGACGATTATTTTAGCAAGAAAGACCGTATCGCTCAAGTGTTCCAATCGCAGACCTTCAACGGGGAGACCAGCACCGGCCCCGCTATACCACGGCCCCTGGAAATGGCACTTCGAGATGGGTACGCCGATAATTTCAAGCATTTGGTCATGTCGTCTTGGAGCAACCCCGTCTATCTTAATTACAAGGAAAAAAGCCTTTCTAAAATCGGAAACTTCATGCAGAAGGAAGCCCCTGAACTTTTGGGCCTTAAAATTCTGAAAGGAGAGAAAAACGGTTTGCGAAAGGTTAACTCGATTATGCTTTCGGAGTCTTTGGCCCATGCCCTTTTCGGGGATGAAGATCCCATAGGAAAGGTCATAAGGGCCAATAGCCAGTACGATATGGAAGTATCGGCCGTCTACGAAGATATACCTCAAAACAATTCGTTCAGTGAGATGGAATATATAATGCCATGGGAAAAATACCTTTCCCTGTTCGAGTGGATCAAGAATGCGGAAGACCAATGGGGTAACAATTCGTTTCAAATGTTCGTTCAGATTGCCGATAATACCAGTATGGCTCAGGTGACGTCGAAAATCAATGGCGTTAAAAAGAACGTTAGTAAAGCGGAGGCCGAATACAACCCCCAGTTGTTCTTGCTGCCGATGAAGGACTGGTACCTGAGTAGTAGCTTTGAGAACGGAAAACAGGTGGGCGGACGTATCAAGTACGTGTGGATGTTCAGTGTCATCGGAGCCTTTGTACTGCTTTTGGCCTGTATTAATTTTATGAACTTGAGCACCGCCCGCTCTGAAAAGCGTGCTAAGGAAGTGGGAATACGAAAGTCTATTGGATCGCAGCGCAGTCAGTTGGTATATCAATTTTTGAGCGAATCTTTTTTGGTGGTCTTGTTCGCTTTTGCCATTGCCGTACTTATTGTTTTGTTGTCCTTGGACGGGTTTAACGATTTATCGCGAAAAGAAGTCGTTTTTCCTTGGGGCAATCCGCTTTTCTGGTTGTTTTCCTTGTTCTTCGTACTGGTTACCTCGCTATTGGCGGGAAGCTATCCTGCTCTCTATCTGTCATCGTTCAAAGCTGTGGACGTGCTAAAGGGTACATTTATGGCGGGTCGGTATGCAGGGCTTCCCAGAAAGATTTTAGTAGTACTACAGTTTACGGTTTCGGTAGCCTTTATTATAGGAACGGTCATCGTTATGCAACAGATCAATCATGCCAAGAACCGTCCCGTAGGATATGATAAGGAGGGCTTGGTGCAGATACCGGTTATGAGCCAAGACTTTACGGGTAAGTACGATTTAATGCGAAACGAGTTTTTAGCTTCCGGTGCGGTGGTCGAAATGTCAGGGTCGAGCAGCCCAACGACCGAAGTATGGTCGAACAGGGCCGGTTTTAATTGGGAGGGCAAACCGGAAGGCTTTCAGGAAGATTTGGCCTGGACGCAAGTAACCCCCGAATACGCAAAGTCGTTGAACCTTGAAATTCTTAAGGGACGGGATTTTTCGAGGGAATTTGCTTCTGATTCCAATGCCGTTCTTATCAATGAAACGGCAATGAAATACATGGGGCTTACCGATCCAATAGGAAAGTTCATTACAGATGACGCTATTGAAGACCCCTTTCCTCCCCTAAAAATAATCGGTGTGGTACAGGACATGATTACACAATCGCCATACGAACCTGTAAAACAAGGTATTTATGCCTATGATAAACATGGCAACACCAGTTTTTACAATTTACGGCTCAATCCCGAAAAGAGTGCCGGCGAAAATATTTCGATTATAGAAAGCGTCTTTAAAACACATTTTCCGGCCATCCCTTTTCAGTACGATTTCGTCGATTCGGAATACGCGGAGAAATTTGCCGCCGAAGAACGCATCGGTGCGCTTTCGGCCATTTTTACGGCACTGGCCATATTGATCAGTTGTTTGGGACTGCTCGGGCTTACTTCTTTTGTGGCTGAGCAACGCCGAAAGGAAATAGGGGTTAGAAAGGTATTGGGTGCCTCGGTTTTTAATGTTTGGAACATGCTTTCAAAAGACTTTTTAAAGCTTGTGGCGATTTCTTGTTTTATAGCCGTTCCCATTTCTTACTATGTCATGAACGGTTGGTTGCAAGATTATCCGTATCGGGTGATTTTGGAATGGTGGATTTTCCTCTTGGCCGTAGTAGGGGCCCTCGCCATAACCATTCTTACCGTAAGTTTTCAGGCGATCAAGGCAGCAAATTCAAATCCAGTCAAAAGTTTAAGAATGGAATGAACAGTGGGTAATATGCAAAAAGAAAGTGTGACTTCCTTCAACCAATTTGTCCTAGTTTTTCAAAAATTAGGACAACTTGAAAAAAGCGGATTCTTTTCCATCCCAATCCTGCCAATACCCTAAGTTAAAAAATCGCCTCTCCCCCTAAATAAACAAACCTTAATCAGGAATACCTATCGGCCTATATTACATTTCAATACAAACACTTTAGTTTCTTGCCCTTATGACCTATCTTTGTTCTTTAGAATGAGTTTATATAATGAAGATTGATAAAAAGGAAGTTTTAAAGGCACTAGAGAACATTACCGTACCCGGTGAGGGGCAAAATATGGTAGAAAGCGGTGCGGTCAAGAATATTCAAATTTTTGGTGATGAGGTCGAGGTAGATATTACCATTGGTAATCCTAGCCTGCAGGCACGTAAAAAGACCGAAGTGGAAATCTTGAAGGTCATACACCAGAAGGTGTACGAAAAGGCCAAGATCAAGGTAAACATAAAGGTAGATGCCCCGGCAAAGCCAAAAACGAACGAAATAAAGGGGAAGCCCATACCCGGTATACAGAACATTATTGCAGTCGCCTCGGGTAAAGGAGGGGTAGGTAAATCTACCGTCACGGCCAATTTAGCGGTGACCTTGGCAAAAATGGGCTTTAAGGTAGGGGTTTTAGATGCCGATATTTATGGGCCTTCGATGCCTATTATGTTCGACGTGGCCCTTGAGAAACCCTTGGCGGTCAATGTTGATGGTAAATCAAAAATGAAGCCGGTAGAGAGCTACGGCGTAAAGCTGTTGTCTATTGGATTTTTTACCCAGCCCGACCAAGCGGTCATCTGGCGTGGTCCTATGGCGGCTAAAGCCTTGAATCAAATGATATTCGATGCACATTGGGGCGATCTTGACTTTATGCTGATCGACCTTCCGCCCGGAACCGGGGATATCCACTTGAGCATCATGCAGGCCATGCCCGTAACCGGTGCCGTAGTGGTGAGTACGCCGCAGAACGTGGCCCTGGCCGATGCCAGAAAAGGTGTGGCCATGTTTCAACAAGATTCTATAAACGTTCCCGTATTGGGAATTGTAGAGAATATGGCTTATTTTACACCTGAGGAGCTTCCCGATAATAAGTACTATATTTTTGGTAAGGAAGGGGCAAAAAATCTGTCTGAAGATTTAGGCGTGCCTTTCTTAGGGGAAATACCCTTGGTACAGAGTATACGCGAAGCAGGTGATATAGGAAGACCGGCGGCAATGCAAACGGCCACGGCCGTAGAGGAAGCCTTTGAAGAGTTGACCAAGAACGTGGTTCAAGAGGTTGTGGGCAGAAATAAGAGCCTGCCTCCAACGGAAGCAATTAAGATAACAACAATGGCGGGCTGTTCCGCTGTTAAGAAAAAGTAATATGACATCGGAAGAACTAAGGCAGAATGTAGAAAAAGCGCTTGAAGAAATTCGCCCTTTTTTACAAAGTGACGGCGGAGATATATCGTTAATCTCTATAGATAACGAAAATTCCGTAAAAGTAAAGCTCGAAGGGGCGTGTGTAGGGTGTAGTGTCAATCAAATGACTTTGAAGAGCGGTGTTGAAATGACCATTAAAAAATATGCCCCGCAAATCGAAGAGGTGATAAATGTCGCCTAAGAGGCTGATCTTTGTCATATTCTTACCCGTCTTTTAATCTTAATTTCGTCCGAACTTTAATGTAAAACTCAATGATCAAAACAGACATATTGATTATTGGAGCTGGCCCAACTGGGCTTTTTGCCGTTTTTGAGGCAGGCCTGTTACAGCTCAAATGTCATTTAATCGATGCGCTACCTCAAGCAGGTGGACAATGTTCCGAGATTTATCCAAAAAAACCGATTTACGATATACCTGGTTTTCCAGAAGTATTGGCTGGCGATCTGGTCAACAACCTAATGGAGCAGATCAAGCCCTTTGAGCCTGGTTTTACCTTGGGCGAAAGGGCACAGACCATCGAAAAATTGGAAGATGGTACCTTTATCGTAACAACGAACAAAGGAACTAAACACCATGCCCCCATTGTGGCTATTGCAGGTGGACTCGGTAGTTTTGAACCCCGAAAACCATTACTTGAAAACCTGAAAAAATACGAAGATAACGGTGTGGCCTATATCATAAAAGATCCCGAGGTATACCGCGATAAAAGAGTGGTTATTGCCGGAGGCGGCGATTCCGCACTTGACTGGAGTATCTTTTTGGCCGATGTGGCCTCGGAAGTTACGCTTGTACATCGTAGAAACGAGTTTAGGGGTGCACTTGATTCGGTGGAAAAAGTACAGCAGCTTAAGAATGAAGGTAAAGTCAACCTGATTACGCCCGCGGAGATAACGGGTCTTATAGGGGAAGATAAACTGGAAGCCGTTACTATTAGAAAAACAACAGATCCGAGTGAGGATGTTACCTTGGAAGTTGATAATTTTGTACCCTTGTTCGGACTTTCTCCCAAATTGGGGCCGATTGCCGATTGGGGTCTTGAAATCGAGCGGAATGCCATAAAGGTAGATACCTTCGATTATCAGACCAACGTACCGGGAATTTATGCCATTGGCGATGTAAACACGTACCCCGGGAAGTTGAAACTGATTCTTTGTGGCTTTCATGAAGCGACCCTCATGTGTCAAAGTGCTTATCAGCGTATTTATCCTGATAAGAAGTACGTAATGAAATATACGACCGTTGGCGGGGTAACCGGTTTTGACGGTAGTAAGAAGGAAGCGCCAAAGGCGGTTGTTAAAAGTATAAATTAAGGACTTAGGTGTTAGGTGTTAGGAAAATATAACTAGCGTAACTGAAATAATGGCTGTTAAAAAATTTGAGGATTTATGGTTGTGGCAAAAAGCACAAGATTTTGCTGTAGCGATTTATCAAAATTTTTCCGATTCTAGAGATTACTCCTTTAAAGACCAAATCCTAAGAGCTTCCATATCTATTTCCAATAATATAGCTGAAGGTTTTGACCGAAGTACGAACCCTGATTTCATTAGTTTTTTATATTTTGCAACAAGCTCAAATAGTGAGGTAAGGTCAATGCTATATTTATCAAAAAGACTGAATTTTTTGGACTCTGAAGAGACATCCAAATTTATTGAACAATCAAACGAAATTTCTAAAATGCTTTTCGGGCTCATACAATCAATGACCCGAAGCAAATCAACTAACTCCTAACTACTTACTACTAATTCCCTTATCAATGAGTGATATAAAAATAAAAATTACCGACCGAGATGGTGTTACCCATGAGGTCGACGCCCCAACCGATATGAATATGAACCTTATGGAGGTGGTTCGCTCGTACGAATTGGCCCCAGAGGGAACCATTGGTATCTGTGGCGGTATGGCCATGTGTGCTTCTTGTCAATGCTACGTGCAGTCTGACCATCAGCTTCCTGAGAAATCGGATGACGAAGATGCTATGTTGGCCGAAGCTTTCAATGTGGAAGACAACAGTCGTTTGGGCTGTCAGATCCATATGACTCCTGATCTGGATGGCTTGGTAGTGGAATTGGCTCCTGAGAGTTAAATCCTTGCCTGATACGTAAATAGGTTAAAGTACCTGCCTTCTTTGGCAATCAGCTCATCGTGGGTGCCTTCTTCGGCAATTCTACCGTTTTCTATAACCAAAATCTGATTGGCCTTGCGAATCGTGCTCAATCTGTGGGCGATTACAAAGGTGGTTCGGCCTTCGGTCAAGGTAGCCAAACTCTTTTGGATCAAGGCTTCACTTTCGGTGTCTAAATTAGAGGTAGCTTCATCTAGTATCAAGATTTTAGGGTCGGCCAAAACGGCTCGGGCAATGGCAATACGCTGGCGTTGCCCGCCCGAAAGTTTAACGCCCCGCTCCCCGATCAATGTGTCGAGTCCGTCTTCGAACCTATCGGTAAACTCGTTGACATAAGCAGCTTCCACCGCTTGTTGTAATTGCTCTTCCGTAGCATTGGGACGTGGGAAAAGAATATTCTCGCGTATGGTGCCCTCAAAAAGAAAATCGTCTTGTAAGACTACGCCGAGATGCTGTCTAAAACTGTTTAGGTTCACTTGCGCCAGGTCTTTTCCGTCAATGGTGATTTTACCCGATTGGGGATTAAGGAAAGTAGCGGCCAAGCCTGCTATGGTAGATTTTCCAGAGCCTGAGCTTCCTACCAAGGCGACCACGTTACCTGGTTTTACCTCAAAACTGATGTTGTGCAAGACTTCCTTGTCTTCTTCATAGGCAAAGGAAACATCATCGAAAACAATATTTCCCTGAATTTCATCGAGAACAATGGTGCGGTTTTCTTCATCGGATTCCGGTACCATGTTCATAAGCTCTTCGGTACGGTCTAAACCGGCCAAGGCCTCGGTAAGTTGGCTGCCGATGTTGCTCATTTGCACTATAGGGGCCACCATCAGACCCAATAAAAAGGTAAAGGTCAAGAATTCGCCTATGGTCAGCTCGTCCATCATGATCTTATAGCCGCCAATACCCATTATACCTGTTGTGGCAATACCTAAAAGAAAGGTGGAAGAACTGGTCATAAAGGCCGTGGCGGTCAAACTCTTTTTTACGTTCTGAAAAAGTCGGTCGACCCCCTTTTCGAAAATTTTGTTTTCTTGTTCTTCGGCGTTGAAACCTTTAATTACACGTACGCCGCCCAAAGTTTCGGTGAGTCTGCCTGTTACCTCGGCATTTATCTTTCCGCGATTTCTAAAAATAGGACGAATGATCTTAAAGGCCTTTAGGGCAATCAGGGCGAAAATGGCCAAGGGTACCAAGGTAAAGATGGTCATGGTCCAACTGATGCGTAAAAGCAATATAAGTGATACTACGGCCGTGATGCTACCCCCTACGAGTTGCACCAGACCTGTGCCGATCAAGTTTCGAACACCCTCGACATCGCTCATGATACGTGATACCAAGGCACCTGATTTGGCGTTGTCGAAAAAACTAATAGGAAGGGAGAGTACTTTTTTCTGCACCTGCGCCCTGAGTTCTGAAATCAAGAATTGGGCCTGTACACTTAATATCTTGGTCAATAAGAAAGAGGTGACCGCCTGCACCAGTATAGCCAATGCTACCGCCCCAACCAGTAATTTTAAGAAGTCAAGGTCTTTGTTGGGTATAATGTCGTCCATTAAATATTTTAAGGACATAGGGGCTACAAAACTTGCGGCCTTACTGATGACAATAAGCACCAGGCCAATAAATACGAGGTTTCGTCTTGGCCAGATTATGGTCTTGAACGCGGTAAGGATGCTAACTTTTTTTTCTGACATAAAGTGCTGGTTAATATAGGTGCAAGTTACTTTAAATCTAAAGAATCAAAGGCTTTCCCCTTGTCGTTTTAAAATTGATCCATATTCTGATAAAGGGTTTATATTTGAAGTAGGTATTATACAAAGCATGCGCAAAAAAGCCTTTACACTTGTTTTTTTACTGGGTTATCTATTTGCTGCCGCACAACAACAATATTACGAACTACGTGATTTTGTTACCGATAGCGCACAAATATTTACCGCTGCCCAAGTTTTCGACCTGAACCAAAAGCTTGTTGATTTTGAAAGGGAAACTACCAATCAATTGGTGGTCGTTACCATCGATAAACTCGATTTTGAAACGATAGAAACCTATGCGAATGGCCTTTTTAACCAAAATGGCATAGGCCAAAGCGGGAAGGATAACGGACTTCTGGTTTTGTTCTCAAAATTTGATAGGGAAGTGCGTATAGAGGTGGGCTATGGTTTGGAGCCCTATATAACCGATGCCGTGGCTTCGCGAATAATACGGAATACAATGATTCCCAATTTTAAAGACGAACGTTACTACGAGGGAATCGATGCTGCGGTAAATCAAATGATCAACTTTTTGAACGATCCCGAGGCCTTGGCCGAATTTAAAAGCGATATTGCGGCAAGTGAACGTAAGGCCAAAACCTTCGAAAACATCTTTTTGGGGGTATTCGCGCTCCTTTTTGTAGGGGTCGGGGGCTTTTCCTTCTTTAGGGGATATCGGACGTTAATTGAGGTGTTTAGAGGTGTTTTTACGGGAAAATTGGGGGTTTTGCCTGGTTTCGTTATGCTGATTTCGGCTTCGTTCTTTTCGTTGTTGGGACTGGTATTTATTCTTGCCCTGCTCGGAGTAGTCTATAATATCTATACCTCCGAGAGCTACATAGGGTACAACATAGCGAGGCTTATAGACGACCCGTACCTAGGGTTATGGGGATTGCTGCCTTTTTGGGGTATAGCCATATGCATTGCCTTAATCAAACTAAAATTGGGAGGTAAGGAAGATCTAAAACTATCATGGATAAAAAGTGACAAAGCCTATGTGGGAAGAACATTTTCTTCCTCGGGTACACATTCGTTTAGTTCGGGCGGAAGTTCCGGTTCGTTCTCGGGCGGGGGCGGAGGCTCCGGAGGCGGCGGGGCTAGTGGAAGCTGGTAAAATTAATTGAAAAAGGTTAACTTCAGACTTCATAAAACCATTTCAATGAACCGCATTCCGTTTTTTTTTGCTTTTTTACTGATTCTTGCCTGTAAGCCCGAAACCACTGGTACTTCGGAAGAGGAACAATGGAAGGCCAGGGCCGAAAATGTCGAAATTATCAGGGACGACTTTGGGGTGCCCCATATTTACGGCAAAACGGATGCCGACGCCGTTTTTGGATTATTGTATGCCCAATGCGAAGACGATTTTAACCGGGTGGAACAAAATTATATATGGGCCACGGGTAGATTGGCCGAGGTAGAAGGGGAGGAAGCCATTTATAGTGATCTAAGGGCCAAATTGTTTATGACGGAGGAAGAGGCGAAGGCGAATTATAAAAAAAGTCCCAAATGGTTACAAGAGCTTTGTGATGCCTTTGCGGATGGCATAAATTATTATTTGTACACCCATCCAGAGGTAAAACCCAAATTACTGGATCGCTTTGAGCCTTGGATGCCCATGTACTTTAGCGAAGGAAGTATTGGTGGGGACATTGAAAGAATAGCTACCAAAAAAATAAAGGCTTTTTACGACAGTGGGATGGAGCTGCCGGAAATGGAGCTTTTGGAAATGAAGAAAAAAAAGGAAATGGAAGAACCCCAAGGTTCTAATGGTATTGCCCTTTCCGGAAAATTAACGCAATCGGGCAATACCATGTTGCTGATCAACCCACATACTTCCTTCTATTTCAGGGGCGAGGTGCATGTGGTAAGCGAAGAGGGATTAAATGCCTATGGTGCGGTTACCTGGGGGCAGTTTTTTGTGTATCAAGGATTCAATGAAAAGACCGGCTGGATGCATACTTCTACCTATACCGATGTGATGGACGAGTTTAAGGAAACCATTGTAAAAAAAGAGGATAAGCTGTTATATCAATACGGGGAAGAACTGCGCGAAGTAGAATCATATCAAATTGTTTTAAAGTATAAGGATGGTGATTCGTTAAAGGAAAAAACCTTCCCGGCTTACCGTACCCACCACGGCCCCATCACCCATTTGGTAGATGGTCAATGGACGGCCTCGGCCATGATGTGGGAACCGGTCAAGGCCTTGGAGCAATCCTATATCAGGACCAAGCAAGAGGGGTATAAAGGCTTTAGGGATATGATGGATATCCGAACCAACTCCTCCAACAATACGGTTTATGCCGATGCAGAGGGCAATATTGCTTACTTCCATGGTAATTTTGTTCCTAAACGTGATGTGCAGTTTAACTATTCTGAGCCCGTAGATGGCAGCGACCCTAGAACCGATTGGCAAGGGTTGCACACGGTAGACGAGAATATTTCGGTGTTAAATCCGGTAAACGGTTGGATCCAAAACTGTAATTCCACCCCGTTTACCTCGGCAGCGGAGTTTAGCCCTAAAAAAGAGGACTACCCATATTACATGTCCCGTGATCAAGAGAATTTTAGGGGGGTGCATGCCATAGCATTATTGACCGATAGAAAAGGCTACACTTTGGATAGTTTGATCCAATTGGCACACGACCCCTATTTGCCCGCTTTTAAAGCCTTGATTCCCGGGCTGGTAAAAGCATACGACGCCCATCCAAAACCAAATTTGAAAGAAGCCATTGAAGTGTTACGGGGATGGGATTATAGAACATCGAAAACCTCCGAAGCTATGACCTTGGCCCATTTTTATGGCACTATTAGTTACCAAAAGGCAAAGAGGCCGAAAGGACTTAATAGTATGGAGTTGATAGAGTTTTGGGGAAGCGATTCGCCCGATACCGAAAAGCTGGGTTTGTTCGAAGAAGTAGTGGGCAATTTAGAAACCGATTTCGGTTCATGGAAAATTCCATGGGGGGAAATCAATAGGTATCAAAGATTGAACGGCGATATAAAACAAGCCTTCAACGATAGTTTGCCCAGTGTGGGAGTTGGCTTTGCTTCCGGTACTTGGGGGGCTTTGGCGGCCTTTGGTGCTAGATATACGGCGCCGGGCGCCAAAAAGATATACGGCACAAGGGGCAATAGCTTTGTGGCGGCCGTTGAGTTTGGCGATAAGGTAAAGGCAAAAACTATTTTGGCAGGTGGACAAAGTGGAAATCCAAAATCGCCCCATTTTGACGACCAGACCGAAAAATACATCAATATCGATTGGAAGGATGCGGCCTATTATCGCGAAGATGTATTAAAACACTCGGTAAAAATCTATACCCCGGGTGCCGGCGAATAGCGTTACTCCTTGGTAATGATCAAGGTAGCCTTTGATCCCTCCGATAGCAACCATTTATTGGCATAGATAAGTTCGCCCTTGTCATCATAGACATTGATCTGAGCGGTGTTCGGGGGAGATGAGCCAACGTTAAGGGCTTCAAAATCGATACGATTGAATCCTTTTTTTAAATCGACGTTTACGCCCTTAAAAGAGCTGGTTAAAAGAATATTGGGGTCGACGACATCGCCGTTGACATATATCTTTACACGGTCGCCGTCTACAAATTCATGGTCGCGGCAGACGATACCGACAAACTTTCCATTGTTCTTGACGTCGCCCAAATACATATCGGCAAAGTGTTGTTTAGAACCTTCCTTGGGTTGTCTTGGTCCTACTTTTGGGTCGATTTTCATACCGGCGCCGGCCTGTACCAGTTCGCGGTCATCGATCATTCTGACGGGATTGCGCTTCGCAAAATCAAAATCCACTTGGGGTTGGTCGTCTACAACGGATGGAATTTTTAAGGAAGTACCTTGATTGGGTTTTGCGTTATCATCGATTTTATTGGCCGTATCGATTTTTAAATCTTTCTTTTGGGGAATATCGGTCTGGGCCATTCCCGAAACGGAAAACAGCATTACAGTGAATAACAGTGCCGAATAGTTTTTGATCATCGAATAAAAAAAATCCAAGATAAAGATAACAAATACCTTGCCATGGGGGCTTAAGGCAATGTTAAAACGCTAGTTTCGAGAAAATCGTATCGGCAATCAGGCGTTGTCCGGCTTTATTCGGGTGAATAGGGTCTTTGTCGTAACATGGGTCTTGGCCGTAAAGTACATCGCGGATGTTTATGCGTGCATTGGCATAGGGGTGTTGCATTTCGAGTATGATACGGGTAAACTCTTTTAAGACTTCTTCGTCATATTTTGGATAGGGATTCTTGTAACCGAAGGATGTGGCTTCAGGGTCTTTTCTAGGGGCTATGGCGAGGGCCAAGGGAGGAGGGGTGATCAATATGGTCTTGATATCTCGTTGCCGCATCTTTTCAAGAAAGGAATATACCCCTATTTTAAAGCTGTTGAAGAGGGTTTTCGAAGGTTTGCCGTATATACCGTCGTTCATGCCGTAACAGAAGAGGGCAACGTCTATGTCGTTATTGTCAAGGGCTTGGTCGAGCCGTTCAAAAAGATAAGGTCTTGGGCCGGGATGGTCTTTTTCCGTAAGGCCGGTTACGGTTTCACTGTTTTTTCCGAGGTTTATAAATTTCAGGTTTAGTTCGGGCCTTTCCTCATTGAATTTTCCCTGAAGCATTTCTACATACCCGTTACCTTGGGCAAAGGTAATGCTATCGCCGAAGCAGCCTACGACCTGGTTTTTTTCGAATTTGAACCGATTGCGGTCGAAACAGCCAAAAAGCGTGGTTCCGGCCAGGGCCAATACCGATCTATTAATGAATTTTCTTCTGTTCATGTTACTGAAATCTGCCATTGAGGTCTGATCGTTTTAAATAAAAATGTCCAATACAAGCACTCCTATTAGTCCCATTACACCTACCGTTGTTTCCATAACGGTCCATGTTTTTAAAGTATCTTTCACCGATAGGTTGAAATATTCCTTGTAAAGCCAAAAACCGCTATCGTTCACATGCGAGAGCATTAGACTGCCCGATCCGATAGCGAGTACCATCAACTCCGGACTCACGTTTGTATTGGCGATCAATGGTAAAACAATGCCGGCGGCAGTTAAGCCCGCTACGGTTGCCGAGCCTACACAGACCCTAATAACGGTAGTGATCAACCATGCCAAGACCAGTGGTGAAATAGTGGAGCCCTTGAGCATTTCGCCAATATACTCACTAACGCCACTGTCTATGAGTACTTGCTTTAGGGCACCGGCACCTGCTATGATCAAAAGTACGATGGTTATGCCAGAAACGGCACTTGACACCGAATCCATCACATCTTTCATTTTTTTACCACGAGCCAGTCCTAATGTATATATGGCCACCAAGACCGAAATGAGCATGGCGATTACGGGATTCCCCAAAACATCGGTCGCTTTTCTAAATATATTTTCCTCAGGAAGTAATAGGGCTATTACCGAAGCAAATCCAATAAGGATAACGGGAAGCAATGCCGTCAACATACTGGTTGAAGTACTGGGCATTTCCTCATCGGTCAAAATTCTCGGGTTTAAGAACTCCTTTAGCGGGGTGGCCTCCACATTTTTGATAAAGCGCGATAAAATAGGGCCTGCAACAACAATGGCGGGTATGGCCACAAGAATACCGTAGAGTAGTGTTTTGCCTATATCGGCTTTAAAAATGACTGCAATGCCCGTAGGGGCGGGATGGGGAGGAAGGTAGCCGTGGGTAACCGAAAGTGAGGCCAACATGGGAAGACCTACATATATCAAGGGTAAGCCTGTGGCCGCGGCAACCGTAAAAACCAATGGGATCAATATAACAAAACCCACCGTATAGAACATGGGGATGCCCACGATAAAACCAGTGAGCACTACGGCCCATTGAATGTGTTTTTTTCCGAATTTCTCTACTAATTGGGTGGTTATACGCTGTGCGGCACCGCTATCGGCCACTAATTTTCCCAACATGGCGCCAAGGCCCAAGATGAGGATAAGGTAGCCTAAGGTATTGCCTATGCCCGTTTGTATAGATTGGCTTACCGTTTCAAAATCTAAGCCCTGGGCGACCCCGACCAAAAGGGATACGATGATAAAGGAAATAAAGGCGTTGAGTTTGAAATGGGCGATAAGGATAAACAGAATAAGAATTCCGGCGGAAACAATAACAATTGGCATGGGTTAGATAGGTATTAAGGCTTCTAAGATACTAAAATAGATGATGACAAGTAAAGATGGTGGGCATTACCCCAAAAGGCGATACTAAACTTTATTGGTGTCAATTTTACGAATAGCTCTTAGACAGGCGTTCTAACACCTCAATAGCATTTGCGCCATCCTTAATATCTACAAAAATATGGTCATGGTAATAGGCGGCTATGACGTTACAGCTAATATTGTGTTTGGCCAGTTCCGAAGAAAATAGGGCGGTAAGTCCGACCCCTTCTAGCGATGAATGTATCGATAGGGTAATCCAAGATGCAATATAATCATAGGTGAGTCCTAGTTCGTCGGCTTTTGGTTTTGTAATTACTAGGGTAGTACCTTCGTGTTCCTTGAATTCGCAGAGGATATCTTTACGGGCGATATGGTCGGCGTTTTTGAGGGTTACAAATACAAATTCCCCAGGGTTCAACTTGGGGGTCATTCCCTTTACCATTTCCGCAAGGTTTTTTTCTCCAGCCATAGTGTTCTGTTTTTATTTGGATATAAGGTTTTTCAAGATATGGCCTTCTTTGTGAAGTACTGCTGTTCTATGGGATTTTTTTCGCTCATATCTCTATTTTTGAAAAGAGGTTTTGCTTTACTTTTTTTGATCCTTTTAAAAGGCATTGTCTGTCAAACGTATAAAATTAGTATTTCCGGGGCACAAAAAAACGGCAACTATTTAGGGATGCCGTTTTATAGGGTTTATTTTATGCTTAAAGCGCCCGAAGGGCATTGGGCCACTTGGTCGCGCAGTGCTGCGGTGCTGGCGTTAGCTATATTGACCCAGGGTTTCCTTTTTGGGTCGTACACTTGTGGTAGCATTTTTACGCAGATGCCCGCATGTATGCATTTTTCCGGTTTCCAGAGAATGGTAATCTCATTATTGCCGTATTCTTTTGTTTTCATGTTTTTTAGTTTTCCAGATATCCGAATTTTCCATTGTTAAAATCGTGAAAGGCTTGCATAAGCTCTTCCTTGGTATTCATTACAAAAGGGCCATGGGCCGCTATAGGCTCGTTCATAGGTTCTCCGCTCAATACCAATACCACGGCGTTTTCTGTAGCTTCGATAGTGAAGTTTTCACCCTTGTTTTCCATTAACACCAAGTGGTCGGTAGGGGCTTCTTCTTTCCCGTTTACCACAATGCTGCCTTCAATAACCAGTAGTACGGTGTTGTAATTTTCCGGGAAGGAAAAATCGGCCTTGCCCCCTTTTTTCAACCTAGCGTTGAGCATGTTGATCGGTGTAAAGGTAGAGGCCGTGCCTACGGTATCCTTGTATTTTCCGGCAATTACCTCAATTTCCCCTGTTTGATCGGGTAAAGGGTAGCGGTTGATATCTTCCTTTTTAATGGCTTGATATTTTGGCGCGCTCATTTTGTCTTTTTTGGGCAGGTTTACCCAAAGTTGTACCATTTGGAATTCGCCTCCTTTTTTGGCCCATTCTTCTTCGTGGTACTCTTTGTGGAGTACGCCGCTTGCCGCGGTCATCCATTGTACATCACCTTCGCCTATGACACCTCCACCACCACTACTGTCATGGTGGGCTACTTTGCCCTTGTAAGCTATGGTTACGGTTTCAAATCCTCTGTGTGGGTGTACATCTACCCCTCGAGGCGAGTCGGTAGGCGAAAAATAAAACTTAGAGTTGTAATCCATCATAATAAACGGATTCATGCGCTCCATATCTAACCGAAAGCCGCTCGGAATGAAATTATGTACCCTAAATCCGTCACCTACAAAATGTGGGGCTTTTGGGCTGGCCACTAATTCTACTGCTCTTGTTTTCATATCTTTTAGATTTAATACCACAAATTTATCATCAGTGACCAAGCTGTGCATTGATGTATGGTAAGAACCTATTTTACTCGATAATCGAGATTAAATGCTCTGAGGCTTGCCTCGAAATCAAGGTGTATTTTTTTTAATGCCTCGCGAGCTTGCCCCGAGGTAGTTTACTTGGTTTTTGCGGGCCAGTTCTCGGCGTACCCTGCTCAGGCTTTCAGGCGTGATACCCAAATACGAGGCAACCATCGTTTGGGGCACGCGCAGGAGAATGTCGGGATATGTCTTTATAAATTGGAGGTAACGTTCTTTGGCAGAATCGCTCAATAGGGTGTTTACCCTTCTCTGCAAATGTCGAATATGATTGTGTAGCAGCCTATTGTTGAAATTGGTAAAAGAGGGCACTTTTTCAGAGAGACCTTGAATGAAATTTTCATCGATCAGAACGATTTGACTGTCTTCCAAGGCCTGGATGTAATAGGCGGAAGGAGCATTGAAATAACTGCTTTCACGATCGGTAACGAACCAACTTTCGGGCGCAAAGGCCAATATATGTTCTTTGCCTTTTTCGTCTATGGAATATTGTCTTAGTAATCCTTTTTCAACGAAGAAGGTATGGCTGCAACGTTCGTTTTTCCGCAATAGGAAGGTGTCTTTTTTGACTTTTTTGGTCGTACAATGGGATAGTAGGGTCAGAATATCTTGTTCATCAACATTCAGATGGCTCGTTAAAAACGATTTCAGGCTCGTGCTGTTCATACGCTTCTTTAGTTCTAATACTAAATTAAGCTAAATATGAACCGATAGGAAGCTCGAAGGCCTCTTAATCTCCATCCGTTCAACTTAGGGCTTCTTCCGGCTCGGTTCGGAGCGGAATAGTAAATTTAAATTGGCTTCCCTTTCCTTGGATGCTGTTGGCCCATATTTTACCCCCTATCTTTTCCGCCAAGTCTTTACTGAGAATAAGACCGAATCCGGAGCCTTTTTCTTTGGCCGTACCTATGCGTCCATGGTCTGAATTTATATTGAACAATTTTTGACACTCCTCTTGACTCATTCCTATGCCATTATCGGCAACGGTTACTTCAACCTGTTCTTTGTTAGATACCGTTGATATGTTGATATGGCCCCCAGAAGGGGTGAATTTGATGGCGTTGGAGACCAAGTTGCGTATGATGGTCTTTATAACCTTTGGGTCGGAAACGACTTCAATATTTTTATTTTCAATATAGTTCAGACTGATGTTTTTGGTCTTTGCAATGGCCTTAGATAGTTCTAAGGTTTCATTGACGATTTGGCCGAGGTTTATTTGGTCGGATATAATATAGATTTGTCCCGATTGCGATTTGGCCCAACTCAAAAGGTTATCGAGCAGGCAGATAGCATTTTGGGTAGTGGTGTCGATCAGTTCCAAACATTCTTTACTCTGAGACAGATTATTACTTGCTATGGCATTCGAAGCCATGTCGGAAAGCATGGTAATATTGTTGAAAGGACTTCTGAGGTCATGGGCGATTATGGAAAGCAATTTGTCTTTGGTCTCCCCTATTTTTTTTAATTCTGCCTCGTTTTGGTGGAGGGTTTCCTCGGCCTTTTTACTTTCTGTAATGTCGCGTACCACACAAAGGAGGAACTTTTCTCCATTTTCATCTATAAATCGTGATTTTCGAGTGGATAGAATTCGTTTTTCACCACCTTGAAGTGTCATCGTTTCCTCTCTGATACATTCAATGCCATCGGATAGAACTTGTTGGTCGATTTTTAGGAAGCCTTCGCGTTCTGTCGGGCTTACTATTTCGGCGAGGGTCTTTCCGATGATATTTTCACGGGAAAGGTCGACCAACTTGCAAAAAGCATCATTGACCATTACAATTTTGCTATGTATGTCTTTTACAAATACAGAATCACCCATATTGTTAAGTATGGTCTGGGTATATTTTCCGTCGTGATAAATGCCGTAATCTAATTCCATTTTTTTTCGCAAAGTCAGGGTTTGTGATTGTAGGTTTCGGGGTCTACATAAGAGGCGGATGTCTGTTTTTTATTGGTTCTATGCCGTATTCAGTGTTTCTGTCCAAATGTTAATTTATTGTTCTAAAATTCTGTAAACCAGCTTGTAGTGATGGCTACAATTTAATGTTAAAAACAATAAATTGAAAATTTATGGTGAAATTAATTTGGGTTTGGAAGGTTTTTTTTGAAAAGTATATGAATTCTGCCTGGGTTGAAGGGTGGCTTTTTTACCCCCTGAAATGAGGCTCTAGATAGGTAATTTATTGGAGCACGTACTTGTTAAAAAGGTCGTGCAATTCTTTTTCCGGGTCGAAGCAAAGACCTGGGTGCGGTTCGGAACTTTGAATGATCGTACTTCTTGAAGCGGTGAGCCAACGGAACCGCGAAGGCTGGTCAAGTTTGCCGATAGCCCCGCCCTGGGGTTCGCCCATACATACTTCTTTCCATGCTTTGAGGTATGCTTCAATGGTATTGGGGTCTATATCACTGGCAAATGCGTTGAGGCGTGCCTTGTCAACATGGTATCGCATGTCTAAAAACTTCTTCCTTTTAGAGAAAAGAATAGCTCCTACGTTAATGAATTCTTCACGTTCTACCCTGGGCACCAACCTAATGATGGCAAATTCGTAAACAACCCTATCTTGCATTTTTTGCCTCTTTTACCAGTAGATTCAATTGGGAAAGTCTTGTCTCCAAGAATTGTATATATGCCGCCCTAATGGCATCGGGGCTTAGGGTGTCCGTTTCACTGTTCAGCCATTCTTCGGGTATTTTAGAAACAATTTCGGCAATGGTAGCGGGGTCTATTCGGTTTTCGATTTCCGTTGCGGCCTCTTCCAATTTTGTGGCCCGTTCCAAGAGCACATGGTCTTTTATTGCCGGGAAGGTCCTAGATAGGTGGGTTTCCCATGTCGCCCAATTATGGTGAAAATAAAAACTGGATCCATGGTCTATAAGCCATAGTTCTTTATGCCAGTTCAAGAGGTTCGTGTTTTTGGCGGTGCGGTCAATATTGCTGATCATACTGTCGAGCAGTACCACCTTCGATGCGGTCATGGGGTCGGCAATAGAGACCAGGGGATCGTAAACAATGGCGCCCGATAAAAAGTGTAAGCCTAAATTGAGCCCGACACTGAACTTTAGTAGGTCTTGTATTTCTTCATCGGGTTCGGTCTTGCTAAAGGTGTCGTCTAGGTTCATAAAGACGATTTCGGGTACGTGAAGACCAATGGCACGGGCAAGTTCCCCACCTATAAGTTCGGCTATAAGGGCTTTTTTTCCTTGGCCTGCGCCCCTAAATTTTATGACGTACAAGAATTCGTCATCGGCCTTGACAAGACCGGGTAGGGAACCGCCTTCCCGTAAAGGTTTTAGGTATTGTACCACATTTACCGTTCTGATTTCAATGGGCTTCATGGTGCTAAGGTACTAAAAGAAGTATTTTGAAATCATTCGGAGGGTATTTCTGGGCTATTTTCTTGGTTTTCCTATTGCCCGTTGTAATGAACGTACTTTTTTACTCGGGTGTCTTCACAGATAAAAGCCAAATCTTTGTTGTATAAATTTGTATAATCTGAGTAAACTTGATCACAGTTGCTTTCGTTATAATGAACGATGATGACCAGTTTTTCATCTTCCAAAAAACTTTGGGCGCCCGATGTCTCCCACCAATTTTTTTCATCGTGGTATGACTCGTATGTGACCCCGTCAAAGTTTTTGGCATTTTCCACAAAATTTTTCGCCATGCATTTCATGCCTTTTTTGTGGACATAGGCGCAGAGTTCTTGAAAATAGGCTATGCTTTCCTCTTTGGTAACCTCTAAACCGTAGGCTTCCCTTGCATCTTCGTACAGGGCCCAGTCCATATTGTCAAATTCCACCCAATCAAAACCCCAGTCCGCAATTTGGTCGATGCGCGATTTCATAAGGGCTACAATTCCGGTAGTCGTGTTATTTACAAAATATTCGCCGGGCCATTCATTCCATTGCTCGGTGGTCAAGTAAGGCTTAAGGTCGTCAAAATCATCTCTCCAATCTTCACCGGTGCCAATACTGATATAGGCTGCCAATTGATTTCCGTTGGCCTTTATTTTCGGGATAGACTCAATGACACCATCTTCATAGGGGTCTAACAGAACATAGGCTTCCTTTGCATTTAAAACGATTTCACCTACCTGGTCGGCAGTATGGTTTTCGATATATGCATGGTTATAGACCGCTATGGCACCAGTGTTGCCGACCGTTTCTTCTGCAACAATGGTGTCGTCTTTGTCGCTACATGCCACTTGAACGCAAGCTATAAGAACGGTGAGCAAAATTTTCATGGTTCGTGTACTCACAATAAAGAAATTCAGTGTTTTTTGCATGGTCAATAGAGTGTTAAGGGCTTATTTTTTCTTCTTAACACATAGGGGCAATGTTCATGCCGTTCGGTTTTTATTCCGATATTTTTTTGATTTCACCCTCTATGGAACAGATAGACTTAACGGTGTTGTAGATAGTCCCGTACTTTTCAATATTCTTTTTGAGCAAATCGGTATTTAGATTTTGGTCTTGGCTGTATATGTTTAATACATAGTTTATGTTGTCCATCCTTGGAGGCTTTTCAAGGAGGGTCGCGTTTACCCTTATTTCGGCGGAGGAATATTCAAAATTCATTAAAATGGAAAAGCGTTCGACATTTTTAAGAATGCAAGATGAGAAGGAACCCAAAAATAGCTCGGCAGGGTTAGGTAGGCTATCGGCCGATTCAGGGGTAATCCCAAAACTGATTTCGGAGTTTTTGATGCCGATATGCGCATTGCTTTTTGAACTAGAGGAGGCCTTAACGTGATATTCCATAATTTAAATTCAATTAATTGGACTTAAAGACAAAGACAAAGACAAAGTTGTGCCTTCAATTTTTCTTAATGGACCGATGTTGTCAAAAGGTCGAAAATTAGGGGACGTATTATTTGGGGGTTATGGTAACGATGACCCTTTTGTATCGTGTCAATGGGGGTTCGGCTTTGTCGGTTACTTTTACTATAAAATGCGCGGTTTCCTTTTTCTTCACTTCGGGGGCCGTGAAATAGGCCATATGAACGTTCTCTGCTCCGTTGACCTTTATTAATTTTTTATAGGAGCCGGCCTCTGGATAATTAAACCATAGAAAACTAATGTGGTCACCGTCGGGATCGGTACTTTCAAAAGCATCTAGGGTAAAGCCTTGCCCCGATTTCACAGTGATGTGTTCTGGGTGGCTCAATACGGGAACGGGAGGGTGGTTGGCTTCTTTGTAAGACAGGGTACACCAATCCATACGGGCGGCAAAATCGTTTTGAAAATCATCTCTCCACCGCCATAAGGTAACTTTATCGTTGGTAAATGAAATGGTATCGTGCTCTATGGATCGGCCATACGTCTTGGCTATATAAGGGGTGTAATGATCGATGGCATTGGTCCATATCGGCCTGGTCTCGGGAGCGATGTTTACTATTGAGTTTCCTTCCTTGGTTTTTGAAAAATCGGGTTTGTACAGTTCGTATCGGCCGCCCCAGCCGCCCCATTCAGGATGCTCTGCTGCGTTGAGTCCATTTGGTATAAGGGATAAGAACGCAGGGGTGTCGCCTTCTACGCCCCATGCCACATCAGGGTATACCGCACCCAAGGGGCCGTGGCCTTGTTGTATGTTCTTCGTTATCCAGTGATTGCTGATACTACTGTTGTCAATACCTTTTACATAGCTGTTCACACCGGTCCAAGTGGCGCTTTCATAATGGTCACCGGGACTAACGATATAAAACAGGTCGGGAAAATTGTTCCTGATCCAAATACCGCTGTCATCTTGGTCGGATATCGTATAGACCCTAAGTTTGGAGATCAACCTTTTGGCCTCTTTTTCTTTTTTGGTGTGTTTGATTTTGTACAGTGCTTGGGCAAGGGTGTTGACGCCACCCCAAGTAGATATCCATAATGGGCGGTCATCATTTTCTTCCAGTACTTTTATGATCCATTCGGAGCCTTCCGAGTCCATTCCTTTGCCAACGCCCTTCATACCGTATTTGGGCAGGCCTTTCTTGATTAGGGAGGATAGGGTTTCTGCATCGGGAAAACCGGCTTCGTGTTTTAAAAGGTTCGGTTGTACTTTGCCATAGGCCGCAATTACTTTTTCAATAGATTCGGGATGTATATTCGAAGTAAGCCAACAAGATGTGGTCGCAACAATCCCTTTGATGTCAATTTGGTTCGCATATAAGAACAAACGGACCAAAGATTGGGTGTCATCGGGGTCGGCTTCAATATCGGTCAATATGATTACCCTGTTTTTTTGTTCTTCCTGGGCAAAAGTGAAAGTAAGGGGCGAAGAAAATAGTAGCAAAAGGATAATGCCTCTCATAATGATAGTTGTTGGTTGGTTATGGACAAATATATCAAATAAGTTGTTGACCTTCTGGGTTTTCTAAATCTACGGAATATGAGCTTGCTGGTTCAACCTATAATATATTCTTCATATTAGGCCAAGCTATTTCAAGGGCTATAAATCCTTTTGCCCCGTGTTGTTGTGAAACGCAGTTGTGAGGATACACATTTTATTCCCCCAATTCGGTAATCTTCTTTTCGTAAAGTTTTTTGCTCTCGACAACCGCGACGTTGAGCTCTTGCATAATACCGTCTACACGGCCTTCTATGCTTTTCATCTGGTCGTTTATGTTGTCAAAGGAATTAAGGGCGGCGGCAACCTCTAGGGCTTTTACCACCTCTACGGCATCGCCGTGGAGTAGTTTTAGTTTGTCTATGGCCTTTGAAGTATTGGTCAAGGTGGTGCTGTATTTGGTGCGGGCCTTTTCAATGGCCTTTAAAAGGGTTTTTTTGCTGGTTTCATCACTTAGGCTATTGGTCTGTTTTTCCATGGCGGCAAACAGGTTTGAGGCCTTTTCTTTTAAGTCCTCGTACTCCTTGTTCAGGTTTTGTACACGACGGTCTACTTTTTCCCAATCACCGTAAACCTTGGCAAACTCCTTGTCTTCGTTCTTGGTATCTTCCAAGGCACTTTTTAGTGCATTTAAAGATTCAAGGCCTTTGTTTACGTTTTTGTTGGCGGTCTCTTTTTTGTTTTCAAAGGCGTTGACCTGCGATTTGAATTTGTCTTTTAAACGGATAAGGTCTTCAGGACTTTTGTCTTTCCAGCATGAGGTAAGGGCAAGCGCAATCAAGGCAAGGGATAGTGTTCTTTTAAACATGAAATGTGATTATTAGTTAATGGTGGCGTAAAGATACGTATTCTTCTAAGCTTTTACTTTTTGGTAATCGGTCAGCTTTTGTGGGCCTTCCAATAAAACCCTGACCACCCGTAGGGTGCCATCGTCGGTAGTGGAAATTTGCCACTTGATCAGTGAAATGTGGCCTTTTTCGATTTCAATGCCCGTGATGCTACGGGGGTGTACACAGCTACCATCGTTAAAAAACGGAATGTCGCCCGGTTCTGGGAAACGAGGCCTATGGGTATGTCCTACAATGGTGATCTTTAACTGGTTCTTCAGTATCCACCGCTTAATGCGGCGTTCCATTTTAATGAGTTCCTTGTAGTTTTTTGCCGGGCTTGTAGGGTCGGCAATGCCCCATACTTGAAGGGGCTTCCAGAGTACACGTACTAAAAATCGGCTCCAACGCCAAAACGTGTAGTTCCACCAATCGGCCTGATGGCCGTGGGTCAAGAAAATTTCCTGTTGGGTGGTCCTGTGTTTTAGAATGATTCCTTCGTGGTAGGTAATACCTTCAAAGAGCTCCTTAGATTCGCCATCAATGGGTTCGAAATAACTGCCTAGGTTCTTTTTTACATATTCGGGGTCTTTATAGACCATGTCGTGGTTGCCCCATATCATATGCAGCCTGCCGGATAAATGGAATTTTCGCAATAGGCCGTAAACGTTTTTGTGGGCCTCGAAAATAGATTCGAAAAACCGGTTTTCCCAAAGCTCGTCACCATCTCCTATTTCGCAGTAGTCGAAGCCTTCCTTATAGTAGAAATTAAGTGCGTGGTAGTAGATATTCCGGTTGTTGGCGAAGTCATCGGCAAAACTATTGTCGCCCCTATGGCAATCACTGAAGAGAATAAACTTCGAGTCATCGTCAAAAGGTACCGTTTTGGCACTTTGGTATGCTCTGGATAACCGGGTATTCGACGACATATTGTAAGTTTGCATAAATATCTGAAAAAAGAAGGGAACAGCGCAAAGATTGCTTTGACAAAACTTTATTGTCCTTTGTAACATTTGACTGGTATTTACGACTGACTAGACGCATGATGAAAGACTGTTACGAAAATAAATTGCCTATTCAGCAGCTCATTAGTTTTGATAAACTTTTGCGGCAGTACGATATTATGGCTGAAAGTGACGATATGGCAACGGCCAAAAAGGCAAAGCGTATCTTGAAACTGGCTGATCCCTACCCCGAGTTACGCGATGGGTTTAGCGATGTTTCCTTGCTCAAAAAGCACAAAGAGGTCATTAATGTTATTTTGCAGGATATCTTTCCCGAGGTCTTGACCAATAATGAGATCAAGACGGCTTCTTTACCTTATAGCGATGTGATTTTTAATTCATCGCAGCGGTTTAGGAATATATTGAAAGATGCCGGGGGCGAAAATTTCAGGCCACAGATGCGGAACCTGCCCGAAGACCAGATGTATATTGTGGCCTCAACGGTAATTCTTAATTTTCATTACGGCTTCAGTTTTGACTTCAAAAGGCCCTTCTTTTACGATATTCCCGATAAGCATGGGGTAATGCGGCATTATAGGATTTTGTACAACGCCGATTTTATTGAAATTTTACCTACGGATAAGTCCAAGAAGCTTACGCAGGAAGATGTAGACGAGCTACTTGATAATTTTGACAATATTGAGCTTTGGAAGGAAAAAATCCCACCCCATAGTTTTGTCGCAAAGGGTTTCGTTGTTTCCAATATGTTCGATGTTACCGCCGAGCATTCGATTTCTGAAATAAAGTCGGGCTTGATTGCCAACGACAAACGGAACGGTGGAAACTTCATGGGCAATTTACAGGAGACCTTTAGGTCTTTCTTTAATGTTCCCAATATCAAGGTGGGCTTTGTTGAGTATAATCCTAAAGATAATCGCTTTGAAAGGGTTTTTGTCAATGGAATGCAGAGTTTTCTCTTAGGGGATGACGAGGTCTTGCCTTGTACCAGTGCCCTATGTAAAAATTCCTACCATAAGCTGCTAGAGGAAAACAGTTATTTTGCCATATCCGATGTGGATCGGCATTATAAGCGTTCGGAAGAGATAATGCTCTATAAAGGGCTCAAGGAGAAAGGAATTAAAAGTGCCATTTTAGCGCCTATAGCGGAAAATGGCAATCTCTTGGGGGTTTTGGAACTCGTGGCCTATGAGCCTAACGTACTCAATAGTGTAAATGCCAATAAGTTGGAAGATGTAATGCCTTTTATCGTATCGGCGGTACTTCGCTCCAAAAACGAGGAAAGCAACTTGATCGATGCCGTGATTCAGAATGAATGTACTTCTGTTCACGATTCGGTATACTGGCGTTTTGAAGAAGAGGCCAAGCGTTTTATAAAAGATAATATAGAAGGGCGACAACCTACGTTTAAGGAAGTCGTCTTTAAAGATGTATATCCACTATACGGACAAATTGATATTAAAGATTCATCGCATGCACGTAACGTGGCCATTCAGCGCGATCTGATGATCCAGCTCTCTACCATAAACGAGGTATTGGAGTCTGCTTGGCAAAAACGAAAGCTGCCTATTTACGAAGAGCTGATGTTTAGGGTGAACAACCACATCGACAGTATTAAGGAAACCCTTCATACCAATAGTGAACAGGCGATCTTTAATTTCGTTATGGAAGAGATCAATCCTGTATTCGCCCATTTGAAGCAGTCCGATGAGGCCTTGGGGAATTTGATTCTAAGCTATGAATCTTCGATAGACATGGGTACCGATTCATACTATGATCATCGTCGTAATTATGATGAAAGTGTTACGCGGATCAATATGCGCCTAGCCTCCTTGATCGATAAAAAGCAAAAAGCCGCCCAAGCCATGTTTCCTCATTATTTTGAGCGTTACAAGACCGATGGTGTAGAGCATAATATCTATATCGGTAAGGAAATTGTCGACGATCGAGAGTTTGATATGATCTATTTGAACAACCTTCGGTTGTGGCAGTTACAGGTAATGTGCGAGATGGAAAATGCACACTATGCCTTAAAGCCGAAGCTTCCGGTGCCCTTGGATGTGGCTTCGCTGATTTTGGTGTACAGTACTTCATTATCTATCCGTTTTCGAATGGACGAAAAGCGATTTGATGTAGATGGCACCTATAACGCACGCTACGAAATTATCAAGAAGCGTATCGATAAATCCTATATAAAAGGAACCAACGAACGTTTGACCCAAGCCGGTAAGATGGTCATTGTGTATTCGCAGAAAAAAGATGAGCTAGAATATTTGCGCTATATCAAGTTTTTGCGTTCTAAGGGCTATTTTACGGGAAAGGTTGAAATCGTTGAATTGGAAGGACTTCAGGGAGTCAGTGGAATGAAGGCCATACGCGCCGATATCCTCTACAAGAATGGGCAGAAAGACCATGAAAAGACCTATACCTACGAAGACCTTATGAACGAGTTGAAGGCCTAGTGGGGCAATTCAATTATTCTTTCGGGGCCGTAGAATTTCAAGGCCACGAAAAAAGCGATAACCGATAACGTCATTCCAATCATAAATACGGTATACGTCCAACGCAAAAGTTTGTACTTCCTATCCAAAACAAGTCCGAGAAAATAAAGATCCTTGGTCAATGAAGCATAGACGTACTTCTGGTCTTTGATCAACTCTTGAATGGCCCACTCATAATCTTCGAGCTTCATCTTATGGAAGTTGCCGAAGAACAAGAGGTTTACTTTTTTCTGGTTGACATCCTCTTTGGTAAATTCCCCACTGGTAACGTTCGGGCGCGTCGCCATAATCGACATGATCATAGAGGTAACGCTGAAAAGCACAAAAATACCTGCCGGAATGACCAGATAGTCATTGGAAGGGTTATCTAGTTTTGGGATGAGGTTGGTTAGCATCAACGAAATGATAATCGCGTTGACCGACAAAAGGATATTGGCCTTGGTATCGGCAATATCACTTAACTTCAGGTGGTTCCGCATGGTCACCCTGAACATGGTCTGTATACCCCTTTCCGGACTTTGGTTCTTTAATTGGACCTTAAGTTCTTCTTTTTTGCGGACCTTTTTTTGCTTTTTATCACGCTTTACCAATTTCTTGAGGTTCGCGTCCTTGCCTTCTTGCCAATGTTTTATGGCATAATCGGTATAAAAACGATGTTCGGTCTGAAACATTTTAATGTTGGCACGGCGCCACTCCTTTGGTGTGATTTCGGCAATGCCCAATAAGGCTAACTCTTCCCGTAACATTTCACAGGTTTCATCATAACTTGATCGGGCCAAATGCGATGCATCGGCATCACGCATTATTTCTTCCATCAGGTTTTGTGGCTCGTAGCCCTTCTTGGTAGCCATAATAAGACTGCAGACCGTTTCTATGGTCTGTGGGTCGCAATTTTGGTCCGTAAGAAATTCTCTGGCTATGATACAGCTGTTTTCCTCGTGGTTTTCTGCGCCTTTTGTGTAACCGGTGTCATGCAACCATGCGGCAAGGGTTATTGCATCACTATCCTTGGTATTTAAGTTATAATAGTCCAGTAATTCTTTAGTACTTTTGACCACGCGTTGCGTATGTCTAAGATTGTGGTATAAGTAATTGGTATCTAGATCTTTGGCGAGTAGATGAGTTGCAAATTCCTCGGTTTTCGATAGTAAATCCGGCATGAAAAATGGTTTATGGATCCAAATTACAAAATATTGAGAATGAATAGTCTCCTATTGGGCAAACATTTTGCTCTAATAGTCTTAATCGCCTTATTCACGGGCTGTGCCACATATAAGACGAAATACGCCGATGTATCCGGTGCGCACGATGTGTCTTCCGATAAAAAGGTGGCCCATACGTTCTACCTGATCGGCGATGCCGGTCTTTCCCCTATGAACGATATGAACGATGCCTTGAAGGTTTTTAAAAAAAGCCTCGACAATGCCGATGAGAATAGTACGGCCTTATTTTTGGGCGATAATATATATCCGGCAGGCATGCCCGACCCCAAAGATTCCACGGAAGCTTACTTAAAGGCGAAGAATGATTTGGATGCCCAATTAAAGACGCTCGAAAACTTTAAGGGAAAGCCGATTTTTATTCCGGGAAACCACGATTGGTATACCGAGGGCCTTGTAGGCCTTGAACGCGAACAAAAATATATTCAGGAAAAACTCGATAGCAAAGAGGTCTTTTTTCCTGAGGATGGATGCCCGATAGAGACCATTGAAATCAATGATGATGTTGCGGTTATCGCCATTGATACGGAGTGGTACTTGACCAATTGGAACAAAAGGCCCGATATCAACGATAAATGTGATATTAAAACGCGTGACAAGTTTTGGTTGGAACTAGAGGATGAAATTAAGGACAATCGTCAACGTACCACCATTATAGCCATGCATCACCCGATGTTCAGCTACGGTACCCATGGCGGGTATTACCCTTTACGAAATCATTTTTACCCCAAAGGAAATATTGGTCCTTTGCCTATTTTCGGCACCCTTGTCAACGTCTTGAGAAGAACTACGGGAGCTTCTATCGAAGATATGCAGAACAAGCGCTATACCGAGTTGCGAAAACGTTTATTGACCTTGGCGCAGTATTCCGAGAAGGTGATCTTGGCTTCAGGGCACGAGCATACAATGCAGTATATAGTAGAGGAGAACACCCCACAGATTGTAAGCGGTTCGGGCGCGAAAACAGGGGCTACCCGCTTGTTGAACGGAAGCCGGTTTTCTACGGGGCACCGGGGTTTTGCCGCTTTGGAAGTGTATACCGACGGTTCTTCGCGTGTGCGGTATTTTGGCGTGGCACCTAATGATGAAAAGGAATTTTTGTTCACAACGGAAGTGCTGCCCCCAGATCGAACGTTTTCCGAAGAAAAATACCCCGAAAAATTTCCGGCTACCGTTGAAGCTTCGGTATATTCACCAGAAGAGGTAGAGCGAAGCGGTTTTTTTAAGTTCCTATGGGGCGACCGTTACCGGAAATACTACGCTACCAAAGTAAAGGCTCCCACTGTAAACCTAGATACGCTTATGGGCGGACTTGTACCGGTACACAAAGGGGGAGGACATCAATCAAAATCGTTGCGGTTAAGGGATAAGGACGGTAAGGAGTTTGTTATGCGGGCCCTGCGCAAAGATGCGGAGCTTTATCTGCAGGCGATGGCCTTTCAGGAGCAATACGTGATGGGCGATTTTGAAAATACCTATACCGAAAAGTTCCTTTTGGATTTTTATACGGGTTCACATCCTTATGGACCTTTTACCACAGGGGTATTGTCTGATGCGGTGGGGCTGTTCCATACCAATCCGGTCTTGTATTATGTACCCAAACAACCGGCCTTGAAAGAATACAACCAATCCTTCGGCAACGAACTCTATATGATCGAGGAGCATGCCGGGGACGGTCATGGCGACTTAGAGAGCTTTGGCTACTCCGACGAACTCAAGAGCACGGATAGCATGCTCGAAGACCTACGCGACGACGAGAAATACTCCGTAGACTCACAGCTATATCTAAGGGCACGGCTTTTCGATATGGTTACGGGAGACTGGGACCGTCATGTGGATCAATGGAGATGGGCCGAATTTAAAGATGAGGAAAATGATAAGGTCGTCTACAAACCGGTACCTAGGGACCGTGATATGGTCTATTCGAAACATGGCGATGGCTTTTTTATGAACTTGGCCACGAGAATCATACCTGCCCTACGTTTAATGGAAGGCTTTAATGAAGACATACGAAACGTAAAGGGGTTTAATTCTTCGCCAAAAACCTATGTGCTCGATATGGCCCTTTTAACGGAAACGACCTCTCAAGAATGGCAAGAACAGGCGCAATTTATACGAGAGAACCTTACCGAAGAGGTTATTGACAGGGCATTTGCCTATTTTCCCGAAGAGGTAAGGGATGAAACGGTTGCCGAAATCAAGCGTATATTGTTGGCAAGGGCGGCCAAGATCGAAGAGACCGCGGAAATCTATTATGGAGTATTGAATAAATACGCGGTAGTTTCTGGGACGGATAAAGACGACTGGTTTGAGGTGAATGTCCTTAACGGGAAGGAAACCCAAGTAAAGGTATACCGTAATATCAAAGGGAAGAAAGACAAACTATTCTTTGAAAAGGTATTTCAAAGGGACGTCACCAAGGAAATTTGGGTCTACGGCTTAGACGACGACGATATTTTTGAAGTGAACGGCGATGTACCCAGTGCGATTAAGGTTCGATTGATAGGCGGGCAGAACAATGATACTTATATCGTGAACGAAGGACGCAACATTGCGATCTACGACTATAAATCGAAAAAAAATACGGTTGAGTCGAAAAGTGGGGCCAAAGTGAAGCTGACCGATGATTACAACACTAATAATTACTTGCCCTTACAAATTCGCAATTCGGTTAATCAAATTATCCCGACTATCGGTTATAATCCAGATGATGGCGTTAAGATCGGGGTGAGCGATACGTATACCTTTAACGGTTTTAGGCAGAATCCGTTTTCGCAACGGCATAAGCTAGATGCTTCTTTTTACTTTGCCACAAGCGGGGTGGAATTGGGGTACAGCGGTGAATTTGCCCATATTTTTGAAAATTGGAACCTGCTATTGAACGCACGCTTTACGAGCCCGAATTTTGCGATCAATTTTTTTGATTTTGGAAACAGCACCGAGAATTTTGACGATGATTTGGGAATGGACTACAACCGGGTACGCCTTCAGACCTTAAAGTTCGCACCTGCCTTGGTTTGGCGTGGCCAGTTGGGTGGAAAGTTCAGGGCGGGCGTGTCGTATGAGTCTATAGAGGTAGAGGAGACCGATAATAGGTTTATCAATACGTATTACCAAGCGAACGGAGAGGAGACCGCGAATAAATTCGTTGGAGTAGATGCCGAGTATTCATATGCCAATACCGACAACGAGGCATTCCCTACCATGGGTATGTCGACGTCGTTGGTGGCCGGTTATAAGCGTAGTGTCGATAATGGGAATACGTTTGGGTATGTAGTGCCCAGCCTAGGCTTCGATTATAAATTAATACCTAGCGGTAGATTGGTCTTGGCCACGAAATGGAAGGCGCATTTTAACATTGGAGATGATTATGAGTTTTATCAAGCGGCCAGTATAGGTGGTGTAGATGGATTGCGAGGTTTCAGAAACCAGCGTTTTACCGGTAAAAAAGCCTACTACCAAAATACCGATATCCGTTATAGCCTCAGAAAAATAAAAACTCAGTTACTACCCTTGTCAATGGGGCTCTATGGAGGTTTTGACTACGGAAGGGTATGGTTGCCCAAAGAAAATTCCAAAGATTGGCATACCTCCTATGGAGGCGGTTTTTTCCTGAACGGTGCTGACATCGTAACGGCACGTTTGGCACTGTTCAACAGTGATGACGGATTGCGCTTTTCCTTTGGGGTAGGTTTTGGTTTCTGACCCTAACTTATTTGAGAACGTATTTATATAAATTTCTGCCTTGTTTGTTGCTTTGCTCATCGGAAAGCAATAGGGTAACGTTGTCTATAAAACTGACCGATTCCAACTGGGTGCGAACCATTAGGTCGGTTTCTTTTAAACGGCTTTCCGGAAGGTTTTCCAAATCGAAATCAGTGATGGTCCAAATTTTCCCGGAACCCAATAGCACTATGGTCTTTCCGTCAGGTGAAATATCCGCGGAGGTGACCTTACAGCTGTCCCAATCGTCGCAGGTCGTTAACTTGCCCAAATACTCGGCATCGTAATCTCCTTTCCTGTCGGGTACCCGGTAAATGAGTGATTCGCCAGTGAAGGGGTCTGCCCTGTTCTTTGTGAAAATATAGAGGTAATTATTGTAATGGAAAAAGGCCTCGGCGTCGTAAAGGCGTTCGCTTTTTTTGGCAGGAAAGTGTTTTTGTTCAGGATACCTGAAGTTTATTTTTTCTGCGGTGATATGGTCGCCCGACTCCGTTTCCGGATTGGGCAACTTGTAGATGACCAGATTTTTTCGGTCACTATCGTTGTTTCCAAAATCGCCGATATACAGATGGCCCTTTTTGTCTTCGGTCAAATCTTCCCAATCGTGGTTTTTGGCATTTTTGACCTTCAGTTCCCTTAAGATATTTCCTTGGTAATCTACCTTGGTAATGTCGTCGTCGTTGCCGCTATCTTCTATAAACCAGGCCGAATCGTTGTTGTAGAGGGCTATTCCGGAGTTTTCCTTTAGGCTTTTTGGCAGTTTGGTCACATAGGTCAGTTGACCGTGGTTGGAGCAGCTATAGAAAAGGAAAACAAATATGAAATGAATCGATAGGTTCTGCCGGCGTATTTTCATCAGGTAAATTTTATTACCTGCAAAGGTAGGCACTATTCCTATTTTTGCTCTTTTATAGGCATGAAAATTTCCGTTTTCCAGTCCAACTCGTTTCCGCCCATATTGGGATTGGAGTGGAAGACTTCCAAAGGCGTTTTTACAAGGGGTATGTCGTTCCGTTCGGCATAATCTAGCAAAGCGTACCAAGCACGATCGGAAGTTAGGTAATTACCGTTATAAATGGCCTTTAGGGCCTTTCTTTCCTTGATTTGTTTATAGATGATACCCTTTTCTTGGGGTAGACTGTAGGTTTTGATGATGGGAAAACAAAAGTTGTAGGCGATACTGTCGTTTTCGGTATTCCAGTTTTCGACCTCTACCATGGGGCGGCCATTTGGTTCCATACCGTTCTTGGCCACAAAGTTGCTCAATTTTGAGTAGTACTGCATCATGCCGGTCACCTTCTTTAGCTGGGTGTTCTCCAAGGGCACACAGAGGCAGTATTTTTCAGGGATGACCGCTTCGCCCACAACTTTGGTCTTAAACTCGGAAAGATGTTCCTGTAAAAGCGTGTATACTTCCTTAACGGTGCTTTTGCTCCGCTTTTCAAAATCGGTGTCGGAGAAGGGAAGCCCTATTCTGTTCTTTAAGCTGTGCGCATGGTCGGAAATCTTGACTTTTACAAGGGAAGTCGAGTCGTTTTCCCGGCTTATTTCCCAACGAAAGGTCAGCGTGGTATCCGCCTGGGTAAGTGTACTGGTGAAGTCCCCCAGGCTTTTTTGCTGCACAAAGGAAGCATTCCCCTTTTGGCCGGCCCAGAATTTTACGATCTGGTTTACCGTGCCGGGCAAGGCCTTTGTGTGAAAGCGGACCAGATAATCTTGGGGCATGATAAAAAGATACCAGAGGAGTCCCGCTACCAAAAGGGCGGTTGCGGTCAGAGCTATTTTTTTCGCCATAATACCCTAGTTTTGGGCTACTTTCTTATCGGATAGCATATGTAGTTTGTTTACGACAAAGGTACCTAGGTCCCTGCCTTGTTTTACCCCTACTTCAATAGCTGCACGGTAGTGTATGCCTCCGTACATGCGACTGATCGCTGCTTCGTCGGCAGCTTGCTTAAAGGATTTAAAGCTTCGGATAGGTAGGCCGTAAGGTACTTCCGTATCGTCGTCAAAGGAGAAATTGTCACCAAAGACCTCGGTCAGTACAACCGATGCCGCCCCTGAGACTACACTATGTCCGCTGGTGTACTCTGGAAACGGAGGGGTTTGTAGCACTGGTTTCCAGCTGTCGTCTATATGTTGGTTGATTACGGTTTCCGGACGGATGAGGTTGCTTCTGTACTTTTCGTCCCAACAACTGATAAAGGCATCCGCCATGGCTACCGAGGCCTTGGTATAGGCGAAAAGGGTTTTGGCAAAATCACTGTTGGTTTTACGTGCGGCAATTTTGGCAATTCCCATCCAATGCGCACCTGGGGTTATTTTCTTGGTGGCGAACATCAAGTGGCCACGGGTAACCGATACATAAGGGTTACAATCCCAAAAGCGGGCAATCTGAATTTCTTCGGAACTATCGCCTTCCTCGGTGATTTTGTTCCTTACGTCATAGACTTCTTTTAATTCTTTATAAAACGCGGAGTCTTCTTCAAGGGAATATGCCGGAGGTGGAACGGGCTTGAACTGTGCAGCCGAATCCAATACAAATGGCCTGATTTTATTCCAGTGGGGTTCAATACCGTCCATGTAGGCAGGTGGGGTGGGTTGCCAGCGGCCGGGGTCGTCCGCATCTACCGTAAATTTCGGCATGGTGCGGGTTTGGGCGTAATTGTCCTTGTTCATCCATTCGCCTATATGGTCGGCCACTTGTAGGCCGTAGGCTTTGGAATCGGAGAATAGAACAGGATTTTTCCCTTCCCAAACCATGTATAGGCTATCGCGCAGGGATTCCATTCGGTCTTCTGAGAAAATCAACCTTTTGCTAAGCTCCATATGGGCGACGACGGCTGCAAGCTCGTAGTTGATGGTCTTAGTGGTATCGGGTTCCGGTATGGCGGTCAGCCCGTTCAATTGGCCGGCCAAGGAGTTGTAGTTGTCATTGGTGGCGGCTACAATTTCGTAGGCGGCAACGTTGGGATAGGCAAAGATCCTACTCGCAACGGGAGGGGAAAAGATATCGTGGATCATAATTTCCGTCACCCTGTCTATTGAAGCGTCAAGCTCTTCGGGGGTAATGTTAATAGGTTCTTCTTTTTGTGGAGCTTTGCACGAAACCGCAAAAGCAAACGATATTAGTGTGATAAGAATCTTCTTCATTGATCTTTTATTTTCTTTTTAGCCGATAAATCTGCGCGTTGGAATTATTTAGGGTAATCAAGAGATAATTTTCTCCGTTTATAGGTAAAAGGTTTAAATGTCTAACAGATTTTTGGCTAAGGTCTAAACCGATCCGGGCGCTTAAAATTACATTATTTTCCCCTTTTATCAAGGCGCCGCCAAAAGAATCAAACCTTCCATGATAGGGTTTAACGCCAAAATAGTTTCCGGCCGCCAGCACTTCTTCTTTTCCGTCCCCGTCAAAATCATGGCGAAGCATGGCCATAAGGGGAGAAACTTGTAGTTCGTTCGGAAAAGGGACAAAACTAAATCGTCCGTTTTCGTTTTTTAGGAAGCCGGAACGTAGCTCATGTACTTCCAGTATTTTTGCATTTTTTAAGGCTTCCTTATCAAGGATCGATTCAATGGGGGAACCTGCGAAGGACTTATAGGTGTTGAATTTCTTTTTAAGGGAAACCAACTGGGATGAAAGTCCGTCTAAGCCTTCCAAAGGATAATATTTTCCATCTTTTTCTATGGTCGTGATGGTTTCGGTCTGTCTGTTCTTGTCGAAATCGCCATAGTACATTTTCATCGGGTGTTCTGCCGAGGCCTTGAACTTGGTGTTGCTTCCCCAGTTGCCGAGCAGGTAATCGGTATCTCCATCGTTATCAATATCAAAAGGGACGATACTTTGCCAGAGACCGTTCAGGTTTTTTTGAACCATATCGATCTTGGTAAGTTGTCCTTTGGTATTCTTGAAAAAAGTAGGGGACATCCATTCGCCTACCACAATCAGGTCTTTGGTACCGTCGGCATCAAAATCGTGCCAAATGGCATTGGTGACCATCCCTATGTTCTTAAGGTCGTCTGGGGTTTGGTCTATAAGGCTTCCATTGTCGTTTAAGAGTAGGGCGGACTCTGGAACCTTTCCGAAGTCGTTCGAGATCGCTTGGCTTCCTAGGAACAGGTCAAGGTCTCCATCGCCATCCATATCGTAAGGGGCGAGTACAGAGGTGTTTTGAAAGCTTTCCGGTAGGTTGGCGGCATTGAAACCGGCGTCGTTTTGAACGTAATACGAGTTGAGCAAAGGCTTCATTTTATTGTAAAAGTCCCCTCCGCCGGTGCCTAGGATCAAATCGTTTTTTCCATCCGAATTAAAATCCCCGATTACGGCCGCTACATCTTCCTTGATAGAATCATTGGCAATAGTACTGATGTGCCAAGGGGAAAATGTGGTATCGTTTTGTACAAAGACTTGTGAAGGAATATATTTTGAGCCTCCGAAGAAAATATCCTTCTTTCCGTCACCGTTCAGGTCACCAATGGCAGTAGCGGGGCCACGGTCGGATATTTGGTAGGGAATAAGTTTTTGGCGATTAAAATCAGTGTAGTTGTCTTCAATATGCAGAAAATCGATTCCCAGGTTATTCTCGACCTTTTCAAAAAGAGGCGCTTGCTGTGGCCGTAAATTGGAATAGTTAAACTTTTTGGTGTTTTCGGGTCGTATTTCCAAGCTTTGGTTGGTAGCAATGTCGGTCAGGGTCTGATAGCTTCCATCGGGCCATACTATTCGTAGGGAATCTATTTTTTCAGTCTTTCCATATCCGAAATGGAGTATGGGTTCCGAGGACGCCTGAAATCCTCTCACCGTGTAGAGTTCTTTGTATTGTAATTGGCCTTGGGTATACGAAAAAACCTTGGTTCCCAAACCGAAGTGATTGTGCTGTCCGTACTTTAAACTTATTTTGAGAAAGTTGGCATTTTGGTCGGTTTTGTTAATGTAGAGTGCCGGGGTGCCGTTCAGGTTGTTGGTTATCAGGTCGAGGTCACCGTCGTTGTCAAGGTCGCCCATGGCCGTGGCGCCTGAGACCAAGGTATCTTTTGATATCCATTGGCCCGATTTGTCTTTAAAGGTCAAGTTGTCGGAGCCTTTGAATACGTAATTGTGAATTTTTCCGGCCGGCATTTTGTCCAAGGCTTGCTGATCCATAAGCTTGGTGTTGTTCATCTTGTTCCGGATTTGTTCACTGCTGACAAAATTGATGAAGTCTAGGTCGTTGGGGCGCTTGGGTATCCCGTTGGAGATAAACAGGTCTTGTTCCCCATCTTGGTCATAGTCGCCGAAAAGCGCGCTCCAGCTCCAGTCCGTGGCGGCTACCCCGCTCATTAGGGCCGTTTCTAGAAAGCTGCTGTTTTGTTGGTTGATGTTTAGCATGTTTCGGGTGAACTGATACCCGTATCCATAGCGTTCGGTGCGTAATTTTTGAGTCTGTACGTTATCGTCGCCTTCGGAAGATTTGAGCGTATGTTCGTCTTGCGGAAGCATATCTAGGGAAATAAGGTCGGGCCAACCATCATGGTTGATGTCGGCCACATCGTTACCCATCGAAAAGCGCGAGGTGTGTGCGAAAAATTGCTTTGAGCTTTCGGTAAACGTGCCATCCCCATTGTTGAGATAGTAGTAATCGTCTTCATGAAAATCGTTGCCCACATAAATGTCGGGATAGCCGTCTTGGTTGAAATCTGAAATGGCCAATCCGAGTCCGTAACCGTTTACGCCCCCGTATATACCGGCAGATTCACTGACATCTACAAATTTGTCTCCATCGTTGCGAAGAAGTTTGTCCCCCGTTTGGTAGTTCCGCTTTAGGCGTAGATCTGCCTTGCCAAAAGATTCTTGGGTATGTACCGCATGGTTCAGGAGATAAATGTCTAGATCGCCGTCGAGGTCAAAATCGAGAAAGGCCGCATTGGAGCTGTACGAGTCGAAATCAAGTCCGTATTTGGCGGCGCTTTCGGTAAAGGTGCCGTCACCGTTGTTCAGGAACAGTTCGTTATGTCCGTTGAAACCGTTGATGCCTACAACGGCACACACGTAAATATCCAAAAGCCCGTCTCCGTTTACATCGCCCATTACCGAGCCGGTGTTCCAGGTGCTGTTGCCTTCAATGCCCGCACTTTTACTGATATCCTCAAATTGGAGGTTGCCCTTGTTTCGGTAGAGTTTGTTCTTTACTTGGTTGCCCGAAAAGAAAATATCGGCTAGGCCGTCGTTATCAATATCACCTACGGCCACACCGCCCCCGTTGTAGAAGTAGAGGTAGTCCAAAATATTGAGGTCGTCGGTCTCGGTAAGGGTATTCTCAAAGGTAATGCCCGTTTCCGATGCGGGAAGAAGCTGAAATAGTGAACCCTGCTTGTCACCGCAAGCCGTAAGGGTCGATAGGGCAAGGCAAAGCGTAATATACGTGTTCTTTAAATGCACGGGACTATAGGTTTTTCTTGTGGATTCTTGCTTTGGTAATGACATCTAATCTAGCGCATAAATTTTTGGTGTGCCGTTGTTTATGGCGGCAATGAGGTAGCTTTTGCCGTTCTTGTCCTTAAACTGCTTCAGGTGTTTTACTTCCTCTTTAATGAAAAAGCCACTGGTATTGTAGTCTTGCCATTTGAAGTTTAGGTTTCCGTCACCTAAGAGCACATTGCCGTAGCTGGCGTCTAAACGGGAGTATTGTGGCTTGAACTCAAAATTGTTCCCGGCCATAATAAGGTCTAGGTTGCCGTCTTTATCGATGTCGGCACAACTGATGCCGCATACGCAGGAGAGCTGCACCCGTGAGGGCAATTTCTTGATGGTGAACTTGCCACCGCCCTCGTTTATGGCGATTACCGATGTCATGGTATTGGCCTGCTTAACGATACTCCTGTCGAAAATTTCCTTGGGGAAGAGTTCGTTGATGGTCTTTTTTGCGTATTCGGAAGCTTTGAGGCTTTGTTTTTTGAGCGATACAATTTGCTCGGTCAATTCTTTTTTCTGGTGGATGGGATAATCTTTTCCGTCAAATCCACGGGTAGTGATCTGCTCCAAGGTGCCGTTGTTGTCATAATCGTTGATCCATAGCTTCATAGGATGCTCTTCGGAAGCCTCGTAAGGTACGTTGGTGCCTTGGTTGCCCAATACCAAGTCCATGTCGCCATCGTTATCTAGGTCGACGGCTTCTATGGCGTTCCACCAGCCGAATAGGCTATCGAGGTCGGTCGGTAGCCTGCTCAGGCGTCTGCCCGAATTCTTGTAGATATTCGGTCGGTCCCATTCCGATACGGTCAGTAGGTCTTTTTTGTTATCACCGTCAATATCGGCCCAAACGGCACCGGTTATCATACCGGCATCTTTAAGGTCGTAGGCTAATTTTTCGGTGGCATTGACGAATTTTCCATCACCTTGGTTCTCTAAAAACAGATGGTCAGGGTCTATGCCGTAAGTACCCACAACGCTTCTGGAACCGACAAACAAATCAATGTCTCCGTCTTGGTCGAAGTCATAGGGGGAAATAACCGAAATGTTTTTGAATACGGATGGTAGGTCTTCGGTGGTTTTACTGAAGTTCCCCCTGCCATCATTAAGATATAATCGGGGTTTATAAGAGTTTTCTTTGTTGATCCGGTTGCCTCCCGTGCCTACGACCAGGTCTTGGTCTCCATCACCGTCGGCATCAAAGAATGCGGCTGCCGTATCTTCTAGGTCAATATCGAAATCCAATGTTTTTTTCGAAAGCCTTCCATTGCCCGAATGGACGTAGACTATTCCGGGATGGCCGCTGGCTCCTCCTAAAAAGATATCCTCGTTGCCGTCACCGTTTATATCACCCACGGCCAAGGCTGGTCCTTCTTGTGAAACAAGTTTGGAAATCAGGCTTTCGTAATCGAAGTCGGTATAGGTGTCCTCTTTATGGGCCACTAATTTTCCAGCCTCTATTTCCTTGAGTAAGGTTTTGGTATTGGACGGTTTTTTCGGGATGTATTTTTCTGTGGCATCCGACCGTTTTAGGGTCAAAAGTTGATCGGCGGAAACCTTTTCTAGCTTTTGGGTATAGTCATCGGGCCAAATCACCCTAAGGGAATCGATAGTGGTGGTCTGGCCCAGGCCTATGTCCATAATGTAATCGACCGACGATTGAAAGCCCCGAGAAGGAATCAGTTCTTGAAACACGACTTGGTCGTTATAGTACATTTTGATGCTGGCACCCACGGCAAACGGATTCTTTCCTTCTCCTATGAACTTTAATTTGATGTAATGGTTGTCGGTAAGTTCATTGGTCTTGTTTTTGTACACGAAGGATTGCATGTTTACATTGTTTACCACGAGGTCTAGATCGCCGTCATTGTCAAGGTCGCCATAAGCCGCCCCGTTTGAGAGGCTGGGTATTTCAAACCCCCAGTCCACCGCGGCATTGTCGAAAGTGATATCGCCATTGTTGCGGTAGGCGTAGTTGGGTTGTGGTACCACTGGCATTTTGTTGATAATGGAATCAATGGATTCCTTTTTACCCGTAAGGGCCATTTTTTGAATGATTTCATTGGCAAAGAAGTCGACGAAATCAAGGTCGGTAAGGTCGTGGTTTATACCGTTGGTAATATAAATATCACGTAGTCCGTCATTGTCCATGTCGAATAACAGACCGGCCCAGCTCCAGTCGGTTTTTGCCACACCGCTATGGTATGCGATTTCAGAGAAGGAACCATTACCGTTGTTGAGTTGTAGCGTGTTTTGAATGTACTGTTGGTAAAAATCTTTGCTTTGTTTGAGCTTAAAAACATTGTAACCTTCAAATTCCATTACCGATTTTACACGTTGGTCGCTCTCGGGAAGCATATCGGTAATGAAAATATCGGCATTACCGTCATTGTTGATATCGGCCATATCTATACCCATGGCCGAAAGTGATAGGTGGGAGGTCCATTCCTCTATTTCCTCTTTGAAAGTACCGTCTTTTTGATTGATGTAGAGGTAATCGCGCTCATAAAAATCGTTGGAAACATAAATATCGGGCCAGAGGTCGCCGTTAATGTCACTGACCATAACCCCAAGGCCAAAGCCTATCAAACTTCCATAGATACCTGCCTCTTCACTGACATCGGTGAATTTGCCGTTGTCGTTTCGCAAAAGCATATCGCCTACGCCCCTAAAAATATGGGGAACGCCCTCCCAATCTTGGGCCCTAACGCTCCGTTGTTCGGCGTATCCCAAGCTACTGACCGGGATGTTGCTGTTGTTCAAGATGTAGGCATCGAGATCGCCATCTTTGTCGTAATCGAAAAAGGAGGCATGGGTAGAGAAACCGGTCTCGGCAAGGTTGAATTCTTTTGCCCTTTCGGTAAAGGTAAGGTCGCCATTGTTGATGTAAAGGTCGTTGTCATGGTTGTTGCCTTCCATGTTTCCGGCGTTACTAACATAGATGTCCAAGAGTCCGTCGGCATTGATATCGGCCATGACGACCCCGGTAGACCATGGTTTATTGCCCGTAACGCCTGCTTTTTCGGAGATGTCCTCAAACTTAAAATCCCCTTTGTTCAGGTAGAGTTTGTTGGGTCCCATATTGGCGGAAAGATAAATGTCCGCTAGACCATCATTGTTGATGTCCCCTATGGCTACGCCCCCACCGTTATAAAAATTACGGTACTTGAATATGTTGAAATTCTTTTGGTTCTGTACCGAGTTGATAAAATCTATACCGGTTTCTTCCGGAGGAAGCATGCTAAATAGCGTTTCTTTTTTAGGTTCTTTGGAAACTTCTTCCTTAGTTTCGGAATGGCACGAAATCATAAGAATCATCACGGGAAGGAATGCCCGAACCGGGGCAAAAAAAACCTTTTTGACTGTTGATCGCATATTAGTTGTTGCTTTTTCTTGATAAGAAAACCGGAACATCGTTGTTTATACCAACGATATAGACCGGGTGGTTGTTAATTCTAATTTTGGCAATGCTTCTTGCTGACCCTTCAATATTGAAATCTTGGCCGTCTGACCACTCGAAATCGCCCTTGCCATTGTTGCGTAAAATGATACCGTGGGAAGCATCCATTCGGCCTAGTTGGGTACTTATTTCGGTAGAGTTGCCTACAATTAATAGGTCTTTAAAGCCGTCATTGTCAAAGTCATCTACTGCAATATCATGAATTGTGGAGGCTTGTGCAATAGTTGGGAGCGCTTTTATATTAAAATTGCCAACTCCATCGTTTTCGTAAAACGAACTTTGTAATTCGTAGACCTTTTTTTGGTCAGATTTTGTCAATTTCTCTTTTGAGAAGAGGTCGAAAACCGAAGCTTGGGCAAAGTCTTTATAAGATAAAAACCGTTTGTTCAAATAGGGCAATTGTTTGACGAGTTCGTCTTTTGAGGCAAAGGGGGTTTCTTTGTGGTGATGAAAATAGGTGACTATAGGGTCTATGTTTCCGTTTTCGTCAAAATCGGCATTGTAAAGGGTGATCGCTTCGGTGGCAGATGCCCTGAACTTGCTGTTGAGTCCCCAATTTCCTGCAACAAAATCGATATCGCCGTCATTGTCAAAGTCATCGGCCACAACTACGTTCCACCAGCCATTGGTGTTTTTGAGTGCAGGGTCTTTCCGGGGCTGTAAACTTTTTCCATCATTGTAAAAGATGCTGACCGGCATCCAATGCCCTACGGCTATAAGGTCTTGAAACCCATTTCCGTCCAAATCCGTCCAAATAAAATCTTTTACGTTGCCTACGCCTTTAAACGCCTTTCCGAAGGTGTCGGATACGTCGGTAAAGTTTCCTGAACCATCGTTTTCAAATATATATTGCGAAGGCGTGGTACCGAACTGGTGCGGGACCTGGTCGGAGGCTATGATGAGGTCGAGGTCGCCGTCATTGTCAAAATCTACGGAGCCTACCTTTGAAGCATTGGGAGAAATATTGGAGAACTGCTGGTCTTCTTTTTTGAATTGCCCCTCGTGGTTTCGATAAAACCTTGGCTGTAGGGGCTTTCCCGATTGAAATTCGTTACCGCCACTGACAATGATGAGATCTTGGTCGCCATCGCCGTCGGCGTCAAAAATGAGCTGTGATAGGTCTTCGTTAATGGCGTCTTCCTCAAAGAGCCCCGTTTGCTCTTCTTTGAATACACCGTTCGGTCGTTGCACGAACAAAGCCGTAGCTTGGCCCTTTCCACCACCGATTAAAATATCGTCGAGACCATCTGCATTGATGTCGGCCACTGAAATTTCGGGACCTTCATTGGTATTGGCAAAAGGAACCAAGGGACTTCGGTTGAATTCAAGGGTAGGGCTGTCTTTATGGTAGAAACCAAGGAAGTCGTTTTTGTTGTGTAGTAAGGTGGCCGCAGATGTTTTAGGCGTTTCGTAATAATTTCCACGGGCCTCTGAAATGCTCAGTTCTATTTTTTGGTCGGCTTGCAGGTTTTTTAGGGTTTGAAATTTTCCGCCCGGCCATATCACTTTTACCGAATCGAGAACTGAATCTTTACCTATGCCCAAATGCAGTCGGGGCGATACCGATGATAAGTATCCCCTGCTGACGAAATTTTCAGCGCTTATGGCCTTATTCTTGCTATAGGCGATGACTTTTGCCCCAATACCGAACAAGTTGCTCGGGGCTCCTTTAAAACCGATATTTAAAAAATGGTTTTCCGCAGTCGTTTCGCTGGTGTTTTCCAGAACAAAGGCCTCTTGGTCGACATTGTTCACTACAATATCTAAGTCGCCGTCATTATCAAGGTCGGCATAAACACTGCCGTTGCTGTAACTCTTTTCTAGGTCGGACCATGTTTTGGATACGTTTTCAAAAGTCAGGTCACCTTTGTTCCTGAAAAAGTAATTCGGTTCTTTTTTATGGGGCATTTCATCAATAAAGGCCATGTCTTCTTCGGTCATGCCTTCTTCAATACGTTTTTGAATATTGTCGTTGGCAATAAAGTTGATGAAGTCCATATCGTTGGTGGCCCCTTTGATTCCGTTTGAAACAAAAAGGTCTTTTAGTCCGTCGTTATCATAGTCCGCCAGCAGGGCTCCCCATGACCATTCGGTAGCGGAAATACCGGCTAAATGGGCTATTTCGCTAAAGTTGCCGTGGCCGAGGTTGAGGTGCAGGGTATTCTGCATGTATTGGGGGGCATAACCGTTCCGTAAGTAGTTTTGATAGGTGGGATAGGGATATTCCAGTCCTGATGTTTTGTAGGTTTCCAGGTTTTCGGGAAGCATATCTAGGGAAACAATATCCGTGAGACCGTCGTTATTGATATCGGCCAGGTCATTGCCCATTGAAAAGTGGGTGGTATGCCCTAACTTCTTGTCGTTTTCAGAGATGATTTCTTTAAATGTGCCGTCTTTTTGATTGATGTAGAGGTAGTCGTTCTCAAAAAAATCATTACCTACGTATACATCGGGATAGCCATCATTGTTGACGTCGCTTATGCCAAGGCCAAGGCCGTATCCGATTTCACCTTGAAAAATATGGGCTTCGGAAGAAACATCTACAAATTTTCCGTTTTCATTTTTGTAAAGTCGATCGCCGGATAAGGGGGCGGTCTTTTTTCTTTTGCTTCCCTTGCCATAGGTGCGGTTGGGGTGTACCGAGTGGTTGAGGAGAAACAGGTCTAGGTCACCATCAAGATCGTAATCGAAAAATGCGGCTTGGGTCGAAAATCCCGAGAAATCAAGTCCGTATTTCTTTGCTTCCTCCTTAAAAACAGGGTTTCCGTCTTTGTCATTACCTTGGTTTACATAGAGCAGGTTCGAGCCTTCCATATGTTTGTACTTGCCGACTTTACAGATGTAGAGGTCTAGCAGTCCGTCATTGTTGATGTCGACATGGGTGACTCCGGTGGTCCATCCCTCGGTATTGTTGATGCCCGCTTTTTGGCTTATTTCCTTGAATTTGAGGCCGCCCTGGTTCAGGTAAAAATGGTCTGCCGCCTCATTGGCCGTAAAGTAGAGGTCTACGCTTCCGTCATTATTAAAATCCGCTGCCGCTATTCCAGCCCCGTTGTAATAGTAGAGATAGTTAAGTATGTTAAGCTCGGGGGTGTTCTTGAGGGCGTTTTTAAAGGTGATTCCCGTCTGGGAATTCTTACGTTTTTGAAATAGGAATGGGGGTTCCTGCTTTTTTTCTGAGCAGGAAAGTATAAAAAAGGACAGCGTCCCGACCCAAATTAAAACCAGTGCTTTTTTCATAGTAAAAATCATCTGCAAGATAATCAAAGCCCAGAGGTATAGAAAATTACAGGCCTGTGAAATTTTATCTTAATTTATGAGGCATATGTGATATCGCATATATTGTCTGTTAAACCTTGAGTTTTTCGCAAATAATCCAATATATTTAGCCGAAATATCAAACCAGTTTATAATGATAGGAATTTTGTCTTTTGTTGGCTTTACCGCTTTGGTGGCCATAATATCTTACTTTGCTACACGAACGACGGATGAGAAATCTTCTGATGGTTATTTTTTGGGAGGAAGGAGCCTTACGGCCGGTGTTATCGCCGGATCCTTATTGTTGACCAACCTTTCTACCGAACAAATTGTAGGTCTTAACGGGCAGGCATATACCGAGGGAATCGTTGTGATGGCCTGGGAAACCTTGGCGGCTATAGCCATGGTAATAACGGCGATTTTTTTGTTGCCCAGATATTTAAAAGGGGGGATTACTACGGTTCCCCAATTTCTAAAAGATCGCTATGATGTTACTACAAAGACCCTTACTTCGGTTTTGTTCCTTACAGGCTATGTGGTGGTATTATTGCCGACCATTCTTTATTCGGGTGCGCTTGCTATTAGCACCATGTTCGATTTGCCCACTATGCTGGGAGTTTCCGATAGTACGGCCCTAAACCTCAGTATTTGGGGAATAGGCATTATCGGTTCTATCTATGCGGTGTTTGGTGGACTTAAGGCGGTTGCCGTTTCAGATACGATAAATGCGGTAGGGTTGTTGATAGGTGGGCTTTTAATACCCGTTTTCGGGCTTATGGCCATTGGGGATGGAAGTGTATTCGGCGGTTTAGACGTACTATATCAGTCCAATCCCGATAAATTCGATTCTACCGGGGAGATTACCAATAGTGTGCCGTTTTCTACCCTTTTTACCGGTATGATGCTGATCAATCTGTTTTATTGGGGTACCAACCAGCAGATTATACAAAGGGCACTGGGGGCGAAGAACCTGGCCGAAGGGCAGAAAGGACTGTTATTGGCCTCCTTTATTAAAATTTTAGGGCCCTTGATCGTAGTGCTTCCGGGTATTATCGCCTTCCATTATTTTCAGGGCGGATTGGAAATGCCGGATCAAGCCTATCCTGCATTGGTAAATGCCGTATTGCCAAAATATTTGGTCGGTTTCTTTGTGGCCGTTCTTTTCGGGGCGATCCTGAGTTCTTTCAACAGTGTATTGAACAGCTCGGTAACCCTTTTCGGTCTTGATGTTTACAAACAACATATCAATCCTGACGCAACGGAGCAAACGGTGGTGCAATACGGTAAGATTTTTGGTATCGTACTGGCCATTGGGGCAATGCTCATCGCTCCTTTGATCTCTAATGCCGGCAGCCTTTTTGCTTACTTGCAAGAGTTGAACGGTATTTATACCATTCCGATATTTACCATAATCGTTGTGGGCTATTTGACCAAGCGTGTACCTGCCATTGCGGCAAAGATCGGTATCATTGCCGGTGTGGTCCTGTATTGCTTCAGCCAGTTCTACTTACAGCCGATGTTCGTTGATGGTGCTTTGGAAGAGGCCGCCGCTGCCGGAATAACCGACCCTGAGGCCTTGGCCTTGATAAAGGCGGAAGCTTACCCTCACTTTATACATATCATGGCCATTCTGTTTGTACTGAATGCGACTATTATGTTGGTTATCGGTAAAATATGGCCGAACGAAAAACCATTTGAACTCGAGTACACGGAACAGGTATCGATTGAGCCTTATAAATATGTAAAACAGATAGGTATCGTTATCTGTTTGATCGTTGTGGCACTGTACGTGTATTTTGCCAAGTAGGATATATTTTTAAAAAGAAAAGGCCTTGCATTAGTTTTAGACGGTGCAAGGCCTTTTTGTTTTAGGAAGATTTTGTTTGCGAAGGAGGGGTATGGCCGACAGGAATAGCTATAAATTACCTTCTTCTATTCGGTAAGAGGGGAGGGGGCTCCCCGGAAAAAGGATTCCATCGGCTGATGCTTTTGGCTTCCATTCCAGCGGCACTGATAACGGAGCGGTCTCCGTAGCGCTCGCGCATTTTGTCTATGGCAAGGCTAAGGCGTATCAGTTTTTCGTTGTCTTCAAATAGGTTGATCTGATGCCCGCCCTCTACCAAATGACTGAACCTAACACCGATTAAACGAACCAGCAGGCGCCTGTTGTAGAGTTTTTCGAACAAGTTCAGAACAACGGGCAATATGCTGCTGTCGAGGGAGCTGTAAGGTATTTTCTGTTGTTGTGTATAGGTTTGAAAATCGGAATAGCGTATTTTAAAGGTGATGCAGGCCGTTAGTTTATTGCCCCTTCTTAACTGATAGGCTAAATTTTCGGCCATGGCTATAGTGATGCTTTTTAGCTTTTTAATGTCTGTGGTGTCTTTGTCGAAGGTGCGTTCCGTAGATATCGATTTTCGTTCGTGATATTGGATTACGGGGCTGTTGTCTATGCCGTTGGCTTTCTTCCAAATACTCAATCCGTTTTTACCCAGTACCTTATGCATTAATTGCATGGGCATTTGTTGTACGGTGACAATTTTTTTGATTCCCAGATCGCATAGCGATTTATAGGTGACCTCGCCGACCATGGGTATTTTTCGTACGGATAGGGGGGCCAAGAAGGGTTTTTCCGTACCCTTGAAAACCCTGATTTGGTTATTGGGCTTGGCCTGTCCCGTGGCTATTTTGGATACCGTCTTATTGGTCGATAGCCCAAAGGAAATCGGCAATCCCGTCTCCCTGATGATCCGTTGCCTAAGTTCGATGGCCATTTGATGGCATCCGAAAAATTTGTCCATTCCCGTTAGGTCTATAAAAAATTCATCTATCGAACTTTTCTCATATAGGGGCACACTGTCTTTGATTACCTCGGTAACCAGGTTTGAATATTTGCTGTAGGTTGTGGCATTGCCTCTTAGCACAATGGCTTCGGGGCAGAGTTGTTTGGCCATACGCATGGGCATGGCCGAATGAATACCGAACTTTCGGGCTTCGTAACTGCATGAGGCTACTACCCCTCGGTCTGATGTGCCCCCGATCAATATGGGCTTGTGGTTTAGACGACTGTCTTGCAAGCGCTCGCATGACACGAAAAACGTATCGAGGTCCATGTGTACTATAGCTCTTTCTTCAGACATGGGACAAGGTTGTATTATGGTTATCCGAATATCTTGGGTCTTCAATAATGGCCTGGCGGTACATGGTCGTTACTTCAATATTGACGCACTCAAATTCTTCCATTACTTTTCCGGTGATGGAGTAGATGCCCTTTCCCCTAAATGGAAATTTGGCCGCTACGGGAGGAAAGTGAACGGTATCGATAAAGTCGCCGCTTCGGTCTAAAAATGTACCGAAGTACATGGGTTTTCCGTTTGAGGTAGCGGTATTTTTTGTGGCTACCAAATAGCCTTCAATAGTAACGATCTTGCCTTTATAAGAAAGTAGCTCGCTAGCCCTCAAAGCATTCTTTTTTGGGGAGGCGAGTAAATCGAACGGATTGCACAATGGAAAGCCTAAAAGTTCATATTCGTCAAAGGCGTTTTCTAGTTCGCTACTTTTTAGTTCAGGGGTTTTATACGATATTTTTTCTGAACGGAACAAGGTGTTGACATGCTCTTCTTTGGGAATCTTGCTTGTTTGTAGGTAGGCAGACCAAAGAAGTTCCCTTTTATTGCTTCCGGTAAAACGAAATGCATTGATTTTAATGAGTATGGCCATCTGTTCTGTTGAAATGGAGACCCTATCGATAAAATCGTCAAGGTTTTTGTAGGTCCCATGTTGTGCCCTGTCGGCAAGTATTTTTTCTACCGTACGGGTTTCCAAATCTTTTAGAAGGCTAAAGCCGAGATAGATTTTTTTCCCTTGTACCCGGGTTAGGTATTCACTATGGTTGATACAGGGCGCTTCAATAAGGGCCCCGTGCATCTTGGCCTCGTGTATGTACAGTTCCCGATTGTAAAAGCCACCGCCATTGTTGAGCGTGGCCACCATGTATTCTATAGGGTAGTATGCCTTTAAGAAAAGGCTCTGATAGCTTTCAACGGCATATGAGGCAGAATGTCCCTTGGCAAAGGCATAGCCGGCAAAACTTTCGATTTGCCTCCAGATATCACGGGTTACCGCATCGGGCTTGCCATCAGCCTTGCAATTGTCGAAAAACCGTTGTTTTACTTTTAGGAACTCGTCTCGGGAGCGAAATTTTCCCGACATCCCCCGACGTAGCATATCGGCCTCGCCCAGTGTTAGCCCGCCAAAGTGGTGTGCCACTTTAATGACGTCTTCTTGGTAGACCATAACGCCAAAAGTTTCGGGCATAATGTGCAATAGAACAGGGTGGGCCTCTTTTCGGCGTTCGGGGTAACGGTAGCGTAAAATATACTCCCGCATCATTCCTGACTTTGCCACTCCCGGTCGAATGACCGAACTTGCGGCGACCAGGCCTAAGTAGTTGTCGACCTGTAATTTTTTTAAAAGCATACGCATGGCGGGCGATTCTACGTAAAAGCAGCCTATGGCCTTGGCATTTTTCAATAAGTGTTTAATACGTTGGTCTTCCTTGAACCGTTTGATGTCATGAATATCTATCGACTTTATGTTCCTGTGGTTTTTTGTTATGATTTCAACGGCGTCCTTAATCTTTCCTAGGCCGCGTTGACTTAGAATATCGAATTTGTACAGACCGATATCTTCGGCGACCACCATGTCGATTTGTGTGGTGGCGAAGCCTTTGGGAGGCATAAAAGTGGCGCAATAATGGTGTATGGGCTTTTCCGAAATTAAAACACCTCCGGCATGAATGCCCAAGTAATTTGGGAAGCCTTGTATATACCGACTGTATTTTATGACCAGTTGTGAAAGTCTATCGAGCTGGTTGATGTCATATTTGCCTTTGCTAAGTATATCTATCTCTGATTTGGGCAGGCCAAAAACCTTTCCCAGTTCACGTACCGATGCCCTAAACTTAAAAGTATTGTAAACGGTAATGAGGGCGGTATTCTTAAACCGTTCGAACATAAACCGGGTGATGTCATCCCTGTCCGACCAAGAAAAATCAATGTCGAAGTCAGGGGGATTTTGGCGGTATAGGTTGATGAAGCGCTCAAAATACAGGTCAAGTTCTATGGGGTCTACATCGGTTATCCGCAGTAAATAGGCAATGATGCTATTGGCCCCGCTGCCGCGACCTACATAAAAGTATCCTTTGCTTCTTGCGTATTTTAAAATTTTCCAATTGATCAAAAAGTAAGAAACGAAACCTTTCTCCTTTATAATGTTCAATTCTTTTGACACCCGACTGTATATGGTTTCGTCTACTTTTTTATAACGATAGGGTATGCCGTGATAAGCAAGCTTTTGAAGCAAACGAAAATCCAGTTCTTCGTTTTGGGTATACGAACGCTGGTTGTTGGGCGTGGTTTTTGAAAAATCAAATTTAATATGGCAGCTATCAAGTAATCGTTTTGTGTTTTCTGTCAATTCAGGAAAATCGACGGCAATCCGCTCCCTTGCTTCAGCAGTTAAGAAACGGTCGGTTTCACTACCTTGTTCGTGCTCAGGTAATTTGCTCAACAAGGTGTTGTTGTCGATGGCCCGCAAAAGGCGATGGGTGTTGAAGCCTCTTTTGTCGCGAAAGGATACTGTGTGCAATAGCACCAATTTATCCGTTTCAAAAGTGCTTTTCGAAAATTTTAAATGGCGTAATTTTTTTGGTGCGACCCCTAGGTATTCGTTTTTGTTCAGAAGACGGTCTTTTCCTTTTTCAAAGGGATAGATCACAAAACAGTCCTCCATTTCAATAGGGCTTTCCGGTATGATCGCCCCTGGTCGGTGCAAAAAGGAAGATAGATAGGCATTGATGCGCCTAAAGCCATCATTGTTCTTGGCTAGGATTACAAATTGCTGGTCGACCCCGTTTCTGAAGTCTACACCTAAAACCGGTTTGATACCATAATTCGGGGCCAGACGTACAAAATCGAGGCAGGCTGAGGTATTGTTGATATCGGTCAATGCCAAAACCCCATTGTTGTTCTCGGCCGCCAAAGCCAAAAGTTCTTCTGGTTTTAATGTGCCATAGCGAAGGCTGTAATAAGTATGACAGTTCAAATACATGCGCAAGGGATTTTGAGAAAGGCGGTTGTATCTGTGCTTATGGTAACGGACAGGTTTGCAGTTGTTTCTGCAGATCTACTAAAGTGTAAAAGGACGGGCGGTGAGAGAATCTTTTGCATAACTATCCTTTAAAAAATTGGATAGCTAAATTATGGAATAATTCCTAATATATGGATTATATCCAATAAATGATAGTGTTAAAATTGAAAAGCCCTGCGTTACACAGGGCTCTCGGTTATAGATATGTTTTTTTGGTCTTAATGAAGGGGTATATATCTAAAATTCAAAGCTCAGATGTATAGTTATGGGTTCATCGTCGTTTCCAAAGTAGTTTTCCGAATTTCCTTGAGGTCCCATTTTGTCTCCTGTTTGAAATTTGGTTCCAATTGCGGGAATGTTTTTTACGAAGGAAATATCGCCTTCCGGAAAATCTACCGAAACCCTATGGTTGGGATCTTCTTTAGGATGCTGGGGGGTAAGCATGCGCAAAAAGGTATTTTCGGAATTACAATATACCGTAAAACCGTTGTTGTTTTTCCCTTTTACTTTTACCCAATACAGGCTCGAAAAGAATCCTTTAAATTCTGGGTATACAAAACCGGATTCACCGGTAACGGTATTGTTGTAATCGTTTTCCCAAACTTGAAATTTGGTGCCCTTCATTCTGTTCCGCCATACGCGATAGGGGCCATCACCCAGCCATTTCATACCGCTAACTTCAGATTCGGGAAAAGAAAAGGTAATGCCCTTAAACCCCTTTACTATTTTTTTGCCTTTAATTTCTACATGTAGGTCCAACAGGCCGTTGGAGTGTACGGTCCATTTGATGACATCGGAACTATACTCTTTATGGCTGGCCCAACTGGGCGACTTATCCGATGCTTCGAAAACGGTAAGAATCTCTACCTTGCCTTTAAGTTTGTTGATCTTTACGGATTCGATTTTGTCTTTATGGTCAAAAATTATCGGGCCATTATTAAAAGGAATAATTTTACCTGCCTTCTTCACCTCTTCTAACAAAGTTGTTTTTTCTGAAAAGCTATACTGAATCCCATTCGCTACAACCTTTATTCGTCCGGCTTCGGTATGGGTTGAGATTTCCCCTTCTTCCGATAGGTCGATGTAGGTTTCGTTTATTTTCTTAGGAATTTTTATGGGGTAGGACCATGTAAATATTTCGGAGCCATTAGGGGCCGTTGCCGTTAAGTACAAGGCATCTGCGGTTTGCCAGTTATTGGGGAGGTCAACTTTAAACTCTCCTTTTGTAACAGGGGCCAGATTTGGTAATGCAACTGTGGTTTCGGATATGGTCTTAACCTTATCCGTTCCTTTGGGGCCGTCGAACCGTACCCATTTAGCTATCATTTTAATTTCGTTTAAATGGGTAAAGTGATACCTGTTCTCTATCCTAAAAACACCGTTGAAGTCCGGTTTTATATAGCGGTCTTCTATGTATATCGGAGACCAGATTTCCTTAATGCTAAAGTAACTGGCCTCTTTTTCGCCATAGGGTCCGACGATACCATCGGCTGCATGATTGCCATCGGTATCTAGTATTCCTTTTTTATCTGTTCGAACCACGGCCTCATCTGCAAAGTCCCATAAAAACCCTCCGGCAGCTAGGGGCATATTCCACATCTGTTTCCAATAATCGTCTAAGCCCGCGCCGTGTCCACCGTCGTATAGGCCGTGCAAAAACTCGGTAGGGAAGTATATTTTGTCTTTTGCATAGGTGTCGTATGCAAAAACGTGATAGCTGGGGTAGTGCATTGTATTCGTCTTTCTGAAGATGTTCCATGGGTGGATGACTTCCCGTTGTTGGATGTCCCATTTGGCATAATCATCATCGAGGGCGGTGTTCCATCCGGTTTCATTGCCATTGGCCCAAAGGAGAATGGAGGGGTGGTTGACGTCTCGAACCACGGTTTCCTTAACAATTTTTCGGCCCACTTTGGTATCTAGATGGGGCGAATGCCAAGTGCACACTTCATCTATAACAAAAAGTCCCAGTGAATCGGCAACGTCTAAAAAGTGGGGGTCTGGTGGGTAGTGCGACATACGAACGGCATTCATGTTCATGTCTTTCATCATTTTTACATGTTCTATACTTAGTTCTTTAGATGTGGTTCTACCGGAGGACGGATAGAACGAATGCCTGTTCACCCCTTTGAACTTAATGCGTTGCCCGTTTACGTATATCCCGTCGCCTTCAAGAACTTCAACGGTTCTAAAACCTATGCGTTCTAGGGTCTTGTGTAGAATCTCCCCTTTTTTGTTCAAAAGTTCAATATTCAAGAAGTACAGTTGTGGTGATTCTGGGTTCCATGATTTGATATCATGGGCTTTTGTTGAAACGTGCCATTTTCCTTGTTCCTTGCTGATATCGGTAAGGGGGAGTTCTTGCAGTTTGTTATGGCCGAGGTCTGATAGGGAAAGGCGTAGCGATTGCGCCTTTTTAGATGTTGTAAAGATATCGGCTTCTAGACTTCCGTCGGCTTTGGCGTTGATGGCGACACGTTCTATGTTTTCTTTTGGAAAAGCTTGTAGGTAGACCGGTCTAAAAATTCCACCGAAAATCCAGAAATCGGCTTCACGCTCGGCGTGATTGATGGAGGAGTTGGAAGAAGCCTTGTTGACCTTGACTTCCAACATGTTTTTTTCACCGTATTTCAAAAGGTGTGAAATAGAGTACTTGAATTCATAGAAGGCCCCTTGGTGCACCTCGCCGGCCAATTTTCCGTTGATCTTGACCTCGGCATCGGTCATAACGCCTTCAAATACGATTTTTATTTCCTTGTTCCTCCATTTTTTAGGGAGGTCGAACTGGTATTTGTAGCGTCCGTACTCGTTCTTGCGTACCTTGAAATCGTCCTTGCCGTAGTTGTAGTAACCAAAACCCTGTAATTCCCAACAAGACGGAACACCGATGGTCGTCCATTTGCCGCTGTTCATTCCATCGGAACAGAAGAACTCCCAGTCTACCATATCGTCCTTTCCCGTGCCGGAAAGGTACATTTTTTCGGTTTCGACCTCGTTGGGTTCCGTATTCGATTGCATGGCATTCGCGCCGAACATGCAGAGCAGGGTGAATAGTAATACGCTAGAGCTTATATTCATTTTCATGGTTAGGATGTATTAATGGCATGAATGCCGTGTCGGTTTGTTTTATCGATTGCCTATGCCCTTGCCAAAAGTGTATTGGGGTAGGGAATGGCGTTGAAATCAATGGGGTAAATGTATATTTTACGCTTTATTCTTAGTACTTTAACCCTTCTTTAACGGTAGCTATAACGGTTAAAGCAGATTTGAAACTACCTATTTTATTGTATTCTTCATGCATTTGAGCGAAAAACTTGAACAAGAGATTGTTTCTAAAATTAAGGAAAGTGAAACCTTTAAAAACGCCCCGACCAGCAGAGGGCTACTTCAGTATTTGTACGAGGCGACCAAGAAAGGAACCCATTTAAAGGAAGCCGTAATAGAACTCGAATTCTTTAAGGATGATCAGGTCGAAGAAAAGAACAATCCGAGGGTCAGGGTCAATATATACAACTTGAGAAAAAAGTTACTGGCCTATTACGAGAGCGAGGGCAGTGCCGAAGCTTGGCAGTTAAAAATCGATAAAGGGCAGTATAAAGTGCGGTTTGTCAAGAAACAGGTGTCGGTAGGATGGGCAAAAAAAATAGGCTGGAGGCAAGTACTCCCGTACGGATTGTTGCTTCTTGCGTTGGTAGCCTTGTTGGTGGCCTACATGCCTCCTAAAACACCATCGCTATGGAGGTCTTTTCTCGGTTCCGGTGCTTCTACCAACCTTGTTCTTGGAGATCACTTTGGGGCTATGGGACAAACCTTGACCGGGGGGAAGGGGTGGACCCGTGATTTTGAGATCAACAATATTGATGAATTCTACGATTTATTGGAAAGAAAACCCGAGTTGAAGGGGATGCTCCATCCTGCGAAGTACAGTTACACTACCCGTATGGCGGCAATGGCCTCGCAACGGTTTCAGCAGTTTTTTCAGCGCTATGACAAAGGGTTTTCCATCAGGTTCTCTACCCAGACTACCTTGCCTGAAATCAAAGAGGGAAATGCCATTTATGCCGGGCCTTTGAAAAACGAGAACCAATTCATAGGTTTTTTTAACGATGCTAACCCGTTTTTCACCTTAACATCGCGAACATTGGTACTTTCGGGGCATCCTAGCCTAGAGGATACCTCGTGGAGCATGGGGTCTACCTTGGTAGATGAAGAATATGCGATTGTCTCAAAATACCCGAGTATTGGCAATACCGAACACTTTGTGTTTTTCTCCCAACACGATATCGGTGTGAGTGCTACTGCGGAATATTTTACGGATAAGGATAGTCTTCAGAAGTTCGAGGCCGATCATCTGAAGGGGAAAAAGTATTTTACGGCCCTGTTCAAGGTCAAAGGACAGCATAGGGTCGACACAGATTTAAAATTGGAAATGGTCGTTGGCTTTTAATAGTTGTGAAAGGCTGTTTTTGAAGTAGGATACATTCGCCTCTGTTATAAAAAAAAAGGCCCCGACTGTTAAGTCGGAGCCTTTTTAAACACTTAAATCGTAAACTCTAGTATCCTGGATTTTGAACTAGGTTGGGATTGGAGATTATAGCTGTTGCAGGAATAGGGAACAATGTTTTTGTTTCGTCTCCTGAAGTTTCTTTATACTGCCATGGTGCCGTGAATTGGCCGAAGCGAATCAAATCGTTTCTTCTCCATAATTCCATATAAAGTTCTCGTCCCCTTTCAGCTAGTAAATCACTTTCTGAAACTGTAGGTAAAGGAGTAGCTTCCCTAATTACACGAAGTTCGTTTACCAAATCTGTGGGGTCTCCACCACTTCTCATAATAGCTTCTGCTTTCATAAGGTGGGCGTCAGAATATCGAAAAACAATTTTATGATTGGCAAAGGCGCCATTTTCTGGATGGTATTTAATTACGCGTATACCCGTAACCTCGTTGTTTACTATAAGTCCGTTTGGCAATTCCTTTGTGAAGGCAAGGGGATTACCTTGGCGGTCTTTTAGAGGCTTTCCTTCAGCATCGTATTGTTGACCTATTAAAAATCCGTATCCGATGCCGTAATGTGATCCATCGGTTGGGACAAAACCTCTTCTTTCTTCTTGGTTAGATCCAGGTATGTTTATGTCTGGGTCTCCTTCAAAAGAATCGTAAAACTCAGCTAAGGTCGTAAAACCATTCCAACCACCAGATTGATCGGGTACTACTTGGTTGTAATGGAGTGAGTTCCAAATATTGTTACCTGCACTGGATGTAGTGAAGAGTATGGTTTCATTATCTACATCTTCTTTAAACAAATCGAAGAAACCGGCTTGTAAATCAAAGCCATCAGCTTTAATATCGTCTACTAGGCTAATTACTTCTGCCATATCACCAGAGTCAGGCGTACCTGAGCCGTTATAGATGTGTTTGTTCAAAAGTATTTTTGCTAAGAGATAACGAGCTGCCGCTTTTGTAGCTTTGTTCAAACCATCACTTGGTCCGGATGCCGGTAAATCGTTAATAGCCTCGTTAAGATCAGTAATTGCAAAATCAGTAGCTTCGTTCCTAGTTAAAACCGTAGGGTTTACATCAGGCCCTTCATCGGGGGTTCTAAAAGGAACTTGGCCATATAAGTCAATTAGCCAGAACATACTTAAGGCCCTTAAAAATTTTGCTTCCGCGACTTGTTGTGTAGAAGCGCCACTTCTACTGTCGATAATTGCCGTTGCGTTGAATATGTTCTTGTTTTGGTCATTCCAAGTGTTTTTTATTCTCGGATGGGTTGCGCTCCATGTATGCGAATGTAAAGTACGCCATACACCGTTGTCACCCCAATCGGTTCCACGGGTAGGAACCAAAAATTCATCACTGCTCACTTCTTGAAGGGCAAATAGGTTTTCTTGGCTTTCAATTTGTCCGCGAAAATCGTTGTAAAGTCCCTCCAAACTCGCATTAGGGTCTTCTACACCGGTGAATTCACCGGTTAATGTAGAGAAGACAGAATCTGATTGTTCTATCTCAAGGTCCGTACAGCCAACGAATACCAAGGCTATACACCAAATAAAAATTTTACTTATGTTTTTTATCATCATAGTTTTTTTAGAATGTTGCATTTATGCCCAATGTAAATGTTCTTGGTCTTGGATATGCTGTATAGTCAATTCCTAATGAAGGAATGTTGTTTAGTGATTTTGGAACGTTTACCTCGGGGTCAAGACCTGAGTAATTTGTGATTACAAAAAGGTTTTGACCGATTAAAGATAAGCGCAGACTTTTAAAAAGACCTTCACCGCTCATCGGGAAGTTATAGCTAAGTGAAGCATTTTGTAGCCTCATAAAATCACCTTTTTCCAAGAAGCGGGTAGATACATCTGCAGCGTTAGCTCCTGACTCATTAGAAGAAACAACATCTTGAGTGACATTTTTACCTACGGCAAGAATACCTGCGGTAAAGTAGGCGTTTTGCGTATTGTTGTAAACATAGAAACCATATTGGCCAGCTAGAAAAGCATTGAAATCCCAATTTTTATAGTTTACATTGGTATTTATACCAAGATTCACTTTGGGTAATGCGCTTTTACCAACAAATTGCTGGACGTCACCGTTGGGGTAAGTCGAAAAGCCATCGGAGTCAAATCCGCCAAATTCTCTAAGATAGTAAGAAAACAAGGGTTGCCCGCCGGCAAGTAATTGTGAGTAGGCTCCAGTTAAACCGTTTCCGTTGATTTCGCCAGTTTGAATTAATCCGTCAAAATTCTTAACCTCATTATCATTGTAGGCAAAATTGAAACCTAGATTCCAACTAGCATTTTCAGCTCTAATAATATCGTAGGCCAAAGAGAACTCAATACCTTGGTTGATAACTTCGGCATCTAGGTTGCTAAAGAAAAAAGGTTGAGGAGAGGGTTGGGCAGCTTCTTGTTTCAGTAACAAATCTTTGGTGGTTTTGTGATATACATCGATGTTACCGGTCAGTCTTTGATTCGCGAAACCAAAGTCAAGTCCAATATTAGCTTGGGCGGTAGATTCCCATTTTAGGTCAGGGTTCGTAAACGAAACTGTTTCAAGGCCCGGAGGGTTGATGTTTTGGTTGTTTTCAATACTTATTGATGCAAAACGCTGTCTAGTAGTGAAGTTACCGTAACCAAGACCGTCTTGGTTACCTACAATTCCATACCCTAATCGAAGTTTTAAATTGGAAACTACTTCTGGGATAAAATCCTCTTCACCTATTTTCCAAGCAAAAGCTCCGGAGGGGAAATACCCGTATTGGTTGTTAGGTCCAAAACGTGAAGATCCATCAACTCTAAGCGTTCCTGTCAATAAATATTTTTCTGAAATAGTGTAATTCAACCTTCCGAAGAATGATTGAAGTTCATCGGTAAAGTCTTTAAAATCCCCTCTTACTGCTGAAACAGGAACTCCTCCAGGAGAAGATACACTTTCGTTTTGAGAAATGTTCGGGAACAATCGGTTTACAAAGGTACCGTTTTGGTTATATCCAAATTGTTGGTAGCTGCCGTCTAAGCTATTTTCAATTAGTAGTTTAGAAGTATTTAAATCGCGTACCATTTTGTTTAAATCCGTAGTGGAGTAGCCTACACCTTGATAGTTTCCTTCTTCTCTCCTGAAACTTTGAAAGCTGTAACCAACCAAGGCTTCCAATTTAGAATTGTCAAAATCTTTTGTATAGTTAAGGGTTACATCCATTAATTTACTAGTGGCATAAAGCTCGCTTAAAAAACCTTCTCCTTGTCCAGCGGCCTTTCCAATAGCAGTCGAGAGAGAGGATTGTGCTTGATTTTTCTTTGATCCCGAATCATCATAGCCAACAGAAACTTTTGCTTTAAGATTTTCAAGAATACTGTATTCTGCCGATAGATTAATTAGAAATCGATTTGTGTCTGTATGATCTTGATAATAATTTAAAAGTTGTAACGGGTTAATTTCCGCTCCTCCAGTCGAAAAGCTGGTACTCGCCGGCCATGTCGGATTGGCGAAGTAGGCTGACCCCAATAAATCCCCAGTAGAGCCTGCATTGTTGCTGATTGCCGCGGCTTCATCATTAATTCTGGAAAAAGTAACATTGGCATCTAATTTTAACTTGTCTTCAAAGAAACGGTGAGAGGCATTTATTCTACCTGTCATACGCTGCTGAGATGAGTTTTTGACCACACCGAATTGTTTTCCGTAGCCTAATGAAACCCGTACATTCCCTTTGCCATAGTTTTTGGCGTAGGAGATATTTTGGTTTTGCGAAGCGGCATCGCGCAAAATTAAATCTTGCCAATCGGTATCGTAACCATAGTCAAGAGCACTGGCGTCACCTCCAAACTTGGAAACAGCACTTAAATATTCTTCCCGGTTCAGAAGGTCGAATCTATTGGCAGGAGTGGAATAACTTAAGTTTGAACTCCATTCTAATTGACCTTTCCCTGTTTTTCCGCTCTTAGTGGTAATAATAACAACGCCATTGGCTCCTCTTGACCCATAAATGGCCGTAGCCGAAGCATCCTTTAAAACACTGATGCTTTCAATGTCGTTGGGGTTCAAAAAGTTTAATGGGTTTCTAGGTGAACTGTCACCTGCTCCTGTGTTTCCTCCACTGGCGGAAGTGTCTTCTCCAGATAGAGGGATGCCGTCAACAACAAATAGTGGGTTGTTGTTCGATCGTACCGATGCGGTACCTCGAATACGTATATTCATTCCAGCTCCAGGCTCACCACTTGATTGGGTTATTTGAACACCTGAGGTTTTACCTTGAATAAGTTGCTCTGGAGAAGAAATAACCCCTTGGTTGAAATCGTCTGAAGTGACAACGGCAACCGATCCCGTTGCATCCTTTACGGTTGTTGAACCGTATCCTATAATGACCACTTCGTCCAAAGCTTGGGCGTCTTCCTGTAAAGTTACGTTGATCGTAGATTGGCCGTTTACAGGTATTTCCTGAGAAGCATAACCAATATAGCTGAACACCAAAGTAGCGTCTTCGGGCACTCCGCTCAAGGTGTAATTTCCATCAAAGTCCGTTTGTGCCCCAGTGGTGGTGCCTTTTACCACAATACTTGCTCCCGGTAAAGGGCCACTGGCGTCGGAAACCGTTCCCGATACGTCTTGGGCCTGTGCTATGCCAAAGCTTAAAAAAGCCGCAAGCATAACCAGGTTTTTTAGTAGCGTAATCTTCATAAATGAATTGTTTTAAGTTGAGTTAATTAGAGTATTAAAAGTTAAATATATGTAAAAACGAGGTTAATTTTCGAACAGGACGACTCGTCCAGACTACGAAAACGGTTTCGTGTTGATAACTTTTTTATTATTCGATACTAATAATAATTGTATCGAATAAATATCAAATTAATAATAAGTGAAGGTTGAAAACGGGGAGTCGGTATGTGAATCAAAGATACATTTTTCTTTTGAATAGAAAAATGGCCCAAATTCGAGCGTAAATAGTTAAGATTGTTAAAAATTATGGAACATTCTTGTTTGCCCATATTATAGTTTAATTTCACTACATAAAAGTTATTAAGATTTGAAGCGAAAAATCACTCTAAAACAAATAGCAAGAGAATTAGAGGTATCTATCTCCACGGTTTCAAAAGCGTTAAAGGACAGTAACGAGATAAGTAAAGATACCAAACAGAAGATACAGGCCTTTGCCAAACTGTATAATTATAGACCAAACAACATAGCCTTAAGCTTAAAAAATAGAAGGACGAAGAATATAGGGGTCATAATTCCCGATATTGTGCATTACTTTTTTACCACTGTGTTCAGGGGCATAGAAAAGTATGCCAATGCGCGGGGTTACAACGTCATCGTCTGTGTGTCGGACGAATCTTATGATAAGGAGGTGGTAAATATGGAGCTGCTCGCCAATGGGAGTATCGATGGTTTTATAATGTCGATCTCTGCCGGAACACAACAGAAAAACGACTTCCATCATTTAAGGGAGGTCATGGATCAGGGCTTTCCCTTGGTGCTGTTCGATCGGGTCATAGATGGGATAGAATGCGATAAGGTGGTGATGAACGATGAGGAAATAGCATATGAAGCTACCTGTAAATTTTTGGAAGAAGGAAAAAAGAAAGTAGCTTTGGTGACTACCGAGAGTTATTTTAATGTAAGCGAAAAAAGGGCGGAAGGCTATAGGCGGGCCCTAATTGAACAAGGTGCCCATTACGACCCCAAACTCACTCTTGTGGTGCCTTTTAGGGGCGGGGAAGAATCGTGTATCGAGGCCTTTTTTGTAGAGGAAGAGTTCGATGCCGTATTATGTGTAAACGAGGTCTTTGCGGTTCAGGTTATGGGTATAGCACAAGAAAAAGGATATAGGGTGCCGGAAGATATTTCGGTTATTGGTTTTACCAATGGCCTTTTATCGCGATATTCCTCCCCAACATTGACCACCATAGCGCAGCACGGTGAGCGAATGGGGGAAGTTGCCGCGGAAATGTTGATCGAAAAACTTGAAAATGAAATCGGGTTTGAGGAAGAGGAAACCTATAGGACCGAGATTATAGAGGCTACCCTAATAGAACGAAACTCTACGGGCAAGAAAAAGTAAAATGGCCAGACACCTAACAGTGGCTGGGTCGGGTTGATGTCGGTTGATTTATAATTAAAAACATTAAAATTATATGGGAGCATCAGCGTTTATATTTGATCTTGACGGAGTCATTGTCGACACCGCAAAATATCATTATTTGGCTTGGAAAAAACTGGCCAATGAACTTGGATTTGAATTTACAAAAGAACAGAACGAACTCTTCAAAGGGGTAAGTCGTAAACGATGTCTTGAGATTCTTCTTGATATAGGGGGGATTACCGCTACCCAAGAACAGTTTGATCGATGGATGGTCGAAAAAAATGAGGACTATCTTGAGTATATAGAAAAAATGGACGCTTCGGAAATTTTGCCCGATGTGCCCAAGGTCATAGGTTTTCTGAAGGATAGAAATATTCCCATTGCCCTAGGTTCGGCAAGTAAAAATGCACGCCCTATTTTGGAAAAGGTCAAACTTTTACCTTCTTTTGATGCCATTGTTGATGGTAACGATGTAAGCAAGGCAAAACCGGACCCCGAAGTGTTTTTGATCGCGGCCCGAAAATTGAATGTGGCCCCCGAAAACTGTGTCGTATTTGAAGATGCGGTTGCGGGCATACAGGCGGCCAACAATGCCGATATGATAAGCATTGGTATCGGCGATGCCCAGATTCTTTCTGAGGCGGATTATAATTTCAACGACTTTACCGAAATGAGCCTTGCTTTTCTTGAAAGCTTGACATCGGTTCAAGCTTAAGTTCATCATCTTTTTACCCTTAAAACTTTAATCATATGCAAGAGTATATAAAAGCCGACCCCTGGTCGATAATCGAAGAGGGGTTTGATAAGGAATTGGTCAAGTCTTCCGAAAGTATTTTTAGCATCGGCAACGGGGCTATGGGGCAACGGGCCAACTTTGAGGAACAGTATTCGGGAGAAACCTTTCAAGGTAGTTATATCGCTGGGGTTTACTATCCCGACAAGACCCGTGTCGGGTGGTGGAAAAATGGCTATCCCGAATATTTTGCAAAGGTTTTAAATGCGCCTAGTTGGATTGGTATAGATGTTTATATCAATGGCGAAGCCCTAGATCTGAACACTTGTAAAAAAGTAGACCGATTTAGTCGGGAACTGAATATGAAAGAAGGTTGGTACCGCCGTGTTTTTACCGCTGTGCTGCCCAATGGCACGCAGGTGTCGGTAAAGGTTACCCGTTTCTTGTCACTTCATTTAGATGAGGTAGGGGCCATCAATTATGAAATCACCCCCGAAAATGCCGATGCGGAAATTAAGTTTGTTCCCTATTTAGATAGCGGTATTACCAACGAGGATTCCAATTGGGACGATAAGTTCTGGAACACCACCTCGGTCAGATCCGAAGCGGGTCAGGCCTTCATAGAGGCCCATACAATGAAAACCCATTTCGAGACCTGTACGTTTATGGAAAACAGATTGTTCCTCAATGGCCAGGCCTTGATCGCTAAGCTTGCGGAACATACGGCCGATATGCGCGTGGCCCATGAGTATGTTCAAACGGCCAGGCAAGGTGAGACTTTGTCGCTCCATAAATTCGGAGGGTATACCGTGTCGAGAAATCACCAGGCCTCTGCTTTGGTAGAAGCCTCAAGAACAGCCTTGGGCAAAGCTTTCGAATTGGGTTTCGATACGCTTCTCGAAAAGCAAAAACAGGCATGGGCCAAAATTTGGGAAATGAGCGATATCACGATTGAAGGCGATATTAAGGCGCAACAAGGTATCCGTTTTAATATTTTTCAGTTGAACCAAACCTATCTGGGAAAAGATTCCCGGTTGAATATTGGCCCTAAAGGGTTTACCGGGGAAAAATACGGAGGTAGCACCTATTGGGATACCGAAGCTTATTGTATCCCTTTTTATATGGCCACCAAAGACCAGAACGTTGCCCGGAGTTTGTTGAAATACCGGTACAACCACCTTGAAAAGGCTATCGAGAACGCTCAAAAATTAGGTTTTTCCAATGGCGCCGCCCTTTATCCCATGGTTACCATGAACGGGGAGGAGTGCCATAACGAATGGGAGATTACTTTTGAGGAAATCCACCGTAACGGGGCCATAGCTTTTGCCATTTACAACTACTATCGGTTTACGGGCGACTATTCGTATATCCCTGAAATGGGACTTGAGGTGCTTATTGGTATCGCGCGTTTCTGGCACCAGCGGGCGAGCTTTTCAACCGCAAAGAACAAATACGTTATCTTGGGGGTTACCGGACCCAACGAATACGAGAACAATGTCAATAATAACTGGTATACCAACTATTTGGCCAAGTGGTGCATCGACTTCGCCGTAGAGCAGTTGCAGAAAGTCGAAGACGGCTATAACGATGACTACCGTAGGGTAATAGGAAAGACCAAATTGAACGCTAGCGAGGTCGAGCAATGGAAGAAGGTGGCCGGTAATATATACTTTCCATATTCCGAGGAAAAAGGCGTGTTTTTACAACAGGATGGCTTTTTGGACAAGGAGTTGATTACGGTCGACCAGCTTCCTAAAAACCAGAGGCCTATCAATCAAAAATGGAGTTGGGACCGCATTCTTCGCTCCCCATACATCAAACAGGCCGATGTACTTCAAGGCTTCTATTTCTTTGAAGACCATTTTACGGAAGAAGAACTCGAAAAGCATTTTGATTTCTACGAACCTTTTACGGTACACGAATCTTCATTGTCGCCCTGTGTGCATAGTATACAGGCGGCAAAGCTCAATCGTATGCAACAGGCCTATATGTTTTACTTAAGAACATCGCGCCTAGACCTTGATGATTACAACAAAGAAGTGGAAGAAGGCCTGCATATTACCTCTATGGCCGGTACTTGGATGAGTATCGTAGAAGGTTTTGGGGGCATGCGGATCGTAGACGATAAACTTTCGTTCGAACCGAAAATACCGGAACAGTGGGAAGCCTATTCCTTCAAGATCAACTTTAGAAACCGAATCCTTAAAGTGACGGTAAAAAAGAATAGTACCGAATTCTTATTGAACGGTCAAGATGATATGTCGATTCGCTTAAATGGCGAGCGCGTCGTTCTCAAGCCGAACAAGCTAAAAGTCGTTTAATCCATGGGTGGAAATAAAAAAAAGGTCGTTTATCAGGTGTTTGCCAGGTTGTTCGGTAATACAAATACCAACAATAAACCATGGGGTACGATTGAAGAGAACGGGGTGGGTAAATTTTCGGATTTCTCAAAAAAGGCCCTGCAAGAGATCAAAAACCTGGGCGTGACGCACATATGGTACACCGGTGTACCCCATCATGCCGTTATCAATGACTATACGGCCTATGGTATTTCAAACGACGACCCCGATGTGGTCAAGGGAAGGGCGGGTTCGCCCTATGCCGTAAAAGATTACTACAACGTCAATCCCGATTTGGCCGATCGGCCTGAAAACAGGTTACAGGAGTTTGTCGATTTGATCGACCGTACGCATAAATCGCAACTTAAAGTGATTATTGATATTGTGCCCAATCACGTGGCGCGAAATTATGAGGGAAAATCTACACCTGAAGGGCAAGAACCCTTTGGGGCCTCCGACGATACTTCGGTAGAATACCGCCGTGATAACAATTTTTACTACATCCCCGGCACGCCTTTTCAAGTGCCCGAATGGCGTGATGGTTATTTGCCCTTGGGCGGGGAAAAACATAAGGGGGTCGACCATAAATTTTATGAAAACCCGGCAAAATGGACCGGTAACGGTTCGCGTTTGGCGCAACCCGATTTTAATGATTGGTACGAAACGGTCAAAATAAATTATGGCGTACGACCCGATGGTTCTTACGATTTTGAAGTCTTGCCCGATGATTTTGGGGCAAAAGACCATAAGGCTCATTATGAGTTTTGGCAAAAAAGGTCGGTACCCGATTCTTGGGTGAAATTTAAGGATATAGCGCTGTATTGGATAGATATGGGCGTAGACGGATTTCGTTATGACATGGCGGAAATGGTGCCGGTAGAGTTTTGGAGCTATATGAACTCGAACATCAAGATGCAAAATCCGGAGGCCTTTTTAATGGCTGAGGTCTACAACCCCAACGAATACCGAAATTATATTTTTAAGGGTAAGATGGACTACCTCTACGACAAGGTGGAGATGTACGATTCCCTAAAGCACATCATGCAGGGCAACGGATGGACAGACCATATCCCCGTAGTTAAAAACGGAACCAAGGATATTGAACATCACTTGTTGCATTTCTTGGAAAACCACGATGAGCAGCGTATTGCTTCCCCAGAGTTTGCCGGTGATGCCAGAAGGGGAAAACCGGCCATGGTGGTGTCGGCAACGATGACCACGGCGCCTATCATGGTTTATTTCGGGCAAGAAGTAGGCGAGCCGGCCGTGGAAAAAGCGGGTTTCGGTGGGCCTAGCCGAACGTCCATCTTCGATTATATCGGCGTACCCCACCATCAAAGGTGGTTGAACGATAAAAAGTTCGACGGTGGGCAGCTTTCTGGAAATGAGGCGGAATTACGCGATTTCTATCAACGTTTGTTGACGTTTACGGTCAAGAGTGATGCCTTGATGGGGGCGTACCAAGACATTCATTTTTATAATAAAGACCATACCGAATATTATAACCACCATGTACTTTCCTATGTACGGTGGTCCGAAAACGAGAAGTTGATCATTATCTCTAATTTTGATGCCAACGATTGGTTCGGTTTTGAACTGAAGCTTCCTGAAAATATAGTTCGCGAATGGCAATTGTCAGATGGCGAACATACCATCGTAGATGCGCTTTACGGCGTAGAAAAAATTTTAAGGATAGAGAACGCCTCCGCCCAGGTGCGTATCGATATCGATCCGTTGGAATCCTTTATTTTCATTGTAAAATAATATATCATGAATAAGTTGTCCGTTCTGGCTATCTTTTGTGTTTTAGTTGTATCGAGTTGTATGGAAAATAAAAAACCGCTTGTTATTGGTCACCGTGGGGCCATGGGGCATGAAACCGAGAATACCATAGCTTCTATTGAAAAAGCCATGGAAATGGGGGTAGATATGTTGGAAATTGATGTTTTTAAGATCGCAAGCGGTGAAATCGTAGTGTTTCACGACGATAGCGTAGAACGCTTGACCGATGGGGAGGGGGCAATAGAGAGCTATAGCCTGGCCGAACTGAAAGCTTTGACCCTAGAAGGTGGGCATAAGATACCCACGCTTCAAGAAGTATTGGAGGTTATGGGGGGAAGGACCCAGCTCAATATCGAGCTAAAAGGAAGAAACACTGCGGCCGATGTAAATACCATGATGGAAGCCGCTGTAAAGACGGGGAAATGGAAGCTGGACGATTTTATCATTTCCAGTTTTGAGTGGGAGGAACTGCGGGACATGCGCGCTCTGAATACCGATGTCCGTATCGCCATATTGACGGAAGGGGATCCCTTAGGGGGGCTTGTCATTGGTGAGGACTTGAATGCAGAGGCCGTCAACCCTAATTTTAAACGGCTCACGGCTAAGAATACCCAAAAGATAAAGGAAGCAGGCTTCAAGATCTACCCTTGGACGGTAAACGACCCCCAAGATATACTGCAAATGAAACGATTGGGCGTAGATGGTATCATTACCAATTATCCTGAACGCATAGAATAATGTTCGATGTAATAGTCATAGGTGGTGGTGCGGCCGGGTTTTATACAGCAATACATATTGCGGAGGCAAGGCCCCATTTGAAAATTGCGATTCTCGAGCGTGGTAAGGACGTTTTGGGCAAGGTGAAGGTTTCCGGGGGCGGCCGGTGCAATGTAACCCATGCCGAATTTGACCCAAGGGAACTGGTAAAGAACTACCCGAGGGGAGAGAAAGAACTTTTAGGCCCCTTCCATACCTATTGTAGTGGTGATACCGTAGCCTTTTTTGAGGAAAGGGGAATAAACCTAAAAATAGAACCGGACGGGCGTATGTTTCCTACCTCCGATTCATCGCAGACCATTATTGATTGTTTTTTAGGGGAAGCGGCCCGTTTGGGTATTAAGGTTTTAAAACATAGTGCCGTTTCCGCAATTGAGTCCCTTCCCATGGAAAATCATGAAACGGCCTGGCAGATTACCACTATCAAGCATCAATATCAATGTAAAAAAGTTGTGGTCGCTACCGGAAGTAATCCTAAGATATGGAAACTTTTAAAAGATCTTGGCCACTCCCTAGTTCCTGCCGTACCTTCATTGTTCACTTTCAATTGTAAGGACAAGCGTATTTGCGGTATACCCGGGGTAAGTACTATGGCCGAGGTCGAGGTATTCGAAAATCGGGTGTATCAGTCAAAGGTCACCACAAAACTGAAAAGTAACAACGGTAAATCGGCTATTTTAACTTCCGATGGCCCCTTGCTTATAACCCATTGGGGTTTGAGCGGGCCTGCTATTTTAAAACTGTCGGCATGGGGAGCCCGTGTATTGAACGAGATGGAGTACCGCTTTAAGATTCGGGTAAATTGGTTGCCCGAATACAATTTTGAAGGTTTAATGGGGCTCTTCTCTGAAATCAAGGAAATAGAGGCAAAAAAAACTGTGCTACGAACCAAGGCGGTGGAAGTGCCCCGTCGTTTATGGACGAACCTAGTTAGGGCTTCCGATATTTCCGAAACCGATAAATGGGCCGATATCACCAAGAACCAATTGGAGAAGTTGGCCCGGCAACTTACGGAATGTGAGTTGAAAATTGATGGGAAAAGCACCTTTAAAGAGGAGTTTGTTACGGCCGGGGGAATCGATTTAAAGGAAATCAATTTTAAAACCTACGAGAGTAAAAAATTACCTGGAATGTACTTTGCAGGCGAGGTTATCGATGTAGATGCTATAACAGGGGGCTTCAATTTTCAAAATGCATGGACCGGGGGCTATATTGCCGCACAGGCCATCGCAAATGCTTTTAAATGAAAACATATATCGCCCTGTTAAGGGGAATAAACGTCGGTGGAAAAAAAAGGCTTCCTATGGCCGACTTGCGGGCCATGTTGAAGGATATGGGTTTTTTGAATGTAAAAACCTATATACAAAGCGGCAATGTGGTCTTCCAAAGTCATAAAGAAGATACAGGCGGCCTTGAAGCTTCAATTACGGAACACATCAAAAGTAGCTTTGGGTTTGAAGTACCCGTTCTCGTGAAAACGAAAAAGGAATTCGAAAACCTAGTTATGGGCAATCCATTTACCGATACAGGGGCCATTTCAAGGAAACAAGTGTATTTCGTATTGTTGAAAAACCCACCTGAAAAAGAACGGTCGGCGACTTTTGGTAGGGAAACCTATGCCAATGAAGATTTTACAATTACCGATCTTTGTGTATACTTACTTTGTAAAGCCGGGTACGGTAAGGCAAAATTGAATAACAATCGTATCGAAGGAAAATTAAAGGTTGAGGCTACTGCCCGTAATTACGGTACCATGGTCAAGTTACTGGAAATGGCCTCGTAGGGCGATGCTAGTTGAGTTCCCAAAGCTTATAGTTCAGAACGGTGGCAAAGCACACCCACAAGAGGTAGGGTACGAGCAGCCAAGCGGCGGTTTTGCTCACTACCTTGAACCATTTTATGGTCAAGGATAGCACAATGACCAGGGCAATAATTACGAAAAGGGCCCAAAGCGGTTCCTTTAATCCGAAGAAAACAATGCTCCAAGCGGCGTTGAGCAATAGCTGAAACCCGAAATGGTACAATGCCGTCTTTACCCAAAGGTGGTAAAGCCCCTTGGCCCAGACAATGCCGGCGGCCACTCCCATCATGATATAAAGTACCGTCCATACGGGGGCAAAAAGCCAGCTAGGTGGGTTGAAACTCGGTTTGTTGAGCGTAGTGAACCAATCGTTTACCGAACTTTGGGTAGCGAAACTTGATAAAAAGCCAATGGCCAGACAAATACTTATGGCAAAGGTGATATAGAGGGCTTTCTTTTTCAAAACGGGAAGCTTTAAGCTCTAAATTAGTGATTTATTCTTTTGGCTATTACAACATTTGTTGTAAAAACTATCTTTGCACAAAATATTTCCCGATGACCGTAAAAGAATTTATTCCTTCGCCCTATACTAAGCCCGTTGCATCTGGAAACACAAGGTACAAGTCTCCCAGTAACATTGCTTTGGTGAAATATTGGGGAAAAAAGGAAAACCAAATACCCGCTAACCCGTCCATCAGCTTTACATTGAACGAGTGTGCCACGGTAACGACCCTTTCATATAGAAAAGCCGATAGGCCAAACGATGCTTTTTCCTTTGAGATTTCTTTGGACGGTAAGAAAGAGGAAGGCTTCAAGCCAAAAATCAAAACGTTTTTTGAACGGGTATACCCATATCTTCCGTTTTTGAAGGAATATCATTTTGAAATAGAAACGTCCAATTCGTTTCCGCATAGCAGTGGTATTGCATCTTCGGCTTCAGGTATGAGCGCCTTGGCGCTGTGCCTTATGGAAATAGAACGGAATTTGGACCCTGGCATGTCGGCCGATTTTTTCAATCGGAAGGCTTCGTTTTTGGCGCGATTGGGTTCGGGAAGTGCCGCCCGCAGTATCAAGGGTAGTTTGGTGCAATGGGGCGAACACGCAGGAACCGAGGGTAGTTCCGATCTGTACGGTATTGAATATCCTTATAAAGTCCATTCGGTTTTTAATGACTATTGCGATACCATTCTTTTGGTCGATAAAGGTCAAAAGCAGGTAAGCAGTACGGTAGGACATGATTTGATGCACAATCACCCGTTTTCAAAACAACGATTTGACCAAGCTCATGAAAACCTTTCGAAACTACGGTCTATTTTTGAGAGTGGTAATCTCGATGAATTTATTGGGCTTGTAGAAAGTGAGGCACTTACGCTTCACGCCATGATGATGACCAGTCGCCCCTACTTTATACTGATGAAGCCGAATACCCTTGAGATCATCAATAGAATATGGGCTTACCGTGAGGCAACCAAGACCCATGTGTGTTTTACCTTAGATGCCGGGGCCAACGTTCATGTGCTTTATCCTAAAAACGAAAAGGCCTTGGTGGAACGCTTTATTGCCGATGAACTGGCGGGCTATTGTCAAAACGGACAGTTCATTCACGACCATGTTGGAAGGGGTGCCCGAAAAATTAATTAAAACTTCATAATTAAAAGCGGCGGTCGCCGTTAGTGCTTTAAGAAGTACGTGCCGCTTTAATCCATAGCGGAGGAAAAAACGTATATAGGGCATGTCTTTATTAAAAGCGGATAACCAATTGGGCCAGTGATAGGTAAGAATTGTTCTTTCGATTCGACTTATTGAAAGCAAGTTGTGGGTTTTAATAGATAAAATTGTAGCTTTAATCGTGTTGTGGGGCAGAATTATAGAAGCATCAAAGGGATATTTCGTATTTTTGCAGCATATCTAATCAACTAGATAATGAAAGGACCATTGTTTTATTCTAAAATACTTCTCTTCGGGGAATATGGGATCATCAAAGATTCGAAAGGACTTTCCATTCCCTATAATTTTTTTAAGGGAGCATTGAAGACCGATGAAAATCCGTCGGATACAGCTAGGAAATCGAACGCAAGCCTTCGTGAGTACGTGGGCTATCTTGAAATGGTGCATAAAAACAGTCCTGATTTGGTTTCTTTTGATTTTGATGCGATGAAAGCCGACGTGGCCAGGGGAATGTATTTTGATAGTTCCATTCCGCAAGGTTATGGTGTGGGCAGTAGTGGTGCGCTCGTGGCGGCTATTTATGACAAATACGCGCAAGATAAGATTACGGTTTTAGAGAACTTGACAAGGGAGAAACTGTTGAGGTTAAAAGATATTTTTGGTAAAATGGAGTCCTTTTTCCACGGAAAATCTTCAGGCCTTGATCCTTTGAACAGCTATTTGAGTATTCCTATCTTGATCAATTCAAAAGACAATATCGAATCAACGAGTATACCTACCCAAAACCCCCAGGGCAAGGGTGCCGTATTCTTGTTGGATAGTGGGTCAACGGGCGAGACTGCGCCCATGGTCCAGATCTTTATGGAAAAGATGAAGCAAGAGGGTTTTCGTAATATGCTCAAAGACCAGTTCATCAAACACACCGATGCCTGCGTAGAAGATTTTGTAAGCGGTAACGTAAAATCACTTTTTGGCAACTTGAAGCAATTGTCTCATGTTGTACTCGATAATTTCAAGCCTATGATACCTGCCAAATTTCATGACTTATGGAAAAAAGGTATCGAGACCAACGACTACTACCTCAAACTTTGTGGTTCCGGTGGCGGTGGTTACATCCTAGGTTTTGCACAAGATTTGGAAAAAGCAAAAAAAGCATTGAAAGGCTATAATTTGGAAGTGGTCTACAACTTCTAAAAAGACATACACATGCTTAGTAGAAAACATAGGCTTTTACTATTAAAGGTATTTGGTCTGTTTTCTGTGGTTCGCGGCTACAATATCTTAATGGTCATTTTAGCCCAGTATTTGGCGTCCATTTATATATTGGCCCACCAATTACCGCTTCGCGAGGTAATTTTTGACCTAAACCTTTTTCTTATTGTCGTATCATCGGCCTTGGTCATTGCCGGAGGCTATATCATCAACAATTTTTACGATGCCGAAAAAGACTTGATCAATAAGCCGAGAAAGAGCATGATCGACCGGTTTATCAGTCAGCAGTTCAAGCTCAGTACTTACTTTATCCTTAACTTCTTGGCGGTCATAGCGGCAAGCTATGTTTCGTTTAAGGCCGTGTTTTTCTTTTCGGCCTATATTTTTGGTATTTGGCTGTATTCGCATAAGTTGAAGCGACTGCCCTTTGTGGGCAATTTTGTTTCCGCAACCTTGGCCATCGCACCCTTTTTTGCGGTATTCGTCTATTACAAGAATTTTGAAACGGTCATATTCGTACATGCCATGTTCTTGTTTCTCCTCATTTTGGCCCGTGAGATGATAAAAGATCTTGAAAATATAAAAGGGGACTTGGTACACAACTATAAGACCATTCCTATTTTATATGGGGGAAAGGTTTCTAAGATACTTATTTCGATTTTGATCTTGCTCACCTTGATCCCTTCCCTGTTATTGATCCTTAAGTTTGATGTAGGGTATATGAATTACTATTTTATGGCCTGTGTGCTCCTTTTGATCCTGTTCTTGGTGCTGTTGGTTAGGTCACAATCAAAGAAAGATTATGTGTGGTTGCACAACATTCTTAAACTGATCATCATCGTAGGTGTTTTTAGCATTCTCTTGATAGATGTCGACCTAGTATTAAATAGGATTTTATAATGGAAAATATACTGAAAGTGGCCATGGCCCAAATCGCCCCGGTGTGGTTGAATAAGGAAGCGACGCTTAAAAAAATAGAGGCTTGCATTCAGGAAGCCGCGGTTGAAAAAGCGGAGCTTGTGGTTTTTGGTGAAGCCCTTTTGCCCGGTTATCCGTTCTGGTTGGCCTTGACCGATGGTGCCGCTTGGGATACCAAGGTCAATAAAGAACTGCATGCCCACTACGCCCGCAATGCCGTACAGATTGAAACGGGCGAACTTGATTCGGTATGTAAACTGGCGCAAGAGAACAAGATAGCCGTTTATTTGGGAATGATAGAAAGGGCCCGGAATAGGGGAGGACATAGTTTGTACTGTTCCTTGGTATACATTGATGCAAATGGTAAAATCAAGTCGGTACACCGTAAATTGCAGCCTACTTATGACGAACGCCTGACGTGGGCGCCGGGTGATGGAAACGGACTTCAGGTTCATCCCCTAAAGGAATTTACCGTTGGAGGACTCAACTGTTGGGAGAACTGGATGCCATTGCCGAGAACCGCCCTTTACGGACAGGGAGAAAATTTGCATATTGCCGTTTGGCCAGGGAGCGATCACAATACAAGGGATATTACACGTTTTATAGCACGCGAGTCCCGCAGTTTTGTGGTTTCCGTTTCTTCGTTGATGAAAAGGGAAGATTTTCCTGAAACGACCCCGCATTTATCTGAAATATTAAAAAAGGCACCCGAAGTGATGGCCAATGGAGGATCGTGTATAGCGGGTCCTGATGGGGAATGGTTGGTTGAGCCTGTGATAGATAGGGAAGGCCTGTTGTATCACAGCCTCGATTTTAACAGGGTTTACGAAGAACGCCAAAATTTTGATCCCGTAGGGCACTATTCAAGACCGGATGTAACGAAGCTTACCGTAAATCGGGAGCGTCAATCTACCGTAGAGTTCAAAGATTAAAGCTACCTTTGCATAAATTATAGATATGGGCAGATCAGATTCCAACAATGATAAGAGAGCCTCAGGGAGGCAAGGTGGTACTTTTCGAAAGAAGAGTTATGCTCGTGGCAATTCACCTTTAAAAAAGAATACGGAAGCACCTAAGGCGCCATCCGATCCCAACGTGATGCGTTTGAACAAATATGTGGCCAATTCTGGCGTATGTTCACGTAGGGAAGCTGATATTTATATTTCCGCGGGCAGTGTGACCGTAAATGGAAAACCGGTAACCGAGATGGGGTATAAAGTGAAAATTACCGACGAAGTAAAATTCGATGGTCGCTTGTTGAACCCTATTAAAAAAGAGTACGTACTACTGAATAAGCCGAAGGACTTTACTACTGCCAGCAGAAATGAGCAGGGGAGACGTACGGCCCTAGGCCTGATTTCCAAAGCGACAAAAACAGAGCTCAAGCCTGTTGGTAAACTGAGTAAAGATACGACAGGACTCCTGTTGTTTACCAATGACGGCGAATTGACCAAACGTCTGAACAGTCCTAAAAACGGATTGCGAAAGATTTTTCATATCGAATTGAACAAACCTTTGCGTAGTGCGGACATGAAGAAGATCCAAGACGGTCTTACCGTTGACGAGAAAGTGGTGAGGGTACAAGATATCAGTTTTGTAGACAAGGCTCCTAAAACCCAAGTTGGGATGGAGATTTTCAGTACGCGAACCAACATCGTTCAACGTATTTTTGAGACCTTGGGTTATGATATCATAAAACTAGACCGTGTGGTTTATGGAAGTCTTACCAAAAAAGATTTACCTAGGGGACATTGGCGCTACCTGACCGAACAGGAGGTAGTGAATTTGGGTATGATTAAATAATCGAATCGATACTGGAAATAGATTGGATTCGATAACCATAAAGTAAGGTTAAGGTAACTTTTGAAAGTTATAAAAGCTACATCTTTGTGTCATAGTTTATTTGTTTAAGTAAACGGCAACAAGCCTTAAGACCGATATTCGTATCGGTTTTGTCTTTTCTAGAACTTTTTTAACCGAAAATCTAGATTTTATCGTTTCTCTAATCGTTCTTTTCCTCAAACAACAGCCAAGATTCCGGGTCTAGGATTACCTTGTCGGGTTTAGAATCCATTTTTATGGTATGCTTTTTTACGGCCGTATCGATTTCTGTTGTGTAGGTCGTAATCTTACCGTCTTTTATGACCCCTATTTCCAAGGGAAATTTAAAAATGTGATGTTTTTGGAGCTGCGCTATGTTGATTTGTAGCTTCCTCTTGTTGTAACTCCAGTCCCATTTGAGTTCTGGGTGTCCTTTGGTGAAAAGCCATTGCTGAAAGAAGGTCTCTAGGTCTTCTCCGGAAACCTCCTCCATTATTTTCTGGAAGTCGGCCGATATGGCGTTCGAGTTCTGAAAAGCTTTGTAATAGGTCCGTATGCCTTTCCAAAAGCTTTCATCGCCAAGCTTATGGCGTAGCATGTTCAATACCCAACCGCCTTTTTGATAGGTGTTGACACTTAACACTTTCATCGGGTCGGTAATGCTAGGGTCTATAATGGGTGAGGGATGCTTTAGGTAGTAGTCGATGATTTGCTTGCGATCAAGCTCCAATTCTTCTTTTCGCTTCTCATTGCCGTACACACTTTCCTGATAGAGTATAGCGAAGTAGGTAGCAAAACCTTCACTGAGCCACACATGGTTCCAGTCCTTTTCACTGGCCGAATTGCCAAACCATTGGTGGGCGACTTCGTGGGCTATGAGTCCTTCTACCTCGTTTTTTCCGGTAACGGAATTTTCAAAATAGGCAATGGTACCAGCGTTTTCCAATCCGCCCCACTGGGTCTTGGCCTGCATATTGGCGAGTTTGGCGTAGGAATACGGACCAATGTTGTCGATAAAGTATTTTAATACTTTGGTGGCCACCCCGTAATCGGAAAAACCCTCAAGTCGGTTTTCGGGATATACCCAGGCCGAAACGGGAATATCGTAAACCTCGTCCAATAGTTTGCTCGCAAATTTGGTAACCCCAATGGTCACGACTTTCATGGCTACCGGGGCCGGTTCTTTATAGCTGGTGAGCTTTAGGCCGTTGCCCAGGTTGCTTTCCTCTATTTTTTCGCCCGTGGCCACCACGTCGTAGTAGGCGGGGGCCGTAATCCGGAACTCTACCGATGCCTTGTCGTAAGGGTGGTCTACCGATGGAAGCCAATGCCTTGCCAAGTTCGGCCAGTTATCGCCAAAGAAGGAACGCTGTCCGAATTTGGTGGTGTCTATAACGAGTCCCCTTTCAGGAATACCTTCATACAGCACTCGGTAGGTGCGGGTTTTTTCTTCGGATGGGCCAGGGGCAATTTTTATTTTATTTCCCTCATAGCTGTAGTTGGCCGGGGTATCACCTTCAAAAACACCGGAAACATCCATACCGTAATTTCCCGATTGGGCAATGAGGTCCAAGGCAAAGGGATTTACCCCGTTTTTAAAGGCCACCGTAATTTCGGCCTCGCCCTTTATCTTGTTTGATTCGTCGGATAGGCGAAGGGCGAACACATAGTTCTGTACATCGGCGGACGTATTCCTTTGATAGGTGTCTTGGGCGTTTATACTTGGCGCCACCACCATTACTAAAATCAAAAAAAATAAATGAATGTACTGTTTATGCGTTCTCATGAAGCCTTATTTCTGTGATACCTTGTCCAATTTAAGAAATCTTGTCCATCTTCCCTTTAATTTCCTCCAAACACAAATTCCCTAAACTACCTTCATGGGTATGATGGATGTCGCGTTTAGGGGTAAAGGTGCCTTCCTGGATCTCCATCCCCATTTTTTTATAGGCGTCCCTAAAGGGCATGCCGCTCTGTACGAGTTCGTTCAGTGTATCGACACTAAAGAGATAGTCGTATTTGGGGTCTTCCAGTATGCCTTTGTTCACTTTCATTTCCTTAAGGCTGAAAGTCAATATTTCCAAACAGGCCTGCATGTCCTGAATGGCGGGCACGATGATTTCCTTTACCAATTGCAGGTCCCTGTGGTAGCCACTGGGCAGGTTGTTGATGACCAAGGTCAACTGGTTGGGAATGCTCTGTAGCTTGTTGCACTTGCCTCGAACCAATTCAAAAACATCGGGGTTCTTTTTGTGCGGCATAATGCTACTACCGGTAGTCAGTTCGTCGGGAAAGGACAAAAAGTTGAAATTCTGGCTCATGTACAGGCAGATGTCCATGGCCAGTTTTGATAGGGTAGCGGCAATATTGGCCATCCCGAAGGCTGTAGCTTTTTCCACCTTGCCCCGGCCCATTTGAGCGGCGACTACGTTGTATTTCAGGGTCTCAAAACCCATTTCCTTGGTCGTAAAACTACGGTCTATGGGGAAGGAACTTCCGTAACCCGCAGCGCTTCCCAAGGGGTTTTGGTCGGCCACTTTATAGGCGGCATCGACAAAATACAAATCGTCGATAAGGCTCTCCGCATAGGCCGATAACCATAGGCCAAAAGAAGACGGCATGGCAATTTGTAAGTGGGTATACCCAGGAAGTAATACGTCTTTGTATTTCTCGGCAAGTTCCAATAACAAATCAAACAGTTCCTTGGTTCCCGATTTTATCTCGGTCAGTTCGTTCTTCAGGTAGAGGTGCATGGCCACCAAAACCTGGTCGTTTCGCGATCGGGCCGTATGTATTTTTTTACCGGTGTCCCCTAGTTTTTCGGTGAGTACGTACTCTATTTTGGAGTGCATGTCCTCAAACGAATCCTCGATGGTGAATTCACCCTTTTCAATGGTTTCGGCAATGGCATCCAATTCTTTGACCAAGTCCGAGGTTTCCTCATCGGTCAACAATCCTATTTTACCCAGCATTTTGGCGTGGGCCTGCGAAGCGATCACGTCGTACTTCGCCAAGTGCAGATCGAGTTCGCGGTCGTTTCCCACGGTGAAATGGTCTATTTTTTTGTCGGTGCTAAAGCCTTTGTCCCAGAGTTTCATTTTTATAAGTATTGAGTAATCAGTACGAAGTACAAAGTCTAAGATTAAGTGAAACTTAATACTTTGTACTCAGTACTTAATTCTGTTTTAAGAATCCTTTTAATAAGTTAATGTACAGATCAATTCCCTCTTCAATTTCATGAACGTAAATATATTCATCGGCAGAATGCGAACGGGTACTATCGCCAGGGCCCAATTTCAATGATTGACAGCTCAGGGCCGCTTGATCGGAGAGTGTAGGCGAGCCGTAGGTCTTTCTTCCCAATGCGATTCCCGACTGCACTAAAGGGTGGTTTATATCAATAGCCGAAGAGTTCAGTTTTAAAGAGCGCTCCTTTAGTTCGCAAGGTGCTTCCTTTTTTAAGATTTCGGCAATTTCACTATTCGTGTATTTATCGTTCACCCTTACATCTATAACCAAGTCTACCTGCGCAGGAACGACATTGTGTTGGGAACCTCCGTTAATTTGTGTGACCGTTAATTTTACAGGTCCGAGTGCGTCGGAAACCCTGTCGAACTTATAATTTTTGAACCACTCCAAAACTTCTATGGTGTTGTAAATGGAGTTGTTGTCGTTCGGATGTGCGGCATGCGATGGTGTACCTTTGATGACTGCATCAAAAACAACCAATCCCTTTTCGGCTATGGCCAAATCCAATAACGTAGGTTCGCCCACTATGGCTACGTCAATTTTGGGTAGGTGTGGTAAAAGTCCCCTAAGGCTATTGGGCCCGGAACTTTCTTCTTCCATAGAAGCTACCATCAAAATGTTGTGGTTGAGGTTTTCTTCGGCGTAGTAGTGTGTAAAGGTAGCAATAAGGGAAACCAAGGCGCCACCTGCATCGTTACTGCCCAATCCATAAAGTTTGCCATCCTCGATATGCGGAAGGAAGGGGTCTCGCGTATAGGCCGAATTCGGTTTCACCGTATCGTGGTGCGAATTGAGAAGAAGCGTGGGCTTGCTTTCGTCGAAGTGCTTGTTCACCGCATACACGTTATTAAGGTGTCGTTTAAAGGGAATGTCAAAAGCTTTGAACCAGTTTTCAATGGCGTCGGCAGTTTTGTCTTCCTCCGATGAAAACGACTGTATCGAAATCAGTTCCTTTAGTAATTCTATCGCTTTTTGCGTTAATGCTGCTTGTTCCATTTTTATAGGGTGAGGGTCGTGAATAAAGTAGAATTAGGGTCGAGCATGCCGATATCGCCAATACGTACCTGGTGTACGTTTCGTTTTAGGGCGTGAAAGCAATTTTCCATTTTGGGAAGCATGCCGTCAGCGATGACGTTCTGCTCAAGTAAACTTTGGTACGATTGGCTATCGATGTGTTTTACCACCGATGCGTCATCGTTTACGTCCATTAAAACCCCCTTTTTTTCAAAACAATAATACAGGGTGGTTTCGTAGTTTTCGCTCATGCCAATGGATAGTTCAGAGGCTATGGTATCTGCGTTGGTGTTCAGTAATTGTCCCTTTCCATCATGCGTCATGGCACAGAAAACAGGGGTAAGTCCCGCTTCCAAGAGTTTGGAGACCGTTGGGGCGCTCACGCCGTCAACATCGCCTGCAAAGCCGTAGTCGATCTCCTTTACGGGCCGTTTATGGGCTTGAATGGTATTGCCGTCGGCGCCACTGAGTCCAATGGCATTACAGTTAAGGGATTGTAGTTCGGCCACGATGTTCTTGTTTACGAGTCCGCCATAGACCATGGTAATGAGTTCGAGGCTTTGGGCATCGGTAATGCGGCGTCCGCCGATGAGTTTCGATTCTATGCCCAGCCTTTTGCCCAGTTGGGTGGCGAGTTTTCCGCCGCCATGGACCAAGATTTTCGGGCCGTCCAATTCGGAAAACGCCTTTAGGAACTTAGAAAGTTCTTCTTTGTTTTCAATGACGTTACCGCCTATTTTGACAATGGATAATTTCATGGGCTTATTGTTCCAAGATTTTTTTCAGTACGATCTGGGCGGCATAGGTTCGGTTATTGGCCTGTTCGATGACCAGTGATCGGTCGCCGTCTAAAACGGCATCGGCCACCACAACGTTTCTTCGTACCGGTAGACAGTGCATAAATTTGGCCTTACCCACTTTTTCAGGGGTCATCGTCCAATTTTTATCTTGGTTCAGCACCTTTCCGTAGTCGCTATAGCTGCTCCAGTTTTTTACATAGATGAAATCGGCATTTTCGCAAGCCTTTTTCTGGTCGTATTCGATGGTCGCCCCCTTGGTGATCTCGGGATTGAGTTCATAGCCTTCGGGATGGGTGATCACAAAGTCGGCATCCTGTAAATGCATCATTTCTACAAATGAATTGGCTACGGCATGTGGAAGCGCCTTCGGATGCGGGGCCCATGAAAGCACCACTTTAGGACGTGCCTTGGTATTCTGTTCGGCCAGGGTAATGGCATCGGCCAAGGCTTGTAAAGGATGGCCTACCGAACTTTCCATATTCACGATAGGTACGGAAGCGTATTTTTTAAATCCGTTTAGGACTTTCTCGGCCTCATCCTCTTCTTTGTCCTTAAGTCCGGCGAAGGCCCTAATGGCGATAATGTCACAATACTGCGAAACCACTTGCGCGGCCTCCTTGATATGTTCGGAAGTGCCTTGGTCCATAACGGTACCATCGGCGTATTCCAGAGCCCATCCTTCGCTTCCAAAGTTCATGACAATAACTTCCATACCAAGGTTCATAGCGGCTTTTTGGGTGCTTAGGCGGGTACGGAGACTGTTGTTGAAGAACAATAGCCCAATCGTTTTGTCGGAACCTAGGTTCTTGTGCTTTTTGGGATCTTCTTTTAGGTCTCGGGCTTCTTCCACCCAATGGTCCAATGAATCTATGTCTTGTACGGAAAGGTAATGTTTCATCTGTGTCCTGTTTCTCTGGCTGTTCTAATTTTTTCTATGGATTTGCTTCAGTGGCCTTTTAAAAAGTGGCCGTCCTTGGTTTTGATCTTCGTATGCTTTCCCGATCCCCTAAAGGCGTCGCTTATAAAATTGTCGTTAAGGCCGTTGACGATCCAGGTTTCAATGCCGGCCTTTTGGGCAATGGTTGCGGCCTCTACTTTAGATTGCATGCCGCCCGTACCGTGTGACGACTTATGCGAGCTGATCTCTTGTTGCAGGCTATCGATGCCCAAAACTTCAAAAATCGTTTCGGGTTGCCCGTTTTCAATTGAGGTTTTGGTATAGATACCGTTGGTATTGGTCGCAATCAACAAAAGGTCGGCCTTGAGCAATGCCGCGGTCAATGCGGCCAGTTTGTCGTTATCGCCAAATTGGATCTCATCGGCGGCTACCGTATCGTTTTCGTTAATGATCGGAATAAAATTGTTGCTGGCCAAAATATCAATGGTGTTCTTGATGTTTGCCTTTGATTTCGGATTCTCAAAATCGGAGTACGATAAAAGGCATTGGGCCGCAAATAGGCCGAGTTCCCTAAAACTTTCCTGAAACATACGCATCAGGTGGGGCTGGCCAATGGCCGCCAAGGCTTGTTTTACGTTAATGTCCTCTCCGTTGTGCTCCAACTTTACGAACTGTTTGGCGGCGGCAATGGCCCCCGAACTTACGATGATAAATTCATAGTCGTCTTTGAGCGAAGCGATCTGCCTCCCTATATCCTCTATCTTTCCCCTAGAAATCTGATCGGTTTCCTTGGTTAGGGTGTTCGAGCCTATTTTTAATAAGATCCGTTTTTTCATCGGTGTTCTATTTCATCGTTTATGCCGAGGCGCGAATGCTGGTCGAGCCCTCTGGCCGTATTCCTACCTTCGGGTCTGGCCGTCTCCTTTTACATACCATTTATTGGTGACCAAATGCTGAAGTCCGATTGGGCCTCGCTGGTGCAATTTATCGGTGCTGATGGCCAGTTCGCCACCTAGGCCAAATTGGCCCCCGTCGGTAAAACGGGTGGAAGCGTTATGGTATACGGCGGCCGTATCTACATTGTTCATGAAGTATTCGGCCGTTTCGTCGTTGGCCGTGATGATCGCTGCGGAGTGCCCGCCACCATAAGTGTTTATTTTAGATATGGCATCTTCGATATCGGAGCTTTGTCCGATGGCGATCTTATAATCTAAAAATTCCTCGTACCAGATCTGTTCGTCGTCTATGGTCTTTGTGCCTTCCATACCTGAAATGGCCTCGTCGGCCAGAATTTCGACCTTGCTCTTTTGCAACTCTTGGATCAAGTGTTGGAGGAATTGCTGTTTTCGGGGCAAGTCGGAAGAAACAAGTACTTTGTCCAAGGCATTGCAGGCCGATATTTTGGTTGTCTTCGCGTTGATGATGATGTCTATGGCCATCTCTAGGTCGGCCTCATGATCGATGTAAACGAAGTTGTTTCCGCGTCCACTTACGATAACGGGGCAGGTAGCGTGCGCTTTTACGAAGGCGATCAGCCTTTCGCCTCCCCGAGGTACGATAAGGTCTATTTTTTGGTTGGGCTTTTCGAGAAAAGCCTGCGTTTCAGTTCTGTTGAACTGCAAATAAGTCACCCAGTCCGTTTCGGCTCCGTTGGCCTCTAGGGCCTTATGCCATAAATCGACAAGGAATAAATTGCTGTTCAACGATTCCTTTCCTCCCTTTAATAGGATTTTGTTGCCCGATTTAAAAGCGATTCCGGCCGCTTCGATGGTAACATCGGGCCTAGATTCGTAAATAATAAGAATGGTTCCGAAAGGAGCCGTTTTATTGCTTACGTGCATACCGTTATCGTGGGTGAAACTAAAGCGTTCGACACCCAAGGGATCTTCTTGTGCCGCAAGTTGCTGCAGGCTCAAGATCATGCCGTCTATTTTTTCTTGGTCAACCTTAAGGCGGTCCCTCATGGCAAGGTCATCGCCCGAATAGCTGTCCAAATCTATTTTATTGGCCGCCAAGATAGCGGTCCGTTCTTGTTCGAGCAATTGGGCCATGTCGGAAAGTACGGCATTGCGTTGTTTTATGTCCAATAATAAACTCATTACAATTCTGCTTTTAAGGCGGTGAAAAAAGTGTCTAAATGGGCTTTGGTAATATTTAAGGCGGGAAGTACGCGCAACACATGTTTGTCTTTTGCGCCCCCGGTGAATAGTTTTTGGTTGTGGATCAAGTTTTTTCTTAGGCCGGCCACCTCAAAATCGAATTCAAGGCCTAGCATAAGGCCTTTTCCCTTTACTCTTTTGATTTGTGGGATATCTGCGGCCAGGGCCTTGAAGTAGCCTTCCAGATGGGCGGCATTTTCAATGAGTTTTTCGTCTTCCAAGACTTCCAAAACGGCCAATGTGGCCGCACAGGCCAAATGGTTCCCCCCAAAAGTGGTGCCTAGCATTCCGAGGGAAGCCTTAATGTCTTCGTGGATCAAAATGCCGCCTACGGGGAAGCCGTTCCCCATACCTTTGGCAACCGAAATAATATCGGGTTGAATGTCGTGGTGTTGAAAAGCAAAGAATTTACCGCTTCGGCCGAAACCACATTGTACCTCGTCTGCGATCAGTACCGTTTTATTGGCCTTGCAAAGCGATGCCACTTCTTGGTAAAACTCGGTGCTAGGTTCGTCCAATCCGCCAACCCCTTGTATGGTCTCTATGATAACGGCGCAAACATCGCCTTTTTCAATTTCCGCCTGAAAGGCCTGTAAGTCGTTAAAGGGGAGAAAGGTAACCTTCTGTTGTAAATTGATCGGTGCGTTTATCTTGGGATTGTCCGTAGCGGCAACAGCCGCGGAAGTACGCCCGTGAAACCCATTGGTGAAGGCAATGACCCTAGATTTTCCGGTGTGGAAAGAAGCCAGTTTTAAGGCGTTTTCATTGGCCTCGGCCCCTGAATTGCACAAAAACAGATTGTAATTTTCACAATTGGAAAGCTGTCCGAGTTTTGTGGCCAATTCCTCCTGCAAGGGATTTTTTACTGAATTGCTGTAAAACCCTATTTTGTTCAACTGCTCGGTGATGCGCTTTACGTAATGCGGGTGGGAGTGGCCAATAGAGATTACGGCGTGACCTCCGTAAAAATCTAAGTATTCCGTTCCCTTGTCATCGGTTACTACTATTCCCTGTGCCGAGACTGGGGTTACATCGTATAATGGGTAAACATCGAATAAATTCATAACTTTTACTAGGGTGCGACGCTTGTGTTCTACACCTAATTTTAGCGAGACGTTCTACAACTGATTCTCTTTGATTCTACTGATTTTTTCATAGGAAGCCACAATCCCTTGGATAAGGGAGGAGCTTAGCCCCTGGTGTTCCATTTCGTTCAAACCTTGAATGGTACAGCCCTTTGGGGTGGTAACCTTGTCGATTTCCGCTTCCGGGTGGCTGCCCGATTCAATTAACAAGCTGGCAGCGCCGTTACAGGTGTGCATGGCCAGTTCCTGAGCTTCCTTGGCATCGAAACCCAGTTGGATGGCCCCTTGGGTCGTGGCCCGTATCAAGCGCATCCAAAAGGCAATTCCGCTTGCGCAAATAACCGTAGCGGCCTGCATTTGTGTTTCGGGTATTTCCATGGAATGCCCCATACGGTTGAAAATGGCCTTGGCCAAATCGATTTTCTTTTTGCCTTTTTCGTTACTGCAGATACAGGTCATTGATTGCCCTACCGAAATAGCGGTGTTGGGCATACTTCTGATAATATTGTGGTCGGTACCCAGAATGCTTTCCATTTTTGCAATGCTGAAACCGGTAATGGTAGAGATCACCACATGGTTTTCGGTAAGCAGATCCTTGGTGCTTTCCAGAATATTTTCGAGCTGACTGGGCTGCACGGCCAAAATAAGGATGTCGGAATTCTTAACGGCTTCCCGGTTGTCTGAAGTGATGGTTACATTTCCATACTTTTCATACTCTTCTATCTCGGCAGTGTTTCTCTTCGTGAGATACATGGTCGTGGCACCGTTCGAATTTAAAATTCCCTTCGCAATGGAAAGGCCTAAATTCCCGGCTCCTATGATGGCTATTTTCATTTTTGATATTTTGGTTGTTTCCGCTTTATGGTTGACGTGGACTTTACGCCACGGAGCTTTTTTCTTGTGTTCTAAAATACGCCCGCCTTAAGGTTAAGGCCAATGCCTTCGCCCAATCCGAAAATCAGGTTCATGTTCTGTACCGCCTGGCCCGATGCCCCTTTCAATAGGTTGTCTATGGCCGAGGTGATAAGCAAGGTGTTTTCATGCTTGTGCAAGTGAACGTGACACTGATTGGTGTTTACGATTTGTTTTAAATGGATGGGCTCTTCGGCTACCTGTGTAAACAGTGCATCTGAGTAAAAGCCTTTGTAGAGGTCGATGGCTTCTTCCAGGCTACCGTCGAATTCGGTATAGGCCGTCGCTAAGATTCCCCTTGCGAAATTACCGCGGTTCGGCAGGAAAAACAGCTCTCCAGAATCGGCTTGCAAGAATTTTAAATTCTCGTTGATCTCTCCCAAATGTTGGTGGGTAAAGGGCTTGTACCAGCTAACGTTGTTGTTCCTCCAGCTGAAGTGCGATGTGGCCGACGGGCTAACGCCTGCACCCGTACTACCGGTAACGGCATTGATATGTACCGTATGCCCCAGTTTGTTCGCTTTGGCCAAGGGAAGGAGTCCCAATTGAATGGCCGTTGCAAAACAACCGGGGTTGGCAATGTAGTTCGCCTTCTTTATCTCTTCCTTTCTAAGTTCGGGGAGTCCGTAAACAAATTTTTTGCCTTCAAAAACGGCATCGGCCTGCAACCTGAAATCGTTGCTGAGGTCGATGATCTTGGTGTTTTTCGAGAACTGGTTTTCCTGTAGGAACTTAGAGGAATTGCCATGGCCCAGACATAGGAATACAACGTCTACATCGGGATTGATGCTTCCGGTGAATTCCATTTCGGTCGTGCCCAACAGATCGGCATGGGCCGTTGTAATTTTCTTGCCCGCCCGGGTAGTGCTGAAAACAAAATCTATTTCGGCCTCGGGGTGGTGCAGTAGAATTCGTATTAATTCCCCACCTGTATAACCCGAACCGCCTATAATACCTGCTTTAATCATCACTTGGGTTTACGTGGTTGTATATTTTTCCGGCGTTGGACTGTATTTTGATAAAGCCCTTGGCCTCGTCGGCCGTCCAGCCTTTGTTCATTTCGCCATAGCTTCCGAAGGAGGCGTTCATTAAATCGTGTTTCGAGGAAATACCGTTCAATCGGAACTGGAAGGGGTACAATCCTACGAAAACGTCGCCCGAAACCGTTTTTTGGGTGTCGGTCAAAAAGGCTTCGATATTTCTCATTACGGCATCGAGGTAATTGCCTTCATGCAATAGCATGCCGTAGAAGTTGCCCTGCTGTTCTTTTTGGAACTGTTGCCACTTGGTCAAGGTGTGTTTTTCCAGAAGGTGGTGGGCTTTGATAATGATCAAGGAAGCAGGAGCTTCAAAACCTACCCGACCTTTGATCCCGATAATGGTATCGCCCACATGGATGTCGCGTCCGATGGCGTATTTAGAGGTCAGGGCGTCGAGTTTAATGATATTGTTTACGGGAGTGTCTTCTTTGCCGTCTATGGCCACAAGCTCGCCCTTTTTGAAGGTGAGTTTCACTTCGGTCGGGTTCTTTTCCTGTAACTGGCTCGGGTAAGCCGAATCGGGCAATGGTTTTTCCGAGGTCAGGGTTTCTTCCCCTCCAACGGAAGTACCCCAAAGTCCCCTGTTGATAGAGTATTTTGCCTTTTCCCAAGAATATTCGACACCGTTTTGTTTCAGGTATTCAATTTCTTCCTCTCGGGCCAGTTTCTTGTCCCTGATCGGGGTGATGATCTCAATCTCGGGGGCAATGATCTGGAAGATCATATCAAAACGTACTTGGTCGTTTCCTGCACCCGTACTACCATGGGCAATATATTCCGCGCCTATTTTTTTGGCATAGTTTACAATTTCAATGGCCTGTACGATGCGTTCGGCACTTACCGAAAGCGGATAGGTGTTGTTCTTTAGAACATTGCCAAAGATGAGGTATTTTACCACCTTGTCGTAAAAGGTTTGAACGGCGTCTATGGAAGTATATGAACTAGCACCCAATTGAAGGGCCTTTTCTTCGATTTCGGCTATTTCTTCCTTGGAGAAACCTCCGGTATTTACGCTTACCGCGTGTACGTCAAAACCTTTTTCCTGTGATAGATATTTAGCGCAGTACGAAGTGTCTAATCCGCCGCTGTATGCTAAAACTAATTTTTTCATATTAAAAGATGTATTGTCTGGGCCATAATCGTATGATTTGCTGGCCTATTATGATTATTGGTTCGTTTTCTTTTTTAGAAAAAGCGATTCTTTAATGCTTTTGAGTCTTTTGAACGCTTTGCTGTTCACTTCCTTTTTGATTACTTTTTTTTCTTTATCCCCATCGTAGAGCATGCCGGTACAGAGGCACATTTTGCGTTCGGTACGGGTAAGGATGTCAAAATTTTTGCAGGTCTGGCAGCCTTTCCAGAATTCGGGATCATCGGTCAGTTCGGAAAATGTAACCGGTTTGTATCCGAGTTCGTAATTCATTTTCATTACGGCCAGTCCCGTGGTTATGCCGAAAATTTTGGCATCGGGGAACTTTTCCCTCGAAAGCTCGAAGATTCTTTTTTTGATTTTTTTTGCCAATCCTTGATTTCTATAATCGGGATGGACAATAAGGCCAGAGTTGGCTACGAATTTTTCGTGCCCCCATACTTCTATATAACAGAAGCCGGCAAACTTGTCTCCGTCTAAAGCAATAACGGCATTGCCGTTTTCCAAACGTTTCTGAATATATTCCGGTGTACGCTTGGCTATGCCTGTGCCTCTTACCTTAGCAGATTCCGTAATGGTATCGCTAATGATCTGGGCGTATTTAACATGTGACTTGTTAGCAATAATTAATTTCATTGCCAAAAGGATTTAAACTGTAAAAAATAATGAATTGTTGGTTGTTGTGCGGAAATGGACTCACCTATTCCCATGAAATATGAAACACCCTTACGGGCGACGGCGACGAGAAAACGGGCGAACGGGAGCAAGGTTGCTCAAGGTATTAGATATGTGTCTTTGTCCTTTCATGGAAGGTCAAATGTACAAGTTTAGGTCGAAAGTATAACGTTTACGGCTTATTTTTTACGAAAAAAAGGTATTTGCCTCTTTGAATTAAGAATTTCATAAATCAAAAACACATATACGGAAATATATTCAACGGCAATTAGCCCTAGGTTTTCCTTGAAGTCTGCCTTAGAATACGCATAATAACTGAGAGCGACCGTTGCTGACCAAAGTAGGGCATATCTGTAGGGACTAAAGACGCCCAGTACCAACAAAAATATAATGTACCATGGGTGAACCGTAGCCGACATAAAATAGTACAAGGTGAGTACGGCAAGCATTGAAGTTATGAGTACGGATATTTTTTGGTTGTCCCTGAAAAAAGTAAACAAGAGCACCGCTATAACGGTAATGATCGGTGTTATTTTTCCATAGATCTTTATGAGTTCCCAAGGTTTGCCATCAAATTGGATGGCCATCTGTTTGATCGCATTGTATAGCCCGGCGTTGAATTCAAAATTCGAAAACCAAAGGCCAACGGTCTTTGAATAGTTTGCAATAAACTCGGCGGAATAAAAAGGAAGGAAGAGCAGCAAACAGCTCAGTCCGATCAAGGCATAGAACCCGGTACTTTTTTTTAGACCCAAGTGTTTTAGGAAAAGGGGAAGGAAAAGCAAGGGCACCAGTTTTACGCAAATGGATAAGGCGTAAGGAATGGCGGCCAATCCCCATTTTTTTTCAGACAGCAGGTAAAGGGCCCAAACGAAAAAGAAGAGCATGACGCCTTCAAAATGCAGATTTCCCGTAAGTTCGATAATGACCAAGGGGTTCAGGAAGTACCAAAAAATAAGATGGGGCGAACGGTTCAGCTTCTTCAAGAGCTTTCTTCCAAAATAGAAAATACCGATATCCGATAAGATGATCATGGTTTTCATGACGAGTACGGATCCCATGATGCTCTTACCGCCCAAGAGCGCCGCAATGGCAAAAAGCAACTGGTTCAAAGGGGGGTAGTTGCTGAAGTGTTTGGCGCTTAGGTCGCCCATGCCGTCGTAAAGCAACTGGGCATTGGGTATGGCCAGGTCGCTTTGTAAGATAAGGGCGTTAGGTACCGCTAAATAGGGATTGATAAAATTGCCGACCAAGTGCCCGTCCCAAATAAATCGATAGTAATCTTGAGAGAGGTTGGGCTCTGCGGCCAAGAAGATCAGCCGAAAAAGAATACCTGTAATGATCAGAAACTTGAAGTTCCATTTTTCGAACTGTATGAGTTTGTAACAGATAAAAAAGGAAGCGGCAAAGAGCGTCAATAGCTTAATGAAGTCCGTTCGCTCAAGTTGATAGGCAAAGGTGTAATATAAAAATGCACTCAATAGGGCCAAGATAATGGGCACCTTGTGCAATTTTAAATATGTAGTAGGCTGGTTGGGCATTTATCGGTGTGTTCTTGCAACCGAAAAAATAAGAAAATTAAATGACTTGTAGGTATGAATTATTTCTTTAGGCCCGAGCTGTTAAAGATTTGGTGAAAACAAATCCAAAGCCCACAAAAAGCATAAAGTGAAACGGAAACAGTCCGAAATCGTTCAAAGGAATGGCGCTATACATTCCGAATAGGAAGTAGACCATAAGAACGGCTTCAAGAATCATGTTCGGCGACAATTTTTTGGTCAGGTACTTGTTCCCTTTCCAAGAGTCGGTAAGACTGTTCAAGTTGAATTTCGGTGTACGTACAAATTCACTACGCTTGCCCATATGCCCTTCAAGAACGGCAATTGAGTTGTGTAAGGAAAAGCCTAAGGCCACCGAAAAGAAGGTAAAGAACAATTTTATATAATCTACAAAATTGTCAAAGCTGCTACCCTGTATGCTCTTATAGGTGAACCAATAACAGACAAAGAGTATAATCGTACTCAGAACAAAGAAGCTCAACATGGTAAAGACGATATCCAGTTGTGGGAAAATGGCCTTGATGTACATGGCGGGAATGCTCAATAGCGAGACCAAGAATACACAAAGGAACATAGAGCTGTTCAGCAAATGCATAACCCCGTGAAATTTCGTCTTGAACGAAATGTTCTTGGCGGTAATAACGCTCCATACCGTTTTTCTGAAGTTTTCGGCCCCTCCCTTGTTCCAGCGGAATTGTTGTGAACGGGCGGCACTTATAACCACAGGCAGTTCTGCAGGGGTCTCAACGTCTTCAAGGTATTTGAATTTCCAGTTCTTCAGCTGGGCGCGGTAACTGAGGTCAAGGTCTTCGGTCAAGGTATCGCCTTCCCAGTTTCCGGCATCGAGAATACATTGCTTTCGCCATATACCGGCAGTACCGTTAAAATTGATAAAGTGACCTTTTGCGTTTCTTCCGACTTGCTCAAGGGTAAAATGGGCATCCAAGGCAAAGGCTTGGATACGGGTCAATGTTGAATATTCGCGGTTGATATGTCCCCAACGGGTCTGTACGACCCCTATTTCGGGATCTTTAAAGTAAATAACGGTTTTTTTCAGCCAGTCGGCGGAAGGCATAAAATCGGCATCGAAAATGGCAATGAACTCACCTTTGGCTATTTCCAAGCCCTCTTTTAAGGCACCGGCCTTAAAGCCTTGGCGGTTTTCACGCCGTATGTGCTGAATATCGAGACCGGTTTCCTGTAGGGCTTTTACCCGTGCCGCCGTATCGATTACCGAGTCGTCGGTAGAGTCGTCAAGCACTTGGATCTCAAGCTTACTTTTGGGGTATTCTATTTTTGCAATGTTTTCCAATAAGCGCTCCATAACGTATTCTTCGTTATAGACAGGCAGCTGAATGGTTACGTAAGGAATTTCTTTCGGATCTAGAAGATTGAACTTTGGTGCTATTTGGTTGCGTCTTTTGTAGCCCAAGTAGTTCACCAAGAGGTTGAGTTGTGCTAAACTGTAAAAAAATATCAACAATAGCGCGATACTGTAGATTGCGATAATAATGTAAGCGATCAATAAACCCATATTATTTTATGCTATATTTAAAAATCCAACCTAATATTTTTATGCCCGCAAATATACTACCTTTTACGGTTCCCGATACTTTTGAGACACCAATTCTTTTTTTGTAACGTACTGGTACTTCGGTGTATGTCAATTTTTTCTTTAAAGCCTTCAATTGCATCTCTACCGTCCATCCGTAAGTTTTATCCTCCATGTTGAGTTTTAATAACTTATCATAGGCTATTGCTCTAAACGGACCAAGGTCGGTAAATGTTGCCCCAAAAAACAATTTCATTAAAAAAGTAGCCAACCAATTGCCAAAAATCTGCTGTGGCGTCATGCTTCCCTCTTCTCTAAGTCGCTTTACGCGGGCGCCAATTACAAAATCAAATTCTTTGTTGCGTATCGGAGCTACAAGTTTATCAAGTTCTTCAGGATAATCGGAATAGTCTCCGTCAACAAATACGATAATATCGGGTGCTTTGGATTGTTTAGCGATATAGTCCATTCCTTTTAAACAGGCATATCCATACCCCATCTTGCTCTCAGTCAATACGGTAGCTCCGGCATCAGCGGCATTTTTAGCCGTATTATCGGTAGAATTGTTATTAACAACGATGATTTCAGAGACCGATTTCGGAATTTCGGCAATTACCGAAGCTATGGAATCGGCCTCGTTAAAGGCGGGAATTATGACTTTAATGTCTGTTGTTGGCATTATTGAGACTTATTTTAGAATGTAGGTATGTTGGCCGTGTTTTAAAGGGATGTGTTTTTCGTTCCAAACCAGTTCGCCGGACATTTCCTTAGGAACTGTAATTTCTGCCGAAAGCTTTGATCTTATTTTTTTTAGATGGAAAAGGATGTTTCCTTTTGAGGTAGGAAGCAATCCTTCCATATCTTCGAGAATGCCGAAAACGGGAGCTATTTCAATTTCCTGAAAATCGTTCTTTACCGATTTTATTCCCGCTAAATAATTAAAATAAAAATAGGCAGGGGAAGCACTCCATGGGTGTACTTCAGAGCGTGTGGGCTTTTTATCGCTTTCAAAACGTTCAAGGGTAGTGGTCATATGGTTGTCGATCATGGCTTGCCAGGGGCGTTGGGCAAGGTCGAAGAGCTCGGGTGCCCCAACTTTTTTTATGGCTTCGAATAAATAGTAGCGGTAATAATAAGTGGCCTGCAACAATTTGGGGTCGTTCAATATGTTTGACAACAGTGCCTTTTGTTCGCTTTCGGCAATGGCATCGGTGAGTACGGCCATGATATTGGTGTGCTGGTCGTAAACGGTCTTGTCGGGCCGTTCCGCAAAAATATTTTTGTTCGGGTCAAAACAGAGTTTATAGACCGAGCTTTTAATGGCTGTCGCGCGGTCGAGGTAAGTGTCGGCGGTGTGTTTGTCCCCTATGGCCTTGAATAGGCGCGCGGCATTTTGAAGTGCATGTACATAATGAAGGCTTACCACGGCGGAATTCTTGCCATTGTTCTTGGTGGCCGTGCCGCCTCCGTTGTTGGGGCCGGTATACCAATCTACAAAATAGCGGTACTGGGTTTCGTTCACCAAATTCAGCTCGTTCATGTTCTTTTCAAAACCGGCCAAGGTGTGTATTATACCGTCTTTATAGGTGTTGATAAAATCGGTGTCGTTCGTAAGTTGGTAATAGTCATAGACCATATCTACCCAAACCAAGGAATAGGTGGGGTAAATAAAGGTTGATCGCAGGGGATAGGCACCCAAGATATTGCCGTCGGCATCTCGTGACCGATGGAACTGTTCAATGGCGTTCTTGGTATGTGCAAAGTTGCCGCTCATAGCTTGCCAAAGAAGCGCGTGGATTTTGGTGTCGCCAACATATTGCATGGTCTCGTAATAGGCATCGCTCAAGAAATAATCTTGGGTACAGATGTCTACCGTTCTTTTACAGATGTCGAAGATGGCATTGTACGTTTCGTTGTTCGATGAAAACCGGGCTATGGAGGGGATGTGGGTCCGTGACCGGTAGTTGCTAAAACTGTCGAGTACCAATTCTTGCCCCTTGGTTTCTATCTCAAATTCCACAAAGCGGAAGGTGCGCATCCAATTGGGGGTGAATTTCTGTCGTTCTTTTCCGTTGGAGACGACATGGTCGTAATACCCTAGCAGCTCCTTTCCTTTTATAATATTTCGGTCTCCCTTGGTGTTCTTGGGTCCAAATAGGTTTTCGGCGTATTTGATTTTGATATGGGCGTTTTTTCCTTTACTGAAAATAAGCTCGGGAAAACCATTGGTGACATACTTCCGGTCGATGAGAAAGCGTATTTTTTTATGCTCGGGAACCACGGTTTTGCCTGAAACCGGAAATTCGGAAATGTCAATATCGGAGGTTCTTACCGTATGTCCTATGCCTTCTTTTTCCCAAGTGAGCAAGGGTAGGTTTCTCGGTTCAAGCAAATAGGCCATGGATCCGCCCATACTGCTCGCCCCTTCAAAAAATTGGGTGTCAACCCAGTCGGAATCATCAAAATCGGCCTGTTCCCAGTCGGTAGGATAGTGGTTTTTGTCTACAAAATCAGTGGGGTTGTTCGCGTAAAAACCACCTACGATAGATTTAGGGCCGCCACCTCTCCAATTTACTTCCAAGGCTCGGTACGAATCGTCTATGGAACATTTCCATCCATCGTCTGTGCCCGAGGTGTTGAGTACTTTTGCATTTTTGGTCGCCCCGTTTACCATAAGTGAGGTAAAAATCGATTGCATACCGTAAAATCTGCGTTTACCATAATTGACCACCTTTATGGCGATCACGTTTTTGCCGGTCTTGAGATAGGTCTTGAGGTCTATGGTTTCGTATTTCCAATGGCGTATATCGCTCAATTGGGGCCCATGCGTCACCAAATTGCCGTTTACGTACAAGAAGTAATGGTTGTCCGCTGAAATATTTATAATGAATGCTTCCGAAGGGTCGTCTACCATCCATTCGTTTCGGAACAATACAATACGGTCTTCCCCACCCTGAATATCGGGATGGCTCACCCAATTGGCCTTGATGGCCTGAGGTGGATATAGCAGCTCCGGATAGTTAAGTTCGCTTTGTCCTAAGAGGAATAGAGGCGAGCAAAAAAGAAAGATGGAAAGGAATAGGTTCATTTTAGGTCGGAGAGCTTGTTTTCGCGTCTAAAGCTACTAAAACTAAACCACTCGTTGATTTTTTTGCCATTTCTGTATTTTTCTGCGGAAGTTAGTTTTTCGTTGATATACTTAAGGCAATATCCGTTTTTCAGGCCGTTGCTCAGCTGACATTTATGGTTGACTTTGCCTTGGGCATCGTAGAACAACCACCAGTCCCATTTCTTGCCATTTTTAAAATGTCCTTCTTGAACCGATTTTCCGTTACGGTCAAAAAAGTGCCAGTAGCCGGTACGTTGGTCGTTTTGATAGTGCCCCTGTTCGGCAATCCGTCCATTGTTGTGGTAAAACTTCCAATAATCGACTTTTTTTCCGTTTTGTAGCCAACCTTCGGCCTTTAAGGTTCCGTTCTGAAAATACGCTTTATGGTATGTGCCGTCCTTATCGGGTGTAAGCCCCGACAGCACTAGAAGAGCCATGACAAAGAGTTTTACGAACATTTTCTATAGTGTTGGTAATTGGTCGCTAACGCAGGGTAGTACTTACGTCTTAGGGCAATTTCATTTAGGGACTTCTTGTTTTGTCCTAACGGATTATTTTTTGTTGACCAGTTCCATTAAATCAACATCATTGCCCAATAGTACTTCGGTTGGATTGATACGTCCTTCTTCCGGGCCATTCTCCAATTTTAGTACGCCTCTCGGGCATACGGCGGAACATATACCACAGCCTACACAGCTAGAGCGTACGATATTCTCGCCTTTTTGGGCATAGGCACGTACGTCAATACCTTGTTCGCAATAGGTGGAACAATTTCCGCAAGAGATACATTGTCCGCCATTGGTCGTAATTCTAAAACGTGATTTAAAACGTTGTACGAAGCCAAGGTATGCGGCTAAGGGGCATCCGAACCTACACCATACGCGGTTACCGAAAATAGGGTAGAACCCAGTGCCGATAACCCCCGCGAAAATAGCTCCGATCATAAGGCTATAGGTGTTTTGAACACTTTGGGTCTTTATGCCAAATATGGTGCTAGACTCCGTAAAGAAACTATATAGCGTCATACCGGTCATCACTATGGCAAAAAGCAAAACACCGTGTATCAGCCAACGCTCTACCTTCCAAGAAAACAATGATTTACTCGAATGCTGACGGTAAGGGTCGCCTAAGGTTTCGGCCAGTCCTCCACAGCCACAGACCCAAGAACAGTACCATCTTTTTCCAAAGAAATAAACCATTACGGGCACGATAACCAAGGTGAGGACAATGCCCCAAACTAGAATGAACAAACCAATGCCTCCGCTATTGAGGAGTTCTTTTAAATTCCACTGAAAAAAGAAATCATAATCTAGGGGAAAGGCATTCTTGAAATCGTAATAGGGCATTTGTAAACGCACCATTATTTCAGGAATCAAGAAGGCAAAGACAATTTGAAAGAAGAGTACCGATGTGGTCCGAACCACTTGGTACATATTATGTCGGTATTTGATGTACATACGAACGGCCATTACCGTCATGACTACACAGTACATAAAGCCATATACAAACCAATGTCCCGCAGGGTTTCCACTTAGGCTTTCACTTATGGGGTCTACGAGAAAGGTCCAGTTTACGGCAAATTCGGGCCTGAAATATAGAACGAGGTAAAACGAGACCAGAAATATAAAGACCATCCACGCGATCCAACCTCGGTTCGTGGCGCTCTCATGGTAGACGCCGTTGTTCTTGATTCCCTTTTTGCCCAATAAAACAACATTGGGCAGAATGAACATTAGTGCACCGATAATGCCCAGGCCAAAGGTAAAGAACCACATGAGGCCTTTGTTTTGGGCAATAAACCCGGTTCCGGATTTCTTGCCGACCAAGGCGGCCATATCATGACCGGAGGTATAGATTACCTTGTTGTATTCTTTGTTTTTTCTGTGCTGGCTATTGGCTGCATCTATGGCGGAACTGACTACTGGCGATAGGCTTAGCATGCCCTTGAAATCTTTGCCGACTACATTTTCGTTTATAGATTGAATAAAAACATCACTTTTAATGTTCTTTTCCTTTATGATTTCGTCAAAGGTGCTTTGGTTTAATCTGAACGTGCCTAATACAGGAACGGCAGTAAAAATGGCAAGTCCTATTAAGAAGATAACTAGGCCTAAGTTTTTTATTGCTTTCATTTTTTATTTCGGGTTAAGCTTTGCTCGATAATCGAGATTAAATGCTCCGAGGTTCGCCTCGAAATTTCCCAGTTATTCCTTTACGATTGCCTCATGGGCTCGCTTCTTGTTGGTTTACTAAAAATTCGTTTCCAGCTCTTTTTCTTTACGGATAGGCTGGTTTGCATTACCGAGTTGTATTTTGAGATGATCTGCTCTTCGTAATGCGAATAGAATTCTGGGTCGAAATTGGCGTCTTTTAGGTATTGCATTACGTAATCGACGTCACGTTCTTCGGTGAGCCATCGGTCAAATATTTCGTGACGCATGCGAATACCGAAGGTGTTGATGCCAAGGAATTTTTTGGAATCTTTATCGTAGGCTACGGTAATACATATTTTTTCGGAAGGATGGCGCCAGTGAAAATGGCTTTCGTGTTCTTTTTTTGTTCTTTCGCTAAAGACCCATCCATAAGTTTGGTATTCGATGTCGAGAAACTTGGCGGAATTGAACCAATGGCCCGGGCTATATTTTCGGGGTTTACCGCAAATGGTCTGTGCCAATGCCTCGCCCATCATTCGTCCAGTATACCAAACGGCCTCTATGGGGCGTCGGTTTCCTATGGGTTCGTGCTGTTCCGCACAATCGCCGATCGCGTAGATTCCCTTTATATTGGTCTCAAGAAAGCGGTCGACTTTTACGCCTCTTCCCAGTGCAATGCCCGAATCTTTCAAGAAATCGATATTGGGGGTCACACCGGCCGTCAAGCCTACCAGGTTGCAAGCTATGGTTTCTCCCTTGTCGGTAACTACGGCCTTGGCCCGACCGTTTTCATCGGGCAGGATTTCAACAAGATTGGTGCCTAACTTAAGGTCGATATGGTGTTCTTTAATATGTTCATTGATCATCTGAGATTCACCCTTGGGTAAAACCCCGTTCCAAAAACTTTCCTCACGGACCAAAAAGGTTACCGGTATTTCCCGACTTCTGAGCATTTCGGCCAATTCTATACCGATCAATCCCCCGCCGACGATTACGGCACGGTTGCAAGCATCTTTGTTTGGGGCATCGGCTTCGAGCTGATCAAGGTCTTGCTTGGAGTATAGCCCTTGAACCCCCTTCAGATCTTGCCCTTTCCAACCGAACTTATTAGGTTTTGAACCCGTAGCAATTATCAACTTGTCAAAGTCCATGGTTTTCCCTTCGGTAAGGACCAAACGTTTGTTCTCGGGGTCGACTTGGGTGACGTAGTCTTTTACCAATTCGATTCGGTTCTTTTTCCAGAACCAGTTCTCGTAGGGCTGGGTGTGTTCGAACTTCATATGGCCCATGTATACATACATTAAGGCCGTTCGCGAAAAGAAATAATCGGTCTCTGCCGAAATGATGGTAATTTTCTTGTCCGAGAGTTTACGAATGTGCCTTGCGGCCGTTACGCCCGAAATTCCGTTGCCAATGATGACGATATGCTCCATATTATTCTGATAATTGTGTGTTCTGTCGTTTTTAAAGATAACTACTTAACCTACCTTTCTAATTTAGAATCATTTTAAATTTTTATTTTTCTGTAAGGTTTTGAGATGAAAATCGAACATGTAATGCCTTGATTTCTAAAATTTTGAACAATATGTAAAAAAGGGTTCTTTTTTGTATGGATGTCGAAATTGTCTCGACGAAGCCTCAAGTATAACAACGAAACTATCAAATCATGAAGTATTCAATTTTGGCCTTGGCATTTTCCTTGGCCACCATATCGGGGGCTTTCGGACAAAGCACTACTGATTTTTTTACAAAGGCGGATGCCTTCTTTAAGGCCAATGTTTCAAAAGGTCGGGTTCATTATCGGGCGATAAAGGAAAATCCATCGGACTTGAACGAACTACTCGAAGAGGCTCAACACATAAGCGTGTCGAAAGCCAATGCCAACGAATACCAAGCGTTTTATATTAATGGCTACAACTTACTTGTAATCAAGGGTGTAGTGGATAACTACCCGTTGAGGTCGCCTTTGGATGTAGGCGGGTTTTTCGATGGGAAGAAATACGAAATAGGGGGTAAAAAGACTACCCTTAACGATATTGAGAACAAATTGTTACGTGCAAAATTCCCTGAAGAGGCACGCTTTCATTTTGTGCTGGTATGCGGCGGTCTGGGATGTCCTCCGATTATCGCTGAAGCCTATCTTCCCGCAACTTTGGATGCACAACTTGATAGGCAGACCCGCTTGGCACTGAATGACCCGCAATTCATTCAATTGAATAAGAACAAAGTAAAGGTTTCCCAGATTTTTGAATGGTACAAGGGCGATTTTACACAAAACGGCCAAGGCTTGATAGACTTTATAAACAAGTATAAAGCTGAACCGCTTCCTGAAAAAACAAAGGTTTCTTATTATCCATACGACTGGACATTGAACGAAGCCAAATAATATCGACCAACTTTTAACTATAAACTACATTTTATGAAATCAATACAAAGAAACCTTGTTCTTTCCGCCCTGCTTTTGACTACGGGTATAGCCTTTTCCCAAGACGATAAGGAAGACGAAAGCACGCAGAGCAATATTCAACAATATACGCCCTCTAAACTAATAGGTAAGGGACAGATAGACCTCAAGTGGTTCAATAACCTCTATACACAAACGGAAAGTACTTTTACCGATGGAAAAGAACCACGGCAGACGTTTTTTACTTCTACCTTGGAAGCTTACACGGGAGTGGGACAGAACAAACGATGGAACCTAGGCGCCATTTTCGAATTTCGTTCGAACGTTATAGGAGACCGCTCGGCCCTTGATGTGTTTTCGTTCGACGGTGACCGTGATACGGCCCGTTCAGGACTTACCTCTATAGCGCCATCGGTCAAATTTGTACCCTTTAGATCGATCAGTAACTTTTCGATCCAGAGTTCCTTCTTTATTCCCTTGGTAGACAATGAAACCGAAAACGGGGTTTTTCTGGATCAGAAAGGGTATGTGTGGCAGAACCGTTTTTTCTACGATTATACCTTTCCGGGAAATAAATGGCAATTGTTCAGTGAACTGAATTCGGAACTGAGTTTCGGCGATAAGGAAGAAAGTTTTGCTAATAACAGCCTGAACTTGACCCCTGGGGTTTTCCTGAGTTATTTTCCCAGTGCAAAATTTACCGTCTTGGCCTTGGCCCAACATTCGCAACGCATCGATTTGGGCAATGACTTTTCACAAGACTTTACGGCTTTGGGCGGAGGTGCCAAGTATCAATTGACCCAAGCCCTAAACCTAGAGGCGCTATATACCAACTTTGTACGTGGTAGCAATACAGGGCTCGGACAAACCTTTAATTTGGGCTTAAGGGCGATTTTTTAAAAGCTGATCATAAATACCGTATTTTAGGAGTCTTATTCAGTGATACATGCGTATAGTAAGACTCCTTTTTTTATGTTTTCTCCAGTTTTCGTGTACGAGCCAAGCCCCCGAAAAAATAAACGGGGTAAGTTTCGTGGCTTCTAGAAGTGAAGCTTTGCAAACCCACCTTGAAGAGGTAAAACAGGTGTATGCCAATCATGCCGCCGTAATGCCTTTTGGTTTTATCAGGGATGTCAATTCGCCCGAAATCATCTTCAATACCGATAGACAGTGGTTCGGCGAGACCAAGAAAGGGGCCATGCAGTATATTGGACTTTTGCATAAAAATGGCATAAAGACTATGGTGAAGCCCCAAATATGGATATGGCGTGGCGAATTTACCGGAACCCTACACATGAATTCCGAAGCGCACTGGCAAGAACTCGAAGCTTCTTACGAAAAATTTATAATGACCTACGCCGAAATGGCGCAAGAAACGGGCACGGAAATATTCTGTATCGGTACCGAACTTGAAAAATTTGTGACGAATAGGCCCGAATACTGGCATAAACTGATTTCAAAAATTAGAACGGTCTATAAGGGAAAACTGACGTATGCGGCCAATTGGGACGAGTATCCGAGGGTGCCTTTTTGGAAAGATTTGGATTATATAGGAATAGATGCGTATTTTCCGCTGTCGGATGAGAAGACCCCTTCGGTCAAGCAGTTACGTGAGGGCTGGCAACGTTGGAAACCTGATATGGCAGCCTTGGCCGAAAAAACCGGAAGACCTGTACTCTTTACCGAATTTGGGTATAGAAGTATGGACTATACGGCAAAGAAGCCGTGGCTGGTGGATCGTAACCAAGAAAACGTGAACCTAAAAGCGCAAGTCAATGCCAAACGGGCACTATTTGATGAGTTTTGGGGGGAAGACTGGTTCGCGGGCGGTTATGTCTGGAAATGGTTTATCGATCATGATAAGGCAGGTGGGGAAAACGATAATCGATTTACACCACAGAACAAACCGGCACAAGAGGTGATTAAAGAAGTCTATAAAAAGTATTGATATGCGTTCCCTTGTTCTTTTTGCTTTTTTGGTATTGATTGTCGGATGCTCTTCCGATCTTGAGAATCAAGACGTAACCCTTAGCGATGCCCTAAAGCAAGACGCTCCCGTACTCGATAATGTAATCGCATGCGCCGCCAGTAATGAGAACGACCATATGGTAAGCGTTTTTTTCTATCCGCGGGACGGGGCGAGCAACGTACGTTATTATGAGACCGAAAACATAAAGGTATCAAAGGATGACTTTGAACAGTATTACCGTATAGACAACCCTGTGTTCGACGTTTTTAACGGATATCTCAAAAAGTTCGAAGTAGTGGTGACCGAGGAAAAATGGGCCATTGTTTCCTTTGAAGAAGGAGGTAAGATCCATTTGTCAAACCCCATCCGGATAAAACATCATACGAAGCCTACGGAATATACCGAACAGAGTATTGTTGTTGATTCGGCGGATACGGGCTCGCCCCTTTTTCATTGGACCGATGGAAAATATACGGATTCAAGGATTTACTTTGGAGTCGTTTCCGATAGCGATGATAATTTTATTTCAGGAACCTATACCCATGAGCATCGGTTTCAATATTATGATCTTGAAAACGTGGTGGTGAACATTACTAAAGGTACCCCTCCGACATTGAAAGCCGATAATACCTATAGTTTTACTTTGATGGCAGTAAGTGAAGATAATTGGGTGAACCTTTTTTCTGAAATAGAATTCTAAAAAAATAAACCGACCCCTATCGCCTACTGTGATAATTTTATGAAGAATACAATTTACATTTATGGCGTTACACACTAGGGCATGGTCTTAAGAATACTCGTTTTTCTTCTTGTTATCCTCTTAGGATGGCCTTCTAGGGCGCAAGAAGGAAGGGTGCTCGAGGTCAATATCAAGGGAACTAAACGAACTAAGGTCTCTTTTTTGAAAAAATTGATCGGACTTCAACCGGGTATGCCCTTAGATTCTATACTATTGAAAGAAGATGTGGCGCGCCTTCAAAGCCTTCCGTCTATTTCACATGCTTATTATCAAGTGGCCGTATCTCGGAACAATGGGTATGAGGTGTCTTATAACGTAGAGGAAAATTTCACTTTGATTCCCTATGCCAATCTCTTTTCCTCCTCTAATGATGCCTTTGCATTTAGAGTGGGACTTCAGGAGTTTAATTTTTTGGGAAGGGGTATTACCATAGGAGGCTTCTATCAGTATGATACTTTTAATTCTTTTGGTGTGGGATTGAGGGCTCCTCATCTATTTAGTAGAACTACAGGCTTATCGGTCAGTTATAACGATTTTACTACCCAAGAGCCCGTTTTTTTTGAAAATACCACGGCCGATTATCGGTACAATAACACGGGTTTTGAGCTTATGGGATTGCATGAGTTCAATTTTAACCATCGGATAGAGCTGGGTGGAAGTCTTTTTTCGGAAGATTACACCTATCTGTCGGGGGCGACCAGTACGAGTGTACCACAGGCCTTAAAAGTAGACAAACATCTTATGAAGTTTATCTACAATTACGAGAACATCGTCTATTATTTCTATTATTTAGAGGGGTTTAAAAGTACCCTTAACTTTCAATATGTGGGCAGTAGCAATAGCAAGCTGCCCGAATTTTTGATAGGCTTCAACGATTTTGTTTACTACAAGCGGGTAGGGAAAAAAGGCAATTGGGCAAATCGGTTGCGACTGGGGCTGGCCAGTAACGTAAATAGTCCCTTTGCACCGTTTACGGTCGATAATAACCTGAATATTCGTGGGGTGGGCAATACCATTGACCGCGGTACGGGGGCCATTGTTTTTAATACCGAATACCGGCATACGCTGATCGACGAAAATTGGTTCGTACTACAGGGCAATTTTTTTGTCGATGGGGGGTCTTGGCGTAACCCTGGCGGTAGTTTTAGCGATTTTTCAGATGACCGAAACATTCGTGTCTACCCTGGGATAGGACTTCGATTGATGCACAAGCGCATCTTTAATGCTATTTTTAGGATCGATTATGGCTATGGCATTACCAAAGATGCTTCAAGGGGATTTGTATTCGGAATCGGGCAGTACTTTTGATCAGACGTTCCAATAGGTGTCGTACTCTTCTTGAAAGCTAAGGGTTTCCATAGAAGGCATACGGTCGATCAATAGTACTCCGTTGAGGTGGTCGAGTTCATGTTGGGCCACTATGGCCGAAAAATCGTCAAGAACCTTCTCGAACCTATTTCCTTTTATATCGTATCCGCTGAGTTTTACGGTTTTGTAGCGTTTTAACCGGCCGCGTATTCCCGGTATGGAAAGGCAGCCTTCCCAACTATCTACCATTTCATCCGATAAGGTTTCGATCTTAGGGTTGATCACTACCGATAAAGGAAAGGACTTTTTGTCGGGATAGCGCTCGTTCTTTTTCGCTTCCATGGTAAACACCCGTTTAAGGACGCCCACCTGCGGAGCTGCTATACCTACGCCCGATTTATCGCGCATGGTAGCGATCAGGTCATCTACAAAGCCTTGGAAATCATCGGACTTTATTTCATCGATGTCTACCGCTTCCGATACTTTCCGCAATAGGGGGTTGCCCATTTTAATTACCTCAAGAACTGCCATGTTTTATTTTTTTACCCGATAATCGAGATTAAATGCTCCGAGGTTGGCCTCGAAATCAAGGTGTATTCCTTTTAATGCCTCGCGGGCTTGCCCGGAGGTAGTTTACTGGGCTAAATTTACAACCTTCTCCGTTTCTATTTTAGATAGCTCTTCTAGTGCTCCCTTTTCGTAGAGCTCGGGCAGTTGTTTTAAGGGAGTGCCTATTGGAGCCTTGTAGTTGATGTAGTCTTGAAATACGATTCCGTCTATGTTTCTTCGGTTATAGGCGCTTCTAAAGCGTACTCCCCCGTTATTGGTGCTGTATTTATAGGCCAAATAGTCTACGGTCTTTGTTTTTGAGTTGATCCAATACATAAAGACGTCATCATGGTCGGTGCCGCCCCCATTTTGGTCAAAGTTGATTTTTACGGCCTTGTAATCTTCGCCCTTGACTTTTGTTGGCCCTATTAGGGTTTTATTGACGGCCTTGTCTTTTAGTTTGTGCGGCAGGGTTGCAAAATAGATGACCGAGTTTAAGGCTTCGGTATGTTTTATGACGTCTTTTTCCGAAAGCCTTATAGGCTTGCCGTTCACTTTACGGACGAACTGTCCGTTGTCAAGAACGTCTAAAGTGTCTTGTCCGTTTTTCCCAAATGTAACCGAGTAGGTATATGCTTTTCCCTTGTTGTGAAAAGTGTATTCCTTTTCCCTGAAGGTAAATCTGTAGTGGGCCGTGTCATAAGCTTGGCCCCCATGGGTATCAATGGCTTCGTTGACCACGGTATCGGCCTTGTTTATTTCCCTAAGGGTGCCACGGTCGACCGGTTGTATGGTTTTCGCCTTTGTTTCTTCTTTTTTAACCTCCTGCTTACAGGAAGATAGGCCTATCAAAAGGCTCAGACTTAAAAAATAGAGGGAATTCTTCATATTCGAAATTAAATTTCAACAATGCCCTTAGGGCTTTGTATAATCGCTTTTAGACTTATATTTTTATTACGTTCTATTCGGAACCGTACACCCAATTCCGTAAATATATTTGCTAATAAGTCGGGGTTTGGGTGATTACCATACAGTTCGATCAATTTACAGCCCATCTGGGGCAAGGCCTTATGGGGATGTGTTTCTGTTTGGCTCCAGTCTACCATAAAGGGCACAAGTTCTACTTCAGGTGATGGCAAAGGTAATATGAGTTGCCATTTTAATAGGGATCCTTCTGCCGTATGGCGGCTTCCCGCGCTAATATTTCCCATTTTCGCGTTGTATTGGTTCAAAATATTGGCATCTTTTTTAAGCTGCTCCGACTTTAGTGCCCAACGGGTGATTTGGTCCTTACTTAGCATATCTACGCCCATCCATCTTGGAGGTGGTATTTTTTTGTTGGTGTCATCGGCGACTAGCAGTTCAAGATAAGTTCCATTGTCTAGATTTATAAGTGCGTTTTTAGTGCCTTGCGTGGCATGGTATCCTCCAAAAATTGCTTGAACGCCTAGTTTCTTTTCCAAAGTTAGAATTGCAGCGTCCAAATCCCGCACGGTATAAACGATATGGTCTAATAAGCCATGATTCATATATGTTCACTTTATAGCCTAAAGATATTTGAAAAGTAGGGAGATTTTGCTATCTGTTTCCGAAAATTACCATGGATTCTCCTTATTGTGCCGTTCCGGCCTGTAGAACCGAAATACCTTTGTATCAACAAAACATATAAAAAAGTAAACTATGAAACGAGCATTGATTATAGGAGGTAGTAGCGGAATTGGAAAAGCAACGGCCCAAAACCTATTAAACGAAGGAGTAGAGGTACATGTGGTTGGTACGAACCCTGAAAAACTTGGGGCTTTTAAAGAAGAGGCCACAGGAAGTTTGCTTACTTATAAGGTTGATATTACGAGTGCAAGCGAATTGGACGGCTTAAACGCGGAAATAAATGGTTGGGATAATTTAGATTACTTAGTGAATGCTTCAGGTATTTTTGGCCCCAAACCATTTTTAGACCATACCGTGGCAGATTATGATTCGTATATGGATTTGAATAGGGGGTTCTATTTTATTACTCAGAATGCAGCTAAAAAGATGGCGGATACAGGTGGTGGGTCTATTGTAAATGTGGGCTCTATGTGGGCCAAACAAGCTGTGAAAGCAACTCCTTCAACGGCATATTCTATGCAAAAGGCAGGTTTACATTCGCTAACACAACATTTGGCAATGGAGTTGGCAGATTTTAAAATTCGTGTGAATGCCGTATCTCCGGCGGTAGTTCAAACTCCGGTTTATGATAGTGTTTTTGGAGGAAAAGAAGAGGCAAAAGAGGCTTTGCAAGGTTTTCATGGTTTTCACCCTATTGGACGGTATGGGAAACCGGAAGATGTCGCCAATACCATATCTTTTTTGCTTTCGGAAAAGGCTTCTTGGGTGACTGGTGCGATTTGGGATACAGATGGTGGTGTAATGTCAGGAAGAAATTAAACGTAATAAGCCCTAGGGAAGATTGAGGCAATTTATGGTTTAATAAATAAATGAAGTGCTTCATTTTTCTTCCCCTCTAAAAAAATCTTGAAGATATGTATGATATGAAGAATCTTGAGAATTTAAAAACTCTAGGAAAAGAATCGGAAAAAACAATGAAAGCTTTTTGGGCTTTTGATCAAGCGGCTTTGGCCGAGGGTGCCATACCAAAAAAGTATAAAGAATTAATGGCAATTGCTGTAGCTTTGACAACACAATGCCCTTATTGTCTTGAGATACATAAAGACGCTGCAATAAAGGCAGGAGCCACTCAAGAGGAGTTGGCGGAAGTTACTATGGTTTCTGCCGTATTAAGAGCGGGAGCAGCAGTAGTACACGGAACACATTTAATGAAATAAGTTTGAAAGGGAATTTTTCTAAATATATTATCATAGGTGCAGGGCTTTCAGGTCTTACATCTGCATATAAGTTATTTAATAAAGGTGAAACCAGTTTTACGGTTCTTGAATCTCGAGACCGCATAGGAGGGCGAATCGTAACCCGAGACAGGATTGATTATGGAGCTACGTGGTTCCAGACGCACCATGAAGAGGTTATAGCGCTTTTGAACGAGCTTGGCGTTGAGAAATACCATCAGTATAACAAAGGGAAGAGTATATTGGTCTATAGCACCATGGCGCCCGAACATTATTTTGAAAACGACCCAAATACCCCATCTGCTTATCGTATTAAAGGCAATTCACAAGCTTTGATTCGCGCATTGGCTAAAACGGTATCGGATAAAATAAAAACAGAAACTAAGGTTTTGAGTATCCATGAGACGGAAAATGGAATGCAGGTAGCAACTGATAATGGGGTATTTTTTGGGGAGAAGGTAATCGTTACCATTCCTCCAAAAATAGCAACTCGTATTTCATTTTCTCCCGAATTACCTGTTGAGGTTGGGGCGGTGATGGATAAGACCCATACTTGGATGAGCAATGCCATAAAAGTAGGGTTAACGTTTAAAGAGCCATTTTGGAGAAACAATGATTTTTCAGGAATGATCATTGGTCAAGTGGGGGCCGTTACTGAACTTTATGACCATAATGATGCCGAAAACGAACATTATGCATTGATGGGTTTTGTAAACGAAGGGCTTCGCGATACATCGGCCGAGAATAGGAAGCAGCGTATTTTGGGTTATTTGTCCCAATATCTGGGAACTGAAATCTTAGATTACCTTTCCTATGAAGAAAAAGATTGGTCTCAAGATTGGCATACCTCATGTGAAAATATCAAATCTATTTATATGAGCCCGTCTTATGGAAACCCCGTTTTTAACAGAAACTATATGAACGGTAAATTACGGTTCTCGGGGGCGGAAACGTCCCCTGTTCATGGCGGATATATGGACGGTGCCATTTATAGCGGAATTCAAACGGTGGAAAAATTATAAATTGGGACGTTAGTGATGCATCTTTTTATCGACGAATAGGTTAACCGGTTACAAACGAATTGAATGCGCCATTCAAAATATCAAATTGAGCAGTACCATTTGCATAAAAGGCAGCCTGGAAAGCTTCAGTTTGAGCTGTACGATTTAAATGCGTATAGGAAAAAAAGTGGTGATTTGGCTGCCGTGCCCCACTCACATAGTTATTATCAAATTATATGGTTCATTAATGAAGGAGGAACGCATGTAGTAGATTTTAAGAAGTATGATATAAAGAAGAACACCGTGCTTTTTATTACCAAAGATCAAGTGCATGCTTTTGATGATAATGAAGATGTGCAGAGGTGGCTTATTCACTTTAACGAAAGCTTTTTTAAACATACAGATGTAGATATGTTTCTGAAATTCAACATTTTTCACATGTTGGATAAACCTTGTTGTACTATTGAAAAGGGAGTTCTTAACGTTGCATCAGCTTACATCACTCTAATACAGAGTGAATTGGAGCAGCGTGATAGGTTTGGATATGAAGATATTATCCGTTTTTTGTTGAAGTCCTTTTTAATTCAATTAGAGCGTATTCATCAAAAAAATGATAGTGCGCCTATTCAGCTTAATAGTCTCTATAAAAGGCAGTTTTTTGAATTTAAAGAACTCATAGAGGTACATTTTAAAAAAGGACTATCGGTGGGTGATTATGCTAGTTTGCTGCATATTTCCTCCAAAACATTATCTACACTTACAAATACTGTCATTGGCAAGTCTCCTTCTCAGGTTATTTCAGAACGCACCGTTTTAGAGGCCAAACGCCTCGTGCGGTTTACGAGTCTGCAAATCAATGAAATCGCGTTCCGGCTAGGTTTTGAAGATGCTTCCTACTTTGTAAAATACTTTAAAAGGCATTTAGGGCAATCGCCCAAAAGCTATCGCCAAAGTCAATTGGCGTAAAGAAAAAGGGGATATGGGCCGACTGTTGAAGAAATCGTTAACTAAATTGTTCAAGGTCTTGCTGTTTTATTCTTTGGTTCTTTAATTTTGTAGCGGATTCCCATAATTTTAGGCATTGTTTTTGATTTTCAAGGAAAGAACGGTTTTTCGTTGAAGCTCATGAATGTCGATTTTTGATACAGATCATTGAATGGATTATAGTTTTTCTTATCGCTTAAAGATGGCAGGTTTCCTCATTGCTGCCATCGGTTATACAATATCGTCTTTTTCCCAAGATACGGTACAGACCGTTGTTGCCGAAAAGGGAGATGGCATACTCTCCTTACTGAGAAAGCAAGGTGTAAACCCGTATGAGCACTACGACGATTTTGTTTCCATGAATATTGAAAACCTACGCGATAGTATTCATTTATATGCGGGAAGGACGTATCGGATACCCGTAGCGGATCTTGATACGGTGAAGGTGGTAGATTCCATCCAAAGAAAAACCAAGGAAATCAAGAAGATCGAAGGAAAGCGATATGCCATTTTTGGAAAAGACCATGAAATGGTACTGCCGAATAGTGAAAAACTCAAAGGTGCGGTCTATTACCTGGTTTCGGGGCACGGTGGTCCTGATCCGGGGGCGATGGCCACTTATGGGGGAAAATCTATTGCCGAAGATGAATATGCGTATGATATAACACTGCGTTTGGCCAAAGAGTTATTGTCGCACGGGGCTACGGTCTATATTATCATAAGGGATGAGAACGATGGGATCAGGGATGAACGTATACTCGAAATCGACCATGACGAAGTAGCTTACCCGAATAAAACCATTCCGCTCAACCAAGTGGCCCGGTTAAGACAACGGGTAGATATCGTAAACAATCTTTACAAAAAAAATAGGGGCAAGTATCAACGCCTTATTGTGACCCACATAGACAGTCGTAGCGTGGGGCAGAACATCGATGTGTTTTTCTACCATCACGAAAAGAGCAAGAACGGTAAAAAGTTGGCCGAAAGCATACACAAGACCTTTCAGAAAAAATACAAAAAATACCAACCGAACCGAACGTATTCAGGCACTTTTGAAGATAGAACTTCCTTGTATCTCGTAAAAAAGACCCATCCGGCCATGACCTTCATAGAAGTCGGAAATATTAGGAACAAGAAAGACCAAAGGCGCATTCTTGAGCCCGAAAACCGACAGGCATTGGCCAAGTGGATAAGCGAGGGTATTCTGCTCGACTATAAGTTGGGGGAAATCGGGCCTATTCGCTAAACGGAGATTTTGCGTTTGTAATAATCGTACAACTGCTCGGGCCCGGCGCCCAAATAGTTTTTTAGGTGCATGATGCCGAAGTGGTACTGTAGTTTTATCATGCCCTGTTCTTCATACCTCCTAGCCGAGGTCTTTACATGTCGAGGTAAGACCTTAAAAAACGTGCTTTTGTAAAGTCGGCCGATAAACTCATTGTCTTCGTAAACTACGTAGGCCTCGTTAAAGCCTCCGGTGTCTTCAAACAGCTCTTTTGTGATGAATAAGGATTGGTCACCACCACGGCACAATTGATGGTTCAAGCGTGTAAACCAAGCGAAAAATCGTAAAAAGGCACTGTTACTGTCGAATTTCATTTGAAAGCATCCTGTCTTAAACCCCTCTTCAACGGCCTTGATGATCGATAGATCAAAATGTTTGGGAGGAAGGGTGTCTGCATGTAGAAAATAGAGAATACCACCTTTTGCGTGTTTTGCCCCAAGGTTCATCTGTCTTGCGCGGCCTTTGGGGGAAAGCACGGTCTTGGCGCCGTTCTTTTCGGCAATAGAGGGGGTGTTGTCTGAGCTTCCACCGTCTATGACCAAGATCTCCTCGATGTTTTCGGGTGAGCTGTTAGCGGTCAGGTACTGAAGTACCTTGGCAATGCACTCGGCCTCGTTCAAGACCGGAATTACGATACTGATGCGAAGTTTATTTTTTTTCATTTAGGCTCCAATCATAAGTAAGGTATTCAATATCGGCCTTTGCGTCAATGTCTATCTTGCTATAGGGCCTTATGTATTCTATGAGGTTGCCGTGGGTGGTAAAATCGCTTTTATACCATTTGAAGATATTGGAAAGCTGTAATTTTTCTTTTGAAATGATATTCCTGGTGGGGTCGTTCACAAAATCTTCGGATACTTTTTGCAGCTGACGCTCGAGTTGTGATGCCGTATACGCCTCGTTGAGCAATTTTGGGCACGAAAATGAGGCGCAATTAATAGCGAAATGAATACGGGGTTCGTCCATTTTGCGAAGTATTTTGTGTTCAATGTCTCCTAGGGAGTATGTTTTTTCACCGATTTTTACCCAATCGTTGCTCCAAGGTCTTTTAATGTCCTTGATGCTCTTGGTGGGGTAATGGTTCAATATCAATTGAACGGTGGCCGCGTTGTAGAGGTTGATGTAATAGGCTAGGCCTTCCTCCTTGGTCCAATTGTCAGACGGGGCATTATTGGCCAAATGGTCAAGATATGCCGTTAACGATTGCTGTTCGTTTTTGAAGTTCTTGTAGTCGACGTCGCCGCTGAGGTCTACATATTTTTTGAGCAAGGCGTTCCAAGCTGAATGGTCTAAGGTGTTGCTTTGAACCTTACTCTCAAATTGATGCTTGGGCATTTCCTTTCTTCCGAAAAAAGAACAAAGGCCAGCCAGTGAAAAAAGTGAAAAAACAGCCGTTTTTGCCATTAGTTTAAATTGCATAGAACAAAAGGTTTCCTAATAAGTAGCGCCTTTTGGTCAAAACTTACACATTACTCCCTGTCATTTTTTAGGAAAAAGAAAGCCTAGGTCTATAAAGTCTTGATCAGTTCTTTAAAGAGTTTGACCATTTTTGGTTCCGCTACTTCCGCCGTTTTTATGATTCGATCGATATCTACGGGCTTCAGGTTTTCCGGGTTGCATTCGTCGGTAATTACCGAGACGGCGACTATGGGAAGGTTTAAGTGGTTTGCAACGATGACCTCCGGTACGGTACTCATTCCTACGGCATCGGCACCGATAATTTTAAGCATGCGGTATTCCGCTTTGGTCTCTAGTTGAGGTCCCACTACGGAAGCGTAAACGCCTTGGCCAAGGGTGATGTTTTCTTTGTTCGCAATTTTCATCAAGCTTTCGCGCATGGGTACATCATAGGGTTCTGACATGTCGGCAAAGCGTTCGCCGAACTGGGCAACGCTTTTGAAGGCCAAAGGCGATCCGCCTTGAAGGTTGATATGGTCTTCAATGAGCATTAAATCACCTTCCTTATAGTTTAGGTTGATCGCACCGGCCGCATTCGAGATAAAGAGCTTTGTTATTCCCAATTGGTGCATGACCCGAATAGGGTAAGTGATGTCTAGAAAATCATAGCCTTCGTACAAATGAAAGCGTCCTTTCATGACTACCGCTTTTTTGCCTTCCAGTGTGCCATATATAAGTTTTCCGGAATGGAATTCTACCGTGGCAAGGGGAAAAAAGGGAATATGGTTGTAGTGTGCCTCAATGGGGTTTTCTATCTGATCGGCCAATTTGCCCAGACCTGTGCCGAGTACGATACCGATTTCGGGTTGGTCAAATCCTTTACTTTGTAAATAGGCGACGGATTCGTCTAATTGTTTTCGCATCATGATGTTAAATGTTTTAAGTAAGGGCGAAACGCATCGATATGTTGTATGTCTTCGTAAACATCGACATCGTTTCGCTCGTCTAAAATATGATGTTTTTCGTTTTTTAGGTTTTCCAGCGTATCGGCCAAGACACTTTCTTGGCCCCAAGCCTTGTTGGAGAACAGTTCGGGTTTAAAACGGTTCATGCCCAGCAGGTAATAGCCTCCATCTTGGGCCGGCCCAATAACAAAATCGTTTTTTTTCAATTCGGAAAAAGCCTGTTGCAGGTCATTTTGGTCGAGGTCGTACATATCGCTTCCTATTACGATAATACGCTCGAAACCCGAAGCGAATCCCTCTTGAAAAGCATGGGCCATACGCACGCCCAAATCAGGGCCTTGCTGTAATTTTTTATCGAATATGATCGGACTCCAAATATCATCGGTCCAAATTTCCTCAGAATACCAGACCTGCTTGGCCGTGTTCAGGTTTTCGGTGGTTTTTACGGTATGGCCGAGCAAAAACCTGTAAATGTCCAAGGCCGCCTGGTCGCCAATGGTAGCGGCCAAACGGGTCTTGCATTTTCCCAATTGGGGGTTTCGCGTAAAAATGAGCAGTAGCTCTTTGGAGGCTATATTGGTATAATTGACCGTTGCGTCCTCTTTTTGTTTTTCGTTAGGGGTTATAAAACTCAAATAGCTATAGTTTTAAGGTTCTGGGTTTGGTGAAAAAGGCATAGGGGAAAGGTTGCTGAATTACGGTCCGTATACTTTCTTGCCGTTTTTTAGCAATTTGCCCCACTGCTTGTTAAAGGCGTGTACTTGTTCGGTTTCGTTACCTGACGAATCGAAGACGGGGTTTCCGCGGTTTTTCCATTCGAATATACCTCCGTAAAGGTTTTTGACCTTGGTGTAACCTGCCTGTTGTAACTTTTCCCCAATATCTTCGGAGCGTACGCCTATGGAACAGTAAACGACTATTTCACTGTTTTTATTTTTAATTTTTTGAACAATGGAATCGAGTTCGAACGTATCGTAGCCGACCCACATGGCATTTTTTAAATGACTGACCTCGTATTCCGATCTCTCACGGGCATCGAGCAGCACTACGTTCGACCCGTTTTTAAGTGAGTCGGCATGAATATAGTCTACCGATGCTTCGTTCAGCTTTTTTAAGGTCTTGTCAATTTTGCTCTGGGCGAACGAAATCGAAGTAAGCCAAAGAAATAAAAAGACGTTTAAGGTAGTTCTCATGGGTATGCTGCGTATGGCGCAATTACAAATATACTATTTTAAATAGCCTTGGTTTGTTAAGTAAAAACTAAGGCTTGACTGAATTAGGATACTTTTTTTCGGTAATCTCACGGGCAAGCGCTTCGAGGTCGATTCCCATATTTTCCTTGTTGACCTTAAGGGCTTGGGCGCGGAGCGATACGGGTAGTCGTGAGTAGCCGTACTTGGCGCCTAGTATCATTCCGGCCACGGCGGCCACGGTGTCGTTGTCACGACCGTAGTTTACTATAAACTGTAAAGTCTTTTCAAAATCGCCTTCCCCATACTTCAGGGCCGTAATCAATATTTGATAGATTTCCCCGGAGTGAAAGGGTATGGCCTTTTTGTGCTCCTCCAAAAAGGCATAGGCCATTTCTTGGCGCATCCACTCTTTCTGGTTTCCTTGGAATCCTGAGGGAATCTTATAGAGCAAGCTGTCTTTTGTCGTTAAGGAGTCGGGTAGGCTGCGTTGTTTTATTTGCAATATCGTTTTGACCGAAGCATCTGCCATTTGGTAAGCAATACGCCCTACCAATCTGCTGTCTTGATAACCTAATGGGTCAACAAAGGTGGTGGTATTGATAATGGAATCGATGTCTTGGGTGCGAAGGGCCATATGGGTCATAGCCGAAACCAAGGCCGAAATGTCTTTGGCGTAGCCCAAATCGAACAAGCTGTGCTCGTAAGCGAGCTCATAGGCCGCTTCGGGCGTTTCGGTTATCAGTCCGAACATTGGGGTGTACAATTGTCCCGCGCATGACATTTCTCCCCCGTAAAAGCGGTTCATGGCTTTTAGGTAAGCCTCGGGGCTTTCTTGATAGGCCATAGAGACCCGTGCCCATTCTTTGATCCAGTCTATTTTTTCGATTTGGGTATCTAGAAAATCGGTGTCGGGAACCTTTTTTCCATCACTTATGGTTCGGGTTAAGGTAGAATAATAGGAGGTTATAAAATCGGCGAAACGGTCAGCGGTCAGGTTTCCCTCATTTTCTGAAAGGTATTTGACCATGGTGTACTTCCATCGGGTGTCATCGGTGGTCGCACCTGCATTAAGGTTGTGGCCCCATGTACCTTCGGGCGATTGTTGGCGTACCGCCGGGGTCAAGGTGTTGATGTAGCCGTATTTGAGCTGAATGTCTTTTCGGTGCCACATTTCGGTGGAAGCTCCCATGGCGTCACCTATGGCGGAACCTACCAGTGCTCCTAAAACCTTATCGTAGTATCTGGCTTCCGAAAGTTGCAATGTATCGGTGGTGTAAGTGTTTTTTTCGGGTGCCGGTAAATCTACAGGGGAAGTCGTCTCTTTGCAGGCTAGAGAGAGGAAAACCAAAAACCAAACTAATAGGCGTTTCATGGGTTTAAAATGAGTTTACGTGCCTTTTTCAAAAGTTTGCCCTTTTCTTTTAGGGAGCGGTCCAAGGGAAGTTGGGCAAGTCCGATCAACCGGCGCATAATTTCTATACCGGCCACTTGCGACATTAGTTCAAGGTTGGCTTCGCCCTGATAGGCCCCGTGAATACGTTTTATGTATCCTTTTTTGCCCGTAGCAATAATAATATGGGCCGCCATGACGCCCAAATCGAATTCGGGAAAGCCTACAAAGCCGAATTCAGGGTCTATAATATAAAGGTTTTCGGCTTCGGTCATCCAACTTCCAGGGTAGTAGTCGCCATGCAAGAGGGTGTTTCCTGGGGCCAAATATTTCTTGCCTATTTTCTTAACGACCTTCCTGATTTTTTTGTCTTGTTTGTAGGGCAGGGAAAGTTCTTGGAGTCCGGGCTGTATATCGTCAAGTTGAAAACCCTTGTCTTCCATGAAGGGAAGTACAAAAATATGTTGGTGGTTCAATTGGCGCATTTCTAGGTTCTCTGGAAAATCGCTTGAAACTTTTTTTCTATGGATCAGGCCCAGAATAAAAATGAGAAGATTTAGCTGTTTGTTTGAAATTTCTCTTTGTTGATAGATGAGGGTCATGTCTTCACAATGGCCCAAATCTTCTAGGAGCAAGAGGTTTTCTTCAACGTCAAAGCCCAAAATTGTGGGAATATGGGCATGAACGGCATTGTCTTGAACCGCTTGATAGAAGTTTTTTTCTACCGCAATCCGGTTTAAGGGGGCCTTTATTTCTTGGTATTTTTCAACGTAGGGCCTAGACTGTTTCAAGATGAAGGAACGCTGGTCGGTAATAACGCGAATGACTACGTTCATGTTGCCATCACCGGGTTTTTCTATGGATACGATTTTTTCTCCATAACGCAACCATTCTTTAGATTGCAGGAAATTTTGAAGCTCCTCTAGTGACGTATTGGTATCTATAATGGTCAAAACAGTAGTTTTTTGCAAGATAGGTCCAAAAACAAAAAAATCCTTACAGATTGTAAGGATTTTTTGTGGTGCCTCCAGGAATCGAACCAGGGACACATGGATTTTCAGTCCATTGCTCTACCAACTGAGCTAAGGCACCATACCCGTTTGCGGGGTGCAAATATAATTTCAAATTTGCGATATGCAAACAAATTTCGAAAAAAAGATGTTTGTTAGGCTGCATTTTTTGATCTTTGTATCTATGAACCTAGTAATCGATGCCGGTAATACTTGTGTGAAACTCGCCGTGTTCGAGGGAGATACCCTCGTTTTCAGGCAGAATTCAGAGGTGGGTGATGTAGCCAGGGAAATAAAGGAGATTTGTGACCACTATCCGAGAATTAAACATGGAATAATCGCTTCGGTTGGAAATTTAGACCGAAAAGTGATGGCTGTTTTGACGGTTTTCTGCGAGGTACACGAATTGACGCCCATGAGTAAGTTGCCTTTTAAGAACTCATATGCTACGCCTCAGACTTTGGGGGTAGACCGTATTGCCTTGGCCACGGCGGCATTTTACCGTTACCCGAAAAAAAATGTATTGATCATTGATGCGGGAACCTGTGTTACCTACGATATGGTCAATGACTATGGTGAGTATTTGGGCGGGGCTATTTCGCCGGGACTACATATGCGATATAAGGCCTTGCACGACCAAACTTCAAAATTACCCTTGTTACAACCCAAAGAATTTTTAGATTATATCGGAAATTCTACGGAAACCAGTATCCACAGTGGTGTGGTGAACGGTATTTGCCAAGAAATTGACGGTGTAATCGACCAATATGGATCCCGTTTTGCAGATTTAACAGTTATTTTAACAGGCGGTGATGCGCTATTTTTGTCTAAACGGTTAAAAAATACCATATTTGCGGACTCCAAATTTCTCCTTGTAGGATTAAATTATCTGTTGGAATACAACAAACGCTAATGATCAAAAAAATAGGTTTTGCCATAATTTGCCTTTTAGTAACAGGCACATACGCTCAAGATGGTTCGGTTTCCCCATATTCATATTTTGGTTTAGGAGAGTTAAGAAGCGGTTCCACCGTAGAAAACCAAATGATGGGAGGGATAGCTATGTATGCCGATAGTATACATGTCAACCTTCAAAACCCCGCCGCATATAGCCAGTTGGGCGTGCAGATGCGGGAAGATTTTGGTATAACGACCTATACTGCGGGTATCTCGTATAAGCAATCGCGATTGAAGAGCTTTACCGAAGAGCAGAGTAGTGCTGTATCTAATTTGGATTACCTGGCATTGGGGCTCAGTTTGAAAAAAGGCCTTGGCCTTGGTTTTGGTATTCGGCCCTATTCCTCGGTCGGATATAATTTTCAAGATCAAATCGGTGCCGAGGGGTCTCGTGAGATCAATCAGTATTCAGGTGATGGTGGCCTCAACAAGGTATACGTGTCTATGGGCTACGAGTTTGCTAAAAACTTTAGTGCAGGGGTTACGGTAAACTATAACTTTGGTAGGATTGAAACCTTAAAGGTTCAAAGTACCGAAAATGTTCTCCTTGGGTCTAAAGACGAAAGGGTTTCGAAAATAGGTGGTATAGACCTTAACTATGCCTTGAGCTATACGCCTGCGATAGGCGAAAATCATAGGTTGCATACCTCCGTACGGGTCAATACCCAGGCCAATCTTTCGTCCAGAAATACGCAAAGAATCGGATCTTTTATCGGTTCGCCCGATTTGGAACGCTTTGTAAATGACGTTGATTTGTATGCCCAGGGCTTAAAGGAAACAGAAGTAACCATTCCTACGATCACCACCTTGGGTGTAGGTTATGGAAAAGATATGCAATGGTTTTTAGGGGTTGAATACAGTTTTCAAAAGCTTGGGAATTTCTCTAATGAGTTCTTGGAATTGGACAATTTAATCTATAAAGACGCGAGTACACTGGCCTTGGGAGGTTTTTATACCCCCGAGCGAAACTCTTTTGGAAGCTATCTCAAGAGGGTAACCTATAGGGCGGGGGTACGCCTTGAGAAGACCGGAATGTACGTTAATGATAAAGACATAAATAACTTTGGCATAACTTTTGGACTAGGCCTACCACTGGGAAACAATCTCTCAAATTTGAATCTTGGTTTTGAGCTTGGTAAAAAAGGAACCACCTCGGCCGATTTAATTGAAGAGAGCTATTTTAAAGTTAATGTAGGATTGTCTCTTAGTGATCAGTGGTTTCAAAAAAGAAAGATTTATTAAACGTTCTGGGATATTGAATATTTGCTAGAATTTACCTTGGTAGATAGCGAATTTTTCAATTAACGTAAAAATAAACTGTTGTGCAGGAGATTTCTAATTCTTACCGTAGATGTCTTGGTAAAAAATTAGTACATTACCCCTCCAAAAAATTGGAACACTAAATAAGCCATAACAATTCTGGGCACTAACCGAAATTTTGATTGGCAATTTGTAATTTCAAAAAACAAGTAAAAATTAAAAAATGAAAACGAAACTTTACTTCACGGCGATTATGCTTTTAGGGTTTATGGGAGTAAGTAATGCCCAAGCTCAAAATCAAGAATGTATGACCAACTTATCTATATATGTTGAGCATGCAAAAGTGAAAAATTATGAGGCGGCATATACACCTTGGAAAATGGTTTATGACAACTGTCCTGATATCAATAGGGCTAACTTTATTTATGGCGAAAAAATATTGGCCGACAAAATAGAAAAATCTTCCGGGGCCGAAAAAGACGGCTATGTGAAAGATATGTTGGCTTTGTACGATAATAGCGCCAAGTATTTTCCTAAAAAATACTCGCCAGCAACAGTTGCTATAGACAAGGCTTTGTTTTTGTACGATAATAAGATGGCTTCCGATAGCGAATTGTACGATATGTTAGGTGGGGCTTTCGAAAACGATGCCAAAAACTTCAAGAACCCCAAGGCTCTTTATCTTTACTTTTCTAGTTTGGTAGACTTGCATAAGGCGGGAAAGAAAGATTTGCAAGAGGTTTTTGATGTATACGATAACGTAAACGATAAAATTGAGGAAGAGAACAAAAAGCTTACCGATGTAATTACCAAGTTGCTTCCTAAAGATTCGACCGGAACCATTACATCAAAGGAGAAAAGAACTTTGAAAATTGCTACGACCAACTCTACCTCTTATGGTAAGATTGCCGGTAGTGTAGATTCTAAGCTTGGAGCCTTGGCCGATTGTGACAACCTTATTCCTTTGTACGAAAAGAGTTTCGAAGAGAAGAAGGGTGATGTAAACTGGGTAAAGAGAGCTGTGAGTAGAATGTTCAACAAAGAATGTACTGACGATCCATTGTTCCAGAAATTGTTCGAAGCTCAGTTGGCCTTAGATCCTTCGGCAAGTGCCTACGTTTACGGTGGTACCTTGAAAATGAAGAATGGCGATTCAAAAGGGGCCTTGGCCGATTTTGATAAGGCAATGAGCTTGGAGACCGATAACTATAAAAAATCAAATATCGCTTATAAGGTTGCGGTTATCAACAAAAGAAAAGGTAGTAAGTCTACCGCTAGGAAATATGCCCAAATGGCCATTAACGCCAATAAAGCGAATGGTAAGGCGTATTTGTTGATTGCCAACCTATATGCTTCTAGTGCCAATGATTGTGGTAGTAGTGCTTTTGAAAAGCGTGCTATTTACTGGAAAGCTGCAGATATGGCCCGTCAGGCCGGACGAGTGGATCCATCCATTAGCTCTAGTGCCAATCAGGCTGCCCAAAGCTACGCTGCCAAGGCGCCTTCAAAAACAGACATATTCAACTCAGGTATGGCAGGTAAGACTGTTAGCTTCAACTGTTGGGTTGGGGGTAGTGTAAAAGTACCGAACTTATAGAGAGATGATTTCATCTTACGGATATAATTTTAAAAGTATTGCCATGGTTTGTACCATGGCAATACTTTTTTTTTCTTGTCAGGACAACTATAAAAGGTCTGGGGAGGAAAAAGTGCCTTTGGTATATCCCATGGGTATAGCCGAGAATTTTACGGCAACCTATACCGAGGCAAGGGAGATGCTAGAGAGTGAAGACTCTACTTCTACTAGGGTAATAGCGGTATTGACCAGTCCGCTAAACGAAGATTATAACAATCTTAAGTTTCCCCACCGTATTTTTCCAAAGGGCTTATTGGTCAATTATTATAATGAAGAAGGGCAGAAGAGCATTATTAAGGCCGATTACGGCATTATTTATTCTGCTACAAATGTGATAGATTTACAGGGAAATGTGGTTATAGAAAGCCATGATGGTAAAAAGCTTGAGACCCCTCAGTTGTATTGGGATCAAGATGACAACTGGATTTTTACACAAGAAAAGTTTAAGTTTACCAATCCGGAAGACGGTACTATTATGGACGGTGAAGGCATGGATTTTAATCGGGATCTAAGTTTTTTTATTGCCCATAAGACCTATGGTTTAATGACTATTAAAGAAGAGTCTGATGATTAAAATTTTAAAGTATACCGAATATTTGTACTTGGCGGTAGCCTTTTTTTCGCTTTACAGGATATTTACGGATTGGAATACAAACCGTGAAGGCACCTATCTTTTTATCTTTTTTGCCTTAGTTTCTATTGGTATGTTTTTGTTCAGAAGAAACTATCGGAAGAAATTTGAACAGCGCAAGCAAGATAACCAACAGTAATTTTGGAGGCTTCCATTTTTATTATCGTTTTATCGCTGATATTTTCGGCCTTCTTTTCGGGCATGGAAATTGCATTTATTTCCGCCAACAAAATTCATATTGAAATAGAAAAAAAGCAAGAGGGCTTTTTGGCTAAAGTGCTCACGCGTTTGACCAAAAAACCATCGAAATTTATTGCCACCATGCTTATCGGCAATAATATCGCCTTGGTCATATACGGACTGTTCATGGGCGATTTGCTTATGCTTTGGTTTAAGGGCATGGTGCCTTCGGGCAGTGAGTTCCTCAATCTCTTGTTGGGCGACTTTAGTTTGGTCACCCAAACGGTGATATCTACCTTGGTCATTCTTTTTACCGCGGAGTTTCTTCCTAAGGTGCTCTTTCAGATCTATGCCAATAAGTTGTTGAAATTTTTGGCCATACCGGCCTATTTTTTCTATGTGGTATTCTCGGTAATCTCCGAATTTGTAATTTGGATTTCCGATGCTATACTCAAGGCTTTTTTCAAGACCGATGGCGATGAAGTCCAGTTGGCCTTTAGTAAGATTGAACTTGGTGATTATATTACCGAACAGATGGAAACCGTTGAGGAGGAAGATGAAGTGGATTCGGAGATTCAGATCTTTCAGAACGCCCTTGAGTTTGCCGCTGTCAAGGCGCGTGAGGTTATGGTGCCCAGAACCGAGATAATGGCCGTAGAGCTTCATGAGACCCCTAAGAACCTTGCCAAGCTCTTTACCGATACCGGATATTCGAAAATCTTGGTCTATAAAGATACCATCGATAATATCATCGGCTATGTGCATTCCTATGAACTCTTCAAAAAACCAAAGACCATAAAGAGCATTTTGTTACCGGTGGAATTTGTGCCCGAAACCATGCTTATACAAGATATTTTGAACGTTTTGACCAAAAAACGCAAGAGTATAGCTGTCGTTTTGGATGAATACGGAGGTACCTCGGGTATTGTAACCGTTGAAGATATTGTTGAGGAACTTTTTGGGGAAATAGAAGACGAACACGATACTACCGACCTTATTGAGGAGCAACTCGAGGATGGAAGTTATAAGTTTTCGGCCCGGCTTGAGGTCGATTACATAAACGAGGTGTATCGGTTGGAACTTCCAAAAAGTGAAGAGTATGAGACACTTGGCGGTTTGATCGTCAATGAGACCGGGGAAATACCCGAAAAAGATTCTGAAATACGGGTCGAAAATTTTTTATTTAAAATAATTGAGGTTTCAAATACTAAAATCGATTTGGTATCCATGCAAATCGTTGAAAAAGAATAGTTTTTCAATTCTTTTATAATTTGATGGAAAATGGTAATTTCGCAAACTGATTTAAAAAAATCCTAATTAATGGCAATTTTAGAAAACATACGAAAACGGACAACCGTTCTAATACTGATTATTGGCTTGGCCCTTTTCGCATTTGTAATTTCCGGGGTGTTTACCAATGGAGATGTTAGCGGGGGAAAAGTAGGCTCTAGTATAGCTGAAATCAATGGAGAGGAAATTTCAATTGACGCATTCCGTCAAAAAGTGGATGTCGCTTCCCGAAGGTCGGCGAATCCTTCTACCATGCAAACAGTGAACCAAGTTTACGAACAAGAGGTTCGCAATGCCATTTTAGGGCAACAGTTCGAAGAGTTGGGCGTTGATATCGAGCAAGATCAAATCTTGAACTATATCGGTACCATTCCTTCTTATTCACAGAGCCCTCAATTTCAAAACGAGAGCGGTGTGTTCGACCAGAACAAGTTCAGGAACTTTATTGCGGAACTTAAGACAAACAATCCCGAACAATACAATTTGTGGTTGCAAGATGAGCAGGCCATTATTCAGAGCGCCAAACAACAAACATATTTTAACCTTATCAGGGCAGGGATAGGGGCAACCTTGAAAGAAGGGGAGTTCGATTATAAGTTGGCCAACGATAAGATGGATATCAAATATGTCCGTATTCCGTTTACTAGCATTGCCGATAGTACCATCGCGGTGTCAAAAAGTGAAATCCAATCGTACATCAACGAACATAAGAAAGATTTTAGGCAAGAGCCCGCTAGGGATATTCAGTTTGTCTATTTTCAGGAAAAGCCTTCTGTCGAAGACGAGAATGCGGTAAAAGAGGAAATAGCCAAGTTGATCGAAGATGCCGTAGAATACAATGAGCAGACCGATAAGACCGATACCATTGCCGGTTTTAGGACTACCAATGATATAGCCGCTTTCTTAGACCGTAATTCCGATATCAAATTCGATACGATCTATAAATCGAAAAGGGAATTGCCCGCCAAATTTGCCGATACCTTGATGAGTTTAAAGGTTGGCGATCTTTATGGTCCGTATAGGGATGGCGATTACTTCAAGGTTTCCAGAATGGTGGGAAGAAAACCTAATGGGTCGGTAAAGGCCAGCCACATTCTTATTACATACGAAGGGGCGGATCGTGCCAATCCTGATATTACCCGTACCAAAGAGGAAGCTGAGGCTGAAGCCAAGCGTTTGCTTGCGGAAGCCCGAAAGAAAGATGCCAAATTTGTTGAGTTGGCCCGCGATAACTCTGATGGTCCTTCAGCGCCCAACGGTGGCGATCTTGGATATTTCCAAGAAGGAAGAATGGTGCCTGAGTTTAATGATTTCGCCTTTCAGAACAGCGTAGGAACCATTGGTATGGTAGAAACCAGCTTTGGTTTTCACGTGATAAAAATCGACGATAAGCAAGATATTGTTCAGATAGCTACCTTGGCCCGTGAAATCGAGCCATCTGAAGAAACGACCAGCAAATTGTTTACCGATGCTACCAAATTTGAAATGAATTCAATAGAGTCCGATAAGGCTTTTGGTGATTTGGCAAAGGAAAACAAATACGTTGTTCGCCCAGTGAACAAGGTCAAGGCTACCGATGAAAACTTGCCAGGTCTTGGTGAGCAAAGAAGTATCGTACAATGGGCCTTTAATGAAGAAACCCAAATTGGTGATATCAAGCGTTTTGATTTGGTAGGTGGATACGCCGTGGTGCAATTGACCAAGACATACGACGAAGGTTTGATGTCGGTAGAGGATGCATCGGCAATCGTACTACCTAAAATCAGAAAAGAAAGAAAAGCCGAGCAAATTATCGCCGCTAATAAAGGCAAGTCTATCGATGATTTGGCCAAGGACAACAATGTGAGCGTTTCAACGGCTACCGCTTTGACCGTAAAGTCACCGACTATTCCAGGTGCAGGTTCGGAACCGGCAGTTGTAGGTACCGCCTTTGCCATGAAAGAAGGAACTACTTCAGGTTTGATAGAGGGCAATACCGGGGTTTATATGTTGACCGTGACCAAAAGGACCGAAGCGCCTAAATTGGACAACTATAGTACATATGCGAATGCTGTAAAGTCTTCTCGTGAAGCTAGGGTAAGTACAGCGGTTTATCAAGCCTTGAAAGATGCTGCCGAAGTTGAGGATAACCGAGCGGTTTTCTATTAAGAAAATACGCTTATCGATATAATAAAAAAGGCCTTTCTCAAGAAAGGCCTTTTTTTTGTATTACAAAACCATTTGGGCGTAAGTCAAGGTCGTAGGATATCCTTTTTTCTTGAAGTATTCGGGAGTGTTTTGGTTTCCCGATACGAGAACAAAGTCACCGCCCCATGCCCCTAAGCTTTTTACGGTTCCGGGATAGTCGCGAAAAAGTTGTTGTTTGATCGTTGGTGTCTGAAGTGTTCGTGATAATAGGGCTTCATGGCGCTCCATAAGGGTCTCAAAAGTGGCTAGGTCTTCGCACTTCAATACTTCTTGGGTGAGTCGTGTCACGCTCTCGGTCAGCCTAAGGGAGTCGAATTCCATCTTTCGGTATTGGGAAATACCCTCGCGGCTGTTCTGTTTTTTATCCAAATGCACGAAAAAAAGGCGGTCGGTAAATTTCGGATTGAATTCAACGGGCTTCACCGTAGCTTTTTTTTCTTTTACTTGGTAGAGGATCGGACTGTTGTTTTGGGCACAGGCAATGTCATATCCACTTCCTGAAAAAGCATTCCACAACAGTTGAAAGGCATCCACTTTGGCCCATTGGGCTATGTTGTTGATTAGGGTAGACGAAGAACCGAGTCCCCAATCCCTTGGGAAATCCAGTCGGGTCTCTACTTTAAACCCTTGGCTTCCTGAAAGAAAATCAGGGTTCAGTTGATTTGCTTCCTGCAAAAGCCCGATCAATACCCCATCTACCGATTCGTCAGATGGTCTGTTTTTAGGGTTCAGTACTTTGTCGATGTCCAAGGTGGTTTTGAACCAAGGGTTTCCCTTTTCATCGAGACTCTTCCATGAAAGTTCACGGGTGGTGTTCGGACTGATTTTTAGGCTCTGTCCGAATTTTGTGGGCACGGCCAGTCCCCATGCGCCGTCAAGTATGGCATATTCGCCGGTTAAAAGCAGTTTTCCGTTACTGTAGAACTCTTTTGTCATTTGGTGTTCCTCAGCTTTTCAAAGGCCTCTACTACTGCATTGTGTGTGGCCGAGTGTTTTTTAAAATGGTGGGTCAAGGTTTTCTTTTCATCTTCTGTGGCCCCTAGCTGGTTCAAGATGTTCAATAGGTGCATTTTCATATGGCCTTCTTGAATACCGGTGGTGACCAAAGAGCGTACTGCCGCAAAATTTTGCGCTAGGCCCGCAACGGCCACGATCTGCATCAACTCTTGGGCCGATGGTTTTCCTAATATTTCCATGGCCAATTTTACCAATGGGTGAAGGCTTGTGAGTCCGCCAATGGTACCGAGTGCCAGGGGCAGCTCGATCCAAAATTTGAAGGTTTCGTTTTCGATGGCGGCATGGGTGAGGCTTGTGTATGGTCCGTCTTTTGAGGCGTAGGCGTGTATGCCCGCTTCAACGGCCCTAAAATCGTTGCCTGTGGCAAGAACAACGGCATCTATACCGTTCATAATACCCTTGTTGTGGGTCACGGCCCTATGGGGTTCTACCTTTGCAATATTGACGGCCTGCACCATTTTTTCGGCAAATTGCCGTGACGATTCGCTGCTTCCGTCTTTCAATTCGTCTACCGGGCAGCTTACTTCCGCGCGTACCAAACAATCGGGGACATAGTTCGATAAGATGCTCATCACAATTTCAATCGCTTTTTCTTCCTCCGAAAAAAGAGGGAAGGATTGGGCTTCGGCCTTCAAGGTCTTGGCAAACTGCTCTAGGCAAGAATTGATGAAGTTGGCCCCCATGGCATCGAGGGTCTCAAAGGTGCAGTGCAACTGGTAATAGTGGTCGAGGGCTTCGGTTTTGTCACGTAGCTCGATCTTGTTGATGCCGCCGCCCCTTTTTTCCATGTTCTTGGTAATGGCCGAAGCATCGGAAAGAAGCTTTGGGCGTACCTGCTCAAAGAAAGCGGTAAGCCGCTCCTTATTGCCGTGGTACATAAAGTGCACCTGTCCAATTTTTTCCGTTCCTAGAACCTGGGTTTTAAACCCGCCCTTGTCGAGCCAGAATTTGGCCGCCTTGCTAGCTGCCGCTACAACCGAACTTTCTTCTATGGCCATCGGAATGGCGTAAAGCTTGTTGTTGATCAGAAAATTGGGGGCGATACCAAGGGGAAGGTAGTAGTTGGTAATGGTGTTTTCTATAAATTCGTCGTGCAATTGCTGAACGTCCTCGGCAACATTCCAGTACCTTTTAAGCAGTGCTTTTGCCGCTTCCGGGTCTGTTGTGTAATGGGTCGTTAGCCAATCTATTTTTTGCTCTTTCGTCAGTTTTGAGAATCCCTCTATGGGCTGGGTCATAGCTTTTGGTTTCGGTCGGTAAAGATAATGATAATGGTTTATACCTGAGATTGAGATTAAGCACGATAAAACAAGGGATTTTTATGATTTAAAGTTTAAATCTTTGTAAAATTATCACTAAACTTGGGCGATTTAATCTTTTTATAACATTCTATGCAGAAATTAGTTTTAAGCGTCTCTTTTGTCTTCGCCTTTTTGGCGTTTTCATATGCTCAAGAGAAACAAGTTATTACAGTAGAGGCAGTATATGGTGGGGAATTTTCTATTGAAAGGCTTGATGTCCTTAGGTCAATGAAAAATGGGAAGCAATACACCATTTTGAACAGAGGGGCGAATGGGGCTACCACCATTGACAAGTTTGATTATGCCAGTCAGAAAAAAGTGGAGACCATCGTCAGTTCGGCGGATTTGTCGGGAATAGATGGTTTTAGCTCGTACCAGTTTAGTGATGACGAATCACAAGTGCTCTTGGCTACGGAACTAGAGTTCATTTTTAGACGCTCTACCCTTGGTGTTTTTTATGTATATGACCTAAAGTCAAAAAAGTTGACCAAGGTTTCAGATACCAAGATACAAGAGCCTAAGCTATCGCCTGACGGAACAAAAGTGGCCTATGTGAGCAAGAACAACCTGTATTTGTTCGATTTGCTTTCGGGAAATACAAAGCAACTCACAACGGACGGGGAGAAGAACAAGATTATTAACGGGGTTACCGATTGGGTCTATGAAGAGGAGTTTGCCTTTGTCCGTGCTTTTGATTGGAATACCGATGGAAGCAAAATAGCCTTCTTGCGTTTCGATGAAAGCGAGGTGCCCGAGTTTTCCATGGATGTATTTGGAACCGACCTGTACCCAAGCCAAGAAACGTTCAAATACCCTAAGGCCGGTGAGGCCAATGCCAAGGTGAGTTTGCATTTGTACGATGTGAAGTCCGGAAGCACGGCAGCGGTAGATTTAAACGACCCCTATTACATTCCGCGTATCAAGTGGATGAACAACCCGAACTATCTTAGCGTCCAGACCCTGAACCGTCATCAGAACGATTTGAAGCTTTATTCGGTAAACGCAAAGAACAATACGGCTTCGGTCTTGCTCGAAGAAAAAGACAAGGCCTATGTCGATATCACCGATAACCTTACTTTTTTGGCGGACGATAGCTTTATCTGGACCAGTGAGAAAGACGGATATAACCATATTTACCTTCATGATCAAGACGGGCGTCTTGTAAATCAGATAACCAAAGGCCCGTGGGAGGTCACCCGATACTATGGGTATGACCAAAAGGAAGACAAGGTATATTATCAATCTACCGAGAACGGTTCTATCAATAGGGGCGTCTACAGTATTGAAAGTAATGGAAAGAAGAAAAAGGCCTTGGCTGTCGAAGCTGGTACGAACTCGGCCGACTTCAGTGCTGATTTCACTTATTTTATCCATACCTATTCCAATGCCAAAACCCCGCCTGTATATACCTTGCGAAAAGCACTTAGCGGTAAGGAGGTGAAGGAAATAAAGAACAATGAGGCCTTAATGACAAAATTGAAGGCTTATGAACTTAGTGAGAAAGAGTTTTCCTCCATAAACATCAATGGTAACGAGTTGAATATGTATATGGTGAAACCAAAAGATTTCGACCCTTCTAAAAAATACCCCTTATTGATGTACCAGTACAGTGGCCCAGGGTCGCAGAGCGTTTCCAACAGTTGGTTGGATGCCCGTGATCTATGGCACCAACAATTGGCTTCCCAAGGTTATGTGGTGGCCTGTGTAGATGGTAGGGGAACAGGCTTTAAGGGGGCCGACTTTAAAAAATCGACCTACCTAAACTTGGTGAAGTATGAAACGGAAGACCAAATCGCAGCCGCTAGGGAGCTGAGTAAATTGCCTTATATAGATGAAGACAGAACCGGAATTTGGGGCTGGAGCTTTGGGGGACACATGGCTACGAACTGTATTCTGAAAGGAAACGATGTCTTTGAAACGGCCATAGCCGTAGCGCCCGTTACTACTTGGCGTTTTTACGATACCATTTATACGGAGCGCTTTTTGCGTACGCCTGCGGAAAATCCGGCAGGTTACGATGAAAACTCCCCGTTGAACTATCCTGAAATGTTAAAAGGTGATTATTTGTTGGTTCACGGATCGGGTGATGATAACGTACATGTGCAGAATTCAATGCGTATGATAGAAGCCCTGGTACAGGCCAACAAACAGTTTGACTGGGCCATTTATCCCGATAAAAACCACGGAATTTACGGAGGGAATACCCGAGTACATCTTTTTAATAAAATGACAAACTTTTTGGGCGAGCACCTTTTGCATCCCAAAAAATAAACGACCAAAGCAACAAAGATTAGTGAAGGAAGTTCTTTCGACAAGAACGAGGACCCGAAAAAAAGAGTATTTTAATCGACTTTTAAGCTAATCTCGATAGAAATCAATTTAACAAATAACAAATTTTATGGCATTAGTAGAAAAGGCACCGCATGAAAAAGAGCTGTTCGGGCATCCGGTAGGTTTATACATCCTGTTTTTCACTGAAATGTGGGAACGGTTTTCGTATTATGGAATGCGGGCTATTTTGGTTTTGTATCTGGTAACGAAGACCTCTGAGGTAAATTCTGGTTTGGGTTGGACCAATAATGAGGCTTTGGCGCTTTACGGTTGGTACACCATGTTGGTTTATGTGGCCTCTATACCAGGCGGAATTATTGCGGATAGGATCCTTGGGCAAAAGAAGGCCGTAATTCTAGGGGCGATTCTTCTTGTTATTGGCCATAGTATTTTGGCTATTGAGGAAATGTGGGCGTTTTACACGGGTCTGGGATTCATTATTTCAGGTGTTGGTATGCTAAAGCCTAATATTTCCACTATGGTAGGAGGCTTGTACAAAAAGGATGATATAAGAAGGGATAAGGGATTTACCATTTTTTATATCGGCATTAATATCGGGGCATTTCTTTCTAGTTTAATAGTGGGATATGTAGGCGAGGTCTATGGCTGGCACTACGGTTTTGGACTGGCGGGAATTTGTATGTTCTTTGGCTTGGTTCAATTCGTTCTTGGTCAAAAATACCTCTACGGCGTTGGTGACTATTTAGGGAAATCGAAAAATGTAGAGGATCGCGAGTCCTTGAAAAGGCCCTTGACCAAAATTGAAAAGGATAGGGTTGTCGTTTTGATCATATCTTTCTTAATGGTAATCGTATTTTTTGGCGCCTTCGAGCAGGCAGGGGGCTTAATGAACCTGTATGCCAAGGATTATACGGATAGAATGTTGTTCGGATGGGAAGTTCCGGCTTCATGGTTTCAGGCCGCTAATTCCTTTTTTATTATTACCCTCGGAACTGCGGTTGCCGGCTATTGGGCCAAACGAAAGTTGAAGGGCAAACATGCTTCCTCGCTATTTAAAATGATAATGGGTCTTATTATCATGGGTACGGGATTTTTGTTTATGACAGCGGCAACGGCACAATATCAAAGTACGGGATCATCAGCTATGTACTGGTTGGTTTTGGCCTATTTGTTCCATACCGTTGGCGAATTGAGCTTGTCGCCGGTATCGCTTTCATTCGTGACCAAATTGGCTCCGGCAAAATATGCTTCCTTAATGATGGGACTATACTTTGCAACTACGGGCTTTGGAAATAAATTGGCAGGTATTTTAGGGGAGTCCGCATCTCAATTTGGAGAATATAAGGTGTTTACGGGTATTGCTATTTTCTGTATCCTATTCGGTGCTTTGGTATGGTTGTTTTTGAGCAAACTAAAAGCTTTGACACATGGGGCGGAAGATAACGAAAGGAAAATGACAAGTGCCGATGCTTCATAGGTAATTGAGACACGGGTAATGTCAATCGAAATAATAGGCTCCCTTTTCGCCAGTAGCGTGAAAAGGGAGTTTTCTTTTTAGGCAGGTCTGCTTCCACCGGTCGATATAGCTTTTGTAGTTGCTGCCATCGGCAATAATACACCGCGGCTCCAATTTGGCGATGACCCTTTCAAGATTGAGTTTGGGCGATTGGGTAAGGATAAGGTAATCGACCTGCCTATTGTTTCCGGGATAGACGGCAAGACTGTCGATGACCAAAAGCTTTTTATCCTTCCATACATAGCTGTTCTTGAGGTTGGGGTAGGAGATGTCGGAAATTCGCTCAGCAACGCTGTAATCGCGGATAATTGTACCTAGGCGGGCTGTGTCCCTGCTTATGCCCTGCAGTTCTTTTCCCATTTGGTGAATGAGGGCGGTGTTCTTGGTTTGATGGACCAGAAGCAGTACATTTTTTTCTGAAGCTTCGTAATGGCAATATAGAAGCCACAACTGAAATGTTATGACCGTCATGGCAAGGGCAAGCACCTTTTTGAAATTTGGACGGCCGATCAGTAAGGCGAGGCAAAAAAGACCGGCATAGGCCAGTGCCATTTGAACCCCGTCGAATGGGATGTTCTTGAAAACAAAGGCTTCTTGTTGTGCTACCCAGGCAATGATGGAGTTCATCCACCCGATCAGGGTGTCGTAAGAGCTGATCAGTAGGTTAGGATAGACGTCTGCCAAGGCCAATAGAATGATCAAGATACCGATTCCCAATAGGGCGCCCAGTGCAGGAACGATCAGCAGGTTGCTTATGAAGAACAAAGCCGGAAATTGATGGAAATAGAATAGGCTTATCGGGAGAACGCCCAACTGTGCGGCTATACTTACCGATAGTAGCTCCCAGGCCTTGCGAACGACCAGGTTTTTGGGGAGCCACAACTTCTGTATCCGTGGATAGAACCAAACGATGGCGAGCACTGCCGTATAGCTCATTTGAAAACCTACCTGAAAGAGCAGGTTCGGGTCAATGGCCAATAGAATGAAGAACATGGATAGGGCCAAAATGTTGAACGTATTGTTCGGTCGGTTGAGATACATGCTATAGGCCAAGAACGAAAACATGGTCACCGCCCTTACGACCGAGGCCGATAGGCCCGAAAGAAAGGCAAAGCCCCATAGTAAAATCACGGTCATGGCCAGTTTTACGCTTTTGCCCTTAGGAAGCCGCTCAATGGGGCGTAAAAGAAACTGTAGCAATAGCAACAAAATACCAATGTGTAGTCCTGAAACCGCTAGAATATGAACGGCGCCCGCGTTTTTGTAATCTGTGTAGGTTTCTTCGGAAATATCGTTGCGTTGCCCAAGGAGCAAGGCTTGGATAATGCTTAGTTCGTCTTTGCCAAAACGGGCTTTCCGTAGTTGGGAGATGATGTGGTTACGTGTCTTTGCGGCTAGACCGTATAGGCTTGAAGAGGTCTTTTCAAGGGAGATAAATGCTTTGGGCGCCATCTGTATTTGATGGGATATGCCCAGTCCGTTTAGGTATGCTTTGTAATTGAACTGATGCGGATTCAAAGCCTCCCTTGTTTTTGTAATGCTTCCGTACCATACCAATTCGTCATCGACTTGAAGTTTTTGAAGGGTGGAATCAGGAGTAAGGTTGAGCAATACCTTACCTGTGGCCCTTTGTTGGTCCAGCCCTCGGATTTCGCCAATATATCTATCGGAAAAGGACGTGGGCTTCAATACCCTTGAAATCTTGATGTGCCAAGTGTGGTTTCCCTTAAAATCGTGGTTGAGATAGTGGTTTGCCTGGTTTTCAGGGTGAGCCAGTGACGTGGCGAAAATACCGGTGGATAGTGTGGTCAAAACAGCTAGATAGCCAAATAGATGCGATTCGTTCCATTTATCATTGAAACGTAGTATGCCTAAAGCCACGAGAAGGGCTAGACAAGTTGCCATAGGGTAAGGAACGGGAAGCTGAAGATAATTGCCCACTATAATACCCAAAATCAAAACCAGTGTCAGTTTAATGGGTATGAAGCGAAGCAACTTCATCGTTTAGAGACTATAGAATTCGATTGGCTTTTATGAATGCACTGCTCCAATAACCTTCCCTGAGGGAGGAAACGATTACGCCCCTAGACGTCGAGGCATGTACAAATTTGATATCGTTGTTCTTTACCGAAACCACCATGCCCACGTGGTTAATACGCTTGCTCCGCTTACTGGTCTTAAAAAAGAGGAGGTCTCCCTTCTCAATATTGCCCTTACGTATGGTCTTGCCTTCTTCGGCCATGTGGTAAGAGGTACGGGGCAGTTTTATGTCGTTTTCGCCAAAAGCCACGTAAAGCAGGCCAGAGCAGTCCATTCCTTTTTTTGTGGTACCGCCATATTTGTAACGGACACCTGAAAATTTAAGGGCCGTGTCGATAATGTCATCGGCTTTTGAGCGCTTGGACGCAGCAGTTTTTTTAACGGGCCTAGATTCTCTTTTAGGGGCTTCCGTGGTTTTGGCCGCTACGGTTATTTTGCGCGGCTCCCTTTGGGCGGCTTTCTTTTTTGAGCTGCCACAACTGGCAAGCAAACAGATGAATAGAATGAAGAAAATTTTACGAAGCATGAACACAAATCCTTTTCTTGATGGGGTACCAAGGGTATACCCAAATTTAAACATTTTCTATTATACGGGTAGCGGCATTCTCACTTGCGCCTTTGCCGCCCAGTTTTTTTTCAAGCTCATCATAGGCTTGAATTTGTGCCGTACGGGCCGGCCCTTTAAGTATTTTGTTCAGTTCGGTTTGGATATTCTTGGTGGTCAAATCGTTTTGGATCAGCTCTTTTACGACCTCTTTGCCCATGATCAGGTTTACGAGCGAAATGTATTCAAGGGTAATGATACGTTTGGCAATCTGATAGGAGAGCCAGTTGGCCCGATAGCAAACCACTTGGGGGACTTTGAAAATCGCGGTTTCCAAGGTGGCGGTTCCGCTGGTGACCAAGGCGGCATAGGCTATGCTCAAAAGGTCGTAGGTTTTATTGGCCACAAAACTTACGTTCGGGTTTTTGAGAAAGGGCTGGTAAAAATCGTGGTCGAGACTGGGCGCCCCGGCAATTACGAATTGATAGTCGGAAAAATCCTTGATGACCGATAACATTAAGGTCAGCATCTTTTGAACCTCTTGTTTCCGGCTTCCGGGCAATAGGGCGATAATCTGTTTATCGGGATCTAAATTGTTTTCCTTTCGGAAATTTTGCTCGTTAACGGGGCTCCGGTCGCTAATGGCATCTATAAGTGGATGTCCCACAAAGTTCACCGGATAGCCGTGCTTCTTTTCATAGAAATCTTTTTCAAACGGAAGAATAACGTGCATGGCGTCAATATCCCGTTTGATGTCTTTGATACGTCCTTCCCTAGAGGCCCAGATTTGAGGGGAAATATAGTAATTGGTCTTAAAGCCCAGTGCTTTCGCCCACTTGGCTATGCGAAGGTTAAAACCCGAATAGTCGATAAAGACAATGATGTCGGGCTGAAATTCCTGGATGTCGGCCTTACAGAATTTAATGGCTTTTGCGATGGTACCTAAGTTCATCAGCACCTCTAAAAACCCCATAAAGGCCATTTCCTTGTAATGTCGCACCAAAGTGCCTCCGGCTTGTTGCATAAGGTCGCCTCCCCAAAACCGGATGTCCGCGTTCGGGTCTTTGGCCTTAAGGGCCTTCATCAGATTCGACCCGTGAAGATCGCCCGACGCCTCGCCTGCAATTATATAGTACTTCATTACAAATTGAATACAGTTAATACCTGCCCTGTAAAAGAGAGAACTCGGTTAAGGTAAAATTCGTATACCCTGGCCCGAGTAATTTTTATCGTTTAAAAAACTTTATAGTAAAGAATGGCCAGTGCCGTTAGGATCGTGGCGATAAGAACACCCTTGGCCCTGTTGTCACGCCTAATGCGAAGAAAACCAAAAAAAGCGATAAGGTTTAAAATAGCGCCCAAGGCCAAAAGGCTGCCAATGTGGCCTTGTTGTATTGCTGCCTCAAAAGTTTCGGCTATACCGAAATCTGAAAACAGTAGAATGTAGAGCAAGGTGCCGATGGTATTAGCTATAATTCCTACCAAAAAACCTATGGCAAGTTCTTTTTTAACGTTCATGCTTGTTTAGTTTAGTCGATTCTTTTCGGTGGTGCAAAGGTATACTTCTTTAACGTTCTTTTGGTTATTGGTCAAAATGCCAGCCGTTCAGTTGCTGGATGACATGGTGGGCCGTAAGGTCGAATTGGGTGGGCACTACCGATACATAGTTGTGCGCCAAGGCCCATTCGTCGGTATCTTCCCCTTTGTCGAGCAATTCAAATTCACCGGTCAACCAGTAGTAATCCTTGCCTCCGGGACTTTTGCGTTTATCGAATTTTTCCTTCCAGTTTGCACGGGCCTGCCTGCAGATTTTTATTCCTTTGATATCCTCCTTCTTCGCTTTCGGGATGTTTACATTTAAAACCACACCTTTAGGAATGCCGTTGGCCAAAGATTCACTCACGATTTTTTTGATGATATCGCCGGCAGGTTCAAAGTCGGCATGCCATGAATAGTCGCAGAGCGAAAAGCCTATGGCGGGAATACCTTCGATTCCGGCCTCTATGGCAGCACTCATGGTTCCTGAGTAGATTACGTTTATAGATGAGTTGGATCCGTGGTTTATGCCACTGACACAGATGTCGGGTTTGCGGTCGAGCAATTCTTGAAGTGCCATTTTCACACAATCCGCAGGGGTGCCGCTACAGCTGTATTCTTCTCGGGCGCCGTGCTCCTTGTCGACCACAATTTTTGCCGAAAATAGGGTGTTGTCTATGGTTATGGCGTGTCCTTGGCCCGATTGGGGGCCGTCGGGAGCTACCACCACTACGTCGCCCAGTTCTTTCATGTAACGAATTAAGGCCCGTATTCCCGGAGCGGTAATGCCGTCGTCGTTCGTTACTAAAATCAAAGGTTTTTTCATGCGGAATACTTTATAGCGCAAAAATACGTTTTACAGAACATATCGGCCTAAGTTCGTTTAACAAAAAATTAGTGCCTTTGCTCAAAGGGTGGCATGGTTTTTTCAGTATCTTAGGGAATTCATTACTTTTAAGTGTGAAAAGTACAATCTTCACCCTCTACCAGGGTTGGTTATTAAAAATAAAACGAAAATAGAATATATGAAAAGGAATCTTGCCTATTCACTTTTGGTAATGCTCATATCCGTTGCCTCATGTAGCTTTACCAATAAGTCTTTTGAGAATGACGATAAAGACAAATTGCTTTTAGATCTTATTACCTATGTCTTGGAAAAAGGGCACTACGAACCTAAGAACATCGATGACGATTTTTCGGTCAGTGTATTTGAGGATTTTATAGATGTTCTTGACCCTACCAAAAGATATTTTTTGGAGGAAGACATCAAGGAGTTTGAGCAATACAAATTTCAACTTGACGACCAGATCAAGAGTACCGATATCTCTTTTTTCAATTTAGTCTATGGAAGGTTAAGGCAACGCATGACCGAGGCGGAAGCTTTGTACAAGGAAGTATTGGAGAAACCTTTTGACTATTCAAAAAATGAGAGCATCAATATCGATTACGAGAAGATGACCTTTGCCAGTTCAAAAAAGGAACTAAGGGAGCGTTGGAGGCAACAATTAAAGTACGCCACCTTGGGAACATACGATTCTAAGATGAAACTGGTAGGCGAAAAGCCGGAAGATGGCGGAAAGCCATTGACACAAAAGGAAGCTGAAAAGTCCGCTAGGGAATCTACCAAGAAAACCTTGGACGAGTTTTTTGATTTTGTCAACGACCTACAACGTAAAGATTGGTTCGTACAATACATCAATACCATTGTTGATGAGTTCGATCCGCATACCTACTATTTTGCTCCCGATGAAAAGGATAAGTTCGATACCAGTATGTCGGGTAAGTTTGAAGGTATAGGCGCACGATTGCAAAAAAAGCCCGAAGGGGCCAAGATTGTCGACATTATCTCTGGAGGACCTGTCTGGCGTGATGCACGTTTGGAAGTCGGAGACCAAATCATAAAAGTGGGTCAAGAAGGTGAAGAGCCTATCAATATTGTAGGTATGCGTTTAGACGATGCCATTAAATTGATCAAGGGGCCTAAAGGTACCGTGGTTGAATTAACAGTACGTAAAATAGACGGTTCATTGGAAACCGTACAACTTACCAGGGATGTGGTAGAGCTTGAAGAGTCTTTTGCCAAGTCGGCGAATATTATCAAGGACGACCGTAAGTACGGAATCATCGATTTGCCCAAGTTCTATGTAGATTTTGACGATTATACCGAGAGAAACGCGGCTACCGATGTGGCCAAAGAAGTTGAGCGCTTGAAACAAGAAGGGGCAGAAGGACTTATTCTTGATTTGAGGGACAATGGTGGCGGATCTCTAAAGACCGTAGTTGAAATGGCCGGACTCTTTATTAAAGACGGTCCGATCGTTCAGGTAAGGTCTTCGGGCAAGGGCAAGGATGTTTATGATGACAAAGACGAACGTATTCAATGGGATGGACCTTTGGTTATCTTGGTGAACGAACTTTCGGCTTCAGCCTCTGAAATTTTGGCCGCAGCCATGCAAGATTATAAAAGGGCCATTGTTATAGGAAGCAAGCAGACCTTTGGAAAAGGTACCGTACAGAACGTCATTCCACTTGATAACATCGTACGCAGTAATGAGCATGGCGATTTAGGGGCCATAAAAATCACGACCCAAAAATTCTACCGTATCAACGGAGGGTCTACTCAGCTCGAAGGGGTAAAGAGTGACGTGGTGGTTCCGGACAAATATAGCTATATCGACCTAGGGGAAAGGGATCAAGCGAATCCATTGAAATGGGATAAGATCTCACCGGCCGATTATAAGCCATGGGATGGTTATATCGATTACGAGAAGACCATTGCCAATAGTACCAAAAGAATGGCCAACAACCCACAGATCAAGTTAATCGAAGAAAATGCAAAATGGTTGAAGTTGGAAAGTGATGAAACCGAAATTTCTTTGAACTACGATGCGTACAGAGAAGAAGAAAAGGAACACAAGAAAAAGTCCGATTACTTTAAGGCGATAAGCGAATACGATTCTAAATTGGCTTTCGAGTCATTGAAGTATGAAGAGCAATTGTTTACAAAAGATTCGGTCTTGCGTGAAAAGCGTGACAGATGGCACAAGGCCTTGGCTAAAGATGTGTATGTTGAGGAAGCCGTGAATGTTTTGGAGGACTTACAAAAGAATAATATAGAGCACGGTAAATTGGCCGCTGTAAAAGGATAATAAGAAGAGTTTATATTGAAAAGCCCTGATGTCAGTACATCAGGGCTTTTTTTATTTAAGGGTAGGCCGCCCATCGTAAAAAAATAGAGGTAGTAGCTTTGGGGCTACTACCTCTCGCAAACAAAGGGGGTTAAAGCTTCTTAATTGTGGGTTACGCTTAGGTTTTTGATACGAACCAAACCGTAGGATCCCGTATAACTTGCGCCTTTAACGGATTGCAAGTAGTTACCGACTTTAAAATAGTTTTCAGATAGATCGTCAACTTCCATTTTCTTTCTGAATACGCTAGAGCCGTTCATAAAGAGTTCTACGTAACCTCCGGAATATACCAGTTTACAGTTGTAAGTGGTGTCAAGACTGTAGCCGCTGAAGGTTTGGCTGCCTCCTTGTTCTTCGGTAACATAGCCGCTGATCTTTAGTTTTACCGATCCCGATGATTGGTTTTCTTCACCAATGAACTGAACCCTTACTACATCATCGACTTCAACGCCGTCTGAATTTTTACTTGGCCCATGTATTTGACCAAAGCAGAGTACCCCGCCATCGCCGTCGGTATCTTGTGGGAGCTGGTTTACCTGTACGGTCCATTCCATGGTATGGGTGCCGCTATCGCCGGTCCAACTTGCCAAGTTGCCGTTGTCCATCTCACGTAGCTCTACCCTTGGGTTTTGTGAATTGGCCGAACCGCCCAAACCTCTGTAGCATTTAAAGTATACCCATTCGCCATCGGTATAGAAGTAATTGTCATCGGAATAGGTATTGTACGAAATGCCACTGGCATCGGTAATGTCATCGTAATAGGTGGCAGATGAGCCTGGACTTCCTATAAAACTGTTTATTTTCCAAGTGTTTGCCGTGATGCCTAGAACTGAGGCAGGTGAGTTTCCGCTAATGGGAAGGGTGGACGAACCACCGGAGCCCCATGCTTGGAATTTGGTAATGCTGTTCCATAGAACGGTGCTTCCACCGCTGTTAAGTACATAGCCCTTACCGACAATCCTAATATAACGGGCGGTAGAGTTGGGGAGGTCAATAGTTTCGTAATCCGAAGTAGAACCTGAACTGGTTTTCGATTTGATTTTCGTTAGGCTAGAAGTAGAATTACCTACCCAAACTTCATACTTGGTCTTTCTGCTGTCTCCTTTATAGAAAGCGATTTTCACGTAATCAATATTGGCCGAACTGCCAAGGTCGTATGTGATGGAAGCCCCATCACCATAACCTGACCAACGGGTAGACGTAGATCCGTCTAGGGTATTACTGGCTACATTCGGTGATTGTGAGGTGCTGGCCGAGACCGAAGAAATTCCAATGGCCGTTGAATTGGCGGAAAGTTTGGTAAGGACCGCTTCTTCCTCTGGGTCGACTGGTTCTTCCGAACAACTTCCTAGGCATAAGGCCAAGAAAAATACGGGAATAAGTTTCCACATAATGTCTCCGTTGACGACCGTGCGAAGCGTCGTAAATACATTTTTTTTCATAATAGTTCAATATTAAATTTAGGATTATTGGTTATCCACTTTGGTTAACCAGTTGTATAATGTTAGAAATTAATTTCATATTAACAAAATATTAGTAGGTAAATTCGATAAAAAGATAAAGTTTTGTCTGTTTGTTTTGTTGATTAATTTTGTAGGTAATTTCTTTGGAATCAATGTTTTGTAAGGGGGTATTCTTTTTTGGTTTCTTGTAAGAAAAGTGAAGGGGAGGGTGAGGAGTAGATACTGATATGCAGCAACACTTCTTTTAAGAATAGCGGAACGCGGGTATGTTTTTAGAAAAGGTAAATAGGAGTTTTTCGGTCTAAGTCCTTTTAGTCGATCGAGGTTACCAAGGTTCTAAACTGGCTTAAGAGCAATTGTAGTTTAGGGGCGATATACGCTTTACAAAATGGTTTTTCAGGGTTGCTGATGTAATAATTTTGAAAGCGGGCTTCTGAAGGTTTAAATGAAACAAAAGGTAGAACCTGGGTTATTAATGGGGCGCTAAAATCTTTTTGCAATAGTTTTAGAAGGCCGATGACATCACGGTGCTGTTGCTGCGAAAAGCTGTAGACTGCCGAGCGATACTTATCGCGCATACTATGGTACGAAGTGCTTTTATGGGTGTGGAGGTGAATTTCGACCAGGTCTTTTAGAGTAATGCTTTCTGGCTTGAAATGTACAATGATGGCTTCTGAGAAAGTGCTATGGCTTCCCGTTGATGCCACAAAGCCCTGCTCTACCTTGTCGACTCCCCTTAAGGATTGAAAAACGGCTTCCGTACACCAGTGGCAACCTCCGCCCAAAGCTATTTTTTCCATATAACACATTTGTATCGTTCCTGTTTTGTCGCTGTATGGGGCCAATACTTGCTAGGGGGTTAAAATAAAAAGACCCACTGGGAAAGTAGGTCTTTAAATCGCGAATGTAAAGCTGTAGCGCCCAAATCATGCTACAGTTTCTAGCCTAGGTCGAGTTTGAATAGCGTTTATGGCCAATTTGTTTTGTTCGTTCAGTTTTCTGTTCTGTATGTAGGTTATATAAAGGGCTACGATACAGAAAACGGCAGCTGCGCCATTGCCATCCTTGACCAATAGGTGGGCAATGATTCCGAAAGTAAGGTTGAGGAAAAATCCGGCATAGGCCCATTCGCGGACCCAGCCACTTTTATTGAAAACAAGAACGGCCAGCCCCAATAATTGGGCGCTTCCTAAAACAAATATTAAGTAGGGTGGGTATCCTAATTCTTCAAATTTGAGAACTACGGCCTCGTAGTTGAAGAAAGAATTGGCTACGGCATAAATGATAGCCAAAGAAAAAAAGGAGAGGGCAATGCGGTAGTAAAGCTTTGTGGTTTTCATAGAAATGGGTTTTAAGAGAGTCTACCGAAGTTACTTTCTTAAAACCCAATTTCTTATGTGTGATAGCTCAATTGCAATTTACCGTAGATTAATGGCAAGAATCTGGTTACGAGCTCGTTTGCCCCTGTTTTAACTTGTCGGCGTGCATTTTTCTTAACTTGGCCAACTTTGGGGTTATTACGGCGCTACAGTAACCTTGAGAGGTATTGTTGCGGTAATAGTCTTGGTGATAATCCTCGGCGTCGTAAAACGTGGGAAGCGGGCTCAATTCGGTAACGATCGGGTCTTCAAAGTAAGACGATAGTTCCTGTATTACGGATTCGGCCACCGTTTTTTGGGTATCGTTGTGGTAGAAGATTACCGAACGGTATTGGGTGCCCACATCGCCGCCTTGTCGGTTGAGGGAGGTGGGGTCGTGGCTTGTCATAAATACGATCAATAGATCTTGATATGAGATGACCGAAGGGTCAAAACTGACCTGTACTACTTCGGCATGGCCTGTAAGGCCCGAACAGACCTCTTTGTAGGTAGGTTTTCCGGGTGCATTGCCCCCGGCATAGCCTGAAACGAGTTTTTCAACCCCTTTCAATTCTTGTAATACTGCTTCTATACACCAAAAACAGCCACCGCCTAGGGTAGCAATTTCTAAATTTTTCTCGCTCATTTTTTAACGCTTTCTTTTTGTAGTTGCATTGATTCCGAATTGACACAGTAGCGGAGGCCACTCGGTGGAGGGCCGTCTGGAAATACATGGCCCAAATGCGCATCGCAAGTATTGCACATGACTTCAACCCGTATCATACCAAAGGAAGAATCTTTTTCGTATTTGATGGCATTTTCCTTTATGGGTTGTGTAAAACTGGGCCAACCTGTGCCCGATTCAAATTTAATGGTGGAGTCGAACAAAGGCGTATCGCAACAGATGCAGTTGTATTTTCCGGCTTCGTGGGCACTACATAGGGCCCCGGAATGCGCACGTTCGGTTCCTTTTTGACGGGTAATCCTAAATTGTTCGGCCGTGAGAAGCTCACGCCATTCGGCCTCGGTCTTCTCGACCCTTCGGTCGGGCTCCGGATTTCCCTTTACACTAAAATTGATTACATCTTTCCATGTAAGCATAACGTTCCTTTCTATTTAAACTAATTCATTCTAAATTAGATAGTACAAAATAAATACATTGTACTATAGCAAATGTGCTTATTCGTCGAAATTTTTAGCCCTTACTTACATTGGGGCACCAAAAGCCCGACCGGTGTATTGGCCTTACTTTGATTACTGTTCTAAGTTTTGTTTTCGGTATTGGGGTATAAGGGCGTCCATAATGAATCGCACGTCCGTTCTATCGGTCTAAACCTAAAATTTACCCTATTTTTGAGGTGCATGAATAGAAAAACAATTTATACCATTTTAACCATCTGCTGCGTGGTCGGCTTTTGGTTGTTCGATAATTTTTATACGCCCGCAACCTATTCGGATACGTCAGGGGATGGGCCTAAAACTGCGATTGCCTCCAGTTTGATGCCCAGCTCCACAACGGGGGAAATTGTCGAGCACAGCCATTTTACCCTTTCCTATAACGAGCCTTATGAGCAGGCGGAATGGGTGGCCTATACTTTAAAAAAAGAGCACCTGACGAACGATGATCGTAAAAGGCCCTACTTTATCGAAGACCCCAAGGTGCGCACCAAATCTGCCGACTGGCGAAATTATAAAGGTTCGGGATATGATAGGGGGCATTTGTGCCCTGCAGGTGATCGAAGGTTTAGCAAACAAGCGTATAACGAGACGTTTTATACGAGTAATATCAGTCCCCAAGACCGTGATTTCAATGCCGGGATTTGGAATGAATTGGAGAAGCAGGTTCGTATATGGGCCAAGCGACATGGGGAAATTTTTGTAGTTACGGGGGGAGTTTTGGAAGAAGGGCTTGACGAGATCGGTGAAGAAGATGTAGATGTGCCAAAGTACTATTATAAAGTAATAGCCCGGGGCTATGGTGATGAAATAAGGATGCTGGCTTTTTTGATGGAAGGAAAAGAGTCTTCGAAACCTTTGAAGCAATTTAGTGTTTCCGTCGACGAAGTTGAAAAACGCACGGGAATCGATTTTTTCCGGAAGCTTCCTAAAAAATTACAAGATCAAAAGGAAAGCAAGGTCGATATCGGAAGCTGGAAGTTCAGTTTTTAGCCATCCAAAGCAATAGTCCTAATAAACAGGCATGGGCCTATCGTCTTAGATACCTTCCTTAAGACGGTTGGCATCCAATTTTAGGAAAATAAAAAGTAGGGCCGTAAAAAATAGGAGTCCCGATCCACCATAACTAAAGAAGGGCAGGGGAATACCAATGGTAGGCAATACGCCTATCACCATGCCGATGTTTATAAAATAGTGCACCAATAGGATGGATATAACGCCGTAACCATACATGCGTGCAAAGCCCGTTTTCTGACGTTCGGAAAGGTAGACCAGCCGTAATAATAGAAAGGTAAAGAGCAATACCACGGTAGCGGTGCCCAAAAAGCCCCATTCTTCACCAACCGTACTGAAGATATAGTCAGTATGTTGCTCAGGTACGAAGTCGCCTTTGGTTCGTGTTCCTTCCAAGAAACCCTTTCCCCAGAAACCACCCGATTCAATGGCTTTTTCAGATTGATAGGTGTTGTAGCCAATGGTTTTTCGGATCTGCTCCAATTTAGCAGGGTCTTTCTCCAATCGTAACCACAGGCTGAATCGGTCTCGGTGACGTTGTTCAAAAACGTTGTTGAAGACAAAATCAACGGAGAGCGAAAACAAGATGGTCAGCACCACGGCTATGGCCGTAGGGATGACCGGAACCTTGAATTTCTTCTTTTTGAGCAAAAAGAAGAGTATTAAGATAAGGGCGATACCGATGGTGATCCAAATCGTACCGAACATTAGGGTCGTCACAAAAATAAGAATGGCAAAGAAGGCAATTCCCAAATAGTATATAGGAAGCCCTTCCCTAAAGATAACAAAGGATAGGGAGAAAAAGACCAAGGCACTACCGGGATCCGGTTGAGGGATGATCAGTATGGCCGGAATCAAGATGATCAAGAAAGCATAGAGCTGATCTTTGTTGCGTTTGATGTCGGTTTGAATATCACTGAGATATTTGGCCAAGGCCAAGGCCGTAGCTACTTTGGCGAGCTCAGAGGGTTGAAGGTTAAAAAAACCGAGGTCGTACCACGAGGTAGCTCCGGCAATGGTCTTTCCGAAAGCGAAAAGGCCGAGCAGCAGCACCATGGAGATGATATAGAGTACACTGGAGAAGCGTTCGTAAAAATTAGCTTCAAGGGCCAGCAAGATTACAATCGATGCAAAACTGGTAAGGATAAAGAAAAGTTGTTTACCGTGAAGGGTGCTGAAATCGAATATAGACGAATCGCTTTCGGAAAAAGTACTCGAATAGATATTGACCCATCCAATGGTCAGTAGCAATACATAAAAGAGAACGGAGAGCCAATCGATACGTTTGAGGACGCTTTTACCAGACATACTCGTTTATCTTGAATTCTTTGCCGCTATAAGGTTTGGCATATTCCTTTTCCAAAGTTTTTTCTAACATACGTTTTTCAAGGTCTTTTCTAGTAATTTCTCCCTTGATGTATTTTTCGATCATAAGCGAAGCTATGTGGCCCGCATACCGAGATCCGTAATAGCCGTTTTCGATGTATACCGCAATAGCTATCTTAGGGTCTTCTACTGGGGCGAAAGCAACAAATACCGAGTGGTCGGTAAGCTGCACGCGAACACTGTCTATTTTGGTATAATTTTCGACCGTACCGGTTTTTCCGGCAATTTTGACACCAGGAATCTGAAGCCATCGGGCCGTTCCTTTTTCGTAAACGTCGGCCATACCTTGAACGACCGGTTCAAAATATTTTTTGTCGATCGTAGTATGTTTCGGCTCTACAAAATCGGGTATGCTAATGTCTTTTCCGTCAACTTTCTTTAAGATATGCGGGGTAAAATAGTGTCCGCGGTTGGCAATGGCTGCCGTCATATTGGCCAATTGTATGGGGGTTGCGGCTACCTCGCCCTGGCCTATGGAGTTGGATATGATATATGAAGATGACCATCGGTTGTCTCCGTACCATTTGTCGTAATACTCCTTGCTGGGGATCCTCCCTTTCTTTCCTGTCGGCAGATCATAGCCCAAGTATTGGCCTAGGCCAAAACTCTTCATGTGTTTTTCCCAGACGTCCATACCCTCGTCAGTGGTCTCGAATTTGTCGTATATCTTCCGGAAGGTCGCGGCAAAATAGGCGTTACAGGATTTGTAGATTCCGTCGTTCAGTTTGCGCAGGCCGCCTCCACAGTGGCATCCTCTTTTTTTTCTTCCAACATAAAAACCGTTGTAGCATTGTACCGTTGTGTTCGGGGTAATCACACCTTCCTGTAGTGCGACCAAGGCGTTTAGGGTCTTAAAAGGGGAGCCGGGCGAGCCTTCGGCCAAAATAGATCGGTCGAACAATGGTTTTGATATAGAATCGTAATGTAGTTTGCTGTAATTTTTTGAACGTTCCCTGCCTACCAATAAGGAGGGGTCGTAAGTAGGGCCGGATATCATGGCCAAAATCTCCCCAGAGGAAGGTTCTAAGGCGACAATGCCCCCACGCTTACCGTTCATGAGAAGTTCTCCGTATTCTTGAAGGGTTTTGTCTATGGTGATGTTTATTTCTAGGCCTTGTTCGGGAAGGGTGTCCATTATACCCCCTTTATACTTGCCTATATCGCGATTGTAGCGGTCTTTTTGAATGTACTGCACCCCTTTTCGGCCACGAAGGATGTCTTCGTATTGTTTTTCCACGCCGGTACGTCCGGTGAGCTCACCCTGTACGTAGTACGGGTTTTTGGCCAGGTCGCGATCGTTTACCTCACTGATATATCCAAGTACATTGGCGGCACTCTTGGTGTCGTAATAGCGCAAGGAGCGTTTTTGAATATAGAATCCGCGATAGTGCCTCATTTTTTCTTGAAGCCTGGCGTAATCTTCTTTTGAAAGTTGGGGGACAAAAACGGAGGGCAACCTAGGGGAATAAACCCGTGCTTTGTGCAGTTCTTTTTTGAACTTGGCCTTGTCGATGCCAAGTAGGCCACAGAATTCAAGGGTGTCGAGTTCCCTTACTTCCCTGGGAATTACCATTACATCATAAGCAGGATCGTTACCCACAAGTAGCTTTCCGTTTCTATCGTAAATATAGCCGCGCTCAGGATAATCGTAGACCCTTTTTATGGCGGGATCTTCCAAGACCTGGTCGGGCGAGAAACTGAATATCTGTAGATAAGACAGTCTGCCGAGAAACGTAATACCAATGATTACGATTATAGATGATAATAGCAACTTTTTCATCTAAGATGAAATTTATGATTAAAGAAGTTCAAATTAGCGATTTGATCTATTCTTTCTTTACACTAAAAAGTGAGCCAAAAAGCAAGCAAAGAATTAGGGTTCCAGTACCTGTAGCCAATACTTTCTTCAAAATTAAGAGGAAATTGGCCAAACTAAAAATTTCCAACGTAAAGAAAACAAAGTGATGTACTATAATCAATAACGCTAAAAACGTAATTTGTTGTACCCTAGTGGTATTACTTAGTTTAAAACTTTGAAATTCAAAATTCACCCCAAAAACAAAACGCATAATCGCCGGTCTCATATAGGCGATCGTAATGGTCGATGCGGCGTGAATGGCCATGGTGTCGGAAAAGAAATCTATGGCTATACCGAGTAAAAAACCGAGTCCGATAAAGGCGGCCCTATTTTCTTTAATAGGGTACCAATAAAGAAACAGAATGTACACCATGGGGTTGATAAACCCGAAAAAGTTCAGCTTATTGAAGACCAGCACCTGAACGAGTACCAGTAGCAGAAAACGAACGACATTTAAAAAATAGTAGTTACTGACCATTCGTCTCCGTTTGTTTTTCGAGTTCTAAAATTTCTTCGCGATAGGTGTTTTTTACAATATAGACATTTTTGATATTCGTCATATCGTTAAATAGGGCCACGTCTATATTGTAAAAACTTTTAGAGGTGTTGAGGTCAAACTTCCGAATGGTCCCTATCGGTATGCCTTCTGGGAAAATACTGCTCATTCCGCCCGTAACAATGGTATCGCCGATCGTAAGCGGTACCAATCGTGGGATGTCGACCAATTGCACTATGTTGTATTGTTTCATATTCCAGACCAAGGAGCCGAAATGGTCGGTGTTCTTGATCTTGGCGTTGATGTTCGATTTCTCGTTCAGGATAGATTGTACGGTAGAGAAATTGTTGGAGGTGTTCTCTATGATACCTAAAATACCCTTACTGGTAATTACCCCCATATCGGGTTGAACACTATCTTTTCGCCCCTTGTCTATGGTGATGTAATTGCGGGGGTCGGCAAAGCTGTTTTTTATGACCTTGGCGGTAGTAATGGTATAGGTTTGTTGAACCGAATCAAGCACGGTCGTATCGATTTGCGTTCTGTTGAACAGCAATTTTCGGAGATAGGTGTTCTCTTCCATGAGTTTTTGGTTCTCTTGGTCAAGGCCGAAATACGTAGAAACGTTATTCGATGTTCTTAATATGTTTCCGGTAATCCAGTTTGATGAATTAAAGAACCGCGATTGGTGGTACGAATGTGATTGAATAGTGAAACCCAGGGAAACAATCATCAAAAAGACATAAAGAAGGAAATTCTTATATCGAATGATAAAATTGATGATCTGCTGCATTCACTTGTTGTTTGGTGAAAACTGCGAAGCAATTCCGAACGGAAATAAAATTAAAACCCTTGAAATCGCCCCGAAATCTTTAGGTTTTATTTGATAAGGATACTTTTGTAACGCTCTAGGTTCTTGAGTGCAATACCTGTGCCCCTAACTACGGCCCTTAGGGGGTCTTCTGCAATGTATACGGGTAAATCCGTTTTTTGCGATAACCGTCTGTCAAGTCCGCGTAACATAGAACCACCACCGGCGAGATAGATACCGGTATTGTAAATATCGGCAGCTAATTCTGGAGGGGTTTGCGAAAGCGTTTCCATTACCGCATCTTCTACACGAAGAATCGATTTGTCCAAAGCCTTGGCGATCTCACGGTATGAAATCTGAACTTGTTTGGGCTTACCGGTCAACAGATCTCGACCTTGTACGGATTTTTCGTCCGGAGGGGTCTGAAGGTCTTCGGTAGCCGAACCTATTTCGATTTTTATATTTTCTGCGGTAGCCTCGCCCACATAAAGGTTGTGTTGGGTACGCATGTAGTATATGATATCATTGGTGAAAACATCACCTGCAATCTTTACTGATTTGTCGCAAACAATACCACCTAAGGCAATTACGGCAATCTCGGTAGTACCACCCCCTATATCGACGATCATATTTCCTTTGGGCTGCATAATGTCAAGACCGATACCGATGGCGGCTGCCATGGGTTCGTGTATCAAATAGACTTCCTTGCCGTTCACACGTTCGGCCGATTCCTTTACCGCACGCATTTCTACCTCTGTAATGCCCGAAGGAATACAGATGACCATGCGCAATGCAGGTGGAAACCACTTTTTCTTTAGGGCAGGTATGTTTTTGATAAACATATTGATCATCTTTTCAGATGCATCAAAATCTGCGATAACCCCATCTTTTAGCGGACGGATCGTCTTAATGTTTTCGTGGGTCTTGCCCTGCATCATATTCGCTTCTTTCCCTACGGCAATAATTTTGCCTGATATTCGGTCGCGGGCGACAATGGACGGACTGTCAACAACTACTTTGTCCATGTGAATGATTAGGGTGTTCGCCGTACCTAAATCGATGGCGATTTCCTCTGTCAAGAAATCAAAAAATCCCATTTGTAATCTTCTTTGGTTATGTTACTAGCTTGATAAGGGGTGTATTTCATCGGTAAAAGTAGTGAAATTAATGCTTGAAATGACGTGTTCCCGTCATTACCATAGATACATTGTTTTCATTACAATAATCGATACTTAATTGGTCTTTTATAGACCCGCCCGGCTGTATAACGCTAGAAATACCACTTTTATTGGCTATTTCTACACAATCTGGGAAAGGAAAGAACGCATCGCTCGCCATTACGGCCCCTTCAAGGTCGAAATTAAATGTTTTTGCCTTGTGAATCGCTTGGTTTAAGGCATCTACGCGAGAGGTCTGTCCAGTTCCGCTAGCACATAATTGTTTGTTTTTTGCAAGCACTATGGTGTTCGATTTGGTGTGCTTGCACAACTTTGAAGCAAAAAGAAGGTCTTCCAATTCGCGTTCCGATGGTTTTGAGTCGGTTACGTACTGTAATTCGTCAAGGGTGTCGGTCCTGTAATCTTTGTCTTGAACCAAATACCCGTTAAGGCATGTCCTGACCAAAGTCTCTGGCAAGGCCACGTCGTTTTGGATCAGAATGATCCTGTTCTTTTTACCTTTTAATATTTCAAGGGCTTCGGCAGAATAGCTCGGTGCGATGACCACTTCACAGAATAGGCCGTGGATTTCTTCGGCCGTAGCTTTGTCGATCTCTACATTGCTGATCAAGATGCCGCCAAAAGCCGATACCGGATCACCGGCCAAGGCATCTACATAGGCTTGGTGAATGGTTTCGCGTTGGGCAAGGCCACAAGCGTTGTTGTGTTTTAAAATGGCAAAGGTAGGGGCGTCGTTCTTGAATTCGCTCATGAGGTTGACGGCTGCATCAACATCTAAGAGGTTGTTGTACGAAAGTTCCTTTCCGTGCAATTTGTCGAACATAGAGTCGAAATCGCCAAAGAAAAACCCTTTTTGATGGGGGTTTTCCCCATAACGCAATACCTGGCCTTTAGATTCGCTTATTTTAAGCGTAGCTTCTTGCTGCTCGCCGTTAAAGTAATTGTAAATGGCGGTATCGTAGTGGGAGGAAACATTGAACGACTTGGCTGCAAATCGTTTGCGGTCTTCAAGACTGGTACTTCCGTTGCCGTTCGAGATGACCTCTAGGAAGTCTGAATAGTCTTCCATGGAAGAAACGCAGAGTACGTCTTTGAAGTTTTTGGCGGCTGCGCGGATAAGCGAAATGCCACCTATGTCGATTTTTTCAATAATATCTTGTTCCGAAGCACCACTGGCAACGGTTTTTTCAAAAGGATAGAGGTCTACGATAACGATATCTATCTGGGGTATTTCAAACTCTTCCAACTGGGCAACATCACTTTCGTTGTCTTGTCGGTTCAAGATTCCCCCAAAAACTTTGGGGTGTAATGTTTTTACCCTACCCCCTAAAATGGAAGGGTAACTGGTTACATCTTCAACGGGTATTACATCAACGCCAAGCTCTTTTATGAATTTTTCCGTTCCCCCGGTGGAGTATATCGTAATACCGAGTTCTTGAAATTTTTTGATGATCGGTTCCAATCCATCTTTATGGAATACGGAAATAAGTGCGGAAGAAGCTTTTTTGATGCTCATTTTGATAGGATGTTGTTACTTGGTTAAAAGACACGCAAAAGTAATTTTTTTGAAAGAAAAAACAGGCGAGGTTATCAACAAAACTTCTAAAGTTTTGAACCGATAAGGCCGAAATTACGGGGTCTTTAGGCCTAATTGGGGCAATTTACCAAAAATGAGCTGGTTCAGCAGGTCTATAAAGTGTAGATTTTGGCTACTTCGGCATTGATGAATTCCAGAAAGCGCTCGTCTTCTTCCGTAAATGGGTCAGGGGTGTTCGAGTCGATGTCGATCTGTCCCACATTCGCTCCGTCAATGAACAAGGGGACAACAATTTCGGCCTTGACCGTAATGCTGCAGGCAATATAATTGTCTTGGGCCTGTACATCCGGAACCACGAAGTTCTGGTTTGAAACGGCAACTTGGCCACAAATTCCCTTGCCGAAAGGTATGATGGTGTGATCCGTAGGTGCGCCGGCATAGGGGCCGAGTTTTAGCTCTTCCTTGTCGCCGTTCTTAAAATAGAAGCCTACCCAATCATAGTGGGGTACGGTTTCCTTTAATAGCTCGCAAAGCTCTTGAAGGCGTTGGTCTACGGTTAGATCGGTAGTGTTGAGGATGGCGCTGGCCTTGGTGCGTAATTCGTTGAACATGCTATTTTTTGTGCAAAAATAAGCTTTTGGAAAGAAAAAAAGGGATGCCGAATTAACGACATCCCTTTTCGATTGCTTTTAAAAGATTAAGGTTGGATCTTTACGTCAAAGACAATGTAGTCTTTAGTGCCGTATCCGGCTTTGATCTCTGTAATTTTAATCAGGCCTTTTTTGCCGTATTCATCAACAAATTCGATAACATCTCCAACGTTAAGGTTGGTTGTCTTTTCAAAATTAGGTTTGGCAATGTTGTTTAAGTCTCCTGAAGAGGTAATGGCGTCAAAATCGGCCGCAGTTTTGCTGGAGAGTTCCAAGTAAAAATTATTCAACGTTTCCGTTGCAGCGTTTTCTTCCGTTGCATCGGCCTCAAGTCCTTCAACGTCAAATGGGAATACATCGTTATACGTGGCGGTAGAGGCAAATGAGGCTTTGTCGTCAGCCGAATCCCCTGAGGCGCCATAGTAGTATCCGAAATCCCAAAAAGCTCTATATTCAGGTCCTTTGTCTATTCGGTATGCGGAACCGTTTAGAAGGGAGAAGAATGTTTCGGTAGAACCATCTTCAGCTGGGGCATATAGCTTGATATCTGTAAATTCACGTACGTTAGCGGTAGGGTTGGTTCCGTTACCAACTTTAACGGTAATCGTTCCTACGCCTAGGGCTTTTCTTTTGGTAGGATCCCTAAAATCTCCTTTTCCCGTTGTGGTCCAGAATTGGTAAACGATTTCCCCGTTGTCAATATCGGGCACAGGAAGTTCAAAAGTAAAGTCAATGGCTTTTTGGGTATCTCCATCCAAATCTACCGAACCATCGCCTTTGAGGGCTTTTTTAAGGTCTTTACCTTCAATGTTGAAGTTGTTGAAAGGCATTTCTCCGCTACCGGAGATGTTTTGCGTGATGTATAATCTCTTCTGGTTCTTTGTAGATGTGTAAATGATACGCCCAGGTACGGTCGTACCTACCTCGCCGGATGCTTCGGCGACCAAAATATCATTGGAACCATCGTTTTCGTTAATTACTAGGGTGGCTATTGAGGATTCATCCCCTGTATCTATTGGGGAGTCGAAAACAGAGCCTTCATCCGTGCTACAGCTTGTTGCTAGAAAGGCTAATGCAAATACTGCAAATCCTGATTTTACGACTGATCTTAATTTTTTTTTCATTTGTATTGCTTTACTTTTTTAATACTAATTGTTCGGGGAGTGAGTTTAATCCGTCATGCCATAACTCAAAAAACGGACTATAAGTATGTCAAGTGGTAAAAAAAATACGATGAGAGGCTATTTTGCGGCAATAATTAAATGTTTATGTCTTAGGATAGAGGTCGTGAAACCTCTAAATTTTAGTTAAAGCGAGCTATTTGGGCCGGGCTAGGTCGTTTATTTCATAAATTTGCGTTAATGAAAGAAAAACTACATCGTTGTCTTTCTTGCCTTATGGCAATTGTACTCTTGCTTTCTACCACTTCGTTCAAAGTAGAGAAGCACTATTGTATGGGGCATTTGGTAGATGTTGCTTTTTTTGTCGATGCCCAGGATTGTGGTATGGATTTGCCATTGGGTGATGACATGCCCGCATCTGTTGAAAAATCGTCATGCTGTGCCAGCGAAGTAATCGCCATGGAAGGGCAGAACGATGTAAAACCTTCTTTTAACGACTTCCAGCTAGATCAAAAAGTGTTTTTGGTCGCTTATACATATTCTTATATTGGCTTGTTTGAACCTTTGACAAAAAGGAACCAGACCTATGCACAATATCATCCTCCTAAGATTGTCGAGAACATCCAGTTGCTCGACCAGGTTTTTCTGATCTGATTTATTTTTAGTTTCCTTTCCAATCTATTCTCGAAGTAAGTATGGCCAAGCTGCCAATGTGCTTCAAATTGTTTTGAATTTGCTAAAAATAGTTCTGATGAAAACAGTTTTTCATATTAAAAATATGGTCTGTGATCGGTGCAAAATGATTGTTTCGCAGTCATTTGAGGCCCTGGGCGCGACACTTATTGATGTTGAGCTGGGCGCGGTTACCGTTGCTTCCGACAAGGCCTTCGACCACGGGCGACTTCGCCAGGTCTTGGAAAATAAGGGCTTTGAATTGATGGCCGATAAAACCGATATTGTAATCGAACAGATCAAGGCCGCACTTATCGATTTTGTCGATTCCGAAAAGTCGGGCGACGAGATCAATGTTTCCGTTTTCCTATCGGGAAAGCTCAACCGCGAATACTCTTATTTAAGCAAGCTTTTTAGTAGAAGGGAAGGTATTTCCATAGAAAAGTATGTCATTAACCTGAAAACGGAAAAGGCCAAGGAATTGATCCAGATGAACGAATTGAGCTTTTCTGAAATTGCCTATGCCCTGGGCTATAAAAGTAGCAGCCATTTGGCCCGGCAGTTTAAGTCGGTTACGGGGTATTCAATGACGGAATACAAGAACATGGGGAATTGGGAGCGCAAATCCCTTGACCAAATTGTATAAGCCTTAACCATAACTAGTCAAAAGTACTCCGTATTTACGGTGTAATTTTGTGGTGTATTTAAAGATTGTAATAATGAAACAGACCTATCATATACACGGAATGAGCTGTAATGGCTGTAGGGCCCACGTCGAGCAGACCTTGTCGAACGTCGAGGGGGTGGCCAAGGTGTCGGTCGATTTGAAAAAGGCCGAAGCGGTCGTGGAAATGGACGATCAACTGTCCTTGGCCGATTTACAAGTGGCTATGGAGAAGGATGGCGGACACTATTCCATTCACGAGCTAGGGGCGCACCACCATGAAGTTGAAAAAGCAAGGAAGGTGGAAAATGGCAATGGGGTTTTCTATTGCCCCATGCACTGTGAAGGCGATAAAACCTATACCGAACCCGGTGATTGTCCGGTTTGCGGAATGGATTTGGTGGAAGAGGTAAGCGCGGTGCCAAGCAGTGCCCAAGAATACACCTGCCCCATGCATCCTGAAGTTGTACGTGATGTCCCGGGCGATTGCCCGATTTGTGGGATGGATTTGGTGCCTAAACAGGCCGATATATCCGCAGAGGAAAAGAGCTATAATAAATTGTTGCACAAGTTTAAGGTCGCCGTGGCCTTTACCTTGCCCATTTTTATCATTGCCATGTCCGATATGATACCGGGCAATCCGTTACAAGATGTCTTGGGACGGAAATATTGGAATTGGATCCAGTTCGGTCTTTCGCTTCCAGTGGTTTTTTATGCTACATGGATGTTTTTTGAACGGGCCTACCGATCGGTAAAAACATGGAACCTTAATATGTTCACCTTGATCGGTATCGGCGCAGGTGTGGCATGGTTGTTCAGTGTTTTTGCCATTTTGGTGCCCGATTTTTTTCCGCCCCAGTTCAAAACCGATCAAGGTACGGTACATGTGTACTTTGAGGCGGCCACGGTTATCTTGACCCTAGTACTTTTCGGTCAGCTTTTAGAGGCCCGTGCCCATAGCAAAACCAACAGTGCGGTAAAGGAGTTGCTCAAATTGGCGCCCAATAAAGCTGTTCGTGTTGTTGATGGAAAAGAAGAGACCATTACCATCGACCAGATCGTAAAGGGCGATTTGCTTCGCGTAAAACCAGGGGATAAAATTCCTGTGGACGGAATTGTTACCGAAGGTGAAAGTGTGGTGGACGAATCCATGATTACGGGTGAACCGGTACCTGTTCAAAAAGAGGAGGGCGCTACGGTGCATTCGGGAACCATAAACGGCAAGGGGTCTTTTATAATGAAGGCCGAAAAAGTGGGTGCGGAGACCTTGCTTTCACAGATTATCGATATGGTCAATAAGGCCAGTCGTAGTCAGGCCCCCATTCAGAAACTGGCCGATAAGATCTCGGGTTATTTTGTGCCTACGGTAGTCTTTGTTTCGGTGGTCACCTTTATTGTTTGGGTCATCTTTGGTCCCGAACCCGTGTATGTTTACGCCTTGGTAAATGCCATTGCCGTATTGATTATTGCCTGCCCTTGTGCTTTGGGTCTGGCTACGCCGATGTCGGTAATGGTAGGGGTTGGCAAAGGGGCGCAATCGGGCGTCTTGATAAAAAATGCCGAGGCCCTCGAGCGTATGGCCAAGATAGATACCTTGGTCATAGATAAGACAGGGACCATTACCGAGGGAAAACCTTCGGTGGAAGGGCTGTATGCAGTTGCCGACTTTGACAGCAACAAGGTGTTGCAATATATCGTTTCCTTGAACCAATACAGTGAGCACCCGCTGGCCGATGCTACCGTGCAATATGGTAAGGCCCAGGGCGTAACTGTCTTAAAGGTGCTTGATTTTGATTCCGTTACCGGAAAAGGGGTGCGGGGGAAAATTGGTGATGAATCCGTGGTTTTGGGCAATGAGCAAATGATGGTCGGGTCTGAAGTCCCTATTTCCGAGGCCTTGAAATATGAGGTCGAGGTATATCAAAAACAAGGTAAAACGGTGTCGTATCTGGCAGTAAACGATAAGGCGGCAGGATATGTGGTAATTGGCGACAAGATCAAGGAGACCAGTAAAAAGGCCATTCAAAAGCTGCAGGATTCGGGTATTGCCGTGGTTATGTTGACAGGTGATAACTGGAATACGGCGAAGGCTGTTGCCGATGCGTTGAACCTGGCCGATTTTAAGGCGGGTATGCTTCCGCAAGACAAACTTGCAGAGGTAGAGCGCTTACAGGCCCAAGGAAAAAAAGTGGCCGTGGCCGGAGATGGTATCAATGATGCTCCTGCATTGGCCAAGAGCGATGTGGGCATCGCCATGGGTACGGGTACCGATGTGGCTATCGAAAGTGCGGCGATTACCTTGGTAAAGGGCGATTTGCACGGTATTGCAAAAGCTTATGGGTTGAGTCGTGCGGTTATGGAAAATATCAAGCAGAATCTCTTTTTCGCCTTGATCTACAATACGGTGGGCATACCCATAGCCGCTGGGGTATTGTACCCGGTATTTGGCTTGTTGTTATCACCCATGATTGCGGCCTTGGCCATGAGCTTTAGCTCGGTTTCGGTCATAGCGAACGCCTTGCGTTTGCGGACCAAAAAAATAGATGAATAGTATTGAATAAAATATAAATGAATAAATATATAGTAGTATGGGTAGCGGCGCTGTTGCCGTGGTTGGCTTTTTCACAGGAAAAAGTTGAAGGAACAGTCATCGATTCGGGGGCGTCAAATGAACAGGGGCTTCCGGGTGCCAACGTGTATTGGATGAATTCCCAAATCGGGGTGGTAACCGATATTGACGGAAAATTTTCCATTCCTTATAAAAAAGAGTACAATAAGTTGATCGTGAGTTATGTCGGATATGAGTCCGATACCTTAACGGTCAACGCCCCCAAGACGCTTCGGTTGCGGTTAAAGGCTTCCAATACCTTGGATGAGGTGGTAGTGCAGCAAAAACGGGACGATATTCAGAAAGCCTATTTTAGTCCGCAGAACGTGGTTACGGTAAACAGTGCCGAATTGTTGAAGGCGGCCTGTTGTAATTTGGCCGAAAGTTTTGAGACCAACCCCGCCATAGATGTGAACCTATCCGATGGTTTAACGGGTACCAAGCAAATTCAGATGTTGGGATTGACGAGTCCGTATTTGTTGATTACCCAAGAAAATATTCCCATGGTCCGCGGGGCTTCGCAGGCCTATGGCCTCACCTTTACGCCCGGAACCTGGATCGAAAGTATTCAGATTACCAAGGGGGCGGGAAGTGTGGTGAACGGATATGAGAGTATTTCGGGCCAGATCAATACCGAGTTGGTAAAACCCCTTACCGATAATGCCGTTTTTGTGAATGGGTATGGGAATGAAAACGGACGCTATGAGCTGAATACGCATTTCAATAAAAAGCTTAACGAAAAGTGGAGTACGGGACTGTATATTCACGGAAACAAAAGAACCCAAAAGGAAGATGATAACGAAGACGGCTTTCTCGATGCTCCCCTGGCCGACCAGATCAATGTAATGAACCGATGGCAGTACCAGGATCCCGAAAAGGGATGGGTGAGCTTCTTTAACGTGCGCTTTTTGAATGATGGGAAGCAGGTCGGGCAGGTAGATTTTAATCCCGATACCGATAAGTTTACGACCAATGCATGGGGTAGCGAAATCAATACCCGAAGGTTCGATACTTCCTTGAAACTGGGCTACGTTTTTCCGGAATTGCCTTTTCAGAGTTTCGGCTTTCAAACGGCCTATAGCCTCCATAAGCAGGATTCGTACTTTGGATTTAGGACCTATGATATCAACCATGAGAGCATATACACCAATTTGCTTTTTAATTCGATTATCGGCGATACCCGAAATAAGTTTAAAACAGGACTCTCCTTTGCCTATGATGGATATGATGAGTTGGTGAATACAACGGATTATTCCCGGGAAGATAAGTCCGTCGGCGCTTTTATGGAGTACAGCTATGAGAACCTGGAAAAGGTAAGCTTGACGGCGGGCCTTCGTGTAGACAACCATAATAGGTTGGGAACTTTTGTAACCCCGAGGTTTCATATACGTTATACGCCATGGGGTCAAGGAAGCCTAAGGGGCTCTTTCGGAAGGGGCAAGCGTGCGGCCAATATCTTTGCCGAAAACCAACAATTGTTCGCATCGTCGCGGCAAATCAATATCTTGAACGAAGGAGGGGAGGTTTACGGGCTGGAGCCCGAAGATGCCTGGAACTACGGAGTGAGTTTTTTGCAAGGGTTTAATTTTCTGAATAAGAAAGGTAATATTGCCCTTGATTATTATATTACCGACTTTAAGAACCAGGTGGTTGTCGATTGGGAAAACCCACAAGAGGTGTCCTTCTACAATTTGGACGGAGATAGCAAGGCGAAAAGTTTTCAGGTAGAGGTGAATTATGAACTCTTGACGGGACTTGATTTACGTACGGCTTATAAGTATTACGATGTATCCACGGATTACAAGAGCGGTAATTTGCAAAAGCCTTTACAGGCCCAGCATCGGCTTTTTGCCAATTTAGGGTATAAGACCAAGGTAAAGGAAAACGGTTCGCAGTGGAAATTTGACTATACCCTGCATAGCATGGGGGAAAAGAGATTGCCCAACACGGCCTCAAACCCTGTGGCCTATCAACTGGCGGCATATTCATCGCCGTACAACCATATGAATGCCCAGATAACAAAAGTGTTCTCCAATACGTTTGAAATATATGTAGGGGGTGAAAACCTGTCGAATGTACAGCAAGATAATCCGGTGTTGGGTGCCGATAATCCTTTTGGCCCTAATTTTGATACCACTATCATATACGCGCCTATAATGGGCCGAATGTTCTATGGCGGATTCAGGGTTAAAATTTAATGACTATAAATAAACACAAGTAAAATGAAGACAACGATTGTAACAATGGTAATGACCCTTATGGTCATGGTGACATTTGCACAAGACAAGAACAAGAAAATGACCTTTGATGTCAACGGAAAATGTGCCATGTGCAAGGCGCGTATAGAAAAGGCGGCCCTTAATGTAAAAGGGGTCAAGTACGCTTCATGGGATATAGCTTCACATCAATTGTCCCTTATCATGGATGAACGAAAAACGGACCCCATGAAAATTAAATCGGCCATCGTGGCCGTTGGACACGACACCAAGGAGCTTAAGGCTACGGAAGAGGCTTACGAGAGTGTGCATCCTTGTTGTAGATATAGGGAAGACAATACCGATGATAGTGGGCATCACTAAAGTTATGGTGCTGTAAATTAGTTTTTATGTCGGGTTTCGGGCAAGGTTGACCTATGCGAATTATTTTTGGTTAATTTTTTCCCAAAGCGGATATCACGAGTCAAAAAGTAATCTACCTTAGATTTGCTTATTTAATTATAGAAACTATGGCACAAGCAAAAAATGCAGGTAAACCATCTGCTAAGCCTTCACCGGCAAAGTCCGGTAAAAAGGCTGCTCCGAAAGCTGCTCCTAGAAAGAAGTAGTCGGTCGACCCGGTAGGGTCTAGATGTCGGACAGGAAAACCATCCCTTAAAAAAGGATGGTTTTTTTGTTTGTATAGGTGCATAAAAAAAACCGCTCTTGTACATTCAAGAGCGGTTTAATATTATAATATTGAAGCACAGGCCAATTAGGAATCGGCTGTGGTGCCTCGCTACTACATCATACCTGGCATTCCGCCTCCACCCATTGGTGGTGCAGCAGGAGCATCTTCTTTAATGTCTGTCAAGGCGCATTCGGTAGTTAAGATCATACCGGCAACAGATGCGGCATTCTCCAATGCAACACGGGTTACCTTCTTAGGATCGATAATACCTGCTTTGAACATCTCAACGTATTTTTCAGATTTGGCATCGTAACCGTAATCAGCCTTGCCGTCCAATATTTTGGCAACTACTACCGAACCTTCGCCTCCAGCATTGGAAACAATGGTGCGAAGTGGAGCTTCAATGGCACGGGCAACAATCTGTAGACCAGTTTCTTCGTCTGCGTTTTCAACGCTTACTTTTGAAAGAACGGTTTTGGCGCGAACCAAGGCTACACCACCACCGGCAACGATACCTTCTTCAACGGCAGCTCTAGTGGCATGCAAAGCATCGTCAACACGATCTTTCTTCTCTTTCATTTCAACTTCAGAAGCGGCACCAACATAAAGTACGGCAACACCACCGGCCAATTTGGCCAAACGTTCTTGAAGTTTTTCTTTGTCGTAATCAGAAGTTGTAGTCTCGATTTGAGATTTGATTTGGTTTACTCGGGTCTTGATGTCTTTTTGAACACCACCTCCATTAACAACGGTTGTGTTGTCTTTGTCGATAGAAACTTTTTCACAAGTACCCAGCATATCGATAGTGGTATTGTCTAAAGAGAAACCTCTTTCTTCAGAGATTACCGTACCACCGGTCAAGATAGCGATGTCTTCCAACATAGCCTTTCTTCTGTCACCGAAGCCTGGAGCTTTAACAGCGGCAATTTTTAGGGATCCGCGAAGTTTGTTTACTACCAAGGTAGCCAATGCTTCACCGTCAACGTCTTCGGCAATGATCAATAAAGGTTTACCTGATTGGGCAACGGGCTCCAATACGGGAAGCAAATCTTTCATTGAAGAGATTTTCTTGTCGAACAACAAGATGTATGGGTTCTCTAGGTCCGCAGTCATTTTCTCGGAATCGGTCACAAAATATGGGGAAAGGTAACCTCTGTCAAACTGCATACCTTCAACAACGTCAACGTAAGTATCGGTTCCTTTGGCTTCTTCAACGGTGATTACACCTTCTTTACCAACCTTACCGAAAGCCTCGGCGATCAATTCGCCAATGGTCTCGTCGTTGTTGGCGGAAATAGAAGCAACTTGCTTGATTTTTTCTGAAGAATCGCCAACTTTTTTAGATTGTTTGGCCAGGTCTTCAACAATAGCATCAACAGCTTTGTCTATACCTCTTTTTAAATCCATTGGATTTGCACCTGCAGCTACGTTCTTCAAGCCTTCTTTTACGATAGCTTGGGCAAGGACAGTGGCGGTAGTGGTACCGTCACCTGCAAGGTCGTTGGTTTTGGAAGCAACTTCCTTAACCATTTGTGCACCCATGTTCTCAAGGGCGTCTGCCAATTCAATTTCCTTTGCAACTGTAACACCATCCTTGGTTACCTGTGGGCCACCGAAAGATTTACTGATGATTACGTTTCTACCTTTTGGTCCTAAAGTTACTTTAACTGCATTTGCCAATGCATCGACACCTCTTCTAAGGCCGTCGCGTGCATCGATATCAAACTTTATATCTTTTGCCATAATATATTACTATTAGTTTTTTCCACCGGGGTGGATATTTTTTAAATTGATCTTATTGTTTCATAAAAAATTCCTGTGGTTAACAACAGGAATGACAAAAAAAATTAGATAATGGCCAAAACGTCACTTTCGCGCATCATAAGATAATCAACGCCTTCAAGCTTAAGCTCTGTACCAGCATATTTACCATACAATACAGTATCGCCAACTTTTACTGTCACCTTTTCGTCTTTGGTGCCAGGCCCTACGGCAACAATTTTGCCTTGTTGAGGTTTTTCTTTAGCCGTATCTGGAATGTAGATACCCGATGCTGTCTTGGTTTCAGCAGCCATAGGTTCGATAAGAACCCTATCTGCCAATGGTTTAATGTTTACTTTTGCCATATTTTTAGTTTTTAGTTTGAAAAATTATATTCTCGAATTCCTATTGGGCAGAAATTATGCCATTAGCTGAAAACTGACACATTGTTAAACCAAAAATGCCAGCTTGTCACTAAGCTGGCATTTTCGTATATGATTATGTGTGTTTTTATAAGCTGTCGGCAGGACTACTTGTCGGTGCAGGTGCCTCTTGTGGCACAGTTTCCGGTAGAGCTTCTGGAACAACGGTCTCAATGCCGTCTCCGTTTAAGAGTTTAGAGTCCATGTCGCTATAGTTGCCTTTAAGGGCAACGTTAGAGGCTAGAATTAAAACAACGAGTAGTATGGCTAACGTCCATGTACTTTTGTCGAGGAAATCCCCTGTCTTTTTTACACCGCCTACGATTTGACTGCCGCCACCACCAAAAGAAGATGATAGTCCGCCACCTTTAGGGTTTTGAACCATGATGACCAATATCAGCAAAAAGCAAACTATAATGATAAGTATTAAAAAAATGGTAAACGTACTCATAGCTACCTTACTTGTTTTCTTGTTGTAATTTTTCCACCGCTTTTATTCGGTCTGCAAAGAAACCACTTTTTTCCGGATATTTCAAACTTAAAATTTTGTAAGATTGAATTGCTTTTTTATATTTTTTTTGTTCCAAATAAACCTTGGCCAAGGTTTCGGTCATCAGTTCCTTTTTGTCAAGGGTGAGCGAAGTTTCAATGGCTATCTTTTGAACGTCTTTTTTGGGTTTGATTTTTGGGTTCTCGGCGATGAACTTGTCGATCAGCTCGAACTTCTTTCTTTTTAAGATTTCTTCCTCCAAAGGGAATTCTATGGCCTTGGGCTCTTCCTTGGCAGAGGTTGGTGTATTTTCTTCCGCTTCGGTTTCGTCGGTGTTGCGGTTTACCGATTTAAAGGTGGTAAGCTGTAACCATTCGGCGAAGGAGTATTTTTCCCTTTTGGTAAAGGGTAGGGGTTCGCCCAGTTGCAGGTTTTCGGAGGCATTTCTTTTTGCTTCCGCAATTTCCTCATCGATCTTAGGGTCTTTCGATTGAAAGAGCTGAGGGTCTAAGAGTTTTTCGGCATCGGCCGATGTTAGTGGGATAGGGGTTTCGCTTTTTTCGACCGGAACCACTTCTTCCGAAATGGTCTCGGTGTCGGCTAGGCCCATCGTCTTGCCTGAAATTTTATCGGCAATGGTATTTTGTAAAAATTCTTCCGAAGTAATAAAATCAAAAAGAACATCGCGATCTGTGGTATAGGCCGCCGTTACTTTTAGGGCATTGTTGTATTTAAAACTGTTGAGGTTTTTTAGGCCCTTTAGGTGCAGCGCCCGTGCTGCCTGAAAGTACGGATACTCTTTAAGCACATCTTCCAGCTGTTTGGTCTGAAGCGGAGAGACCACCTTGTCTGGGTGCTGTAAAAGGTATGTAAAATCTTGTACGTTCATTTTAAAGGGTACTATATATAAGGTACTGTTGATTCTTTGTGCCTAGCGAAAAAAATTACCAATCGGCCAATGAGGCGTTGAATATATCTTGGGTGATTCTTTCGAAAATTACTTCCAAGGCCTCCGTCTTTACCGCAGAGAGTTGTGAGTTGGCCGGGTAGTCATAGAAAAACGAAAAACGTTGTTCGAAATCGGCATCTTCTTTTGTCTTATTATAGAAACGGACGTTTACTGCCATCGATAAGCGGTTTTGGGCCGCGGTCTGTTGGGCCGTGGCACTCATGGGCGAAATGCGGAACTCTACAATTTCCCCTTCGTAAAGCAGGTCGCCATTGGAAGATGTAAGGTCAAGACTGGTCTGGTTCAAGATACGGTCTTGAAGTGCCAATGTAAAGTCTCTTTCGAGTCCGGGCTCGAACGTAGAGCCGGGGTTCTGTGTGGCGTAGTTCTGAAAGGTGGGTATCGTAAAAGTAGTGGCGGTACCCACGTTGCCCCCTGTAAAATTATAGACGCCACAGCCGCTTAGGCTTAAGCATAGAACTAAACAGAGTATGGTGTATGTGTTTTTTTTCAAGGTCTCGTTTAAATATTAAGGTTGTAACTGTATCGCTTTAGGGGTGCTACAGGTCGTATTGTTTTATTTTACGGTATAGGGTGCGTTCCGAAATGCCGAGTTCGGCGGCGGCCGCCTTGCGTTTTCCGCGATTGCGTTCCAGTGATTTTTTTATAAGTTCAACTTCCTTTTCCTGTAAAGATAAGGTTTCTTCTTCTTGAATTTCTTCGGCAAAATGATACTTGTCTTCCATCACGGGCTTGGGAGTGTGCTTTTCCATTCGTGATTCGGGCAAGTGTAGTACTTCTAAAGGGGTGCGTTCGTCTTCCTCGACTTCTTCGCCATTGTCGCCATAGATTTTTTTGATAAGGCCTTCGTTTTCCTCTTGTACCTTTTCACCATCGCTGTTCTTCATCAGCTCCAAGGTGAGTTTCTTTAGGTCGTTAAGGTCACTTTTCATGTCGAACAAGACCTTGTAGAGAATTTCCCTTTCGTTGCTAAAGTCACTTTCCGATTTTTTTTGGCCTATGACCGCGGGTAGGTTTGAGCTACTGGCATTGGGTAAGTAACCGTTGAGGGTTTCCCACGATACATTTCTGCTTTCTTCGAGTACCGAAATCTGTTCGGCTATGTTTCTTAGTTGGCGGATGTTTCCGGGCCAGCGGTATTTTAACAAAAGATCTACGGCATCGTCGTCTAGGCGTATGGTGGGCATTTTGTACTTCTGTCCGAAATCGGAGGCGAATTTTCTAAAAAGCAAATGAATGTCGCCCTGTCGCTCGCGCAAAGGAGGAATATTGATTTCAACCGTGCTCAACCTGTAATATAGGTCTTCCCTGAATTTTTCCTTTTTTATGGCATCGAGCATATTCACGTTCGTGGCCGCTACAATACGCACATTGGTCTTTTGAACCTGGGAAGAACCCACTTTTAGGAATTCGCCGTTTTCTAAAACGCGAAGTAACCTTACTTGGGTGGTTAGCGGCAATTCGCCCACCTCGTCCAAAAAGATCGTTCCCCCGTCGGCAACTTCAAAATAACCGCTTCGGGTTTGGGTGGCACCGGTAAAGGCCCCTTTTTCGTGTCCAAAGAGTTCACTGTCGATTGTGCCCTCGGGTATGGCCCCACAGTTTACCGCAATGTACTTTGCGTGCTTTCTATGGGAAAGGGAATGGATTATTTTCGGAATGGCCTCTTTGCCCACACCACTTTCGCCCGTTACCAAAACGGAAATATCGGTCGGGGCCACTTGAATGGCCTTCTCTATGGCACGGTTGAGCTTGGGGTCGTTGCCAATAAGCTCAAATCGTTGTTTTATGGCTTGTATGTTCTCCATCTTAGTCTGCAATTCGTGGGCTGTTGGATTTAGTTGTTTTCTGAATATCCCACGGCCTCTCCAATGAGGGTGGCCGAGGTACAATCGTCCATTCGTACCATGACAAAATCACCTACTTTATAATTTTCTTTAGGGAAAACTGCAACGGTGTTCTGTGAGTTTCGGCCCATGAAATGCTCGTCCGATTTCTTGGAAGTGCCTTCGATCAACACCTCTTGAACCTTACCAAGATGCTGTTCGGTGCGCTCTTGGCAATGTTGTCTTTGAAGGGCGATGATTTCGGAAAGCCTTCTTTTTTTGATTTCCTCGGGAACGTCATCTTCCATTTTGCGTTCGGCCAATGTTCCCGGTCTTTCGGAATAGGCAAACATGAAGCCGTAATCGTATTTTACATACTCCATCAATGACAGGGTGTCTTTGTGATCTTCTTCCGTTTCCGTAGGGAAGCCGGTGATCATATCCTGTGAAATGGCGCAATCGGGAATGATCTTGCGAATGTTGTCTATAAGCTCAAAATATTCCTCACGGGTATGCAGCCTGTTCATGGCCTTTAAGATGCGGTTGCTTCCGCTCTGTACCGGAAGGTGGATGTAGTTGCAGATATTGTCGTACTTGGCCATGGTATGTATGACGTCAAGGGTCATGTCCTGGGGGTTTGAAGTTGAAAAACGAATACGCATTTTGGGCTGGGCCAAGGCTACCCTTTCCAGCAATTGTGAAAAGTCTACCGCGGTGGCCTTTTGCATGTCCGATGCTTTTTCGAAATCTTTTTTCAAACCGCCCCCATACCATAGGTAGCTGTCTACGTTTTGTCCGAGTAAGGTAATTTCCTTAAAACCTTTGCTCCAAAGGTCGTTGACCTCGTCTATGATAGACTGCGGGTCACGACTGCGTTCACGGCCACGGGTAAAGGGAACCACGCAAAACGTACACATATTGTCGCAGCCTCTTGTAATCGATACAAATGCGGTTACTCCGTTGGTGTTGAGCCGCACCGGGGCAACATCGCCATAGGTTTCGTCTTTAGAGAGAATAACGTTTACGGCACTACGGCCTTCGTCGATTTCTTGGATCAGATTGGGCAGGTCTTTATAGGCATCGGGGCCTACGACCATGTCCACTATTTTTTCTTCCTCTAAAAATTGGTGTTTAAGGCGTTCGGCCATACAGCCCAGTACACCTACTTTCATATGTGGCCTGTCTTTCTTGATGGCATTGAATTTTTCCAATCGCTTGCGAACGGTAAGTTCGGCCTTTTCGCGTATCGAACAGGTGTTTACCAATACTAGGTCGGCCTCCTTTAGGTTTTGTGTGGTATTGAAACCTTCGTTGGCCAATATCGATGCGACGATTTCACTATCTGAAAAATTCATCTGACACCCATAGCTTTCAATATAGAGTTTTTTGCTATTGGCGTTTTTATCTTCAATGGTCAGGGTAGTTCCCTGAAGCGATTCGTCTATAATTTTCTCCATATCTAAGCTTACCTTTCTAATATAACGGGCAGCAAATATAGGGCTTAATACAAGTTTGTGACAAATTGACAGTGAATTTTAATATTATTTTACAACTGTACTCGTGTCAAGATCTTTTTATCTTAGGCGAAAACTAAAAATTATGACCTTGAACCAGCTTACCGAAAAAATAGAACAGAACCCTATCCTCGATTTTGGCACCGTCTTTAGTAGCGCTATTGAGCTTTTTAAAAAAGTATGGTTGCAAGGGTTTATAACAATCTTGTTGACTTTGGTGCTAATGATTCCCCTTTACCTGATTTTTTATGTTCCCTTTATTGTGCTGGGAGTCAGTAATCCCGCTACGTTCGAAAGTGATGTGATGGCACCTGTAATGGGTTTGGCCATGTTTCTTCTGATGCCTGTGTTGATCTTGGGGGTTATGACCATATCGGTGGCCCTTAATGCGGCCTTTATGAGAATTTGTAGGATGAAAGACCTAGGGATTTCAGAACCCGAGGATTATTTTTATTACTTGAAAAATGGCAGATGGAAGAAAAGTTTGGGGCTGGGGCTTTTAATGTTGTTGGTGGCCATAGCGGGAATGTTGCTTTGTGGTGTCGGATTAATATATGCCATGGTACCCCTGTCCCTGTTACCGGCATTTTTTGCGTTTAACGAAGAATTATCTTCGATAGATATACTAAAGGCTTGCTTTAAATTGGGCAACAAGAATTGGTTCATTATTTTCGGATTGATCATTCTTTCGGGTATAATGGCCGAGCTTGGTATTGTACTTTGTGGGGTGGGGATATTCTTTACCGCCATGTTCTCTAAGGTTCCTACCTATTATATGTATAAAAATGGTGTCGGTTTCAAAGAGGATGGGGTCTAGCCTGTCGATATAATTTTTTAGGAAGCTACGCAACGTTACATTGCTTGGCGCATCTGATTGGTAGATAGGTCGATAGGGTATCGACCGTTTTTCAACCAATCAAACCAAAAACTATGAAAAAGACCCTAGGTTTAGTATGGGTAATTGCTGTGCTGGCCTTTATCGGCTGTGCCGATGATAAAGACGATGCCCAAGGGGGCGAGTATCTTGTGGCAACACCCATTACTGCCGATTTAAAACAGTTTAAAGAGGAGGCCGTTGCCGTTACCGAGCCTGTGCCCATCAAAGAATCGGGTAAAATCTACGCCTATAAAGATTATGTTTTCGTTAACGATGTAAACCGGGGCTTTCATGTAATCGATAACAGTAATCCCGTAAACCCGCATGCCATTTCGTTTATCAAGTTGGAGGGGAATTATGATATCTCCATCAAAAATGACCACCTATATGCCGATAGTTATGGCGATTTGGTCATTATGGATATTTCGGATATCAATGCAGTTAAGATGGTGAAGCGAATGGAAGGGGCCATCTACCAGCAATTTTGGTGTACCGTAGGTTTTGATGTCGATTGGCCACAGGCCGATTTTTATGATTATGAGGGTTTCGATGCCAGTAAGGAAGCTATTGTTGGATGGGAGGTAAAGTCGCAACGCCTTTCGGAAGAAGAGCTTCAGGATAAATACGGGGTCGGCGGTCCCAATGGCGACGTCGCCTTTAGTAACACTAGTTCCGAGACGGGGCAGGGTGGGTCATTGGCGCGGTTTAAGATCGTAGACGATTATCTGTACGCGGTAGAGTGGTCCAGTATCAGTGTCTTTGATATTTCCGATTTGAGTGAACCCAAGACCTTAGAGGATGTTTATGTAAACGGGGCGATCGAGACCATATACAATCAGGGGGATATATTGTTTATAGGAGGTACCCAAGGTATGTATATCTACGATATCTCATCGCCTGAAAAACCGAAGTACGTTTCAGAATTTGTCCATGGCACGGCTTGTGATCCTGTAGTGGTCGATGGCGATTATGCCTTCGTTACCCTAAGGGGCGAAAACTCCTGTGGGAACACCGAGAGCGGACTCTATATCGTTGATGTTTCAAATTTGGCGAGTCCTGAACTGGAGAAATTTTATCCGTTGGAAGGTCCTTATGGTATAGGTTTTAAAGATAGTTGGCTTTTTGTTTGTGATGGGGATGATGGCCTAAAGGTGTATGACAAGACCGATGTAAATGATTTAAAATTGGTAAGCCACTTTAAGGACATTGTGACCTATGATGTGATTCCCCTAGAGGAATCCCTGTTGATGATAGGTGATAAAGTGCTGTATCAATATGTGTATTTGAACGATAGCATTCGATTGCTGAGTACCTTCGATTTGAAGTAAATTTATGGTAAACGAATTTGAAACGCCCCTATTTACGGGGTGTTTTTTTTATGTCTAATATATAAGGTATGGCAGCTAATTAAAAAAATCAATTACTTTTGTTTTATCAAACAAACCATGAATGGCTAAGAATTTAGTAATAGTAGAGTCACCTGCAAAGGCAAAAACGATAGAAAAGTTTTTAGGAAAGGATTATAAGGTAGAGTCCAGTTTCGGGCATATTGCCGATTTACCTTCCAAAGAACTAGGGGTAGATGTCGAGAATGATTTTAAGCCCAAATATATTGTCGATAAAGACAAGAAAGCCTTGGTGAAAAAACTTGGGGATTTGGCCAAGAAAGCGGAAACAATATGGCTCGCAAGTGATGAAGACCGCGAAGGAGAAGCCATTTCCTGGCATTTAGCGGAAACCTTGGGCCTAGATAAAAATAAGACCAAGCGTATTGTCTTTAACTCCATTACCAAGTCTGCCATACAGAAAGCGATAGAAAATCCGCGAGAGATCAATTATAACTTGGTCAATGCCCAACAGGCCAGAAGGGTGTTAGACCGCTTGGTGGGGTACGAGCTTTCTCCCGTGTTATGGAAAAAGATCAAACCGGGACTTTCGGCCGGTAGGGTACAATCCGTTGCCGTTCGTCTTATAGTGGAACGGGAAAGGGATATTGAGGCCTTTACAGCAGAAGCGTCCTTTAGGGTGTCGGCAGAGTTCAAGACCCTTGAGGGTAGTGTGTTTACGGCAAAATTGAACAAAACCTTCCCTACAAAAGAAGAGGCACAGGCCTTTTTGAACGAAAACATAGGGGCTGATTTTTCAGTTGGGAACCTAGATAAAAAACCGGCAAAAAAGTCGCCATCGGCACCTTTTACCACCTCTACCTTACAGCAGGAAGCTTCAAGAAAGCTTTATTTTTCGGTAGGTAGAACAATGCAAGTGGCACAGCGTCTATACGAGGCGGGGCTTATCACCTATATGAGAACCGATAGTGTGAACCTTTCGGGGGAAGCCATAGCGGCGGCCAAAGATGCCATTATAGACAACTACGGTGAAAAGTACAGTACCGTCCGTAACTTTAAAGGGAAGTCGAAAGGGGCGCAAGAGGCTCACGAGGCCATTCGACCCACGGATATAACCAATCAATCACCATCACTTGAGCGCGACCAGTCTAAATTGTACGAATTGATTTGGAAGCGTACCATAGCCTCGCAGATGAGCGATGCCCAATTGGAACGTACGAACGTAAAAATTAAGGCAAGTACCCATTCAGAGCTATTTACGGCCAATGGGGAGGTCATTAAGTTCGATGGTTTCCTTAAGGTGTATATGGAAGGCCTTGATGAAGAAGATGTGGCCGAAGAGCAAGAAGGAATGCTTCCTGCCATGAAAGTGGGCGAAGCTTTAAAGAACAATTATATTACCGCGACCGAACGTTTTTCAAGGCCGCCATACCGCTTTACCGAAGCATCTTTGGTGAAAAAGCTCGAAGAACTGGGTATTGGTCGACCGTCTACATATGCGCCGACCATTTCCACTATTCAGAATAGGGGCTATGTAGAAAAAGGAACGGTTGAGGGTACGGAACGAAATTATGTGCAGTTGCTTTTGGAAGCTGGTGCCGTAAAAGAGAAAAAACTCTCTGAAATGGTCGGTTCCGACAAAGGTAAGCTGGTGCCTACCGATATCGGCATGATCGTAAACGACTTTTTGGTAAGTCATTTTGCCACGATCCTTGATTATAATTTTACCGCCAAGGTAGAGGAAGATTTTGATGAGATCGCCGAGGGAGAAGAAGATTGGCAGAAGGTGATGAGGGATTTTTACAAAGATTTCCACCCGAATGTACTCGATGTGCAAGAAAATGCCGATCGAGCCAGTGGCGAACGTATTTTAGGCGAGGATCCTAAAACGGGCCGTCAAGTGTCCGTTCGTTTGGGGCGTTTTGGGCCTATGGTTCAAATGGGTACCGTTGATGATGAGGAAAAACCCAAGTTTGCAAGCCTTTTGCCCGAACAGTCCTTGACCACTATTACTTACGATGAGGCAATGGAGTTGTTCAAGCTTCCGCGAAAGCTAGGGGTTTATGAAGGAGAGGAAATCGAGGCGAATGTAGGTAGGTTTGGACCTTATGTGCGTTTTGGGAAGAAATTCGTGTCCCTGGAAGCGGGAGAGAGCGCCTTCGACGTAAACTTCGACCGTGCGGTCGAGTTGATAAAGCAAAAGCAAAAAGCCGATGCCCCCATCTATACCTATGAAGGTAAGGAGGTAACGAAAGGAACCGGAAGGTTCGGGCCTTTTATCAAATGGGACGGTATGTTTATTAATGTTAATAAGAAATATGATTTCGATAACCTTTCGAATGATGACCTTATTGAGTTGATTGAAGCTAAAAAACAAAAAGAAATCGATAAGGTAGTGCAAAACTGGCCTGAAGAAGGTATACGTATCGAAAAGGCACGTTGGGGCAGGCACAACATTATAAAAGGTAAGGTAAAGGTAGAGCTGGCCAAGACCGTTGATGCGGCCAAGATGTCTTTGGACGAGGCCAAAAAAATGATCGAACAGAAAACGCCGAAGAAAAAAACAAAGGCTAAGCCCAAGGCCAAAAAGAAATAGCTTGTGCCGATAGCTTCGTCCTTTAGGGCGGGTTTTATAAACGAAAATGAAAAAAACGGAGGCGCATTATATGCGTCTCTATGGTTTAAACACAAATAATCTTTCAAGATAAATGGCATTTGATTTTTTGGTTCCAGTAGAAGATAAAGTAATTGCCCACTGTGAACTATTTGCGGCCCAGTCTTTGGGCAAGCATACAAGGTTGCACACCACAAGGGACGGTATTCCCGACCTAGAGGGGGTGTCTATTGCCATTCTAGGTGTGAAAGAATCGAGAAACGCTTTTGAAAAGAAGACCGAAAAGCTCGATGTCTCGGCTATACGGATTCAATTGTACAAGTTGTTGTTGGGCAACTGGGATTCAAAATTGGCCGATATGGGCGATATTGAGGAAGGAGCAACGGTAGAGGATACGTATTTTGTAGTAAAGAATACCTTGGCGGCCCTTCTCGAGAAGAAAATCATACCTATAGTAATAGGGGCGACCCAAGACATTACCTACCCGGCTTACCGGTCGTTCGACGGTATTATCGACTTGGTCAATCTCGTGGCGGTAGACAGTAGGTTCGATTTTGGAATGGACGACGAGCTGATTTCATCGCATTCGTACATGAGCAAGATCATTACCGATAAGCCCAATAACCTGTTCAACTTTTCCAATATCGGCTATCAGAGCTATTTTAACGCACAAGAGGAAATCGATCTGATGGAGCGTCTGTTTTTTGATGCCTATCGTTTGGGGGAACTGGGTTCCGATATTAGCTTGGCCGAGCCGGTGCTGCGCAACGCCCATATGATCAGTATGGATGCCCGTGCCGTAAGGGCAAGTGAAATAGGATTGTCTGATAACTTTTCGCCCAACGGTTTTACCGGGCGCGAGATATGTGCCATTGCCAGATATGCGGGAATAAGTGATAAAGTAAACATATTTGGACTCTATGAAATGGAGAATACCAATCAATCGTGTCAGCTGATGGCCCAGATAATTTGGTATTTCATCGAAGGTTATAATTTTCGAAGAAACGAATCGCCATTTGAGAGTAGTGAAAACTTTACCAAGTATATTGTTCCAACAGACACCGAGGAGCTTACCTTTCACAAGAGTCACCTGACCGATAGGTGGTGGGTAGAGGTCCCTTCTATTTTGACGCCGCATACTAAATCAAATTCGGTGGCGTTATTACCATGCACCAAAAAGGACTATCTGGAAGCATGCGACCAAAACATTCCTGAGCGGTGGTTCAAGGCCTATAAAAAAGGTTTTAATTGAGTTGAAAAAAAATATAGTATAATTGCCTTCAATACAATAATTTGATCAAATCACAGTTTTAGAGTGTAGAATTAAATCATAGTATTTGCAGTTAGTAACCAGAATCGAAATTTAACCTAAAGTATGAAAAAGCTATTGTTATCATCTATAGCGTTTGTTTTTTTGCTCAGCAGTTGCGGGTCAAAAACCAAAGGAGAGCTAGTCGGGGTCCAAGGAAAGAAATGGTACCCTGAGAAACCTTATGGTATGGAGCTCATTCCAAGAGGTTCCTTTATCATGGGTAAATCCGAAGAAGACCAGGCTAAAGTTCTGAACGCACCAACAAAGACCGTTACGGTCAGATCGTTCTACATGGATGATACCGAGATTACGAACAGCGAGTATCGTCAGTTCGTAGAATGGGTGCAGGATTCCATTACCAGGACGCGATTGGCCATATTGGCCGACGAACTAGGTTTGGGGCCGGAAGACGGAGGTATTGGCGAGTATGCGTTCAAGGATGCGGACACAACAAAACTTTCAGCTTACGACAAGTACATGTTGGACAATTATGCCGGCATGGGCGAAACTGGTTTTGAAGGTCGCGCTTTGAACAAAGAAGAAGATTTGATCTGGGATATCTCTGAATATCCAGATGAGTATTATACCGAGGTTATGGATTCCTTGTACATTCCCGAAGAGGAATCGTATAACGGTCAGCGTACTATCGATGTAACCAAATTGAAGTACAAGTACAGCTGGATGGATATCGAAGCTGCCGCCCGTTCTAGAACCGGAAGCAGAAAAGATTTTATCCGTCAGGAAGAACTTGAAATCTATCCAGATACAACCGTTTGGATCCGTGATTTTGAATACTCGTACAATGAACCGATGCACAACGATTACTTTTGGCACGATGCGTACAGCGAGTATCCTGTAGTCGGGGTGTCTTGGCAGCAAGCCAGGGCCTTCTGTAACTGGAGGACCAAGTTCAAGAACGATGACCAAAAAAGTAAAGGCAAGCAATTTGTAAACCAGTTCAGGTTACCTACCGAAGCTGAATGGGAATATGCTGCCAGAGGTGGTATCGAAGGAGGAACCTACCCATGGGGCGGACCTTACGTGATAAGCGATACAGGTTGCTTTATGGCAAACTTTAAACCACAACGAGGCGATTATGCGGCCGATGCAGCTTTATACACTGTAGAAGCGAAATCATATGAGCCTAACGACTTCAACCTTTACAACATGGCCGGTAACGTGTCTGAATGGACCAACTCCAGCTATGATCCATCATCTTACGAATTCGTTTCTACAATGAACCCCAACGGTGGCGACGGGGCAAATGCTAGAAAAGTAATACGAGGTGGTTCTTGGAAAGATGTTGCTTACTTCCTACAGGTAAGTACAAGAGATTACGAATATGCCGATTCGGCACGTAGTTACATCGGTTTCCGAACGGTACAGGATTATATGGGAGAAGAAGATTCAACACAATAGAACACCTACGTTTTATAGTTTATTTCAAATACACAAATACACCCTCGGATTTTTCAAGCCATTGGAAATGACGAAAACAAATCAAACAGTAAACCAAATCTTTATTATTAACATTAAATTTCAAATTAAATCTTAAATTATGGCACAGTCAAAATCAACAAAAAAGTTATTCAACATGGCCTACGGTCTTGGAGCGTCGGTAGTAATTATTGGTGCGTTATTCAAGATACTTCACTGGGAATTCGGACCTTTAACAGGTGGTCTTCTTTTGGCGATAGGTCTTATCACTGAAGCTCTTATTTTTGCCATTAGTGCATTTGAGCCTGTAGATGACGAGTACGATTGGTCTTTAGTATACCCAGAATTGGCCGGTGGTGCTTCTTCAGGAGTTGCTAGAAGTAACGAAGCCCAGGAAATCAAGGAAGCTGAGGCTTCATTGTCCGCTAAATTGGACAACTTGCTAAAAGAAGCCGGTGTTGATGCCAGCTTAATGGAGAGCCTTGGTTCTAGTATCCGCAACTTTGAAGGTGCTGCCAAAGGTATTGCCCCAACGGTTGACGCTATGGAGTCTACAAGAAAATATTCTGAGGAAATGGTTCAGGCCGCAGCCCAGATGGAATCTTTGAACAGCTTGTACAAAGTACAGTTGGAAAGCGCTAGCAAACAAGCTTCGGTAAACGAAGAAGTTGTACAGAACGCATCTGCCCTAAAAGATCAAATGGAGTCATTGGCTACCAACCTTTCTTCTTTGAACGGAGTCTACGGAGGTATGTTGACTGCAATGAACAGAAACTAATTAGAGATTAGTTAACCCCAAATCGAACAATTAATCAAATCTAATTAGAAAAAAACATGGCAGGAGGAAAAGCAACACCACGTCAGAAGATGATCAATCTTATGTATTTGATCTTCATCGCTATGCTGGCGTTAAACATGAGTAAAGAAGTACTTGCAGCTTTCGGTATTATGAACGAAAAGATGGAGGCTTCTAACGCAAAGACCACAGAAAGTAACCTAGCTTTCTTAGATGGTCTAGAAACTAAAGCTTCCGAAGATTCGGAGAAATACGGAAAGCTTTATCAAGACGCCCAAAAAATCAAGCAATTGTCGCAAGATTATTACGACTATCTTGAGGGTCTTAAACAAGGAATGACAGAAGGTCTGGAAGATGCAAAAGATTATGCACGAATGGACAATTCCGATTTCTTAGATCAAAAATTCTTTCAAGGCGATAATCTTTCCGAAGGTGGAAAGGAGTTTATGAAAAGAATCAATGATTACCGTACACAAGTTGCGGCTATCGTACCAAAGGATTTGAAAGAATCTGTAAATGTCCGCTTCAAGACCGGTGATGAAAACGGTCAGGAAGTAAAAAGGGACGGTACAAAACAAGATTGGATCAATTACCACTACGAAGGATATCCCTTAGTAGCTTCTTTAGCCAAGATTACTGCGCTTCAAGCAGACGTTAAGGCCACTGAGGAAGACGCTCTTAAAAGAATGTTGGAAGGTGAGTTGACCAGCCAAGTATCACTTAAGAATTTTGCAACATCGCTACAGGCTAGTAAGTCTGCCTTTTATGCCGGTGAGAAGTACGACGGTAAGATTATCATTAGTAAAACCGATAATTCTTCTACACCAGTAAAAGCTGAGTTGACCCTTGATGGAAGAAAACTTTCTGAAGGTACCGACTATAAATTAGAGGCCGGTGGTGTTAAAATGTTGATCGGTGCAGGTGCTGCAGGTGATCACGTTGTAGAGGGTACATTGTACTTTAAGCAAGATGGCGAAGAGATTCCCGTACCGGTTAAGAATAGTTTTGCTACTATTAGCAAGCCTAATGCTGCTTTGATCGCTGCCGATAAGATGAACGTTGTTTATCGTGGTGTAGCTAACCCAATGAGTATTTCTATACCCGGTATACCTAATAACAAAGTTAACGCTTCTGCACCTGGTTTGAAATCAGTAGGTGGTAGCAAGTATGTTATGAACCCTGGTACAGGTAGAACGGTTACCATTACCGCATCTGGTAAATTACCCGATGGTCAGACCATATCTTCTAAATCTGAGTTCAGGATTAAGGATATTCCAAGACCTGCCGGTTCTGTAAGTAAGCAGACAGGTAGTGCTAAAATGCCTAGGGCCAACATGGAAATCGCTACTATCGGTGCAATGTTAGAGGACTTTGATTTTGACTTGAACCTTGCCGTTAGCGGATTTAAGTTCAAGGTTCCTGGTCAGCCTACCGTAAGCGTAAACGGAAACAGATTGAACGCTAATGCCAAGTCGGCCCTTAAAAGAGCCAAAAGAGGTGATGCTGTTCAGATATTTGATATCCAAGCTTACATTACAAATAACAAGAGTTATAAATTGAAGAAAGTATCTCCGGTTGTAGTGGAGATAACAAACTAATAACAACTAGTAAAACCGAGCGGTCTTCTGATCGCTCGGTAATTTAAAATTTTACAAACATGAATTGGAAAAATGCTTTAGTAATTGGTGCAGTAACTTTGTTACCGGTTTCCATGATGGCGCAGGCGAACATCTTGAACGCCAAAAAGCCCGAGGAAATAGGTATCAAGACCGAAGCTCAGAAAGCTTTGGACAATGATGCTCCCCTTGAGTATGGTTATGTTGATGATCGTGACATCCTTTGGTCTAAGACCGTTTGGGAAGTTATTGATCTCGACGAAAGGGTGAACTTCCCCTTATACTACCCTACTGACACTATCGATATAGGCAACGACAGAAGATCATTGTACGATGTGCTTATTAAGAACATCAAAAATGGTAGACTGAAAGATGTGTATGCGGATTCTTACTTTACCGATAAACGAAAGTTTAGTGATCTTGAGAGTACACTGCAAAAGGTAGATACTACCGATTACGGTTACGAACAGATCAATGCTGGGGAGGAATTGTCTCCTGAGTATGTAATGAAGAGAACCCTTACCGCAGCCGATATTGAGGAATACCGAATTAAAGGTATGTGGTATTTTGATAAACGTCAGGGTGAGCTAAAGTACCGCTTGTTAGGTATAGCCCCGGTTGCCCCGGATGTTAACTTTATTGATGATGACTCTATGGATCCCAGTGATGCCAAGGTTGAGCTTTTTTGGGTATGGTACCCAGATGCCCGACAGATATTGCATGAGGCCAAAGTCTTCAACCAAAGAAACTCTGCACAGCCTATCTCTTTTGATATGTTGCTTAACGCAAGACGTTTCAACGGTGTAATCTATAGGGAAGACAACGTTCATGGCGATCGAAAGGTAAACGATTATATCACCGACAACGCCTTGTTCCAATTGCTTGAAGCCACTAGGATTCAAGAGGTCATTAGAGACCGTGAACAAGATATGTGGGCTTACTAGACCCTAGAACATTCCAATTCAAATAGTATTTAGCGCCCCGACATTTTTTGTCGGGGCGCTTTTTTGATTGTCAATTTTCTACCTTTGGGACATGGTAGATTATATAATTGTAGGCCTGGGTTTGGCCGGTATTTCATTTTGTGAACAGTTAGAGGGGCACAATAAGACTTTTAAGGTCATCAACGATAATTCACAAACCTCTTCCAAGGTTGCAGGAGGGCTTTATAACCCTGTTATCTTAAAGCGGTTTACTTTGGCCTGGCAGGCCGATGAACAGTTGCAGGAGGCAAAGAGCTTTTATGCCGATTTGGAGGCCAAACTAAAGGTGAGGCTTGACTACGGGCTTCCGGTGTACCGACGCTTTCACTCCGCGGAAGAGCAAAACCAATGGTTTGAAGCTTCCGATAAAAAAGGCTTGGGCAAGTTTTTGAGTACGGACCTCATACCCAATACCAATGCCGGAATAGACGCCCCTTTCGGATTTGGCGAGGTAAAACATACCGGAAGAATAGATACCGAAGCGCTCTTGTCTTCCTATAAAAAATACCTCCTTGAAAAAGCATTGCTGCTAGAGGAGACTTTTGATTTTGACAACTTACGGCATACCGAAGAAGGTGTGGCCTACGGCACCCTGAGGGCCAAACGTATTGTTTTTGCCGAGGGCTATGGTTTAAAGAACAATCCTTTTTTCAACTACTTGCCGTTGCAAGGTTCCAAAGGCGAATATTTAATGGTCAAGGCACCCGACCTAAAAGAGGATAAGGCCATTAAGTCGGCCATATTCATTATTCCCCAAGGGGGCGATGTATATCGGGTAGGGGCTAATTATGAGCGGAACGACAAGACGAATACGCCTACCGAAGCCGCTAAGAACGGTCTATTGGATAAATTACGGGCCGTGTTGAAATGCGATTTTGAACTTATCGACCAAGTTGCGGGTATACGCCCTACGGTCGAGGATAGGAAGCCTTTGGTGGGCAGACATCCCAAAATGGAGCATATGTATGTGCTTAACGGCTTTGGTTCCCGAGGAGTGCTAATAGGGCCATCGGCATCGAAGCAATTGTACGGTTTTGTCGAAAACAGGGAGGCCTTAGACCCACAGCTCGATATAGCCCGTTTTACGCAGAAGTATTTTCGGTAGCTTTTTTATGGTATTCGGCCACGGCATTGGGGTCGTAGCCAATAAAGAAATTGATCCAGATGTTTCTTGAAAGTCGAATGATCAGGGGCATAAACACGATCATCGTGCAGACGATGGCAATAAAGGTGTTGACCAAGTTGGTCCCTACGAATAAAAAGCTGATGACGAATGCGGCTACGGCAAAGGCGATACCCACGGCATAGCTAACGTACATGGCCCCGTAAAAGAAAGAGGGCTCGATCTTATATTTGGTGCCGCAATGGGAGCAACGTTCGTGCATGTCGAAAATTTTACCCAAATGATAGGGGTTTTTGTCTTCGTACATACTCTCTTCATGGCATTTGGGACAACTTCCTGTTAAAATGCTGTATAGTTTGTTTCCTTTTTTTAACATTTGCAAAACTTTGGACAAAAGTACAATTTTGACTTTTCATTCAACGTAACGATTATTACAAATAATAGTTTTTTTCTTAGTAACAGAGTAAACCACCTTTTAGGCACGAAGCCTATCTTAATCTAGAATTTTATAGTATGTTGAACGTTCATAATCTTTCCGTATCCTTTGGCGGAGAATATCTTTTCGAAGAAATTTCATTTCGTTTGAACGGGGGCGACCGGGTAGGTCTCATCGGCAAGAACGGGGCGGGTAAATCAACACTCTTAAAATTGCTGTCAAAAGATATGCCTATTGATTCGGGTACGATCGCTACGGAGAAGAACATCAAGATCGGTTTTCTTCGTCAGGATATTGATTTTGTCGTGGGACGTACCGTTTTGGAAGAGTCGTATCAAGCGTTTGAGGAAATAAAGGCATTGGAGCTCAAGCTCGATGATATCAACCATCAATTGGCCGAACGAACCGATTATGAAAGTGAGATCTACCATCAGTTAATGGTCGATTTGAGCGATATTACACATCGGTATGAAATTTTAGGGGGGTATAATTACCAGGGCGAGACCGAAAAGATCTTGCTCGGCCTTGGTTTCAAGCGTGAGGATTTCGATAAAAAGACCGATACCTTTTCAGGGGGGTGGCGTATGCGAATAGAATTGGCCAAGTTATTGCTACAAAGCAACGATGTACTGCTTTTAGATGAGCCTACCAACCACTTGGATATTGAGTCGATCATTTGGTTAGAGCAGTTCTTGAACGGTTATACGGGGGCTGTTGTCATTGTTTCGCATGATAAGATGTTCTTGGATAACGTGACCAACCGAACCATAGAAATTTCGTTGGGCCGGATCTACGATTACAATAAGCCGTATTCACAATTTCTAAAACTTAGGGGCGAGATCAAAGAGCAACAGCTCAATGCCCAAAAGAACCAAGAAAAGGAAATTCAACAGGCCGAACGGCTTATCGAAAAGTTTAGGGCCAAAAGTACCAAGGCTTCCATGGCGCAATCGCTTATCAAGAAACTGGATAAGATGGAGCGCATTGAGGTGGATCAAGATGACAACGCCGTCATGAACCTGCGTTTTCCGGTTTCGGTAACGCCCGGTAAGGTGATAGCTGAGCTAGAAGGCCTTTGTAAAAGCTACGGAAGCAAAGAGGTTTTAAAAGATATCAACCTGCTGTTGGAACGTGATAGTAAAACCGCTTTCGTGGGACAAAACGGCCAAGGAAAATCCACATTGGCCAAGATAATGGTCGGGGATCTTGATTACGAAGGTAAAATGAAGTTGGGGCACAATGTGCAAATTGGGTATTTTGCCCAGAACCAGGCCGAGTACCTTGATGGGAACAAAACCATATTGGATACCATGATCGACGCCGCCAACGAAAAGAACCGAAGTAAGGTAAGGGATATATTGGGATCCTTCCTGTTTCGGGGAGATGAGGTCGAAAAATATGTAAAGGTGCTTTCCGGAGGGGAAAGAAACCGTTTGGCTCTGGCCAAAATGTTGTTGCAACCCTTTAATGTGTTGGTTATGGATGAACCTACCAACCACTTGGATATACAATCGAAGAATGTGCTGAAACAGGCATTGCAGAATTTTGACGGTACCCTGGTGCTGGTTTCGCATGATAGGGACTTCCTTCAAGGGCTGACCAATAAGGTGTATGAGTTTAAGGATAAAGGGATTAAGGAATATCTAGGCGATATCGATTTTTACCTTGAGCAACGTAAGGTCGAAGATTTTAGGGCCATTGAAAAAAAACAGGACCAACAAAAAAAGGCCGTAACGCCTAAATCCAGTGGCAACGATTTTAAGGATCAAAAGAGATTAAAATCACTTAAGAATAAATTGAGCAATGTAGAAAGTGATATTTCTAGACTTGAAAAGGAGATTGCCGAAATAGACCATCAGTTGATGATGGATTACGACGCTACCATTGCCAAGCCTAATTTTTTCGATGGCTATCAGAAGAAGAAAAAGCAATTGGAGCAGCTGATGGCCAAATGGGAAGATATTACCTTGGAACTTGAAAATTTCTAGAAAAAGGTCCAATCTAGGGCCCGTGTTTGTTCTCACAACAGATTATCGGGTTTTCACAACATATTCAAGCACTTAATCGATATTTTTTGTTTTTCGACCATGTTTAGTCTTACTTTGTAGGGTAATTCTCAGTGACTTACGCCCAAGCTTACTGTCAATCGAAAAAAACATGATATGAAAAATCTATTTAGTTGTCTGATACTTCTCTGCATTACCGTGCATACGGTATGGGCCGAAGTACCGAACAAAGAGAAAGAATTTCTTGTAGATCTTTACAATGCTACAGATGGGGATTCGTGGGAAAGGAAGTGGGATTTGACCGCTGATATAGAGACATGGCAAGGTATTACCGTGCGAAACAATCGTGTGGTAGAAATCAATTTGTTTAAAAATAACCTACAAGGAACGATCCCGGCCAGTATTGCCAATCTTGAAAAGCTTGAGAAGTTGAATTTGGCCTTTAACGGGATTACCGGCGAACTTCCGAAAGAAATTGCCCAGTTGTCAAGACTTCAAGTGCTAAAATTGGAAATGAACCGAATTAAGGGCGAACTGCCCGAAGAATTGGGTGGAATGCGAAGCCTTAGGGAATTTACCGCATTCAATAATTTCTTGACAGGAAGCATTCCCGAGAGTATTGGGGAAATCAAGAACTTAAAGGTGTTGAACCTTTCCAGTAATAGTTTAAAGGGAAATATTCCTAAATCGGTCGGTGGTTTGGCGCAATTGGAGAGCCTCGGTCTTTTTGAAAATACCTTGGAAGGAAGCATTCCTTCCGAAATAGGAGGTCTGACCAAATTGAAGGAGCTTGTGTTGGCCAATAACCAATTAGGCGGAGATGTACCCGTAGAATTCGGTCAGCTTGCAAGCCTAGAGGTATTACAGATACAAAACAATAAGTTTGATTCGTTCAAGAACTTGAAATCGTTGGAAGAGAAAGAATTCTTGGTATTCGATTACGATAGGGAAGACGATAAAATCGATTTCAAAAATGTAAAGTATGGCAAAACAAGAATGGCCGATACAAAATTTGAAGACGAAGAATAGAAAAATAGATTTCCATAATTTATTAGTTAGTTTGGTTAAAGGGATACTGTAGAGTATCCCTTTTTTTGTGCATAGTGCAAAAAACAATGTTTTAAGATACATTTAACTTAACGGGCTTAAACTATTAAATAGTTTTGTAGTCCAAGCATTTTTGGCCAAATAGCCCAACCACTTATGAATACAAGAAAGATCATCTTATCCATTATTGGTGTTTTACTGATTATAGTTTCTATCTACGGAGCCATAACCATTGTAAACAATAAGAAAAGACCAAGGCCTCAACCTGAAAAAATTGTCAAAACGGTTTTTGTAGATACGGTTAAAAACGGAACGGTTTCCATAGTCATTCCGGCTAACGGTAATCTTAGGGCAAAACAAAGGGTAGAACTCTATTCCGAGGTTCAAGGTGTCTTTAAAAGAGGACATAAGCTATTCAAGGCCGGGCAAGTGTATCGGTCGGGCGAGACCATTATCGGTATCGATGCTTCCGAATATGCCGCAAGTGTACAATCGGCCAAAAGCAGTTTGTACAATTTGATTACTTCCATAATGCCCGATTTAAGACTCGATTATCCTGAGGTCTTTCCGAAGTGGCAAAAATATCTCAGTGATTTCGATATGGATAAAAGTACGCCGGCTTTGCCCGAAATGACTTCTGAGAAAGAAAAGTACTTTATTTCCGGACGCGGTGTATTGACCAGTTTTTACAATGTTAAGAATTTAGAGCAACGCTTATACAAATACAGAATATCCGCCCCTTTCAACGGGGTGCTCACCGAAGCCTTGGTTACCGAAGGTAGCTTGGTAAGGTCGGGCCAAAAACTGGGCGAGTTTATCAATACCGATGTTTACGAATTGGAAGTGGCCATAGGTAAGGTCTATGGAGACTTGCTGATGGTAGGTGAGAGCGTAGAATTGGTCAACTTGAACCGAACAAAGACTTATAAGGGTAAGGTAACCCGAATCAATGGAAAGGTAGATCAGGCTTCACAGACCATCAAGGCTTTTATTGAGGTAAAAGATCCCAACCTAAAGGAGGGAATGTATCTTGAGGCCAGCCTCGATGCCAAGGAAGAAAAAGATGCCATAGAGATCGACAGGGGGCTCTTGCTCGAGAACGATAGGATTTTTGTGGTTAGGGACACCATTTTGGATGTCATTGATGTTAAGCCCGTTTATTTCTCCGAAAAAAAGGTAATACTAAAAAATGTCCCTGACGGATTGACCATTGTTTCCAAACCTGTGGTCGGTGCGTATGCCGGTATGCTGGTCAAGGTCTTTGATGAGACTAATGTAAAAACAGCGGAATAATGAGGAACATCATCTCTTATTTTATAAAGTACCATGTTGCGGTAGATGTCTTTGTCTTGGCCTTTATGATATTTGGTGTAGTCGGGGCGCTTTCATTGAAATCGAGTTATTTTCCGCTTACCGACTCAAAGAACATTACCATCAATATAACTTATCCGGGAGCTTCGCCTCAAGAGGTGGAAGAGGGTATCGTACTTAAGATCGAAGATAACCTCAAGGGCTTGGAGGGCGTGGATCGTGTTACTTCTACGGCGCGGGAAAATAGTGGTGTGATCAATGTTGAGATCGAGAAGGGTCGCGATATCGATTTTATGCTTCTCGAGGTAAAGAATGCGGTAGATAGGGTGCCTTCGTTTCCTACGGGGATGGAGCCTTTGATCGTCTCAAAACTTGAGGCCGTAAGGGAGACCATAACCTTCGCCATAAGCGGCGACCATATACCATTGGCTACATTAAAGGAAGTCGGTAGACAGGTCGAGAACGAATTGCGGACGATCGATGGCATTTCCCAGATAGAAATGAGCGGTTATCCCTTGGAGGAAATAGAGATTGCCGTTAACGAAAATAGCTTACTGGCCTATAATATGTCCTTTAGCGAAGTTTCGCAAGCGGTGGCCAATGCCAATATTTTGGTAACGGGGGGAAATATCAAGACCGATGCCGAGGAGTATTTGATACGGGCCAATAACAGGGCCTATTATGGCGATGAGCTTTCCAATCTGATTATTCGGGCCGATGCTTCGGGTAGTACGGTGCGGTTAAAGGATGTGGCCATCATACGCGACCGTTTTGAAGAATCGCCCAATGCTTCTTATTTTGATGGGAACCTTTCCGTTAATGCTTCTATCACCAGTACCAATACCGAAGATCTTTTGGGCTCTGCGGAAAAGGTGAAAGAATACATAGAAGATTTCAACCATAAACATAACAACATAAAATTGAGCGTGGTCAGTGATCGTAGTATCACCTTGAACCAGCGTACCGAGCTGCTTACCGAAAATGCTATAGTAGGTATGATCTTGGTGCTCATTTTCTTATCGTTGTTCTTAAATACGCGCCTGGCGTTTTGGGTGGCCTTTGGCCTGCCTATTTCCTTTTTGGGAATGTTCATTTTCGCCGGTTATTTTGATGTAACGATCAATGTGCTGTCGCTTTTCGGTATGATTATCGTAATCGGTATTCTGGTCGATGACGGTATTGTAATTGCGGAGAACATTTATCAGCATTACGAAAAGGGCAAGTCGCCTATACAGGCTGCCATTGATGGTACCATGGAGGTAATCCCTCCCATAGTTTCGGCCATTATCACCACATTATTGGCTTTTTCCATATTCCTGTTTTTAGATGGAAGGATAGGGGAGTTCTTTGGAGAGGTGTCGGTTATTGTTATACTGACCTTGACAGTTTCGCTAATTGAGGCCGTGATTATCCTACCGGCGCATTTGGCCCACTCAAAGGCCTTGAAGACCATAGATAAGGAGCCTACGACGGCCGTAGGGAAAGCTTTTGCAAAGTTGCGTGTTATCAACGAAATGGGAGACCGTTTTATGGTCTGGATGCGAGACAAGTTATACAGTCCGGCCTTGCGCTTCGGATTGCGCTACAAGGTGCTGATGTTTGCCTTTTTTGTGATGGCCTTGGTGCTTACTTTGGGCTCCGTAGGTGGTGGGATCATTAGAACCGCCTTTTTTCCAAGGGTGGCCAGTGACCGTGTTTCCGTAGAACTCTTGATGCCCAACGGAACCAATGAAAAGGTGACCGATTCCATTATCTCGTTAATTGAGGAGAAATCGATAATCGTCAATCAAGAGCTTACCGAAAAGTATTTAAAGGGAACGGGTAAGGTCTTGTTTGAGAACACCATTAGAAAAATTGGTCCGGGTAGTGCGGCCGCATCATTGGATATCAACCTTTTGCCGGGTGAAGAAAGACCTGATGAAATTAGTTCCGATATGGTGACCAACCGCCTGCAAGAATTGATGGGGCCGGTAATCGGAGTGGAAAGCCTTATCTATGGTTCGGGAGGAAATTTTGGGGGCAACCCTGTGTCGGTTTCCCTTTTAGGAAACAATATTGCCGAATTGAAGGCGGCCAAAAAGGAACTTAAGGCGGTACTTGAAAATAATGCCTTGTTGAAGGATGTAGCGGACAATGATCCTGCGGGAATCAAGGAAATAAGACTTGAACTAAAGGAAAATGCCTACTTGTTAGGCCTTGACCTCCGTACCGTAATGAACCAGGTCAGGGCTGGGTTTTTTGGTACACAGGCCCAACGTTTTCAGAGAGGGCAAGACGAAATTAAGGTTTGGGTACGGTACGATCGTGAAAACCGCTCATCGATTACCGACCTTGACGAAATGCGGATAGCTACGCCAAGTGGTGACCGCGTACCCTTAAAGGAAATCGCCAGCTATATCATCGAACGGGGCGATGTGGCGATCAACCACCTCGAAGGGCAGCGTGAAATTCAGGTTTCAGCCGATATTAAAGATGCTAAGACCACCAGTGCTACGGATATTATGGATGAAATCCGTACCGAGGTAATGCCCGAGATACAATCAAAATACCCTACCGTTAGCGCTTCTTATGAAGGGCAGAACAGGGAAGCCAATAAGATGACGAGTTCCTTAAGGGTAGTCGGTCTTTCGGTCTTGTTGTTGATTTATATTACCATAGCATTTACCTTCAGAAGTTTTAGTCAACCGTTGTTATTGCTTTTATTGGTGCCTTTCAGTTTGACCGCGGTGGCTTGGGGGCATTGGATCCATGATTTTCCCGTAAACATCTTATCCATGTTGGGTATTATCGCCCTTATCGGTATTATGGTGAACGATGGTCTTGTACTCATTAGTAAGTTCAATGGCAATCTGCGCGATGGAATGAAATTTGACGATGCCATTTACGAGGCAGGGCGTTCTCGTTTTAGGGCCATATTTTTGACGTCTATAACCACTATCGCAGGTCTGGCTCCCCTCTTGTTGGAAAAAAGTAGGCAAGCGCAGTTCTTAAAGCCTATGGCCATATCCATTGCTTATGGTATTGCATTTGCCACCGTGCTTACCTTGTTGTTATTGCCTTTGTTCTTGGCCTTTAGCAATAGGTTTAAAGTGACGGCCAAGTGGCTGAAGACGGGTGACGATATTACCAAGGAAGAGGTTGAGCGCGCCATAAAGGAACAAAAGGAAGAAGAACATATGTCTGAACGGCCAGAACATTTGTTGAAGGAGGCGTCAGAAGACAAAACGGGAACGACACAAACTGGGGAGGATATACCTACGACTACCCATCCAAAGAAACCAGAACAAGAATGATACATAAAATTGTAACTAGCCTTATTTTTCTTTGCCTTACGTTTGGGTTGAGTGCCCAAGAAAAACGTTTGTCTAAAGAAGAGGCCGTACGTTTGGCCCTCGAGCACAATTTTGGTATAAAGATGGCCAAAAACCTGACCAAAATTGCCGATAACAACCAAGGGATACTGAATTCGGGATACCTTCCCAGTTTGACCGGTACTGCCGGAGCCAATTACAATGACCTGAACAGTAGCACGGAATACCCCGGGCAGTTCGATACGTCGGGCGGCGCACGTGAAGACCTAGAGATCGATCATGCCGAATCGCAAACCTATAATGCCGGGTTGAACTTGAATTATACCTTGTTCGATGGACTAGGAAGGTTGTATAATTACAAAAGGCTAAAAGAACAATATCAGCTTACCGAGCTTCAGGCCAGGGAAACCGTAGAGAATACCTTGTTGCAATTGTTTAGCATCTATTTTGAGGTGGCGCGACTTACCGAGAACGAAAATGTGCTCAAGCAGGCCCTCGAAATTTCATTGGACCGTATTACACGGGCGGAATATGCTTTTGAATACGGGCAAAATACCAAATTGGATATTTTAAATGCCCAGGTCGATGTTACCAATGACAGTATCAACCTGTTGAACACCAAACAGCAACTGGCCAATACAAAACGCGACTTGAACGTTGTGCTCAATCAAAGTCTGAGCGAGGACTTTCAGGTAGATACCATTGTCAAGTTTATTCCGCGTTTGCAATTGGACGAATTGATTGCCCAGGCACGGGAAAACAATGTATCCATACTTCAGGCGGAACGCAACCTGAACATTAACGAATACGATATCAAGGTCAATCGTTCGGGGTATTTGCCGCAAATCGGTCTGACGGGTTCCTACGGATGGAACCTAAACCAAAGTGCGCCCAATTCGTTTTTGCCGGGCCAAGTTATTCCCGGGAGTAACCGGTCTAGCCTTACCTTCGGTTTGGGGGCGAGTCTGACCTGGAATCTCTTTGATGGGGGAAGGACCACTACCTTGCTCAAGAATTCTAAAATAAGCTATGAAAACCAAGAGTTGCTTCAAGAACAAGTAGAGCTTGAAGTCGACCGTGATATTCTCAATGCCTTGGCGAGCTATGAAAACCGCTTGAACATTTATGAGATCCAAGAGCAGAACGTAATCACCAACCGCAACAATTTTGAGCGCTCCAAAGAACAGTTTCAATTGGGGCGGATTACGTCTATAGAATTTCGTCAGGCGCAGATCAATCTTTTGAATGCCCAGACCAATAAGAATTTGGCCAAGTATGACGCCAAATTGGCGGAATTGCAATTGCTTCAACTTACGGGGCAATTGTTGAATGTTGAACTGTAACCTAATAGCTTGGTTTGTCGCTTACGTAATTTCTTCGTAGTATAGTCGAAACTCCAAAATAGCTTTTACATGTCGCAAATCGGTATCGGAATCGTGGGTACGGGATCCATCGTACGCACCTATCTCAAGTGTATTTCAGAAATGGCAACGGCCAAGGTCGTGGCGCTATGTACTACATCTCCCTATAGGGCTAGGGAAGTTGAGGCCGAATTCGGATATCCGGTCTTTAGTGATTACCAAGAGTTTCTTGCCGAAAGCGATATCGACCTTGTATGTGTGTGCAACGAGAGCGGTAAACATGGGGAGGCGATCGAGGCTGCGGCAATGGCGGGCAAGCATATTTTAAGTGAAAAACCCTTAGAAGTAACCACGGAAAAGATAGATGCCCTTATCACCTTGTGCAAAGAACGCCAGGTTTATTTGGGCTGTGTTCTTCAAAATCGATGTGCGGCGGACTATAAACGTGCCGAGGAGGCCATACGGTCGGGTAAGTTGGGGAAGCTGCTTATGGGAAACGCCAGTATCGATTGGTATCGGTCAGAAGACTATTATGCAAAGAGCGAATGGCGCGGTACCCTGGCTTTGGATGGTGGTGCGGCCTTTATCAATCAAGGCATCCATACCATAGATTTACTTATGAACCTTATGGGCCCCGTTGTTTCGGTCTATGCCCATGTGCAAACGAGGGTACACAAAATTGAAGGGGAAGATGTGGGCGCTGCCCTCGTGAATTATAGCAATGGGGCCATCGGCACCCTTACGGCAGGAACGGCCCTTTATCCTGGCTATCCCGAGCGCTTGGAGGTGTATGGGGAGAAAGGTAGTATCATTATGGAAGGGGGGCAGATCATTGCTTGGAATGTCGAAGGGGAAGACCCTAAAGGTGTATCGTCGGAAACCTTGGGGAGTGGGGCTTCGGATCCGACCGCAATCGGTCATGAAAACCATAAAACGGTACTCGAAGATATGGTCGAGGCCATCCAGATGAAGCGGCCGCCAATGGTAGATGGAGAGGAAGCCAGAAAATCCGTGGCACTTATAAATGCCATTTACGAGTCGTCAAAGCGGCGTAGTTTGATTCACCTATAACCCGATACGCATGTACGAACACTTTTTTCAATGCCCGTATTGCTGGGAAGAGATATCTATGTTGATGGACCCGTCCGTAAGCAAACAGACCTATGTCGAAGACTGTGAGGTCTGTTGTAATCCGATAGAGGTAAGTCCGCAATTCCAAGATAACGAACTGGTAGCCTTTGAAGCCCGTGATATTGAGCAATAGGCTTAATCCATTTCTTTGATCTTTCCTCCAAAGACTTTGTCCTTTTCAACGCTTTTAGGGTTTCCGTAAATGTAGATGGATCCACCTGCACGTACTTTGGCGCTAACTTTTTCGGAGGCGTTTACGTCGGCCCTTCCCCCGGCATTGACCACTACCGTGGTTTCCTTGGTGTCAAGCTGCTTATTGTAGGTTTTTCCTCCCGTATTCACCATAATCTCTTGCTGGTCGGCCGAACCGCTAAGGGTTACTTCCCCGCCGGAAACGGATTTAGTATAAAGATCCTTGATGTCCACTTTTAGTTCTATCTGTCCTCCCTCTTGGGTCTTGATTTCAACGCGTTCCCCTTTTACCGTTTCGTCGGATTGTATGCTTGCGTTTTCGTTCGCATCGATCAAGGTGAGTTCCTCGGTGTAGTATAGGGTGGCTTTTGCCTCGTTCCCATCTAAGAAATTATCGAACTCCATTTTTATCTTTAGGAGTCCGTTCTTGTTGGAGATGTTTACTTCATCCTTGTCATCGCCGGTAATGACCAATTTGTTCTCGTTGCTTTTTACAAGTTTAACGATAATACGATCGTAGACTTTGAGTTCGTTGAACTTTTCCAGGGTTTTTGTATTTGACTTTTGAGCCAATACACCTGCCGATACGAACAGGGCAAGGACGAGTAGTTTTATTTTTTTCATCGCGCTTATCATTTCTAGTGTAGGCCCAAATATAGGCTATTTTTGGTGAAGCGATTTTGTGGACCGTGCCCCACAATGTTATGCCATCATTGGTTTTGTTGCTTTTTCAAACAAAAGCTGTAAGTCTTGTTATCTCTTTGTCCGTACTGTGTTTTTAAGGCGGGCGGGTTTGTGTTCTATCGATAAAAAAAGCTATTTTTAACAAAAACCAAACATCAATGCAAATTCCGTATACTAAAGTTACCATGGCAGTCTGCCTTCTAGGCGTGATGCTACAGTCTTGTAAAACTTCAAAACCAGCGGCAGAAACCCCAGTTCCAGAAGCAAAGACGGAGACCCCGTCTACCGCTAAAGCCGTTCCGGAAGCTGTTGAAGGTTATACTGAAATCGTACCCGGCACCGATAAGGGGTTTAAGATGGTTTACATCCCCGCGGGAAAATTTACCATGGGTAGTCCAGAAACTGAAGCGAACAGAAAGGCCGATGAAGGACCTCGGAAGGAAGTGGAACTCGACCCCTTTTATATGGCCCAACATGAATTGACTTGGGATTTGTTCGAACTGTTCTTTAAGCAGAACAAAGAGCTATTTGTTAAATTGGAGAATGATAAGGTGATGAAAATCGATGCGATCACCCGACCAAGCCCACCATATGAGGATCCTTCCTATGGTATGGGCAAGGACGGTTTTCCTGCCGTGAGTATGTCGGCCTATTCGGCCTTGGTCTATTGCAAATGGCTCAGTACCGTGACCGGAAAATTCTATCGATTGCCTACCGAGGCGGAATGGGAATATGCCGCAAAAGCGGGAACACAAACGGCCTACAGTTTTGGGGATGACCTTGCGCAATTGGATGACTATGCGGTCTATTATAAAAACTCCGATGGGAAGTATGCCAAAGTAGGAAGTAAAAAACCGAATCCTTGGGGCTTGTACGATATGCACGGAAATGCCGCGGAATGGACCTTGGACGAGTATAAGAGCGATGCCTATGCCACAACCGATGCTAAAAATCCATGGGTGACACCCACGGTAATACACCCGAGGTCGTACAGAGGGGGCTCATGGGACGATGATGCCGATAAACTGCGTTCATCCGCTCGGTCGGCCTCAAGTCTGAAACAACAAAAAAGAGATCCCCAGATCCCAAAGAGTTTTTGGTGGTTTACCGATTCCAATTATGTTGGCTTTCGGTTGGTGAGTCCTAAGAAACAGCCCAGTCCTGAAGAGCAGAAAAAGTTCTGGCAAATTGTTTTGGACGAATAGTAGGGCGTACTAAGTCAGGTTGAAATAGAATTAATAACGCCAATCACTTAATTGGCTCCATATGCTTACAATGAAAAATATATGTTTAGTATGGCTTTTGGTCGCTTTTACCTTTGTGGGAAGGGCACAAGATGAATACGTACTTTCCGATCAGAGTAAATTGACGATCAGTGGCACTTCTACCGTGCACGATTGGACGGTTGCGGCTAATGCCCTTTCGGGCCGATTGGGTTACGACGGTACGGCGCCTACCGAAATCGATTTTGAGGTGGCCGTCGAGAATATTCAGAGTGAACGTGGAGCGGCCATGGATAAAAAAATGCACGCCGCCCTTAAGAAGGAAGAGCACCCGACCATAACGTTCAAACTTAAGGAAGTAAAGGATAAATCGATTTTTGTAGGGGTGCTGAACATCGCAGGTGTAGAGAATTCCGTGGAGATTCCGGTCGATATGGAATCCGATTCCGAAGGATTGAAAATTACAGGAAAAAAGCAATTGACCTTACAAGATTATGGAATGGAACCCCCCACGGCGATGTTCGGGCAGATTATCGTAGGGGACGAGGTTACCGTTAATTTCGATCTGCGCTTCTCAAAAAACTAAGGTGTTTTCGGAGGTCGGCTTTTAAAAACCTTTTCTATGGATGAACGTCAAAAGATTAAAAGGCTTGCCGCCCAATATGCTCCCGAGTTTGTTTCCGTAAGAAGGTATCTGCACCAGCATCCTGAGCTTTCCTTTCAAGAACACCGTACCTGTGCCTACCTTAAAGAACAATTGTTGTCGCTAGGGGTGACCGATATTGTATCGGTTGCCGAAACGGGCCTTTTGGCTACCATCCATGGGGGGCGAGCGGGAAAAACGGTACTCTTACGGGCCGATATCGATGCCTTGCCCATTCAGGAACGCAATGCGGTCGATTATGTTTCCAAAAACGATGGGGTCATGCATGCCTGTGGTCACGACGCCCATAGTGCCTCGCTTTTACTCTGTGCCAAGATTTTAATGGAATTGAAGGAAGATTTTTCAGGAAGCGTAAAGCTGCTTTTTCAACCTGCGGAAGAGTTGAGTCCAGGTGGAGCGAGTGCGGTCATCCGTGAGAAGGCCTATACGGCTTTAGGAAGCCTTCCGCATTTAGGGCAACACGTACGGCCCGATATCCCGGTGGGAAAGGTAGGTTTCCGCTCCGGAAAGTTTATGGCCAGTATGGACGAACTTTTTTTAACGGTCAAAGGGAAAGGGGGGCATGCCGCCATGCCCGAAAAGACCATAGACCCCGTTTTGATCGCTTCCCATATCATAGTGGCCGCCCAGCAATTGGTCAGCCGTAGGGCCGATCCCAAAATACCTTCCGTACTTTCTTTTGGAAAGGTAATCGCCGATGGGGCTATAAATGTCATTCCTGATGAGGTGGTCATAGAAGGTACGTTCCGAACATTGGACGAAGATTGGCGAAAGACCGCTTTGGGACAACTCGACAAATTGGTGACGACACTGGCCGAAGCCATGGGAGGCCGTTGCGAGCTAAAGATCAACCACGGCTACCCGCATTTAAAAAACGAGCCTGTACTGACCGAGCGGCTAAAGGCCTTGGCCGAAGACTATCTCGGCAAGGAAAACGTGTTAGGGTTGGACCAATGGATGGCTGCGGAAGACTTTGCCTATTACAGCCAACAAAGTCCCGCCTGCTTCTACATGTTGGGTGTGGGCAATGCGGAAAAGCATATTGGCTCGGGCTTGCATACCCCCACCTTTGATATTGATGAGTCCGCCCTTGAGGTCGGCGGGGGACTCATGGTCTGGTTGGCCTTAAGTACACTCTCGGCCTAACCTCTCTATGTCTGCTTTGGCCTTGATGTATTTTTATCTTTTGATTGATAGTTTTGGTGATTTTATTGAAAACGAGGCTGAATATTCAAAAAATACTAAAGAATAGCGAAAAAGTACAACTCATTGAGTTGCCGACAGAGCCCTAAACGATTACTTTTAAGGAATAACATTAAGTGTATAATGTACTATTCCTAAAAATGAAATATAAGGTAATTATTGCAGTAGCTTTGGCAAGTTTGATCGGTTTTCTTTTCCTATATAAGAAAGGGGTATTCGATAGGGAACAGAATGCCTATTCCGATATGAAGCTTCCTGAAACCGTAGATTACAATTTTCATATCAAACCTATTCTTTCCGACAATTGTTATACCTGTCACGGACCCGATGCCAATAAAAGAAAGGCGGGCTTGCGTCTCGATTTGGAAGAGGCAGCTTTTAAGGAGCTTTCCGAAAACCCCGGACACTATCCCATCGTTTCTGAAAATTTGAAGAAAAGCAGGTTGTACCAGGTCGTCGTTTCCGATGATGACGATGTGTTGATGCCCCCTCCCGATTCAAAATTGGCCTTGAATTCCTATGAGAAGAAATTAATAAAAAAATGGATCCAACAAGGGGCAAAGTTCGAAAAGCACTGGGCTTATATTCCTCCTAAAAAGAAAAGCGCCCCCCAAACGGAAAACACACAGTGGGTGCAGAACGAAATCGATGGTTTCATTTTGGAAAAACTGGAAGAAAAAGGTTTGGTCCCTTCGGAAAGGGCAGCCATAGAAACCTTAATACGACGGATAAGCTTAGATTTAACGGGTTTGCCGCCCCAGCTAGAGCAGGTGGAACAGCTTAGGTCGGAAACCGATGTAGCCAAGATCATTGATACTTTTTTAGCGTTGCCCGCCTATGGTGAACGTATGACGCAGTCTTGGCTAGACGTTGCCCGCTATGCCGATTCGCACGGATATCAAGACGATAGTTACCGTACCATGTGGCCTTGGCGTGATTGGGTTATCCATGCGTTCAATAAAAACTTGCCCTATGACGAGTTTTTAACTTGGCAGCTGGCCGGTGATCTATTGCCCAATGCAACCAAGGAGCAGATACTGGCCACGGCCTTTAACCGCAACCACCCCATAACCCAGGAAGGAGGGGTAATCCAAGAAGAGTATCGTACCAATTACGTTTTGGATCGCACCAATACACTGGGGAAGGGCATTTTGGGGATTACCTTGGAATGCGCCCAATGCCATGACCACAAGTACGACGCCATTTCTCAGGCCGACTATTTTGAGATGTTCGCCTTTTTTAATCAGGTCAATGAAAAGGGCTTGCAGATGGATGCCGTTCAGGCAGGAAGGCGAAAATTCTTTGCCGACCCCCCTTATATCACTATTTCAAAGGAGGAAACGGAAGACGTTTTATCGTTTATCCATATGGATAGCCTGTCGCAGATCAATGTGATGGTGATGAACGATTCGGCTTCGCGAACGACCCATATATTAAACAGGGGGCAATATGATCAACCGGCAGATTCGGTGAGCCCTAAAACGCCCGAGGCCATTTTGGCCTTTTCCGATGACCTTCCAAAGAATAGATTGGGACTTGCGCAGTGGCTGGTCGATAAAGAAAATCCGCTAACGGCAAGGGTATATGTAAACCGTATTTGGGCCATGTTGTTCGGTAAGGGCTTGGTAGAGACCTCCGAAGATTTCGGAGTTCAGGGAAGCCTGCCTACCCACCCCAAACTATTGGATTGGCTGGCGGTAGATTTTGTGGAACACGATTGGGATATCAAGTACCTCCTAAAAAAGATAATGCTATCGGCAACCTATCAGCAAAAATCGGAATTGCGGTCCGATCTCAAAAAGGCCGATCCCGAAAACAAATTGTTGGCACGGGCACCGCGCTTTAGAATGAGCGGTGAGATGATCAGGGATTATATTCTGGCCACAAGCGGCTTGCTCAACCCTGAACTGGGAGGGCCTAGCGTAAAACCTTACCAACCTGCGGGTCTATGGGAAGAGACCAATGCGGGGGGCCACCGCGGGGTACTTACCAAATACGTACCCGATACCGGGGAAGATTTGTACCGTCGTTCGTTGTACACCTTTTGGAAGCGGACTTTACCACCGCCGAACATGACGATTTTTGATGCGCCTACAAGGGATTATTCGGAAGTACGGAGGCAGAAGACCAATACGCCCTTACAGGCCCTGGTGATGCAGAACGATACCCAGGTATTGGAAGCGGCAAGGGTCTTGGCACAACGTTGTATAGAGGCCACCCCCGATGATCCCGATATTGTGGCGACCCTATTTAAGCGCATACTTGTGCGGAGTCCGAGGGAAGAGGAGTTATTGACCTTGAACGGTTATTACCACAGCGCATTGGAGCAATACAAGAACGATAGTGAAAGTGCAGAAAAGCTGATCGCGGTCGGTGAATACGAACAATTACCGGTCGATCCCGGAAAAACGGCAGCCCTGATGCTTACGGCACAGGTGATTTACAATTTAGACGAAACCATTACAAAAGAATAGGCCATGAAAGAAGACGAAAACCAAAAAGAAAATCCGCTAAAGGGAAATCGACGCCATTTTTTTTCACAACTGAGTGTGGGTATCGGTTCCTTGGCCTTAGGGTCATTGTTGATTCCCGATTTGTTCAAGGGAGGCAATGCCCAACCTTTGACCCAGCCCTTGGGGATACCCCATTTTGCCCCCAAGGCGAAAAGGGTAATTTATTTATTCCAGGCCGGGGCACCCTCACAATTCGAGTCGTTCGACTATAAGCCGACCTTGCGCAAACGTATGGGGGAAGACTTGCCCGAATCGATACGGAACGGACAGCGCCTGACCGGAATGACCGCAGGGCAGGACAAATTTCCATTGATGCCGGCGGCTACCAATTTTAAGCAATACGGCGATAGCGGAACGTGGATCAGTGACTACTTTCCCCATATCGCAAAAATAGCCGATGATATCACGGTGGTACGCAGTATGCATACCGAAGCCATTAACCATGACCCCGCCATTACCTTCTTTCAAACCGGAAGCCAGATTTCGGGTCGTCCCAGTATGGGGTCATGGATGAGCTACGGTTTGGGAAGCGAAAACAAGAACTTGCCCTCTTTCGTTGTGCTTACCTCACGGGGTAAGGGCAATAGCCAAGGACTGTACTCCAAACTATGGTCAAGTGGTTTTTTAGATTCCAAACATCAGGGGGTACTATTGCGTTCGGGCAAAGATCCGGTATTGTACTTGAACGATCCCGACGGTATTTCAAGATCCGACAAGCGCCATTTGTTGAACGAGGTTTCCCAATTGAACAAGCTACACCATGTGGAGACGGGCGACGATGAGATAGAATCGCGTATTGCCCAGTATGAAATGGCCTACCGTATGCAAATGTCGGTGCCGGATGTCATGGATATTTCAAAAGAACCGGAATCGATTATCAAACTGTACGGTGAAGACTGTCAGGTGCCGGGTACCTATGCCGCAAACGCCTTACAGGCACGAAGATTGGCGGAAAATGGCGTACGCTTTATACAACTCTATCACCAAGGGTGGGACCAACACGGTAATTTGCCCAATGCCATGGCAGGCCAGGCCAAAGATGTGGATCAGGCGTCTGCCGCCCTGGTCATGGACCTGAAGCAGCGGGGCATGTTAGAAGATACCTTAGTGGTTTGGGGCGGTGAATTCGGTAGGACCAATTATTGCCAAGGCAAATTTGATCCGACCGATTTCGGTAGGGACCACCACCCAAGGGCCTTTAGCATTTGGATGGCCGGAGGCGGTATCAAACCCGGACTCAATTACGGGAAGACCGATGAGTTTGGATACAACGTTATTGAGAATCCCGTACACGTAAATGACTTTCATGCGACTTTAATGCATGCCATGGGACTTGATCACGAGCAATTGACCTATAAATATCAAGGTCGGCGATTTCGATTGACCGATGTGGCCGGTAATGTAGTCAAAGACCTTTTAGCGTAGCCGATGACCGATATTTTAAAAAAACGTTGGGTAGATTATACCGTTTTGGGCCTATCCGTATTCCTGGTATTTTGTTTGGTTTTTGATGCGTATATCGTACTGCCCAATCTGGTGGCGTGGTTGGGACGTTGGCATCCCTTGGTGCTCCACTTTCCGATCGTACTCTTGCTTATAGCTGCTTTTTTAGGGTTGACGGGAAGGCCAATTCCACATCGCTTGTTGGTCATAGCCGTATTATCGGCCCTGCTTACCGCTATATCCGGTTTTTTTCTCGGAAAGGAAGCGGCCGTAAAGGGCGATTTGCTCTTTTGGCACCAGTGGATGGGCGGCGCCGTGGCCCTTATGGCATCGGTATGGTACCTTCTGAGCGATAGGGGGCTGGACCGTACGGTTTACGTGAAAGGACTTCAAGTTGTTTTACTCGTTTTGGTAGGGTTTACGGGACACTATGGTGGAATGGTGACCCATGGGGAAGAGTTTTTGGCCCTTCCGACATCAAAAAAACAAAAAGAGATACCCGAAAACCCAATAGTGTATACCGACGTGGTGGCGCGTATCTTGGATGACAAATGCGTGTCTTGCCATAATGCCAATAAAAAGAAGGGGGAATTGCTGATGACCAATATGGCGGAACTGCTGGAAGGTGGTAAAAGCGGGCATACGATTGTTGCAGGGGAGCCCCTTAAGAGCGAATTGATAGGCAGGTTACACTTGCCCTTGGAAAACGAAGAACATATGCCTCCCGAAGGGAAAACGCCCCTGACGGATGCGGAAATCAAAATCTTGGAAAGATGGGTGGCCTTAGGGGCTTCCGATACCTTGCGTTTTGATCAATTGCCCAAAAGCGAACCCTTGGTCGCACTGATCAAAGGGCTTATGGAGCCCGACGCCATGTCAAAATGGGCGGACTTGCCCTTCGTGGCCGATAGCACCCTACAAAACTTGGGATCGGATTATCTGACGATTGAGCGGGTGGCAAGCAATTCCAATGCATTGAGCGTTGATGTGTATTTGCCGCCCGAGTACGATCCAGCGGCTATTGTGGCCATGGAGCGTATTGCTGGCCATATTGTGGAACTCGACCTGAGTGGTCTGCCCATAGGGGGCACGGAAATGGATTTTGTTGCAAAATGCCAAAATCTGGAATGGTTGGAAATCGACAAAACCCCTATAGGTGACAGCGAACTTAAAAAGTTGGCGAGCTTGAAAAACCTGAAGTTCTTAAAGACCTATGCCACTTCCATTACCGATAAGAGTATACCGGTCTTTGAAAATATGAAGGGACTAAAAAACCTCTATGTGTATCAAACCGGCATTTCTAAGGAAGCTCTTGAAAAACTTCAGACCAAGAGCCCAACGCTGTCCGTCAACTATGGCGTCGACCCGGAAATTGAAGCGTTTTTCGTGGCTGGCGATTCCGTGGTTGTAGCGAAATAGTTTAATATCTTGTTTTTACAGGAAAAGCACTGGCCCTATAGGGCTTTTGCCGTTTCTGAAGTCCCTGTTGTTGAAGAGGTTTTCAAACCAATGGTTAGCCTGGTGAAAAGGCATAAAAAAAGGCTTCCGATAATTCGGAAGCCTTTTTACTAAGAGTGATCGCGCCAGGATTACCTTTAGTGTTCCTTTTTTATCAATGGTGCAAATAGAAAACCATGGGCTGTCGTCCCGGTCCATTGTTTTTTTCCAAAACCTAAAACTTTGTTTTGGTTTTTCCATAAAACAAAGAACCATGCTCATAAGAGCATGGTTTTCTGAGTGTCGTGATCGCGCCAGGATTCGAACCTGGGACCGTCTGCTTAGAAGGCAGATGCTCTATCCAGCTGAGCTACGCGACCATTTCAAAAGCGGTGCAAAGATAGTTTATTTTCGTAAAAAAAAGGACAGGTGGCGGCAAAAATAAGATTTTGTTGAAAAATAGGGGGTTTTTCAACGGATCTGCAGGGACTTGGAAGTGGGTTTTGCCCCTAGGAGTGGGGTTCGGCGCGTAGTCAGTATGGTTATTTTGAGCTTTCAAATTTTGATTCGTACAGCTTTTGGCGTATGATTTCAAATTCCGAAGTCAATTCGTATTCGTCTATGGGTTTTTTGAGAATGTGGATCGGGCCGGTCTTTCGGGCGCTTTCCAAGGTGCCTAAATCGGAGCTTCCCGTAATATATACAAAAGGAATTTTGTATTTCTCCTTAATGAATGTAGCCGTTTCAATGCCATTGAGCGTTCCCGATAGTCCTATGTCGAGCAGCACTACGTCGGGCATGTACGACTCTATGATGTAGAGCGCATCTTCACCATTGTCGGCCGTCTTTACATGCGTGCTGCCCACATTGGTAATGATGTGCTCAATGAACATTTGTATAATCAGGTTGTCTTCTACTATTAGAACTTTTGTAGTCATACTGTTAAGATATCTGTTCAATTTCTTGAAACGTTATTATATAATGAGTGCCCTCTTCGCTATTGTCTTTTTCTATGTTGCCTTTTAATTGTAGGGTGAGCATATGAATGAGTTTTAGGCCCAATGATTTGGTATTCCTAAAGTTCACCGTTTCTGAAAAACCGCTTCCGTTATCCCCAATGTGTAAAAGGTAGTTGGGGTATTGTGCTTTTTCGAATTTGATGGTAATGAGACCCTTGTCTTTGTTTTTAAAACCGTACTTCAATGAGTTGGTAATGATTTCGTTGATCATTAGGCCTAGTGGTACCGAGGTATCAAGGTTCAAATGAAGTTCTTCGGCTTCAAGTTTTAAATCGATTTCCTTTTTTCGGCCCTTCATGGAAGCGATCAAGGTCGTAGCCAGTTGGTTGACGTAGCGGCCATAATCGATTCTATTCAGGTCGTTCGATTTGTAGAGCATTTCATGTATAATGGCCATGGAATTGATACGGTATTGGCTGTACCTGAACAAGGCCTTTATCTTTTCGTCGTTTATAAAACTCGATTGTAGGCTTAAGAGACTGGTAATGACCTGTAAATTGTTCTTTACGCGGTGGTGTATTTCTTTTAAGAGGGTATTGCGTTCGTTGAGTTGCTGGGTGACGATCCTGTTAAGGGTGTTGACTTGCCTATTCTTCTTATAGAGCATATAGACGATGCCCAATAATAAGAGAAGGCCAAGGGTTAGAATGGCCGAGGTGATATAGGTCGATTTTTTGTATTCCGACAATTGGCTCTGTATGGATGCAAGGTCGGGTTTGGTATAGAGGGTCCATATATGCTTCCCTTCATGGCTTATATTACGAACATGGTAATAGGGATCGCCGGAGGGGTCTTTTTGATTAAGGTCGATTTTAGTGGTTTCGTATGATTTCTCGTTATCACTACTATAGAAAACCTCGTTTTTTGAATTTAGAAAACTGATGTGTTGTCCCTTAAAGTTATCCAGCCATTTTGTGGCGTTGAGGTTCAGCCCTACGACACCTTTGACTTCATGTTGTAAAAAGATCGGGGTAAAAAACCGGATGGTCGGTCTATGTGGAACTTCCACTTCATGGTTTTCTATGTTGAGGTCGATATTCGAAATGTATACCTCTCCCTTGGGCAAGGTCAGTGCCTTTTTAAAATAGTCTCGGTCACCTTTGTATTGATTATTGGTGTTGGCCGTATCGTTTTTGTTCTCGATCCGGATGGTTTCCATGCCATTACGGTCGATTAGGCGGACTTGAAAATAATTGTTGTCGATATTGAGAAAACGGGCCAGTTTCTGTTGGGTGATTTCTATAGGAATATTCGTTTTAAGGTCCAGTTCGATAAGATCCCTTAGAAAAATGACATTCTTTTTACTGATGTTGTAGAGTTCAAAAAGTCGCGATTCCGCATCTTTAAGTTTGTTCTTGGTCGTAATCTCCTCTACGAGGGAGATATTTTTTTTATACAGATTGATGCGTTGAACGGAAAGGTTCCACACAATACTACACGTAATCAAGAATAGTAGGGTCGATGCGATTATTAGTTTTTTTCCCAGCATTGATTCTATTCTTAGGGTTGTAGATTTATATGAGTTTAAGCCTTGTCAATATGATTTTTTCATCATGTAGAGCAGTTGTATCTTTAAATTTACTTCAAAATTTTAGCCGACGGAGTTAAAATGTGTTAAATTTGTAGTACAAATAGTACAAATTTGTTGTATTTTGCTATTTGCTCAACAATATAAAACGTAGGGAGGCTTCACTTCTTCAGCAGGAAAAAGTGTAGCTGTGAAAATGCCTGATTTTCAGTTCAGATTTGAACTCAGGGGCCTTCGTCAAGTAAGATCTCGAGAATAAGAAGGGCGGCTTCGGTAATTTTGGTCCCCGGTCCGAATACGGCTATGGCCCCGCTTTCGAGTAGAAAGGGATAATCTTGTTTCGGTATGACACCGCCCACTACAACCATAATATCGTCGCGTCCATAAGATTTTAGTTCGGCGATCACTTCGGGTACCAAGGTCTTATGGCCTCCGGCCAAAGAGGAAACCCCCAAAATATGAACATCGTTTTCAACGGCCTGCTTGGCCACTTCGGCAGGGGTTTGAAAGAGCGGACCTATATCTACGTCGAAGCCTAGGTCGGCATAGCCTGTAGCTATGACCTTGGCGCCGCGGTCGTGCCCGTCTTGGCCCATTTTGGCAATCAAGATGCGGGGGCGCCTACCGTCTTGCTCGGCGAAGCGGTCTGAAAGTTCGCGCGCCCGTTTAAAGCTTTTGTCTTCCCTTATTTCTTTTGAATACACGCCGGTTATCGATTGAATGTTAGCCTTGTATCTGCCGAATACCTTTTCTAGGGCCGTGCTGATCTCGCCCAAGGTGGCCCTATGTCTTGCGGCATCTACCGCTAAAGCTAATAAATTTTCGCGGGTGTTTTGCCCTTGTGATGTATTCGCAATTTGTCGTGCCGCCTCGGTGAGTCGGTCTAGGGCCTGTTCTACCTGTTGTTTATCGCGATTCTGCTTTACCGATTGTAGGCGTTCGAGTTGCTTTTTCCGTACAGCGTGGTTGTCGACTTCCAGAATCTGCAACATATCGTCATCTTCGGTCAGGTATTTGTTGACCCCGACGATGATATCGCGGCTACTGTCGATGCGGGCCTGTTTTATAGCGGCCGTCTCTTCGATACGTAATTTGGGGATGCCCGTTTCTATGGCCTTGGTCATACCTCCCATACCTTCTATTTCCTGGATCAGTTCCCAAGCCTTGTGGGTGAGCTCTTCCGTGAGTTGTTCCACGTAATGGCTGCCGGCCCATGGGTCTACGGTTTTGGTGATTTTGGTTTCTTCCCGTAGGAACAATTGGGTGTTTCGGGCAATGCGGGCCGAAAAATCGGTAGGAAGGGCAATGGCCTCGTCCAAGGCGTTGGTGTGCAGGCTTTGGGTACCGCCCAATACGGCCGACAGGGCCTCTATGGTGGTCCGGGCCACATTGTTGAAGGGGTCTTGTGCGGTAAGGCTCCATCCACTGGTTTGGCAGTGGGTGCGGAGCGACATCGATTTCTCGTTTTTCGGATGGAACTGTTTTACCAGTTTCGCCCAAAGGATACGCCCTGCCCTTAACTTGGCGATTTCGGCAAAATGGTTCATGCCGATACCCCAGAAGAAGGAAAGTCTTGGCGCAAAACTATCGATGTCGAGTCCTGCTTTAAGGCCTGTTCGGATATACTCCAGGCCATCGGCCAAGGTATAGGCCAGTTCAAGTTCGGCGGTGGCGCCCGCTTCGTGCATGTGGTAGCCCGATATACTGATGCTGTTGAATTTGGGCATATGTGCACTGGTATAGCGAAAGATATCGGCAATAATTTCCATGGAGGGCGAAGGCGGATAGATATAAGTATTGCGCACCATAAACTCCTTCAAAATATCGTTTTGTATGGTGCCCGTAAGTTCCTGTAAAGACACACCTTGTTCTTCGGCGGCAACGATATAGAAGGCCATAATGGGCAATACGGCCCCGTTCATGGTCATGGAGACCGACATTTCGTTCAGGGGAATACCCTCGAAGAGAATTTTCATGTCCTCTACCGTATCGATGGCCACGCCTGCTTTCCCCACATCGCCGACCACTCGCTCGTGGTCACTGTCGTATCCCCTGTGTGTCGCCAGATCAAAGGCAATGGAGAGTCCTTTTTGGCCTGCCTTCAGGTTCCTTCGGTAAAAGGCGTTGCTTTCTTCCGCCGATGAAAAACCGGCATATTGCCGGATCGTCCAAGGGCGTTGTACGTACATGGTACTGTAGGGGCCGCGTAAATAAGGAGGGATGCCCGCCGCAAAGTTTAGGTGCTCCCTGTCGCTTCCGGTCGGGGCCTCGGCCGGCCTTTTTTCAAATGCTATGTGCTGTATGTCTTTTCTCATCTGAATCACGTTCTACTGATTTGAGCGTTCTTGCCATCCTTCCTGCTGTAGGCGTTCCCGTTCCAATTTTTCGCTTAGGCGTTTCGGAATGATCGGTTCGATCAAGGTTTTTTGCGCACGTCGGGTCATAAAGGGATTCCGGTCGAGTTGGGACTTCATTTGGTCCTCGCGATTGGAGTAGGCATTGCTGCCGACCAATACTTCTTGTGTATTGTCGAAGCGGAGCTGCTCCTTTTGGGCGCTTTCCTTGATTTTCTTTTGAAGGGTGTGCTGTTTCAGTTGTTTTAAAAAACCGCCTCCCGCCTCTATGTTTTTAAAGAGCAACAAGGCTTTTTCCGCCAGTTGGTCGGTAAGGCTTTCAATATAGTAGCTGCCGTCCGCTACCTTTTCAAGCGAGTTGAAATAGCTCTCGGTCTTTAAGATAAGCAATTGGTTGCGAGCCATACGCTCGGCAAATTCGTTGTTGTGGTGATATATAAAGTCGTAGTTCAGGCTACTGACGGCATCGGCCCCGCCCAATACGGCCGACATGCCTTCGGTAGTGGTCCGTATCATGTTCATATTGTAATCGTAGAGGGTTTTGTTCCGTTGCGACGGAAAGGCTTCGATGTGGCAATGCAGGTTACTGTTGTATTCCGGGGCGAGCAAATTGAAAAGCTTTCGCAAGGCCCGTATTTTCGCAATCTCGAAAAAATAATTCCCGCCTACCGCCACTTTAAGGTTTAGGGAGGTCAAGTTTGGGTAGCGGTTCAGGTATTCATTGGCATGGGCCAGGGCATAGGCCAGTTGTTGCACCATGGTCGCCCCCGCATTTTGGTAAAGTGAGGCATCTACGCTGATCGTGTTTTTTTGGGGAAGGGCTTTGGGCGGGAGCAGTAGCGTATCGAGCAGCTCAAAATCGTCTTTCATACTACGGTACCAGTTACCGCTGCGGGCCAGTTTGCCTATAGGGTCTAGATTCAGGGCCAAAGGATCGTTTTGTAGGGTGCCCAAGTATTGTACGGCATCTGGAGGAAGGTCTTGAAAATCAAGGGTAACCTCGGTATGTTCAAGCGCGATGTTTTGATACAGGGCCTTAAGGTCGGCTGGGGCCGAAGTAATGCTAAAGCGAATGCTGTCGGCTCCGTTTTCCAAGGCGTGCAAGGCCCTAGCATTGGCCGTGGCAGCTGTTTCTACGCTAATATGTCCAACAATGTTCCATGATTTCGGGGCAGTCGGGGCGGGCAAAAGTTCGGTGGTCCGGTCATCGGCATGGTAAAAGGGTTTGACCTTGATGCCTTCGGGGGATTCCCAGACCAATTTTTCGTTATAATCGGCCCCTTTAAGATCATACTGGATCTTTTGTTTCCACGCTTTCGCGGAAACTTCCTGAAAATCGGTGAACAGTTCTTCTTTCATAAAAATCGTTACATAGAAACCTAGTTGAAAAGTACGATTTTAGGGGCTAAAGAGAAAGTGAAATATGAAAGTTAATGGATAAGCTATTTGTTATAGTATTCCATATACGATATTACTTTGAAGTTAAGAATGACTTTTTTGAGTCATATAGGTGGTCAAATCTAATTTATCTGTTGCCAATCCGTGCCATCACTTTGTAACCATAAGGTGCCCTTGTGTTTGGTGTTCAAGGATTTTTTGCTTTTTAGGTCAACGTAAGGTATGTTGAGTTTGGTTGTTTGACCTCCTAAATCTTTAATGATATAAATGTGGCCTAGATTCTGTTCTCCAGGTATAGGTAGGGAAAGGTATTCCACTGCATCCTCTAAAACTACCGTGTAATCGGTAAGGCTTAAATGAGCTTTTCTACTGGAGAGTCTTCGAATATTGGTTTCAGTTTTTTGTTGTTTGGCTACGGTGGTTCCATTGCGGCCAATAATGGCGCCATCAACTCTAAGGTCCCCCCCGACGTGTAAGGTAGCTTGTGGATTGGTCACCATAATGCCCATTCGATTGCCACCCGTGATACGAGCCACTTCTTTTCCGGCGGAGGCCATCGCCAAATCACCTGAACTAGGGACGAATAGGCCAGAATTGAAGCTTCCGGTAAAATGGTACGAAGGAAAACTTGCCGTGCCAAATGAACTGGTAATCCTTGATGATTTCAAAATACCAACCACCTCTACTTGGTTTGATGGTGTATTTGTGCCGATGCCCAATCTTTTATTGGTATTGTCCCAAAATAGATGTTCGTTGGCTTCAAAAGGCGAACCATTGTCTTCATTTGCAAAAAAAATCGACCCTGGTGTTCCTCTATGGGCTACGCCCGATATGCCAGTGTTAATGATGGTTTCTTGCTTGTTTTCATCCACATAGGTATAAGAACCGTCTCCATTATCGATAAAGCGTGTAAGGGTTTCCGGTGCTGTATTGAACGTGAAAGACCCACTGTCGGTATGAATTGTAAAAGTACCATCATTATTGTCCGTAAAAGAGAGGTCTCCAGAACCGTTACAAAGATCGGCCCACGTAGCGCCATTAAAATAAAATACACAAGATTCTTCGGTATTATATACCAAGGCCCCTTCCTTAGGGTTAATGGCGAACATTTGCTCATTATTTATCCTGCTTAGAACTAAAGCACGTGTGGTGCTTTCTAGTTCAAGTAATGAAGTATCATCTATTTGGTCAGGGTTTTCCCCGATTTTCACCTGTGCTGATATTGTTGATGTACATACAAATACACCAGCAATACAGATTAGATTATATAGAGAGAGGGAACTTCTGAAAAATCGTCTCAAAATAAGTGCTTTAGACTATATACGGGCAAAGAATACTTTTTGTCAGAAAACCACGTTTTTTTTCGTTCATATACCTAATTCATAGACCAAATAAAGGTTATTCCTACATTGTTTAAGTTGGTGTTCTGAATATGGAACTAATCGTTTGTTTCTTTTGAAGGCCATTAAAAAATATCCTATTTTATTTTTTGATAGGTGTTTGCAGAAGGCTAATAATTTTGATTGGTGACTTCAGGTGAAATGTGGGAATAGGAGTGTATTGCATGTTACACCGAAAAAGGAGGAAAAAGCACTAAAGCTTTGGCTCTTCACTGAGGTATGCTATCCGCCAATCGTTGAAATTCAGTAGTGGAACGATGGAAAAGGACTATTTAAACACCATTATTTAAATCTTATGTTTTTGTCAAACAAGCGTAAAACAAACGTAATATTGCTTTTAGGTTCAGGGGGTCGCAAGATGTTTTTTTGGGTATGGCAGACCAGTAAGCGGGCATGGAGACTAGCTTGAAATAATGTTAAGCTAAGTGATGATTTCATGAAATGTGTTACGGTAGCTCAATTGTGGGCTGATGAGAGGGCAACTATAAAAAAAGGATAAAAAGCTCAAATGAAATAACTTAACGGAAAACATTTAAGACTGATGTTTGCCGATTTGGGGGCAGTTGATAATCTTATAATTAAAAGAAACTATATAGGGCAAATGCGTATTGCTCTTGTGTTTGATGTGTTAAAAAGTGTTAATTATGAAGTGTGTAATAATTAAAGCGTTGTCTCGCTATTTTTAGGTCAGGAGCGATGCTTTGTTAAAATTAATAAAAAATGCTAAAGCTTTTGCTGTCATATTCTCAATAGTTGACAAACACCTCGAGGGATGAAATCATAAGTTAACTTACTTTTACATAAAAGATTACGTTTGTCTAGGCTTTGGCTTTATGTTGAATTCTGAACATTTCGCAGGAACTTTTTTTTATGTGGATGCACTTTTGATGTGGGACTCACAAGGCGGAGCCGTATTTCAATGCATAGTTTAATTTGTTTTGATTCGAAGGTTTTTCAATGCGGTGCTATTATTTTAGATTTTGTTAATCGATTGATAACGGAGAAGTTGTATGGAATATTCTTTAAGGACTACAAAACAATGTTTCTGTTTTAATTATTATAAATTTATTCAAATTGAAAGGGGTGACAAGTGATTTTCTGAGCCGATTTAAATTTCTTTCTGGTAGAACAAAAAACATTCTAAAGCATATAGGTTGGTCCTTTATATTTAAAATAGGGAGTGTTGTATCTAATTTTCTGATAGTTCCGTTAACCATTGACTATTTAAACACTGAGAATTATGGGGTTTGGTTGACAATCAGCTCTTTTGTCAGTTGGTTCTCATTTTTTGATGTTGGTTTAGGTCATGGTTTAAGAAATAAATTTGCCGAAGCTAAATCCGTTGGTAATGATATCTTGGCTAGAGCTTATGTTAGCTGTGCTTATTTTACTATTGGTATTGTAGCTTTAGGATTAATGCTCCTTTTCTTAGTTGTAAGTAGTTTTGTAGATTGGTCCTTGGTTTTTAATACTGGTGAAAACCTAAATGAGGTGCTACAGACCTTAATGTTGATAATATTCTCTTTCTTTTGCATTCAATTGGTTCTGAAATTGATAACCTCTGTTTATCTAGCAGACCAAAACCATTCGATTAATGTAAAGATTGAATTTTTGACCCGAATTTTATCGCTCTTCTTGATTTGGGTTTTATTAAGGGTGGATGTAAGTTCATTTTTGCTTTATGGCATCTTGTTTTCTGCTTTGCCGGTTTTGATCCTTTTGGGCTTGAACTTTTTTGCTTTCTCTAAGAAATATGAGATTTATAAACCTACCATATCTTTATTTCAAGTTAAATATCTTAAAGAGATTACGGGTATTGGATTAAATTTTTTCATAATCCAAATAGGTGTTTTAGTTTTATTTTCAACGGATAATTTTATAATCACAAAAATTTTTGGTCCTAGTGAAGTTGTTCCATATAATGTGGCCCAAAAATATTTTTCCATTGTTTTTATGTCTTATTCCATTTTGGTTGCGCCTTATTGGTCTGCAATAACGGAGGCATATGCTAAAAAGGAATATGATTGGATAAAAAACTCTATTGGAAAATTACAGAAAATTTGGTTTGGTGTTCCTGTAGTACTATTCATAATGGTGATTTTTTCAAACTGGTTTTATAATATTTGGGTAGGGGATACCATAAATGTTTCCATGGGTTTATCTGCTTCAATGGCTTTGTTTACCCTATTAATGACTTTTCAGGCCATTTATGTCCAATTCTTAAATGGGATAAGTAAAATGAGACTACAACTTTATGTGAGTTTGTTTTCATTGGTAATGAATATTCCTTTAAGTATTTATTTTGGAAAAACGCTCAATTGGGGATTGTCAGGAGTGATGTTGGCAACCTGTGTTTCATTGTTGATAGCATGTATTATATATCCGATACAATATTTTAAAATTATAAATAACAAGGCGAAAGGACTTTGGAACAAATGAATCTATATGTTCATTTTTTTCTATAATGATAATGTCAAATATGTCTTTGGCCAAAAGTTGATTTATTGAAATATTCATTTTGTAGACAATGTTCGAACGTTTAAAGATCAAATTTTTTATTTTAAAGAATCTATTCGTTTTTTACCTGGCTGGTGTCAAGGTAGGTAAAAGCCTTATGGTTATGGGGCCGATAAAACTTGTTGTAAGAGGACAGTTGATTATAGGCGATAACCTTAATGTAATTAGTGGAAATATGATGAATCCGCTTGGGCGCAATTTAAAAACTTGTATCAGGGTTGATGAAAAGGCTGAAATCTTAATAGGGAATAATGTGGGGATGAGTTGCGTTTCCATTTGGAGTAGGGAAAAAATCACGATTGGCAATAATGTGAAATTAGGGGGCAATGTGATTCTCTTTGATTCTGATATGCATTCCTTGGACTATAAATTGAGAAGAAATGTTGAGACGGATAGCGTAAATGCCAAAAGTGCTGCTGTTGTTATAGAAGATGATGTATTCATTGGAGCGAGTTCTATTATAACGAAAGGTGTAAGAATAGGTCAAAGATCTATCGTAGCGGCAGGCAGTGTTGTCGCAAAATCAATACCTGAAAACGAAATTTGGGGAGGGAATCCGGCAAAATTCATTAGAAAAATTTGATAGCGGCATTGAGGAGTTTATCATGCTGAAAGTGCTTGTATGAAGTAGGGGTAAAAAGGAAAATGCGGATATCTAGTGGGTTAAGTTTAAGGGGAGGCTGGTGTAACATCGGTTTTCCTGTGAAATTTTTTCACAAAAACTAGAGCGTATAAGTTTTTTCGAGATTCTTTTTGCTTAGGGAAATTTGTTGTGCTAATAATAATGGCTATGGTATATTCTTTAAACTTTGCTAATGGAGATTTTAAAACGAAACAGCGTTGGAATACTGTTACGGCAAAATTTTTGGGAGGTATAGATAAGGTTTTTGAATATAGCCCTGAAGATATAGATTCTTCTTTTTTGAACCAAAATGAAGAGTTGTTAAAGCATTCTAAGGGGTTTGGCAACTATTTTTGGAAACCCTATTTGGTAAAAAAAGCTTTAGCTGAAATTGAGGAAGGAGATTATTTGATTTATGCGGACAGTGGAACAATATTTTTGAAAAATGTAAGGCGAATTATAAATTACATGAATGAGAAAAATGAAGATGTAATATGTTTTACCTTGCCTTTGATTGAAAGACAGTGGACCAAACGGGATGCCTTTGTTTTGATGGAATGTGATGAACCGAATTTTTCCGATACCGTTCAGGTTACCGGTAATTTCTTTATTCTTAAGAAAAGCCCGAAATCAATTAGTTTTGTAGAAGAGTACCTCAAATATTGTAGTGACCATAGAATTATAAGTGACACCCCCAATGCTATGGGATTAAATAATTATCCGGAATTTAATGCCCATAGACATGATCAATCGGTACTCAGCCTTTTGTGTAAAAAAAGAAATATTCTACTTGAAGGGGACTTAAGTGACTATGGATATTTTCCTTATAAATACATTCATAATGATGGTTATTTATATGATCAAAAGTCTCTAGATGATATTAAAACTAAAAAATTTAAGGGTACAATATTGGCTAATCGAAAAGCACACCCGTTGATTTATGCCTTAAAATATTACGTTAGACTTTTTCTTTACAGATTTGGAATTAGAACCTAATGGTTGTGAAAATGGGGATGTTTAAATACACAAAATATTTAAAATTTTGAAGAAACTTATTTATGATACTGTTATCACAGGTCATCATTCAGAGTATATAGGGCATTTAGTAGATTATTTACACGAGTCCCCTTGTGGTGGGGTTACATACTATTTTGTAGTTCATCCTAATTTTTCTGAAATGTTCCCGGACATTTATTTAAAATCCAAAAATGTTGAAAACATCATTTGGACACCCATTTCATTAGACGAATCACAACAACTAGATGCTTCCAATGGTATATGGTCGTCGCTTCGTTCTTTTGATACTATGAATCGCTACGCTAATAGATTAAAGGTGGATAGTGTTGTGGCCCTTGATTTCCATTTCATTAAATACGCAGCTATTTTTAGGAGGTTTTCCTATGAACTCACTTCAATTTTGTTCTTGCAGTTTTATAGGTTAAAAAGAGAATCCTTAAAACAGAAAGTAGAATTTTATAAGCGGTACTATGTTACCAAATGGTGTGTTGGTAATCCAAAGGTAAGGAAGGTTTTTGTGCTTAATGATCACGAAACGGTAGATTATATGAACAAAGAGTTTCGCACAAATTGTTTTCACATGTTGCCTGATCCCATTCCCCAGCTTCGGCCTTTGCCGAATTTCGATATTTATGAGCATTATAAAATTGATCCGCATAGAAAAATATACCTCCATATTGGGGCTTTGGGAGCAAGAAAAGGTACCGATGAAGTTATTAATTCTGCTCATTGTGTGGATGTTGCCGAGCAGAAGGATATAGCTATTTTGTTAGTGGGTAAGGCGAGTAATGAAAATGACATGGCCGTATATAAGGGTCGAATTCAGGAAGTAAAAGATAAAACTGACGTTCAGATTATTTGGGACAATCAATTTGTGCCATCGAAAATGATGAAGAGTCTTTTTGACCAGTGTCATGCAGTTTTGTTACCCTATAAAAATGCTGAATTCTCTAGTGGTATATTGGGGCATGCCGCTGCCTCTCAGAAAATGGTGCTTGCGACTAATGCAGGACTTTTAAGGGAGTTGGTGTTAAAATATAAATTGGGGGAATTGTTAGACGTGCCCGATGCGAAACATATTGCTTTGAAGATGGTTGAAATGATAGGAAAAAAAGCAGAGGTAGTTGGTCAGCATCAATTCGTTAAAAACCATAGCCCTAAAATGTTTGCCGAAAAAGTATTAGGTATTTAGCTTTGGGCTTTTTTTCAAACTGGGATAGTATTTTCTAAATGCCCGTAATGGTGTTTGGATTAAAACATAAATATGAATTTTTATAAAACTTACAAGGAAAGGCTACATTTTTCATTGAATTTTTACAGCCTTTTTTTATTGGTTACTTTCATACCTGATCTTGTAGGTCTGCCACCTTCATTTGCTTCGAATGGATTATGGGCTTTGAGGGTCGCTGCAGCTGTGTTTATAATAGCCTTTCATCATCGGAAATTATATCGTTTTAACTGGGGGGAACAACTTTTTCTTTTTGTTTCGCTTATATACTTGGTTAATGTTTTTATGGATGTCTTTTGGAAGAATTATCCAATTGGGATGGGGCAGCCAAAAGATTTTATAGGATTGTTTTTAAGTATACTTATAGCTTTTGCCTTTCGATATGATAAGGCTTTTGTAAAAAATAAATCTTATTTTTTCTTCTTAACCAGTTTGGGTTTGGGGCTCTTTATCGCTTTTTTTCTAGCGAAACAAAGCCCTCCACCATTAGTTGGGCGCTATGATGCCAATTCTACCGTGAATACCATAAATTATGGGCAAATGGGATGCTCTTTGGCATTAATTGCCATGTACGGTTTCCTTAATAGGCCATTTAAATATGGCAAAATACTTTATGTGCTTTTATTCCTTTTAGGAATCGTTTCTATTATGAAAGCTGGGTCTCGTTCGCCTGTAGTTGTACTCTTGGCTGTTAGCGGTTTTTATTTTTTAGCTAAGTCAGGTCTTGTCAAAGGGGTAATATTGGTAGGATGTTCAGCATTGGTTTTTTATTTTTCGTTGGATTTTTTGATCGAATTGTCAGAAGTTGTGGGCAGTAGTATTGTAACCCGACTATTATCTGCCATAGAAACAGGGGAAACAAGTGGGAGGGATTTGATTTATGCGAATGCCATAGGTCATTTTCTAGACTCGCCGATTTTTGGCAGCTACTATTTAATTCCGTCAGGTATAGGTAATGGGGGGTATCCCCATAATTTTTTTATTGAGGCGTTTATGACGACAGGTCTTGTTGGTGGAATACCTTTTGTCGCCATGGTATTGGTAACCTTAAAAAAATCATTCCTTCTGTTAAAGAAACAAGATGATTCGGGTTGGGTGGTTTTATTGTTTTTGCAAGTATTGGTTTTTGGAATGTTTTCCTCCTCTTTATATAGTTCGCAAGATTTTTGGGCATTAAGTTTTTTTATATTGTCAATGGGGCCGGTCGTTCGGAGAAAATTAGCTAAACCCAAAATTCAAAGGCCTACAGATTTAACTTTTAATACTTCTAAAAAATGAATAGCCAGGCGCAGAATTTGAGTCCAATAGCACTATTTGCGTATAATCGCATAGAGGAATTAGCCCAGACCATAGATCGTTTGAAAAAGGCGCAATTGGCAAGTAAGAGTCTTCTTTATGTGTTTTCAGATGGGCCCAAAACACTCGAAGACCAAAAAGGTGTGGAGAAAGTTCGTTCTTATTTGAAAACCGTAACGGGCTTTCAGAAGGTGGAACTAAGGTTTTCAGAGAAAAATAAAGGGCTGGCCCATTCTATAATTACCGGGGTGTCTGGTGTGTTAAAGGAGCATGGAAAAATTATAGTATTAGAAGACGATTTGCTGGTAAGCGATAATTTTCTAGTCTTTATGAACCAGGGGTTGGAGTACTATCGGGAAAACCCTAGAATTTTGTCAATATGTGGCTATAATATGGGCGTTCGTAAGCGAAAATCGGATGAGTACCGCTATGACGCTTTCTTTGCCCAAAGGTCATCTTCATGGGGCTGGGCAACTTGGGATGATCAATGGCAGGGTATTGATTGGGAGATTCGTGATTTTGACTCCTTTTCTAAGAACAGAAAGAAAATACGTGAGTTCAACATATATGGAAGCGATTTGTTCAGAATGTTAAAAAGGCAAAAAGAAGGAAAAATTAATTCGTGGGCGATCCGATATAATTATCATCAATACAAACATGACCTGTATAGTGTTTTTCCTTTGATTTCTAAGGTTAGAAACATTGGGTTTAGTGAACAGGCTACACATACCAATCAAAAATATAATCGCTTTGATGTTGAGCTTGATGATACCTCTGAAAACAATTTTACATTCCAAGAATGTATTGCGGTTGATGCTGAAATTCTCAAACAATTTAGTAGTATGAATAGCATTACCAATAGAATTAAGTTTAAAATAAAGAACCTTTTTTAATTCTATGTAAAATGATGAGCTACCTATTTCAAGACTGGAAAAGCAATAAACGTAATATCAAGGCACAGTTAATCATGTTAGGCTTTCGATTGGCTAATTTGGCAACAAGAAACCGTATTGTTTTTATCTTGTTTATCCCTTATCTGGTATTTTACAGAATTACTGTGGAGTGGTTTCTTGGGGTAGAGTTGCCTTATAAAACCAGAATAGGTAGAGGCTTGAAAATTTTTCATGGACAAGCATTGGTCGTTAATGACGGAACTATAATTGGAGAGAATTGTACACTTAGGAATTCTACCACTATTGGAAATAAAATCTTGTCAAATGGAGAGTTGTCACGCAGCCCGATTATTGGCAATAACGTAGAAATAGGTTGTAATGTTTGTATTATAGGTGATATAAAAATAGGTGATAATGTTAAGATAGGTGCCGGGTCCGTTGTTGTAAAAGATGTAGCTTCTAACTCAATAATAGGGGGTAACCCTGCCAAAGAGCTACGAATTAGCAGAGAATAATATTGGTATAACAGAATTTTGTAAAGAAGGTTCCCAGTAATTATAAAGAATCGGGTAAAATGGCTACATTTCCACCTGATAGTTAGAACCGTGTCTCCTGTCCCCCCACTTCTTCCCCCAATGAAATAGTTAAACGGTTTGTTACCTACGCTTGCTATAAGAATCAATTATTGTAATACTAAATGTGTCAATGAAGAAAAAAATTCTTTTCATATTGCATATTCCCCCTCCCGTGAATGGTGCGGCTATGGTTGGGAAACAAATTAAGGAGAGTCAAAAGATCAACTCGGCATTCGAGACGGACTATATTAATTTGACAACCTCTTTTACCTTAAGTAAAATCGGAAAGGGAGGTTTTCAAAAGATTGCAACGACCTTCGCTATAGGTTGGCAAGTAATCAAAGCCTTGAGCACGAAGAAGTATGATTTGTGCTATATGACCCTGACGGCAAAAGGAGCTGGGTTTTATAAGGATTTTCTGATAGTACTCATACTTAAGTTATTTGGTAAGAAAATTCTGTATCATTTTCATAATAAGGGAGTAGCAAAAAGTAGCGAGAAGTATTTGAACCATTTATTATATAGTTTCGTCTTTAAAAATACGAATAGTATTCAGTTATCATCACTTTTGTTTTATGATATACAAAGGTACGTAAGACCGGAAAATGTGTATTTCTGCCCTAATGGAATACCGGAAGAGTCAGATGTTGTACAAAAAAGGCAAAGGCTTCCTGAAACACCATGTAAATTTCTTTTTCTTTCCAACATGATGGAAGAGAAGGGAGTTCTGGTTCTTTTAGAGGCTTGCAGTCTTTTGAAAGAAAAAGGACTGGATTTTGAATGTCACTTCATTGGAGCTTGGTCCGATATTTCGGAGGATTATTTTTATGAGAGAGTAAGGCAATTGGGCATTACGCAAAATATATTCGCCCATGGGAAACAATACGGAAGACAGAAGATAGGGTTTTTTAGTAATGCTGACGTATTTGTTTTTCCTACATACTATCATAATGAATGTTTTCCTCTAGTGCTTCTTGAAGCAATGCAATACGGTTTGCCTGTAATCAGTACCCATGAAGGGGGGATCGATGATATTGTGGAAGATGGGAAAACGGGATTTTTGGTGCCTCGCAAGGATGGGAAAGAGTTGGCAAGGGTTCTTGAACGTTTCGTTGTGAATCCAAGTTTAAGTGAGCAACTAGGGAAAGAAGGTAGAAATAGATATGAAAAAATGTATACGTATAAAACTTTTGAAAATAATTTAATGGCCATACTTCTGGAAATCAGCGAATAAGCAGTTTTTGAATTGATTCTCCAACAGAGAGGTGTTTTCCATTACTCAAAGTGCTATTGTGATGAAAGGTTTAAAAACGGAAGAATGCTTAGGGTATTCCCTCTTTGTGGATGAATTAAAAAACATCCCCTTTAATAGTAAGCTTGAGATAAATACGGTAAATCAGTATTCCTATTGTATAGCTGAAGAAGACAAGGAGTTTCAAAAGGCTTTGGCACATGCAGACATTCTTTTGCCAGACGGTATCGGTATGGTTTGGGCCACAAGATTTTTGAAAGGCAAAAAGATTAAAAAGATAGCGGGTGCCGATTTACATGACTTTCTATTGCATAAGCTGAACGAAACTAATGGCTCATGTTTCTATTTAGGCGCTTCTGAAGATACTTTGACAAAAATCGAAAAACGTTTAAAATCGGAGTTTCCCAATATTTCTGTTGCCAGTTATTCACCTCCTTATAAGTCATCTTTTGACCAACATGATTCTGAAATGATGGTCAACGCTGTAAATGCATTCCGTCCCGATGTTCTTTTTGTCGGGATGACGGCACCCAAACAAGAAAAATGGAGTCATGCCCATAAAGAGAACTTAAATACCAGTTTAATTTGTTCTATAGGGGCTGTTTTCGATTTTTATGCCGGAACGGTGAGAAGACCAAGTAAAATATGGATAAATTTGGGGTTTGAATGGTTGGGGCGTTTGTTGAACGAACCTAAAAGAATGTGGAAGAGGTATATCTATTACGGAATTGTTTTTCTGTATTACTTGATCAAAGAAAAAATTAAAGGAAAGCCCTCGATAAAGAGGTAATAGTTTTTAAAACGTCAATTATTGAAATAGATATTCTATAGGTGCTTTTTAATCGGCCCTTGTTGATAGGAATAATGATAATATCAAACTTGTAAAAAAATTATGGCTATAGAAAAAGAGGAATATTACACTTCTGAACGGGAATTACCTGATTTTAGGGAGTTGCTCGATAGTTATCTACGCTATTGGCCTATGTTCTTGATCAGTATTGTCATAGCCTTGGTCGTGGGGCTCTTGTACCTTCGCTTTACAATACCAACCTACGCGGCCTCCACTAGTGTAATTATTGAAAATGAAAAAAGTAAAGGCCCATCGGGAGATGCTTCGGCCTTTGCTGATTTAGGCCTGCTTAAAGGGTTAAGTACGAGTAGCATAGAAAATGAACTCGGTCTGTTGCGATCAAAACGTTTAATGGTTAATGCCGTGAAGGCATTACAGCTTCAGGTTTTATATTATGATCAAGAGGGATTCCCGAGGCGAGAGGTCTATAAGCAAAGTCCGTATTTGTTACGGATTATGCGCATGGATGAAAAAGTTTTGGAAAAAGCGGTGCAAGGAGAGAGTAACTTTTTTAGTCTTCAAAAAATGGACTCAAGCCGTGTTGAAATTACTTTGTTCGATGAAAAAAAGCTCGTTGGTGAACTTGGGGATGTAATCCAGCTTGATTTCGTTGATTTTGTAATTGAGGCAAATGAAGATTTTGTTCCAGAACCGGACAAGCCGGTCGGGGTGGATATTAAGTTTGTTTCCGTAGAAAGTCTTGCAAGTCGTCATATAGCGAATTTAGGGGTTGAATTGGTTGATGAAAACTCGACCTTGATTCGTGTGAATATTGTTGACGAGGTAAGGGAAAGGGCAGAGGACATTTTAAACCAATTGATTTTTGAGTATAACCAGGAGGCTATCGAAGATAAAAATTTGATTGCACGAAATAGTGCATTTTTTATTGACGAAAGGTTAAGTATAATCAACTCCGAACTAGATTCTGTCGAATCGGGAAAGGAAGAATTTAAGACTTCCAATAGGTTGACCGATATTGATGCGGAATCGTCCCTTATAATTCAAAATGCAAGTGAATATGAGAAACAGCAGCAGGAAGTAAGTACTCAATTGGAACTCACGAATGCTATGATCGAGCATTTGCGAACCAATGATTTTAATTTGTTGCCGACCAATCTCGGGATTGACGAATCGGGCACCAATGCCTTAATAGATGAATTCAACTCTACCTTGCTTGAGCGGAATCGATTGTTGAACGGAGCAACGGAAAAAAACCCTCTTGTAGTTCGTTTGACAGATCAAGTTCAGCAGATAAAGAGCAATATTCGGGCAAGTTTGGAACGTAGGCGAATTAATTTAAGAATAGCCGGGGATAATCTGAGTAGGCAAGCCGGTATTCTAGGGTCTCAAATTTCCGAGGTGCCTTCTCAAGAAAGACAGTTTAGGGGAATTGAACGTCAGCAAAACATTAAGGAGGCTCTTTATTTGTTCCTTCTTCAAAAGCGTGAAGAAAATTCGTTGGCCCTTGCGGTTACGGCGCCGAAAGCAAAATTGGTCGATGCGGCACACGCTAATGTCGTGCCGATTTCACCCAATAACAAAATAGTCATAGCCGTATCATTGCTTTTAGGTTTGTTCATACCCTTTCTGTCGATTAACATAAAAAGACTCTTGGATAATAAAATACGAACCCGAGAAGAAATAAGGAGGGCTGCTGCGATGCAGATTCCCTTGGTTGCGGAAATTCCCCATATAACGGCAGGTGAATCTCTTGTAGTTGGGGCAAATGAGAGATCTTTGATTGCGGAATCGTTTAATATTTTAAGTGCTAACTTAAATTATATCATAGGGGGGCAAGCCACGGCAGGAAAGGGAAAATGTATATATGTTACCTCATCGACCCAAGGGGAAGGTAAGACGTTTACAGTTGTCAATCTTGCAATGACCTTGGCTCAAACCGGAAAAAGTGTTGTCGTAATCGGGGCCGATTTAAGAAACCCCCAATTGCAACGTTATGAAGGAGGTGGTTTGAGCGCTAAAGGATTAAGTACGTATTTGGCGGGTTCAGATAGCGCGATTGATGATTTTATTGAGGATTCAAAACTACATGAAAATTTAAAGTTATTCCCATCTGGGCCAGTACCTCCGAACCCTGTTCAGCTTTTGCAAAACGAGAAATTGGGTTATATGTTCAAAGAGCTTAAGAATAGTTTCGATTATGTGATTGTGGATACGGCTCCTTCAATGATTCTGGCGGACACTTTTTTAATAAGTGAGTATGCTGATTTAACACTCTACTTAATTAGGGCAGGTCATACCAAAAAGAAAGTCATGGAGTTCATTCTAGATATTAATGCTCATGGAAAACTCAAGAATATGGGCTTTTTGTTGAATGACGTTAAAATGTCAGATTCAAATTATGGGTATCAATATGGCTATGTTTAAAGATTTGCCATTAGAAGGACCTTTTTTTCAATAGTCTGTTTTTAGTTCTAGAATAGGCCTATTTAGACTACCTTTTTAAGTAGCTGAAACCTAGCGTTCATTTACGCAGCGGTATCTGGGCCGGTGTGTTGTGCCTACGGTGCCAAGCGGAAAAAACAGAAGTGTGTTTCTGTCTTTGGCTTCCAGGAACACATAAGGGGCGTTAAACATCGATAAACGGTAAGTGATGGTGCAGTTGGTCGAAAACCATCATAAATGCTGCCTTGGCTTGTAATACAAGTGGCTATTGGTCGTTTCTCCCAGCATGAAACAAGTGTTTAGTTCCCTTATCGTATTGGCCTTCTGTGTTGTAGGCAAGGCGCAAAATGTGGCAAAGCCCGAAAATTCTTCCGCGGCCATGGCTTCCTTGAACGTGTCGGGGGGCGAGGCCAGCAGTAGTAAAGGTTCTGTGGTATATTCCGTGGGGGCTCTCTTCTATACCAATATAGAAACACAGCACAATACGGTGTCTCAATGTATACAACAGGCCAAGCTAGAAAAGGGCGATGACTTAAAAGATATTTCGGCGCTAAAGGTAATGGCCTATCCGAATCCTACTACCGATTATGTGCTGATCGATATTTTGGACTATGAAAATGAAACGGCCCGATACGAATTGTTCGATTCTAGGGGGAGTCTTATAAAGAGTGAGCGTATTCATACAGCTACAACAAAATTACCGATGGACGATCTTAGGTCGTCCACTTACTTTTTAAAAGTGAGCGTATTGAACCGATTTGAAAAAACACTGACCTTGTTGAAATTATAGCTGATGACGACTGTGGGACCATCGGTGGTTTTTTGGGGAAAACGATCTAAATAAGGGTATTTTGTCGATATTATAATATATTACATCGATTATTAGTAATTCTGCAGATCTTGTTTTTTCCAGTAAATTATTAATCCAAAACAGGTAATTTCACGTATACAAGTAGCCTTTGTCCCCCAACGATAGCGCTACTTATGAAAAAAATTGTCCCCTTGTTAGTATTGGTTTTCGGCTATGCTTGTGTGCAAGCTCAGCAGAATATAAGTAATACATCCGAAAATATGGTAATCTATAATGCTTCAGGAGGTGATGCTCTTTCCGGCAGTGGGTCGGTGGCCTATTCCCTTGGAAGTATTTTTTATAGTGTAATTGAATCACCCCGTATATTGGTTTGTGAAGGTGTGCAACAGGCCGAAATGGAGGAAGAAACGGTAGTCGATGAAGAGGAAGTCGATGAAGAGGAAATCGAAGATTCCGAAGAAAATCCCACCTTACCCGAGACTCCGATTGAAACCCCTGATCCCGTAGTGGATGAGGTCCCGTCGGAACCCTTTCCGGAAGCACCGGTAGACGAAGGGGAAGAGGAAGGTCCTGAGGAGAACCCTAGCCTGCCCGAACCCGAGACTCCGATTGAAACCCCTGACCCCGTAGTGGATGAGGTCCCGTCGGAACCCTTGCCGGAAGCACCGGTAGACGAGGGGGAAGAGGAAGGTCCTGAGGAGAACCCTAGCCTGCCCGAACCCGAGACTCCGATTGAAACCCCTGATCCCGTAGTGGATGAGGTCCCGTCGGAACCCTTTCCGGAAGCACCGGTAGACGAGGGGGAAGAGGAAGGTCCTGAGGGGGACCCTAGCCTGCCCGAACCCGAGACTCCGATTGAAACCCCTGACCCCATAGTGGATGAGGTCCCGTCGGAACCCTTGCCGGAAGCGCCGGTAGACGAAGGGGAAGAGGAAGGTCCTGAGGAGAACCCTAGCCTGCCCGAACCCGAGACTCCGGTTGAAACTCCTGATCCCGTAGTGGATGAGGTCCCGTCGGAACCCTTGTCGGAAGCACCGATAGTCGGAGGGGAAGATGCCCAGGCACCTCCCTTGAGTCCCCTGCCGGAACCTGTTGTAGTAGACCCTCCGGTGGAAGAGGAAGTGCCGGACACCGACCAAGAGCCCGGGTTGGGCCAGTCTTATGAACTGCCTCGCCCCTTAAAGGCCCAAGATATTATAGGGCATGCGCTTCAAGACGTGGGAGAGGTTGACATTGTCACCTATCCGAACCCCGTAGTGGACGATTTTTCCATCGGAATTAAAAATTATAAAAATCAGAACGCCTGGTATCAACTTTTTGATCAGCGGGGTAGGGCGCTTCTCGATGGGCGAATCTCTGGGAGAACCACTGAGGTCGCCATCCCCCATTTGAGTCCCGCTACCTATGTACTGCGAATATATATTGCCAACCAAACGGTCAAAACCTTAAGAATTTTAAAAAAGTAACGCTATGAAATTGAAAGTTCTATTTGCCTTTATGCTGCTCGCCTTCATGGACATGTCGGCGCAAGCTCCCGAAAAAATGAGCTATCAGGCCATTATTCGGTCGAGTGATAACAGTTTGGTAATCGATGCGCCGGTCAACCTTAAGATTATTGTACGCCAAGGAAGTGTAAACGGAAGCGGCGTATACGAAGAGTCGCATTCGGCCACCACCAATGCCAACGGTTTGGTAAGTTTGGAAATCGGTGCCGGCAGCCAAATTTCAGGTGATTTTAGTGAAATACCATGGGACAACGGTCCCTTTTTTATAGAGACCCAAGTAGACCCAAAGGGCGGAAGCAATTACTCTATTATCGGGGTGAGCCAGTTGTTGAGCGTGCCCTACGCCTTGTATGCCAAATATGCCGAAAACGTCTCGGGTGCGGCTACGGGCGGTGGGGGGTATTCCAGTGCCGCTGTGGTATCCTTACAGGCGTCGCGTAATATTGCCGCAGGTGATATCGGGAATACCTTGGAATGTACCAAGACCGCTACGGTAACCCTTACTTCCGGATTTTCGGATATGAAGGTGGGGGAGACGGTGAATTTAGAGGCCCATAACGGGGCTTCGCTTACCGTAAAAGCGGCAAGTGGTGTATCTTTGAATTACAAAGAGGGCGGTACTGCCAATTTTGAAAGCGAGAGCGGAAACGTACGCTTTGGACTATTGCGAAAATCAGGGGATAACGCCTATATAATATCAGGACAATGAGGTATTTTAAATTTCTATTTCTATTGTGCGTAGTTTCGGTAAGTGCGCAGAACTACAATTATGCATTGGATGAAAAACCGGTGCCTGATCCCCAACATTCCGAGGTAGATAGTGGTCCGGTACGTATTATACCCTTGGCGTTTGACTGGCAGAATATACCGGAGGACTATAGTGATTCGGTATGGGAGATTCGCTATGACTTTGATCTTGCGGGGCAAACCGTTATTTTGCCTGAAAATGTAACTATACGCTTTAATGGTGGAGTATTGGCCAACGGAACCGTCCGTGGGGATGAAAGTGTGATAGAGACCAAAACGGAAGACCAAATTTTCGATGCCCTTGATTTAGAAGGAAGCTTTACAACCGATTATTTAAAACCTCAATGGTTCGGTGCCGCCATGGATGGTGCCAGCGATGATAGGGAAGAGTTTGTTGAAACTTTGGCCCAGGCAGAGCGTATCAGTGCTAAGGTGCTAGTGGATAGGGATATGTTTTTGGATCTTGAGGAAACGGGCAAGAAATCTATTTTCCTAGAGGATAACACATGGATCGAAGGGGCCAATGACGCCAATATTATTATCAATAATTTGTTGTCTCCGGCTTTTTATATGGCCTTGACCAAAAACATTACCATTAAGAATGTGACATTTTTATACGACCAAAAGTATGATGCGACTTTTGGGTGGAATGAAATAACTCATAGGCAGAATACGATTGTCTTAACAAATTACCTTAAATCTAATCATGGCTTAGAATTTGAATCAAGTACCGCATTAACAAAATCACCAATAGCTTGGAGGTCTACGTTCTATCTAGATGCCCCGGAAAACGTAAAATTTGAAAACGTAAAATTTGTGTCAAAAGGTGAAACAGCGGATACTTTTATTCAATGGGCAATTAAACTAAAAGAAGAATATAACCCCAATCAGAAAATCTATAATAATAAAGGAGTTACTCGGATACCAAAGAACATTCTATTGAAGAATGTTACGATGGATGGTGTAATAATGGGTGTTCAAGGTGTTGTGGATAAGTTTCGTTCCGTGGGGTTAATCTCGAAGAGATATTCTGATATTCAAGATGTTAGTGGAAATAATGTTGGAGGCTCTGGTGTAGGAGGCCAATATTGGATGCATCCTCCTCATCTCATATATTTGAACGGAGACAATTCTGATAAGTATAATTCTCGAGACATAAATATTATTAATACAATTGATTATGGGGATTATGTTGGAAGTAATAAGATTCGAGGGTCTCATGGATATTGTCATTCACTTAAACTGGTGGGGTATATAAATGATGTAAACGTGATTAATTATAAAAATTATCGACGTGATGGTTTATGGGATTTGGAGAACATTAAGAATGGTTTATTTACCGATATATATTCGGAAAGTTATTCTGATATTTTTGACAAGAGCTATAAGTTTAATGCAGCACGTTTTCTGGGTAAACTAACTCATTGTAAGTTTACGAATATTACTATTAAGGATAAGGCAAATACTTCAGAAATATATCCTTGGGATTTTACATCTGGAGATTTCGTTACGATGGATAATGTGAATATATATGTTCAAGAACTAGTCGTTGAAGAGGATGGTCCTTTTGCAATATTTGGCTCAAATAATAAAATAATTAATTCTAGTTTTCATATTGGTAAACATTCTTCAAAAAATGAACACCTTGGAGTTATAGCACTTGACGAACATACTAGAGATAATGGGGCGAATAACTATTATGATATAAGTGTTTATGGTTGGCGTAAACTGGTGAATCATGTTGCGGGAAATTGTATAAAGTTAACTTATCATAGTCAATCTAATCCAAATAATAATTATGCTAAAATAACTGATGTGAGGAATAATTTTATTTCAGAAAAAGTTAATGCTGAAAGAAAAGATGTTTGGGTTCAGACAGAAACGGTTAGTTTGAAAAATGGAGTGGAACAATTAATAGAAATTAAAATTCCAAATAATTTCACTGCTGTTAGAATTAATGTTAAGACTTTAGGTGCTTTGGTTACTAAGGCTAATGTAAGTGTTGTGGCTAGGTCATCAGATGGAGATGTTGAATTGTCTAGAGTTTCAAATGAGATAGGAGACGTGTCGAAATCGTTGGATCTAATGCCTTTTAAATTGAATCAATCAATTTTTTTAAAATCGGATATTGATTTTAAAAATACAGGAAAAATTTATTTAGAATTGGATTTGAGGAGAAATATAAAATCATAAGAATAAGTAAAAGACAGGACTTTGCTATACTTATAAAAAGTATTTAACGGTATTTAGTGCGATGCGTTATTCACTAAAAATTAAAAGAAATAATAGTGGAATAATGAATGTATTATGATGTTTTGTAGGAAGGTTGTAAAAATGAAAAGAATAACTAAAAATTGTTCTGGATTATTTGAAATTGCTTCTTAATTAAATGATATTTACTGTCTATAGTTTATAGGTTTAAACTTTAATTTAGCAAAATAATATACTGTATTTGGGATTTTATAGATGGTAAGCTTAATAAATGGTTGTTTTGCATATGGTAGGAAATAGAAAGCTTAGGAAATCGAAAATATACTACTTATGAAAGTGACTTATTTTTTTCGACACCCAACCGTGGGGTTTTCAATTCAGCGAGTCTTTCAAACCATTAATAAAGGAGTGTGCCCTGCTTATGATATAGCTGAATATTTTTTACCAAGTCCTAAATCTAATTTTGCGTCTATTCTTAAAAATGGTTTTTTTGCAAAAAAAAGACAAGGAAACATTAACCATATAACTGGTGATGCGCACTATCTATTGTACTTTTTAAGTTCAAAAAAAACGATTGTTACGGTTCATGATATTATGTATTTTTCATACTTATCAGGAATAAAAAAAAAGCTTTGGAAAGTTCTTTATATAAACTCCTTGAAAAGAGCTAAAAAAGTTGTTTTTATATCTGAATTTGCTAAAAATCAAGTTTTGAAAGTTGTGGATTTACCGGAGAGTCGGTATTGTGTTATTCCTAATCCCGTTTCCCCTGATTTTTCATTTGAATATAAGGAATTTAATAAAGAAAAGCCTGTAATCTTACATATTAATGGTAGTTTGGAACGAAAGAATTTAGCAAGAACTATTGAAGCCCTTCACGAAATTTCTTGCCACCTAAGAATTGTGGGAAGATTAAGTTCCAGAAATATAGAATTGTTGGATGAATATGATATTGATTACAGTAATGTACGTGATTTGAGTAATGAAGAAGTAGTGAACGAATACAAGAATTGTGATATTGTTAACTTTCCTTCTCTTTTTGAAGGCTTTGGAATGCCGGTTATTGAAGGTCAAGCTGTGGGAAGGGCTGTTGTAACGTCTAATATCTCTCCAATGAAATATGTTGCCGGAGAAGGTGCTATTTTGGTGGATCCTGAAAATGTACAATCAATTAAAAAGGCATACTTAAGGGTTATAAATGATGCGGATTTTCGAAATGAATTAATTGAGAAGGGTAAAAAGAATGTAATGCAATTCCAGTTGAAATCTGTGTCGGAAATGTATGTTAACCTTTACCATGAAATACAACTATGATGAAAAAAATATTAGCCATAGTAATTGTTGTTTTTCCTTGGAAATTAAGAAGGTTTCTATTAATTAAAATTTGGAAATATAAAATTCACCCTACGGCACGAATTGGTTTGGCTTATGTTTATCCTAGATATCTAGAGATGGAGAAAGGTACCCGAATTCAACACTTTACGGTTGCTGTTCATTTAGATGCTCTTATAATGAAAGAAAATGCATCTATTAATAGGTCAAACTGGATTACGGGTTTTCCGACAAATAGTACCTCCAAACATTTTAATCATCAAAAGGATAGGAGCAGCCGATTGGTTATGGGAAGGGAGTCGTCAATTACGAAGCATCATCATATTGATTGCACAAGTGAAATTAAAATTGGTAACTTTTCTACAATAGCGGGTTACTATTCTCAATTTTTAACGCATTCAGTAAATATTCAGGAATGTATTCAAGATAGTAATCCCATAAATATTGGTGATTATTGTTTTGTTGGTACCAACAGCACAATACTTGGAGGGGCATCACTGCCATCGTATTCCGTATTGGGAGCTAAGTCGTTATTAAATAAAGGATATACTATGGAATATATGTTGTATGGAGGTGTGTCTGCTAAACCGATAAAGGCTATAGATAAAAGTGCGAAATATTTCCATCGTCAGACTAGGGTAATTATATAACTTTCTCAATTTGTCTTTTATGAAAATACTTCGCATCATACCCAGTATGAACCCTAAACAAGGAGGGCCTTGTCAGGGTATACGAAATGCTATACCGGAATTGCTCAAGATGGGGGTGGAAAATGAAGTAGTTTGTTTTGATAACCCCGATGATGATTACATAGGGCAAGATTCATTCGTTATTCATTGTATTTCCGGTGCAAAAACTTCTTGGAAGTATAACGCAAAATTACAACCTTGGCTATTGGCTAATTTTCATCAATATGACATGGTTATTGTTCATGGCTTATGGCAGTATCATACTTATACAGCTATTCGAGCAATACGTCTATTTAGGAAGAATAATAAAGTTTCTCCAAAAATATATGTCATGCCTCACGGAATGCTAGATCCATACTTTCAGAAGGCGAAAGATCGAAAAATTAAAGCACTTAGAAATGATATCTACTGGAGGATATTTGAGAATAAGGTAATTAATAGGGCAGATGGTCTATTGTTTACCTGTGAAGAGGAATTGTTATTGGCACGTACCACATTTCCTAATTATGAGCCAAAGAGAGAAATTAATGTGGGCTATGGTATTCAGCCCCCTCCTTCAAGAACTGTTAAAATGAAAGAGGCTTTTTATCATTCGGTACCTCAATGGAATGGAAGGCCATATTTTCTTTTTTTGAGTAGGATTCATGAGAAAAAAGGAGTCGATTTGATGATTAAGGCATATCTAAAATTGGAGAACAAGAATTTGGATATGCCTCAATTGATTATAGCTGGTCCAGAGAAACACACATATGGACAGGAAATGCAGAAGTTGGCTGCCAAATCTAATAATATTTTATTTTCAGGAATGTTAAATGGTGATGCCAAATGGGGTGCTTTTTACGAAAGTGAAATATTTATTCTTCCAAGTCATCAAGAGAATTTTGGGATAGCAGTTGTTGAAGCGTTAGCTTGCTCTAAGCCGGTTCTAATTAGTAACAAGGTGAACATATGGCGTGAAATTGAAAAAGGAAGGGGAGGATTTGTTCAAAACGATACAGAACAAGATACGATTTTCCTCTTTGAAAAATGGTTGTCATTGACCTCCGGTGAAAAGCAGGATATGTCTAACAACGCTAGAGAGGTATATCAGAACTTTTTTACAATTTCTCAAGCAGCAAAAAAATTTATCAAAGGAATTAATATTAAATAGGTGAGATGAAAAAAACAGGAATTATTACTATTCTCAATGTCAATAATTATGGTGCCGAGTTGCAGGCTTTTGCTTTGCATCATAAGCTCAAGCTTATGGGTTTTGATAATGAGATTATAAACTACCTCTATTATAAAAATCCAGAATATAGGAGTGAGACAGCATCTCGACCATTAATAAAAACCTCATTTAAGAATAAGTTAAAAGACATAGCTATAAAATGGATAGACAAGTATAGTGCTTTTAGATACCCTGAAATAGCAAAAAAAAGAAGACAACGGTTTCATGATTTTCATCGAAAACATTCTTCACTGTCGAGGGTTTATAAAAGTTACTCAGAATTGTATGGTGCGAAATTAGATTATGAGAATTATATTGTCGGAAGTGATCAAGTATGGAATCCTAATAACGGAACTAATTTAGCCCCTTATTTTCTTACGTTTGCCCCAAAGAAGTCAAATAAAATTTCTTTTGCGTCGAGTTTTGGAGTTGGCGAAATTAATGAAAGTTATTACCCAAAGTATAAGGAGTGGATAAACAATTTGGACCATATTGGTACTAGGGAAACAAGTGGAGTTGAACTTATTAATAAGATAACTGGCAGAAGAGTAGAACATGTTGTGGATCCAACTCTTTTATTGAGTAAAAATGAATGGGAAGAGTTAATGATTCCTTATACAGATAAAGAACCATATATCTTATTGTTTATTTTTAAGAGAAATAGATATGCGGAAGAGTTAGCTTACAAAATTCAAAAGAAAACAGGGTTCAAAATCATTCGTGTTTGTAAAAATGAGATGCCCTTGGAGTCCGATGATAAAATATTAAATATCAGGGACTTTGGGCCTCTAGAGTTTTTGGGTTTGTATAGTGGAGCTAATATAGTCTTGACCACATCTTTTCATGGGAGTGTATTTTCTTTGATTTTTGAAAAACCTTTTTATACGATTACACCTGCAAGTAAAAACAATAATAGCCGTCAAGAGAGTTTGATGACTATGATGAATCTTAATGAAAGATTATTGAGAGAAGGTGATGTAGTTAATTTGGAAAATCTCTACAGAATAGATTTTAATGATGTGAAAAAAAGATTAGGAGGACATATAGAGAGTTCACTTAAATATTTAAGAAAGGCATTAAATTAGAAAAGCGAATAGTAATTTATTGGTTATTTGTGTAAACATAGAAAGACAATATTGAAATTTATAATATGGAAGAGTTATCAATGACGGCTACAAGGCATAAATTTTCTGTCTCCAATAAGATTGGACGAGCTGTTTGGAATATTACTTATCTAATTTTGTTTAGACCTTTCTCCTTACGTGTTTTTCGAAAATGGCGAATATTTGTACTCCGTGTATTCGGAGCTAATGTTTCTTGGAATAGCATGATTAATTCATCGGTAAAAATTTGGGCACCTTGGAATTTGGAAGTAGGTGATTATTCGTGTTTGGGTAAAAGGGTGAATTGTTACAATCAAGGAAAAATTGCATTAAAGGATAATGTTACTGTTTCTCAAGACTGTTCTTTATGTGCATCTAGTCATGATTATACAAGTAAGTTTCATAGTTTGTTTTTAGCTCCTATAGTAATTTATGATAAGGCTTGGGTAGCGGCGGAAGCTTTTGTGGGGCCTGGTATAAGTATTGGAGAGGGGGCAGTTGTCGGTGCTAGGGCTTCAGTGTTTAAAAATGTTGAGCCTTGGACGGTTGTAGGGGGTAATCCTGCAAAGTTTATTAAAAAACGAGAAATCAAAGGTTAATGAATTCTATATCAACTATAATACTTACTTATAATGAGGAGCAACATATTGAGCGTTGTATTAGGAACGCACAACAGTTTTCGGAAACTATTTTTTTAGTAGATTCTTTCTCGTCTGATCGGACTGTAGAGATAGCGGAGTCATTAGGAGCTAAGGTTTATCAGAATAAATGGGAAAATAATTATGCTAAGCAATTTAATTGGGGACTTGAAAATTTACCTATAACTACAGATTGGGTTTTTCGTTTAGACGCTGATGAATATTTAATGGATGACCTTATTATTGAAATTAATCAGAAGTTACCCACTTTGGATCCTATAGTATCAGGTGTTGTTTTTGAGCGAAAAATGTTTTTTTTGGACACTTTGATGACCAAGGGTATGTTGCAAATGAATATGTTACGGTTGTTTAAGTTTCGTCATGGTTTTTGTGAGGAACGTTGGATGGACGAGCATATAATTCTTACGGAGGGAGAAAGTGTTATATTTGATGGTTATTTTGTAGATCATAATTTAAACCCTTTAGGTTGGTGGATTGAAAAACATAATAATTATTCTATAAGAGAAGCTGTTGATTTATTGGATTTAGAATATCAGTTATTAAAACCCAAGACTCAACAAGCAGAGCAATATACGTTATCTGCAGATGCCCAATCCAAACGTAACAAGAAAAAAAAGTATGCCAATATGCCCCTCTTTTGGCGTTCCTTTATCTATTTTATTTATCGTTATTTCTTTAAGTTTGGTTTTACCCAAGGCAAAGAAGGCTTTTTATGGCATTTCTTGCAAGGATGGTGGTACCGTACTTTGGTTGATGCTAAAATATACGAAGTAAAAAAAGCTTGTGGAGGGGATATACAGAAAATGAAGGAGTTCTTGGCAGAGAACTATCGTATATTTATATAGCTGAAAAATATAGTATTGTCAGGATTTGTGAAAATTCTCCCACCCTAGACCAATAAAACATGGGCCTTGGGTCATTTCAGAAAAAGCAACATCGCTACCATAGCCATTCCATTCCATTAAAACCGTTTTGCCCTCTTTATCAATAATAAGGTCCCAGCCAATAACCCCTACCATCGGCATTTGTTGGTGTAAGGATAGGGTTTCCGCAACAGCTTCTTTAAAATTTGGGATGACTAGGCCTTTAAAAGCGATATGGTGGTCCGGGTGGTGGGTGCAACTTGTCCAGTTGGGATGGTAGCCTGTTGCATGCAGTGCTCCACTTGCCAAATCAATGGCTACGGCAATTTCACTATGGTATTGTACATGGGTATCATTTGCCTGGCCAAGTCTTAAAAAAGCGCCTCTGAGTTCGGTCTGTCCATTGGGGGTTATGACCGTGGTCAGGCGTATACAGGCAGTAGATACGGATGAGAATTGACTAAAAAAATCGTGTTGTTTGATAAAGCGCTGGACTAGACCGTTTCCTTTTTGTGTTAGTTCGCCAAGATTTAATGAGTTGGTAGATCTAACATATATACCACGTCCTTGGTACGATCCATCCAATTTGTAGACCATTTTATCAGACTCTTTTTTGAGCATCACATGCACTTCTACCTCAGACATTGGTATGCCATCTAAAGTATACCAATTACCATTGCTAAAATAGGCTAAATCAGGATGGACATTACTTTTGAACAACTTATGTGCTAGCGAACGGAGGTTGGACGTTTTACCATAGGACCCCTGGATTTTGGGCATAATTTGCGTTCCAAAATAATTCTCAGGTATCCATCCTTCCCTAAATTTTCCAGATCTCAATGTATAGAGTTGTAGCCAAGGAGAATAACCTTGCCAGCCTAAAATTTCGCGGGAGTAATTATCACATTTTTTTTTATCTATTTGGTTCAATGGTCCAGTTTCGGTACGAACTGCTTTTATACGTTTTCGGACAAAGTTATTTTGATTTTGATGATATCTCCATAATAATACTCTCTCACCATTTTTTTTTACAAGTTTTTTAAGTTTTTCGGATTGTAACATGTTCTGAAATTATTATTGGAGATGGCTTATGATTAAAGGGGTCTTGGTAGTTGTACGTTGTATTTGTTGTACTTTATTAACAGAAACAGTAATCTCGGAACGTGCTCGCTGAATTAATAATTCTGCCATTTTTTCAGCTTCTTTTGTGCCTTCGCTAATTTTTCTTGGAACAAAATTGATGTAAACAGAAAAGTCCTCATTCTGTTGTAGCTGAACTTCTTTAAAGACTTTCATGTACCCATCAAACATAGCCATTAGGTGTTCTCCGCGAATAAGCAAGCCTGAAGGAGTCTTAATATTAACTGTTTGTCTACCACGTACATTTTCCATTAGTGGTAAGGGTCTCCCGCAAGAACAGGTATAGTCTAGATATTTGCCTTCGTCACCAATTTCATAGCGGATCAAGGGGAAGGCGTAATTAGTGAGGTCGGTCAGAAGTATTTTACCCGTAGTATTGGGGGGTACGGGCTGATTATCTTGGTCTACGAACTCAATATGTACGGTGTCTTGCATGATGTGCAAGCCATTTTGTTCGGGGCACTCGGCCGCAATCAATAAAATTTCGGTATTGCCGTATTGGTCACATACAGGAGCCCCAAAAGCTTTTTCCATAAGTTCACGCTGATCTTCAAACAAGGGGGCGGAGGTGACCCATACCATTTTGGGAGGGTGGATTTCAATTTTATTATCTAATAAGTATAAAGCAAATTCAAATATTACGTCAACATAGCCTTGAAGAAGCGCAGGTTTAATACGATTAAAATCGCGAACAAATTTGTTAAGCTTTTTTTCGTTAAGGTCGGCGGCCGCCAAGAATATCCGTTGTGTCGGCCACCATATAATATGATTTTTTATTCGCTTTTTCAATGGTCTTTTATATCGGTAAACAAACGCTTGATTTTCCCATGGTTGAACACCCCACCAGTTTAAAATACGCCAGCGTATGGGGGTTTCTGGATGCCTGCGGTCATGAAGAACCGAGATTGGAAATCCTGTACTTCCAGAGGTACTGGCTTTGCGAAAATGGGCTTTCGAAATATTATCCGCTTGTATACTGCCAAAGTTTTCCCTGAGTTCGGATCGGGTCAATGGGGGGAGCTTTGTAAAGTCCTCATTACGAATTACCCCCTTTTTTAAAAAATCCAACCCTTTATATTTTTTTTGATAAAAGGGGGAATGGGTCAAGGCATGTTTGAGAAGGTCTTGACGCTTTCTTAGGTTTAATTGGGTTAAATCTTCCACTTGCAAGTTTGCGGCCGTACTGCGGCGTAAACCTTCAAGTTTTGGATCTACAATTTTGGTCTTAAATGAAAAAACCGCTTTTAAAAAGCTATTCTTCATAATGGTCTGGTATTTATGATAGCCAAGATAAGGATATCGGATAATTATTTGGTCTTTCAAATTGGTATGGCACCGTCAATTAAGTTGCGGGGGATGATGCAATGAGCTTAAAGTTACAAATGAATCTGCAAACCGTACGGGATACTTTATCAATAGCGCTATTGATCGATAAACTACATGTATAAATTCGCTCAAGTATACAGTTTTTTTTCAAATGCCTTCATGATGGTATCGATGGCCAAATAGTTCTCGGCATAGGTTCTTGCCGCTTTTTTTATGGAAGCGTTATCTCGGTTTTGAAAAGCTTCTAAAATTCCCGTGTTTAAAGCTTCTTGGTTTTCGGCCGCAACTAGAAGGCCCATGTTGTATTTCCGTACAATTTTGTACAAACTAGATTGTTCATTGGCCGTAATCAGGGCCAAGCCGCCCACGGCCAAAATAGTGGTCAATTTTGAGGGCATAACGAGGTCACTGGCCTTTTCTTTTTGTATCACCAAATGTAAGTCCGCCATATTTAAAAAAGCATTAAAATCGGCTTTGGGCTGTAAGGGAAGGAAATGCATGTTCGGCAGGCCCATTTCCTCTGCCATATGGATTAGGGTTTCCTTATAAGGTCCTGTACCACAAATAGCGAATTGTAGTTGCTTATGACCTTTAAGGGTTTGGGCGGTATGGAGAATGGCTTCAAGGCCCTGTTTTTCGCCAATGGCACCCGAATAGAGTACAACCCAGTCGTTTGGGGCAAAACCAAATTTTTCTTTTAACCCCCCTCTATTCTCAATCATCGGATAAAAGCTATGGGTCTCCGTCCAATTGGGAAAGAACAATAGGGGTTTTTGGGCCTTTTTTTCAATGCGGGCCATCATACCGTCCGAAATACTGCTGACCACATCGGTATTTCTAAAAATATAGCGTTCGGTACCGTATAATAATTTGAGCAGTCGAGGTGATCTTATGAGTCCTAAATCTTGTGCTGCCTCAATCTGTAAATCCTGAATATGGTGTAGATGTTTGGCCCCTTTTAATTTTTTATAGAGCACGCCCAAAAGTCCAAATTGAAAGGAGGGAGCTACAGATATAACCCAGTCGTATTTTTTATAAAATAATATGGGTAATATTCTTCCAAAGGCTGAAGCAGAAAAAGAAGAGTCTAAAAGCATTCGCTTTAGCCCGCTAGGTTTCTTGGGTACGTACATAGGACATCGCAAAACCTTCAGTTGTCCTCCAGAGGAAAAGTTTTTTACTTCTTTTTTATACCAAAATCGATTTTTTCTATAGGGTTCCTGTACCTTCCAATAAGGGTAATAGGGATAAGCCGTCAGTACCGTACATTGATGGCCTTTTTCAGCTAACCATAGCATCATTTCACCTGAATATTTCCCAATACCTGTAAGCTCTGGAGAATAGTTATAGCCGATAAATAGAATACGTTTAACCTTTTTTGTTTGCATAAGTTATGGTTTGTACGTTCATAATTTTAAAAAATGTTAACTGGTGTGCTCTATACCTTCTATTTGTTTATAAATTTTCTCTATTTTTTGTAATAATCTATCTGGTTCAAATCTTTTAGAATTCAGTAGAGAGGCTTCCACTAATTTCACTCGTTCTGAGTCAGATATTGATAGAATATATTCTAGTATTTCAGCTGATTTAACAGCCCACTTACTAATGTTTTCATGTAAGGAACACTTGTCGATATAAATAGCGGCATCACCACCAACTTCGTTCATTGGGGCTTCATTTGTAGTGATTACAGGAGAGCCTGAAGCCATAGCTTCGGCAACGGGCCATCCAAAACCTTCATAAAGAGAAGGGAATACAAAAACCTTTGCACCTTGATAAGCTTTTAGCAAAAGATTGTTGTCTACATCTTTTAAAAAATGAATATCATGTTTGTATGGTGAACTCTCAAAGTATTTTTTTATTTTTAAAGATGGTGCATATCCTATCATTAAAAGTGGGATGGATTTTTTAGTTTTTTTTCGCCAAGCATTATAAAGAGCAATTACACCTATTCTATTCTTATAAAAATCATTACCTCCAACATGCAAAATGTATCCTTCTTCTAAGGATAAACCTAAATGTTGGCATAATTCCAACCTTATATCTTTTACTGATCCTGGTTTGAACATAGTATCCAAGGCATTGTATACTTGTTCATTGATGGAAGGAGTTTTTTCAAGAAAAAAGTTTAATTCTTTTTGAGTGTGTTTCGATACAGAAATAAAACACTTAGCTTGTTTAAAACCTTTCAGGATTAGTTTTTGATACATTTTTCCAGTTAAACCCGTAGGGTTCTCCTTTATTTCTCCTAAAGATGATTTGAGCGCTGTAAAGTCATGACAATGAACTACATGTTTTCTGTTTTTTATTAGTGGCATCCACATACCTAAAGCTTGGTCAACTAAAACATAAATTGTAGTTTTTGGATGCCTTGAACTTCTGATTAGAAAATAAATCGGGAATATTAAAAATTGATCACAGTATCTCAACCACTTTTTAATCCCTTGGGGAAAAAATCTTTTTGCTAAGTAGGATTTTGGATACCATATTTCACAATCATGCCCACGTTGTTTCATACCTTCACACAAATAATTTGCATAGCGGGTCATACTATAGCCCATAAATTGTTCATGATGGTTGAGTAAAACGATTTTCATATTAGTGGAATAATTTATAACTGCTAGTTTACTTAATAGTATTTCCTAAGTTTTTGGTTTCTGTATCACTGGAAATAGATAATATCTCGATAAATTTCAGTTTGTGTATAACCCCAATCAATAATATTATTAGTGTAAAGGCGATTGTTTTTGCTAGAATTGCATCTAACTTTTGCTCCGTTGCATATGCTAAACTAAAAATAGAATACACAACGTACAATGAAACAATAGTCTTTCCAAATAACGATTCGGAGGTTCTAGAAATAAAGAACCATAAGCGATAAATTAAAATGTAAAATATAACAGTAATTAAAGAGCCGAGAATTGAATAATCTGCTAATGCTAGTAATAGTACTGAATCTGCTGAGTCATAATCTACATTTTGTCTGTCTTGAAGAGTAATTTCGGACCCTAGACCTTTGTTAGGATTGACTATACGAGGTATTGCGTGGTCAATAGCAGATAAGGTTATTTCCCCCCATGAAATATCATCATCGCTATCATGTAAGGCTACTCGATAAATAGCTTTATATAAGTTTATAGCTCTGGTATCCGTTAAATCTGATGCATTATCATTGTCTTTGCTAAATTTATTTAAACCGTAATCATAGATTTTTTGAATAGAAGTTATCGGTTGTGATATTTTAAATTCAATTGGTGAGGTTCTTATAATATTGTAAAATGGGAAATATATGAAATATAAGAAAGCACCGAAAACCAATCCATAAACAATGAGTTTTTTGCTAATTAATTCGCGATTAATGCTATAAAAAACAATTGCCCCAAACAAGAAAAATTCTAATAATTCTCTTCTAGAAAGCATCAAATAGTTTAGTAAGAAAAGTAGTAAGGAAATTATTATAAAAATATCATATTTCTTTTGTTTAATATTTTGAAAAAATAATACCATAGGGACTATTAGACCAAATCTGAATATTGTAGAAAAGAATTTAATCATGGAAGATTGCTCGTAGGAGGCATTCGAGCTTTCTTGTTGTATTTCCTCAAATGCTGAGATTAGAGACATTTGTGGTATATAATATATGATAGAAAAAATAGGTAATACAATCAGAAAAATCTTATATAACAAACTGATTTTTATGCGAGGATATTTCTTTATAAAATGGGTAACATTGATAGGTGAATTATTGTCATTGGCAATCAAGTTACTTGCTATTAGAGATGCAAGGAAAAAGAACATCAAATAGAAAAAAACAAAAATAGATGTATTTGTAGATAACCTTCCTATTGCATTAAAGACAATTTGATTTGATTTAAGTGGGATAATAACAAAGAAAAGAGTATTAAAAACTAACAATAAATCAAAAAAGTTCAAATCAGCTTTTTGAACTAATTTACGTATCACTGAGATTGACGGTAGTAATAATATTATTGACAAAAATTTAATTAATATCATTATTTAGAGTGATTATTTTAGTTTGAAAGCTTCATTCGTATTTTCTGATAAATTAAATTGAAATCGCCTAGGCCGTTTGCAAAGAGCTCTTTAATTGACATGCGCATAACTTTACAGCCAGAAGGTAACACCACAAAAACCAATATAAGATCTAAAGAAATGGCACCCATAGCAGCTCCATTGATGCCAAACTCATTCGATAAAAAGTAGGTGAGGGATGTTGAAATTAATGCAGAAATAATTCCATATACCCCCATTCTTTTAGGTTGATTGACCGCTCGAAAAACCATTTCTGTTGTATACCACAAGGCATTTAGCAACATACCCGAAATGAAGATATACCACATGGTGCTGGGTACATCTAATTCATTGTTTGTCCAAATACCGTAGAACCAAAGACCGAATATTGCTAAAAAGGTAAAACCGACTATTGATAGAGCAAACACCCCTAATATCGATAATCTAAAAATCTTTTGCGCGGTCTTCCAGTCCCCTTTTCCAATTTGATTGATCAGCTCAGGAAAAACAGTGGGCTCGACCATATATAGGACCTGGTTAAAGGAACGACTCAAGGTGCGTACCGTGTTAAAAATGGCAACGGCTTCCGGTCCTAAAACAATACGTACCACAAAGGTGGTACCTTGAAAATAGATGATCTGCCATAGGGGTAACATCAAATAACTCAAGCCTTTGGTGGTGATGGCTTTTAGAATGGTGTTGTCTCTTTGGCCTCGATGTATCTTGAACAATCCGATGACCTGACGGCCTTTTATCCAGTATAAGGCCATAAATACCAACATGACCAGAAGTTGCGAGATGGCGAATTCTACAATGCCATACCCGAGGAGTAGAACCAGTAAGCCCGCGCCTAAATTAGCAGCGGCTTTGGAGGTAATCAGGTTAATGCTCAGGGCAGCTTTTTCGGCAGCTCTGTAGTAGGCTTCAATGAGTTGAAGGTAGAAGTTCAATAATTGAGCGAAAATTAGAATAGAGACCGCTAAGATGGCTTCTTGGCTATCGATAAGGGATTTGTCAAAAACATGAAAGTGGTCTAGCGTAAAAATAGTAATACTACTTATCATCATGGCTACAAATACCATGATGGTAATGATGTATATCCCGGTTTTACTGATGTTGGCCGCTTCTTGTTTGCGACCGGCGGCATAGCTTAAGACAAAGCTATTGGCTGCTGCGGAACCAAACCCTAGGTTGGAGAAGGCAATAATACTAGGGATAATGGTCAGCGTTAACCATTCCCCATAATAGGCGGCTCCCCAAGCCGATATAAAAAAAGGAACCAGAAACAATTGTTCTAGCACCCGAACCCCTTTTTGGAAAACGGAAGCTAGCCCATTGCTTAGTACTCTTTTTTTTAGTGACATGTTCTGAATATTTGCTAATCGATTATTTTGGGCCCATAACCATAACCTTGAGCTGAATCACTATCGTTCAACAGAACCATGGTATTTCTTAATTTGCCATTCTTGTAAATGGACTCAATAGTTTTGGAATGCTCTTTTTTCGTTAGGTTTTTTCGTACTACATAGATGGTACTATCTATATAGGCATTTAAGGCAAATGCATCTGAAATAAGTCCGATGGGAGGAGTGTCGATAATGATGCGGTCGTAGTCCTTTTTTAAGCTGTCCATTATAACTTCAATTCGTTTGCTCAACATTAAACGGCCAACTTGATTGACCTCCATACCTGAGCCTATCAGGTAGAGGCTGTCTATGGAGGGGTGTTTTTGAATAATATCGGAGATATTAATATCATTTTGAAATATAAAATCTGTTAATCCGGGTGTGTCCGATAGGTTAAAGGCCTTCATTAGTCGCGGCATCCTTAGGTCGAACGATAGTATTATTACTTTCTCCCCATTTGAAGCCAAGGTAAGAGCCAAATTTGATGCAACGTAGGTTTTACCCTCACCTTGGATAGTTGAGGTTACCAATAAAGTCTGATTCGTATCCGATTTTTTTAAATATTCCAGGTTAAAGCAGAGTAGGCGAAACAATTCTGCCGATGGGGTACGACTATTGTTGTTGATGGTAATCAGTTCTCCCTCTTTGCTTCTGGATAGTTCTCCTAAAATAGGTGCAGTGGTTAAGTTTGACAAATCCTCGATAGAGGTAATCTTGTTGTTCAGTAAGTCTTTCGTATAAATAAGGGAAAATGGTAAGAACAGACCTAAAAGCAATCCACCGAGATACATTGCTGTTTTATTTGGGCTTACGGGGAAAGTTCCTGCTTTCGGAAGACTTACGATACGTGTTGATGAAACGGGGGCGGCTAAAGAAAGTACTTCTTCTTCTCGCTTTTGGAGCAAATATAAATAAAGTCCTTCTTTGGTACTCTTGTCGCGGCTGATGTCTACCAATTGGCGTTCCATTGAGGGGACCTTGGCGATCTGGGCCTGGTATTTGTTGGCATTTGATTGCAAATTGCGCTGGGCGATCATCAAACGGTTTTTGGCACTACGCACATTTTCAACGATAGCTTTACTTAGGTCGTTTAGCGTACGGTCTAGATTGACAATAACGGGGTTGGCACTAGAGGCGGACTGGGCCATTTGCCCTTTTTGTAATAGGGTGGCGTTGTATTGGTCGATCATACTGGTCAAGGAGGGGTCGTTGGCACTTAACGAAGCCGGAATAGGAGTTTCCGAATTTCCTTGCTGTAGGTAGGTTTCAATGGCGTTAATAACGTTGATCTCGGTCTGGTAATCGGAAATCAATTTTTTGTAATCATTGGCCTGGGTGATATAGATTTCAGTGTTGTTGGCCACATTCGATGGGTCATTCTTCGTCCTGAATTCCTCCACGGTTTTTTCTACGCCCTCAATTTCACCTGAAAGCAACTTTAGGCGGTTGTCGATCATTTTGATCGTATTTTCCGCCAATTCGTTTTCGTACTTGATCATTTCCTCGACATAGGTTTCGATAAGGCCGGCAACTACATCTTCTCCCTTTTTCTTGTGCCCATATAAAAACTTTATAGTTAGTAGGTTACCTTCTCTATTTGTTTGTTCTATGCTTAAATTCGCTAAGAAATTGGAGATTACCCTATCGGTATTTTGGATAACAAAGTACAATGGTTTTCCTATGTCTACGTATTCATTTTCTTCTCGGAAGTTTATGGAAAAGGTTCCAAAAGGAGAAGTAACTAAATCACCAAAAGTATGCTCTGATTCGTATGGTTCATTTTTAATAGAAGTTTGTAATTTATACTTGTTGTTTTCAAGAAGGATTATTTTTATGGGCAAATCATATATTAAATTTTTTGCCGTTTCATCCACTAAAATTTCTATAGGAGTCTCATTTCCATAGATTTCAACATCACGAATACGACCTTCAATATAAAAGTTAATGTTTAGGGACCGATTCGCAATAACCTTTTCCATCAGCCCTGATGATTTAAGTATGCCTATTTCATCCTCAACATTCGTGTTGTTCTTTAACAACCCAAGATCTTTTATGTTCTGAGATTGGATTGTTCCTTGGCCCGCATCTTGGTTTTTGACAAGAAGGGTGCTGGTTATTTCGTATTGGGTTTCTGCCTGGTATCTGAGATAAAGAAATACGACTATTAAACAGGTAACTACCCCAATGGCAAAAAGAGGCCAGTGTTTTAGGTATTTTGAGAGTAGTTTGTTAATGTTTGTCTGTTCCATATAAAATCGGTTTAATACAAATCTTCAAGTTGAGTGAATTGGTTATTTGAGTGTGAAGCAGGATTCCATGATATCAGTATAAGCTTTTTCTTTTTTCGAAAGCTTTGTAAAACGGTCAAAGAAACAGCATTTTTACTACACCCAAAACTTTTATTCCCTTTAAATAAAACAGGGGCTAGGAGCTTATTTACAATCTGTTGAAATTGCGGATGGCCTATTGAATTAATATAAATTAGGGGCTTGTGAAACTGTATAAAAAACAAATCGAGGGCCATTTTATAAGAATATGAAATTTAACATTTCCGCTAGTTTTATATCGTTAGCCTAATAGGCCTTTTCTTCCCCGCGTACGGCATTGACTACGGTTTGTACTATGATCTGTAAATCCAACAACAGGCTCCACTTTTCCACATAAAAAATATCGAGTTTGGTGCGGTTGAGAATATCTTTCTTTTCCGCAATTTCGCCCCTGTAGCCTTTTACCTGGGCAAGGCCGGTAATGCCGGGCTTTACAAAGTGGCGTACCAAATACTTGTCTACCGACACTTCATAGTCCCACGTATGCAACTCCATATGCGGTCTGGGGCCTACCACACTCATATCGCCCAAAAACACATTGAAAAACTGGGGTAGTTCGTCTATGCTCGTCTTTCTGATAAACTTGCCTATACGGGTCACGCGCATATCGCCCTTGGTGGCCATTTTTGAGTCGGCATCCTTTGAGGGGCGCATGGATCGGAACTTATAACACCAAAAGGTTTTACGCTTTAGGCCGTGCCGTTTTTGTTTAAAATAGAGGTCGCCCGGTGATTCCAATTTGATCAATACGTACATAATGGGCACTAGCCAAGAGAGTACGGTAAGAATCACAAGGGAAGAGAAAAGAATGTCGAAGCTGCGTTTGGAGATACGTGCAAATTCGGTATCCAAGGGTACTTTTCTCAGGTTGAGGACAGGAATCGTATCATATAGTTCAATCGACATGCCTCGGGAATATACTTCCTTGTTATCCGGAATGATCTTTATACGGATCAGGTTGTTGTCGGCAAAATCGATCAGGTTGCGCAGCTCTTTGTTGTTGAACTTTGAGGCAACGCAGTAGATTTCATCAATGTCGTTCTCCAAGATATAGAGGAAGCAGTCGATGACCGGCCCCAGATAGGTCTTGCTTTTTGATTTTTTATCGTCAAAGTAACCCATGTAACGGTAGCCCAATTCGGGCTCGTCAAATACCTTTCGTATTTTTTTTAGGTTTTTGTCACGGCCAATGACCACCACTTTTACGGAGTTGCCGCCCCATAGACGGTATTTGCGGCGAACCCAGAAAAATAGGGCCCTGTACAGGGTCAGGGCAATGCATATGGTCAAATAGACAAAGAGCTGGTGCTCCAACGATTCATAAATGCGTCCGGTAATGCCAAAAAGGGCAAAATAGGCCAGGCCATAGATAAGATAGAGCTGGACCATCTTATGAATGTTGGTCATAAAGCGCTCTTTACGCACCCTTACGTAGTACCCTAAACCATAGGTGATGAGCAGCCACGATATGTTGTAGTGCAAAATGTAATAGACATGGGTGTAGGTGTCGGGGGTAAGTAAAAACAAGAGCCCGTTTATGATACACAAATGTGCCGTTACGGATATGGGTAAAATTAAGTCTGAATTCTTTGCATTTATCATCTCCGTAGTTCTAGTAAATTGTCAACTGGAACACCTTGTTCGTTTGCAATGTAGTCTTTTTTATGTCGTGCATTTCAAAATGGACCATTGTAAGAATTTAATACATGGTTGATGTCACCGTAACAATAAATTTCAACACATTACCTCATTGTTTTAAAAAGATTTTAATAGTAATTTTTAGCTTATGGGCACCTTTTAAATACGGCGACAAATATAAGATTTCGGCTATAACGGGCAAAATTATTAGGCTTCAATAAGCGGAATACGCAATCGTTTGGCAGGGATTTAATTCTTTAAAATGTAGACAGTTGTAATGAAGATAAGGGCTGCCAAAGGTTGGGAGCGAATGCATTTTTTTAAATTTTAATTTGTTCGTTTTTTTCTTGTTTTTTCAAGAAAAAATAGGGGTGCAATCTTCTCAAAATCCTCTATTCGATAATTTTCAACGGGGCTTTTGAGAAAGCTGAAATTAAATCGGCGGTTTGTTGTTGTATTCGTAGTTGAAATATGTAAAATCTTACTTTTTAGTATTTTTTAACCTTCGTATAAATGGGGCTTGCCCAAGATTGGGGCATAAAAAAGGGAGCGCACCCCTACGCTCCCTTTAACTAATTATACAATTACTATTTCACAAGTGAAATAGGTAATCAACCTACTTATGAGTTACAAAGATGGGGTGGTTTACCTTACTGTATTGACCCTAAAAAAATCAAGATTGACGCTATTGCCAACCCTAGTTGATCACATAGCCCAGTATCCAGTACAGAATGATAAAAACCACAATGCTGCCTATACATCCGCATTTGCCTCCGCCTATTTTCTTGGCGCCCCAACCGGCCAGTAGGGCTTTTAGTATATTTTTCATAGCGTTCTGGGTTGGGTTTCTGTTGGTCCGGTCCTATACTTGGTATTGTAATCCATTCGCAGACTTTGAATGGTGCTGTTCAAATCTTCTGCCTGTGATTGTAACAGGGCACTTGTAGTTTTGGGCAACTTATCAAAGGCCAAAAGGTTTTGATATTGTAGAACCAAGGCTTCTTCGTTGGCCGTAATTAAAACAATCACTTCCCTGTCCGATAGGTTCTTTTCCAACAACTGTTTTTCCAAGGGCTCAAATATAGGGGTCTCTGTCCGAATATCGGGGACCACTTTGTTTTCGTTTACGGCATAGTATTCGTCGGCTAAGATTTTATCAAAATCCCGTTCCTCAAAATGACGCTTTTTAAAATAGGTCTGCCAGGTGGGGTATCGGTCCGATTGTATTAAGGTACCGTAAGTGTGTTCACAAGCTTTTGTTTGTGCTACAAGTTCGTTTAGTGCATTTTCCCATGCGCTTCGTTCTCGTTCCATGTTTTAAAATTTTAAAGGTTCATTTCATTTTTTTCGTCGCCATCAAATCAACCAAAAGCGGATTCTACGGCACCCCCATCGATACGGACATTACTTCCGTTAACGAAACTGGCGTGTTCCGAACACAAAAAGGCCACAACGGCGGCTACCTCTTCGGGCTTGCCCCTTCGTTCCATGGCAATATGGGGGCGTTTGTTTTTTGCAAACCATTCCACGGCTTCCTCTACCGAAATGTCCTTTTCCTTGGCCAAGGTTTCCATCATGGCGTCGGTCATCGGGGTTTCTATATAGGCCGGGGAAATACAGTTGAAAAGAAGGTTTTCTTTGGAGTAGGCCCGCGATAGGCATTTAGACAGGTTGATGATACCGGCTTTACACGCGTTGTACGGACTCTCTTCTTCGTAGGGTTGGAAGGCATTTTCACTGGCCACCAGCACCATACGGCCCCATTTCAGTTTTTGCATTTGGGGAATAAAGGCCCGGGCTACCCGTACGGCTCCCATAAGGTCGATGTCAATGGTCTTCATCCAATCGTCATCGGTCAGTTCTAGAAAATCGCCTGCGGCACCACGGGCTCCCGCCGAATGGAAAATGATGTGCGCACCGCCAAATTCGGCTTCGATTTTCTTGGCGAGGTCCAGTACTTCTTGGTTCTTTGAAATGTCAGCGGCAATACCCATTACCTTGGCACCGTCTTGGGCGTCTTTCTCTACCTGTTTGACCGCGTCCCTCAGTTCTTTGCCATTGGCTTTGTCCGATAAGACTACGTTGACGCCTTCCCTGGCTAAAAACTTGGCGGTTTCAATGCCTAGTCCTGAATCCCCTCCGGTTACGAGGGCCGTTTTTCCTTTTATATTTAAATCCATTGTCTTTGTTTTTACTCGATAATCGAGATTAAATGCTCCGAGGCTTGCCTCGTAATCAAAGTGTATTCCTTTTAATGCCTCGTGGGCGTGCCTCGAGGTAGTTTGCGTTATTTCTAATAGGTTGTCTTATCCGTTCGTGGTAAAGCCCGGGTAGCAGGTCATTCCGCCATCGACGAAAATAGTGGTACCATTGATGTATTCCGATTCGTCGGAAGCCAACCAGCTGGCCACGCTGCCGATGTCTTCGGGTACGCCAATACGTTTATAGGGTATTAATTTTAGCATGTCTTCCTTTCCTTGTTCTGTGCTCCATACATCCTTGTTGATATCGGTCTTTATGGCTCCGGGAGCAATACTGTTGCACCGGATTTTATGTGGGGCGTAGGCTTGGCATATGCTTTCCATCAACATAAGGAGTCCCCCTTTTGACGCGGCATAATTGGCATGGCCGGCCCAGGGAATCTCTTCATGTACCGAGCTCATATGGATGATTTTTCCCAAGGAACGCGATACCTCCTCGCGCATGCCCCTTCTCAGGAATTCGTTAATGGCTTCCTTGGCACACAGAAACTGTCCGGTGAGGTTGACGTCCAAGACCTTTTTCCAAGCCTCCAAGGGCATCTCGTGTAGGGGGTGGTCTATTTGTAGGCCGGCATTGGCTACACATACATCGACCGTACCGAAATGGGAAATCGTTTGCTTGAACAATGCTTTTACTTCTTCCTCCTTACTTACGTCGCACTTTAGAACGATCGCCTCGCCACAGCTTTGGTGGGAATTGATCCAGTGGGCCACTTCCTCCGCAGCTTCCTTTGAACTGCGGTAATTGACTACAATATTGGCGCCTTCGGTCCCTAAGGCCTTGGCCACGGCGGCACCTATACCACCACTTGATCCGGTGATAATACAGGTTTGTTGTTCGAGTCTTTTATTGGGTTTTTGCATTTCTATCGTGGTTAGAACCTAAAATTACATTGGTAGGCCGGGCCGGAATGGCTCGATACATAAAATTGATAGCTCAATGCCATTAAACCTAAATGAAGGGGAACGGTAGCTGTCCCTTTTTGTTTTTAGGGCACAAATTTTTGTTATCAAGTCTGTCGAAGGCGTCAGCATCCTGTTATTTTGTAAGTAGAGTAGCTGACAGGGCTATTACATTTCAAATTGAATTGAAGCGAAACCTAAAATGTAAATAAAGGATGATTAAACCTAAAACGGAAGTACCCAAGATAGAACTCCCCCTTATAAATGATACGCAATGGAACTTGGCCGCCCAGAAAAGCGAGTCTTTTACAGTGTTGGTCTTTTACAGGGGGCTACACTGCCCGGTATGCAAGAATTATTTGGAGGAACTGGCAAAGAGATTAAAAGACTTCACCGATAGGGGCGCCCATGTGGTGGCCATCAGTAGTGATAGTGAAGCGCGTGCAAAAAAATCGGGAAAGGAATGGAACGTTCCCGAGTTGCCCATAGCTTACGGATTATCTATTGAGGAAGCGCGGAAATGGGGACTATTCGTTTCCAAGGGAATAAAGGATTCCGAACCCGATGCGTTTTCCGAACCTGGGGTATTTCTCGTGCGGCCCGACCATACCTTGTATGCCAGTGCCGTCCAGACAATGCCCTTTGCACGGCCCGATTGGGACGATATACTCAATGCCATCGATTACATAGAAAAGAACGATTACCCGGCAAGAGGAGGGGAATAAAGATGGCCGTTCTAGGGCGAATAGTTACGTTGTCGCCCTATAGATAACGGGAGGTAATCTTCGAATGATTTCCCAACTCTAGGCGTGAAAAATAATATATGCAAAGAAACACCATGGGAATACCCTGATCTCAAGGCTTGGGTAGGGAACATGTTAAATGCACAGGATTATGGAAGTGAATTATAAAATTTATCGGAAAGTAAAAATCTACTTTAACAAGGTCTGTGCCGCTATACCCCATCTTGAGCAATTACAGGAAAGGTCTTCATTGGCTTTTGGCGCCTCCTTGGTTCAATCGAGAATTGAGGAAATGCGTTTGGTTCAGGCCGAATTGGTTAGTTTTTTTATGAATCCTTCCTTGAAGGTGCCCTTCGTGCCGGCTTCCAGGTGTTTGGCCTTGATGAATTGGTATTCCGATAATGCCTTGTTCTCTTGTGCAAGCCTAGCGGCCTACAGTGAGATGCTCGTCACGGAAGACCACAAAGTAATACAAGACGCCAACTATATTCTTTCCGGTCGACTCTTGCCTTCAAGGTTGAAGGTGATATTTGAAAACCATAGGAGCAGGCTCCAAGGTATTCAAACCTCTAGCGATGTGTTAAACAAAGACTAGATGAAGATATATACAGGTTTGAAATACGAGAAAATAGGAAGGGGAAAAAAGACCATCGTCTTTGTGCATTATTTTGGGGGCGATGCCGGAAGCTGGCGTTGGCTGGCGAAGCGCTTACGCAAACGCTACACCTGTATCTTGCTGAATCTGCCCGGTTTTGGGGGGACGAAACCCCTATCGGAACCTTCGATTTACGGTATGGCCCAGTACATCAATCTGTGTCTGGACGAGTTGAAACTTAAGGACTATATCCTCTGTGGACATTCCATGGGAGCTAAATTGATCCTCTACGCCGCCCAGATCAAAAAAGGGAATCTACCCGACAAGTTATTGCTTATTGCACCTTCGCCACCTACCGTGGAAGACATGGCCGACGATGAACGTCAACGTATGCTCAGACATCCCGATAGGGAAGAGGCGGCAAAGACCGTACTGGGCGCCACCAAAAAGAAAATGGGGAAGAAGAGAAGCTTGTACGCGGTCAATTCCCAATTGCGTATCGATGAGGCCACATGGCAATGGTGGTTGAAGGTGGGAATGAAAAACAATATTGCCGAACGTATTAAGCGACTCGATATGCCTACAACGGTCATCTTTTCGAAAGATGACCCCGTAATCGCTACTGAGGCCATCTACAACGAGGTCCTTCCCTATTTGTGCCAACCGTCTACCGTAACCTTGAGCAGGGTGGGGCACTTGATCCCAATGGAAATGCCGCGAAAATTGGCCCACATCATTAAAAAGTGGGACCGGTAGTCCACCTCTTATAGGGGTAACGTAGGTATAAGGTCAAGATGAATAGCAATTACGTCAATTTATGATGGTGAAAAGTATGCAAGTCATGGGCTTATTACTGATCTTTGTACCTTATGCAAGAGGAGAAAAGGAAATATAGGTGGCTAAGGCGCTTCGGACGGGTGTCTTTAGTGCTGGTCTTGCTATTTCTAGCCTTGGTGCTTTTTATTCGAAGCCAATGGGGGCAAGACCTCATTGTCGGTAAACTGACGGACTACGTTTCCCAAAAGACCAACACCAAAGTGACTATCGACCGCTTGTTCCTTACCTTTTCGGGGAATCTTTTTTTGGAGGGACTCTATTTGGAAGATACCAAGGGGGATACCTTGGCCTATTCAAAAAACTTGGAGGTCAATCTGGCCCTAAGGCCTTTGATCTTTGGGAATGAACTGAATTTAAAATCGGCTACTTGGGAAGGTCTCCGGGCAAATGTCCATAGGGCTGAAAATACCGAGGATTTCAATTTTACTTTTTTGGTCGATGCTTTTGCTGCTGCCGATACCACTACGGTGTCTACAGATACGGAACCCATGAAAATACGCATAGGGGAGCTTCATTTTACGGATTTTAAAGTGGACTATCATGATGCTTATTTGGGAATGGATGGCCGTATCCGACTTGGTAAATTGCTATTGGATGCCGATGAAACCGATTTGGAAAAACTGAGGTTCGAGATCGATGGGTTTCAGCTATCGGATACGGAAATCTTCTATAGGCAAACAAAAGCCTTTTCTTCCGAAGATACGACCCAGACATCCTTACCTTACCTGGCCGTAGACCATCTTCAATTTAATAACGTAAAGGCCGACTATGCTTCGGTTCCCGATTCCACGTTTGCCCATTTGAATTTTTCAAGCTTTGAACTTGAATTGCCCAAAGCCGATTTGGCAACAAATACGATAGAGGTGGATAGAATGGCCCTAAAAGGTTCATCATTAGCTTTGCATCTTCCGTCAGACGTCGCCGCGGTAGATTCGACCGAAACCGATGTTCCCGATGCCGCCTTTGAGTGGCCCAAGTTTTCGGTACGTGCCGATGGGGTCGATTTTGAAAACAACACAATTGTATATACTAGGGGAAGGGCCCAAGCCCAAAAGGGTGATTTCGATCCGAACGCGATTTCCCTATCGGAATTCAAGCTACAGGCGGGGGCGATACGCTATCAACCTAGAATGGTGCAAATGGATTTAAAGGCCTTGTCCTTTATTGAAAAAAGTGGAATCGTATTGCGAAACCTTGCCTTCGGTGCCGAGATGGATGATACTTCCGCAGCCTTGGAAGGCTTGCAATTACGTCTTAACGAGAGTGCTTTGGCAGGGGAAATGACATTGAGTTATCCCTCCGTGGAAAAGCTGATGGATACCCCAGGTCAAACCGAGGTAGATATGGCACTTGGGGAAGTATACCTCGATTTAAACGATGTGTTCACCCTTCAGCCCCAACTTGCGGATAACACCTATCTAAAGTCCGCGGCGCAACATCCCGTTCAGGGCGCAATTATGGCAGAGGGTACCTTGGAAGAGATCGATATAAAAAATATGCAGTTGAACTGGGGAAAGACAACCCAATTCATTGCCCGTGGAAGCCTCCAAAATATAACCCGGCCAGACGCTTTGTTCTTCAATTTCGATACCATTCGACTCAATACCGTCAAAGCGGACATCGCCCAATTTGTTTCCGAAAAGGAGTTGGGAATATCCCTTCCCCAGACCGTAGCTGTCGATGCGGAAGCAAGGGGGGAAATAAATGACCTAAGGGCCCAGGCAAAGCTAGTCATTCCGGAAGGGACCATAGCCGCAAAAGGCGACTACCAAGAAGGTACGGAGATGCGGTTTAAGGGAGACCTAAAAGTAGACGGCCTTCAACTCGACAAGCTGTTGAACAATCCGAAATTAGGCGGGGTTTCCTTTACCATGGATGTATCGGGAGGTGGCGATGTCAATAACCTCGACGCCAAACTTAAAGCCGATTTCTCTCAGCTTCAGCTAAACGACTACGACTTTTCGGCCCTAAAACTCGAAGGGGATATACAGAACGGTAAAGGGACCATAGATCTTTCTTTTAAGGATGATAACTTGAACTTTACGGCCCAGACCAAGGTGCTGCTCGATTCTGTAAGTTCAGGGTTCGATGTCGACCTGAACATGATAGGGGGCGACCTCTATGCTTTGGGGCTAACAAAGGAGGACATTAAAGCTGGACTTCAAATGAATGCCCAATTCAAGGGCAATGCCGAGGTTTTTAATATAGAGGCCCAAATTGAAAATGGGGTGGCCGTCTATGATAATGAGCAGTATCAATTGGGAGGCGTTCAGCTAAGTTCTTCCGTAGATCCGGCCCATACAGGATTAAGCCTTGATAGCGATTTTTTGACGGCCCGTTTAGAGTCGAACGCCTCTCCGCAAGGTTTGGGCAAAGCCTTGCGGCAACAGTTTGAAAACTATTTTAAGGATAGCCTCGCCGAAAAATCGGAAACGGATTCGGTAAAGGTGAAGATGAACCTAAAATTGTCGCCTACCCCCATTTTGACCGAAGTGTTTTTAAGGGGAGTAGAACGATTGGATTCCCTTTTGGTCGAAGCGGACTTTGATGCAAGGACCAAAAAGATGAATGCGGATGTATTTGTGCCTTCCCTGGCCTACCAAGGCAGTTCCATCGATAGTTTGGGCGTCCAATTGAGGGGGACCGCCACCGACCTGAATTTTAGTACGGGCTTTGGGGGCTTGGTGTTCGAACCTATTCGAATGGAAGGTACCTATATCACGGGCAATCTAAAAAACAAGGAGCTTCTCTTGGATTTTGTGGCCCTGGACGGTAAGGAGGAAATGGTCCATGTTTCCTCGGTCATGACCCTTTCCAAGGACACTACCTTAATCCGCATCGATCCCTCCAACCTGCTATTGAACAAGAAAAAATGGACCCTTCCCCAAGACAACCAAATTGCCGTAGGTGAAAAATTATTGCGTTTTAGGAAGCTGAGTTTTTCCCGTAACGAGCAAGAACTAACCATTAGCAATAGTATGGAAGGGGTTGAAAAGGAACATATCGGAATCGGCTTTGACAATTTTAAGCTACAGACCTTTTTGAGCTTGTTGAACCCGGATGAGAACTTGGCTTCCGGTCTGGTCAAGGGCGATTTGGTAATCGAGAATCCCTTCGGGGCTACGGGCCTTGTGGCCGATTTTAAGATCAATTCCCTAGAGGCGCTCGAAAATCCCTTGGGCAATTTAAGCCTTAAGGCCAATTCCACTGGGGTCTCGGCCTATGACTTTAATCTGGCCTTGAAAGATGGGGGTGTCGATTTGGACTTGGTGGGCGATTATGCCGCAGCCGAAAAAGGGGCCTTGTTGAATTTAGACCTCGATTTGAACCGTATCGAATTAGGAAAGCTTCAAGGGTTCACCAAAGGCGCCCTTAAGGATGCACACGGTGCCATTTCAGGACGGATTAATGTATCGGGAACAACGGCATCCCCAGAATACAAAGGGGTGCTCGATTTTAACGGGGTCGATTTTAACGTAGCTTCGCTCAATGCCGTTTTTAAGATTTCCGAAGAGCAGCTCAAATTAGATACCGAAGGCATATATTTCGATGGTTTTCAAGTGACGGATACGGATGGAAGTGCCTTTACCGTGCAAGGTGGTATCGGTACCCAAAGCCTACTGAACCCCAGCTTTGACCTGAAGTTGAACGCCGAAAAATTTCGGGTCTTGAACTCTACCGAAAAAGACAATGAACTTTTTTATGGGGAAGCGAGTTTAGATGCCGATATCGCCGTTCAGGGCGATTTGGAGTTACCGAAAATCACCGGAAAACTAAGGATCAGAAAGGTTACCGATATCACCTACGTGGTACCTGAATCGCAGTTGGATGTAGAGGAAAGGGACGGGGTGGTACTTTTTGTAAACCGAGAAAATCCCGATGCCATACTGACCCGTAACGACCAAGAGGAAGTGCCTTCCTTTTTTCAAGGTATGGATGTGAGGACCGTATTGGAGATTGCCGAGGATGCCGATTTTCATGTTATTATTGACGAGCGTACCGGAGATAATCTAGAGGTTTCGGGCGAGGCGGCCCTGAACCTGAATATAGAGCCCAACGGAAGAATGAACCTTACGGGAAGGTATGAGCTTAAATCGGGCCATTACGAGACCAATCTTTACAATCTGGTGAAGCGCCGCTTCGAGATCAATCCCGGAAGCACCATTACCTGGCAAGGGGATCCCGCCAATGCCAAATTAGATGTAACGGCCGTTTATAAAGTGGAGACTTCGGCCGCGCCATTGATGGCCACGGTTACCTCAAGTGAAGATTTGGGCGTGTCGAGCCAATACCAGCAAGTACTGCCCTTTTTGGTGTATTTGAACGTCGATGGGGAACTTTTACAGCCTGAGTTATCGTTCGGGCTCGATATGCCCGAAGACGAACAGGGTTCCTTGGGAGGTGCGGTTTACGGAAGGGTACAGCAACTCAACGGTCAGGAAGCGGAACTGAACAAGCAGGTGTTTTCCTTATTGGCACTCAATCGCTTCTATCCCGATTCGGGAAGTGACGGAAGCTTGGGGGGTACGGCCGCCATCGCCAGGGACAACGTAAACAAGGTGCTCTCGGGCGAACTCAATGCTTTTTCCGATAAGGTTTTCGGCAGTACCGGCCTTGAGGTCGATTTTGACCTCGATAGCTTTACCGATTATCAGGGCGATACCCCCCAAGACCGCACCCAACTCAATATCAACGCAAAGAAGAAATTGTTCGATGACCGTTTGGTGGTTACCGCGGGTAGTGCCGTAGATGTAGAGGGAAGTGCCCAGTCGGGACAGGAGCAGACCCCTATTATAGGGAATGTAAGCTTGGAGTATCTGCTTACACAAGATGGACGGTACCGCCTTAAGGGCTTTCGAAAAAGTGAATATGAAAATATTGTTGACGGTCAGTTGATCGTTACCGGAATGGCCGTTATTTTTAATCGGGAATTCAATAAGTTCAGTCAGTTGTTCAACCCCTTAAAAAAGGAAACGGGCACGGACAAGAAGAAAAACAAGACCAAAGAAACCCAGGAGAATCAATAGATATGAAGTGGAGAACGCCCTTTATTTCACGCTTTTTTTTACTGCTCTTTCTATCGGGCCTGACCGCCTGTAGCGTGCGCAAGTACATACCTGGGGATGAAACCCTGTACAAGGGAGCCGAGGTCGACGTGGTTACGGATGGGGGCAAGGGTGCGAAGAAGGCCGTAACGCAAGAGTTACATACCTTGCTCAGGCCCGAGCCGAACGCTACGGTTTTGGGGATGCGCCTGGGCCTGTATTACCATTATAAGTCTCAGCGCAAAAAACCGGGATTTTTAAACAAATGGCTCAATAAAAAGTTCGGGGAAGAACCCGTCTACCTCAGTGACGTGGATCCCCAGCGTATAACGGAACTTATGCGCAATAGGCTCGATAATCGAGGGTTTTTCTATAGCAAGGTGTCGTCGGCCATTGACAGTACCCGAGACTATGCCTCTGTGGCCTATTCGGCCAAATTGTCAAAACCCTATACCTTACAGCAGTGGAAAATCGACAAAGATTCCTTGGCGATTTATGGGGAATTGGAGAAGGCCATGGCCGGTACACGGCTAAAGGCGGGCGAACGTTTCGATCTTGAACTGCTGAAGTACGAACGGGAACGCATAGACGGGGTTCTCAAAGGCCGGGGATATTATAATTTTAACCCTGATTTTTTGATTTTTGAGGCCGACACCAATCGCTATGACCAGAGAAAATTCGATCTGTTCCTGCGCTTAAAGAAGGGAACGCCACAAAAATCGGTGATTCCGTATACGATCGATTCCATTGCGGTCTATCCTAATTATTCGATTGAAAACGACAGTCTGCCCAAACCATGGGCAACGACCGAAGAGAACGGTATCTATTTTGTTCAGGAGGAAGAATTCTTTAAGCCCAAGCGCTTGGAGCCCTACATCCTTTTTGAAAAAGGGCAGGAGTACAATGCGGAAACGGCAAGATTGACAAGTAACCGACTTTCCGATTTGGGAAGTTACAAGTTCGTAAACATACGATTTAACGAAAACGATACGGTTTCCGCAGACGGAAAGGGCTCGCTTACGGCCGATATTTTTCTCTCGCCCTTGACCAAACGCTCGGTGAGGGCAGAACTTCAAGCGGTGACCAAATCAAATGGCTTTGCCGGGCCGGGTATAGCCCTGACCTACAACAATCGGAATGTTTTTAAAGGAGGGGAGACTTTTAGCCTAACGGGTGATTTTTCGTATGAAACCCAGCTATCGGGATCCCAGAATTCCGGTTTAAGCAGTATAGCGGGCGGGTTAAAGGCCAATTTACTATTGCCGAGGCTCCTGCCTTTTTCTCCCAGTCGTTTTAACTATGCGGTACCTAAGACCAAGATCAGTTTGGGGGGCGATTTCCTTAAGCGGAGCCAACTTTATACCTTGACCTCGTTTAATGGCTCTTTTGGCTATACTTGGAAGGCCAACCGCTTTGTGTTCCACGAGTTGAATCCCATTAATATTACCTATGTCAATCTTTCGAACACCACGGCGGAGTTCGATGCGATCTTAGAGAAAAATCCGTTTTTGAGCAGCAGTTTTGAACAACAGTTCATCGCCGGTCTCACCTATACCTTTAGCTATAACGAGCTGGTCGATGAAAATAAGGACCATCCTATTTATTTGTCCACAAGCTTAGATGTGGCGGGCAATACCCTGAGCCTTTTGAACGGGGGGAAGAGCACGGCTTTCGGTTTGGAATACGCACAGTATGCCAAGGCCGATATCGATTTTCGGTACTACCTCAAATGGGGCAAGGAGAGCGCCTTGGTAAGTCGCGTTTATGCCGGATGGGGTATTCCATACGGTAATTCTTCGACCCTTCCTTTTGTAAAACAGTTTTTCTCGGGAGGGCCCTATAGCGTTCGTGCCTTTCAGATCCGATCCTTGGGTCCCGGAACCTTTAGCAGTGATGAAGATGGGAACAGTTCGTTTTTTGATCAATCGGGAAACCTGCGCTTAGAGGCCAATCTTGAATACCGTTTTCCGATATGGTCGTATTTAAAGGGTGCTTTTTTTGTTGATGCGGGGAATGTCTGGTTGACCAATGAGGTGGAGGTAGACGAGGACGAATCGGCCGAAAGTATAGCCTTTAACCAGCGTCTGGCCACCGAAGGCAAGTTCGGTTCCGATTGGATGAAGGAGCTGGGTATTGGTTTGGGCTTCGGACTCAGGGTAGATATACAGAGCTTTGTCATCCGCTTCGATTTTGCTTCGCCCTTGCAGGTGCCCTATTGGCCCGAGGGGGAACGTTTGCGTACGCCCTTCATCGATGGGGGCAGCAATAATCTTATATTTAATTTTGCCATAGGGTATCCGTTTTAGGTATTCCTCCCAAAGGGTAAGCTGTGGTAGTACTGTTTTTTACGGGTTTTACGTTCGTATCTGGTAATTTGTAATTACTTTTGCTATCTTCATGCATGCTGTTTGTGAAGTTTTTATTTAGAAATGGAAACGAGGGCAAGGAGCAATAGAATTTGCTTTGTACCATGGACTAGGGTCATGGGCAAAATAATCATCCCCATTCTATTTTAGAAATGTATACACTTACTTACGAGTCAAAAGCGATCAAAGGGCTTTCAAGTGCCGACATCGAAGCCATCTTAGAGACGGCTATAAATTTTAATAAGGACAATGGATTGACAGGTTGCCTCATTTTCTACAAGCGAAAGTTTATTCAAATCTTAGAAGGGGAAAAGGAAAAAGTGCAAGCGCTTTTTGAAAATATCAAACAAGATTCTCGGCATACCGGTGTTTACCTGTTGTCGGAAGGCGAAACGGAAGAACGGAATTTCCCGAACTGGGGAATGGTCTACTATCCCATAGACGATAACGAGCTCAATAAGAACGAGTACGAACAGTTCAAGAGAAATTTACTGCTATTGGCCGATTTGTCGGTACATTCCAATAAGACGGCCATATTGTTTTGGAAACGGATGAAGGTCTTGATTACCATGCCCCCGGATACTAGGTAAGGTATGGGTTGTAAAAACATAAAAAACGGCGATATTATCGCCGTTCTTTGTTTGTGGATTGATCGGTTTTAATCGAACTGTTTTAAGGAGGCCCTTAGCATCCAAGCCATTTGTTCGTGGGCCTGGAGGATTCCTGTAATGAAATCCGCGGTACCTTCGTCGTTATGGGCCTCGGCATTATCGCCAATACTTTCCCTGATGAATTTGATGACCTTGTCGTGGTCTTTCAGCAATACGGTCATAAAGCTGGCGCTGTCGGTTTGGTCGGGCTTGTTCTCATCTAAATTTGACAACTCTAAAAATTCTTTTAATGTGCCCGGGGAATAAAACCCTAGCATGCGGATACGCTCGGCTACCTCGTCCATAAAGGTTTCCAGTTTTCCGTACTCTTCTTCAAAGAATACGTGCTTGGTGTGAAAATCTATGCCCTCAACGTTCCAGTGGGCATTGCGGGTCTTGGTATAGAGTAAAAATTCATCGGCCAATAACTGACGGAGCATTTTGACTACAGCCTCACGGTTTGATTTTTTTATACCTATTTCGGCTTTTTGTGCTTCTTTAACTTCCATGATGTTGTTTTTAGGTTCATAGGCAATGTACTATGGAAATGAGGTATTTGTTGACCTGAAAAATATATTCTTTATCCCTAAAAAAGTAGGGAATAGGAACGGGGTGACCTGGTTGTATTACAGCACTTTTTTCTTTAATCAGGTCAATTTTCTATGGCTACCTTGCTTATTTTTAGGCTTGCAAATAAGTAGTATTAATTTGAAAAGAGAAGGAATATGAAGACGTTGAACGACTTATTCGAGCATAAACTTAAAGATTTGTACAGTGCCGAAATCCAATTGTTGGCGGCACTTCCCGATATAGTGGAACACGCTAATGACAAGCGGTTGAAGCAGGCTTTCGAAAACCATTTGGAGGAAACCAAGGAGCAAAAGAGCAGAATTGAAAATATTTGCCGCGAATTGAACATTACGCCAAGTGGTGAAACGTGCCAGGCGATGAAAGGACTGATCAAGGAAACGAAACAGTTTATTGGGCAGGCCGAGGGCGATGAGCTCATGGACGTTGGCTTGATCGCGGAAATCCAAAGGGTACAGCACTATGAGATTTCCGGTTATGGTACCGTGGTGCGCTTCGCCAAGGAATTGGGCTACCGACAAATCGCAAAGACCTTGCAAGAAACCTTGAACGAAGAGTACGATGCCGATAACGTTTTAGAGAAACTGGCCGAAACCCGACTCAACAAAAAGGCCATAAACGACGCTTAGTCCATTTCTTGGCCATCCCCATTTTTAATTCTGTGAATCTATTTTGATAATAGGCCGTGTGGCATGGCCCCCGAAAGAGGGCATCACATCGTTATACGGCTATATTTCACTTTATCTATCTTCCTTTGGGGCACACCTCTTGATATAAGGGAGTATTACCTTAAGTTTCCCATTGCCTAAAGTAAGCCTAGGGTTGTTATGCATAAAAAAACCGGCACGTTATGTGCCGGTTCTTATCAACAACCAAACTATATAAGCGAATTTATTATGCCGATACGGCCATCATGTTTTGCTTGTCTTTGTATTGTTTAGGGCTACAGTTGTATTTGTTCCTGAAAATTTTAGAGAAGTAGCTACGGCTGGTAAAACCAATGCTGTAGACCACCTCTGAAATGTTGAGGTCGGTGTTTTTGATCAGCTCTTCGGCTTTTATGATCCGTACCTCGCGGATGTAGTCGGTTACCGTAGTACCGTGCATGAGTTTAAAACCTTCTTGCAATTTACAAGGTGAGAGTCCTGATTTACGACAAAGCTCTGCAATGGACAGTTGTCTCTCGGGATAGTTGTGTACAAAACTGGAAATCTCCCTCACCGATTCCATTTCCCTGGTGTTCAGGCTTCCGGTCTGGTTCTCTTGGTTCTTAAGGTCGTCCGTGTGTTGTTGGACCTCTAGGGCCAAAATCATATGTACCAATCCCTCTATAAGAAGGCTGCGCACGATGCCCTGTTGCTTAATGGCTTTCAATTGTTTGATTTGATCGGCAATCTTTAGGTTGTACGAACCGATATAGATGGTGTTCTCTGCGGTCTTTCCCTTTAAGATACGTTCTTGAAGCCTATAGTTCAATCCGTTTCGTTTTTCGGTCTGTTCGGCCCCAACGGTCTTAACAACGATCAATGAGGTGTTGACCCGAACATCCTTTCTAAAGTATAAGGTATTTACGGCATTGCTCTCATTGGTCAATATTCCGGTTTGGAAATTCTCCAAGGTATGTCTTTCGCTCTCGTTGTTAAAACTGTGCTCGATACGTCCTTCGGAGCAGTAAGCAAAGCATATAGGGGCGTTCTTGTCCGTGCCGGTTCTTAAGGTTACGTCTTCCGAAAATTCCATATCGAATTCTAGGTAAGAAATTCCTCCTTTAAAGGTAATTCCCCTAATGTGTCCTCGTCCTAGCTCATTGTCAAGGGTTAGGATATGTTCTTTTACGTTTACCGAAAGCGACCCCCCAAAGTTATGGTGAAGTTGTTCGAACATATTTTTAATAGCTGCGGATGATAAGGTGATAGTTGTCATAGTGTTCTTTTTTAAGGTTGTTAATTTCTTTTGGTTGAAATTGATTATCCTTGGGGGTGTTGTTCCGTTCGGGATGCCCCCATATTGAAATGGTCGGATGTTGCTCCATTAGCGGAGAACTCATGAATCGATCGTACGCGGCCTACTTTGGCCAGTTGTTCGGATACTTTTTCCATTAAATTTTTCATAAGGACCAGTTCAATTGTTTAACTGTTACAAATATCGGATGAGAGGGAGCCTAGCCTCTTACACAATTACTGCATTGTGTTATACAATTGTGGGTTTTGGTCAAAAAATGCGTTAAAATGGTCTAAAACGAAGGGTAGGGAGTGTCGTCCTTACTCGGTTTTAAGTCAAGTAAGGAGATATGTAGGCCGGGGTGGAAAACAAAAAATGGGAGCTTACGGGTTAGGCCGGAAGGTAAAAAACAAAGGCGGAACCTTTACCTAGTTCACTAGTGGCATAGATAAAGCCATGGTGATTTTCAATAATCTTTTTACAAATGGCGAGTCCGATTCCCGTACCCGAATATTCCGATTTTTGGTGGAGTCGCTGAAATACTTCGAATATTTTTTCAGCGTGTTCGGAAGAGAAGCCGATACCGTTGTCGATTACGGTAATCTTATAATAGGTGTTGGCCGTCTTAAAGAAATTCTCGGGAATTTGTTTGGAATGTACTTTTTCGGCCTGAATGGTAATAGTGGGGACCGCCTCGACGGCCCTATATTTAAGGGCATTTGAGATGAGGTTGTTGAAGAGTTGTTCCAACTGGTACGACACCCCTTTTATGGAGGGGAGGTCTTCGCTCTTGATCAGGGCGCCGGTATCGGTGATATTGGAGGAAAGGTCTTCTTTTACTTTTTTCAGCACTTCGTTAAGGTCGATGAGGTCGAAATCCTCATGTTTTGAATCGATGCGGGAGTAGGTGAGCAGGTTCAATACGAGCGATTGCATACGCGAGGCGGCATTGACAACTTTTTGAAAGTAAATGCGTCCCTTTTCTGATAGGTTTTCGGCCTCGGTGCTCTCTAGGCGCGATATGAACATCTGTGTCTTTCGCAAGGGCTCCTGAAGGTCGTGGCTGGCTACCCGGTTGAACGATTCCAGTTCGGCATTGGAATGTTGTAATTGTAGGTTGCTCGCCCGTAGTTTTTCTTCGGCCGCGATGTTTTGGGTAATATCTTGGGCCACCCCTAGCATGACCGACGTATTGTTTTTCTCGATCAATTGTCCGTTGACTTCAAAATGTTTTACTTCTCCCTCGGTGGTGATAATACGGTACCGGTGTTCCTTGACCTTTAGTTCCTTTGTTGAATTTTCGATGTTTTCGTCGAAGATCTTTACATCTTCGGGATGGATGAACTTACGAAACGCCTTTAATGACGATTTAAAACCTTTGGGCTCAAAACCTATCATACGATAAAAGTTATCGGAGATTTCAATTTCATCGGTGCCTACGTGCCATATAAAACTTCCAATTTTGGCAATGCGCTCGGCATCGGTAAGTATGGAGTTCTGAATGGAGAGTTCTTGGTTGAGCGCCGCCACCCGATTTGTTTTTTCTTTTTCTTCGGTTACGTCGAGAACGACCCCCACCGAGGCTTTTCTTCCGTTTCGGATCATACTACGCCCGTTCAGTTCAATGTGTTTTATATCGCCCTGCTTGGTGATGATGCGGTAGCCGTTTACCTGTGATTGGCCGTGTTCCGAGGTTTCCTTGCCCAATTGGTCGTACATCTCGCGGTCATCGGGATGAACAAACTTACGGTAGCTGTCGTAGTTGATTTTAAAGGCATTGGGCTCATAGCCCAAAATGCGATAGAAGTTGTCGGATATGGTAGCTTCACCGTTATCGAGATACCAAATGTAACTACCGATATTGGCAACGTTTTCCGCATCGATAAAAATGGAATTCTGGGTCTCTAACTGTGTGTTCAGGTGCAGCAGTTCGTCGGTCTTTTCCTTTTCTTCGGTAATCTCCCGGGTGGTAAGCGTAATGCCATCGCCTAGTTTAATGGCCCGGGCACTGAACCATTTGGTCTTTCCGTCTACCTCATAGGGTACTTCGTAGGAAGTCGGTTTTCCCGAGTTGACTACCTCTTTTAGATAGCCGAAGATTTCCGTTTCAAATATGGTAGGGAAGACGCTCGAAATGTTCTTGTTGATGATTTCCTGGGGCAGGTCTCCCGTAATCGGGGTAATCTTATCGTTGATGAACAGTATTTTAAAATCGATTATGGCGCCGGAACCATCCCTTACCGATTCAAAGTTCATGACCACATGGGAGATGCTTTTAAAGATATTGTTGAGAAAGGCCCGGTGATCCAACAACTCTAGGTTTTGTTCTTCCAGCTGTTGGTTGAGCAGTAACTGCTCTTCCTTTGCTTTTTCTTCGGCGGTTGAATTGCGTGCGGTAACCATAATGCCATCGGCCAGTGGGGTAATGATCGATTTAAACCATAGTCGTTGGTTAGGGCCCAAAATTTGTCGGTCGAGCGTTATCTTTTTTTTCTCGGTGTAACAGGTTACCAGTTTTTCGAATTCGCCGTTCAACATTAGAAACGGAAAAACCTTTGAAATGCGCTCGCCTATGATTTCATCTGGGTCGAGCCCTAGGTAGTCGCGGTTGCATTCGTTGGCAAAGCTGATCTTAAAATCGATTATTTTTTTCTGGGTATCGAATATGGGTTCGTAATAATTGACGATGTTATCGGTGGTGGCCAAAACGCTACGCAGAAAACCTTCTGACCTGCGAATGCGCAATTTGTTCCGGTAAATTTTAAAGAAGGCCAAGACAAAGACCAATAAAGCAAAGAAAGCCAAGAAGAGCGATGTTAGCGGGGCCAGGTATTTATTGGTGTCGTATTCACTTCGGGCATTCTTTATGGACAAACGCTCTTCGGCCAGCATTTGGTTCTTGATGTTCCGAATACGATAAAGGGTAAAGTTGATGTTGTTCTTTTGCAATTTTTCGGCATCCTCCAAACTCAGGGTGTCGGAATTTGCCGTAGGTTCTTTCGACAAATTATAAAGGTCTTCGTACAGCGTATCTAGAAGCAATTGCATCGGGGCCAACCTAATCTGCTGCGATGAATCGCTGGCGGTCAATTTTTTTAGGGTGTCGAGTATCTTGGTGCCGTCTTCCTTATAGCTATTGAAAAGGGCATCATTCGTATCTACGGTTTTCAACTGCTTTCTAAACTCCTCAGACTCGGCTTGGGTATAATGGGCGCTGAGCTCACTTATGGCATTGTTCACCTGAAGGGTGTGGGCCACCTTTTCCGCAAGGTCTTGCATACGCATGATCTGATAATAGGCCATGTTCGCCGTAAATAAAATGATGGCGAAGGAGATAATCAGTAATACAATGTAGGTCTTTGAAGATTGATATATTCGTTTGAAATCCATAAAGTCTATATGCGGAACAGAAAAGTATCTTTGTTTAGGTTTGACGTATGGTACTGCCAATTAAGCTGCAATATACGTTCAACCGAATCTTGCAATTTAACAAAGTTGTTGGGCTTATTCAGATAAATATTTGCCCCATTTAAAAAGGTTTCCTCGATATCTTTTTCAGAGGAAGAAGTTGAATATATGGCAATGCAAAGGTCTCGCAAGGCCGGATTGCTTTTGATTTCCTTAAGGCATTGCATGCCGTTTTTGATAGGCATGTTGAGGTCAAGGAAGATGAGGTTGGGCAATGTGATATTGGGCGTGTTCAAATGCTCCATCAATTCCTGTCCGTGCTTGAAGCAGGTCAATTGGGTCTTGATGGCGATTTCTTCAATGGCTTCACTGAAAAGCATTCTATCATCTTCATCATCATCGGCAAGTACAATGTTTAACAGTTTGTTGCTCATGGGTAAAATTTAAGTTCCCGAAGGGGTCGTATAATTCGTCTTTTTCGCCATAATCCTTTGAAATGTGCTAGGGGTAAGGCCGGTGGTCTTTTTAAACTGCCCAGATAAATGGGCCACACTGCTATAATTCAATTGAAAGGCAATTTCCGTAAGGGTCAGGTCCGTATTACAGATCAGTTCCTTGGCGAGGTCTACTTTGCGCAAAATAATGTAATTTTCAATGGAAGTATAGGTACTCTCCGAAAAAATGGAGGAGAGATGGGCATAGGAATAATTTAAGGTGTCGGCCAAATACGAGGATACTTTGACGGATTTTAGCTTTTCGTCCTTTAAGAGTTCGTCAATGGCATTTTTGATCCGTTCCACCAAGGTAATCTTTTGGTCGTCTAAGATTTCAATTCCGTATCGCTTTAACGAACTGGCGAGCGCTTGTCTTTGTTCTTCGGGAAGCTTCCCTTTTATATGGACTTCCCCCAGACTGCCCAAGGTGTATGAAATACCAAAAGCATCAAGATGTTCCTTTAAAAGTGTCTTGCATGCCAGGTTAAAATCATATTTCACAAAGAGAGTCATAGGGTAACGGTCAATGAATTTTATGAATAGGAAAGATATGTACTTTATTTTAAAAATTAAGCTATTTAATTTTCGATGGGAAGGAAAAGTGCAAATTGAAGATTTTTTTGATTACCGTTGTATTCACTTAGTTTTTCGGAGCCCTTGTCGACTGTGATAATATAGGTGTCGGTTAAATGATCCTCGGAAATACTATTTGGGCAAGACCCAAAAAAAGCGGGAGCCTCCCCAAGGGAGAGCTCCCGCTTTAACAACCAACCAAACTTATTCTAATTGTCGTCTACAGCATCTTCGATACCGTCTTCAACATCTTCGGCGCCTTCTTCAATGGCATCTCCTGTATCGTCAATGGCATCCTCTATCTTATCACCGGTATCTTTATGCTCTTCCCTGCAACTTGTCAGGGTAGTGAAAGATGTGGTCATTATGATCATTAGCATGATATATAGTGTACGTTTCATATGTTTCGATTTTATAGATTAATATAGGTTATACGGTCTTCTTTCCAGTGAACAAAGAGATCACGAAAAGGATGAGAAAAATAAAGAACAAGACTTTGGCGATGCTTGCAGCTCCAGCTGCGATTCCTCCAAATCCGAATATAGCGGCAATGATTGCCAGTATTACAAAAGTGACTGTCCAGCGTAACATAATATGTGGTTTTAGATTAGTAATTCTTAGTGTCGTACTTATCCGACTTCTATGATACAAAGATGGGGGATAGTCACCGTTCGGGTTGACACTATAAATTTTGATTTTGCCTTAAAACAACAAGGGTGTGGGGCGTACTACGCTTAAATACAAGGGGGTAGGACTTAGTTCTCGTCTAGGTAAATGTTGTTCTGGTACAACAGCTCGCTTAGGGAAGTCGGCAGAAAATCTTCTTCCTTTAAATGGGGGAGGTCGCCATAGGCATCGGAATGCATGTCGTAAAGATAATCTTCAGCAACCGCTTCGGCGGTCAATGTGAGGGTAGCCGATAGGTCTACTTCGTTCACCGATATCTTATCTTCCAGCCATTCCCTGCGTTGATGATCCGGTATCAAAACCGGCATTTGATCATCGATGTTATGTACTTCGGAAAATGAGCCGTAGGCCTTTCGGGTGATGAGGGCGCTGGTGACAAAGCCGTCTTCGAGTTCGTTGCAAATTCCGGCAAGACAAAAGGGTTTGCCCGATTCTTGGGCCATATGGAAAAAGAGGGGTTCGCCTTCATGAACGAAAGTGGTGAAAAAGCCCGTTACGATCAAAAGGCATCTTTCCGTTTCTTCGGTCTGGGCATACCACGGTTTTGAGTATAAGGAAGTCCAAGGTACCGAAAGGGTATTTACGTGTTTTTGAAATACGGCCCAATCGCCTTGGAATTTCTTGGGCAATAGGCCCCAAATAGAGGTGATAATGGTTTTTTGCTGCCTTGAGGTAATTATGGGAACGGTACTCTCCTCGAGTCCGTTTACAATAGGTCGGGGCTTATAGATGTCGGGAAATCGAAAGTGGGCACCATAGGCTTGCTCGATCCGCTCCCGGTCTGCCCTGATAGATAATTTGTTGTACATGTCTAGCTTATCAATGGTTTGTAAAATGTAAAAAAGGGATACAAACGCATCCCTTTTTATTTTGGTCTTTACCACGCTTATAGCGCGTCTTCCACTCTTTTGATATTGTTTAGATCGGTACTGATCTTGTTCATCTGCTGGGTGAGTAGCGTAGTGGTCGAGGTAGGCAGGGAAACTTCCTTCAATACTTCCTTGTACTCGTCTATAGCCGCCTTTTCACCGGTAATGGCTTCCTCTAGCATGGCTTCGTCATTGTCTGCGCTAAACCAAGCTTTTACATCCATCCAGCTGCGGTGCATAGCTCCAGCGGTGCTTCCGCCCTTTTCAAAATCTTGTCCGTAACGTACAATCTCCGTTTTTAAATCGTGACCGAAGCTATAACGTTCATCGGCCTTGCGCTTAAAAAAGGTTTTTAAATCCGTGCTCTTGGCGTGTTCGGCCGCTTTTTTAAAGCCTTTTTCCGCATCGTACGTTTTCTCCAATATGTTATTCAATTTAGTCTGTACTTCTTCGCTATATGTGCTCATAATAGTATCTGTTTAAATGAACGGCAACTTGTTTCTGGGGGATGTGTGCCGCATGACATCTTGTTAACTGATAGTAAAATTAAGGAGATGTTCTTGCGGGCCTTTACCTGAAAAAATCAATTCTTGATGCAATCCGTAAATGCGGCGTTCAAAGGGTATCTATTTGTAATTCAATGTGAAGTAAAATAAAGATCCGTGTTAAAATTGGGGAGTGTACTGTTCAAAGAGTTCGAGTATGACCATTTCGGAAGTGGAAAAATGTTCCGATTGAGAATCGCTTTTATGGGTCTTGTCGAAGTATTTTTTTATGGACCCGTCTTCATAGGAAGTAGGCAAAACCGGATGCACGTAATATTTGCGACATACATTTCTGGTATTACCTAGGGCCGCAGCGGCGGCATCAAAACCCATGAGCAGGTTTTTTGGGGTTTCCTTTTGGGTTTCCGCTAGGCCCAGGTCTAAAAGGGTATCGAAAAAAACCACCGAAGCGGCCCAAGTCCTAAAATCCTTGGCGGTAAAAAACTCACCGCTGATCTCGTGCAGGTATTCATTGACCATAGCACTGTCTACCGATTGTTTTTTGCCCGCTTCATCGTAATACTGAAAAAGTTCCCAACCCGGTATGTCTTCACAACGACTGATAAGGCGCATTAATTTTTTGTTGCGTACCGTAACCGAGTGCTTCTTGCCTTTTTTTCCCACGAACTCGAACTTGATATTGTTTTTAAAAACTTCAATATGTTTTTTGCGCATGGTAGAAAGTCCGTACGATTTGTTGCGTTTGGCATACTGCTCGTTGCCGATGCGTATGTGGGTTTCATCCATCAACTTTATGATCAGGGCCACCACTTTGGCCTTTGACCATTCTTTTAACGAGAGGTCTTTTTCTACCTGGGCCCTGATGACCGGCAACTTTTTTCCGAATAGGGCCATTTTATAAAACTTGGTCTGCTTTCTGATTTTTACCCAAGTCGGGTGGTAGCGGTATTGCTTCCTTTTTTTAAGGTCTTTGCCTACGGCTTGAAGGTGGCCATTGGATAGGTGGGTAATCTGTACGTCTTCCCATGCAGGTGGTAAAACAAGGCTTGTAATGCGCTTCAGTTCCTTGGGGTCGGTAAGGGGCTTTTGATTGTATACATAGGTAAACCCCTCTCCCTTTCGAAGCCGGGATATCGACAGCTTACCGTGGTCTACATAGACCAAGTCGAGGTTTTCGATGGCCAATTCGGGAGCTTTTAATAGTTGGCTTAATAATTTCGCTTTGGTCATCGGTCCGTGGGTGAAAAAGGGTTGTCTATACAGTTCAGTTTAAAGATATCCCAAATCGTATATCGGCTTTGGGCTCAATCGATTATTAGTTTGACCGTTTTGGTAAAAGCGCTTTTTAAAGCAAAAAATCGCTGTATATTGAAACAAATCGAGGGCTAAAACCTGAATATTCAAAGGGTTTTCCATCGTTTGAATAGGCTATTGACAAATCGAAAAAAAGGAAAATAAGTATGGAAAATAAAGTAGAGGATAAAAAAGTAGAGAAGGAGGAGACCGAATTGGCCAAGGAAGCCCACGACCCAAAGGAGTCGTACATCTTTCAAAAGAACGGAATCACTATAAAAGGGTTTTTCATCATTGTCGCCATTTTGGTGCTTTTGATCGTGGCCCTTGTGGCATCGGGAGTGGCTTTTTAAATTTAGGTACGACCTTAGAACGTTTGGAGTAAAATAGATAGAATAGTTACAGCCCTTTAGTTAGGGCCGTAACTATTTTGTTTTTAGAGACGACTTGTTTCAAGACCACCTTTATTACCGTATATGCGGGTACGGCCAGCATCATGCCCACAATACCGAAGAGCAGGCCGGCACAGAGTATTACCAAGAATATTTCAAGGGGATGCGACTTTACGCTATTACTAAAGATAATGGGTTGGGAGAAAAAATTATCGATAAGCTGGCCGATTGTCACCCCAAGAAGTACATATCCTACCTTGGGTAGAATAATGGTGCTAAAATCTAGGCCGGGATTGCTGGTAACGGTAAACATCACCATAATCGTAGCGCCTATCATAGGGCCCAAATACGGAATGATATTAAACAGGGCGCACATAAAAGCTATGAGAACGGCATTCTCCAAGCCCACCAAGATCAGGGTAATGGCATACAGGGAAAATAAGATGAACAGTTGAATCAAAAGTCCGACAAAGTATCGCGAGAGCAGGTTTTTGATCTTCGTTAGGGAATTGAGGGTCTTTTCCCTATGGGCGTCCGGTACCGATAGCAAGATGGACCTTTCTATCATATTACTGTCCCTAAGGAAGAAAAAGGAAATGAAAAGTACGGAAAACATTCCGATCCCAATATTGTCCAATACCTGTAAAATCGATTTGATAAATGAGGGTACCAAATCTTTCCCGAGGTCATTGACCGAATTTTTATCCAAGGCAGCGTCTTCTACCAAGTCTTCAACCACTTTTTTGGTCGTACCAAAATACTCGGAAACCATAAGGTATAGTTTGTCGAATTCAGCTTGGATGATGCCAAAATCGAATAGGTACAGGTTTTTGCCCTGTTCGGTAAGTAGGGGTACGAGCAAGGTGATGATTCCGCCGAAAAGCGCGGTCAAAATCAGCATGGTAAAAATAACGGCCATGGTATTCGGTATTCTCAAGCGGGTCTTCAGTAGGGTTACAACGGGTCTCCCTATCAGGGCCAATACGGCCGAAATAACCAGGTAGGCCACTATTGACTGTAGTTCGTAGATCAGGAATAAAAGAAGTAGAAAGCCGCATACCGCGGCGATCGCTTTTAGAATTCCTTGGGCTATTTCGTTCGATTTCATGAATTCACTTTAAGTGTATGAGTGTATGTTGAACAATAGGGTAATTTGGCCTCGTTGTTTTTCTGTTCGCCGGTCCTAAGACTCCGCTTTGATCGTATTGGCGTTCATGTTCAGGCTATTCTTTCCGAAATCCAAGGTGCGGATGGGGAAGGGAATATTGATGTCTTTGGCGTCAAAATGATACTTGATCAGTTTTACGGCTTCATGTCTGGCTTCGAGTTCTTGCTTGGCTCCTTTCATATCGATCCAAAAGCGGACCATAAAATTAATAGAGCTATCCCCGAATTCGGTAAAGAAAAATTCTACCGATTCATTTTTTTTCTGGGGAAAGTTTTCACCGATAATCTTCATTACCAAGTGCTCTACCTCCTGAAGCTTACTCTCGTATCCTACACCACAATTGACCGCAATACGACTTCTTTCGCTGAGGGAATAGTTTTTAAAAGACCCGTCAATAAATTTAGAGTTGGGTATGATCACGTAATTGTTATCGGGTTGACGGACGACAATATTGCGAAGGCTTATTTCCGAGACGAACCCTTTAATACCGTCACTCTCAATAAAGTCGTCAATATTTATTTTCGGCATAAAGGAAAGAATGAGTCCCCCAAAAGTGTTGCTCAATGTCCCTTGCAATGCCAAGCCGATAGCTAGGCCGACGACCCCGGCACCTGCAAGAATGCTGGTAAGGACCTTGTCAAGCTCGAGTACGCCCAAGGCGATGAAGAAGCCGATTAAAATTACGGTTAAGAAAACAAAGCGCGCAATAATATCTTGAATGGATTGTTGGCTGATACGCTTTAACAAAAACTTTAGCAATAGCTTACGTATGCCCCGGGCTATAAAATAGAACAAGACCATAATGAAAATGGCCATTACGATGTTCGGAAGCTTTAGGATAATGGCATCGAGCCATCCGTCTAATTTGCCCCATAATTTACCGATTGAATTTTCTACTGAGAATTTACTTTCCATAATTCATATTCTTATAACATATTGGTTAATAAAAGGGAAGCCACTACCGCCAGAATAAGGCTCAAAAGGCCACCAATGATTAAAAAATGGCCAAACCTATAGTTTCCTAGGCTATATATAAGTGTGTTGGTCTGGTATCCTACGGGGGTGAAAAAGCTAAAATTGGCAGCGAACATAACCGCCAGGATAAAAGGTTTGAAGTCGTATTGCATTCCCTGTGCCACGGCTATGGATATAGGGGTCATAATAATGGCCGTAGCATTGTTGCTTATTACGGCACTTAATATCATTGTAGAAAAGAAGAGTGTACCTATGACCACATATCCGGGTTGGTCAAATAGAAATTTTAAAAGTCCTTCCGAAATAAAAACATCCGCCCCCGTGTTGTGCATAGCCGTACCTAAGGGAATCATACCGGCCAATAGAAAGAAAATCTGCCAGTTTACCTTTTTGTAAACCGTAGACAAGTCCAAATTTTTGGTCAGTAGTAGGATGCAGACCCCCGTAAGGGCACTGACCATAATAGATAGTATACCGGAAGCTGCCAGACCTATGACCAAAAGGAGTACGGCCAAGGAGAAATATCGTTTGAACTTAGAGCTCGATCGTACACTGTCAAATTCTTCGAGCAGTAAAACGTTCTCCATGGTGCTCAGTGTTTCTAGCTTTTCCCTAGAGGTTTCCAAGAGCAGGCGATCGCCTACTTTTAAAACCAATTTGTTCATGCTGCTACGGACCAACCTCTCCTTTAGGTTGGTCAGGGTTTTTCTTTTTTTTATGGCAATAGGAATAATATCTTGTATCATGGAACTCCTAAGCACACCTAAGGTCTTACCTAAAAATTGGGCCCCGGGAAGCATAAGGAGTTCAACAAAAACCCGTGCCTCGAGCTCACCTTCCTTTTCCTGGGCTTCTTTTGGGCCGATTTCGTCAAATGTTGGTGCGGTAATATGTTGTTTCTCGTTCAGGCTGAGGTTTTCCGATGCATTTATCCGCGATAGGTTCTCTAGGTCGCACATCAGGAGCAGTTCGTCACCCGCCTTAAAGGTGATGTACTTTCCCGGGGAATTGTGGACTCTATGGTTTCGGGTCAATTTAAGGAGCGTAACATCGGGGTTTTCAAATAGAAAACTTTCTTGAACGGTCTTTCCGACCAATTGCGAATCGGCATTGATATGCACATGGGTCACATAGTTATCGAGGTTATAGTCCTCGTCAATATTTTTTGTTTTTCCCCAAGGCAGCCAGTGTAGGGTAAGCGTGAGGTAAACCATTGAGATGATGAGAAAAATAGATCCCAAGAGGGAGAATTCAAAAAATCCCAGTTTTTCAGCGCCTAGGTCGGTCGCCACAGAATTTACGATCAAGTTGGTAGAGGTGCCCATAAGGGTGCAAGAACCTCCTAGAATACCCGCAAAAGATATGGGCAACAGCAATTTGCTTTGGGGTACATTGTATTTTTCCGAGAGCTGGTTTACTATTTTAATAAAAACAATAACGACGGCAGTAGTGCTGATAAAGGCCGATATGCCCGCGGTTACGAACATAAAGAGAGGGGCCATGACATAAAGGGGGAAGCCCTTGATCCGGCCCATGCCCGATGCCAGCCAATTGATGACGCCATTCTCTTCTAGGGCAATGGCAAGAATCATTAAGGCAAGAACGGCTATGGTGGCGCTGTTGGAAAAACCGCTAATGGCTTCCTCAGGTTTCACCAAACCCAACAGGGTAAGGGAAACGATAATCAAAAAGGCAATCTTATCGACCGGAAAAACCTCGAACACAAATAGGATTACCGTCACCAGTAATACACAAAACATTAAGGTTATTTCCCAAGTCATTTTTTTTTGTTCGGCCTTGAACCAGAGGTACAGGGCCAGATTAATTAGCCTTTAAGTTTTTTTCTCTTTTTCCTTCCCTTGCCTGATTCTTTGCTCTGTATGAGTTTGTATCCCAAGTAGGCAAATTGCATTCCTACCAAGGCAAGTTTGAGTTTTCTACTGCTGGCCAGTGCCGAGGCAATGCCAATAAGCGATGTGGGTTTCATATTCGTTCTTTAAAGGTTTTACATTGTGAGACATCGGTTTAGTGTTCCGACATCTTCTCTTTTATTTTTCGCAGTTGGTGTTCTAGGTCGCGAACGGTCTCGTTCAAGGCCGTATCAAAGGTCTCGGCATTGGAGGAAGCGAAGATGCGTGGTCCGGGCATGCTCAAACGGATATCGCAGAACATACCGTAGTCGTCGCTTCGGTTCTCAGTCTTGAAAAACACATCGGCGCGATGTACGAAATCGTATTTCTTTTCAAGCTTTTCGAGTTTTTCCTTGGCCAAGCCCTCTAAACGTTGACTGGCCGATACATCGTGATACTCATAGATAATTTGCATAGTATTTTCTTTTAGGTTATAATTTTTGATAGCTCTTGGTCGAGCCGAGCTAAAAAATGTTCTATAGCCAGCATCATGTTATATTAGGGATACTTTTAAAAAGTACTTAGCCCGATTAGGCTTATTGTTAATGCTATAAAACTGCTAGTGCTCTGGGGTTTATGCTCTTATGCCCTTTCCCGATTTTTAGGTTAAGGTTTTAAATGTCAAGGCTCGTCGTGACTTATCTCTTTGCCGTATTCTTGTTTATAGATTTGAACGATGATAAGAAAGAGGCTGACAAATAGTGGGCCGAAGATCAATCCGATAAAGCCGAAAAGGGGAATACCGATAAGTACCCCGATCAAGGTTATTAGGGGATGGACATCATCTAATTTCCGGAGGATGTACAATCGGATGATATTGTCTGTAGAACCTACCACAACGATGCCGTAAATTAGAATACCCCAAGCCTGAAAAGTGTCTCCGTTCGATAAGGTCAGTATGAATACGGGCAGCGTGCCCAACATATTGCCTACGAAGGGTATCATTGACCCTATGGCTACGATGGCCGCCCAAAAAAATGGGTTTTCGATACCGAAAATGAGGAAGCCTATTAAGGCCACAACCCCTTGGGCAATCGCCACTAAGGGAATGCCAAGGGCATTGGCACGTACCATCTGTCTTATTTTACTGCCAATGGTTTTTAAATTGTCCGTGCTGATCGGAATGTATTCATAGAGCGACTCTCGCATTTCCTTGCGGTTCGTTAGCATAAAGTAAAGAATGAAATACATGATGCCAATAGCGATAACCGAGGTGAAGGTACTGCCGGCCAGTCCCTGTAGGTTGTCGGAGAGCCATCCCGATACGGCCGAAACGTCAATTTGCGACGACAGGTCGTAGCCGACATAGCGCTCTAGGTTTTCCAGTTGTGACTTTACGGCTTTTACCACTTTTTCTGAATTTTTGACCGTTTGGCTCACTTTGTTTCCCAACATGAGCACCGCACCGGAAACCGGTATTAAGATGACGATGACCGAGGCGAACATCAAAAGGCCCGCCGCAAGATTGGGTTTCCAGCCCTTTTTGATCAGTCGGGCCATGGGCTTTTTTAGTAAGACGTAGAGCGTAATAGCCCCTAGAACCCCTGAAAAATAGGGCGCCATTTCTTTAAAAATGAGTCCGCCTATAAGTACTATAAGCAATAGCACGAAAATTTGGCGAATGACTTTTGGATGTATCGATTTCATAGGGCATAGTTAAAATGGGAAATGACCGGTCGGCCTACTAATTGTTCCGAAGGGCATGGATGAGCTCTGACTTGCTCATTTTCGAACGGCCCTCAATGTTTACATTTTTGGCTTGTTCGTAAAGCTCCTCTTTGGTCCGTTCTTCATATGGCTTTGCTTTTCCGCCTTTCTTTCCGGGGTGGCTAGAATTGGCTATCCTCGCTGATTTTTCTTTGCTGTACCCCTTGTCCCTCAGCGCCTCGTATCGGTCTTCGTTCTTTATGCTAGGTATGTCCATTTTGTGCGTTTTATAAGTGAATAATCCGTTTCAAATCAAATGGGCCATTCTATTTTTGTTGCTCTGTAGGCATGATATAGACATCGTTGATATTGGCCCTGGCAGGTTGTGTCAAGGCGTAGTGAATGGCCTCGGCAATGTCTTTCGCTTCTAAAAAGGTCATTTTTTGCATCTCCTTAAAGGTTTCCTTGATATCCTCGTCGGTTATGGTATCGGTGAGTTCAGTAGCGACCGCGCCGGGTTCAATAGAGGTTACGTTAATACCATATTTAGGGGCAAGTTCTTGTCTAAGGCCTTCGGAAAACATTTTTACGGCCGATTTTGTGGCGCAATAGACGGCCCCGCCCGGGAAGTAATTGTGGGCCGCACTCGAAGATATATTGATGATGCTTCCTCCTTTGTTTTCGATCATGGTTGGAAGTACGGCCGCTACACCGTTCAAAACACCTTTGATGTTTACGTCTACCATCTTCTCCCATTCGTCCGTCTTTAATTTTTCAACGTAAGAGAGCGGCATTAGACCCGCGTTATTGATAAGGACATCAATCGTTTTAAATTTGCCCAGCGTTTTTTCGACCAGTTTTTCGTAATCCGATTTTTTGGTAACGTCACCTGTGATGATCAAGGCTTCACCGCCCCTTTCCTCAATTTTCTTCTGTAGGTCTTTGAGTCGGTCTTCCCGTCGTGCGGTAAGTACAAGCTTGGCACCTTCTTCCGATAGTTTAAGGGCGGTAGCTTCCCCTATTCCACTTGAAGCTCCGGTGATGATGACGACTTTATTATCTATGTTCATTTTTTTATGTTTTTAAATTGAAAGTTAAAGTGTTACAAAGGTTCCGATTCGGGGCGTAAGGGCTTGATCACATCAAAAAAAATATTGACTATAACCGTCTGCTGGTGAAGAGGATTATTCGACCAGCTTTTCGGAAGACTCCTTGGGCACCCCATGCCCATATCGTCTGGCATAGACCCATGTGAATTCGGCCCCGAAGAAAAGAATCAAGCAGGAGTAGGAAACCCATAGAAGAATCAGCACTATGGTACCCGCCGCGCCATAGGTAGAGCCTGGGTCTGCCTCGCCAAAATAATAGCCTAAGAGCGACTTGCCCAGAACAAAGAGAACAGCGGTGATAAGGGCGCCTATCCAGACCGTTTTCCAGCGTATTTTCGTATCTGGAAGATAACGGAAAATCAAGGCAAAGAGCACGGTAATGATTCCTACGGAAACGGCAAAATCAAGAATATAGGCAATGTAAACAATAACGTCGGGCAAGATACTGCGGATGTATCCGTTGAGGGCCGAAATGGCAGCGGTGACCAAAAAGCTGATAAGCAACAAAAACCCTATGGCGAGAATAAATGCGAAGCTTCGGGCCCTATCGATAAGCATTTTTATAAAATTGGAATCGGGTTTGGGGTCGACCTCCCAAATCTGGTTAAGCGATAATTGCAAGTGGTAGAAAACCCCGGTGGCCCCAAATACCAGGGTGCCTATACCTAGAATGCTGGCAATGGTACTGCGGTCTTTGTTTTGGGTTTCGATCATCATCGACTGTATGGCCTCGGCGGCATCACGCCCTAGGGCACTCGATATTTCTTGGGTGAGCTCACCTTGAACGATTTCCGTACCCCAGACCGAACCTACCAGATTCACGATAATCACTAAAAGTCCGGGCAAGGAAAGCACCGCATAGTAGGCGATAATGGCACTCAGCCGAAAGGGGTCATCGGCCTCCCAAGCCTTGTAGGTATCTACAATAAGCCGTGGCAAGTGCTTGAGTTTAAATCTTTTTTCAGAATCTGTAGCTGTCATAAGGTTTAGGCTCAGGTAGGGTCTGCAAACCTGAGCGTGGTAAAATTAGCCTTAGGCTTTTCAAAGGCTTGACCGAAAAGCGTAATGTTTTAATGGGATTGCATCATGCGGGCTATGCTTTTTTATGGGAAGGCGGTTTAGGTAGGGAAATAAAAAACCATCGGGCGGACCGATGGTTACGGGAACAGGAAGGAAGTCCTGATTTTATATTTCGAGTTGGGGAAGAAGCCGTTGCTGAATGAATTCGATCCTGTCTTTGGCACGGGGCATAAAACGGGAGCTTATGGCCACGACCGTTTTCTTTTCCGGGCTCACGTAAATAATGTTTCCGCCATCACCAATGGCCGCAAAGCAAGGGTTTTCGGCCCCATCAATAATCCACCAGAGATAACCATAGTGTCGCTCTTTCCAGCGGCTATGTGTTTTGGTGCTTGTTTCTACCCATTCTTCGGATACGATCTCTCGGTTTTGCCACTGGCCTTTGTTGAGGTAGAGTTGGCCAATTTTTGCCATGTCGCGTGTGTTTAGGGCCAGTCCCCAACCCGCTGTATTGACCCCTTTGGGGTCGATGACCCAACCTTTGACAAATCTATCTTTGAGGAAGGCAAAATGTTCTTCCTTATTATGGATGCTTACGTTAGGGGGCGTTTTGATGTTCAGGGGCTTGAACAGGTGTTCCGTGGCGAAATCGAGTACGGAGGTTTGTGTGGCGTTCGCGAGTATTCCTGATAATACCTGTAGCCCTACGGTGGTGTATTTAAAATCACCGCTTAAAGTTTTTCCTCCCAATAGATCCAATACGGCCTTTGTCCAATCGTCGCTCGAATACACTTTGGTATAGGGTTCGTATTTGAATTTGAAGGGCGCGGTCATGGTAAGCAAGTGCCTAAGCTTTATTTTTTGGATGGTTTTTTCCCTTTTTTTGAGGGTGTATTCCGGAAAAAAATCCAAGATATTTTGATCGACACTAGCGATAAAGCCCTTGTCTATGGCGATGCCTATGAGAATGGACAATATACTTTTGGTTACCGATGCGATATGAACCGTATCGTTCGGGGCGTATCCGTGAAAGTAGCTTTCATAGGCCATTTTACCGTCTTTTAGAACTACCATGCCCGTAATGTTATCATAGTCCCTCTGTATGAGTTCCACCAGCTCTTTTGGAAGTTTTTTCGTCATGGTCAAGGTATCGTTTTTTTATGCGTAAATGGTTTGACAAATATTTCTTGACTGTATATAAGGCTTCCTCCCTAAGACCGATTGGTAAAAGGGGAGTTTGGAATTGAAGATAGCACATTTACCTAATTTAGGCTAGGGGTGAAAAGCGAAGTACGGGGTTTTGGACCTCTATTTTTTAAAAGAGTAGTAGAGTTGTTTGTGAATTACAGGATGTCATAAGGTTTTATAAAAAAGGAGAAGGGCTTCGGTCTATTTCAAGGCTGTGGCCAAATGCTCCAAATAGGTATCGGTATATTTTTCCCCGAAACTGTCAATGGCAATGGCAAAACCCAAATGCAGGATAAGGGCCGTAAAGATACCGAACAAGATAGATTTTGATGCTAGGAAGGACATGGTCACGACCAATGCCACAATTAAGATGCCGTAGATCAGTTTAAGCCAGAAGAACGATTTTAAGGCCTTTTGGGTCGCTACGGATTCCGCTTTAAGGAATTCGGTGTGATTATTTTCGTAGGTGGATATCTTATCCTCTATTTTTTGTGAATATTTCAGGTAATTAGGAAACATGGCGGCCATTTCCAAAAGCCCGATGACGATCATGGTCGTAGCAAAACTCTTCTGACCGGAGAATATGAGGAAGAGCAGACCGAGCACCACCGAAGCCGTGCCGATTATTCCCGCGAAAAGATATAGTGTTTTTTCGCTGTTTAAAAAGTCCGATATAAATTCCATAATCGAGGGTTTGTTTAGCACAAGGTCTTTGTTTTGGGGTAAGAACGATGTTTTTCTTGTCTGCGTTGGTTTTGGTCCGCATGGCATGGGTAGGGGAATATAGTAAAAATCCCATTAGGACTTATAACTAGCTATAGAAAGGGGAGGGATATTTCCTTATTGGCAAACTGGGATTTCCTTGGTCAATAGGAGTAGATTTTATAGGGGAGTTTCAATACCCTATTTTCTGTTTAAAAGGAAAATAAAAGGATGGGGCCCAATCCGTGAAAGTTTGTTTTTTGCTCGATAATCGAGATGTATTCCTTTTAATGTTTCACGGGCTTGCCCGAGGTAGTTTAGGCTGTTTTTAGAAAGAGGCAAGGCAAGAAAGTGAAAAATAATAATGGGAAGTGAAACTAGGGCCATCCGTTTGTGGTGCGGGGTTCTTGTCTTATTGTTGGCTGTAAATGAGTAGGTTAAAAAATCATTTATGTAGGATAATTAGGTCAGTCGGAATATTTGACCTATATTTGTCACTGTTCCGGGTATGAAAATTGAATCCCACGAACAAGATAAATAGTAAAAATAGGCTACTCTTCCAGTAGTTCTCCGTTAAGCAATTCTTCACTAGATTTTACTTCAACGTTTCAATTTGATTTCACAAGTCGAATATCATTTTTACCCTTTCTCGAAGTAAATATTGTTTAACTAATTTCTTTTCCTATTAAAAATTTAACCTTTTCTAGATCAGTAAGCTCTGATTTTTCCAAAACACTGAAAGTTCGTGTTTCGGAATATTTTAAAAGCACAGAAAAAAGTAGGTACGGCAATACACGTATGGTTTTTAAAACCGCTATTATGTTGTTGTTGTTCTTCACGCCATTATCAATCATCATTTTCTCATCGATAACCAGTGTTCCATTACTGTTCGGTCTTTATATTCTGAGCGGCCTCGGTATGGCCGGTATCGGTATGGGCGTAATGCACGATGCGATCCACGGCTCCTACTCAAAGAACAAGACCATTAACCGAATCATGGGGTACACCATTAATTTAATTGGTGCGAACGACAAGGTTTGGAGGCTACAGCACAATGTGCTTCACCATAGCTTTACCAATATCGATGAGCATGACGATGATATCAATGCTCCTTTTTTCCTGAGGTTTTCTCCCCATGCCAAGCGGAACAAACTACATAAGTACCAACATTATTATGCTTGGTTCTTTTACGGACTATCGACTATTTCGTGGATTACGTCAAAAGACTTTATCCGATATAAGCGATACTATAAAATGGGATTGATCAAAGATCGAAGTACTTATAGAAAAGGTATGATGAAGATCATAGCGTGGAAACTGCTGTATTATTCCTATGCCCTGGTACTTCCGATCGTTCTGACCGCTTTTGCACCTTGGACCGTAGTGTTAGCTTTTTTGGCCATGCATTTTGTAACCGGGTTGAGTATCTCCTTGGTCTTTCAAACGGCCCATGTTTCTCCCAATGCCGCATTTCCCTTACCGGACGAAAACGGACATTTGGAATCGGGACGCCTGGCCCACCAGCTGGAAACCACCTGTAATTTTGCACAAAAAAGTGTGCTCCTATCATGGTTGATAGGTGGCCTTACACATCAAATAGAACATCACCTTTTTCCGAACATCTCGCATGTACATTACCGGAAAATAGCACCGATCGTTAAACGGACCGCAGAAGAGTTCGGACTGCCTTATCATTCCAATGGCTCTTTTGTATCTGCCGTCTCTAAACATTTTCAAATGCTCCGCGACTTGGGGCGCATGGATATGCTTCCTATTGAAGCAATTCCCACAAATCAATAAAATACAAGAATGAATTATAAAAAGAATAAGTTCCGGACGAAAACGTCTGGAAGAAGGCCAGCCTCTACCTTAAACCCAGAATTGCTGGTCAAGAAATCAACAGGGGTTTCAGTAACACCTTTTGAGTCGGAACGCAGTTTCGACCAGTTGGAACTCAATTCCACACTGTTGAAAAACATAGAGGGAAAGGGATATAAAAGCCCTACCGAAATACAAGAAAAGTGCATTGATCCGTTGATGTCGGGCAAAGACCTCATAGGTATTGCCGCCACCGGTACGGGTAAAACGGCCGCTTTTCTAATTCCCATAGTGCAGCAAATGCTCGCCTCTAAGGATACCACCGGATTGGTGGTCGTGCCTACCAGGGAATTGGCACAACAGGTGTACAGCGAATTTAAATCGTTGACCGAGGGTACGGCTTTGTCGGCTGCCTGTTTTATAGGAGGAACCAGTGTGAACAAAGACAGTTCGCTGGCCAGAAGAAACCCAAGCCTGATCGTAGGTACTCCGGGAAGGTTGAACGACCTGATCGACCGGAAGGCCCTAAACACCCAAGCACGCTCCGTTTTGGTCTTGGATGAATTTGATAGAATGCTCGATATGGGCTTTATCAAAGACATCAGGAAGATTGTATTGGGAATGCACGGCAGAAGGCAAACCATGCTCTTTTCGGCTACCGTAGACCCGTCACAAGAAAGGGTGATCAATGAAATTATTGGAGACCCTTTACGGATCAGTGTGTCTAGCGGCACGAAATCTAGCGACAATGTTGATCAAAGTATCATCAGGGTCGGTAGGGACGAGAATAAGTTCGAAGTCCTTTTTAACCTAGTCAACGCGCCCGCTTTTGAAAAGGTGCTGTTGTTCGCGGAAACCAAAAGAGGAGTAGACAAATTAAGCAAGCAACTTATGCAATCAGGTATTCGGTCTGATGTGATCCATGGCAACAAATCACAGAACTACCGATCTAGGGCCATTGAGTTGTTCAAATCGGGTAAAACCAAAATATTGGTAGCAACGGATGTTGCGGCCAGGGGAATTGACATAAAGGGGGTAACCCATGTCATCAATTACCAATTGCCCCAAACCATGGATAGCTATATCCATAGAATAGGTAGGACCGGCCGGGCAGAGAGCACGGGAACGGCCTACACGTTCGTCAATTAATAAACATTAAATAAAATAATATAATAATGAAAGAAGGAACAGTAAAATTTTTTAATGATGCGAAAGGATTCGGTTTTATAACACCGGCCAATTCGGATCAAGATATTTTCGTACACGCATCGGGTCTAATCGATGAGATACGTGAAAATGACCAAGTTCAGTTTGAAACGGAACAAGGTAAAAAAGGCCTAAACGCCTTTAATGTTGAAGTGATTTAACATTCTCAAGAAATAGATTGTTGAGAAGCGGCTCTTTTTAAGAAAGGGGCCGCTTTTTTATGTTTAAAATTGTTTGGGTTTCCGTTTTTGGGAAGCCCGTTCGGCGATTTCCTGTATGCGCTTTTGTCGGGTCTCGGGCCGTTTGGCAAGTACTACCCATTGCAACATGGCCTTGCGCACCGATTTGCTTAAGCTGAGAAAATAGTCCTTCGATTCAGTCCTTAGGCCTAACTCCTTCTCTAGGTCCATTGGGATTTCAAGCTTTTCAACGCTGTCTAAGAGGTTCCACGAGCCATTTTGCTTGCCGGTTTCAATACTTTTTAATCCCGATTCGGTAAGGAGTCCCGATTTTTCGAGTTGTACAATTTTCTCCTTGTTTATCTTCGACCAGGTACTATTGGCTTTTCGCTTGCTGAAGTATTGCTTGTACCGCTCAGGGTCTATAGATCTCTTTACACTGTCGATCCATCCGAAACAAAGGGCTTCGTCAACGGCATCGCTCCAATTGATGTTCGGGGTAGGAGCGTTTTTCTTATGGATAATAAGCCAAATGGCATCTTCTTTTGCGTGATTTACTTCTAGCCATTTTCTCCAATCTTTTCTATTGGAGGGGGTAAAGCTTTGTACCTCATTGTCCATGAACACGTTTTTTTGGGATGGAAGGCAAACCGAAGCGATTTGACAACGTCATAAATATACGCAAGCTTTTAAATCTAAGGCCGATACCCATATCGATTTTTAGGGGATCGGCCTTGTCAAATATGCTATAGGCAAGCTATTTTTAAGAGGTATTTGATGTCGATTGGAAGTCTAGCTTTTATGTAGGGCCAAAATTAGATGGCGCCTTGGGTTCCATTGTCTATTACCCACCATCTACTGGCGGGACTGTAGTTGCACTATCAAAGGTTTTTCACCGGACAGCCGATGGCCTTGGTGAAATTGGGGTTTGCTTGTTCTCCATTTTCCAATGCTTTAATGGCATTCTCAACGTATTTTACTTTTACATCTTGGGCAGAACGGGCGTTGTCGTCTATAGTGCCGATGTATTGAACCTTTTTTTCTTTGTCCAATAAAAATACGTGAGGTGTTCTTACCGCTCCGTATTGTGGCGATATCTTTTGTCCCATATCGGCCAAATAAACAAAGGGGAACTGCTTTTCCTCGGCCCTTTTTTGCATCGCCTTAAAACTTTCCCGCTCATTGGTTTCACTAACGTTGGGATTAATGGCGATTACGGGATATCCACGAGGGGCATATGTATTGTGCAGCGCAATTAAGCGATCTTCGTACATTTTTGCGAACGGACATTCGTTACAGGTAAAAACTACAATATAGCCCTTGGCATCTTTGATATCTGACAATGAAAATGTATTTCCATCAACATTTTTAAGTTGAAAATCAGTTGCGGCTTCTCCAATTTTGTAACCTCCTATTTCTTCCAAGGTTTTTGATTGTACGGGGCTATGGCCGCCTGGAGGTGGGCCCTTACGCTCGCCATTTTGCGGAGGCCCCTTTCTTTCCTGGGCGTTGATGTTGACCGTTACTAAAAGACTGCTTAATAAGAGAATCGTCGTAAAAAATACATTGCTTTTCTTCATGCTTATTTTTTGTTTCTTATTTTATTTATTTCACTTTTTAAATCTTCGATATTTTCAAAGACCCGTTCGTGATAGGAACGGTGCCTATGGTTGAATACTATGGTAAACGGAATCGCCCCTGACCAATTGGGATCGATTTTGTCAATCCAGCTGTTCGCACCGGGGTCATCCAATAAGATTACCTTTGAGGTAATGCCTTTCTTTTTTAAAAAAGGCTTGAGTTTTGTTTCAATATTTTCAGGGAAATCAAGGCTCACCAATAGCACTTCTACATTAGGGTCGTTCTTTTCATATTCTTGAATTATGGGGAGTTCCTTGACGCAGGGGGCGCACCACATAGCCCAAAAATTGACGATATGGATTTTATCGGAATCGGTATGTAGCAAAGGTTCTAAAGCGTCAAAATCGTAAATGGCGATTTCTCTACTTGCTTCGTGATCATTAAGCTTGGGGGAGGATGTAGACGAACTTACCTGGGCGTAGGAAAACGGCATGAACAATAGGCTTAATAAAATCGTGTGTAATCTCATCTTTAATCTTTAAGGGATGAAAGATGGGGCCATAAATTGCCATGACGAAAATGAATAGACGTATGGGCAGATTGGCTATACCAAGCCCCTTGTTTTATCGATGGAATTTTGGGTCCAGTAGATTTGATAGGGATACTAGGTACACGGTGTGCTTAGGCCGCGCAGACGGGGTGATGCTTCCTTTTTTTGAAGTAGATTGTTTTTGTTCAATCAGGGGCTTGACTAAAACTGATCTTCCAGTTCACCCCAAATTTGTCCAAACAGATGCCGTAATACGAGCCCCAAAACTGTTCTGAAATAGGAAGTTTTATCTCTCCTTCTTGTGCCAATGAACTAAACAGTCTATCGGCTTCTTCCCTGCTATTGGTATGAACAAAGAGTGAGAAGTGTTTTGCCGTGTTATTTTCTTTTTCACTGAGGTCGATAAGGTCGGCTCCCATCAACATTGTTTCCTTGCTAATGGGGAGGCCAATATGCATAATATGTTGATCTTCGCAATGTGGGAAACTGGGTCGTACAACTTCCGGAACATCTTTATAGCGCCCAATGAATTTGAATTTTTTGTTAAAAACGGATTTATAAAAATTAAATGCTTTTTCGCAATTCCCGTTAAAATATAAATAGGTGTTCACTGTTGCCATAATTTTCTTCTTGAATTTTCTGACCTAGTTATTGTGATGGTCGAATTTTCGAAGTACGACAAACAAAAACAGTTGGTCATCTTCAAAAGCTTCCCTGATCTTGGTAAAGGCAATGCGCATTTGCGCTTCAACGGTTTTGATGGATATGCCCATGTGTTCGGCAATGTCTTTGTATTTAATCCCTTGAATTTTATTCATTTGAATGATCTCTTTGCACTTGGGGGGAAGTGAGTCAATAACCTGTCTCATTTTTTGAATTCGCCTTTCCTTGGCATCCATATCCTCCTCAATTCGGTCCCTTAAGGCACGTTCCCAGATTACGCTCATTAGTTTCTCCTGCTTTTTTTTGGTTTTTAGCGTATCGCAATATATGTTGTAGGCAATGGCGTAGAGGTAGCCTTTAGGAGATTGGTCCTCATCTAATTTCTGCCTGTTGTCCCAGAGCCTTATAAAGGTCTGTTGAATCACATCTTCCGATTGGGCAATATTGTGGTTATAAGTCGTAATGTATGCTACAAGACGATTGTAGTAGGTGTTAAACAGATATTTGAAAGCGACTTTACTTCCCTTCTTTAAGTCCCTGACAGCTTCTATATCATTCATTTATTTTTCACTTCGTTAAGGGAATTGTTTGAAAAAATACAAATATCAAAAAATATATGAGTTTGTTTTAAGGGTTTTGTATTATTCTGCAGTATAGATTGTGTTATGTGTATTATTTTGGGGTTAAAAGGAAATCGCATCGCTAAAAATACAATCGCAATAAATGAAAAATAATATTACCAAACTACTAATGGGGACTATTTCCGAAGAAGAGCTTGTTGCCTTGAGGAAATGGTTGGACAATCCGGAAAATCAGTCCATTCTTGAGACCTACGTTAAAGAGTACCACGATCTGAACTTAAGTTTGTTAAAAGACAATGTGGAGGAAGCCTATGCAAAAGCCTTACGGCAAATCGAGAGGACGGAACGGCCTGTTAGAAAACTGTTCCCCAATTGGGCGAAGTATGCCGCTGCGGCCGTTTTGATTTTCGGGCTTGGCTTGATGTACCAACAAGGGGTTTTTTCCACAAAGAAGTCCCATATCCTAATTCCCAATGACGATGTAGTAACCTTGGTAACGGAGAACGGTAGCGTGCAAACCATCGATGTACAGACTTCTGAAATCGTCAAGGACGAAAATGGTAATGTTATCGGCAAGCAAGAAAAAAATCAAATCAACTATTCTGTAGGGAACGAGGTTAAAGAGTTGATCTATAATACCCTGAACGTCCCTAAGGGGAAAACGTTTCAAATTACCTTGTCAGACGGTACCGTCGTGCATATGAACGCCGGTAGTTCTTTGCGATACCCTGTAAACTTCTCACCTACCCAGTTGCGAAAAGTATTTCTTGATGGGGAGGCGTATTTTGACGTAACCAAAGACAAATCGAGGCCCTTTATCGTAAATGTAGATGATCTTGACATCAAGGTTTTAGGAACCGAATTCAATGTTTCCTCATATAGTGAAGATGCCAACATTGAGGTAGTACTCGTTGAGGGGGCGGTGGGCCTTAACAAAATATCCTCATCCCGTGAAGAGGGCGTGAAACTCGTGCCGGGGCAACGGGGGGCGTACCGCCGCAATTCTGAAAACATCCACATAGATAGCGTAAATACCGATTTGTATACGTCTTGGATGCAAGGCCATTTGGTGTTTAGGGAGCTGACTTTCGATCAAATACTGACCAAGCTAGGGCGCCATTATAACATAGAACTCGAAAATAGAAATAGCGAACTGGGCCATGAAGTTTTCAATGCAAGTTTTAACGACGCCACTATTGAAGAGGTCATGAGTTTCTTTAACGATACCCATGAAATCGATTATGAAATAAGCGATAACAAAGTAATCATTAAATAAAAGGAAGTTGAACCCATAAAAGAAGTTTATATGACATAGCCTATTAAGAAAAACAGGCGACACTTTGTTTGTAAAAAAACAAAACCGAAAAATGTTGGAGCATTTTTCGGTAGAAAAAAGTGATCGCGCAACTATTTGCTAACCACTATAAATCACTCAAAAATATGAAAAAACCAATGAACCGGCGAGGGTTATACCAACCTTTGTTGAAATTCGACCTGAAAATGAAACTGACCACACTGCTATTGATGACGACCTTGTTCGGGTTATATGCCAATGACAGTTATGCCCAAAAGACAAAAGTAACATTGAATGTTAAGAACGCTACCGTTCGAAACGTTATCGATAATATCGAATCTTCTACCGATTTCCGATTCATTTATAAGACGAAAGATGTAGACCTAGAGCACAAGATATCGCTAAGGGTTAGCAAGGAATCTATTAAAAAGGTACTAGAAAGTTTGTTCGGAAATACCAATACCGTTTATAAGGTTAGGGGAACCCATATTATTTTAAGGAGGAGTTTGAAAGAACAACCATCGCCCGAAACAATTTTGGAAGATATTCCGATAGATAGGGGACAAGACTTTACGGTGACCGGTACAATAACAGATGGTAATGGTATGCCCTTGTCTGGAGCGAACATTGTAGAAAAGGGGACTGTAAATGGGGTAACCGCAGATTTTGACGGGAATTTTGCAATAGAAGTTTCCGACCAAAATGGTACACTTGTTATTTCTTATATCGGCTTTGCTACTAAAGAAGTGAACTTAAATGGCCAGACCTCATTTTCTATTGCTTTGGAAGATGCTGCTGCCGGCTTGGATGAGGTTGTGGTTATTGGTTACGGAACACAAAAAAAATCAGATTTGACAGGTGCAGTGGCAACCGCAAATATCGATGCTTTCAGGGAGTCACCTAATATAAGTATTGTACAGTCCTTACAGGGAAGTGTAGCGGGCTTAAATATTGGTCAAGTTAATTCTGCCGGTGAAAATCCAAGTATTTCAGTGAGAGGAAGAACTAGCATCAATGGGAATCTAGATCCATTAATCGTATTGGATGGTATACCTTATTCAGGTAATATTTCCGATATAAACCCTAATGATATAGAATCGATAAATGTATTGAAAGACCCAAGCAGTAAAGCTATTTATGGGGCACAATCGGCAAACGGGATAATTCTTATAGAATCTAAAAGAGGAGGCAAAATAAAATCTAAACCCATTTTTAGTTATTCCGGTTCTTATACAACCCAAGAGCCTTCGAACCAACTTACCCTCTTAGACAGGGACGGTTATATTGAAAAGTCAATTTTATTTGATTTTGAACAGACTTACCAAGCTCCCGATTATACGGAGTTGAAACCAGGTGTTAGTTATTTGGATGTGGTCGCTAATCCTGAACTAAGAAAAGGCTTTGAAAATGGCACCGATTATAATTGGTGGGATAACGCGACGAATTCAGGTTTTATTTCAACCCATAATTTGAGCGTTCAGGGTAATACCGGTAAAACTTCCTATATGCTCTCGGGCGGATATACCGGACAACAAGGATTCATTATTAATGATAAATTTAATAGAAAAACAGCCCGAATAAACATAGAAACAACTGTGTTCAATTGGCTCAAAATTGGAGCAAGAACCTTTGCTTCTTTTTCCGATCAATCTGGAAACTCACCAACGCTTCATACTTTAAGGACAAAGTCTCCTTTGGTTGCTCCTACAGATAATATTGGTAATTTTATTCCTAACCCAGATGGCACTAATAGTATTAATCCTTTTTTGACAGTTCAGGGGGATGATTTAGACAAAAGAAATACAATAATCGGAAATTTTTATGCCGATATTGATCTAGTCTCTATACCTGGATTAAATTATACCATAAATTTCGGAAATACTTATAATTGGAACCAACATTATCAAAGCAATGAATACCAAAATGCCGGTTCAGGTTCAGCCTATAAAAGGAATAACAGTTTTTATGATTGGACACTAGATAACATATTAACTTATAAAAAAACATTTTCCGAAAAACATGATTTAAATGTCACCTTATTGTACGGAAGAAGAGAAGTGAATTTTGAAGAGACTAATGCCCAAGGGTCTAACTTTAGTAGTCTTCGACTGGGGTATAATGATCTAAGTCAAGCAGGTATTCAAGAAATTTTTTCCAATTCTTATGAAGAAAGCTATTTATATCAAATGGGGCGCATCAACTACGATTACGATGACAAATATCTAATTACTGCCACTTTGCGTAGAGATGGTTTTTCTGGATTTTCAAAGAATAAGAAAACTGCTATTTTCCCTTCTGTCGCCTTAGGATGGAACCTTAGTAAGGAGACTTTTTTTCAAATGGAACAGGTAAATAATCTTAAGTTTCGCTTTTCATATGGTTCAAACGGTAATTTAGTCGATAAATATGCCTCGTTGGCCAAGGTAAATGTTTTTCCCGCAGTAGTTTTTGGTGATGGGGGTTCTACAAGGTTCGGACAAACAGTGGAGGGCTTAGCTAATCCAAATCTTAGTTGGGAAAGAACCGCGGGGTATAACTATGGTATTGATTTTTCATTATTTGATTTCCGGTTAAATGGCAGTATCGATTATTATACTTCACTTACTTCTGATTTAATCTTTGATGTTTCCATTCCAATAATCACGGGTTTTGATAAAATAATTACAAATGTGGGAGAAGTGAAAAATCGTGGTTTTGAACTTAATTTGGATGTCAGGCCAATTAGAACCGATAATTTGAAATGGAATGTTAATCTAAACCTTTCATCCAATGCGAACGAGATAGTCTCACTGGTGAACCTTGATTCAGATGACAATGGTCAGGAAGATGATTTAGTTGCTAACAATTTGTTCATAGGTCAGTCAATTAATTCCATTTACACCTATGAATCGGATGGAATTATTCAGTTGGGAGAAGCTGATATTCCTCAGGGTTTCATTGTAGGCACACATAGAATTGTAGACCAGAACGGAGATGGTGGAATAACCCCAGAAGATCGAGTAATTATAGGAAGGGAAGAGCCTGCCTATAGGTTTGGTATATTGAACGAAATAAAATATAAAAACATATCCCTACGATTTTTTATCAATTCTATCCAAGGAGGAAGTGACGGATATAGGGGGGTAAATAATCCCGAGACTGGAGATGGAGACAATTCAAGACGTAATAATCTCTGGAGCGGAATCGACTATTGGACGCCCTTAAATCCCGACGCCAAATACCGTAGAATTGATCAAGCGCCCGCAACTGATTTTATTCATTATGACGATAGAAGTTTTATAAGGCTTCAGGATATTACCTTAGCTTATCGCTTTAATTCAGATGTTTTGATGAAAAATGGCCTAAAAAGCTTAAAGGTGTATTTAAGTGGTAAAAATTTATGGACTTTTACCGATTGGAATGGTTGGGATCCAGAGACCGGTGATGGGTTGCAAGTCAATGCGCGTCCTGTACTCCGTGGAATCTCTTTAGGGCTTGACATTAGTTTTTAATACCAAAATTAAAACCAAAAAATCATGAAATCTAAATCTAAAACTATTCTAGTATTTATTCTATCGTCTTGTATTCTTTTTGCTATTAATGGCTGTAATGAAGATGAGATACTTGAAGAAATACCATTGGATTTTTCTTCACCTAAAACCTCCTTCGTCACATTTGACGATTTCAACGCATCCGTTTATGCATTATACGATGGAGCGCAGACTATCCTCTCTGGAGGGCAATTTCGACCATTGGATTATTTATATGGGACGGATATTGGCTATAATGGGGCAACACAGCTAAATCAAAGATTCGGAAGCTATTTGGCAAGTTTGACCCCCCAAAACACAGATATCAGTTATCATTGGGAGCAATACTATAATATAATTTCATCTTCGAATATAATATTGGCCTCTTTGGAAGCATCCGAACTTACCACCGATCAGCGGTTGTTCATTGAAGCGAACGCTAAATTGTTCAGGGGATTGGCATATCGGAACCTAGCTTATTTATATGGGGGTGTACCCATTGAATTGGAGAAGGTTACTTCCCCTAAAACAGACTATGTTCGGGCTTCTAGGAAAGAGGTATATCTTCAGGTAATAAATGACCTAGAATTTGCGGCCGCAAATCTTCCCGGAATATCCAACGTAAAAGATGGGGAGGTTTCGAATTTGGCGGCCGATCATTTACTGGCCGAAGTATATATTGCAATGGAGCGTTGGCAAGACGCCATTAACGCAACCACCAAGGTTATAGATAACTCGAATACAAAGTTAATGACGGAACGGTTCGGCTCAAGAATAGATGAGCCTGGTGACGTTTATTGGGATTTGTTTAGGCGAAACAATCAAAACAGATCTTCTGGTAATACAGAGGGTATTTGGGTTTGGCAGCAAGAAATTGATGTTCCTGGGGGCAGATTGTCATCCAGCAGCCTAAATCAGAAAAGTGCGCAGTTAGAGAGGGATGTTGCCCCCCGTCCTTGGAGCTTTCCATATACCGACCCCGAGGGAATTAATCCTTTTTTGTCTTTAGCTGTTTCGGACTATACAGGGGGAAGGGGAATTGGTAGGTTCAGGGGAACGGATTATCTTAACTATACCATTTGGAATGGAATGAATGGTAACGATATGAGAAATTCAGAATTCAACATTGTACGTGACGTAGCTTTCAACAACCCGAAATCAGTATGGTTCGGGCAAAACATATCTGACCATATTGAAGTGTTCCGTCAAGCCGCGATAGATACAATTCGATATTTTTACCCCTACCCTTCAAAAGTTACCACCCCTGGTAATCATCCTCCTGAACTAATCGTGGACCCTGTACTTAAAACTTTAAATGCAGGTGCAGCGGGAAGTACATACACCGATCAATATTTTATTAGATTGGCGGAGACCTACCTACTGCGGGCCGAAGCGCATTTAGGTGCAGGAAACGTTGCAGCGGCGACAAATGACATTAATGTTGTAAGAGAAAGAGCAAATGCTGTGCCGGTAACACCAGGTGAGGTAGATATAGACTACATATTAGATGAGCGTGCGAGGGAGTTAGGCGTAGAGGAAAAGCGCAGGTTGACCCTCCAGCGATTAGGACTATTATATGATCGGGTAAACCGCTTGAACAGCGGAAATCCCCTAAACGATAATTTTGGGTTGGACATTCAACCATACCACGAATTATGGCCTATCCCGTTCAGTGAAATCGAAAGTAACACTGGGGCGGTGCTCAAGCAAAACCCAGGTTACTGATAATACTCTAATCTAAAACTCCAAATAACTCTAAATATAGCGTTCGGAATTTTACCGCTGGAGCACTTTACTACTTGGGAAGAGTAGAGCATTACGGATTATTTTGACTGGATTAATAGAATCCTAAAATCTCATGGAATGGTACAGGCCTTGAACAAATAAGTAAGGATGCCCATCCCGAGCTACCAAGTATTAAAAAGCTTTTACCAGATGATAAAAAACAGAGATTACCAAGTACGGTCGGTACGATATTTAAGTATCTAATTTTTAGAAATTAATGAAAAAAATTGATAACAATTGAGTGCATAGGAAATAAATAGGTTCGAAATTTAACTTATTCCTCAACGAATTATTAAACTAATAACACATTAAAAAATGAAGAAAACAATCCCTATAGCAATATCCCTAACTATTTTCATTTGCACCTTTGTAAATGGGCAAACCGATACCAAAAAAAAGGATAGGCGCCCCAATATCCTGTTAGCCATAAGTGACGACCAGTCCTTTTTTCATACCAGTTTTGCTGGAAGCTCCTTTGTAAATACCCCTGGTTTTGACCGGATAGCTAGGGAAGGGATATATTTCACTCATTGCTATGCCGGCTCTCCCGGCTGTGGGCCCTCTAGAAGTGCCTTGATTACCGGCCGGCACCATTGGCAAAACGAACAATCTGGCCAACATGGCTCGCCCTGGGTGAAAAAATACGTACCGTTCATAGATGAACTGGAGGCCAACGGATATAGCATTGGAAGAACGGGAAAAGGGGTCGAGCCCTTTCGCTATGCCAAGGATAAAAAGGAATCGTTGTGGCGCAAGACCAATGCGGCGGGCATAGAGCATTCAGAAATCAGGTTTTCTGAAACCTCGGGTCTGCCTTCGACTGACGGGATCTCCGACTTGGATTATTTCGCCAATTTTGAATATTTTCTTAAAAATGTACGTAAAGACGAGCCGTTCTTTTTTTGGTACGGAGGCCACGAGCCCCATCGCAAATTCGAAAAGGGTTCTTGGAAAAGAATGGGCAAAAAACTCTCGGACGTTAAAGTACCGGAATTTTTGCCCGATACCGAAGAGATACGCGGTGACCTGTTGGACTATGCCGTGGAAATCGAATGGTTCGACCAACAATTGGTCAAGATGTTAAATTATCTAGAAAGCATTGGGGAACTGGAAAATACGATAGTCATCGTGACCTCCGACAATGGCATGGATTTCCCCAAGGCCAAGGCCAATAGTTACGAATTCGGGGCACATGTACCCTTAGCAGTACGCTATCCGGAAAAATTTGGAACGGGCAAAAAAATGAATGATTTGGTCGGATTTATCGATTTTGCACCGACCATTTTGGAGGTCACTAAAACGATTCCCAAAAAAATGCTACCTATTTCGGGAAAAAGCCTTTTGGGCATTCTGCAGTCGAAGAAAAACGGTCTAGTAGATGCTTCCCGAAAATATAGTTTCACGGGAAGAGAAAGGCATACATCAGCACGATACAAAAATTGGGGATATCCGCAGCGAGCCATTTTTTCCAAGGACTATGCCCTTATCTGGAATATGAAGCCGGATCGTTGGCCTGCAGGAGCACCCCAAAGATATGATCCTAAAGATAGCACATCTCTATTACCCTTATTTGGTCTGAACAAAAATGGTCGGTATATTAGCTATGGCGCCTTTACGGATGCCGTCGAGGGCCCCACCAAAACCTATATCATCGAGAACTATAATAACGAATCGATTGCCTCCTATTTCGCACTCGCCTTCGCAAAAAGGCCTGAATTCGAGCTGTACCATATCTCCGAAGATGCGTCATGTACGAAGAATCTATACGGCGGTCCCGAACATGAACGCGTTCAAAAACGTCTAATGGCCCGTCTAAATGAGGAACTAGAGGTATCAAAGGATCCCAGGGTTGTAGGGCCGGACAAAGAGATATTCGATTCGTACAAACGGTATATGATCATGCGCCAATTTCCAAAACCGGAAAGGAGTTCCGAAGAACTTCAAAAAGGAATTAAGAATTAAAAAAAAAAGGCTACCTCAGTTATAATGCTAGGTACATGCTCAATTGCCCATTAGAACATTGACATTAAGAATTACATATTGTTATAGTTATGGGGAAATATTTATTGGATAGGAGGATTCATAAAACAAATCAAATTATGGAGAATACTGAAAATCAATTAAACCGAAGAAAGATATTAAAAGCATTCGACCTTGGCTTCGCATCAGGGGTTTTAGGGCTATTTGGAAATGCTAATGCTATCGTGCAAATAAAAAAGTGTCCACCCTTTCCTATGAAAATGGGATGCAAGTTAAAATTACCAAAGTGCGTGCAATTTTAACGGCACCCTATTGGTTCTTCTTGAAAACAACTAGTTTTTCCGAATAGCACACTAACCTTTGGTTAGCCTAGTAATAACTTTTTTAAATATGATTTCGAAGGAATACGAGATCTCGCAAAAGAAGGATAGGGATTATAGAACGGGTAAAAATGCATAATCCGACAGGAGGATTAAATATTCAGGATTTTCATATGCTAAGGCCAATACCTTTGACGCAGATAGACCGTACGTCAAATGAATTCCCTCAAAATCCCGGTTATTAAATGAATATTGTTTTGGGTTTGTTTAGTATGGGTAGGAAGCGACGGCAAGTAAAATTCAAATTTTGTACTGTATTACAAAGAGTGTTGTAATTCAGTTAATAAATATTAAGGTGGGCAAGGATGACTTTGTAAATCATAGAAAAGACATTTTTACAATCTATAGGCAATTTATTTGTGGACGAGTATAGGCTAGGTGTTAACAATTCACTCTTGAATAAGTTATTTACATAGGAATTTGGATAACATCTCTCTCTGGTTGTAAAATAACAGACATAAACTTGAGCTTTTTAAAAACATCATTTTCTAGATTATCAACAAGTGATTATGATGCTATTTTATACAAAGAATCATCAATATTCAATTTAACTAAGCATATCGAAAAATATATATCGGACCATTTATTTTCTATAAAAAATAATAAAATGAGAGATGAACGTAAAAATTATTTAATTCAGCGCTTTTCTTGCTTTACAAGTATCGGGGCATTTTTTTCTTTTACTATAGCTTTTTTAGTGTTCGGTTGTACAGAGCATGGTTATGAAAAATACGAGGCTTCCCTACCCGAGAAAGTAGATTTCAACTACCACATAAAACCAATCTTGTCCGACCGATGCTTTGTCTGTCATGGCCCAGATAAAAATGCGATTAAGGCCAACTTGAGATTAGACATTCCTGAAGGGGCTTTGAAAAAAGTCCTAGAATCGGGAGGACACGCTTTTGTCCCGGGAAAAATCGGCAAAAGCGAAGCCTATCAAAGAATGGTTTCTGACTCCCCGGATTTAAAAATGCCTCCTCCAGAAGCGAACCTAGCTATGACTGAATATGAAATCGCTATGATCGCCAAATGGATAGACCAAGGAGCCGAATATAGGCCGCATTGGTCCTATATGGCCCTTGAAATGCCCTCCGTGCCCCAAGTGAAGAATAAAAAATGGGTACGAAACCCGATTGATAACTTTGTTCTGAAAAAACTGGAGGATAACCAACTGAATCCGAACAATGAAGCGGATAAGGAAACATTGCTCAGAAGAATCACATTAGATTTGACAGGGTTGCCGCCCTCTATAGACGATATCGATGATTTTGTTTCTGATAAAAGCGAGAAAGCTTATGAAAAGGCGGTTGATCGTTTATTGGCCTCATCACATTATGGGGAGCGTATGGCGGTCGAGTGGCTCGATATTGCGAGGTATGCCGATTCGCATGGATATTCTACAGACGGTTACAGATCTATGTGGCCGTGGAGGGATTGGGTCATTGATGCCTTTAATAATAATATGCCCTATGACCAATTTATTACCTGGCAAGTAGCCGGGGATAAGTTTCCCGATGCATCTAAAGATCAAAAGCTAGCAACGGCATTCTTAAGAAATCAAAAGTTGAACGCCGAAGGGGGCATTGTGCAAGAGGAATATTTAATGGAATATGCGGCAGACCGGACGGAAACTGTGGCGATTGCTTTTTTGGGCCTGACCATGCAGTGCGCAAAGTGTCATGATCATAAGTATGACCAGATAACACAGAAGGAATATTTTGAATTTTTTAGTTTTTTCAATAGCGTAAACGAAGGGGGTATGACCCCCAACGACGGTAATTCTGGGCCGCAAGTATTGCTTACGACCAAAGAAATAGATGGGGTGATTGACTATATAGATACGCGAATCGATAGCTTACAGGAAAGGCTTGATCCATTAAAAGAATCGCTAAGGCCTTCAGAATATAATCGTGCAAAAGTAAATCTGAAAAAAGATTTGTTAGTGGACCTTTCTTTTGAAAAGAGCAATGCTACGAGTGTATCGGATGATACTGACCCTAGAAAATTGTATGGCATAAGTGGTGATTTTAAACCAGAAAAAGGTAGGAAGGGAAAAGGGTTCAAATTCAGTGGGTTCGATGTGCTTAACATAAAAAATCCAGAGTTGGACTTTGACCGGTCAGATTCATTTTCCTTTAGTTTTTGGATTAACTCCAATCATAAGAATAATTACATGCCTTTATTGATTAACCTCGGAGGCAAGAATATTGGCTGGAGAGGATATGAGGTTACGGTTTTAGATGGTTATCCCACAATTAGGTTTGTACATAACATGCCTGCGGAAATGATTTCCGTGCGTGCAGTTGAACCTTTGGAAAAAGACGAATGGGTGCATCTTGCCTTCACTTACAATGGATCGGGAAGTGCTGATGGTATAGAGATATATAAGAACGGTGAAAAAATAAAGAATCAGGTACTCTTTGATCAGCTCACCAAGACTTTTTCTAGAAATTCAGGGGCAATAAATTTAGGCGGTAAGCAGGATTATCAAGTGGATGTTGAGGGCTCGGGGATTATGGATGACCTAAAAATCTATAAAAGAATTCTGAGCGAGATTGAAGTAAAGACCTTGTTCGAGGGGGCGAAAATAGAATTTGAGAACTTTTCACAAGAGGAGTTGAAAAACCACTATTTGCTAACGGCAAGTGATGAGCGAAAGCAGTTGGCAAAGGAAATCCGCTCCTTACGGAAGGAAAAGAACAAAATATTGGATACCGTACCCACGGTGATGGTTATGCAAGACCTTCCAAAGCCACGACCTACTTATATTCTTGATAGGGGAGCTTATGATATTCCCTTAGACGAGGTATTCCCTGGTACACCTGCTGATATTTTTCCATTTCCTGATGATTTGCAACGAGATCGTATGGGCTTGGCTAAGTGGCTGGTGGATAGAAAAAATCCGCTTACTGCAAGGGTGACGGTAAACCGCTATTGGCAATTGCTTTTTGGAATAGGTATTGTGAAAACTGTTGAAGATTTTGGAAACCAAGGCGCATTGCCCCATCATCCGGAACTTTTAGATTATCTGGCAGTAAACTTTATCGAATCAGGGTGGGATGTAAAGAAATTGATTAAAGATATAGTCATGTCCTCTACTTATCGGCAGTCATCTAGGGTTTCAGAAGAATCCCGAAAGGCGGATCCTGAAAACTCCTTGTTGGCCCGTGGTCCAAATCATAGGTTGCAAGCAGAATTTATACGAGATCTGGCTCTAAAGGGAAGTGGCTTGTTAACAGAATCTATTGGAGGAGAAAGTGTAAAACCCTATCAACCGGAGGGTTTGTGGGAAGAGATTAATGGTAATTCCAGAATACTCGATACTTATCGAGAGGATAAGGGAGACAATTTGTACCGTAGATCGCTCTACACTTTTTGGAGAAGGGCTTCCCCTCCACCCACCATGACTGTTTTTGACGCACCCTCCCGAGATTATTGTATTGTAAAAAGATCCGAGACCAATACCCCTTTGCAAGCACTTTCACTATTGAACGACCCCACGTTTGTGGAAGCTGCCCGAGTGCTTGCAGAAAGAGTGGTGCAAGATAAAAATGAAATTAGTGAGCAAATTATTCAAGCATACCGTTTGCTAACGGGTATAACGCCAGAATCAAAAGTGGTTAAGCTATTGGAGAAACATTATGGAGAGCAGAAAATTTATTTTTCTACGCGTTCGGAACAAGTAAAAAAATTATTGGCAATAGGTAATGCTCCAGACAGATCCGGTATGTTATCAGTAGAGGTGGCCGCAATGACAGTGGTATGCAATACCATTATGAGTTTTGACGAAACTATTACGAAAAGATAAAAAAACGGCATTATGAAGTTTTCAGATTTAAAAAAAATACATAACCATCCCGATGTTAACCAGAGGCTTGAGATTAACAGACGGCACTTTCTTTCCAAGGCGGGCTTAGGTATTGGGGGAATGGCATTGACTGCACTTACCAACCCCTTATCTGCATTTGGAAATGCTGGTAAGGTCAATTCTTCCGAATCAATTTCCGCAATCCCTGGGCTCACACATTTTGCACCTAAGGCGAAAAGAATAATCTTTCTCTTTCAAAGTGGCGGACCCTCCCAGCACGACCTATGGGACTACAAACCGTTGCTCGAAAAAATGAATGGGGAAGAATTGCCGGATTCGATTCGGCAAGGACAACGTATAACGGGTATGACGGCAGGTCAACAGTCGTTTCCCCTGGCGGGAGCACAGTTTAATTTCAAACAATATGGGGACAGTAGGGCTTGGGTAAGTGATCTTATGCCTCATACTTCCAAAATAGTCGATGAACTTTGCTTCATTAAAAGTATGCATACCGATGCAATAAACCATGATCCGGCAATTACCTTTTTTCAGACTGGTTCGCAGCAACCAGGTAGACCTTGTATTGGTTCGTGGATGAGTTATGGCCTTGCCAGTTCAAATAAGAACCTACCTGAATTTTGTGTCCTGCTTTCAGATGGTAGTGGCCTTCTTTCGCCTCAACCGTTGAATTCCCGCCTTTGGGGCAGTGGCTTTTTGCCTTCGTTGCACCAAGGTGTGCAATTTAGGTCGGGTAAAGATGCTGTACTCTATTTGAATAATCCTGATGGTATATCGGACCATTCCCGTAGATCATCCCTAGATTATTATAAGGAAATTCAAAATATGCGTTTTGAGACCGAACAAGATCCTGAAATACAAAGTCGAATTGCACAGTACGAAATGGCGTATCGAATGCAAACCTCGGTACCTGGGGTGATGGATGTGGACAAAGAGCCGGAACATATATATGAGATGTATGGTCCGGAATCGAAAATTCCAGGCACCTACGCGGCCAACTGTTTGCTAGCTAGGCGGTTGATAGAGAATGATGTGAATTTTGTGCAATTGTATCATCGGGGCTGGGACCAACACGGAAATTTACCGAAACAGATAAGGGGCCAATGTAAAGATACGGACCAGCCCTCAGCTGCTCTTGTGCAAGACTTGAAACAACGAGGCTTGCTGGAAGATACGCTTATAGTGTGGGGAGGTGAATTTGGTAGAACAAACTATTCACAGGGTAAGCTGACAAAGACCAATTACGGTAGGGATCACCACCCTAGGTGTTTCACCATGTGGATGGCCGGTGCAGGAGTGAAAAAGGGGTTCACTTATGGAGAGACCGATGAGTTTGGTTATAATATTATAAGCAACCCAGTGCATGTACACGATTTTCAGGCGACTCTTTTACATTTGTTAGGGTATGATCATGAACGGCTAACCTTTAAACATCAAGGGAGGCGTTTTCGCCTGACAGATGTTCACGGACATGTAGTGAAAGACATTTTGACTTAACATTTTAATTTATGGAAAATTACAAAAACAATAAAATTGCCAAGACCAATTTAAAAGGCAAGCTTGAATTTTCCAAACAGGTATCCGTCAAAAACCTATCATTTGGAATGACTGGTGCTATGGTATGATTTTTTAACTGATATTCAGATGATTGTATTGGAATTTTCTACTTTTTTTGGCCGGTTTCATCCGCTATTCGTTCATATGCCCATCGGCATTCTTTTTCTTGCCGTTGCGTTGGAGTGGTACGAAATTTTTAAGAAGAGCAAAACTAGAAGTGAGTTAATTCCAATTGCATGGTTCCTGGGTGGCTTGAGTGCAGCAGCAGCTGCCTTTTCGGGTTGGAAACTTGGTGCGACAGGGCTTTATGAAGAAAATTTGCTTTTCTCGCATAGATGGTTAGGCATTGCCCTGGTTTTTGTTGCTTTCGTAGGTTGGTGGGTTAAAAGTAAATTCGAACAATATGCCAACTGGGTACAACACGGCATCAATTTTATTTTGTTGGGCATGTTGTTCGTCGAAGGTCATAAGGGTGGAAATTTGACTCATGGCGAAACCTTTTTAACGGAACATGCCCCCGAGTCCATAAAGAACCTTTTTTTGGGGGACAACAGTACAGACTCCATCGCTCAATTTACCAATCCGGATTCCGTTAGGGTGTACGCTGATTTAATACAACCTATTTTTAAATCGAAATGTATCGCCTGCCACAACCATGTAATAAAGCGCGGTGGATTGAATATGAGTCACCCGGATTCTTTGCGACTCGGCGGGGACAGTGAAGACCTGTTGGTGGCAGGGAATAGTGAAAAAAGTGAGCTTTTTAGACGGATAAGCCTTCCGCAAAATAATATAAAATTTATGCCACCTACCAGTGATGTACTCACCTATGACGAAATTAAAATGGTGGAGTGGTGGATCGGGCAAGGCCCATCTTTTGACGGTACGGTCACATCAATGAAAATTACAGATGATATCAAGCCGGTCTTATTAAGACACTACGGACTCGATACAGACCCAAAGCCTTGGTACGAGACCGTTCAGTTGAAACCTTTGGATAGCCTTCAAGTCACGGGCCTCCAAAAAAAAGGATTTACAGTTACTACGCTCGGTGCAGAAAATCCACTATTGGACGTTAAATATTCGGGCAATGACCTTAACAAAGACCAAATTGCCGAATTAGAAAAGATAAAAGATCACATCACTTGGTTGTCTTTGGCAGGGACTAACGTACACGACGAATGGTTGACCATTGTCGGAAATTTGCCGAACCTAACCCGACTTCAATTGGAAAAAACTAGTATTTCAGATAAAGGGGTAGCTCGACTTTTAGATCTTGAGCATCTAGAGACCTTAAATCTTTACGGAACGAATGTTACCGACGCATGTCTTATCGATATCCAAAAAATAGAAAGCCTGAAACGGGTTTATCTTTGGGGCACGAAGGTAAATAATGAAATCGCAAATAATTTGGAAGAGAAGAATATGGGACTCCACATCATTATCGATTAGAAAAGAGAAAGAGCCATCGAATAAAATGGAACCTGATTTTTATGGCAATCAATAACGGGTGGTAGACGGGAATATTCTAAAAAACTCATGCTCAATATTGTAATCACCCATTTTTCGGCATGAGAATTTGTTGACTTGTAGCCTTCCTAGAATGCATGATCACCCTAGACAGTAGACTTACGATAAAAAAAATGGGCAATTGGATTGACCTCTGCCCGAAACCAGGGAGGCCTTCAAAATAGCGGTTTTAATTGATGCCTACCTCCCGTTTTTTGGCTCAACATAGGTTTTGCCCACATAGGCAGGGCGATTCTATATTCTATCCATTTGCCAGATTGTTTGCGCCCAATATTTTTTATGCTTGTTCGTAATGTTATCTTTAACACCGAAATGAATTGCAATCCCTTTTGCGATGGCCTTACTGAACATTAAATCATATCTGACTTTAATATTTGGTACATCTTCTATTTCTTATTAGTTTTTTTGTTGTGTTCGACTTAACTTTCGATTAATTATCTTGGTCAGGTATATAAGGGCTTTGGGTCTTTTGTAATGATATTGAAAAATGTAGTTGAAAAAGTCATGGTCGGATTTACACTTTCTTTTTTTTCTTTAAAAAGCTATAGAATAGGCTTGACTATGTCCGTTCTATTGTTAAGCTTTTTTGGTAATGCCCAGGGGTATGATTACGAGGTAGGCACTTTTAATGATAAGAACTTGGTAACCGATAATGTCGTGTCATCCATCTCTAAAGATAGTTTGGGCTTTGTTTGGGTCGGAAAAATGGACGGCCTATACCGATATACGGGGTATGACGCCGATGTTTATTCCGCTTCTTCAAACGATAATAGTGGTTTGAGTAATCCTTGGGTGACCGATGTCATAGCCAATGGTCATATGTTGATCATTGGTACTAAAAGGGGGGTCAATTTTCTTGATACTAAAACAGGAGTGTTTCAGTATCTATTTCCTTCCGATATCAATGCCGAACTTAGTAATGATATAACATCACTTCTCAACTTAGGTGGGGGCACTTTACTGGTAGGTACGGTCAATGGTCTTGTTCTAGTCCGGTCCAATACGGTTACCAAGGTAGAAGAGGTGTCTTTTTTTGATAGGGAAACCCCAATAGGTCAAGTAGCGATAAAAGGTATGCTAGAATCTCCACACGGGGTGTTGGTCAATACGGATCGAGGTCTTTTTATATTATCTGGGCATGGTACAAAGGCGAATCGATTGGAACTGACCTTTGATACTGAAAAATTGGACGATTTATATGCCGTGTATATTACGTCAGATCAAAATGTTCTGATTTCTTCTGATATCGGTTTTTTTTATGTCAACGTAAACATGTGTCGATTAAGCAAAGAAAAGATTGGTCTAAGGCCCATTGGAGAGCTGTATGGGAATTGGCCGACCTTTAAGGCGGCAAACGTTATTCTTGAAGACTCTAATGGGGTAATATGGTTGGGAACCGAAGGTGAGGGCCTGTTTTCATATTACAGGGAAACCGAAGGATGGCAAAATTTCAGGTATGAGATCAACCAAAAAAATGTTCTAAAAAACGACTTTATAAGGGCCCTTTTCGAAGATGAATCAGGTATGATCGTGGTCGGAAGTGATGCCGGTATAAACACTCTGGTGGCCAAAGATGGTAAATTCGACCTAATAGACAATTTAATGTGCGAGGCCGGTAAGGAAGATGTGTCTAACGTTCATTCTATTCTAAAGGACCATAAGGGCAGACTCTGGATCGGAACAAAGGGGAACGGACTTTTTATAAAAGGGGAAGAGCTTTCCGTAAATATTCACCCTAAAGAGAACAGTAGTTTCGGACATATACGCTCTATTATACAAGATAAGGAGGCCCACATTTGGGTGGGAACACAGAAGGGGGTGTTTATTGTGGAAAATGGCAATATGATGATCCAAAACATTGGCCACGATTTAAAAACCGGGCGGGCATCATTGCTTCCCGGAGAAGAAGTATACCATATTCTAGAAGATAATGTTGGCAATAAATGGATCAGCACTTCAAGTGGTCTATACATTTACACACCTAAGAACGAGCTGAAAAAAATAACCAATACCAATGTTCGCACCATTTTAGATAAAAAAGTGGTTTATTCCATGTTCTTAGACAGCAATGAAAGAATATGGATGGGCACGTTGAACGGAGCCATAGCTTTTTTAGACTTAAATGACTATGACAATCCGTATTTGTTTTCGGAATACATCGGTAAATCTCTTGATTTTCATAGGGTTACCGTCGCTCCTGATTATGAGGAATATTTTGAGAACTATGGGGTGTATTCGCTCACAGAAATTGATGACGGTACTATTCTGGCCGGAACTAATTTTGGGATATGTAAAATTGACATTGAAAAAAAGGAAATTGCGCCACTTTTTTCAATCAATAAAGCGAAGTCCCCATCTAATCTGGCCAATAGTTATGTTTATGGTCTTCTATACAATAAAGCCCAAAACCAACTGTGGGCAAGCTCAAACAACGGACTGTTCTCCTATGATTTCAATACCGTTGAAATTGAGAATTTTGGCATTAAGGACGGTCTGCAATCGCTAGAGTTTAATGGCAATGCTATTTATAAGGATAATCAGGGTAAACTTTATTTTGGAGGAGCTAACGGTCTTAATATTTGTGACCCTAGTTTAAAGTTTGAGAAGAGCAGTTTTAAACCCAATATTGTTTTGACCAAGGTTTTTATCAATGGAAAATTACTGAAGAACGGTGTAGGGGATAAAGTCTTGGACAACGAAATTGTTTACGCCCGATCACTGACCTTATCATCAAAACAAAATACGGTGGGCTTTGAGTTCGCCTCCCTACATCTACCGCACCCTTTAAGCAATTCCTTTAAATGTAAATTGGTGGGGATAGACGATAACTGGATCGAACTTAAGAACAAGCGCTCCATTAATTACGGTAATTTGCCTAAAGGGAATTATAGCTTTCAACTCATGGCAACGAACAACGACGGGGTGTGGAATGAAAGTCCGCTCACGGTAAGCCTTAAAATACTTCCCGCATGGTATAATACTTGGTACATGATGTTATTATGGCTTGTGCTCGCCATGGCTATTGTAATTTCATTCGTTCGTATTTTGGTAAAGAACCACAACAAGAACAATGCATTGAAAATAAAGGAGATAGAGCAAAAAAATCTTCAGGATCTATATGAGGCGAAGTTGGTGTTTTTTACCAATCTGTCACATGAGCTTAGAACCCCTTTGTCATTAATTGTCGACCCCATAAAAACTTTAATGTCGCATAGGGAAATTTATGGTAGAAAACCTGAACTGTTCAATGTGTTGAACAATAATGCGGATCGCTTGCGAAGATTGATTGATCAAATTATGGATTTCAGAAAGTATGAATATGGAAAACTGGAATTAAAGGTCGCCCGTGCAGATATGGTACAAACCATAAAATCTATTACGGCTTCATTTGACTTTCATTCGGCTCAAAAGCAAATAAAATTTAAGACAAGGCTGCCTTCCCAGGTGTTGCCCATGTACTATGACGAAGATAAAATAGAAAAGATAGTTTACAACGTTCTCTCCAACGCTTTTAAGGCCACACCCATAGGGGGTATGGTGAGAATCTCATTAAGAAACTTTGATTCTCGGAAAATAAAGAAAATGAGTAAATATAAGCTCATATGTGGTAACGATAAATTACAAGAATTAAAAGATCATATATATATTAAAGTAGTTGACAGCGGTACGGGTATACGTGAGAACAATCTTGAAGAAATATTCACTCGGTTTTATCAAGACAACACCATAAATTCGGGTACGGGCATCGGACTTTATATGGTAAAACAATTGACCGAACTACATTCGGGTACCATTTTAATAAAAAGTAAGCGTAATAAGGGAACCTCATTTGTAATCGTTCTGCCCAAGAATGAAGATATCTATGCTCCTACAATAGTTGATAGCCCAGAAATAATGAGTGAAGGCAAGGTGGGAGCAAATCTAAACGCGTTAATTCTGCAAAACATAGATACAAAAAAAGCAGAGAACAAAACACATAGTGTAGCGGTAGTCGAGGATAACGACGAACTTCGTATGTACCTGAAGAGTATTTTGGAGCAAGAATACATAGTATTTACGGCTACCAATGGGGTTGAAGGGCTAGAGCTGATCAAAGATGAAATACCCGATTTGGTCTTAAGCGATGTTGTTATGCCGGAAATGGACGGCCTAGAGCTTTGCAGGCGGGTAAAGAACAACTTTGATACCAGTCATATTCCGATTATATTGCTCACTGCCAAAACTTTTGATTCGCAAAAATTGAGCGGCTTAAAATCAGGAGCGGACGTATACCTAACCAAGCCATTTAATAGAGAAATAGTTCTGGCCAATATTGCCAACCTTATTAAAGGTAGGGAAAAGCTTAGGTTGATTTTTCAAAATGACAAGATATTGGAACCGTCAAAAATAACGGTTAGTTCAGTAGATGAGACCCTAATGCTGAAATTAAAGAAATACATAGAAGAGCACATACAAGACCAAAATCTTACCTTAGAGCGTATGGCAACTGAAATAGGCGTGAGTCGGGCCCAGCTTTTTAGAAAAATGAAAGCGCTGACAGGATTGACCCCCAATAACTTTATTAAATCGGTACGCTTGAAATTTGCCGTACAGCTCTTGGAAGAGAATAAGTTGCAGATTTCTGAAGTGGCACTCCTCTGCGGATTTAAAGAACCTAGTTATTTTTCCAGATGTTTTAGGGAAACTTACGGGTGCACTCCCAAAGAATATATGAAGTCCTAGTCAAGCTCGGCATTGTTTGCCGATAGGGTTTAAAATACCGTTCCGACACAAATTTGAGTGCGGATTTTGCGTTCATATGGTATATCCATCTATAGTTCAGGTGACCATCTTTCCTTTTTAAAATTGTTTTTCCCTTCCAGCTAAAAGCACCAAAGCTACAACTACACCTTAGGTGATTACTTTTTTTGTAAGGTTTTAACAGCAATTATGCCCAAATAGCTTCTAAATCATCGATTTGATACGATTTTATTAGTAATTGATACTTGTTTATCACTGCCCAAAGTCTCTTCATACTAATTTCAAACCATCTAACAAATTCTAAAAACAATTTGCATATGGCTAACACTTATTAAAGGAAGAAACAAAGACTAACAGATAACTAAATAACGCCAAGTATGAAAAACAAACAGAATAAGAAACAATTTTTGCTGGCCCTGATATTTTGCCAGCTCATTTTCGCTCAGCATATATTTGCACAAGAAGCAACCTCAACTAAAATAGAGGTTACAGGTGTGGTAACCGATGAGTTCGATATGCCCATGCCCTATGTAAACGTATATGTTAAAAATACGCGATCGGGTACTTTAACAGATTTTGACGGAAATTATAACATACGGGTCACACCGGGCCAAGTTTTGGTCTTCTCTTATGTAGGTTACAGTAATCTTGAAAAAACTGTTTCCGAAAGTACCGAGCTTTCCGTTTCATTAGTGCCCGATACCAGCGAGCTATCGGAAGTAGTGGTAACCGCACTAGGGATAAAAAAGGAAAAGAAAGCGATAGGTTATGCGGTAGACGCAATATCGGCAGATGAGATAAATTCAACAGGAGAGCCCAATGTCTTATTGAACCTATCGGCCAAAGCACCCGGAGTTCAAGTATCCGGTTCGGCCAATGGTGTAGACGGATCTCCTAGAGTATTAATTAGGGGGGTGACTTCCTTATCATCGGATAATCAACCACTATATGTTCTTGATGGTCTGCCTTTGCTTAGCAATAGATCACTTTCCGAAAGTTTATTTACATCATCCTCGGGACAATCGGATTTGGGGAACCCATTATCGGACATCAATCCCAATGATATTGAAAATATTAGTATTCTTAAAGGAGCGAGTGCTACGGCTTTATATGGGGCCAGAGGCGCAAACGGGGTTATTATGATAACCACTAAAAAAGGAAAATCCGGCCAGAAAGGTTGGGGGGTGAATCTTAGCACTTCCACCACCTTTCAATCGGCTTTGATTTTACCTGAACCTCAATTGAATTATGGTCAAGGGAATAATGGTGAGTTTTCATATGTAGATGGGAACGGTGCAGGTACCAATGAGTCTGATACAAGATTATGGGGTCCTCGATATAATGGCCAACCAATATCCCAGTGGGATCCGGAAACAGGAGGCTCAATAGTAAAACCATGGTTGCCCTACGGATCTAAAAACTTGGACAATTTTTTTGAAACCGGCCACACATATCAACAAAACATATCGCTTACCCATGTTACGGAGACATCCAACGCCCGTCTGTCCCTTGGGCATCAAGATATAAAAGGAATTACCCCTAACACCGGCTTGGAGCGTATCACAGGAAGCTTTAATTCAACTTTTAGGCTAGGGGAAAAATTAAGTCTGAATTTTGTAGCAACAGGTTCTACAATGGACAGTGATAACAGAACCAGTTATGGTTTTGGTAATGGTGGTATGTGGCAGGCGCTTTTCATTCCTACGAACATTGATATTAGGGACTTAAGGGATTATAAAGATGAATTCGGCAATAAAAAAAGCTTTTATCAAAACGGACCGAACCCTTATTGGGATCTATATGAGAACGTCAACCCTGTTACCCGAACACGCTTCAGTTTTAATGTAGGACTTGATTATGCGCTTACCGATTGGATGTCTTTACAGGCAAACGTATTTCAAGATACCAATACTACCGAATACGAGAGGATTGTAGCGAAACACTTGTTTAACACAGGTAGCTATCAAGAAGGTATTGATTTAAACAAGGAAATTAATGCAGACGTACGATTGAATATAAACCAGGATATTTATAAAGATCTGAACGTGAATTTCATGATGGGCGCCGCAAACAGAAATGAAAAGACCAACAGCAAATTTGCCAGTACCGATGGTGGGCTTTTGGTTTCAGGGGTTTATAACCTTGGTAATTCCGCTAAACCGGCCACTGTAAACAATAGAAAGACAGAGAAGGAAGTCAGCAGTGTGTTCAGCTCGGTAGAGTTTAATTTCAAAGATTACTGGTATGCTACTTTTACGGGAAGAAATGATTGGTCTTCTACGCTGCCAAAGGATAACTGGTCTTTCTTTTACCCATCGGCTTCAACGAGTTTTATTTTTACCGATGCGTTGAATATCAAGAGCAAATTATTGACCTATGGAAAACTACGGGGTAGTTGGGCCAAAGTGGGTAACGATACCCAACCTTATGCTTTAGATCGCTTTATTACGAGAAGCTCTACTGCTTTTAACGGGCAACCTGTTGCTGGGATAGATAATGTTATTCCTGCAACAACTTTGGTGCCTGAGGAATCGACTTCGTTTGAAGTTGGTGGGGAACTTTACCTGTTTGATTCAAAGGTGAAATTAGATATAGCTTACTATAAAAATGAATCTAGTAATCAATTGATCCAGGTGGAGAACGCATGGGAAAGAGGAGCTCGTTTCGCTTTTATCAATGCAGGAACAATTACCAATAAAGGAATTGAGGTAAAGCTTGATATTACGCCTTTTGAAACCAAGAATTTTCGTTGGGATATAAATATGAACTGGTCTCGAAATAGGGGAACCGTTTCGGGCTTTCCTGAAGACCTAGTAAACTTTAAGCATATTGCAGCTTGGTTCGGACCGGAAATCAGGGCGACTAATGGGGAGCCTTATGGCCACATTGTAGGCTTTGAATATTTTAGGGACACCCAAGATGCCTTGGCCAACGTTCCCAATATGGCAGATGACTTCAATAATTTTGGTTATACCGCAGAAAACAATATCTATGGAACGGGACAAATACTTACCAAAGATGGCTTTCCTATGCATAACCAATGGAGAGGAACGAGAGACTTGGGAGTTTCCGCTCCATTGGATTGGACCGCAGGTATCAGCAATAGTTTTAGGTATAAAGACTTTAATCTGAATTTTCTCTTCGATCTTAGATATGGAGGTAAAATAATATCTACCACATATCAATATATGTCGCTCAACGGTCTTAATCCGGAAAGTGCCGGGGACAACATAAACGGGGTCGCCGTAAGGGAAAGTACAGAGAATGGAGGCGGTTTTATTTTTGAAGGTATTGATGTGGAAACCGGAGAACCGAACACTACAGCTATAAGTACCCAAGATTTGTACGCCAATTTCAATTATCCGACTTCTGCACTGATGAGGGACGCTACAAATATTAAACTCAAAGAGCTTTCGATAGGATATAGATTAGATAGAAAAGTAACCAAAAAACTAGGGTTGTCCGATGTGAACATATCCTTAGTGGGTAGAAACCTTTGGTTGATAAAGAACAACCTGGATGGTATCGATACCGAAACGGCAAATATGGGTAGTTTGAACAATGGATCTGGATTTGAAACCGGATCGCTTCCCAATACCAAAAGTTTTGGAATGAATTTCTCCGTTAGTTTCTAATCGAATAAAAAGATATCAATATGAAATATTCAAATTATATAATGATCATTAGTTTTCTCATTTTCTCGCTACAGGCCTGTACCGATGATTTTGAGGAAATAAACACAAACCCTAATGCGCAAGTTGTAGGTAGCAATGAAAGTTTATTGTTAGGTGCGGAAATAAGGGCATCGCGGGAGTTATTGGATAATATCAACAGCTACAATAAGGGAACGGCAAAATGGGTGCAATATTACACGAATACCACGGCTCCTACTGACTTTGTGGCATCCAATCCACGTGAAGATTTCAATGATTTTTGGGTGTATCAAAATCTAGTAACCCAAACAATTCCGTTGATAGAAAGAATTTTGGACAATACGGAAGAAACCCCCCAACCGAATTACCAAGCGGTAGCCCTAGTGTTAAAAGGATGGATATATAGTAATATGGCAGAACTCTGGGGGCCCATTCCATTTTCCGATGCGCAATTCGGGGAAGTCTCGGAAGAAGAACAGTACAATAAACCAAAGTTTGATTCGCAAGAAGAAATTCTCAAAGCGGTTCTTGATTTGTTGGAAGAGGCCAATGGCACTTTTGATCTGTCTGGAGAGCCTAGTATAGCATTGAACGCCGAAAGTGACGCTTATGCCGGTGGAGACCTGTTAAAATGGAAAAAATTCGCCAATTCCTTACAAGTACGTATTTTAATGCGTATTTCCGATGCAGATGCCGGGTTTGCCAAGGCTAGACTTGAGTCTATTTTCGCAAACCCTAGTAAATATCCATTATTGGAAAGTAATGAGGATAATTTTGGTATGACATGGGAGGCTACTATAGGTTCTTATTCCGACCCTTTTGCCCAATATGTCGAGAACAATACCAATTCTCCTATCGCTATTACCGGTTTTGTAAATACCCTTGGGGGCTTGGAAGACCCCAGAATGAAGGTCCTTTTGAATCCGGCTCCAGGTTATACGGATAGTGATACGTACACCGGGGTTCCACCGGCTTTCGATGAAGAGAATCCAAGTGGATATACCAGGGTGGCTTTGGATTCGGTAAGTCAACTATCCGATTCGTATACCTCGGCCCAAAAGAGATTTATTATGACCTATTCAGAGTTGTTGTTTATAAGGGCGGAAGCGGAGAGCAAAGGCATTGAAACAGGGATTTCGGTCGACCAGGCATACCAAGAGGGCATTAAGGCCAATATGGAGCAGTTAGCAGTAGATCAAACGGCAATTGATGCTTATTTGGCCTCTCCAGGGGTGACCTTTGATTCGGCGAATGCATTGGAGCAGATTATTACGCAACGTTATATAGCACAGTTCGGTCAAAGTATAAATACCTTTTCAATGATCCGAAGAACGGGATTGCCGACCCTGGACTTTTTCGATATAGGGATAAACAAGGAAAAAGGTTATCCGGTACGGGTTGGTTACCCACGCGAGACCATGCAGAATTTCAACCAGACCAATTTTGAAGCGGCCATTCAAGGGGTGAATATTGTAGATAACGTGTTTGGAGATCCACTTTGGTTTGCTCGGAACGCCCCGACGGTAAAAATGGTCCCGACCATTCAAGAAGGGCCCGTTCTGTTCAGTTATTAATTTTTTGAGTTGGTTAAAAAGGCTTATTGTAAGGTGATATTCCCCCAAAGTAATCGCTTTGCCTTGATCAATAAGCCTTTTGTTTTTATATGGTCTGTAGGGACGGCCCAAAAGTGGGCCTAACACGACCTTTCGGTTTTAATCTATATTGAATTCATGAGAAAAGTAGTCAGTTTAATAGTACTGTTGTTTACTATAGCCACTTATAGCCAAGCACGGCAATCCGGTGCGGAGAAATCTGCTTATGGTATTTTGAATCGCATTTTACCTGAACGTGCTTCCTCCTTCGTTTTTAAGGAAATTACAGCTTCAAAGGATAAAGATGTTTTTGAGGTATCTAATGGACATGCAGGAAAGATCGTCATATCTGGAAATAGCGCGGTGGCGATGGCATCTGGTCTTGACTGGTATTTGAAAAATTACTGTAACGCCCACATATCGTTAAATTATAATCAACTTGACCTTCCTAAGACGCTTCCTAGACTGACCTCTAAAATCAGAAAAGAGACACCTTTCGATTATCGCTATTTATTTAACTATTGCACTTACGGCTACACCATGCCTTGGTGGAACTGGGATAGGTGGGAGGAGATGATTGATTACATGGCATTGAAAGGAGTAAATATGCCTTTGGCTATTATCGGTCAAGAAGCTGTATGGCAAGAGGTTTTGAGTGATTTTGGAATGTCTCGGCAGCAGATTGATGATTTTTTTGTAGGTCCTGCACACTTGCCCTGGGGATGGATGGGGAATATAGATGGAATGGGCGGTCCTCTACCCCAAAATTGGATAACACAGAGGAAAGAACTACAAGTAAAAATTTTGAACCGTATGCGGTCCCTTGGTATGAAGCCGGTATTACAAGCGTTTACGGGCCATGTTCCCCAAGTCTTAAAAAAACTCTACCCAGAGGCCAATATTTTTCAAATAGAAGATTGGGCAGGAGTAGAGGGCACTTATTTTCTTGATCCTACCGATGAGCTATTTCAAAAAATTGGTACGGCCTTTATTAAAAAACAGACCGAACTTTACGGAACGGATCATTTATATGATGCGGACTGTTTTATTGAGGTAGACCCGCCTTCTAAGGATCCTGCTTTTTTAAAACAGGTAAGTGAAAGTGTATACAAGTCTATGGAATTGGCAGATTCAAAAGCCACATGGGTACTTCAAGGGTGGTTTTTCTTTTTCAAAAAAGATTTTTGGACAAAGGAAAGGGGTCGGGCCTTTTTAGATGGGATACCAAAGAATAGAGCAATTGTGCTCGATCTTTATGGAGAAAAGAATCCTACTTGGGATAAAACAGATGCATTTTATGGACAGCCTTGGATATGGAACGTAATCTGTAATGAAGATCAGAAAGTGAACATGAGCGGAGATCTCGAAGAAATGCAAAGACAGTTCCAAGAGGCTTATACATCGGAAATAGGTAATAACCTTAAGGGTATAGGGGTGATTCCGGAAGGTTTGGGGTATAATCCCATTGTGCAGGATTTTATTTTTGAAAAAGCTTGGGACCCCCAAAAAGTTAACGTACAAGAATGGATTGAAGATTATGCCACGATCCGTTACGGAACAAAAAGCCCGTCCGTAAAAAAGGCTTGGCAACTTTTAGGGGAATCGGTATATGGTAGAACCCGAACAATGTGGTCCCCCCTGATTACCACCCCGCGATTAATGATTTTTGAAGAAGGTAGTAAAGAAGATATTAGACACGTAAGAAAGGATTTTAAAATAACCGAGACGGACCCCTTTGCATGGGATTTTGATGTCTATAAGCTGGCCAAGGCGGCTGGGTTGCTACTGGGGGAGGCCAATGAACTACAAGACGTTGAAACATATAATTTCGACCTTACGAACGTATACCGTGAGTTGCTGTTTAGCTTAACCCATAAATCTATAAACGATGTAAGCGTGGCCTATCAAGAAAAAGATCGGCAAGCGCTTGACCGAAGCGCTAAATCCTTGTTCAAGCTCATGGATGACCTTGAGGCCATTACAGGTACAAATGAGAATTTTTTATTGGGAAAATGGTTGGAAGATGCCAAAAGTTGGGGAAGCACACCGGAAGAGAAAGAATACTATGAATGGAATGCCAGAACAATTGTTACGATTTGGCAGCCCTACCCAGAAGGGGGGCTTCGAGATTATGCGGGTAAACAATGGAACGGTCTCTTCAGTGGGTATTATAAACCTAGATGGCAACTATTCGTTGATCACTTACGGAGGTCATTGACCGAGGGTGTCGATTTTGACCCCAAAGCCTATGATGCTGAGGTGCGGGAGATGGATTATAAATGGACTCGCTCCCATCAAATATACCCTAGTGCGCCAACCGAAAAAACCATAGATGTAGCCCGTAGGATACAAACGGAGTACGCTCATTTGTTCAAAAAATAAAAAACATGATATTGAAAAAAAACATTTGTTTAAGTCTATTTTTATTGCTCCTAGGAGCTTTATCGGGAGGTGCCCAAATATCTAAGGTTGATCACGGAAATTGGGACGTGCTGCCCAGTCCGACACAGATGGTCAAGGAAAAGGGATATTTTAAACTAAACGGCCCCACTTTGGTTGGTGTAGCCCAACCCGAATTAAAACCATTGGCAGAAATTTTGGTCGCCTATGTCAACCGCATTGCCGGAGCGGATTTAAAATTGGCCCAAGATTCAGAAAATAGTCCCAAGATATTACTGGGCATAAATGAAGACCTGAACGAAAACTCCCATACCATTAAAGTGGGTAGAAAAATTGAAATCGAAGGGCAGACCTATGAAGCGGTATCCAATGCGGTAGCGAGCTTGGTTCAATTGGTAGAGATCTCCAAAAAGGGGGGCGCAATACCACGGGTTGTTATTTCCGATAGCCCAAAATCTAATTTTAGGTCTGTAATGCTAGACCTTGCCCGATTTTGGCATCCTACGGAAACTATTAAGGAAACCATAGACTTGTTGTGGTTGTACAAGATAAAGTATTTAAGCCTTCATTTAACGGATAATAAGCGTTTTACCTTTCCATTGGAGAAATTCCCGAAAGTAAATAAAACCCATTCGGATGGCAGTCGCGAATTCTATACCAAGGAAGAGTTGAGAGATTTGGTGGAGTACGCAAAAAATAGGGGGGTTACCATCATTCCTGAAATTGAGGTTCCCGGTCACTCGGGTATTTTGTGGAGTACCTATCCTGAGGTTTTTGGCAGTGTCGATGAGCAAACGAAGGAGGCAAAGCCCTTGTATGTGGTCAATATGGCCAAAGAGTCTACCTATTCGGCCTTGAATACAATTATTAAAGAGGTCGCCGAGGTATTTTACACCAGTCCGTACATACATGTTGGCGGAGATGAGGTGTATTTGGAAAACTTGAAAAAAATACCGGAATACAAAGCGTATACCCTTGAACATAATTTACAGGAAGCGGCCAATGGCGATGCGAATGAACTCTTTTGCCACTTTATCAACCGAATGAACGGCATGGTAAAGGCTACGGGAAAAAAGACCCTAATTTGGGAGGGCTTTCACGGTACGGGATCTAAATATGTTACCGTGGACAAAGACATCACGATAATCGTTTGGAACACTACCTATAACCATCCCCAAAACCTATTGGATAATGGGTATAAAATTGTTAACTCCACCTGGGTGCCTTGGTATATGGTGGGAGCCATGAATTTTGCCCCGGAAATAAAAAAAGCATATGATTGGAGTCCGACCAAATGGTCACATTGGCAAGACGCTATTGAAGATATTGAGGTGACCGGCGATGAAGCAATTCTAGGGGGGCAAATTTCTTTTTGGGAGCAAAACCACTTTAAGGTTATTCCTGTCCTAAGAAAGAGGGTGCCCGTTTTGGCGGCCCATCTTTGGAGTGGATCTATAAATACAGGTTACGATAACTTTTTAAAGACACTTGAAAAGACGGACCAATTGTATTCCCGTCTTTTTAATCCGGTAAAAATAGAAGTAAGCGGCTTGGTGCATGAGGAAGATCAACGTTTTACCGACAAAATAACCATAGCATTTCAGTCTAAGGAGGAAGTAGAGTTCAAATGGAATTTCTCGACCTCCTGGAGCTTGCCCAATATGGGGAAGGCAAAACCATACGAGGGTCCAATTGACATTGCAAACGGGGGAATTCTTACCGTGCAGGCCTTTACTGCATCGGGAAACCCATTAGGGCATCCTCAGCAAGAGTATTATCAGAAAATAGTACCGGCTTATTCTTATAAAGTTTATGGCCCCATATCAAAAGAAGTTGGGGGAAGTGTGCCCGATTTCTCGGAATTGAAGTTGGTAAGGGAAGGTGTTACCGGCTTTATGACCAGTGATCGACTAGATAAAATAAACGGCGAACTTTTTGCCAAGGTTGCTAGGGATGGACATATCGATACAAGGTTTTACGGACTTTATAACCCATATGCGGTTGAGCTTAACGGACAAATTTATATTCCAGGAAACGAAGACTATACATTTAGGCTTACAACCGATGACGGATTTGCCAATATCTATATCGACGATAAACTTGTAGCCAAAGGAAGTGAGACCAACAAAACTCCTCAAGATTTTAATGTAGCTCTTTCCGAAGGCAAGCATACCTTGAGGATAGAATATTATTATCGAAAGATTCAGAACCAATTGAACATAAAATATAAAACCGACCCAATGCACGGTTTTCTGCCTTTTGAGAAATTAGTTACCCCTTTAAAAAATTGATTTGAAAAAAAGAACTCTTTTATACGTTGCCTTAATGGCCTTGTTTTGTTCCTGCGAAAATACGGACTCCGCATACGGGAAGGTAAAGGGCTCAAAGCCCAATATTATATTCATTCTAGCAGATGACCTAGGTTATGGGGATTTAGGGTGTTATGGGCAAGAAACCATATCGACACCACATATTGACCGTATGGCCTCGGAAGGTTTGCGATTTACCCAACACTATGCGGGGGCTACGGTATGTGCCCCGTCTAGAAATAGCCTTATGACCGGACAGCACATGGGCAATACCACCATTAAGTCCATGGAAAAACCCATAAAAGATAGCGATCTTACCGTGGCAGAAGTGCTTAAGGATGCCGGATACCGAACAGGGGTAATAGGGAAATGGGGCTTGGGAAATGTAGGTACATCAGGATACGCCAATGCCCAAGGATTCGATTATTCCTTTGGTTATTACGATCAGATTAGGGCACATAATTACTATCCGGACTATCTTATGGAAAATGGCGAAAAATTTCCTTTGGAAAATGAAGTAGTCTATGTTTCCGATAGTACCAATTATGCAGTAGGTATCGGAAATGCCGCTATAAAAAAGAAAGAATACTCTAATGATCTGTTCACGGAAAAGGCTTTGGATTTTATAAAAACTGATGCGAAGGAACCCTTTTTTCTATATCTGGCCTATACGATACCGCACGCCAATAATGAGAGCTTTTTAATTAATGAGCACGGTATGGAAGTACCGGATTATGGAATTTACGATAAAGAACCGTGGCCGTCGGAAAAAAAAGCCGGTGCGGCAATGATAACCAGATTGGATAGCTATGTAGGGCAAATATTGGATTTGCTCAAGGAAAATAATCTTGATGGGAATACGCTCGTGATTTTTACTTCGGATAACGGACCACACCAAGAAGGAGGTTGGCAAGTGGATTATTTTGACAGCAATGGACCTTTGAGGGGAATGAAAAGAGATTTATATGAAGGAGGTATTCGAGTGCCGTTTATAGCAAAATGGCCAGGGAAAATAGAGAAAGGGGAAACTGATCAAGTTGCAACTTTTTGGGATTTTTTACCTACGGTATGTGAGTTGTCAGGTCAGGATAAACCTATTTCAACCGATGGAATTTCATATTTGCCCACCCTTTTAGGCGACAATGAACAGCAAAAACAACATTCTTTTTTGTATTGGGAGTTCAAGACGAGCATTTCAAGACATGCGGTACGGTCGGGAGATTATAAATTGGTGACAATCAAGGATTCTAAAATCGATTCAACAAGTATTGAATTGTACAACCTTGCCGATGACATCTCCGAAAAAAGAAATATTGCCGATCAAAACCCCACAAGGGTAAGCGATTTGGAGGCTATTATAAATAGATTTCGATAGTAATTCGCAAATTGTCGAGGCCAAAACACCATAAATAATATGAAGATACGCTATAGAAAGAAAGGTTTGATCAAACGGAACCTAAACAACTCCCATTTGTTCTTTATATTTTTTATTGCGATTGGCATATTGCAGAACAGTTGTAAAGAAGAGTCGTCAAAGCAAATATCAGAAATGGAAACCGAGGTCGTATCTACTTTAAATCGGCAAGAACTATACGATATCTATACCGATTTAACCGAAAATTTTAAGCACTTAAGCACAAAGGTGATTCAACCGGCTGAGGGCTATCTGGAATATCCATACCTCATACCGGCCGGTTTTTACAAGCAAATGTGGGATTGGGACGGGTTTTTTATGGGGAACTATTTTGTGAGTAAAGGCAAGCCCGAATATCTAAAGTATTGGGCGCTGAACTTGATTAAGGGGATAGATGAAGAGGGGTATGTGTCCGGCTGTGCTACCATTAATGGGCCTCGCCCCATATTCGGCAAGTTTGCAATGAAACCTTTTTTGTCCCAAGGTGTGTATTTGGCTTCTGAAAAATTGAACGACTTTGAATGGGTAAAGCCTCATTACAATCAAATTAAAAAGGTATTGGAGTATAGGGAGAAAACCCAAAGAGATAGTATTACCGGTCTGTTTTTTTGGGATATAGCGATGCAGAGCGGGGCAGACAATAACCCGGCCCTCAATTATTTTATAGAAGATAAGCGCTCTTTTTTAGCTCCCGACGCTAGTACATGGCAATACAAAGAATATATAGCTCAGTCTGCACTCGCAAAAAAAATGGGAAATGAGGTAGATGCCCTTTTGTACGAGCGGAAAGCAAAGGAATTAAAAACGGCAATTAACAAAATTCTATGGTCGGAAGAAGATTCTATTTTTTATACCGTAGATAGGGAAACGGGAGATTTCTATAAAAGGGTTACTTTTTCCTCCTTTTTACCATTGGCGGCCCATATCGTTCCAAAACCCAATGCAAAGAAAATGATAGAAACCTATTTGCTGAGTGACGAACATATGAAGGCAAAATATGGTTTTAGAACACTTTCTGCACAAGATCCCGATTACAATAATAAAAACATTATTGTGCCTTTTTCAAACTGGCAAGGCCCCGTATGGCCCATAGCCAACTATATCTATTCCATAGGGTTAAAAAATTATGGGTACGATCAAGAGGTAGCTTGGTTGGGGCAAACCGTAGGCAATTTATTGTTGGACGATATTGCAAAGTACAAAACCACCCATGAAAATTATCATGCGGATACGGGCCAACCATTGGCTCCAAGCGATGACCATGTTGATGAAGATGGTAATATCGTGGGTTTTATCAGTTGGAACCTATGTATGGAAAATGTGCTTGACGGAGTGGTAAATGACAACTGGATGTTACTTGAAATAAAGTAATTTAATAGTGATAAAGATGATTATAATGTATAAAAGAATTAGTACAATAATTTTTCTGTTTGTTGCCCAATTCCAGTTTGCTCAATTCTCCCAACATTGGACGATAGAAAATACCAATGAGATTAAATTGAGTCTTTCGGAGAAAAAGAACGTGCCTTATAGCGATAACATAGAGATGTCTGGCAAACGGGTTTCGGCCATAGTTTCCTATGATATAGACAAGCAAAAACAGCTCTCGGTTTCGAGACAGATTTTTTTTCCTCAATTAAGAACGTATATAAAAACCAATGACCCGGATTGGAAGCACTATAGGGCTTACTTAGCCCGTACGTATTCTGATGATATCTTGCCAACACTAATAGTAAACGAAAAAATATATTCGCCTGGAGCGGTTAAGGATGTTAGGATAAATGGCACCTTGGTAATAGAGCATGAACCTGAAGAAGGGGTGGCCTTGATTCGCACTTTTTTTCCATCTACGAACCAACGTCTCTTTATTGAACAATGGGAATTGATCAACACCACCGATTCAACAATTCGTCTTCTTGGAAAAACAACACAGACCAAAAGGCATGTGAAAGGTGTTAAGGGAGAATACGTCATTAATACCGGCAGCAATATCAAGGAGAATATCAATTTGGCCGGAGGGGAGTCTTGCCAATTTTCGGTTCATGTTTCCGCTACGCTGAACGAAGAACCGCAATTGATAGTTCATGAGGATGAATATTATAGGGGTCGTATTGATTTTTTGAATAAAATGAAGAGCTCGTTACAGCTTGTAACGCCAGATTCAACCCTCAATACCTTGTTTGAGTTTTCTAAAATCAGGGCATCGGAAAGCATATTCGAGTCAAAGTTGGGGTTGGTGCATTCCCCTGGGGGTGGACGCTATTACGTGGGGTTTTGGGCAAATGATCAAGCCGAATACGTAAATCCCTTCTTTCCATATTTGGGATATGAGTTGGGAAACAGTGCTGCACTGAATATGTACGATCTGTATACAAAGGAAATTACCCCCGATTACCGAAATATTAGGTACTCTTTTGAAATGGAGGGTGACGCCCCAATTAGTCCTTTAGACCGTGGTGATGCTGCAATGATAGCATACGGGGCTGCACAATTTGCTATGGCTTCCGGAGATAAAGAGGTGGCGGAAAAGATATGGCCCCTAATTAAATGGTGCTTGGAATATAACAAGCGAAACTTGAACAAGAGTGGCGTGGTGATTTCGGAATCGGATGAAATGGAAGGGAGGATAGAAACGGGTAATGCGAATCTATCAACTTCAAGTTTATATTACGGAGCCTTAAACTTAGCCGCTGACCTTGGTGTTTCATTAGGGAGGCCCAAAAAAGAAGTTTCTGGCTACCGAAAGGCCGCAGTTCGATTGAAAAAGAACATTGAAGCCTATTTTGGGAAAACAATTGATGGGCTTGAGACCTATAAATATTACAAGGAACATGAGAATCTAAGGCATTGGATTTGCCTTCCTTTGGTGGTGCAAATCTTTGATAGAAAAGAGGGAACTATTGATGCCCTTTTTGATAGATTATGGACGGATAACGGCGTTCACGTTGAAAAAAATGATGAAAACTTAGAAATATCCAAAGTTTTTTGGGATCGCGGAACCCTATATGCCCTAAGGGGCACTTTTCTTGCGGGTGCCACGGAACGATCACTGAATAAATTAAAAGAGTTTTCCAAAAAACGCTTATTGGGTGATCGGGTCCCCTATGTTGTAGAGGCTTATCCTGAAGGGAATATGGCCCACCTCTCCGCAGAAAGTGGCTTGTACTGCCGGGTATTTACAGAAGGCATGTTTGGTATGGTACCAACGGGCCTAAGTAGTTTTCGTTGTACGCCTAGACTTCCTGAGGAATGGAACAAGATGGAATTAAACCACATTAAGGCTTTTAATAAGGATTTCCATATTAAGGTTTTAAGGGAAGGAGATAAGATTCGTTGTAAAGTGGTCGAAAGTAATGGCCGTGTATTCGTGAATTCTTTGATTAAAGATGGAGACTCGGTAGAAGTATTTCTTAAATAAAAACCTATGCTTGCTATGTTGAAAAATGATTTTGTAAACAATGGATTTGGGCATTTAGATCAACTATTATCTTTTGATGAAGTGGTTGAACTTAGAAAGTTATACGATGTCCTTTTGGAAGACAAGAAGCTTACTGCCGGCTTGAGAAGTGATTTATCGGGTAATAGCTCAAATTCTGAGGCTGTTGAGAAAATTACGCAGATCATGCTTCCCAGTAGTATTGAACCCCAACTTTTAGAGAAGCAAGTTTATACAAAAGCATTGGCTTGGGCCCGGGATTTGCTGGGCGATGACATGGCACTGGATTTTGATATGCTGATCAATAAGGCTCCTTTTACCGATACGGAAACGCCATGGCACCAAGATGCTGCTTATTGGATCGACTTACCGGACAAAAGGTCGGTAAGTTGTTGGATTGCACTTGATGATGTTTATGAAGAAAATGGATGTATGTGGTTTGCAAGGAGATATGACCAAAAGCTATTGGAACATTCCCATAAAATAGCAGGTGGAGCATTGTCCGTTCAAGCATTTCCTGAAAATGGAAAACCATTGCCGTTAAAGGCCGGAGGGTGTTCTTTTCATGACGGATTTACTTTACATTATAGTAAAGGTAACAGTACTAATGGGCAGCGAAGGGCTCTTATCTTGAACTTCAGACCCCAAGAAATGATAAAATTGGAACGTGAGCGAGGTATGGATCATACGGGCAAACGGAAATTTAGGAAGTCGGATGATGCCCTTTAGGCTTTACCGCCCATTGTCCCCGTTCGTCAAAGGGTTAGAATTACAACTTAAGTTTCTGTCCTAAATTTTGGTGGTATTATAGATTAAAAAAAAATTGTTTACGGTATTTAACATCTAGAATTTGGTATATTTGACCGAATCCTAAAAAAATAGAATTTTACAAAAGACCGTCTTGATAATTTAATTAATAACTAAAATTAATATCGAGAACTTATGGAAAAATTCCAATTATTCAGAAACCTAATTATCCTGACGATCATTTGCAACTTGCACTGGGGCCAAGCACAAGATGTAATCATGTTCGACGATTTCAACTACGATGGTATCAATGATGACGACCTGTCGAATTTTAATAAATGGGTAGTTGTCGATGGCCTTAATGGCCCACCGGCAAACGCTATTTACAACAAAGGTAACGTTAAGTTTGTTCAAGACCCCGACCTTTCAGGAAATGCCTTGGTAACGCTAGAAACTGTAGTGAACAAGCAAGGCAGTGGAACCGATATAACGCATTCCAGGATACAGACCAATGGGTATGATTATTTTGAGGGTACCTACTCTGCAAGGGTCAATTTTAGCGATGTGCCCTTTGCTTACAAAGATGGAAATGTGCAAACTTTCTATACGATCGTAAGTCACTTACTGGCCACTGATGGTTCGCGGTATAGTGAAATTGATTTTGAATATTTCGCTGCGGACAAATGGGGTACTTCTACAGACAATCAAGTGCTGTATACCACGGCCTACAATCGTTATGAAGGCGATAATTTTTTCAATGATAGCGATTCCTCTACACGATCCTACTCCGGATGGCACACCTATACTTTCTCATTTACCGATGGTGTAAATGTAAAGTTTTGGGTAGATGATGAGTACTTGGGCGTTTTGAAATATTCACCAAAGGATGGTTCCCCCCTTTACCCCAGAAGTCCCATGCAGATTGCCTTTGCCAATTGGATATTCGGTCACATCACCGGTGCCAGTACGGAGAACAGAAACTCGACCATGAAGGTAGATTGGGTTCTTTTTTATGAAAACGAAGAAGTCGCCCCTTCGGAAATCGAAAACTTGGTATCGGAATTTCGCTCTAACGGAATCCAACGGCGCAATCTGGCCGGGGAAGTTTTTCCAGAAGGAGGGGGAGAACCGATATTCGAAATGGTAATGGAAGCGGAAGATTATACGAATATGGGGGGTGTAGAGGTCGAAAATACCACTGATACGAATGGTGGCCAAAATGTGGGCTATATCGACGCCGAAGATTGGATGAGCTATGCAGATGTAACCTTTCCTATATCCGGCGATTATACTGTTTCCTATAGAGTAGCAAGTAGGGATGGAGGGGGAAGCCTCTCTTTGGATTTAAATGCCGGTTCAATTGTTCTAGGAGAAAGAAGCATCCCGAAAACAGATGGATGGCAAAACTGGACAACAGTTTCCCACACTGTTCATGTTGATGCAGGAACATACAACCTTGGCATTTATGCAATAACTGGAGGGTGGAACATTAACTGGTTGAAGATTTCCATGGCAAATACGAATAATTTGAACGCTTCGGCATCGATTTTCCCCGAATCATCGCTAGAAATCGATTCGTTGGATGCAACCGTTTCACCCAATTCATTTCGGGATAACCTTAGTGTCGATTTGGGAAGTTCCGAAAGTGCAAGCGCAATCGTTCTAGATGTAACGGGACAACAAGTGGCGTCTTTTGAAAAAGTCATGAACCACGAATTCATAGACTTATCGGAACTTGAACCAGGCCTCTATTTTCTAAGGTTGAAAACCGATACCTACGATGTGGTGAAGTCTATTCTCAAGGAATGATTTAAATATATTCCCATGACCAAAAACATGGGCCGAAAAAAGGGCCTGTCCAAAAGGCTTGGACAGGCCCTTTTTATTATAACAATTACTAGGGCGTTTTCGTATCGATAATGGGATAATAGGTGAATATTTGGAAATCTTAAAATAGTGCCCCCCCCCCCAGTAGATTGCCAAGGTACCTTACGGTTTTCCGATACGCTAAAATATCAACGAAAACAGTACCATACATCCGTTAAACTACTTTTTGAAGGAGTGTCGATATACATATAGAGTATTTAAGGCACTTGACATAACTGAGAACTATCAATAGTATCACTACAACTTGCTACTGATTTTCTTTTTTGTGAGTTGATTGATGCGAATTGTAATTGCTAACTCCCTAGGTCTACAGTAAGTTATGTCTAAATTCCTACGTCGTCTTTATTTATTTTACGGGATGCATACATTTTGGGGTGCTGCCTCATTTCGCTCTTTTTTAATTCATGGATATAAATTTATTCACTAAAAACCTAGTAATCCGATAGTTCTAATGTACTGTTAAAAAAATGATAATATTTCATTATTTGTAAGAATTTATTTATTAATATTGTGATGCATACAACTAATTTAAATTTATAAAGAAATGAAAAACTTAAATCGCAAAGTAGCCTATGTATTAGGGCTTACGTTTTTTTCAGTGTTACAATCTTGTACTAACGACGCAGACGTTGCAGATGTAGAGAGTGCAGAAGAATCTGTTTTAGCAATTTCAGATGCTTTCCCAGAGGAACTGCATAATTGTGGGTATGTAGATGGTAACTGGAGTAGTACGGCTTTTTTATCTAACTCTATTGGTACTGCATCGGAAACTAACTTTATGCAAACACAGAATTCTAAGATAGCATCTGTTTGGGGAAGACCAGCTGTGCCTTTATCTTTTGTAAAAGACAACGTTAATCCAAATTCTACGTACAATGCCATATCTTATGGTAGTGGTAAAATTTATTATGGTGAGGCTATTTATAATGCAGCAAAGGCACAAGGGCAAATTGCTAATGTTATGATTTTAGCACATGAGTTTGCACACCAATTACAATTTACCTATGGTTACCCTTCTAAAAATGAAACCACGGCAAGAGCTGGGGAGTTAGAAGCAGATGGTATGGCTGGATATTACCTAAGAAGACCAAATGGGTACAATAAAACCAGTTTTTCCGAGATTGCTGCAGCTTATGAGTTTGCAGAATCTATAGGTGATAATAATACATCTAGCCCAGGACACCATGGTCGTAGCTACCAGAGACGTTCTGCAGTAAGATTAGGATTTCTTTTAGGGGCATATGACCTTGATGCCGCTAGTTTTGACTACAACTTTTTCTACTACTATAATGGGGTATTAAATGGTACTTACAAGCAAGAGAAATCAGAATTTTTTAATCCGGAATTGGATAAATACATTCGTTCTTATACTAAGGAGTTAGAAAGAATTAAGAATGGCGAAATGACCGATGAAGAGTATTTTGAGTTAGATTAAAAAGACTCTATCCCAATAAGTGCGTAAGTTAAAAAAAAGGGGGTTGACTATATTTAAAGTCTGCCCCTTTTTTCATAGATCGTGAGGAACTGATTTCGTATTATGCCCCAGTTCCTGATGGGAATGGATATCTCGGACTCCCCTTCGAGCATCTTTGCGATGCCGCGTTTCTGGAGCTCCTTCAAAAAACCGTTCAGTTCGTCGCCCGATTTGAACGGTTTTAAAAATTCATTATTGGATAATTCTTCTTTCTTCATAAGGTGTAAATATTTTTTGTTTACACATTTTATGAGATAGTCCTTATTAAATATGGAGAACAAATCATAGTGTCTTTACTACTTTGTATATAGGTAAAGACACTTACTTTAGATATCCTTTACCAACAATTAATTCTTTGAATCAACCAATTGCCATGACCTTACCCAATTGTACGTTGTAGTTCTATCTTCTTTTGAACCTGTCATGCCGCCGTCTTTAGGTACCGGATTCCAATCATAGGTCTCAACGACCATTCGTAAATACATTTCAATATCAAAATCTGCCGGGGGCGTTACTTTAGATTGCATCTTGCCGTCCAAGAAAAATATAATTTCATCCTTAGATTTCCACCAAACACCATAAACATGGAAATCTTCGTATGCTTTTCCTCCTAACTCCGCTTTGCCTTTGCTCGATCCTTTTTCGTATTCACATCCCTCCGGAATATTTCTACTGTGGGTATTGGAGTTCATGGTTTGGTCAAAGTATTTCATCCAGTCGGCATCATTCGTTATTTGTCCAACAGATTCCTGAATGTCCAATTCCGTTGTTCTTTTGTCGCATCCTAATCGGTCTTTCCCTTCATTAATTAACCAAAATGTAGAGGACATGAAGGTTTTGTTGGCTTTCATTTCGCACTCATAATAGCCATAGGTCATACCATTTCTTGAGCCAACGTAACCACCTCCGTGCGTATAGGTTTTATTGTTTTTGACTATAGGTTCTGGCAGCATAGTTGTAGTTATTTGTAAACTTCCGTTATTTAAGGAAATATTTTCTGCAAGAAACAATCCCGGAGCGCGACCTATCCATCCTTGGCCCGAAATCTGCCATTTTTTTTCATCTATCTTTTTCCCTTCAAATTCATCGGACATGTTTTCAATTAATTTCCATTCCTGATGAGGTTGCCTTGGGTCTTCTCCAGGCTTAAAATGTGGAGCTTCTTGAGCGAATGTAATACTTGTGATTAGTAGGGTAATTGTTGTTAGGAATTGGTTGGAAAGCTTCATTTTCGTAGATGTAAATTTTTTTTGTTAAAATTTTGGCTTGTATTGGTTTGATAAAGTTTTTATGGAATATTCAAATAAAGGGTAAGAAGACGTATCATTTGATTTAATTGCATTTTGCACGATTTTAGAATCGACATTAAAGGTGTGTAATAACAATCGGCGAATCAATCAATAACATCTTAACTACCTTTTTGGATACGAATTGCAATTTATGATTATCTGGATTCTTTCGCTGTGTATAACTCGTAGAACTGTAAGTGATACTGTAACTTTAACGGTTAAAATTTAAAAATTACTGTTGTTATAGAGGAAGTTACCCAAACACAAAAAAGCAATCGAGAAATCGATAGCTTTTTTTTAGTAGCACGGACTGGACTCGGACCTGACCTCCCCCTATTTAAACAAACAGATTAAAGTTGGAAAGATCGGAGCGAATAAATGTTCAAGTTTAAACCACTATTTGTTTTTTTAGCGCTAAAGAATCCCATAATCTTAAAAGGGTACTCTTGTAGATTGCCAATGTGATTTCTTGTTTTTCTATACCCTAAAATTTTAATGAAAACGACACCATACAATCCGTGAAAATACTTTTTGAAGGAGTTTCGGTATATACATTCTGAGAATAGAACCACAAAAACATCGAAAACACCTGCACAACACCTGCACAAAATCAATCGGAGCGCTATTTTTTCGGAAAAAACCTTACTGTTTTTAGAATATTGAAAATCTATCTAATCGTATAGTATATGGGGTGTTTTATTGTCGATTTATCAGTAAAAAGGTGTTTTTTTGCTTTGTATGTTTTTTGTTGATATTCTTTCCTCTCTTCAAAGGAAGCAACGATAATATATTAGCGGCTCATTAAAATTTCAATTATGGAGCCATCTTATTTGACAAACTCTCCTGTACTTAAAAAAGTACAATGCCCTCCTTAGTTTAGGTGTCGCATATATTTTATTCCTCAATTCTTTACATGTTTAACTCAGGGACTTTTATAAGAGTCTCTCAAACTTATTTATTATGTATTCACTAAAAAAGATTATTGGGTCTCTTTTCTTGATTCCCTTTTTGTTTTCGTCCTGTTCCAAGGAAATCGCTTCCGAGGAACAAAGTTTGGATCAGGCACCGATAACGCCGGTTGCGGCACAGGCCTCATCTGTAGATAAGCCTATTGTTTTGGGGTATTTCCCGTCTTGGTCCGAAACTTGGGCGGCTTCCGGGCAACCTTCGAAGTTAAGAGATCTTCCGGGGCATATTACTCATGTTTTTCTAGCCTTTGCCAAACCAAATTTGAGGTACCAAAAGGGTTCTATGTCACTCTCCGGTACAGGTATACAGACGCCTTATGACGGTGAGGCCCTCAAAGAGACCGTTTCTATCCTAAAGGCTAGGGGTACCAATGTCATCCTTTCCATCGGTGGGGAAACATATTGGGGGTCTCAAGCAGCCTACGACATCGATTATCAACAGATTAAGGATTTTGTCGATGACATGGGCTTTCAAGGTATCGATTGGGACTATGAACCCAGCGGGAGTTTCGCGACTATCGGTGAGCCGGAAAACGTACAGCACTTTATTGATTTTTTCAATAAGTCAAGGGCTATCATGCCTAAAGGCGAATACCTTTTAGCCTGTGCTCCTGCAGGTGTAGGGGCCTTGGGAGGTCTAAACAATGACGATCCTGCTTCTCCCTATGCCTATAGTAAGCGAAATTCCGTAACCGGGGAATCGGACGACAAACTCTACAAGGCCACGGAGCCTAACGAGGCCATCAGTCTTTTCGGCTTTGGTGCTACGGGACATTTTATTCCTGTTATGAAAGCGGTGGGCGACAAAATCGACCTTGTGGCCTATCAGGGATACAACACTGGGGCGGCTAGTAATCGTAAGATCATGTATGACGCATACAAACACTATGCAGATCAGTACGGCTTCAACATAGCTGCGGGCACCCATTATCCCAATGAGCCTTGGGGACCACATTACACTTATGATTATCAAACAATTGCCGACCTTTCAGAACATATCGCCGCCAAAAGCCAGAATGACGGTCTAATGATCTGGCAACTGCTGTTGGGTGATGGCAATACCTCGGCCTATGGCTATTTGCATGTCGGCAGCCAAATACTGAACGGTGTTTCTAGGTCGACCGCTATAGCGAATGCAGAAAATTATCCTGATGGTGGTAATGGAATCCCAAATCCAAATCCAAATCCAGATCCAGATCCGAACGATGGCACGGATTGCGATTCGGCCGCGGCATGGAGCGCTACTGCAACCTACACCGTAGGTATGTACAGTACGTACGAAAATTCACTTTATAGAGCCAAATGGTGGACACTTGGCGACCTGCCTACTAGTGGGGGCGTATGGGAATTTATCGGAAGTTGCTCTGGTGATGACGGTGGTAGTGGTGACGATGATGGCGGTAGCGGTGACGATGATGGCGATTGCTCTTCTATTGCCCAATGGAGTGCGTCCTCGGCCTATCTCGGTAACGTGGAAGTAGTTTACAACGGAACCGTATATCGGGCGAAGTGGTGGACCAGTGGAGACGTACCTTCTGAAAGCACTGGTGATGGTCAACCTTGGGAGGTGGTACGGTCTTGTAACTAAATCCATATCTCCTATGTTGTTTATGACAGGCCCATGTCAATTATTCAACATGCTTCAAACTTATACAGTATAGTTTTAACCTACTAGAAAGCGATTGATTAGGGACGATAGTGATATCGTCCCTTTTTTTTCAAAAAATCATGTAAACATCAACCATACAACATCAATATATTGTTGGTTTAATTTGATAAAACACCAATTATGAATTTTTTCTACAAAATATAGTGGGTGTCCGTTAAATCGGGTAATCCGACATAGGGAATTCTTAAAATAAGAAACACATATTGGGCTTGTATGTTTTTTGTTGATGTCATTCTTAATCATTTATAAAAATTAAAAAATACTTTGGCAGTTAGATTAAATCGCGGAAGGTGGAAAATTTTTAAAGGGAACTAAAAATTAATAAAATGAAAAATAGTTACACGAATAAGGAATTTAACAAGGGGCAAAATGGAATGGGAACACCGATGTATTTAAAGTCAATCTTATTGGTATTTATTTGGTCCATTTTGGTTCTGTCAAGTGTTCAAGCACAGGTAGGCCAGGTTTTATGGGAAGATAATTTTGATACGTTTGACGAAAGTTTGTGGACTCCCGACATAGGTGATGGCTGCGCACAGGGTATCTGTGGTTGGGGAAATCAAGAACTTCAGTCGTACGAGTCCGACAATGTGTATATAGAAGACGTACCTGGGGAACCTGGGAACAAGGCCCTGGTACTCGAGGCTAAAAGGGAGAATTCTGGAAGCAAGTCGTTTACTTCCGGAAAAGTTACCACCAATAAAAAGGTAGCTATACATTATGGTCTTATCGAGGTCAGGGTGCGGGTACCAGACCTACAGACCGGTCTATGGCCCGCTGTATGGCTCTTGGGAACTTCTAATCTGGTATGGCCTGCCAAAGGGGAAATCGATATGATGGAAATGGGCTTTAACCAAGAAGAGCGAACCCGGCAACTGGAACCAAATTCTACGGTCAATACCTACACAGGTGCCAATGCCTTTTTTCCAATACCCGATAACGGAGGGGTGGGTAACATCGCTTATGAAGTCGATTATAATACTCCCTATGTGGCCGATCGGCCGCTAAACGATCGATTTGTTACCTACAAGCTCTATTGGGAGCCTACATCCCTGCGCTTTGTGGTTGAAGACGATGGAACGGAGTACGATTTGTATGCCGGACCGCTACCCCTCGATCCCGAAGGCGATACGGCGGCTTTTACACGTCCTTTTTATATGTTGCTGAACTTGGCGGTAGGCGGCAGCCTAACGGGTGTTTTGGATCCTAACGGTATCAACGCACCCTTGCCCGGTAAAATGATGGTGGACTATGTGCGTGTTTCCGAATACAACGGACATGGTAGCGTAGAATTTGGTGATGGCAGTGACGATTTAGTGGCCGAATCGGGCAACTTTGGCGTTTTCACTGAAAACACCCCGGTGGCAAATGGGCTGAATTTTGGCAGTGATGCCGATATCTTCGTTTTTTCTGACACCTTTGCCGAAGGTTCTGAAGCGCCTTACGAGGGCGAGGAGGTCATCAGTTGGGAAACTTCCTCATCCAATACTTGGTTCGGTGCCGGAATCACCAGTCTTTTCGGAAAAAATATGTCCAATTATGTCGAGGAGGGTACCATGAAGTTTAAGATCAAGATTCCTGCCGATGTATCCTTCCGTATCGGTATTACCGATAATTTCACCAATGAAAAATATATCACTTTTCCTGCGGGCGAAACCAAATACGGTTTGGTAAGGAACGGTGAATGGGGGCAAGTCGAGATTCCCCTTTCAGATTTTGAGGGCTTACTGGCTTTTCAAAACTTATCCTATTTGTTTATTTTCTCCAGTGATCCCGAGAATCTTCCATCTTCGCCCTTCGCGGTGGCCATCGATGATATTGTCTGGGAAGATGGTAGTGGTCTGATAGGTTGTCAACCTTCAGATATAATCGCCTCTGCCAACGTAAATGGTGATGCGACCTCTCAAACAAATTTGACCGTTGGAAGGGGTGATAGTGTGAGTTTAAATCCAGGACCCGCGGAAGGTACTTGGAGCTGGTCCGGGCCGAACAACTTTTCATCGAACCAAAGACAGGTCGATTTCCTTGTTATCGGCGAGGGTGATGGCGGTAGTTATACAGGAACCTACACCAACGATTGTGGCGCCGAGACTACCATTACCTATCGTATTACCATAGACTCCATTACGTCACCGGAACCACCGGTCGGAGTTGTCAAATCTTGGGCCAGTATTAACAACACGGGTAATGTCATTAGACATCTTGACGGTCGAGTTGGAATTGCTTCCGATGTGGTACCCGTCGAAGCGGGACAATGGAATATGGTAGCGGGACTTGCCGGTAGCGGTGTATCCTTTCAATCTGTTGATTTTCCGAACAAATACCTAAGGCATCGGGGAGGAGAGGTTTGGTTAGATGATGTTGAGGATAGTGCTTTGTACAGGGGGGATGCTACCTTTTTTGAACGGGAAGGATTGGCCGACGCCTCGGCGACCTCGTTCGAATCCTTCAACTATCCCGGATATTATCTACAACACAGAAATTCCCTACTGTATATCGATACCGTGGATACTGATTCGGCAAGAAATGATGCGACCTTTACGGAGAACGGCCAAGAACAGGATAATGATGATAACGGCAGCTGTTCTCAGCTTGCGGCCAACAACGATTACACCGTTGAGATAACCGAAAACGAAGAGGGCTCCTTCTTAACTTTCGTACCTGAAAACCCAGGGATCGGAAATAGCGTGACTATTCTGTACTATGGTACGGTCGAAAACGGAATATTCCCTGGTTATAGCGTGACGCCCAACGAGCCGAAGGCCATCAATGCCGAGCTTGGGCAGACCGTTTACTTCTTCTACACCTACAACGTTCCTGAGGGTGGGGAGCGCAATACTTCGGCGAACCGGCATAGTTTCGAGGTCGGTAGTTGTGCCACTGCCGGTGCCATGCAATTGAAAGCTTCGGTCATTGGTTCTGAAGCTCCTGATTTCTTTGTCTATCCGAACCCTGTTCAAGATAGGTTACAGGTGAATATAGACCGAACGACCGATTACCACACGGCCATTCTAGTAAACGGATTGGGACAGGAATTGGACAGGAAGGACATCAAAAACGGGGAAAGTCCCGTTTTTGAAATGGCCAGTCTGCCTAGAGGTGTTTACTTTATTCGGATGATAGCGGCCGATAGAACGGAAACCGCTAAAGTGATTAAATAAAATGATTGAATAGGAATGTTTACGGGAAACTCCCCGGTTTCCCGTAAACCCTAATTTTCACCTTTTTTTGCTATTTTTTAATTGAACATTAACCTAAACATGCTAGTATGAAAAATTTCACACTACAGCTTTTCAACTTGGCCGGTACTCCAGTGTTCGAATATTTAAAAACACGTTCGAGGGAAGGGTAGGGTTCCTTAGATGTCGAGTTGGACAATCTAAGCTAGAGACTATTTTTTATACGGTTTCAATCAGTGGCGAAATGACAAATGGAGCGTTGTTAGTGGACTGATATAAAACAGAAAAGCAAGCTGCTTTTCGAAAGTAGTGAGGACATGTCGATACGCATACGCTGTCCATCACCAACGCACCCCATCGGAAAATCGCAGCTGATGTCGAGTGCTACTGGTATCTTCAACGGAATACCTTTGTTCGTAGAAACCCTAAACCTAGCTACCATGACGGTCAGAACTACCAAGGGGCACAGTATTCATCGCGTCAAAAAATTGGGTGCGTTTTGAATAGGTAGGGGTATATACATCTGTATACATAAAAGTCTCTTTTTTCTTATATTTTTTCTAAAAATAAACCATACAGTGGTATATAAACGTATACAAATTATGTAGGGTGCCAATTTGTAAAATCGACGTAATCATTTGAAAATACTATATTTTACTACACTTTTTTTGACAGCCCTATTATTACGGGCACAGGAACTTCCACCTATACAGAACTTTGAGACCTTTGATTATGGGGCAGAGACCCAAAATTGGGCCATCTCGCAATCCAAGGAGGGATACCTTTATTTTGGTAACAATAGTGGGTTGCTTCAATACGACGGAGAGGATTGGAAAATCTATTATACCACTAATCGATCCGTTATCCGCTCCGTAAAGGCCAAGGGCGACCTGATTTACACCGGGTGTTACATGGAATTTGGTTATTGGGAAATCAATGCCCTTGGAGATCGAGTGTACCGTAGTCTACTCGATAAATTGGAAACCCCTTTGGTGGAGGACGAGGAATTCTGGAACATTCTTATATTGGATCAGTACATTTTCTTTCAGTCCCTCAACCGTATCTATATTTATGATACCGATGCCGAGACCTTCAATATAATCGATGCGCCTTCAACTCGTGCACGTATCTTTGAAGTGGGCGGTACAGTGTTCTTCCAGCGTTCCGAAGAGGGACTCTTTAAGATTGAAGAAGGTGGGGCTACCGAAGTTTCGACCCACCCCTTACTTAAGTCCACTACGATTATCGGATTGTTCGAAATACAAGATAAACCATTGCTTTTACTGGAGAATGGAACCTTCTATTTTTTGGAGGATGGTCGTCTATCTCCATGGAAAATACCAGCTTCCGACCAACTGGAATCCCTTACAAGCTATAGCGGACTGCAACTTATGGACGGTAGTCTTATTGTGGGTACCATTGCCGATGGGATCTACCATTTAGATACCGAAGGGAACATTCTGCATCATATCAATCAAGGAACTGGCCTAGGTAACAACACGGTATTGGCCATCTATGAAGATAGGGAACAAAACCTCTGGCTGGGTCTCGACAATGGTATCAGCGTAGTCAACCTGAACTCTTTTTTCGAGGAATATGTTGACAAAATGGGCACTTTAGGTGTAGTGTACGCCGCCACGATTTTCGACGGCTATCTATATCTAGGCACTAATCAGGGTTTATTCTTCAAACCTGCGGATACGACTGGCGATTTTGAGTTTATTGAAAATACGAATGGCCAAGTCTGGTCCCTGAACGTAGTCGATAATACGCTGTTCTGCGGCCATAACGAGGGTACTTTTACGGTCAAGGGTGGAAAGGCCAAGCTGATTTCCGATTTTCCGGGATCATGGGGGGTCAAAAAGATTGCCGACCGGCCTGACCTCTTGCTGCAGGGCAATTATGGGGGACTCAGTATTTTACAAAAGGATGATGATGGATGGGCGTTTCGAAATACCGTCGAAGGTTTCGATATTTCGAGCCGTTTCTTTGAGTTCACTCAAAGTGGGGAGATATTGATCAACCATGAGTACAAGGGCATTTTTACCCTAGAGCTCGATCCCGACTTCCAAAGGGTCGTCGAAATTGATGAAAAACCGCCTAACGGTATGGGAGCCAGCTTGGTCAAGTTCCAAGATGACATTCTGTTTATGAGCCACTTGGGCGTTTTTAATTATGAAACTGACTCGAAATCCTTTGTAAAGGACAGTGTTTTTACGGCTAACCTATTTTCCGAGGAAGAAAGACCTATCGGTATTCTGATGGCCGATACTTCGGCCGACAGACTTTGGTGTTTTACCAACGTAAATATTCAGTATTTGAGTCCCGGTAACTTTAACGAAAGACAACAGCGGGTTCAAATCCCGATTCCGGAGGCCTTCCGACGAAATTTGGGTCCCTTGGGTTTTGAGTGTCTTATTCCCCTCTCTGATGATAAATATCTGATAGGCATATCCAACGGGTTTATTACTTTAGATCTGAAAAAACTAGAGGAAAAGGTCTATAATATAAGGCTCAACTCCGTAGCTCTTAAAACCGACGATCCCGAGGTCGCCGTAAGCCTTCCAATAGCTGAGAAGGGCGAATTCGAGGCGGGTCAAAATAGCATTGAATTCACCTATAGCATACCCGAATACGCAAAGTATCTGGAATCCAATTACCAATATCAGCTCGAAGGCCTGCATAGCAATTGGCAAACTTGGACGCTGGGTTCGAAAGCGGTGTTTGAAAAGCTATCCAGCGGCGATTATGTATTCAAGGTACGGGCCAAGACCGGTAATCATCTAAGTGAGAATATTGCGTCTTATGCCTTTACCATTGCGAGACCCTGGTACTTTTCGAAGATAATGATAGCGGTCTATGCGATTTGTTGCTGTCTCCTTTTCTATTTGGTTCACCGCGTTTCCCGAAATTATTACAAAAAACAGCAGGCCCGATTGGAAAAAGAGAGCGCGCGTGAGCTTGAGCACAAGCGCGCGGAGGCCGAAAGGGAGATTATGCAGGTCATGAACGAAAAACTGGAACAGGAAATTAAGGGCAAAAGCCGTGAATTGGCCATATCGACGATGAGCCTGATCAAAAAGAACAAATTTTTGAATGCCATTAAGGAAGAGCTGAAGGGGGTTGAGGATCCCAAGATAAAGTCCGTGATACGTACCATCGACCGCAACATTAACCATGCCGACGATTGGAAGTTTTTCGAGGATGCCTTCAACAATGCCGATTCTGAATTCTTGAAAAAAATCAAGAAAAAGCACCCTGAGCTAACGTCAAATGACTTACGCCTTTGCGCCTATCTTAGATTGAACCTGTCCTCAAAAGAAATTGCCCCCTTATTGAATATTACCGTGCGTAGTGTCGATGTCAAACGGTACCGCCTGCGAAAAAAAATAGGCCTGTCCCACGATGATGGGCTGACGGACTATATATTGAGTATTTAAGGCCAGCGGGGAAACCTATATCCTATCACAACATTATCACTACAACCTGCTGTTTGTCTTCTTTTTTGAGCAGATTGTTGGTGTGAATTATAATCGCGAAAGCCTAATGACTACAGTGTGTTGTGTATTAATTCCTACGCTGTCTTGATTTATTTTATGGGATGTATACATTTTGTATTGCCACGTTATTTAAATCTTTTTGTGTGAACTGATAAATTAGCGGTGTCAAAAAATAATAGTGGGCGTTGTGCTGACTTAGCTCGACTCGCCTATTTCATGCCCCATTTTTTACTGTAAAAATTAATTAAACGAAATGCTATGAAAACATTCTACTTTACACTGTTATATCTAATTCTTGGAGGGGCCCTTTTGAGTGCTCAGACCCTGCCTTATCAGATTGCGAACAATTCGGAGTTTCCCGATGATGAAGTTTACGTGGCCGTAGTCGGCGAAATTGGAGGCTTCGTTTGGGTAGACCCCGTAAACGGGCAGGTCAATAGGATGTCCCGCTCCGATAATACCGTACCCGGCCCTGTCATCAATGGCAATCTCGGTCCCGGACTTGACGGTCGCTACGCGAACTGCTTCAGGAAGTTGAGCGACATCCCTAATAAAACGGTAAACATCCCAAAAATTGCGGGATGTCGTATCTTGATTTCCTTTGGAAGTCCGCTCTATCTCTATTTTTTTGGATATGATGGTGACCCAAGGGGATATGCGGCCCCCAACCTAGAGAATCCTACAGACCCCAACCAGGGAATTACATTTGAATCCATCGAGCTTACCTATAACGAATTCGGAATCTTTAACAATACTTCGAGGGTAGATGCCTTTCAACACCCTATCGGACTTGAAGTAGAAGGAGTCGATTTCTTTAAAAAGGTCGGGGAGTTGAAATCCTCACAGGAAATTCAGGATGAATGGGCAAGAACGGCTCCGCCCGAATTTCAGGGACTTTTGAAAAGAGATCAGGGAATCATAAAATTCCCCACCAAAGACGATAGCTTTCCGGCGGATTATATGGACGGCTACATCGATGCGATCTGGTCGAAATACCGTAATGCCGAACTCTATTTCAACGCTGGGGATGCCGGCCGATGGCGAGGTAGGGTACAGGGTGATAATTTTGTGTTTGAACGGGAAAGTGATGGCCAAGTGGCCACCATCCCCGGAAAACCTACCACCCTTATGGCGATGGAAGGCAGTGGTGTTATGGCCTCCGGGCAACGTTGGGACCTAGTGGTACAGGCACAGATGGTCGCTGCGATTACACGACATGCTATCGACTTGAACGCACCTTCGGGAGCCTTTCAGGACTTCGGGGACGCTTCAAGGTATTATCAGGTAGAACCTTATAATTGGTACTCGAAATTCTTTCACAGAGCGGATATCAGTTTCGAGGGCCAGACCTATACCTTTGCCTATGACGACGTATTCGACCAATCTTCAACCATTAGTACCGGACAGCCTCTGCGTGCAAAGATTACCCTTGGCCCGATCGAGGGTGACGGCGATGGAGGTGGTTCCAGCCCCGACCCGCTACCTTCACACGTAATCGAGGCGGAAAGCTTTTTCGATTCCAATGACGTTCAAAAGGAACCCTGCTCCGAAGGCGGCGAGAACGTGGGTTATATCAATAACGGCAGTTGGATGGCCTATTCCGATATCGACTTTCCGTCTTCAGGAAATTATTTGATCGAGTATCGCGTGGCCAGTGCCATTAGTGGTGGTCGCTTTTCTTCCGATCTGGAGGCGGGCGAAACAGTACTTGGTGAGCTTACGGTTCCCAACACGGGAGGTTGGCAAAATTGGACTACCGTTTCACAAACGGTCAATGTAAATGCAGGTACGTACCAGTTCGGTCTCTATTCGATTTCAGGAGGATGGAACATCAACTGGATTCGCATTTCCCCACAAGGAAACTCCACGGCCTTACGGGCCGATCTAAATCAGGAAGGCATAAGTGAAACGACCACCATCATGTATCCGAACCCGTTTTACGATACGGTGACCTTCGGAAGGGGGGAAGGCGAAATGGATGTAATGATCCTAAACATGGAAGGTCATGAAGTATTGGCTCCGCAGACATTGAAAGTCGGTAGTTCCTTAGATTTATCGACTCTAGACAAGGGAATGTATATCGTAAAGATGAAAACAGGGGCTGGGGAGAAAACCCAGCGTCTTCTTAAAAATTAATAAGATGGTATAATCCATCTTCCAACTCTTTTGCAATGGCTGCCGGAAAGGTTTAATTGACGGTCTCCTATTCCGGTGGTCATTTTGTTATTACGGTTATTTAAAATTTAATGGACAAGCACAAAATTAGAACAAGATGAAAAAAATTATTACGTATTTGCTGATGGTCTTATGCTTTGGCATGACCCCCATACTTTCGGCCCAAGATTACAACTTGGTCTGGCAAGATGAATTCGACGACGGTATTGGCCCTGATTGGGTCTTTGAGACCGGCATGGGCTACAACGGATGGGGCAACAATGAATTGCAGTATTACAGACGGGAAAACGCCGCAGTCGAGAATGGCAATCTGGTAATTACCGCAAAACACGAGAATTTTGGCGGTGCCCAATATACCTCGGCGAGAATGAAAACCCAAGGTCGGAAGAGTTTCAAGTACGGGAAAATAGAGGCCAGAATCGCATTGCCTTCAGGTCAAGGTCTATGGCCGGCATTTTGGATGCTCGGGAACAATATTACCAGTGTGAGCTGGCCTGCCTGCGGGGAAATAGATATCATGGAGCGCATCAATAACGCTCTACAGACTCACGGTACTATCCACTGGTCCGATCAAAATGGTGATCATGCCTCCTACGGTGACGACGTGGGGGTAAGCGATCCAGGGCAGTACCATATTTATTCTGTTGAGTGGGATGCAAATTCCATCAAATGGTTCGTAGACGGGCAGCAGTTTAACGAAGTGGATATTAGCAACGGTGTCAACGGTACCGGGGAATTCCAGAACGAGTTTTTTATTCTGTTGAACATGGCGGTAGGAGGCGATTGGCCAGGATTCGATGTGGATCAAAGTAAGCTTCCGGCCCAAATGTTGGTAGATTACGTAAGGGTCTACCAAAAGGGGGACGACAACGATAGTGCTAACACCCTTAAAATCGAGGCGGAAAGCTATTTATACTCCAACGATGTACAAAAGGAACCCTGCTCCGAAGGCGGCGAGAACGTGGGTTATATCAATAACGGCAGTTGGATGTCCTATCCAGGGATCAACTTCCCGTCATCAGGAAATTATTTGATCGAGTATCGCGTGGCCAGTGCCGTCGACGGCGGTCGGTTTTCTTCCGATCTGGAGGCGGGCGAAACGGTGCTTGGTGAGCTTTCGGTGCCCAACACAGGAGGATGGCAGAATTGGACTACCGTTTCACAAACGGTCAATGTAAGTGCAGGTACGTATCAGTTCGGTCTCTATTCGATTTCGGGAGGATGGAATATCAACTGGATCAGGATTACAAAGCAGGGCACGGCTTCGGCAGCCACGGCCTTGAATTCCTCTCTGGTAGCTTCTGACAATGGTATTTCACAAGAAATCAGGGTATATCCCAACCCCTTTACGGAATACGTGTCCGTTAATTTTGACGGGGAGGCGGCAAACCTGACCCTACAGGATATGCTAGGTACGGTTATATTTTCTAAATCGGGCGTTTCCGCTGATGAATCCGTCAATTTATCGGGACTAAAAAGTGGTGTGTATTTCTTGACCATTGAACAAGATGGAAAGTCTACTGTTCGGCAGTTGATCAAAGAGTAGTATCCTACACCCTATATAAAAACTGACAAAGCAATTAATGATTGATAGAATACCGTACATAGCTTAGGAAAATACCTGAATTTTTTAATTTTTAGACTGTGTGGGTCGGTGCTGCTTCTAATTTTGGCGGCACCGACCTTGGTCTTTATCCTGAAAACCGAAAAAATGTCGGGAAGAAAAAAAGCCATTTATCTGATTGTTCAGATAAATGGCTTCTTAATTAGTAGCGGGGACTGGACTCGAACCAGCGACCTTCGGGTTATGAGCCCGACGAGCTACCTACTGCTCTACCCCGCGATATGGGTTTCACCTTTCTTGTTTTGCAACTTCGGCTCATGACGCCGACAAGATGAGCGCTACTATTCGTAACGGGCGACAAATATACGACTGTTTTTTACTTAATTCCAAACTTAAGCCAGAATCTTTTTTGGTATACTTGAAAAAATATCCAAATTCCATACCTTCGGGACTTGCAAGCCTTTTTATGGATACAATAAACGATTTTATTTCAGCTGCACTTCCCTATACGGAGTGGCCCATGTTTCTCCTGCTTATTGGAGGGGGACTTTTCTTGGTGTTTTACTCTAAATTTTTACCTTATCGTTTCTTTGGTCATGCCATTGCCATTACGGCAGGGAAGTATGATAATAAGACCGCCGAAGGTGATGTAAGTTCTTTTCAGGCCTTGTCCGCTGCCGTTGCGGCAACCGTTGGGCTAGGAAATATTTCCGGGGTGGCCATAGCCATTCACGATGGTGGACCCGGTGTGGTTTTTTGGATATGGGTGACCGCGCTTATCGGCATGTGTATCAAATTCTATTCATGTAGCCTTTCCATTATGTTTCGCAGTACGGATTCCGAAGGCAAACTGCAGGGTGGCCCCATGTACTATATAACCAAAGGACTAGGGCCAAAAGCCAAGCCTTTGGCCGTGTTTTTTGCCGTTTGTGGACTGTTCGGTTTTTTGGGGGTTTTTACCGCCAATCAGTTCACCGAAACCTTTATGAGTGTTGTTGAACCGTCGGAGACCCTGTTTCAAATGAGCGAGCAGAATTGGAAGTTGGGCATAGGTGTGCTTCTTGCCGTGGTTACCTCCTTTGTGATTTTTGGAGGGTTGACCAAAATTGCGAAAGTGGCCTCGGCCATCGTTCCTTTTATGGTATTGGTGTATTTGGTGGCCGTTGTAATCGTAATGGTGTTGAATGCTTCGCAAATTATTCCTTCCTTAAAATTGATCATTACCGAAGCATGGAACTTTAAGACCGTCGTCACCGGAGGTTTCTGGGGGCTGGTCATCATAGGTATCCGCCGGGCTATGTTCTCTAACGAGGCCGGTCTGGGTAGTGCACCGATGTACCATGGGCAATCAAAAACCGATAATCCTATAAAGGAAGGTCTTGTGGCAATGTTAGGTCCATTTATAGATACCATTTTGGTATGTACCTTTACAGCGGTCGTAATCATTTTAAGCGGAGCTTATTTGGAGGATGGTAGCGGAATTGTCATGACCCTTTCGGCATTCGAGACCACCCTCTTCGGCTATGGCGATGTGCTACTGATGATCATCGTTACGGCATTTGCCATGTCTACCCTGTTTACCTACTCGTATTATGGGGTAAAGTGTCTTTCTTTTTTGACCAATGCAAAAATTGGGAAGTTTTACAACTGGTATTTCGTAATCATGATTATTTTTGCAGCAGTAGCTTCGCTCGACTTGGTTAAAAACCTGATTGACTTATCGTACGCACTCATGGTCATACCGAACATGATAGCCGTTTTATTACTGGCACCGAAAGTAAATGCAGCGGCGACCGACTACTTTAAAAAATTGAAAGATGCAAAAGCATAAAGCAGGATTCGTAAATATTATCGGCAATCCCAATGTGGGCAAGTCTACTTTGATGAACGCTTTTGTGGGCGAAAAACTGTCCATCATTACTTCTAAGGCCCAGACAACAAGGCACCGTATTTTAGGTATTGTCAACGGCGATGACTTTCAGGTCATCCTCTCCGATACTCCCGGAATCATTAAGCCCGCCTATGAGCTGCAGTCGTCCATGATGAATTTTGTAAAATCGGCCTTTGAAGATGCAGATGTGCTTTTGTACATGGTCGAGATCGGCGAAAAGGCTTTGAAGGACGAAGCGTTTTTTGACAAGATCAAAAACAGCAAAATACCGGTGTTGCTATTGCTTAACAAAGTAGATACGGCAACCCAAGAGCTTTTGGAGGAACAGGTGCAATACTGGCAAGAAATGCTTCCTACCGTAGAACTGCACCCCATTTCGGCCTTGTCCAACTTTAATATCAAGAATATTTTCGAGCGTATTATCGAACTGCTTCCCGAAGCACCCGCCTATTACCCTAAAGATCAGCTGACCGATAAACCCGAACGGTTTTTTGTAAACGAGACCATTCGAGAGAAAATCTTGATGCACTACAAAAAAGAAATTCCCTATTCCGTAGAAATCGAGACCGAAGAGTTTTTTGAAGATGAAGATATCATCAGGATGCGCTCGGTTATTATGGTGGAGCGAGATTCCCAAAAGGGTATTATTATTGGCCACAAGGGCAGTGCCTTAAAAAGGGTAGGCGTAGAATCGCGTAAAGACCTAGAGAAATTCTTCGGTAAGCAGGTGCATTTGGAATTGTATGTAAAGGTCAATAAAAACTGGCGTAACGATGCCCGCCAGTTGAAACGCTTTGGATACAATAACTAAACCTTCTTAACCCTTTCATTGCGTTCTTTTAAACATTGCTTGTTCTTAAGCTAACTTTTAAGTGACCTTGAAACTTCATCTTTGGTGATTAATAACCAAACTTGAAGATGAAAAAAATTAAAAGTATTCCGTTTATTCTTATCGCATTGGGTAGTTTTTCCTGTGAAAAACTGGAAGATTTTGTCGGCCATCCCCACGAAGGCCCTGCCGTAGTGAACACCTCTGAGCTTACCTATACCAAGATAGGAGGTTTTGTTAATGGTTCCGGCGAAGAGGGCTTTGCCGAAATTAGTGCTTACGATGCTGTTACCGGAAATTTATTTGTTGTTAATCCGGTACAGGGCGAAGTTTCCGTTTGGGATATTTCCGAACCTTCCGTGCCATCAAAACAAGCTTCCATTGCCTTGACGGGAACCCCTAATAGCGTTGCGGTTCATCATGGTCTTTTGGCCATAGCCCTAGAGAACGACAATAAACAGGTAAACGGTACGATAGAGGTATATGATACCGCTACCATGAGCTTGGTCGACTCTTATCCCGCAGGTGCTTTGCCGGATATGGTCGCGTTCAGCCCGAACGGAAAATATATTGTTGCCGCTAATGAAGGGGAGCCTAATGACGATTATACGGTAGATCCCGAAGGCTCGATATCGGTAATCGATGTTGAAAAAAAAGAGGTTCATACTTTGTTCTTTACAGCGTATAACGGACAGACCATCGGGAACGATTTTCGTGTTTTTGGTCCTGAGGCTTGTCTGGCGCAAGATGTTGAGCCGGAATATGTGGCGGTTTCCGAAGATAGTAAGTACGCCTATGTCAGTTTACAGGAAAACAATGGTATGGCCGTTGTTGATCTGTCTACAATGACATTGACCGATGTTTTCGGTTTGGGGGTGAAGGATCATTCCCTTACTGAAAACGCCATGGATGCCAGTAATAAAGACGGTATGCTGGGCAACTTTCAAACATGGCCGGTACTAGGTTTTTATATGCCCGACGCTATTGCCTATGCCAAAATAGGGGGAGCTGCTTACCTTATTTCCGCCAATGAAGGCGATTCCCGTGATTACGACGGTTATTCGGAAGAGGAAAGGGTAAAGGACCTTGTACTCGATGCTACGGCCTTTCCTAATGCCGAAGAACTACAGGCCGATGAAAACCTCGGACGGTTAAAAATCACTACGGCCAATGGCGATATCGATGGCGATGGTGATTATGATAAAATCTACTCCTATGGCGCACGCTCATTTACCATCTGGACTCCCCAGGGTGAAATCGTTTACGATAGTGGTGATGAAATTGGAAGAAAAACGATGGAAATCGCCCCTACTTTGTTTAATAACGATGAAGGTGAAGCCGATGGAAGGAGTGATGATAAGGGGGCGGAACCCGAATCGGTAACCACACTTAAAATTGGAGAGTCAACCTTATTGTTCGTCGGCCTTGAACGAACCGGAGGTGCCATGGTTTATGACATTACCAACCCCTCGGCCCCTGAATTTTTAAAATGGATCTTTAGTACGCAAGATGTTGCACCTGAAGGACTCTTGGTCATACCCGCGGAAGAATCGCCAAACGGTGAAAATTTATTGGTCATCACCAATGAGGTATCCAATACCGTTTCGATCTATGAAATAAAATAAAGTCTTTAACTGGCTAAAACATAGTAGAATCCCCGAATTTCATTTTGAGATTTGGGGATTCTGTTTTTAATTTACTTACGATTAGTTGATTAGAATTACGATTCCATCGGGATTAATACTATTTTTGCAGCAAATTTAAGGAAGTATGAGTGCTATTGTAGCCATTGTAGGGAGACCGAATGTAGGGAAGTCTACGTTTTTTAATCGTTTGATCCAACGGAGGGAAGCTATTGTTGATGCCGTAAGCGGGGTTACCCGTGACCGCCACTATGGAAAAAGTGATTGGAACGGTAAAGAGTTTTCTATTATAGATACCGGTGGTTATGTTCAGGGTAGTGACGATGTTTTTGAACAAGAAATAGATAAGCAGGTAGAATTGGCCATTGATGAAGCCGATGCCATTATTTTTATGGTAGATGTGGAAAGTGGTATAACGGGCATGGATGAAGACGTTGCCAACTTGCTCCGTAGGGTGAAAAAACCGGTTTTTTTGGCGGTCAATAAAGTAGACAATGCCAAACGTGCCGAAGATGCGGTAGAGTTTTATGCCTTGGGACTGGGAGAGTATTTTACCCTTTCCAGCGTCAACGGTAGCGGTACGGGAGATTTGCTCGATGCCTTGGTAGAAGTGCTTCCTGAAAAGGAAAAGGAGGAAGCTGACCTTCCGAGGTTTGCCGTGGTAGGAAGGCCCAATGCAGGGAAATCTTCCTTCATAAATGCCTTGATCGGTGAAGACCGTTATATCGTTACCAATATTGCCGGTACTACTAGGGATAGTATCGATACCAGATACAACCGTTTCGGGTTTGAGTTCAATCTTGTCGATACGGCGGGTATACGAAGAAAATCGAAGGTAAAGGAAGATTTGGAATTCTATTCCGTGATGCGTTCGGTAAGGGCCATTGAGCACTGTGATGTTTGTTTGGTAATGTTCGATGCCACTCGCGGATTTGATGGCCAGGTCGAAAATATCTTCTGGTTGGCCCAACGGAACAATAAGGGTATCGTGATTTTGGTAAATAAGTGGGATCTGATCGAGGAGAAGGAGACCAATACCATGAAGCAATATACGGAGCGGATCAAAAAAGCGATGGAGCCTTTTGTAGATGTGCCTATTCTCTTTATATCGGCACTGACCAAGCAACGTATTTACAAGGCTATAGAGACGGCCGTAGAGGTGTATAAGAACCGATCTAAGAAGATAAAGACCAGAAAGCTTAACGATGTCATGTTGCCGATCATAGAGCGCACTCCGCCACCGGCCTACAAAGACAAATATGTGAAGATCAAGTATATCACCCAGTTGCCGACAAACTATCCCCAATTTGCCTTTTTCTGTAATCTTCCACAATACGTGAGGGAACCTTATAAGCGGTTTTTGGAAAACAAACTAAGGGAGAACTTTGATTTTAACGGGGTACCCGTCACTATCTATATGAGGAAAAAGTAAGGGCTAAGGGGCGTGCTGTAGGGACTTGCGTTGTTTTTTTTACGTAAAATCCTATAAAACCCGGGCATAAACTTTTGTTAAATTGCAACTAATGTTTTAGTTCAATGATTAGGTTTGGGTCAAGCCATTTGCCAATCCAATGACTGATCCGTTTATGCAGAAAGTGTTACCAGCTTTTCTTGTGTTCACATTTTTCTGTGTGAACACCTATTCCCAAGAATTCAAAATCACCGGTAAAGTAGTGGACGCTGTTTCTGAACAGCCCTTGGAAGCTACCACCATCTATGCCGAATCGCCAAAGGATAGTGCCTTGGTCGCATATACCATTTCTGACGAAATCGGAAGTTTTACGCTTGAGGATCGCTCGGGGGTAAAGGAAGTGAATCTGTTCTTTTCCTATAATGGGTACAAGACCAAGGTCATGAGGGTTCAACTGAAAGACCATGTAAAGCTTGGTACCTTATTGTTGGAGGAACAGGCCCAAGAGCTCAAAGGGGTATCCGTTGTGGGCGATAGGGTGCCCATCACGATCAAAAAGGATACCTTGGAGTTTAACGCCGATTCGTTTAAGACGCGGCCCGATGCCACCGTAGAGGAACTATTGAAAAAGCTGCCAGGCGTAGAAGTCGATAGTGACGGAAAGATTATGGTAAACGGAAAAGAGGTGAGCCAAGTACTGGTAAACGGTCAGGTCTTCTTTAGCAACGACCCCAAAATGGCCACCAAGAGCCTGCCCAAGGATATTATTAGCAAAATACAGATAACCGATACCAAAACGAAAGCCCAAGAATTTACCGGCGAAAGTGGAGACGGGTCTTCAAAGACCATAAACCTAACGATCAAAGAGGATATGAACAAGGGAATCTTGAGCCGGTTAACGGCAGGTTATGGTACTGATGAAAGATATCAAGCCAATGCCTTATTCAATTATTTTAACGGTGATGAACGCTTTAGTTTGGTGGCGGCTTCCAACAATATAAATTCGTCGGGCTTCTCCTTTGATGAAATCTATGATATGATCGGTCGTGCACGGAGTGGAGGTTTTAGTGTAAATAGAGATGGCGGATTTTCTATAGCTGGATTAAATTTTGGGTTCGGACAAGGTATCACGACCTCCAATACTCTGGGCGCCAGTTATGCCAATTCTAAAAAAGGAGAGTACGAGATTACTGGAAACTACTTCTTTTCATCGTCGGATAGTTACAATGATGAGCGTATGTCACGTGAAAATATTCTGCCTAGTGGAAGTTTTTTTACGGATCGTGAGTCGAGTTTTGAGGGGAATACGATGTCGAATAGAGGGGCGGCGGATCTTATTTTCGATATCGATGAAACGCTTCGGATTACCCTGGCCCCGTCTATGAGTGTAAATCAGACGAATTCCATCGATGCATCAAGTACCCGCTCATCTACCGAAAATGATGGACTCTTGAACGAAAATGAAAACTTGACCAGTGAGGATGGTGTGAGCAGGAATTTTTCGAATCGTTTTGATATTACCAAAAAGTTGGATACCCTAGGTACTTATGTACGCCTGTTCTTCAATAATGGCAATGAGCAAAACAACAACGTGTCTAGATTGAATACGGTCAGTCGTATTTTTGGGGATAATGCCAGAACCGATGAGCTCAACCAGAATACGGAATTTGAGGCTGAAAATGATAGCTACACATTTGGGGTAAACTACAGGCAGGCCCTAGCCGAGAAATTGTTTCTTGATTTGACCTATAGGCAACAAGAAGACAAGAATAGCAATGTGCGTTCGGTATTCGATTTAGATGAGCTTACCGGTACTTATTCACGGTTTAATTCGGCACTTAGCTCCGATTTTCTTTTCAAGACCTCTCGCAAGACGCCATCCATAGGCATAAAAAAGGATGCCGAAAAGTTAAGATTGGGCCTTGATATGAAGTACCAGTTTTCTGATTTGGACAATTCTGAGTTTCTACGTTCGACCTCTTTTTCGAAATCGTATAAGAATGTTTTGCTCAATGCCTATGCGAACTATAATCTTGATAAGAGCAAAAGAATAGGGGTTTACTTTGATTCTTATGTAGACCTGCCGCGTATCAATCAATTGCAGCCCGTTGCCGATGTAAGCAATCCTTTGAATGTGGTAACCGGTAATCCTGATTTGGAACCTTCGGTTTCAAGAAATGTGTATTTCAATTACAATGATTTTAATTGGAAGGAACGCACAGGTATGTTTGTTTACTTTGGACTTAACTTTCATGATAAACTTATTTCGTCGGTAACGGAAACCGATGAGGATTTACTTCGTCGTACGACCTATATCAATGTAGATGGAAACTACAATCACTACGGTGGGGTGGGCTATTCAAAGGAAATCAAAAAAGACAGCACCTTAAAGGTCAAGTTTAATTTTAGGCCTTATTTTAACCTTCAAAAGAACGTGGGTTTTGTAAATGGCCAGCGCCTCGAGGCGAAAAGAAATTCTTTTACTCCGCGCATCACCACTACCCTTAATTTTAAGGAGTTCTTAGAGGTAGAACCAGGTTATTCCGTTACGGTAAATTCAACCCAATACAACTTGGAAAGTTATGATGATATCAACTTTACATCTCATAACGCCGAGCTGAAAACTACCCTGTATTGGCCCAAGAACGTAATTTGGGCGAATGACATCCGTTACAATTACAATGGTAGTGTGGGCAATAATTTTGATAAGGATGCCGTCTTTTGGAATATGAGCTTAGGTGTGCAAATGTTTAAAAAGAGTGCGACCTTAAAGTTGTTGGCCTATGACCTTTTAAATCAAAATATAAATACGAAACGGATTACAGGACAAGACTTTATTCAAGATGAGCAGGGTACGGTCTTGACCCGTTATTTCATGATGAGCCTAACCTATAAATTTGACCAGTTTGGGGGTAAAAAATCAAAAGAGGGCAATAGGTTTATGTTTTAAGGCCTCCACTCGTCAAAACTACCACCGCCGCCAAAACGACCACCGCCAAAACCACCCGTAAATCTAGGACGTTTGCCCATTTTGTCGTATTCACGTTCTAACTCCTCATTGACGTCCTCTAGCTTCGATTTTAATTCGTTTCTTTCCTTTTTGCAGATTTCATACTGTGCCAGAGTGGCCTTGTGTATGGCATTCGTAGCTATATTGACATATTTGGAAGATAGGTTGGCGGCAAGAACGACTACATCTTTTCCGGTAGTTACAGCGTTTGTTACATCGCTTTTCTTGAAATTAATTGCCCAAGCCTTTTCTTCTTCGTCGTAATAAACAATAAAATTTTTGACGTAATTTTTGACGGCACGTTCTAATTTCTCTTTATTGTTGACCAACTCCAATTGTTGTTCTTCTGAAAGTGTTTTGAATTTTTGAATAACATTTAAGACCAATCCCTTTATGGCTTCGTTACGGGTTAGATCCTTGGCCAAATTGGTTCGTCTGTTCAAATTTCTTAATTCTTCCTCTTTCGTTTTTAACTGAAACTCAAGGGCTGATTTCTTTTGTTTCAGTCTTTCGATTTCAGGGTTTGTGGGGTGCAACTGGCCAATGGACATTTGGTTCGAGTCAATTGCAAATTCCGTATCGAAATTTACGGTTTGCGATATTTTATTGCCGTCTTCAAATTTTTTGATGGTGCTCTTGATAGCGACTTTAAGCTTTGACTCGAGTTGGTCGAAATTTTCGTTTCTTAGCGAAGCCTTGAAACATTTGGAAATATCGGCAACTACTTTCTTTTTAAAGGCACTTTCCTTTTGAAGCGTTCGGAACTTTAAACTTTTGTTCATAGATGAATATTTTAGTTGCCATCGATTTAAAGTACGCTTTAAGGAATAGCTGTCTATGGAATTTCCTACTAATATAATATATTCGGGCCACTCGTGAAGGCTAAAAAGAAATAGATTGTCACCAACCGCCCGAGGCGCCGCCACCGCCACCCATGCCGCCACCGAAGCCACCGCTGAAACCACCGCCACCGCCAAAGCCTCCTCCAAAACCACCTCCGAAGCCTCCTGAGCCTCCGCTGCGGCCCATATTGCTTAAGATGATAATGTCCCAAAGGTCTAGGCCCTTATTGCGTTTACCGCCGTTACCTCCGTTGTTGCCGCCACCTTTGTTGCGACGGGAGAGTATGATAAGAATGATGAAAAAGATAATGAAGGGAAAAAACGGGGCTAGGGGAGATGCCACACCATCGTTAAATGAGCGCTCTTCGTTAAACTCCCCTTGAAGTACCTGAAAAATGGCATCGCAGCCACTGTTCAGGCCTTCGTAATAATTGTTTTGCTTAAAATGGGGTATAATAACGGTCTCAATAATACGTCTTGACATCGCATCGGTCAAGGTGGCCTCGACGCCATAGCCGGTATTAATGCTGATTTTACGGTCATTTTTGGCTAAGACAATTAATACTCCATTGTCTTTTCCCTTTTGGCCAATGCCCCATTCGGTGAGCCAATGCGCTCCAAGGTAGTTGATTTGTTCCCCTTTCGTAGAATTGATGATGGCGACTACGATTTGGGTGGAAGTGCTATCGGAATAGCGAATGAGCTTTTCTTCCAGGTTTTTTTTCTGGCTTGTGCTTAAAAGGTCAATGTAGTCATAGACGCTGGTTTCCTTTTCTGGTTTTTCGGGAATTTCGAGCTGGGCAAAAGAACCTAGGCCCCAGAAAAGAAAGAGTACAAGTAAACTAGTTTTTAGATATTTCATTGCTCAGCTCATTTACATCGCCATGTTGCCATGGGAAATGACTTTCCAACTCCTTTCCGGCTTTCAATATGCCTTCGATAAGGCCTTGTTTGAACCTTCCGTTTTTAAAATGCGATGCAATGGTGTCCCTAGTGGAATCCCAGAAATTTTTGGGGACCACCTTGTCGATGCCGCGATCACCATAAATAGCAAATTTCCTGTCGTTTACGGCCACATAGATCAGTACTCCATTTTCTTCTTTGGTATTGTCCATTTTTAGTAAATGAAATACTTCTTTAGCACGGTCGAGTAGGTCGATTTTTGTATGTGCCTCTAAATGTACCCGTATTTCACCGGACGTATTTTTTTCGGCATTGACAATTGCCTGAACAATTTCTTGCTCTTCTTCGGCCGTTAAAAAGTTTTCTACTCGAGACATCATCCGCGGCTATTTGAAATCAAAACTTGTGTCAGGTGCCTTTTCCGCCCCGGCCTCAGATTGAAAATAAGAAAGCTCTTTAAAATTGAACAAGCCTGCCAAGATATAATTTGGAAAAGTCTTTATGTGCAGGTTGTAGGGCTCGACCGAAGCATTAAAGCGATCGCGCGCTACATTGATGCGGTTTTCGGTACCTTCCAATTGGGACTGTAGTTCCAGAAAGTTTTTGTTGGCTTTTAGATCTGGATACCGTTCTACGGTAACCAATAGGCTTTTTAAAGCCCCGCTTAGGCCTCCTTGCACTTTGTTGAACTCGGCCAATTGTTCTGGGCTGATATTACTGGGGTCTATAGAAATTGAAGTGGCTTTTGACCGGGCTTCGATCACGTCTTTTAATGTGCCCCTCTCAAAATCGGCCGCGCCTTGTACCGTTTTTACCAAGTTGCCGATAAGGTCATTTCTGCGTTGATAGGCACTTTCGACATTCGCCCAGGTTTTGGTCGACGCTTCCTTGAGTTCTATGGCTGTATTGTTGAAACTTACGCCCCATCCATAGAGCGCGACTGCGATAACGCCCAATACAATAAGTGCTATTAATCCTTTTTTCATTTTTAAAATATTAGGTTATAGTTAATGTGCTGTAAAAAGAGAAACAGTTCATTTAAGATGTTAGACCCCTAATTTGTAAAAAAGTTACAATTGATCTTTGATCTTGGTCAATTCGGCCTTGATACGCTCGAGTTTATCGATGATATCAAAGTTGTTGAGCGTTTTTTGGCGATTTTCCTTAAGGTGGGTTTTGGCGCCTTCAAGGGTAAAGCCGCGCTCTTTTACCAAGTGGTAAATGAGTTTGAGATTGTTGATGTCCTGTGGGGTAAACTTACGGTTGCCCTTCGCGTTCTTTTTAGGTTTGAGGGCGTCGAATTCCTTTTCCCAAAAACGGATAAGGGAAGTGTTCACGCCAAAGGCCTTGGCGACTTCACCAATGCCATAGTACCTTTTTTCGGGGAGATCTACTTGCATTAGTCCAAAGATTGGTTTTCTTGTGCTGCGTATTTTAGCATATTCTCGAATTCTTCTGCGGTCAAACTACCGTAATAGAAGTTGATGGGGTTGATGCGTTCTTCATCTTTCCAGACTTCATAGTGCAAATGCGGGGCTTCCGAGCGGCCTGTATTTCCTACAAAACCAATGAGGTCGCCGCGTTTTACTTTTTGACCTTTTTTAACGTTGTATTCGCTAAGGTGCCCGTAAAGGGTTTTGTATCCGTAGCCATGGTCTATGCGAATGTGTTTGCCGTAACCTGACGAACCGTTATCGGCGCGGATGACCTTACCGTCGCCCGGAGCGTAAACAGGGGTGCCCTTGGGGGCCGAAAAATCCATGCCCCTATGTAATTTGCGGGCCTTGGTAAACGGGTCGGATCGCCATCCGAAACCTGAGGCCATACGTTTGAGGCTCTCGTTGGTAACGGGTTGAATGGCCGGTATGGCCATCAGGAATTTTTCTTTTTCTTCGGCCAATTTGGTTATCTCATCCAAAGATTTTGATTGTATGGCCATTTGCTTTTTGATAATATCAAGACGTTTGGTCGTGGCAATGACCATTTCCGAATTGTTGAAACCTTCAAGCGATTTGTAACGGTTGACACCACCGAAACCGGCCCTTCGCTGTTCTTCGGGTATGGGGTTGGCCTCAAAATAGAGACGGTAGATATTGTTGTCGCGTTCTTCTATATTGGCCAAAACCTCTTCGATTTGACCCATCTTTCGATTTAAGAGCTCGAACTGGAGTTCGTAATTCTTTACCTCCCGCTGTAGTGAAAGCTCGCGCGGGGTGTTGATCAAATTGGTGTTCATCAAGAAAACCAAGCACATCAGGCCGAAAAGAAAAGAGCCAATAAAGAACAGTGCGATATTACGATAACGCCTAGACTTTTTGGGCTCTATCTTGCGATATGAAAGCGTATCGGGATCGTAATAATACTTTACCTTAGACATGTACCTATTTTATCCTATTTTTGTGACGTTTTAGCGGGATAAACAAATATAGAAATACTTTCCTTTAAAACGTCAAATTTTGTAAAACCTTATAATTTTCTATGACTTCCAAGGAAATCCGATCGCAATTCTTAAACTTTTTTAAAGAAAAAGGACATAAAATAGTTCCGTCTGCCCCTATGGTCATCAAAGACGACCCTACACTCATGTTCACCAATGCGGGCATGAACCAGTTCAAAGAGTTCTTTTTGGGGAATAGCGTGGCCAAAAATCCAAGGGCGGTCGATTCCCAAAAGTGCTTGCGTGTAAGTGGAAAACACAATGACCTTGAGGAAGTAGGAAAGGATACCTATCACCATACCATGTTCGAAATGTTGGGCAACTGGAGCTTTGGCGACTATTTCAAGAAGGAAGCCATCGAATGGGCATGGGAGTTGCTTACCGAGGTATTGAAAATAGATAAAGATTGCCTTTATGTTTCGGTCTTTGAGGGAAGCAAGGATGCCGATAAACTCGATTTGGATACCGAAGCATTCGATTTGTGGAAGGCCATTGTACCCGAAGACCGCATTATTCTAGGCAATAAAAAAGATAACTTCTGGGAAATGGGGGATCAAGGGCCATGTGGACCTTGTTCCGAAATTCACGTAGATATCCGCTCGGCCGAAGAAAAGGCCAAAGTTCCCGGGGCTTCATTGGTAAACGCCGATCATCCGCAAGTCGTGGAAATATGGAATTTGGTGTTCATGCAGTACAACCGCAAGGCCGATGGTTCATTAGAGCCCTTGCCGGCAAGACATGTCGATACCGGAATGGGATTCGAACGCTTGTGTATGGTCATGCAAGGTGTTCAGTCGAACTACGATACCGATGTCTTTAAACCGATCATTCGTGAGATTGAAACCATTACCCATAGCAAATATGGCAAAGACGAGGAAATCGATATAGCCATCCGGGTTATTGCGGATCATATTCGTGCTGTGTCCTTCTCCATCGCTGACGGACAGTTGCCAAGCAATACCGGTGCCGGTTACGTGATAAGGCGTATTTTGAGAAGGGCCGTTCGCTACGGATTTACCTTTTTGAACACCAAGGAGCCTTTTATGTACCGTTTGGTCAATGTATTGACGGAAGATATGGGGGGAGCTTTCCCAGAGTTGAAAGAACAACGCCAACTGATAGAAAACGTAATAAAGGAAGAAGAGTATTCTTTCTTAAAGACCCTAGAACAAGGGCTTGTGCTTTTGGATCAGGTAATTTTGAATGTCAAGGGCAAGGAAGTTGACGGAAGAAAGGCTTTTGAACTCTATGATACCTATGGTTTTCCAATCGATTTGACCGCCCTGATCCTTTCGGAAAAAGGTTTGACCTTAGATGAAAAAGGTTTTGAGCTCGCTATGCAAGAGCAGAAAAACCGTTCAAAATCCGCCTCGGAAATCTCCAAGGATGATTGGGAAGTGCTCTCCAGTGATTTAGAGCAGGAATTTGTGGGTTACGATATGCTTGAAACCAACGTAAAGCTGGTGAAGTACAGAAAGGTGACCTCTAAAAAAGCGGGCGAGCAATATCAATTGGTATTTAACCTAACCCCCTTCTACCCTGAAGGCGGCGGACAAGTTGGCGATAAAGGCTACTTGGAGATGCCGAATGGGGATGTGGTCTACATCCTAGATACCAAAAAAGAGAACAACGAGATTATCCATTTTACCAAAAACCTTCCTGCCGACCTAAACGGGACCTTTAGGGCCGTTGTCGATAAGAAACAGCGCGAGCGTACGCAGGCCAACCATACGGCTACACATTTATTGCACCAGGCCTTGCGTGAGGTACTCGGTAAACATGTCGAGCAAAAAGGGTCTGCGGTACATTCCAAATACCTTCGTTTTGATTTTTCGCATTTTTCAAAAGTAACACCTGAGGAACTGCGGGAAGTAGAGAATTTTGTAAACGCCCGTATTGCCGGACAATTGCCTTTTGAGGAGCAACGTAATATTCCGGTGGAGAAAGCGCTTGAAGAAGGGGCTATGGCCCTTTTTGGGGAAAAGTACGGCGATACCGTTCGCACGGTCCGCTTTGGTCGCTCAATTGAACTTTGTGGGGGGACCCATGTAAAGAATACCGGCGATATCTGGCATTTTAAAATAAAGTCAGAGGGCGCCGTGGCTTCGGGAATCAGGAGAATTGAGGCCATTACCTCCGATGCCGTAAAAGATTTCTATGCCGAGAACGATAGGGTTCTTTTAGATATCAAAGGCTTATTGAACAATGCCCAAGATCCTGTTAAGGCGGTGTCAACCTTGCAGGAAGAAAATGCAAAGCTGAAAAAAGAAGTGGAGGCACTTTTAAAAGATAAGGCGAAAAACCTAAAAGTAGAGCTGAAAAATGAACTCCAAGAAGTGAACGGGGTTCAGTTTTTAGCCAAGAAAATAGATTTGGATGCCGCGGGAATCAAAGACCTTTCTTTTGAAATGGGGCAGAACCAAGATAACCTCTTCCTTCTTTTTGCAACGGAACAAAATGGAAAAGCATTATTGTCTTGTTACATTTCTAAAGAGCTGGTAGGGGCAAAAGATTTGAACGCCGGAACCATTGTGAGGGAATTGGGGAAATTCATCCAAGGTGGCGGCGGTGGCCAACCCTTCTTTGCTACCGCAGGGGGTAAAAAGCCCGAAGGAATCGATGAGGCCTTGGCCAAGGCTAAAGATTATATAAAGTAAATTATAACAACGCTTCGCTCATTTAGGCGAGGCGTTTTTCTTTTTATTTGGTGTTGGAAGGGAAACCTAAGCGTATCGAATAGGTCGGTAGCATATGGCGAAAATGAAGTAACTTACAGGAGATTTTAAGTTTAAACAGTCATAAATAAACAGATAAGATTAGCCGCCCGACTACCATAACAGAAGTGCTCCGTCAATTGGATGTTATAATTGATACCGCCATTGCAACCAATAGCCGCATGGGCTTGTTCGCCTATGTGTACAGAAGGACTACGGCCCAAATACTAAAAGAAGTAGAGCTCGGAAATTTCGAGGATAATGACCGAATGGTAAAATTCGATGTTGAATTCGCCAATTTCTATCTCGACGCCTACCACGCTTATTCAAATGGCCTCGAGGTAAGCAGGTCGTGGGATTTTGTTTTCAAAAACGCCAAAGAGCCCTTGACCATTCTACAGCACGTTATGCTCGGAATCAATACGCATATCAATCTGGATCTGGCCATGGCGGTAAGTGCCGTTATGAGGGAAAAGGAGTTAGCGGAAATAGAAACCGACTATAACACGGTAAACCGTATTCTTTCCGATATTGTCAATGAAATGCAAGACCGGCTTGGCCGTGTGTCCCCTTTACTTTTTATGTTGGATTGGGCAGGGAAAAATTCAGACGAGAAGATTATCGATTTTAGTATGGCCAAGGCCAGGGAGGTGTCATGGGGCAATGCGAACTTACTTTGGGGTTTGGGTATGGAACATCAAGAGGAAGCGATTAAAAATATTGATGGGGTAGTGCTGAAATTGAGTGAACTCATTAAGACGCCCCAATCCAAGATTATCGGTTTTTTGCTCAGCCTCATAGGCCGGTTCGAGGAAAGGAATGTCGGTAAGGTCATCGCAACATTACGGGAAGACTAGATCGATACGTTGCTTATTTAATTAAAAAAGACAGGTAAAAGACAAATAATACCATATCCCTTATCCCGAACATAGCCATCGAATCCTTACAACACATATTGAACCAGGTATTACCTTTTGAAGAGCACGATTGGAAGGCGATAGAGCCCTATCTGTCGATAGTTGGCTTTGACGAAGGGGAGCAGTTGCTCCGGCCTCCGCAAATATGTGGTTTTATTGCTTTTATTAAGTCGGGTTCCATACGGTCTTACCACACCAATGACCAATTGATGGAAACCAATCTCTTGCTAAGGTCCGAAAACGAATTCATTACGGATTATGAGAGTTTTATACGTGAAGAACCGGCCACCTTGTCTATTCAGGGTATTGAAAAAGGGGAGGCCATTTTTTTAGATAGGACAGGGCTCAATGCGCTTTACGAAACTTCTTTTTATTGGAATAAATTTGGGAGGATCATAAGTGAGCAAATATTCGTCAACAGTAAACGTAGAACCGAACAGCTGTTATTTTTGAATCCAAGGGAGCGATACTTGCTTTTGATGAAAGAACATCCTGATTATTTTCAAAAGTATTCCCTAAAGCATATCGCGAGTTATTTGGGCATTACCCCACAGTCATTAAGTAGGATCAGAAATCAGCTTTCAAGGCATTAATTACCCAAAGTTAAGTCTTGCTTCCATTGTTTTATAGGAAATTTGCCCGATCAATAAAATAAAGAAACGAGTATTTAAAAGCGTAAACGTATGATTATTATGGTTTTGTCCTTAATTCTGTTCTTGGTTTTTATCGTACTTGGAGGTTTGCATTTCTATTGGCTTTTTGGAGGCGATTGGGCGGTAGGGAAAGTGATCCCCACAAAAGGCAATGGGGAATGCCTGCCTAAGATTCCCCCAATAGCGACCCTGGTGGTGGGAGTTGTCTTGGTTTTATTTGCTTTGGTTTACCTGATGAAATCAGGACTCCTAACTATTCAAGGTCTGAATGGGGTGATAAATTATGGATATTGGTTTATTCCTTTTATTTTTATTTTACGGGCCATAGGCGATTTTAATTATTTGGGCTTTTTTAAGAAAGTAAAACATACCGCATTCGCGAAGGCGGACTCAAAGGTTTTTGTTCCATTATGTCTGGCCATTGGTATAATGGGAATACTGATTCAATTAATGGATTGAAAACAATAGGGAAGCGTAGAAATGAGGTAGGCTGCTATTTTTAAATGCTAGCCAGAAAATAAACGATAATGAAACTCCAAACACAAATACCTTTACAAAAGGCCTCAAACCAAATCGATTATGAAAGTCGCTTGGTTTTTCTGGGTTCTTGTTTTTCTGAAAATATCGGGGGAAAGTCCACCTACTTTAAGTTTCGGTCACTCCGGAATCCTTTCGGTATTTTGTTTCATCCCTTGGCCATTGAAAATTTGGTATCTCGGGCCCTTCGGAAGAAGCGGTATACCCAAGATGATATATTTTACCATAACGAACGCTGGCAGTGTTATGAGGCCCATTCCGATCTAAGTGCCCTTTCCCAAGAAACCCTATTGGGAGCACTCAATGATGGATTGGAAAAAACCGCGGAACATCTGGCGACCGCTACCCATATCGGCATCACCTTGGGAACGGCATGGGTGTATCGCCACTTAGAAACCGACGCGGTAGTGGCCAACTGTCATAAAGTCCAGCAGAAACAATTCTCAAAGGAACTGTTGGGCATTGCGGAAATGAAGGCGGCCCTGAATACCATTATGGACTCCGTTCGTTCGGTAAACCCGAAGGTGCAGTTTATTTTAACCGTATCGCCCGTACGTCATCTAAAGGACGGTTTTGTGGAGAATCAAAGAAGTAAGGCGCATTTGATTTCGGCGGTCCATGGGGTTCTGCAAGAGGGGGTGTCATATTTTCCTTCGTACGAAATCCAGATGGATGAGCTTAGGGATTACCGCTTCTACAAAGAGGATATGGTACACCCCAATCAATTGGCGGTTGATTATATCTGGGAGAGGTTTAAATCGGTATGGATTACGGAGGGAGCCCAAGAATCAATGCAGCAGGTCGATGCCATTCAAAAAGGATTACGTCACAGGCCCTTTCATCCGGAATCGGAACAGCATAAAACGTTCTTAAAATCTTTGGGGCTTAAGATCAACAACGTTCAAAAGCAGTTTCCCTTCATGGATTTTTCCGGTCAAATTTCTGGGGGGTAGAATCCTTTTTCCGTTTCGTTAATTTCAATTTGTATTGTAACTTCAACTTATGAAAAAAGTATTTGTAGGGGTTATTGTCACCTTGGCGATAGTTTTGGTGTTCCGTTCATGTGCCGATGAAAGGGAGGAGAAAAGCATCCTTCAAGAAAACAGTATGCTTATCCAAACACAGATAGACAACGTCAGTAAATTGATCGTTACCGAAGGACATTTTGCCGAAGTTTACAATTACAAAGATTCCAAAATGCTTTTCGGTCCCTTTATCTCCGCGGAAAAGAAAGCCTTGGTAGTGGTCAATGCCGATGTTACCATAGCTTATGACCTGAATCAAATAGACTTTGAAGTCGATGAGGTCAATAAGATATTGCGAATCAAAAGTATACCTGAGCCCGAGGTAAAGATCAATCCCGACTTTGAGTATTATGATGTGAGCTCAGACTACTTGAATATGTTCGAGGCTAGCGATTATAATAAGATCAAGAAAAACGTCAAGGCCTCGTTGATGAAAAAAGTGGAAGCCTCATCGTTAAAAACGAATGCCCGGAACCGTCTGATAAGCGAACTTCAGAAGTTTTACATCTTAACAAATTCCATGGGGTGGCAGTTGGTCTACAAAGACGAGGTCGTAGACCAAGACCTAAGCGATTTTTTTCTTAAGGATTGACACCTCTTCGGTTATTTTACAAAATTTTGCGCCCAACTGATGTATTGGTCCCAATCGTAATCGGTAACATCGTGTTTTCCCGATCGTATATGGTAGGCTAGGGTTTCTTGAATAGGCCTGTCGACAACGGGGCTATCGCTTTTAGAGATTCCTTTTTTGCCATATAGGGCGTATACCGGTGTGGCGTACTGTGCCGAAAGAAATTCGCCCTTGGGGTCGGCCCATTCGTCTTCGGCGGCACTTGCCACATATAAAGGCCTTGGGGCGATCAATGCCAATAGTTGGTGCTGGTCTACGGGCAATATTTCTTCTTTGTTGCTGTATTTCTTGAAGCTTTCCGAAAACCAATGCGGAAAGGAATTGTTGATGTGGCCTATGGTTTCCCCATATTTGCGTTTAGATAAGGCCGCGCCACCGCATCCGGAATTGTTGCTGATCACTCCGTCAAAGCGAGGGTCGGAGGCCCCGGCCCAAAGTGCGGCCTTGCCCAGTCTTGAATGGCCAAAAACAATAACCTTGGAAATGTTGGTGTCGTTTTCGAGGTAATCCATGGCACGGCTAAGGCCAAAGGCCCATGCGGCAATGCTTCCCCATTCGTTTGTTTTGGGTCTTGTTTGTCCTTCCCTATAGAAGAGGCTGTGCAATCCATCGGAAAAATCGTTTTTATCAGGGTCGATTTCACCGTAGTAGACCGTCGCTAGTCCAAATCCGTTGTCGAGTATTTTGTCAATGGCCCAGCGGTTTTTTCTAGAGCCCCTAGAGGCTTCGGTGGTCTTGTTATTCTGGATGTTCAAGGTGATGTCGTTCGCGTTCCAGGCGTCGGTTACGATGACCTTGGGGTCGTCGGTCACCGTGTGGTTGCCGTGAAAATTATAGCCTAGGAATACGGGAGCGTTTTCGTTTCCCTTGGGGAGATAGAGGAGGATGTTGAAATTGAGCGAACGGTTGTTCTTTTTTAGGCCAACGGCGATTTGTTTGCGCTGAGCCTTGCCACCCAGAGCGTTGTTGTCTTCCTCTATGACTTCGAACGAATACTCGTCGAGCATGGCGGGCACCTTGCCGTAAATCTGTTTTTCGAAAAATTGATAGATTTCCAATTTTCGTTTTTCTTCCCATTGGTCGCTATCGGTAATGGCTTCGCCGCTAAAGGTCAATAATGGGTCCGGTACGGTAAACTTGGGAACCTTGGTTTCGTCATAATTTGCTTCGGGTTGTGCCACAAATATCGATGGAATTAATGCAAAAATTAGAATGATGAATGGTTTCACAGTGGTTTGGTTTGGGGTCGATCGGCAAATGCGCCAATCGTTATTTTAATTTTTCGGTTTCAAATTTATGATTTACCAAATTAAGTCCATCATCTATCAGATGGCCTAGCTTCGGATGGTTCAATTTAACTGTTTCTAGGTGTGCGGCTATTTCTTGGGCAAAATCATTGTCGCCGTTCTCTTTGGCGAGTTCATATAGCTCCACGGGTAGCAGCCAATCGTTAGGGTAATCGTCCCTGATGGCTTCAAAAACCTTATGTCTTGAGATGGTAATGTTCTTGCCTTCCCTAAAATGGCGTATCTGTTCGTAATACTGCTCCAATTGGCTTTGGGCGGAATCGGCCTTGACTTTTATCGTGCTCGATGATACTTTGTGGGTAACCAGGTCAAAACTGTTGAGGTCGGCCGGACCGTTAAAGGCGGAAACAATTTCCCGACCTACGGCCATATTGTACAGTTCGTCATTACTTTCGAACAATACTTTGTCCTTATGGCTTACTCGGCAGTTTTTAAAGGTAACCAGAATAATTTCGCCCTGTAGGTTTCGGGTACCCGTAATGATTTGTCCCGATACCTTAATGTGTCCTTCGAACTCTAGGGAAACCTGCTGGCCTTCAAAAATGTTATAGGCCTTCAAGTCTAGGGGGCTCATGTCTTCAATGGCCAGGTTGATGCCTTTGAGTTTGCCTATGGGCGATCCAAAACCGGTGGCGTGCTGTTTGGTGCTGTGTCCGACCAACTCTTTTTCCCGGAAGGAAAGGGCGGTAGGTCCAACGGTCTGAAAGAATGCCGGCTTGCCTTCGTGTTCTATTACGCTATCGAAATTTCCCGATATCTGCAATCCGGTGCTGAGTTCAATAGTGCCCAGTTCTTTCGATTCAATAAGTTTTTGTATTCCCTTTAACCCTCCACGCCTTAGGGCCATGGTGTTGGCGAACTCTTCCAATACCTGGCTCAGGTATGCAAAATCGGGTGTAACGAAAAGCTGTGGTTGAGGTTGGGTGATGTCGAAGGAAGTATATGCCGCATCTATGGAATACGGAATTTTCTTTACTTTATCGGTCATGCACCAAGCACTCTCCCCAATCGAGGAAAGAAGTCCGGCACCATATATTTTTGGATTTTCGGGTGTTCCAATGAGGCCGTACTCCACAGTCCACCAGTGCAGATTGCGAATAAGGGCAATCTCACTGGGTTCGCCCATGTTGTTTTGTAGGTCTTCAATATGTTTTTCGGCCTTGTCGATCTCTTCTTGGGGTGTGCCGGGTGCTTCCTTAATGATGGAAAGGTGGCGTACCGCTTCGTAGAGTTCGTAATCTTTCGCATTGGAAATCGCCTTGCAACCAATTTCTCCGAAACGGCGAAGGTATTCGGCATACTCGGGGTTGGCGATAATGGGAGCGTGGCCTGCACCCTCGTGAATAATGTCGGGGGCGGGAGTGTACTCTATGTGGTCTAGTTGGCGTATGTCGGAGGCAATGACCAAAACGTTATAGGCCTGAAACTCCATAAAGGCCGAAGGGGGAATAAATCCGTCAACGGCTACGGCCGCCCAACCGATTTCCTTTAAGATGCGGTTCATACCGTACATGTTCGGAATGTGGTCTATGGAAATCCCGGTTTTTTTCAGTCCCTCAAGATAGGAAGCATGGGCCATCTTACTGAGGTAATCTACGTTTTTACGCATTACGTACCTCCAAACGGCTTGGTCTATAGCCGAATATCCATTGTAATCCTGTGGTTTGATGTACTGCTGCAAATGGGCAGGTAGCTTGTCGAGAACAGGGTTGCTGATATACTTCATACTAGACGGTTTTCTGTTATAAAGATACAAAAAAGGGAGGCTTTCGATTGCATGGGGTGGGCCACCGTATAAAAAAAGCCCTTTTAAAAATAAAAGAGCTTTTGCTTGGTTAAAATATGTTTATTTTGCGGCCACGGCGTTCGGTGGGTATTGCATCAATATTTCCGAAACAAATTCGCGAATGCGCTCTTCCTTCTTTTCTATATTGCTTACGTTCACAAGATTGCCGACCCCTTTGCCCTGCCATACCAGTTCCTTGCTTTTGGCATCGATGAGGTCAATGTACAATGAGCCTTCGGTACGGGTGCTTACATTGCTGCCTCCCCATCCTGGGCCCCAGTAATACGGGTTCCATCCCCAGCCATAATAGCCGCCCCAGTAATTGTTGTAGATGTCTACCTGTTCTTTTTCTTTGGTGAATATGCTCACTAAAATATCTGGATTCTCAGATTTTGAAAAGCCTCGTTTGCCCATTTCGGCCTCAATGGCGCGAAGGATACGTTTTTTGTCCAAATCCGAAATTTGGGCCTTGTCTATGCCTGTTTTGTAAAAAGCATAGGTTTTGTAGCTGTCAAAATTCGCCTCTTTGTCGTAATCCGAAAGTACGCGCACCGAAGTACATGAGCTTAAGAACAGCAACACAAGCATGGGAATCGCAAGGATTTTAATTTTTTTCATAACAAATAATTGTATTTGGTGTTAATACATCTTTTTTCTGATTAAGATAGCCTCAAAAATCATGCCGAACAACCATGTTCATTGGCGGTTCGTTTTGGGGTCAAAACCATAGGGGCAGTGCCTGCAACCACTTTCACAACAGTACCCTCTCTTTAAATGATATTGCTGGGTAAACACCCGATATCCTTCTTTTGATAGGTAAAAATCGCCCTCCTCGGGCGGGATTATTTTTTTCATCACCTCCTTCTGCCTTGCTTTTGATAGGTATAAAATTACTTCATTTTGTTGATAAACAACAAAAAACGATTTGAAAACCGTACATTTTAGGGGTGTTTAGCAGTATTTTAACGAATGGTTGTAATTGTTGGCAAGAAAGTTCAGTTATCGAATATAAGGGCTGAATAACAATTAACTTTATGAAGCTCCGTTTAAACTTTTGATTATGATCTTAGTCTTTAAACATTTTTTTTATAAGAACTATGTTGGTCTATCACTTTGGCCCTTCATCATTTTAAAGCATGATGGACTCAAAGAAGATATCGTTTTGATCAACCATGAGAAAATACATCTGAAGCAGCAGCAAGAATTGTTGATTGTTTTTTTCTACATTCTGTACATATCGGAATGGCTTATCAGAACTGCGGTATATCTCGATAGTTACAAGGCATATCAGAATATCAGTTTTGAACGTGAGGCCTATTCGAACGAGAAGAACCTTAACTACACGAGTGAGCGCAAGCCTTTTAGTTTTATAAAATACCTTTCCCAATAGGGGAGTGTAGAGCTTAATCTACACTTCACTTTACTTGTTCTCTTTTTCGCCCTACTTTTGCTGCATATGGGTGAAGTGACCAAAAATCAAGAAATAAACCTGGCGATATTGGCCGAGAAAGGGGTTTCCCTTGTTCTTAAAAGGGAGGATCGGATACATCCTTTGATTTCCGGAAACAAATACAGAAAACTCAAATACAACCTAGAAGAGGCCCGAACCAAGGGTTTCGGTACCCTATTGACGTTTGGGGGAGCCTTCTCGAACCATATTGCGGCCACGGCCTATGCGGGACAACTCCATGGTTTTAAGACCGTCGGGGTGATACGGGGGGAAGAAATTGCTGAAAAATGGCGGGGGAACGGTACGCTGAAATTGGCACATTCCCATGGCATGGAATTCAACTTTATATCTAGGGAAGCCTATCGTAACAAAGACAGTAAGGCGCTTTTGGCCGGTCTGGAACAACGCTTCGGTAAATTTTATCTCTTGCCCGAAGGAGGAACGAATGCCTTGGCCATAAAGGGATGTGAGGAAATTTTGACTCCCGATGATGCTGTTTTCGATGTGGTCTGTTGTGCCGTGGGAACAGGGGGTACTATTGCCGGAATCAGTAATGCGGCCCATGATTCTCAAAAAGTTTTGGGGTTTCCGGCGCTTAAAGGAGATTTTTTACAAGAAGATATTTGTAAATTTGCTCCAAGGGGAAATTGGAAGTTGATAACCGACTATCATTTTGGGGGTTACGCAAAGCTCACCGAAGCATTGGTGCAGTTTATAAACGATTTTAATTTAAAGACCCAAATACCGCTCGACCCTGTTTATACAGGTAAGATGGTCTACGGTATTTTAGATTTGGTCAAGAATGGATATTTCCCCCAAAAAACCAAAATATTGGCCATCCACACAGGGGGGCTACAAGGTATAGCGGGAATGAACCTGAGTTTGAAAAAGAAAAATCTACCATTGATAAACATATGATACGCAGACTTTTCATATTGTCTCTTTTGAGCATATTTTTTATAGGATGTAAAGCCAAACGGACCGTCGCTTCGAGAAGCGAATCGCCAAAGCAAAAGAAGGAAGTTGTGGTCGTAAAAAAGGAAAGCAAGAAGTCTGACGACGGACTGTATCCTATGCCCGAAGACACCGGGAAATTCGTCCGTTTTAATATAGATTCGCCCGAAGAGTACGTTGAGACTTTCGCCGAAATCGCCCAAATGGAAATGAAGGCTTTTGGTATTCCCGCAAGTATTACCTTGGCCCAAGGCCTTTTGGAAAGCGGATTGGGAAAAGGGGCCTTGGCCCTAAAGACCAATAATCATTTTGGGATCAAATGCCATACCGGCTGGGAAGGCGATTACGACTTTCACGATGATGATGAAAAAGGGGAGTGTTTTAGAAAATACAACCACCCTATGTACTCGTACCGCGATCATAGCCTTTTCTTGAAACACCGTTCCCGCTACGCCTTTCTCTTCGACTACAGAAGTGACGATTACAAACGATGGGCCAAAGGCTTGCGACAGGCCGGTTACGCTACCGATAGGCACTATCCGCAAAAACTGATATCGCTTATAGAACGATACGAATTGCACAAGTACGATACTGAAATTGCCAAGCAGGGCTTTCATCGGCCCAAAACGGAAGAGCCGGTCATAGCGTCTCGTGCACAAAGTCGGGTGCATGTGGTTCAAAAGGGAGATACCCTATACTCGATCTCGAGGGCGTATTCCGTTTCCGTTGATGATCTAAAGCGATGGAACTACATGTACGACAATAACTTGGCCATCGGGCAAAAACTTACCGTTAAGACTCAAAATTTCAATAAATAGATGTTATACCAAAGAAGCAGTGCCTTGTTTGCAGAGGCACAAAAATATATTCCAGGAGGTGTCAACTCACCGGTCCGTGCCTTTAAGGCCGTAGGCGGTGATCCCATTTTTGTAAAGAAGGCAAAAGGGGCCTATCTGTATGATGAAGATGATAATCGATTGATCGATTATATCGCCTCTTGGGGCCCGTTAATTTTGGGCCACGCCCATGAACCCGTTATCAATGCCGTTATCGAAAAGGCCAAACAGGGTACCTCCTTTGGTATGCCTACGGAAATTGAAACGCAGCTTGCCCAATTGGCGGTATCTATGGTGCCGAATATCGATAAGATCCGTTTCGTGAACAGTGGTACGGAAGCTTGTATGAGTGCCGTGCGCCTGGCTCGGGGCTATACCGGAAAAGATAAGATCATCAAATTTGCCGGTTGCTACCATGGACATTCCGATTCGTTTTTGATACAAGCCGGAAGCGGGGCTGTAACCTTTGGTAGTCCTAATAGTCCGGGGGTCACCCAAGGTACGGCTAAAGATACCTTGTTGGCCCAATACAACGACCTGGAAAGTGTTCGGGCACTGGTAGAGGCGAACAAAGGGGAGATAGCTACCATAATTATTGAGCCCATAGCGGGTAATATGGGATGTATTGTCCCTTCTGACGAATTTATAAAGGGACTTAGGGAACTATGTACCCATGAAGGTATTTTGTTGTTGTTCGATGAGGTAATGACGGGTTTCCGTTTAGGAAAAGGGGGGGCTCAAGAAGCACTTGGCATCGATGCCGATATCGTATGTTTTGGAAAGGTTATCGGAGGAGGCTTGCCTGTAGGCGCCTTTGCCGCAAAAGCTGAAATTATGGCACATTTGGCACCTGAAGGCCCGGTATACCAAGCAGGAACCTTAAGTGGTAATCCATTGGCCATGGCTGCAGGTTTGGCTATGCTTACCGAATTGGACAAGCATCCTGAAGTGTTTGAAAGTCTTGCCAAAAAGACGGCCTATCTTCATGAGGGCTTGGATGCCGTTTTAAAAGATAAAGGTGTGCCTTACCAAATCAACCGTTTTGGTAGTATGATTTCGGTACATTTTACCGAAGAGCCCGTTGTCGACTTCGATAGCTCGGCAAAAGGGAACAATGAAACTTTCAAAAAGTACTTCCATGGTATGCTTCAAAATGGGGTGTATTTGCCTCCAAGTGCGTTTGAAAGCTACTTTTTGAACGATGCTTTGAGCTATGCCGATATCGATGAAACCGTAGAGGCCCTGAAGAAAGTGGAGCTGTAAAGGCTTGTTTTCATATTTGGCTTACACATGGTATAAGGCAGGGGGGGGGTTGTTTTAAACCCATCTAGTACCTCGCCCATGGTCTTTAAATGGGCGGGGTCTCTTTTTTTTGGAACAGTCCCGTACCCATCCTTTGAATTATGCTTCAGACCGCACCGAAGAGCGATTGTACTTTGTTGTAATTTGTCTCATCGTGTATTTCAAAAAAGTGGCGAAGTTGCCAGTTTTGGGTGTTCTGGGCTTGTTTACTCGTTGCTACGTCCCAAATGGGATATACGCGAAAACCTCGTTTCCCCTCCTTTTTTGGGGTATTGACTATTCCTTTTGTAACCAATACTTCTTTCGGAAAGACAAATTGCCCGAGCAAATGGCCTTTGCTTACGTTGATGACGAAGCAGTCGAAATCATCACTTTCTTCAAATGGACAAATAGGGCCGTTGTCGGCCCGTTTCCAAAAAGTAACGAACTGCCCGACTTTCTTAGGGGTGATTTTGGCATTTCTAAAGATGACCTTGTGGGAGTCCAATAGAAATCTACAGGCCCCGTACTCTTGACTTTCTGGCTCCAATTTAAAATCGCCTAGGGTAAGTCCACACGGGGAATACACATTCGATACGAGATATTGGAGGTCTTTGGTCATGTGTTCTTTTTATTTTGGAACATGAAATTTGGTAATCTTAAGTACCGAATATCCTATAAAATTAGTGAAATAAGTAGAGGCTATAAACAAAAAAAGGACCGCAATATCTGCAGCCCTTTTTTGTAATAGCTAAGGTTTTACCTTCTTGCTTTGTGTCCTTCTTTTCGTCCTTTAGAACCCTTCTTTTTTCTATGCTGTTGCATTTTTTCCCATTTCTCATATTGCTCTGCAGAAAGAATATCTTTCATTTCGGCTTTGAGGGCGATCATTTTGTCCAATTTGGCATTTTCCATAGCGAATCGCTCTTCTGAAGTCGGTCTTTTGCGTTCGCCTTCCTCTTTTTTGGCCTTGCGTTCTTCATGCTTGGCTTTGCGTGCTTTGGCTTCCTCTAAGTGAATGGCCTTAATTTTTTCTTGCTGGGCCGATGTTAGGTCTAAGGCCAAGGTCATTTTCTTTGTGTGGAGCGTTGCTATTTGCTCTGCGGTCAAATCTTTCATTTGATCTCTATTGTTTCCTTTTTCCCTTTGGGCCATTGCGGTAAGTCCGATCATACATACTAATGCTACAATTATCTTTTTCATCTTTCTAAATTTTAATGATTATACATCTTAGAGCGGAATGAAGGAACAAGGTTTAATGGGCTTCTGTAATTTATGGATTAATTAACAGGTTAAGAGGCTTGGTTTTAGGGCGTAAAAAAGGGCGGAGAATGGTTTCCTCGCCCTCACATAGTAGGTTTGTCGAATGTCAATATATTTTAGTCCACTGCCTCCGGAGCAACCACTTGTTCGATATCTGCCGAAGCCATCTCGACCGTCTGGGGAGACTGATCGGCATTGGTTTGATTGTAATAGATAACTGATGCAATCACGAATCCGGCTAGGTATAACGAACTTTTAAGTTTTTGAGACATGGCGTATGTTTTTTTGATTCTGATACTAAGTTAGTTAAAAGAAGAAGCCGATAATGAAGCTTGTTGCAAAGTGGTACTAAGCTGTGGTCAGTGAAGCTAAAATTGTGGTTTAAATGTATGGTTTATCGGTGTTTTATGTATTTCGTCGATGGGTCTGTGGGTTAAAGGGGGGTGAAGAATAGAAAAGGTATGAAACTCTAGCCGTCAATGTTGCCTCAAGGGCGCTTTGTACAACTAGGTTTCATACCTAATATATCAAGATCGAATTTTGGCCTTTTAGACCATTGCTAGTCTTGAAACCTGTCAACGGAAACTGGCCTATTTCTAATTTCGGTCAGTTTTTTCGGGAGTCATGGTGTATTGGCCATAAGGTCCGTTGCTTATTTAGGATCAAGAATCTGCTCTATTCGTTCGTTTACGTCTTGTAAATGATACTTGCTCATGCTATCGGAAGTCCGTATAATCGCTTTTTCAATGCTTCTTTGCAGTATTTGCAGTTCGGCACGGGCCACGGAACGGATATCGGATTGGCTGGCATGAACCACGGTCGACTTTTGATAGCCGCCAAATTCCGGCAGCTTCTTTTGGTCTTTTGCGGTCATTAAATAATTCAATCGCTCTACATGTGCCTTTTGAAGGTTTCTTCTATAGGTATCAATGCTTTTTCCGCTCTTGAGTTCTGACCAGATACCGTCGCGGAGTTCGTTCATCATATCGGTCAATCGATAAGCTTCCGCTCCGTTGGCGGTTTCATTTTCGATCAAACGTTGAAGTTTTCCTAAACTCAATATGTTGTTTAAAGTTCGGGTCTGCATCGCTCTAATTTCTTCCACAAAACCCGAATATTGGATCTTGTTAAAGATGTTTTGGTCAATAAGCCATTGTGGGGTATCAAAAAGTTCTTCCTGTAGAAAGGCCATACAGTTTTGTTGATGCGATTTCGCTACGGGTATGTAGACGGCACCTTCTTGTTCATAGGTCTTTTGATATTCGTAAACCCCACCGATATTATTCGAAACATGGCCCATATAGCGATTGAATTGGGCTATGACCTGACCGTAGAGTTTTTTAAGGTCTTCGTAGGTTTTTCCATCCTCCTTGGTCCAAGTTATAAGGTTGGGAACAATGCGCTTCAAATTCTTAATACCATATAGACTGGCCTTAACGGCATCGTCGCCCAAATCTTCGGTCTGTGCGCTTGGGTCTACTATATCGCCAACTTGTTGGTGGCCGAAACGGTACAAGGGATCACCGGCATGTTCGAGTATCCAGCTGTCCAGAATTTTATTTTCTTCTTCGGGAGACACCCCTAAAATAGGTTTGTAGCCCCATTTTATGGCGTATTTATCGTAGATGCCTATGTTCGGCATGAGGGCAACATCACCATCTTCGGGTTGGGCAATATAGTTGAAACGGGCGTAATCCATTATCGATGGGGCCGTTCCATATTTTTTGGTGAAGGATACCGAGCGCAAAGAATCGACCGGATAGGCGACACTGCTTCCCATATTGTGGGGCAAGCCCAGGGTATGGCCCACTTCATGGGCCGAAACAAAACGGATCAGGCGTCCCATGATTTCATCTTTGAACTGTGTTCCCCGGGCATCGGGGTTTATGGCCGCGGTCTGTACAAAGTACCAATTGCGCAATAGGGTCATTACATTGTGGTACCAGTTAATATCCGATTCCAGAATTTCACCGCTTCGGGGGTCACTTACGTGGGGTCCGTTCGCATTTGGAATAGGAGAGGCCAAATATCGTACCACCGAGTAACGAACATCTTCGGGAGACCAATCGGGGTCTTCGAGAACGGAAGGGGGTTCTTTGGCGATAATGGCATTTTTGAACCCTGCTTCTTCAAAAGCTACCTGCCAATCTTCTATTCCTTGTTTTATATAAGGGATCCATTTTTTGGGAGTGGCCCTATCTACATAATATACGATCTGTTTTTTGGGTTCTACCAATTCGCCCCTCTTAAATTTTTCCAAATCCTCTTCTTTGACCTCTAGACGCCATCGGTCTAAAAACTTTACGGTCTTACTTTCTTGCACATCCAATCCGTAATCGGTCTGGGAGCTGGCGAACCACCCGACACGTTCGTCAAAATAGCGACGTTTCATAGGTTCGGCGGGCAAAAGTATCATGGAGTTGTTGATTTCAATGGATATGGAGCCGAGACTGCCATTGCTGGGCGGTTTTTTGGCCAAATAGGTCTTAACATGGCGTGCTTCAACATTTAGGGGAAAGCTTTTAATGGATTCGATGTAACTCCTGCTTTCGTCCAAACGTGACACCTTGTACTTTTCCCTGTACGAATCGGGCATACCCAAAGCCTGGACATCTTTTTCAAAGAAGTCGTTCACTTGTATGACGGTCGTGGGGTTGGCCGAATCTTTTTTGACGGCCTTAATGTCAAAGGCGTACAAAACGGGTTCAAAGTTGGAATTTACCACGGCTTCATGTACGGGCAATGAATCGGCGGCCACGATACCGTGGGAAACGACGCGAAGTAGGACTTTCGTCGGCTTTTTTTCCCAGCGGAGTACCTTTGTATTGATTTTGCCACCCCCGAAACCGATACCTGTGGCGGTTTTGGAAATACGGCTTACCATCAACATCTCTTTGTTGAACAAAGAATCGGGTATTTCATAGTAGTGGTTTTCATCGACAATATGTGTGGTAAACAACCCTTCGTCAGACTTGGCCGCTTTGGTAATGACCTTGTTGTAGGGTTTTATCTTTTCCTTTTTACCATCGCCCTTGCTGTCGGGGCTTTCGGTATGGTCTTTCTTTTTCTTGAAAATTTGGGCTTCCGTAGTTGCAGTACTTAGTACCATTAAAGCAAAAACGAACCTAACAATTGTTGTTTTGTTCATGTAAAATGTTGATTTGAAAATTTGTTGGAGTGAATTGCGGTAAAATATCGGTGTATTCGATTCGACTTTTATAATGTATGTAGAAAAAAAACCTCTTACCGCTCATTGGGTAAATATAACAATTTTGAGTGTTTAAGTCTTTGCATAGTAGGACGGAAAGAATCCCTTTCTAAGAGATTTTCTTCCTTTAACTTCTTAAGCCTATGTTCTTTGTTCGGATGAACGACCAATAAAACCGATGATTTTCGCCAGCCTTTATGGATGCTTCCGGAAACGGAAAAAAATATTCAAAATTCCCGCCATAAAAATTCCTGACAAATACTGTCGGGAAATCAAAAGTGCAAACGCTAAAATAGCAAGTTGACTCATTTTTGAGCCATAAATTGCGAATATGGTGATTTCAAGATAATTAAGAAATGTCCCACAAAAATAGAAAAGCAATAAAGGCACAATTAGGCGTTATATAAGCTCGTAAATAAACGTACAACGTTATGAACAAGAAGAGTTTAAAAATAAGTATACTATTGGGTCTTATATTCGCAAACGGAGTTTTTGCCGCTGACCCCGTTACAGAAAAAGATGAATCGATCATTCAATCTATAGACTATATCGATGAGGATGTAGATTTTGAATTGGGCTTTGATACTTCGGATTATCTTCCCGAAGATTTTAATGCGAACGATATCTATGTTGATTTAGATGCCATTGCCTATATAGAGGAAGATGCAAACGATACAGGTGACCTGACCAAGTATCTTCCGGTAGATTTTAACGCCTATGCGTACCCTACGCATGTGGAAGACTTCAACTATATTGATGTTAATGATGAAATATCTTTAAATTTCAACACAAAAGAACATCTGCCCGAAGGATTTAATCCGTATATAAAATACAATTGACCATTTAAAATTTTAATGGATTAGCTAAATAAAACCCTCGCTTTTAAGCAGGGTTTTGTTTTATACGGAATTTTCATTTTTCCACTAGAACAAGATGGGTACTACAAATTGGAACATTAAGACCAATAGCATTACCGCAATGATGTTCAATATAATACCGACCCTGGCCATTTCGTTCACCTTTACATAGCCGCTGGCAAAAACAATGGCATTGGGAGGTGTAGCCATAGGAAGCATAAAGGCACAGCTACTGGCTATGGTAACGGGAATCAATAGATATAGTATAGGAATATCCAAGCCGATGGCAATACCGGCTACTACGGGGGCCAGTACGGCGATCAAGGCCACGTTGCTCATCAGTTCGGTCATAAAGAGCATAAGGGTAATCAAAAGAATGGCCGTAAACAAAACACTGATGTGGCTATTGCCTATTGCTCCCGATACTACGTCAACGATACCGCTTATCGACATACCTTTGGCCAAGGCCAATCCGCCACCAAAAAGGATCAAGATGCCCCAAGCTAATTTTTGGGTGTCTTTCCATACAATGATAAAGTCGCCCTTTTTTATGTCGTAGGGGATGGCGAACATTGCAATTGCCGCCATGATACTGATCATGGTATCGTTCAATTTCAGTGCGGGGAATATACCGTTGATGACCGTCCTGAAAATCCATAGGAAAACGGTAACCCCAAAAATAGCGAGCACCATTTTTTCTTTCCCTCCCATGGGGCCCAGTTTTTTGAGTTCATCGTTGATCACATTCTTAGAAGCGGAAAAGACGAGGTCGCGATTCGGGTACATCCATTTCACCAAAACCATATAACTGATCCAGATCATCAAGGCGGAAAAGGGTACGCCTATGACCATCCATTTTAAAAAGGAGATCTCAATATTGTATTCGTTTTCCAAAAGGCCTATCATTACCGAATTGGGCGGTGTTCCGATGACCGTGGCCACCCCACCGGCATTGGCCGAAAAAGCAATGCCCAACATGACGGAAAGGGCAAAATTCCTGTCGCTTTTGGTAAAGCCGTCGGCATCGTTGACCAAAAGACCAATGACCGACATGGCAATAGGAAGCATTACAACGGTAGTGGCCGTATTGCTGATCCACATACTCAATGACGCCGTAGCGATCATAAAACCAAGTACTACCTTGTTGGGGGTGGTACCGGTAATTTTAATGATGTTCAGGGCTATGCGTTTGTGAAGGTTCACTTTTTCGAGGGCCAAGGCCAGAACGAACCCGCCAAAGAACAAGAAGATTATTGGACTGCCATAATTCGCGCCCACCTCACCGATGTCCATTATTTTTAGAAAGGGAAAAAGAAGTAGGGGGAGTAGGGCGGTTACCGAGATCGATACGGCTTCGGTAATCCACCAAACGACCATCCAGATGGCAACGGCAATTACGGCATCTCCTTTTTCGGAGACCAGGTCAAACGGTAAAAAGCGAATAATAAAAAAAAGAATGGGCCCTAAAAAGAGTCCCGCTTTTTTACTGGGTTCCATAGTTTTGAATTGGTGGTCCTAAGCTATGTTTTTTCTTTTGTTTATGAAAATTAATATACAATGGTGTCCGAGGGTATCGGAGGAAGCTGGTAGTTGCCGTAATCGATACTGATTTTCGGGTTGTTCAGTTTTACGCTCTCGGGCGTGGCTTCGGTGCCGAACAAATAGAGCCGTTGTAAATTTTTGAATCCGTTTAAAGTCTCTAAATGTTCCGGTTTTAAGGCAGTGCCTGTTAAGTTGATCGATTTTAAATGTTCGAGTGTGGCCAAAAGGTGCAAGTCCTTTCCGGTAATAGCGGTATGGTCCAATAACAATATGGTCAGGTTAGGTAGCTCGGCCAATTTAGAAAAAGCGGCATCGGTAATTTTGGTATGGCCCAGGTCGAGTCTTGAAATCTGTTCCTTGATAGGAAGTAGGGCTTCAAAGTCGGCATCGGAAAAAGCAGCTTGGTTGATGCACGATACACTAAGGAAGTTAGACGACTTGCTGATGGGGTCGATATGAACCCCGGTCTTTTCTATAGCCTTGATGTGTTCTTCCGATGCAGCGGGTATCTCTATATCCGGATGGTCAAAATCTGCCTTTTTGGGAAAGAAGGAAAGAAAAAGCGCTTTATCAAGACCTGATTCGGCAATGGTTTTTTCAAAGGGGCTTCCGGCATCGATCCATGCGCGTACCAATTGTATTTCTTCCTTTGATGGTTGGGACTTTCCTTCGGGAGGCATATGGTCGTCATTGTCCATAGGGAGTACGAGCCTTGTAAACAGCTCGCTTTCCGAAGCTTTTGAGGCTTCGATTACGGCTCCGCTCTCGCCTCCTTTCAAAATACCTTCCTCTGAGTTCAACAGGAGTTCGCCCTTGGCTTTTTTCGGATTGTGGCAACTCACGCATTTGTTGTTCAATATGGGTTTGATGACATCCTCATAGATAAGGGCCTCTTGCCAATTGGTTTCGTTGAGACTGATTTCTTTCTCTTCAAATGTTTCAAAACCTAAGGCCGATTTTATGGAATTCGGTAGGGGTTCGATCAAATAATCTTCTCCATGGGTAATGTTCCCCCCTTGGTGGCCGGTAAAGGAAACCAAAACAAAGAAGAGAACGGACCATCCCACCATAGGGAGCTTCGATAAAAAATCAACCGCTTGGCTCCCTTTTAATTGGGCATACATCAAAAACGAAAACAAGGCCGTAGCAATGCCCGACCACAAATGCCATTTTACCGTTTCAAAGGCATAGCCTTCACCCAGGTATTGTAAGTAACCGGTAAGGCAGGCAAGGCTGGCGCTAATACCGGCCCACAGATAGATGAGGGCTAATACCGCGTTGTATTCTTTCTTTTTACGGTCGTAGGCTTGCAAAAGGAGCCCCAGAATAATAAAGCCTATCGGTAGATGGACCACAAGGGGGTGTAACCTTCCAAGAAGTTGTTTCAGAACATCCATATTGATTGTTTAATCGATATTGAATCGTTCTTTTAGCAGCTTCATCATATAGACATTGGCTTTCCATTGGTCGGCCACGGGTAATTGGGTGTAGGGTAAAGTGGGCATATAGTCTGCGGGACCGAATTCGGTAGTAATCGTAAAAACGTCTTTGCCTTCCCATTGTTTACGGATCACTTTTTCCCAAATGTCCATATGACGCTCTACGGCTTTCTTCCATTCAGGGGCTTCGGGGTCGTTTACTTGAGGGCCTTCGGCATGACCTACACGGGCATGGATGTGATGTGAGCGGTTTACGATTTCTTCGAGCTCTTTATCTTGATTCTGTAAAAGCGACTCATGAACGACCATCCAATGGCTGATGTCTAAGTTCAGTTTTAATTCAGGAATGGCCGAAAGGTATTTTTTGGTGTCGGGAAGGTTGAAGCTAAATCGTCCGCGGTGGGTTTCATGATAAATAGGAATGTTGCTTTCTTTGGCTATTTTGTTGGCAGCGTCAATAAAGGCCTTGTTCTGTTCGAAAGTAAAAAAATCACTTCCCGTATGGCAATTGATGTACACAGGGTTCCAAGAGACTAGGGTTTTAAAATGGGCGGTGTATTGCTTTAAACTTTCCTTAAAAGGAATGGATTTATTGGTGCCGTTCAAGAAACCGACTTTTAAATCGTATTTCTCAAGGGCCGTTTTTAGTTCGTTCTGGCTTTTTTTGTCCCTAGGAAACCACGTCTCTATGCCGTCGTAACCGGCCGCCTTTGTTTTTTCGCAAAAGGCATCCCAAGAAATCTGTCGGCCCCAATCGGTCTGAAAGAACTGTAATTGTTTTTTTTGGGAAAGTCCTATAAAGGAAAAAAGGAGTACAACAAGGGTCAGTGGCATTCTCATAAATGGTAGGGTTGCTATTATAATTGTTATTTAAGATAAAATTTCTTTGATGATATTGCCTTCTACATCGGTCAATCGAAACGGTCTGCCCTGAAATTCATAGGTGAATTCTTCGTGGTCAAAACCGAGTAAGTGTAAAATAGTGGCATGTACATCGTGAACCGATACGCGGCCTTCGATTCCGGAAAAACCAATATCGTCGGTCTGACCGTGTGAAGCACCTTTTTTGATGCCTCCGCCGGCCATCCACATGGTAAAGGCATCACCGTGGTGATCTCTTCCTTTAAAGGGCATTTCTTTATTCCCCCTATTTTCTTGCATGGGCGTTCGGCCGAATTCCCCTCCCCATACGATTAGGGTATCGTCTAGGAGTCCGCGTTGTTTCAAATCCATGATCAAGGCGGTTATGGGCCGGTCTATTTGGGTACATTTATTTCGGAGGCCCTTATCGATAGATCCCGAACGTATCACGCCATGGCTGTCCCAGCCCCAATCGAACAATTGAACGAAGCGTACCCCGTCTTCCACCAGTTTTCTGGCAAGCAGACAATTGTTGGCAAACGATTCTTTGCCGGGTTCTACCCCGTACATCTCCTTAATGTGCTCGGGCTCATTATTGATATTCATAACCTCGGGAACCGCTATTTGCATACGGTAGGCCATTTCGTATTGGTTGATCCGCGCCAGAATTTCAGGATCGGCATATTTGGCGTATTCCTCCTTGTTAATTTGGGTAATGGCGTCTATGGTGCTTTTCTTTAAATCCCTGGAAATACCATCTGGGTCTTCAAGATAAAGTACGGGGTCGCCCTTAGATCGGCATTGCACCCCTTGGTAGACGGAGGGTAAAAATCCGCTTCCCCAGACACTTTTTCCGGCATCGGGCGTGTTTCCGCCAGAGGTCAAAACAACAAAGCCGGGTAGGTTCTGGTTTTCAGAGCCCAGGCCGTATGTGGCCCACGCGCCAATACTGGGGCGACCTAAACGGGCACTACCCGTATGCATAAAAAGTTGTGCCGGGCCGTGGTTGAACTGATCGGTATGCACTGCCTTTAAAAAGGCGACATCGTCTACTACCTTTTTAAAATGGGGCATAAAGTTCGAGACCCAATTGCCTGAATCGCCTTCTTGTTTGAATTCGGCCTGAGGGCCCATTAACTTTGGGGTGCCTTTTATAAAGGCGAATTTTTTTCCGGCCAATAAAGATTGCGGACAATCTTGGCCATCTAGGCTGTGAAGTTTGGGTTTGTAATCGAACATTTCGAGTTGCGATGGGGCCCCGGCCATGTGCAGGTAAATGACCGATTTGACCTTTGGACCATAATGTGGGGGCAAAGTGGCCAATGGATTAAGGTCGCGTTCCGAAAATGTGGTCGCTGATTTTTTGTTCGGTTTCGTGAGCGGGTCGCATCCCATGAAAATGGAACTCAAGGCCAGTCCGCCAAGTCCTTGTGCGCAACTTTTTATAAAGTGCCTTCGGGTCTTTTCCTGTGCTTCTCGGGCCAGTTTCTCTTGAATGAGTCTTTCGATTTGGTCTTTCACGGCTTATACTTTCGTTAAAAATTCATCTAAGTTCATAATGGCATTGGCCACAAGGGTAAGGGCACTGAGTTCGGCCGTAGGCTTCTCTTCAAATGGAAGTAATAGTTTTGAAGCTTCACTGTTTTTGTTGAATTCCGCCAAGGAAGTCTGGTATAAGGCTTTTAGGGCTTTTAGTCTATTGGGACTTATCTCCTTAAAAGTTGCTTTTTTATAACTCAGGGCAATACTTTTTTCAATGTCGTCAGGCCTGTAGTTGTTTTTTGCCAAATGGTAGGCGGTTTCCAAGTAAACGGGATCGTTTAAGGTAACCAAGGCCTGTAAGGGGGTATTGGTTACGGTTCTTCTAATCGTGGCGACTTCGCGGCTTCCCGCATCGAATGTCAGGAACGAAGGGTAGGGGCTCGTTCGCTTTAAAAAAGTATATATACCCCGGCGGTATCGGTCTTCCCCTTTGCTTTCGACCCATTGGGCATTGCTATATACCGTTTGCCAAACACCATCGGGCTGGGGTGGCATAACGCCCGGTCCGTACATCTTAGGGCTTAAAAGTCCGGATACGGCCAAGGCTTGGTCCCTGATCTGTTCTGCACCCAAACGCATTCTCGGTCCACGGGCGTAAAGTTCGTTTTCGGGGTCTATTTCATACATTTCGGGAGTACTTTCGGAACTCTGTCGGTATGTGCCCGACATCACGATTTCCCTCACCAATTTCTTTATACTCCAGTTGTGCTCGTTCATAAACCGTAGGGAAAGCCAATCGAGCATGGCCGGATGCGAAGGGGCATCCGATTGCGAGCCGATATCCTCTACGGTAGAGACCAGGCCTCTGCCATAGATTTGGTGCCATACCCGATTTACCAAGGTGCGGGCGGTCAAGGGGTTTTTTTTATCTACGATCCATTGGGCCAGTCCGAGTCGGTTGGCGGGCCAATCGGGGTTCCATGCGTTTAAGCTCTCTGGGGTGCCCGGTTCTACGGTATCGGTTTTCGACATCCAGCTGCCGCGATCGAACAGTTGGGAAGTACGCTTCATGTAATCCGGATTTTCAACCATTATTGGTACGGTCGGGGTTTTCATGTTAAGGGCCTCCATGAGGTTAGCACCCATTTCACTATATCCGGCCTGGCCTTCGCCGGGTAAATCAGGAATAAAGGTCACCCAATAGAGATTCATCAGGTTGGCTTCCTTTTTGGCATTGGCATTATGGGTTTCGATATAAATATCGCCCTGACGGTCCAATTTCTTTATAGGAAAGCGGGCCGTAATATTCTGTTTTTGTTTGTTGATGGTGAACTCGCCTATAATCGGGCCCTCGGCATCCTTTTCACGGATAATGATTTTTGTGCCGTTATAGTGCGAACGATAGTTGAGGTACACATAACTGGCATTGTTGGTGTATCCGTTTTCTATGATGCAATTTCCCTTGTCCCATAAAACCACGGAGGCGTGGTCATCGTAGGAGCCATTGTTGATTTCCTTGAAAAAATGCGATTTATAGACGGGTTCTGTAAACTGTAAAAAGTCCTTGTAGGTTTTGGCGGAGGCCTCGTCCCCATACTTAGTAGTCCATTCGATGACCTTATCTACCTTTTCCTGTTGTTCGGGCGTATAGAATTTAAGAACGGGCGACTCACCGGGTGTATCTTCGTCACGTGAGTTGTTAAAGAAGGCCATCAGCTTGTAAAATTCTTCGTATTTAAAAGGGTCGTACGGATGGCTGTGGCACTGAACACAACCGATCGTAGTGCTCTGCCATACCTCAAAAGTAGTGTTTACACGATCGATGACGGTAGCCACGCGATATTCCTCGTCATCGGTGCCGCCTTCATCGTTGTTCATGGTATTTCTATGAAAGGCCGTGGCGATCAATTGGTCGGGAGAGGGCTCTGGTAACAGGTCGCCCGCTAATTGCTCAATTGTAAACTGGTCATAGGGAAGGTCGCGATTGAAGGCATCGATGACCCAATCGCGATAGCGCCAAATGCTGCGGGCCATATCTTTTTCGTATCCTTTGGAGTCGGCATATCGGGCCAGGTCTAACCACCACGTGGCCCATTTTTCGCCATAGGTCTTTTGGTTCAATAAAGTGTCTACCAAATCTTCATAAGACAGCTCTTCGGATTCAAAACGGTCGAGGAGTTCTTGGCTGGGCGGTAGGCCAATGATATCTAAGGATAACCTTCTGGCGATTATATTTTTTTCTGCGGAAGGATTGGGCTGTAGGTTTTTCTCGTCGAGCCGGGCAAGAATAAAATGGTCAATATCGTTTTGTACAAAGTCTGAAGTACTGGTAGGGGCCAGACTGGCCTCGATATTAATTTGAGGGACCTCTACTTTTTCAGGAAGCGAATAGGCCCAGTGTTGGCCCCAGTTCGCACCTTCATCTATCCAACGGGTCAATAGGTCTATCTCTTCGTCGGTGAGCTTGGGTTTTTCGTAAGGCATACGAAGCTCGGGGTCTTCTTCGTGCAGTCTTTTGATCATTTCACTGCCGGCGGCATTTCCGGGAATGATGGCCGCTACTCCCGATTCTGTTTTAGCGAAAGCTTCATCTTCGAACAAGAGACTGAAGCCACCACTTTTTTTTACGCCCCCATGGCAGGTAATACATTTGTTGTTAAGAATAGGTTTTATCTGCGTGCTAAAGTCAACAGGGGGAGTAGATTGGCAGCTACCTAATAACATTAGCCCTACCGAATTTAAAAGATACCAAAAACCATTATGTATTGTCCTCTTTTTCATACTTAGGTCTTATTTTTTCTTATAAATCACCCTTCAATATAGAAAACTTGAAAAGTTAAGAACTCAAAAAATTACGCAACTTGTACAACAGCGGTTGTTAGTTATAGGCTATTTTGAAGAAAAACCCCTAAAGACAAGGTTGTTAAAATTTGTGACGCTTTCGTACTAAAGATAGTGATTGTCGTTTGAAAGCGATTGATAACCCGAATTTTATAGAGCTGAGGGGTGCGGTGTAGCGGTTGGGATGGCAATTTCCTTTTGTGGCCAATGGGGTGATGGTCCTAGAGTTTGATGGGGAATTTGCTGTATAGGGTATGGCTTCGGGCAGGCATTCCTTTTAAAGTAAAAGAGCCAATTCATTTTGTTGTGAATTGGCTCTTTGTATTTAAAGGTTGTTTTGTCTTTTTTATTTCAGGACTACGGTTTTGTTGTCGCCCTCGACATTTACGCTGATCAATCCGTGTTTGTTCAGTGCCTTCATCGACTTGTCCCATTTTTTACCGCTCAGTCCGGCTTTTGATTTTAAGTCGGACAGTTCCATTTCCCCTTCCGGTTTCAACAATTCTACAATGGCCTTTTCTTCATCGGTCAGTGCTATCGCTTTTTTCTCCGGTCTCATTTGAGGGAAGAACAATACTTCTTGAATCGATGAATTGTTGGTCAAGAGCATTACCAGACGGTCAATGCCGATACCGATACCCGATGTTGGGGGCATGCCGTATTCAAGGGCACGCAAGAAATCTTGGTCAATGAACATGGCCTCGTCGTCCCCTTTTTCGGAAAGCTTCAATTGCTCTTCAAAACGTTCGCGCTGATCTATGGGGTCGTTCAACTCAGAATAGGCATTGGCCAGCTCCTTACCGTTGACCATTAGTTCAAAGCGTTCGGTCAGGGCAGGGTTGTCTCGATGCTCTTTCGTTAACGGACTCATCTCTTTTGGATAGTCGGTAATAAACGTAGGCTGTATATAATGGTGCTCACATTTTTCGCCAAAAATTTCATCTATCAGTTTGCCGACACCCATGGTCTCATCAACTTCAATACCTAATTCTTTTGCGGTTTCACGTAGTTCTTCTTCGCCCATACCGGCCACATCTTTACCCGTGTGGATTTTTATGGCCTCTAGAATAGGTACGCGCGCATAGGGGGCCTTAAACTCAATTTCGTTTTCACCTACCGTAACTTTTGACGATCCGTTGGCATCGATGGCCACTTTTTCCAATAGTTTTTCGGTGGTGTCCATCATCCAATTGTAATCCTTATAGGCTACATAGAGTTCCATTACGGTAAACTCGGGATTGTGGGTACGGTCCATTCCCTCATTACGGAAATCTTTGGAAAACTCATAGACTCCGTCAAAACCTCCAACGATCAATCTTTTAAGGTATAGCTCGTTGGCGATACGAAGGTACAAGGGAATGTTCAAGGCATTGTGATGCGTTAAAAATGGCCTTGCGGCGGCACCACCGGGTATGGGTTGAAGAATAGGGGTTTCAACTTCCAAGTATCCCGCTTTATTGTAAAACTCCCTGATACTGTTGGTGATCTTGGTCCTTTTGACAAAGGTTTCCTTGACCTTTGGGTTGACCACCAAATCAACATAGCGTTGACGGTATCTCATTTCGGGATCGTTGAATTCGTCAAAAACATTGCCTTCGGCATCTTTTTTGGGCAAGGGCAACGGACGTAAAGACTTGCTCAAGAGCGAAAAGTTCTTTACCATTACGGTTTTTTCGCCCACCTGGGTGGTAAAAAGCTCCCCTTCAATACCAATGATATCGCCTATGTCCAATAGTTTTTTATAAACGTCGTTGTAAAGGCTTTTATCCTCGCCGGTACAAATTTCGTCACGGTTGAAATAGACCTGGATCCGGCCTTCACTGTCTTGCAACTCGGCAAAAGAAGCCTTGCCCTGAATTCTACGCGACATCAATCGCCCTGAAATGACTACCTTTTTACCCTCTTCAAACTCCGATTTAATGCGCTTTGAAGTAGCATCTACAGGGTATAGGGCGGCGGGGTAGGGGTTGATGCCCAGTTCGCGCAATTTGGTCAGTTTTTCTCGTCTAATGATTTCTTGTTCCGAAAGTTGCATTTTTTAATATTTAAGGCTGCAAATATACGCTATCGACAGTATACTCTATGCATCATGTAATACGAAATTATAATGAAGCGGTCTGGTTTGCGTTAATGTATAAAGCAGGATTGCTTGAAATGCCCAAAAAATGACCTTGTTTTTTCCTTTTATGGATGTAACAAAAATGACGTTTTTACGTCTTATGGGTACATCATCAATCAAAAAATTTGTTTAAAATGAGCTTTTTACGTGTTTTGTTGGCTATTATCTTTCCTCCTTTGTCGGTTATCGGAAAAGGTTGTGGGTCTTTTTTTATTGTCCTACTTTTGACTTTCTGTGGCTGGGTTCCGGGAGTTATTGCCGCATTGATCATATTGAACAATCCTAACTAGAATCGATTTTAGATGAAATTATTAAAAGTAGTGGTAACGGTTTGTATTGCCGTTTTTTTTGTAGCCTGTAATTTTACGGAAGAAATTTATTTCAACGAAGATGGAACAGGTAAGATGAACATCGGTTTTGATGGGAGTGAAATGATGCAAATGATGCCTTCTTCCGACTCTACCAAATTGGGGGAGGTTATTGACTCGACCCTAGTGTTCAAGGATTTACTACGTGAGAAAAAAGATAGTATAGCGCAATTGTCGCCCGAACAACAGGCCGAACTGAAAAGATTGGAGCCTTTTAGCCTGCACATGAAGGTAGATGCCGACAATGGGATTATGAACTTTAATATGTTTACCGATTTTAAGGATGTATCGGAAGTGAATGATGCCTTTAATGCTTTTCAAAGTGCAAGTTCGGTCGGGCCTGCGGCAGGTAGCAAGCCTATGCCCCAAAATCCGGCTAATGGGGCTACGAAAGTAAATTATACCTTTAATAAGAATAAGTTCAAACGTGAAGCGGCCATTGTAGACCAAGAATTGTTCCAGCAAAGCGTCGATAGCCTGGTAAGTGCGGAAATGTTTCTTTCTTCTTCTACGTACACCTTTAAATATCACTTTCCAAAAAGGATAAAATCTACGAATATCGAAGCGGCCACTTTTTCTATGGATGGAAAGACCATGATCTATGAGGTCAACTTTTTGGATATCTTGAAAGATCCAGAATCTGTTCTCATTGAGGTAGAGTTAGAGAAATAGGCCGTCTGTTTTCGTATCTTTGTTCCATGAACAAAAAGGTGCTTTTTCAAGATCTCGGACAGAAAGACTACAAGGAAACTTGGGACTATCAAGAATTACTGTTTAAGCAAACGGTAGACTTAAAGATCAAGAACCGAAGGGAAGAGGCCGATGAGCCGACCCCCAATCACTTTTTATTTGTAGAACACCCCCATGTGTATACTTTGGGCAAGAGTGGTGATTTGGCCAACCTTTTGGTGGGCGAAGAAGAGCTTGCCGCCAAAAAAGCCAAATTCTATAAAATAAATAGGGGAGGTGATATCACTTACCATGGCCCCGGGCAGATAGTAGGATATCCAATTTTAGATCTTGACAATTTTTTTACCGATATCCATAAGTACCTTAGGTTTTTAGAGGAAATGGTAATTTTGACCTTGGCCGAATATGGGGTGAAGGCCGAGCGCTCGGAAGGAGAGACCGGGGTTTGGCTCGATGTAGGAACGCCATTTGCCCGAAAAATATGTGCCATGGGCGTGCGGGCCAGCCGTTGGGTCACCATGCACGGTTTTGCCTTGAACGTCAATGCCGACTTAGGGTATTTCGATTTGATGATCCCGTGCGGTATAAAGGATAAGGCCGTTACTTCTTTAAATGTAGAATTAGGGAAAAAAGAAGTTGACCTGAACGAAGTAAAAGGAAAGTTGCTGAAACATTTTGAAGCCCTTTTCGAAGCGGAAATAATAGAACAAGAAAAAACCTCGGCGTGAGCCGAGGTTTTTTTTATTATGTTTAAAATTTAAGATTTAGTAGTCCATTCCAAGGTAATCCATGACCTCATAATAATTGGAAAGATCTACGCCATTTTCCTGCATACCTTTTATACTATGGCCATTTCCTCCTTTACCTGAAAGTGCTGCGGGTGCTATCAATATATAACGCACAAAACCATCTATGGGGTCAATAGTGCCTACGGTATCCAGATTGCCGAATTCGGTAATAGTATATTCTCCGACAGCCATTTTCTGTTCCATGGTAAAAGATCTTAATAAAGGTTCGGTAAATGGTATGGCATAAATATCAGTATAAGAATCATCAAAGGAAAAATAACCTAAAATGGTATAGGTACTCAATACTTCTTGTGTAATATTGGGATCGTTTATGGTTACCGAAGCTCTGGAGAAAGACCATGTGTCCGCGAAATCCGCTACAACCCATTCAGAGGCCATGACATTGGCATTGCCATCAGCTCCATCAGCACCATTAGCACCATTAGCACCATCAGCACCGTCTGTGCCATCAGTTCCATCGATGCCATTGGTACCTGCGGGGCCCATGGCTCCATCCATGCCATCTTCACCATCTTTTGCACAAGATGTAAACATTAGGGCCAATAGTACTAAGCCCATACCTAATAATTTCATTGTAAATTTCATAATTTTTTCTTTGCTTAGAAAGCACATTACTATTCCAAGCCAAAATACTGCATAATTTCTTCGTAAGTCATTTTTTTAATGTTTTCCCTTTCTGTTTTTCCGGCTAGATTGCCTTTAACAAGAATGAATCTAAAGTCCAGCGTTTGGCCAGAATCGGATATTACTTCTACAACGAGGGACCCAACATTGATTTCATCAATATCCATTATAACCTCTTTGGAAATAACTATGGGAAGGCTTTTTCATAGGTCATGGTTAACATCGGCGCATAAAAAAACCGAGGTGTAGGCCTCGGTTTTTCATTTTGTAAATGATTTTATCAATAATCAAGTCCAAAATGGTCCATAACTTCACGGTAGGTCATTTTGTTAAAATCCGGTGTATTCCCTTTTGAAGAGATGAGTATGTTCGGGGGAATGATAAGGTAACGGAACCTATTCCCTCGTTCAGGGCTTATGGCGTACTCGCTCAGCGGACTGGTGCTTGTTGATCTTGCATATATGTTGATATCCTCTGAAGCGGCACTGCCAGAACCATAGCCAAAGGTAAATTGGGCTCCTCTAAAATTGAGAACAGGTAGTTGGTAAACGTTGCCGTCGCCGTAACCGGTGAAATAGACCAAAACAATATGGGTGTTTTTAATTCTAAAGGCGGATTCCATAGAAGCAGGAAAATCGATTCCCATATATTGTATAGTTTCCGAGGTGCCCGTAAAATTGGCAGGAATCCAATCGCTGTAATATACTTCGGCGTTGCCGTCCTTCCCATCTTCCCCGTTTTCACCGGCTGGTCCTTGTGGGCCCTGTTCACCTTGGAGTCCTTGTTCACCTTGCTCTCCTTGGGGGCCAATTGGGCCTTCCTCCCCTTGTGGCCCTATTGGACCGACATCCCCATCTTTTGAACAGGAAGTAATCAGTGCAGTAATGCTCAAAAAAGTCATGAATAGAATTTTCAATGTAGTTTTCATAATACTTGTTATTTATACGTTTGGCTTTTTATGGAATAGGCTATAGCAAGGTTAACATCGGCGCATAAAAAAACCGAGGTGTAGGCCTCGGTTTTTCATTTTGTAAATGATTTTATCAATAATCAAGTCCAAAATGGTCCATAACTTCACGGTAGGTCATTTTGCTAAAGTTGGGATTTTGGGATTTTTCCGTAACCGAGTTTGTTGGGATGATAATATACCTATACATATGATATGGGCTTACACCACCATGGATATCATAGTTTTCGGTAACGTTGAATTGTATGTTTCCTTCAGAAATAAACGCTTTATAAATGTCGATTTGGGTATTTCCCAAGGCATTGTACATGAGCGTAATCGGAAATTGGGCTACTTTGTCGGTCGGCCAAACGTTTTCGGTATAACCGTTTAGTTTGCCGTAAACGATTACTGTTCCTTCTTCAACGATTTCAGAAGTAATTTCCGGAACTGCTTTGTTGCCATTAAAATGCGGCAGTTCGTTTACCATGGTTTTTTCAAAAGTTAAGGGAAACCATTCGGAAGCGATTACATTGGCGTTGCCATCTTCCCCTGCTGGTCCTTCTGGGCCCTGCACACCTTGTTCGCCTGCCGGTCCTTGCTCTCCTTGGGGGCCTATTGGGCCAGTATCCCCATCCTTTGAACAGGAAGTCGTTAGTGCTGCGATACTGAAAAAACTCAAGAATAAAATTTTAAATGTGGTTTTCATAATGCTTGTTATTTATGCGTTTGGTGTTTTATGCATAACGTAAGTTAAGGTTAACATCATATAATAAAAAGAAATACAGGGGATAGGGTGCGCCGAATCTATTTAGAAAAACACGATTTCCGTTTCGTGGTCGTCAATAAAGATATTTAGTGCAGCACTGGAACTGTTCGAACTTCCAGAGTCACCGCCATAGTCTAATAGGTAGAGGGAGATTTCCAAGGAAACATTGTCGCCCTTGGTGGTGAACGAACCGTCTAACACTGTTCCGGTAAGGGGAGAAGAGCGATCGCCGTTCCAAGAAATCAAATCTGTCAGGAATGTTAGGGTGGTCACTTGCCAAGGTCCGTATAGGTTGGCGTTCATATCAATGTAATCAGGGGTAAAATACATTTCCAAACGTTTTAACCCGCCTTGGTCGGCTCCGGTCAATATAAAATCATAGGTGGTCTCTCTTTTAAGATTCAATTGAAAGCTGTCGAAATCGGTGTCTTGGTCAAAGGTTTCGCTAAATCCGTCTCCCGTAATTTGAATACTAAAGTTTGGTGGGTCGCTGTCTTCCAAAGGTATTTCGGTTTCGCAGCTTCCCATAAGAAAAGGTAAGAAAGCTATAGTGGCAAATTTTCTTAAAGTTGAATTGAGGTGTTTTGTCGTGTACATAATTGAAGCTTTTAAGTTGTTAATGGGCAAGCGTTGCGAAGTATAGGGTCGAGTCGGAATTTAGGCCACAAGTGTGATCAGGATCGATATCGTTACCATAAAGGCAAGGATGAGTATCCTTTTAAGGAATTCTAATTTTTCATAAGTGTCCATGTTCTTTCATTATAGGGTTCTCTATTCTATGTAAGGAAAGCACATAGGTTAACATCGGAATAAAAAAAACCGAGTCTAACTCGGTTTTTTGTTTATATGAAAGTATTTCTTTCGGATTTCGGTCCTTCGTTTACAAAACCACTTTGAAATTGATTGCCTCTTCCAAGAATTAATAAAGAGGCTTATCGATATGGAAGTGTCTTTATAGAGACTAATTAAATGGCTTTGAGCGTAACGATTTCACCAATGGGTTCGCGGTTGTCGTAACCGCCAAAGATCCAAATGGCCCCATTGTAGGTAAGCGTGCCGAAATTGCTCAGCGGAGTAGGTGATGGGCCTAAATCGGTATATTGGGTCCATTCTTCCATATCTTCCGAATAATAGAGGTCGGCATAAGGCCCTGTAAGAATACCTGTTCCGCCAAGTACCCAGACCTTATTGTCGTATACCGTGACTCCGTGGCCGAACCTTCCGGAAAACACATCGCCGGACAGGGTGAGGTTGGTCCAGGTAGCACCGTCATCGCTGCTCCATATATCATTATAGGCGTGACCTGCGGTTTGCCCCCCTATAACATACATTTTATCATTAAAGACTACGGTCTGATGCGATTCCCTTTTCGGAAAAGGGGAAGAGGCCTCTAAGTTCCATGAAATGCCATCGGCGGTCGACCAGACCACCATTTCATCAGAAGACGATGTGCCTATAATGAACATCTTGTCGTGAAAGACGGTTAAACTAGGGTAGAACATATGCCCGAATGGGGCGTGTTCCAATTCTTGTGTCCATGCTTCCCCATCGGTTGAAGACCATATATCGTCGTATTCCACCCAAGGAGAAGCATCTGTATTTATGCCACTTATGACCCAAATCTTGTCCTTAAAAACCGCGGTCGCATGTCCCCTTCTCGCTCCAAAGTGGTTTGAAGTTACACTACGCCAATTGATACCATTATCGCTGCTCCAGATATCACTGTTGCAATTTGGTAAGCTATAGCTGTTATATCCGGCCACAGACCATATTTTACCTTGAAATTCTACTATTCCATTGTCGTAAAAACTGCCCATTTGGTCTTCATGGGTCACGGTCGTGATTTCAAGCCTCAGACTGTCGTCTTCGGGAAGTCCTTTCGTCGGTCCTTCTTCAAGGTCCTTGGCTTCGCCGACCAAGTCTTTATCACAAGAAGAAAGGAAGCTTAGAAAGAGGGTACATACCGTTATATATTTTATAATTTTCATGATTTTTGCTTTTCGGGTTTATTATATTTTTTTAATAGACGACAGTATGGGCTATAAAAGTTAGATGCGCGGTTCAATTCTTTAGATGCTTAGGTCTAACTGAACGAGTTTGCCTTCACTGTTCTTTTCCGCATATACCCAAAAGTAACTGCCATCATAAGCTATGCCCGTTATTGAATAGTCGGGTAGGGTATACGACTCTATAACCTCAAAGCCATCGGAAACATTACACTTATAGAGTTGACCACTGGCACAGATATAAAGATAGCCGGCTTGATAATCTAGGCCGTTTGGACTTTTTTCTTCAAGGTCGATGGTTTGTAAAATGGTTTTCGAATCATAGTCATAGAGGTAAATCGAATCTTCATTGTTACTGGAAGCCCATATGGTCTGGTGATCTATAGATGCCAAGCCGTGTATCCAACTTCCTAATGGGAGGGACTCATCCTCATGTGTGTTATCCGCTAAATCGTACATATGAAATTTGTTGTTCCCGTTGTCACTTTGAAAAATGTATTTTTCCTCGTCATCATAGTTCTCGATTTCGACGGCAAATGCGCTTCTAGTGGTAGCAATGGTACCTTCTAGGGCAAATGTTTCAGGGTTTACGAGTCCGATAGCTTCGGCCTCGTATCCGTTTCCTATAACGAGTTGGCTGCCGTTCCATGCGATATCGATGCTTTCGGTCCAAGGGGCATCGCCTTCGTTAATGATTTTTAGCTTTTTGATCCAGTTGTCGGGGTCTAGGGCAGTTGTTTCCTTTGTTAAGGAAATGCTACCATCGGGGAAATTGAGAACAAGGTCATCACTACTGACGGTATAATTGGCCAATAAAGAGGCGTATCCAAAATTTATGGTCAGTTGAAGTTCTTCTTCGTTATTGGTATAGTTGGCATTTTGGGCACCCTTGAAACCAAGGTTGTCTTCGTAAAGAATGTGTAAGGTATTATCTTCATTGATTATGAAATATTTTGAATCGTCAAAGTAGTTATTGGTTACGACCTTCCAAGTACCTTCAATCGTTGGGGTTTCTTGAACCGGTGGATTCCCGCCATTATCATCGTCACCTTTGCTGCAATTGATAAACAATAATGATGTTAAGGCTAAAACTGCTGTATAAACTTTAGTAATTTTCATAATGTTTGTTATTTATTTGTTTGTCATTTTATGAAACACGTATGCCAAGGTTAACATTCGGGCATAAAAAAAACACGGTTTGTGCCGTGGTTTTTTGTTATTTGACCTTTAGTATTTCAACCTATATAATCTATCAACTCATAATAATCCAACTTAGAAAAATATACGCTGTTGTTTTTTTTGGCCATGTTAGAAGGTCTAATTCCATGTCCAAATTCAGTATCCGAAGGAAACGAATTAAACTCAACAATAGGGCTTATACGATATTGTATATTTAAGTTTTCGTTACTAAAAAATAGGTGAATGCTTATTCAGAACTTTCCGTTTCGATAGTTATGGGGGGTAAAGAGGCGTGGCCTTATGGCCAAATACGTTCGTGAAAACCATTTAGTTTCATATAAACCAATACGACACTACTTTCTATGATTGACGGGGCAATTTCCGATAGAGGGATATTCATTTCTGCAATGGGGCCAAAATAATCTCTTATTGCTTCAATACAGTTAGATATAATTACATTCGCATTACCTTCCTCGCCATCTTGCCCAGGTTCTCCTTGAAGCCCTTGCTCACCTTGGATACCTTGTAATCCTTCTGGGCCAATAGGGCCGATATCGCCTTATTTTGAGCATGAGGCCAAACCAAGGGTCAAGGCCATGACCGTTATCGTAAAAAATTTCATTCGTGCTTTTATAATTTCTAATTTTTAAAGTTGATTAGATTAATCAATACCATAATATCGCGCCACTTCATCATAATTACTAATGTTAACTCCCGCCGACTTTAGTTCTGCCCGAACGTTTTGTTCAGCAGTTTTTCCAGTTGTGCTTTCTGTCGATTTGATGATGACGACCCGTAGGGTTTTTAAGTCCCCGGCACGAATATCGGAATCCATAAGACTGGTCAGCTCCCCTGGTTTTTTTAGCGATAATGTAATTTCACCTACCCAAAGTGATGCCGAAATGTCCGCGGCAAGGCTTCGCCCTCCGCCAAGACCGACATTTATCGTGGCAGGTAGTTGATATGTCAACAAAAGCGGTCTTGAAAATTGTAAATAGGTCAGAATAACGTCATTTTCCATTACCTCGGTGGTCAATTGCGGCATTTCGATGGTATGGTGCGATGAGGCTACACTTGTAAGGCTAAATTTAAACGATCGAACATTGGCATTTCCATCTTCCCCATCGGCTCCATTTGCTCCTGCGGCTCCGATTTCTCCTTGTGGCCCCTGTTCGCCTTGAGGACCTCTCTCTCCTTTTTCTCCTTGTGGCCCTTGTTCGCCCTGTGGCCCTTGTTCCCCGGTATCGCCCTTTTCGCCGTCTCGTCCGTTTTCGCCCGCCGTGCCTGCGACGCCCTGCTCTCCATGAACGGTTTCTGTGAGTACCGCGTCTTCAAGGTTGTCTTTTTGGCACGAGGTCAAGGCTGCAATGGTAAGTGCCATAATGAAGCAAATTAAAAATTTTACTGAAGTTTTACTCACGTGTTCGCTATTGCAATTAAAGTGTTCGTGATTTTTCTTTGAAAAGTTCATAATTATAAAGTTTTAAGGAATATCGATTGTTTTTCATTTTATGAACGTGACGCAAAAAGGTTAACATTGGGGCATAAAAAAAACTCAGGGTTTAACTGAGGTTTTTTGTTGCGGATTTAATTAAAAGCCCAGACGTCATTTTTTCTGTTTCCATCTAGCCCCCCAATGACCCATAATTTATTTGTTCAAAACAGCTGTGGTATGAATTAATCTTCCCGAGAAAGGGGCAACAGCCGTAACGGGGGTATGGTTAAAATTAAGGCCTCTAGTGCTAAACTGGTTTATGCTACTACCTACCTCTGCGTTGTTGGGATCTTTGGCCACTACTTTCCAGTAATAGGTTCATAGGTATGCAAACCTTATGTAAGCTCATAAGAAGTGTCGGTAAGGTCTGCCGCGTACAGTTGGGTTGGGTCTTCTTCTCTACCTAAATATAAGTTGTAGGTAATGGTATCGCCATCTGGATCGGTAGCTTCTTCCCAGCTAAAGGTAGGGTAGACATCCACGTCTGTGACGCCATCGATTACCCCGATCAAATTAAAGCTGTCCGGAGGGTTGTTGGCCGGTTCTTCTTCTATTTCTTCTTTAATTGTTTCTTCCTTGGCCACGGGCTCGGGTGCGCTGGGTCCGTCATCTTTGGAGCAGGAAGTATTCAACAGGAACATACCTAACAGTAAGACAATAAAAAATGTTGTTGGTGTTTTCATGATATTTTCTTTTGTGGTGATACTTTTAGTTTTCCTTTAATGGTAGCGGAAGGTGAAGGTTAAGATAAGGGGGGAAAACCACGGGGTTGGCCTCGGCTTGCTCGTTTGGGACAGGCGTGATACGATTTCCCTCGACCTATGCATGACAGGGAAATTAGGTCAGGAAATCATTTTGGGCCTATAGTTGATAGTATATTCAGAGGGTTACTATCAAAGCGACCATCAAAATTCTTTTTGTTATCTCCAATTTCCTATAAGTTTCCATGGTTAAAAATTTTGTGTTCTTGTTTTAGGGGGGCAAAGGTTAATACCAAGCATAATCCGGAAGTTTTTTAGTAAACGTTTGTAGTTTAAATACTACAATCGGCCAATTATTGAGGGATATGCCGGCAATAATCAAAAAGCGCATACAAAAAACGTTAAATTAGCGGCCGTTGATGTTAACCTTTTCAATTCCTGTTTATTAAAGTGCAAGAGACAGATAAAAATATTACACTGGAAGAGCTTCAAGCAGGTTCTGAAGAAACACTCCGGAAGGTCTATGAAGATAACCGGTCTAAGTTTTTGAATTTTGCGAGGCGCTATAAGCTTACGGAAGAAGAGAACATCGATATCTATCAAGATGCCTATATCGTTTTTTATGAAAACATAATGAACGGGAAATTAGAAAGCTTGACCAGCAGTGTTTCTACCTATCTATTCTCTATTGGCAAGTATTTAATTTTTGATAGGATGAGGAAGAACAAAAAAACAGTCTCAGGAAGCTACGACCTCACTCGGGTAGGCGACACTGATGAACAGATAAGTACGCTTGACCTGGAGCGGTCCGACCTGACAAGGGAACAGAAACTACTCCAGAAGCATTTTAAAGACCTCGGGGCTAAATGCCAAGAATTACTGACCTTCTTTTATTATCGTGGTTACACCATTCAAGAAATAATGAAAGCGGGGAATTACAATAGTGAAAATGTGGTCAAGGCGGCCAAATCGAGGTGTATGAAAACATTAAAGGAACGCATCCAAGAAAATACCTACTAGTCATGGATAAGGAGCAATTACTCTACGATTACTTTTCAAACCGGCTAACGCCCGAGCAAGAAAGACTATTCGCCCAACTTTTGGAGACCGATGGTGAATTCAAGCAGCAATTCGATTTTGAAAATAACCTCAAGAGGGTTATTCGTGAAAAGGAGGCCAAACAACTTAAGGCCAAACTTATAGGCTTTGAAGAAGGTATTCAAAAAGAAGAAACGGCAAGAGCACCGTTTACCGTTTATCGAAAATGGGCCATGGCGGCCTCGATAGCTTTATTGGTCGGCTTGGGCTGGTTGGGCTACAACAATTTTTCAGGATCGGGTTATATGGATATGTATGAGGAGCACTTTCAAGAGTATCCGAATACGGTATATGCCATTACCCGTGGAGAGGAAGCCGATACTTCGTTGGAGCGACAAGCCTTTGTGGCCTATGAGACCAACGATAATGTTCAGGCGATAGCCCTTTTTACCCAGTTGAAAGAAACAAAGAACACCGAAGCGGTCAATTTCTACTTGGCACAATCCTATCTTAAAAATGGGCAGGCCGAGAAGGCTATTGCCCTTTTTGATGAAACAATAAACGAAAAGGGAGAGTTTAGGCCACAGGCCCTTTGGTATGTGGCACTGGCCTATTTGAAGATAAATGAAAAGGAAAATGCCATCCGTATGTTGAACGATTTGGTAGCCGATGGCCGATATAAAAAAGAGGAAGCCTCTAAACTTTTAAAGGACTTGGAATAAATTCAGGAAAGGTGTTCCCTTCTTTTGACAAGAAGATAAAGCACTAAGGCCAATAGAGTCCCTAGAACTATATATAAGATATAAGACCATTGGTTATGGGCAGGCCTGATTGGTATGTTGTCCCCGATAATGATCAAAGCGCTCCAATAGGCCGGAGAAATACTGCTGCCCCGATACTTGTTGATATAATCGATTTTGGCCTTCCGTAGGGCGGCCGATTTGGTGAGTCCCTCATCAAGACCTTGGTAAAAAGCTACCATAAGTTCCTTACTGCTCTTGTCATTGGTAGACCATAGGGAAGATACCACGCTTTTCGCCCCGGAATGAAAGAAGCCTCGGGCCAAACTCATGGCCCCTTCGCCTTTTTTAAGTTCGCCTATCGAAGTATTACAGGCACTTAACACAACGATGTCAGCTTGATTTTTGGTAGCATACACCTCGTTCAGAAACATTTTTTCGTCACTGAAGGCGATCCAAGGGTCGTTCTCCTCGCCAATATCGGCATGGGTAGAAAGATGTATAATGTTATAGTCGTTTACCTGTTCTAAGAACCTTGCTTTTGTAGCTTCTTGGTTCATCAGCCTTTTTCCGGGAAAGATTCTTTCCGCTTCTTCCACTTCAGATTTACTAAACACAAGTTCTGGAAGTTCCAGAGTGTTAAATGTTATAGGGGCTATGGCCAAAAAATCGTTTTTGGCCTTACTGGAGACCTGTTTTTTTGCATTTAGGTACGACATCGAGTAGGCGTACCGGATCTCGGTGTTCTCTATTAGGTAAGTGAGATTCTCGAGGTCGGTCACAAAGGCTTCAAAAGGAATCTGTTGTAGGATGTAATCGGTAATGAGGGTCAGTTTTTTTCCTTTAATTGTCTCGTGTACGGTTTCGGGTACCAATTGGTTAAAAATTTGGTGAGATAAGGTATTGAAACGCGTCAGCTCGTCTCGGCTGGTGGTCAGGTCGGTCAATTGGCCGTAGAGCACTATCAGTTGATCATTTAATTTTTTTACGTCGTCAAGTTTAAAGAAAGTACTTTGTTCGCTTGATGTCAGCAGACCGTATCCTTGTTCTTCGTTAAGGATATATTGGAGTACGGCTTCATCGTCCGAAATGTAATCGGATATAAAATCGGTATGGGAGAGCAAACGGACTTGTTTTTTGATGTTGGCATAGTCGGGAAAGGCCGCAGCCAGTGAATCTGAGAAAGCGTTATAGATCCGCTTGCTTTCATAGACCCGTTGCCTGACCGAATCGAGGGAGCTTTCGGAAGTAGGTTCAAGATTCCTCAATTCGTTTTCGGATAAATAAATATTTTGTTTGAGCCTGAACTCGCGTTCTATTGTTTTTTGGGGCAATTGTGCCAATTCCTTTGCCTGTTCCACGGACACATCCTCCAAAAGCAATAAGGCCTTGTTGCGTTCCATATAATAATAGGCTTCTTTGGGCTTGTCGAGCAAGTAACATGCCTGTACGGCCTTCGCGTACAACGAAGCCCCTTTTTCGCGCCAAAAGAGCTTTGATTGGTATTCCGTACTTTCCGATCGTATGATATCGACCAGTTGATCCGCCAGTGCAAAGGTTTTTAAAGCATGGTCGAGGTGGTCTTTGTTTTTGTCGTATTCGTAAAACTTTAACCAGCCGTTGGCCTTGGCGATTACATGGCCAAGCAAAACAATTTTTTCGCTTGCAAGTTCAAGGTCCTCAACGGACGGAAGCTCATCGAAACGTATTCCCTTTCTGCCGTCGGTTGACAGTACAATGGCTTTTTGGTAATGGTACAGGGCTTTTTCGTAATTATTTTGGTCAAGGTAAAAATCGCCTAGGTTTTCGTAAGGAAGGGAAAAATCTTCAACCAAGGAATTTGCCTTTTTTAAATGGATGAGGGCCTGGTCGTAGTTTTTTAATTTCAAATGGGAGTAGCCGATGCTGCTGTGTATGTTCGCTATATCCCTAGGCCCCAGGTCCATGGAGTCTTTTAGTACTTGCTTGTGTTTGGCGATGGCCTGTTCGTAGCTGCCGTTTTCGATAAGTCGGTTGCCCTCCAAATGGTCGATACGCCTTCGGTATTGTTTGTCGGCTTCCTTGTAACGACCGATGAGGGAGTCTGCTTTTTTAAGGTTCAAACGTATCTCGTTTGAAAATTCCTTCAGGTCCATTTCGGCGTAGGTCTCCGCCACTAAGATTTGGGCGTCGATATCGATGATGTATGGCGATGTGCTTGGGGAGGTTGGCACCCCGGCATGCAATAAGGTGACCTCTGAAAATTGATTTAGGGCCTTGTAAAAATCGCCTGTGGTCAAATAATTGTAGCCTAGTTCAAGTCGGGCCTTTTGTATCCATTCCACGTCACTTCCCTTGTTCGAAATATGCAAGAAAGTATTTCGGGCCTTATAAATTTCCCCTTTAAGACTGTAAAATACACCGAGGTTGAAACGGGTGTTGTCCAAGGATCCCTTTTCCAGGTCTTTTAACCCTGACTTGATTTCCAAAGCCTTTTGGGTGTAATAAATGGCCTTTTCGATATCGCTTTCCTCCCCTGTGTCCCACCACTGTTCGTGATACCATTTATTGCCCACATCGTGGTAGCAATCGGCCAATTCCCTTGGGGACATATCTTTTGTGTGGGAGGCAAAGAAAGCGTCGATTTTTTGTTCGATCACTTCCTTCTGCGCATCCGTATGGATAATCTCGGTCAAGATTTCTTGTTGTGCCATGCACAAATGGCCCAAAAGAAAAAAAAGGATACAGTTGAATCGCAGGTGCACCATAGAGGGTATTCGGGTTAAGGGCATATCGATCAGCGGGTTTGGGAATTTGTTGGTCAAATACGGGGTCTTAAATATAGCAAGAAATTTGATGGTATATCGCAGTTTCTTAAAGTGCCTGCGGCCGTAAAAAAAAACCGCCCATGGATGGCCATGGGCGGTTTCCCCTCTAGGGTGGTTTCCCCTTATTCTTCTCGGATAAGGGCCCTTCCATCGACTATTTTGCCGTCGAGCTGGGGCGCGTGTTCCGTCAAGTTGAAGATATGGGTTTTCAGATCTTCGATAGAAAGATTGCCTAGGCTGTCGATTAGGGTGCCGGCCTTTCCCGACAAGGCGCCCGCGGCATACGAAGTGCCATGTAAGGTTACCCTTTGTTTTCGGAGTGAATCGCTGGTATCGTAGATGATCTCATAGTTGTTGAAGGCCAATGCGATATCGACGCTTCCGTCGCTTCCATAATTTGAGAGGCGGTGAAGTGTGATGGGCCGTGCAGCAGGATTGATCGTATCGTACTCGTAACCGCCAACCGAGATTATGTTGGGAGACCGAAAAGAGGACAGGAAATCCCCTTCGACGCCGGTATCGTTGTCTTCACCTTTGTTTCCGGCCGAGGTAATGACCAATGTGCCTTGATCATTAAGGGCTTCCAGCATCTCGGTAAAGATGTTTTCGGTTTCCCCGGCTTCCGGCTCGTCAAAAAATTCACGTGGCAGCCCGCCGCCAAAACTGGCATTTACGATATCGATTACCTTACGAAAATGGTTGATGTCCTTTACATAGGCCAAGGAGCAAAGCACGTCCCAATACGATCCCCTTCCACTTGCGTCGAAAACCTTTAAAGGTAGAATTTGATAGTCGACGCCTTTCTTGTCGAGTTCGTCGGTCATGATTTTGGTTACGTAGGTGCCATGCCCGTTATCATCTACAAAGTTGGGGTCTCCTTCACCTGTAAAATTCCAACCGGTACCCGTATCGTAGCAGTAGCTATAGTAGCCGCTGGGAAACAAAAATTTCTCCGGGCTTTCGGTGTTCAGGTATCTTTTAAAATCGAGTCCGGTATCGATGACCGCAATGTTAACTGAAAGACTGGAAGCAGGGCCGACTAGGCCTACTGTATCGGCTAATACATCCTGTCCGGGCTGGGGAAATGGTCCGACGGGTGTAAGTTGAATGTCGAAGGAGCGTTCGCCCCGTGTCCCGCTGCGTCTTGAAAGCCTCTGGACAACACCTTCAATTTCAAGTTCATCGATGCCGGGGTCAAAAACCCACAATTCAATATTGGTATCCCCGCAGTCGCATTTTTTATAATTGAGCAAGGGGAAGTCTTGCCTTACCGAGTCTTGTGAAACCCCTGGGTCGTATTTGACGATTACTTCATTGGGCGAAATAAAAATCTTGGGGTTTCCGCTATCCGCCCCTTCGTCTACCACTATGATGTTTTCGTTGTCAATTATATCGTCAGGATCGATTACAAGGCCTTCGGTGACATCTTCGTCACAAGAGCTTACAATAAACAGGAGTGACAGAAGAAGGAGTATTTTGGTTTTCATCGGTTATAAATTTAGTAAGCGTTTTTTGCTTGTATTATTTAGTAAATCGGGTAAGCTCGGTTCGGCTCATTAAGGTGCCATTCTTTTTGTACGCTTCTTGTCTTACCATGCCTATGCCTTCCGCCAGCCACAGCTTTGTTGAGGTTTCAATGGTCGCGCCCATGGTCTTGGTCATGTGGTTTTCCGTAATCAAATAACAGTCAAAAGTACCGGCAGGCGTAGTCACGTTTTCCCTTTTTTCTACTTTTCTATTCGTCTGGTCGACCGAAACGTTCATGTTTATGCCGCTCATACTCATGGCCACCGTAACATTGGCATCGGCCAATTGTTGGCCTACACTCAGGTCGTTGGGGAGTTCGATATCGGTTCCCGAGATGTCCATCTCCAACCCCATTTCCGTGTATTGCTGCATCATTTGCGAGGGGAAAAGTGATTTGTAGTCAATGGTGACCAGGCCGTTCTCACAGCTGAAGGAGTAATTTGATTCAAATAGGTCCTTTCCTTTTTTATCCTTGTACTTCATATCAAAAGTGGCTACGGAAGCAGCGCCTTCGGAGCGGACCTCGGTAATGGTGTAGTGCACTGAGCCCTCTACCTTTTCTTTTTTGTCATAATTTGTATATTCAAACGAACTCCCTTCTTCCAGAGGGTAAAATTTGCTACAGCTGTCTTGGGCAAAAGTGACGGTGGTCACTATAAGGCAGAATACGGTTGTTAATAAAGCGGTCTTCATAAGGTGTGTTATTTATAGTTTAATGAATTCTACACGTCGGTTCATAGATTTGCCGTCGGGGCTTGAGTTGTCTCCAACAGGTTCAGATTCTCCTTTGCCGTCGGTAGATAGTCTACTGGAAGATACATCATATATAGATACGAGTGCATTTTTTACGGCTTCGGCCCTTTGCTTTGAGAGTTGAAGGTTTTTCTTGTCATCTCCATCGGCGTCCGTATGGCCTACGATTTTGAGGTTGATGGAAGAGTCTTGTTGCAGTACCTGATATATCTGCCGTATAATGCCCATCGACTGGGGTTGTATCTCGGCCGAGCCGCTGTTGAACAGAATGCCGTTGGTCGATATTTTTCCGTCGGCCAATAGTTTCCTTCGTAAGTCAACACCTCCTTTGGCTACCTTCATATTACTTATTAGTATAGATTCTTTATTGGTATCCGTTCCGCGAAGCATAAATTTTATTCCCTGCATCTGTACATTCGAGGGGAGTAGCCGAGGTACGTCAATATATTTGTTCTCGTTTATCCAAAATCGAAAACGCTCTTTGTTGATGGCTACCGATATGTGGTGTTTGTTGTTCACAACCTGGCGTATATCGGCTTTTACGATGTTTCGAATGACCCTTTTTGAAGCGACCTTGTTTTCTACGGTTATCCCTGGGTCTATAAATTGGCAAAGGGAATATTCCACCATGCCCATGTTCGCTCCTTTTTTAAAGGTATTGTTGTCTTCTATAACAATGCCGAAGTACGCCTGTGACGAGGTTTTTTTGTCGAGTCCTAGTGCAATGACGTCAAATTCTAGGGTGAATTCGTCGGGTAACGGGCTTATATCGGGAATGTACGCAGTGGTGAAACCTGGCAGAAGTTTTAGCCATTTGCTGTTTTCACCTTCTACGGTAACCAGTTCTCCACTTCCGTTCGTATTCCATCGTGAGGGAAAATCGCCCACAAAGTCATTTGAAAAATCATCGAAAAAGAGGGGAGTGTCTCCGGGAACAAAATCGAACTTGCTATATATGGCCATGGTCGGCGAAGCGTTTTTCGGAACGGTGGAAGCGGAGTTTCCGTTAGTACCGCTGGTTTCGGTAGGCGCCTTATTGGTTGAGGTGTTGTCTTTTTTTGAACTGGACTTTTTCTTCGTCTTCTTTTTGCTTTCCCCTGGTTCAAAAATACTATCAAGGGCTTGATCGGTTTTTTCAGAGGTTTCTTTTTCTACACGTCTTTCAACGGTTCTTTCCGCGGCCCGCTCAGCGGCCTTCCCAAGTTTTCTTAGAATTTGCGCGCTACTTGTATGGCTTACAAAAAAAAGCCCCAGAAAAACCATTGCCAGTTTTGCCAGATGTGTTCGTTTTTTCATGTCAATCGGTATTTGATAATAGTATTATCCGTTAAGGCATGAATCATTTGCCTTTGTGTTTCTCTTTCATTTATGGGAAACACCTAAAAAGGTTAACACCAAAACTAAAGGAAATCACATTTTGACAATAGAAGCTTGTATTTCTGGGGCAGAAATAGTGTATAGATGGTAGCAAATAGTATATGAATGGTCAAAAATGTGTTATTCCTACATGTAAGAAAAACAGAACTAGAGCTTTAGCCCTAGCTCTAACTGGTCGGGAAGTAATCTGAAGCTTTTACGGTGGTATTTGGTAATGCCGTATTTGCGAATGGCCTCACGGTGTTCTTTTGTGGGGTAGCCCTTGTTCTTTTTCCAATTGTAAACCGGGTATTCTTTATGGAGTTCTTCCATATAGGCATCTCGGTAGGTTTTTGCCAAGACCGATGCAGCGGCAATGTTCAGGTATTTTCCATCCCCTTTTATAATACACTCATGGGGGATGTCTTGAAAAGGTTTGAACCTGTTGCCGTCGACCACTATGAACCTTGGAACGGTTTTTAATTGGGAAAGGGCCTTGTGCATGGCCAAAATCGAAGCGTTCAAAATATTGATATCGTCTATTTCATCGGGAAACACATGTGACACCGCATAGGCCGCGCAATCCGACTCAATAATAGGTCTAAGCAGATCGCGTTTTGTATGTGAGAGTTGCTTTGAGTCGGTCAAAATCTCGTTTTTGAACCCCTTTGGCAAGATTACGGCCGCTGCGGTTACGGGTCCGGCCAAGCATCCCCTTCCGGCTTCGTCGGTTCCCGCTTCCTTGATTGGGGTGTGGTGGTAAGGCTTTAACATGGTTTGCTTCTTGTTGTAGATCAACTTATTTTCGAAATATCGTCAAATACTTTGAAATGGCAAAAAGGGGGGCGGACATTTAATGGGGGCGTTTCCTAGTTGTGGAAAATCGGTCCAAGGGCATGGTGGTCTTATAAAGGGAAGGTGGCGATCGTTTTTGCGGGAAAGACCCGGCTATTATGGCATATTTAAATTTTCACATTTAATTACGAACTAAAAAAATTAACTTTACCGCTGTAATTAACTTCAATGAAATATTTTTTCCTCATTTTCTTAATTCAGTTGTCATGTGTACAGGTCTTCGCCCAAGAAGATTCCATCCCTCCCCGAAAAGAGGTAGATACTACGGCCATGCGCCGTATGCCGAGAAGGCTCGGGCCTAAGGAAAAAGAGAAAGAACCCGAACCCGAAGAGGTCACCATAAGGGATTATAAGATTATTTCTTATGCCAGGGACACCACGTTTTTAGATACCACGCTTACCATACAAAAGGAGTACAAGTACAATTATTTAAGAAAGGACGATTTTGAGTTGATGCCTTTTTCAAATGTCGGGAAGCCTTACAACAAACTAGGGGTCGATTTCAAGTCGAATAACCTATATCCTGAAATGGGGGCCATTGCGCTTCATAGTAACTATTTCGAAAAGGAAGATATAAAGTACTACAATGTGGCAACGCCCATGTCGGACTTGTTCTTTAAGACCACTTTTGAGCAAGGTCAATTGCTAGATGCCAGTTTGGCGTTCAATACGTCAAGACGGCTGAATTTTTCAATTGCCTATAAAGGTTTCCGGTCTTTGGGCAAGTACCAGTACAACCAATCGGAATCGGGTAATTTTAGGACGACGACCAATTATGTTACCGAAAATGGCCGATACAGCCTTCGGGCCCATATAGCGGCCCAAGATATAGAGAATATAGAAAACGGGGGGCTGGTAGATGAAGAAGGCCAGTTTGAATCGGGCGATTCGGAATTTAGCAACCGTGTCAAAATTGATGTCCGTTTTAGTGATGCCAATAGTAAGATACTGGGCAAACGCTACTATTTAGACCATCTATATAAACTGATTCGAAAGGAAAAGGATTTGAGTAGCCAAGAGAAGACCTCCTTGGGCATTGGCCATCAGTTCAATTATGAAACCAAGTATTACGCCTTTAACCAAACCTCGGCGAATGCGTACTACGGAAACAACTTTATCTCATCCATAGAAGACAGGGCCAGTTTAAAGACCATGTACAACCAGGTCAATGCCGAGTTTTACAATGCCACCCTTGGTAGGCTTCAAGGGAATGTATCACTATATAATTACAATTATTTTTTCAATAGCATTTTAATCGATGGCAACGGAGTTGAGATACCGAGCCGTTTAAAGGGTGAAGAGATTGCTATTGGGGCCGAGTATGAAAAACGTATCAAGGGTTTTCAGCTCAAGGCCATGGCAAAATACAATCTAACGGGTGACTTGGGCGGTAATCAAATGAATGCATCTGCATCGTATAAGCTTAACGACAAGCATAAGCTGGCGGTATCTGCATATGGCTCGTCGAAGATGCCCAACTTTAATTTCTTGCTCTATCAAAGCGATTACGAAAATTACAACTGGTCGAACCTCTCTAATTTTGAGAAGGAACAGGTCTACGGTCTGCGTTTTGATTTTGAATCCCAAATATGGGGCCATCTTTCCATGAGCTATGAAACGGTAGACAACTATACCTATTTTGGGCAAGACCCTTTGCAAGCCATAGAGGAGGGCATGGAGAATGCCACGATCCGTCCGTTACAGGAAAACAACGTACTCAACCATACCAAGATCAAATACGCCAAGGAATTCAAGTTAGGGGGCTTTGCCTTGAACAATACGGTCATGTACCAAAACGTATCGCAGGCCAATCAAGTGTTGAACGTTCCAGAGCTCGTTACAAGAAACACCCTGTATTTTTCCTCAGAGGTCTTTAAGAAGGCCATGTTTATGCAGACGGGGATTACCCTTAAGTATTTTTCGGAATATAACATGGACGCCTATAATTCGCTCCTAGGGGAGTTCTATCTTCAGAATGACCAGAAGTTGGGAAGCTTCCCTATGTTGGACTTCTTCATCAACGCCAAGATACAGCAGACCCGGATCTATTTAAAGGCGGAACACTTCAATACCTTGTTCAGTAGTGAACCGAATTATTACTCCGCACCCAACTACCCATATCGCGATTTTGTGATCCGTTTTGGTTTGGTTTGGAATTTCTTTTCATAAAAATGTAGTTTCTTAGGAGGGGTATTTATGGGGAAGGATTCCCATACTCCATCAAAATTCTATTTAAAGGAATAAAGATTTAGCCCGACTGTATATTTTTTTTACCCTATCGACATGCTTTTTTATGTAGGGTGGAGATAAATTTCCGGTTGGATAGACGAAATTGAGCTCTAGGTCGACCAAGGTTAAGAAAGGGTTAATAGTGAAAATTGCAGGCTTGGCCTGGGTAAGGTTTAAAAAAAGCAAAAATGATTCAGATGCTTTTGGCTTCATTATCAAGCAGGTGCAAAATGAGGGCAAAAAAAAATGAAATTTTTTCCAAAAAACTCTTTGAGAATTAAAAAAGGGTCTTACATTTGCAGCCCGCAAAACAGGTATGAAGATGTTTGTTAAGCGAGGGTAAACAAAGAGTAAACGTTCCTTTTGAAATATTGTTTTTTACGGCCG